>NZ_JBITJI010000005.1:0-217979 GCF_044459885.1 Nocardia sp. NPDC050175
AGTCCTGCCGACTACGAATCCGTTCACACAACCGATAACCTGGCACACGCCGCGTAATCACAAACCCCGTGTCCAGCTTCCGGGGTCAAGGCCCGTCAACTCAAGGCGTTGCACTGAAGCGCTCCCGTTCACTCGACCACTCGAACCCTCATAGTCCCGCGCTGCCACCAGGTCACACAATCCAGTCTCCATCGCCGGCTATCGAGTGCGCGATGCGATTGAGGCAGCAGGTGGAACCCGAATGACCTGCGGATACAGCTAGCGCACGCGCGTATACGAATGCTGTTGCGGGAGCACACGATCAGGCGACGGTACCGACTACGTCAGCTACCTCCTCGGGCACGGTGATCATCTCCAGTCCGCTGACGCTCTGGCCGCCCACAGCGACCTCGCCCGGCGCGCCTACCGGGCGGCACAGTCCGATGAGGCGGCTTCGTTGCTCAAGCAAATCGCCGCCACGCGGACGCGGGATGATCCGATCAAGCACGGCACGAACCTCGGCGACCTGATGCGCTCTCCTCCGCACTCGGGGATCATCCGCCTTCTACGCGAAGGATTTCCACGAGGCGCTTGCCATCCAGCGCCGTCAAGTCAAGTGGTAGACAGGTTGAGCAAACCGATCGAATTATCGGGATCTCAGTAGAGAACCACCAGGTCGAGAAGTGTTCTCCCCGCGTACGCGGAGATGATCCGTCGACCAGATGCGTTTTGCTGATCACGGTGGTGTGCTCCCCGCGTACGCGGGGATGATCCCGTGATGACCGCGCGCCCCTCGACGGGTTGGGGGTGCTCCCCGCGTACGCAGGGATGATCCGGGATCGCGCGAATGGAGACGTTCGTACGCTGGGTGCTCCCCGCGTACGCGGGGATGATCCGCCGAGCGTCGCGCCGCCGAGTTGGCGGTGTGGGTGCTCCCCGCGCGTGCGGGGATGATCCGGACGTCTTCACCCCGTTCGAGATGGTGACCCGGGTGCTCCTCGCGTACGCGAGGATGATCCGAAGTAAGTTGCGTTAGGTGGGTATCGGTAGGTGGGCTCCCCGCGTACGCGGGGATGATCCGGGGTCGATGCCGCGCCAGGGGCCGGGCTGGAAGTGCTCCCCGCGCACGCGGGGATGATCCGCGGATCGGGATGATCAACTCCGCGTCGGTGCAGTGCTCCCCGCGTACGCAGGGATGATCCGACCTCCAGCAGGTCATCGATCACCTTGGGACTGCGCCTCATATGTTGGTGCTGCTAGCGGAGACCAGCTTGCCGCAGAGTGTCGGTGCGAGCATTGGACGAAAGGGCACCCGCCAATGCCGGAACCATACGAGCCACTCCCAACGGTCAGCCGCCCGACAACTCAAAATTGGCTTCGACCACCAGTTGCCCGCTGAGAAACCGCAGGTCGTCCCCGTTCCCATCTATATGGTGCCCCGCCGAGGAGGCAGGTCTCCGACCTGATCCGAATACCGTTTGTGTCCAATGTTTTTCAGTCACAGATCCACCATCAATTGGCCTACACCCTGCCTGTACCTGTCGACAGACGCCAACCGTGCCAACGCTCAACGCGCGCGGTGACGACAGAAATCGAACTCCGAGGCGGGTGTGGGTCCCACGCCGGAGTTCAACCTCGTTCTAGCAGTTGACGAGTCGCTGGCCGCGCCTGAGGTACCGGATAACCCGGCGAGCACATACCTATCAATGAGCCGGCCGCCACGACTCAGCCGATCTTGACCACTTGACCGCCCGCTTGCTGGCTGGCGAGGTGTTCGATCGGCATCGTGTGCTGGCCGAGGAAACCCAAACCCATGCCGCCCTGCATGGTCGCAGAGATGGCAACGTCACCGACTGCATCGGTAGCCGGGTCTATGTCCTGGCCGCACGGGTCGTAGAGGTGGATGTTCCCGGTTTGGACTGCGTTGCCGTCGGTGGTGAACAGGATGTGCCGTGCACATCCGGATACGACCAGTTCGTGCCAGGAGTCTGCCCGTATGTCTTGGTCAACAATGCACCACCGGGCAGCTGCACCACCCAATGCAGTAGCTTCCCGTCACCGTCGAATACCAGCTCTCGGTTAGTCGCAAAAGAAGTGGAAAGCCATCGGGGTAGTACCGTTTCCGGCCGACGAGTCGAGTCGTAACCCCACGTATCGGTCCCGACTGTGGTCGCGTTGCCGTACATGTCGTAGCGGAACGACAAGGCGTTCCTCCCGCTCGTCGACAACAGTCTGTCGGTGTTGTCATAGCAGTAGGTGGTTCCGCGTTTCCAACGCCGTGAACTGCCGATCTACGCCGATACCGGGTTGGTCGTCCGACGCCACCAAAGTCATTCTGTTCACAGCGTTGCAGAGCGAATCAAGCGTTTCGGGCAGGAACAGTCGATGCTCATGGTGTTATGCCCATCGCCCACAGTGCGGCCCTGGGCTCCGGCATCGAGACGGTGACCGTTCGGCCACTGGTCAATGTTAAACGCAGCGCGGGACCCAGGGTCGAGGTCAGGAACCATCCGCGTTTTCGCTGGTGGAACACACTCTAATGACTCCAAAATGTGACGGGCAGATCGATGATTTCGGCGCGGGCGATGTTCGCCCGGCCGATAGCAACACGAGGAAAGCCGAAGACAGCGAAATTCACCGTCAACCCGCCAGGCCCCGCAGTCACGCGCAGGCTGGACTGCGCAATCACCCTCACCAGGCCGACGATCACGGCCGCGAGAGTCAGAAACCTCAACGGCCACGGACCAGTACCTATCACGAAAGCGAGAGTGAAGGAAAACAGGACGAAGATGTTCAACCACAACATCGCCCAATTGGTGACGCGGCAGGTGTAGACCGTCGCGGCGGGCGTCACATCAACTCCTCGATCATGCCGAGCACCTCGGCCTTGCTGTAACCATTCGCGCGTGCGGACTCGATTAGCTGGCGGACCGCCTGCTCCACCGGCGCCGAGGTAGGAGCAGCCGCAGTGACCCGCACGCCACGCCCGCGCCGGAAGTCCACGACCCCTTCCTCCCGCAGCCGCCGATACGCGGCGAGCACGGTATTGCGATCGACAGACAGCGCCTGCCCTAATTCCGTTGCAGGCGGCAGCTGTTCGTTGATTACCAGTTCCCCCGTGATGACCGCGCGTCGGACGCACGCGGCGATCTGGTCTTGCAGCGACGCCCGGGAGGCCTGATCGAGATACCACAGCATGATGCTAATAAGCCTAGCACTATTGACGGGACGCGGCGATGTCAGCGGCGTGGCGCAAGCACCAGCGATGGCACCTCATCAAAGTCCCACCGCCTCGGACAGCTGCCGCTCGGCTGGTTCGCCGAGTCGCGCCGGGTCGTAGTCGGCCGGTGTGTTTGGTGCGAATCCGCACGATGCGCTGCAGTCCTTCTACGAGCGTTCAAATCTGCAAACGCCTCGGCGTAGCACAAACCACCATCCGCACCGCACTCCAACGCCGCGGCATCTCACCACGCAACACTGGTATCCGGACTCAGCAATAGCACTGCAAGTGTCGGGTCCGTGCTCCCCGCGCGGCTACAGCATCTACGCCGAGTTTCCCACGTCGTGAACTGCTGACTCCGTTGATACCGAGTTGGCCGTCCGACGCCACCGACGTCGCGCCACCTCCCAGCGCGCAAAGCGAATCAGGCATCTCGGGCAGGAATAGACGACGCGCACGGTGCGATACCCATCGCCTCCAGCGCGGCCGCGGGTTCGGGCATCGAGACGGTGACCCTTCGACCGCTGGACAAGGTCAAACGCAGCGCAGGCCCCCTAGTCGGGGTCAGGAACCATCCGCGTCTCCGCTTCCAGAACACACCCTGACCACTCCAAGCCGTGACCGGCAGATCGATGATATCGGCGCGGGCGATATCGGCTGGGGCAATGGTGACGCGAGGGAAGCCGAAGGCACCGAGATTCACCGCCAGGCCACCAGGCCCGGCGCTGACGCGTTGACTGGCCTGCACTGTCACCTTCACCAGCGCGATGGCCATGAGCGCGGTGAGCAGAAACTTCACCACCCCGGAACCTGTCGCCCAAAGAAGGCAGGTCCAGAGAACTAGAAGGGAGATGTCAAACCACAACATCGTCCAATTGGTGACGCGGCACGTATAGACCACCGCAGCGGACATCACATCAACTCCTCGATCAAGCCGAGCACCTCGGCCTTGCTGTAACCACTGGCACGTGCGGACTCGATCAGCTGGCGCACGGCCTGCTCCACCGGCGCCGAGATGGGTGCGGTCGCAGGGACCCGGACACCGCGTCGCGTCGAAAATCCACGATCCCCTCCTCTCGTAGGCGCCGACACGCGACCAGCACGGTAGTGCGATCGACAGCCAGTGCGTGCGCCAATTTTGTTGCGGGAGCTAGCTGTTCGTTGACCACCAACTCCCCCGTGGTGACCGCACGCCAGACGCACGCCGCCAATCTGGTCTTGCAGCGACACCTTCGACGCCTGATCAATATGCCACAACATGATGCCAATAAGACTAGCACTATGTATGGGACTAGGTGACGTCGGCGATACAGCACGAGGACGCCAGACGACGACAATCAATGACCCACCGCCGGACCGCCGATCAAACCTCGGCAGTGCCCGCTCATGACAGGAGCGGGCACTGTGACACTCGGCGTCCAGTGCTCTTTCGAGAGCCCATACTCGTTGATGCTGCACAAACTGGGTCGCGGCGTGCGAGCGCACCGTCGGGAAGACGACCCCCTTCGTCGACCGCCTCAGCGGTATATCTTACCGCCGCCAAAAACCGGCACCCAGAAAGGGTACCCAGGGATTCTATATATGTCCGAGGAACCGTCGTCGTTTCTGCCTAGCAAAATTACGGCGACTTGGACTCCGACTATAAAGCCAGCTAGTTTCACCGGAACTGGCATATCGTTCATAAACATCAGGCCGAGCAATCCGGTGCCTAGATCCAACCCGGGTTTGATTTTTCCTACCAACCCGGGATCCAGGTGCAAGTGTTCGCCGAACCGCAACGCCTCGTAGTAGCTGCCGTTGCCGAATTCGAGCCGTGATGATCCGATTTCGGCGCCTCGTTCGCTGCCGGATGGTTGGGTACCGAATATCTCGCCGATCATCGCGCCGATTTCAGCGACTGCGGACACTACATTCTGGATCGCATGCTCGATATCTTCCTGGGCTGTTGTTCCCGCAAGGTCGAAGGTGTTGACGGGGTCGGCGTTAACGTAGTCGTAGCTGTTCGCGGATCCTCCAAGGACTGGGTCTACCTGCAGAAATCGACCAAGGATGGGCAAGTAGGTGCGTGCGCCCATTTCCTGCGCTTGCTGGCTGGCGACGTGCTCGACCGGGACGGTGTTTTGACCGAGCCACCCGAAGTCCATGCCGCCCTCGGCGGTGGCCGGTTGCGCGATGTCGCCGATAGCGCCGGTGGCCGGGTCGATGTTTTGACCATATGGGTCATACAAGCGGATGGCACCGGTACGGGCGGCGGCTCCGTCGGTGGTGAACAGGATGTCGCCGTGGATGTTGGGGTAGGACCAGTTGACGCCGGTGTCGGTGTAGTTCTTGGTAAGTACCGACCCTCCAGGCAGTTTCAGTATTCGTTGGCGAAGGTTGCTCGAGCTGTCGAGGATGAAATCGGGGCCACCTTTGTCCGAGGTGAAACCATAACGGGTGACTTCTGCAGGTTTGCTACCGTCCTTCACCGTCCGCGCCACGATGCGGTCATCGACCTCGCGAGTGTAGATAACGGTGCGACCAGCGGCCGTACTGGTAGATACGTGCCGCAGAGTGGAGTCGTAGCCGAGGGTGTCAGTGCCGACCTTGGTTGCGTTGCCATAGCTGTCGTAGGCGAACGACAGGTCAGTGGCGCCTGTAGTGGACAGGAGGCGGTCGGCGTCGTCGTAGCAGTAGTTGGTGGTGACTGCGGGGGCGCCGTTGAAGATGTCGGAGAAGGAGCTGCGGTTGGTGTTCGATCCCGCCTTCTTGTTCGGCCCACAGCCGTTATCGCCATCGAAACGGTAAGTCAACTGATGGAACGGCACGTTGGCCCCGATCAGCCGTCCCACACCGTCGTAGGTATAGCCGTAGTCATAGGTCTTGCCGGAATCGGCTGTGTCGGTGACCTTTTCGTCGATGATGCGTTGGTCTTGCGAGCGGGTTACCGCGCTGGTGACCTCGGATCCCGACACCTTCCAGGCAAGGGCAGCCGACTTGCCCGCATCGTTGTAGGAAAGCGCAAGGTTCGATCCATTGCCGTAGGCGACACCAGCCAGAACACCAGCAGCATAAGCGGGAGTAGCAACCACAGTGCCGTCGAGCTTGACCTGGGTCAACCTGAAGGCGTCGTCCCAGGCGTAGTTCAGAGTCGAACTCGCGTTCTTGATTGTGGTGGTCTCACTGATCTTCCGACCGGCTCGGTCGTAGGCAGTGGCGGTAGTAGCGCCATTGACGTCGGTGTAGGACACCAACCGCTGAAGGAGATCGACGACAGTTGTGGAGGAACCACTTCCGTCGCTGACCTTTTTCTTTAGCGGGTCACCACCGACAGCATGGTCATATGTGACAGTCCGCGCCGGTTGGTCACCCATCGCCGGGAACGTCTTCTTGACAACGCGTCCGCGGGCGTCATAACTGACACACGACCAGGGTTCATTGTTGGTACGAGTGGCAACCATAAAGCCACGAGCGTCGTACACCGTCTCGATTACATTCGCCGCGCCACCCGAGTTCTTGGCTCCAGTGGCGGTTTTCACCCGGCCGCCCTGATAGACGGCTGCGGAGTTGGCCTCACACGGATTAGCGCGGGATTCGTCGCCGCCGTAGTAAACCGAGGTGCCGCGCTTGTCCGGGTTGGTGAGGTCGCCGGCCGGCAGGTTAGCGGCGAGTTGCCGCAGGAACCCCTGACCGGGCTTCTCGAACAACTTGCGGCCGATCAGGTTGACTCCGCCCGGGTCACCGATGGTCGAAACGGCCAGACCGAACACCGGATCGATCCCGTTTGCCGGATCTGAAAACTCGGTCGATACCTTCTTCGCGGGTGCGCGTTCTGAACCGTTATGGCTGATGTTGCTTGTCTCCAACCCGTAACGGGGCGCGAGGTTCTGGCCCGGCACGGTCACCGCACTGCCGGAACCCGGTGGCGTCCAGGTGAAATCGAGTGCACCGGCGGTGCCGCTGCGGTTGTAGTAGTCGACCCGGACTCGATGCCAGCCACCGGGGGTGGTGCTGGTGTAGGTGCCGGGAACGGTGGCGGTGACGGCTTTGTCGGTCCAACTGTCCACGATCAGCAGGTCATCGATCCACAACCGGACACCGTCGACGACCGTGAATCCGAGCTTGTACTCACCGGTCGCGGGGAACTTGACCTCACCCATGAACCGGCCCGACCAACCATCACTGTTCGCCACGGGCGGCACCGAACCCCAGCTACGTTTCAGGCTGCCATCGGGGCTGCCGACACCAGTGCCCCACTCCTTCGGGACACCCGCCAAGGACCGGTTGTCGTAGAACGCGGACTCCAACCCGACCAGATTCTCGTCAAACCCCTTGCTGACGTGCGGCATAGACTGCGCGCACTCGGGCTTGGGCAATTGCCCGTCGAAGCAATCCGCAGGTGCCGGACCATACTCGTCCGTCGGGCGATCAGCGTGGTCATAGATCAATGTCGAGCGCCGACCGGTCGCGTCGATCTTGGCCGTCTGTTTGTCTTTGGCATTCCATTCGGCACGGACAGTGTCTCCGACGGCGTCCGTCGAGGTGAGTTGGCGACCGGCATCGTCCCAGGTCGCGGTCCGAACACCTACTTTATCGATGCCAGCAATGTCGACATAGGCGGTTTTGCGGGCGATGTCGTAGCGGTAGCCGTACGTCTGCCGGAACCCCATGTCACTGCCGTCCCATTTAGGTGCGGTGATCTTTATCGCCCGAGAATGCGGGGGCCGGGGTATTTCAGGATTGTCCTGGAACGAGTCGTACTCGATCAGATAGCGTTCGGCGTTCAAGTTATAGGACGGTAACGTGGCCCGCCAGTCCACAGCCAAGCTGTCGCGGACCTCGTCCAACGGCCCGACAGCATCCAAAGCCTTCTGCTTTTTCTCGGCGTTATTACCTGCCTGGTCGTAGTCGAGTTTCGCAGCTGCCAGGTTCAGGTAGCTGTAGTCACGGATTTCGGCACCGGGGTTCTCGATCCGGCCCAGAGCACCAACGATGTACCACAGCCGCGTTTCGGTGCCGTCCCAGTACTTGATCCGGCACAGCTTCTGTGCTGGCGCCGAGTAAGCCCCCGGCGGCAACGATGTCCCGCCGTAACAGTTGTTGCTGTTGTCGGTGTTGTAGTAAAGGGTGTGTGTTCGGAGCGAGACCGGGTCTTTGATCTCGGTCAGCCGGGTCGGTGTGCCGCTGTAGATGTACTGCAGCGAGGCAGGCTTTTTGCTGTCGGCCACCTTCGACACCTCTGCCAGGGTGCCGTCGACGTTGAATGTCGACACCACACCGTCTTTGGTCACCGAGATCCGGCCACCGGCATCGACAGCGAGCACACCGTCCTCATCCTTCGGCGGGGAATAACCACCAGCCGAGGCCTTGGTCCAGCCATGTTTGCCGCCCGAGGCGTCGGTGAGCACCACCGACCCGTCGAGCATCTCGGCCGCGACGTACTCACTGCCCATCAACCCCAACGTCCACCCACCCGGCAACGGCGAGGGGTCCTGGGCGAACAACCAATCCGTTGTCACGATCTGCGGATTCCAGTTGTGGGTCCGCGAGGCACTCGCACCAGCGGTGCTCTTGGCCCACAACACCATCTTCGGTTTCTCGGTCGAACGGTGATACAACTCGACCTTGATCGGCACCCGCTGCCCCGCGGTCAGCGACACATCGGTGTCCTTCTTGGCAGCAGCTTTGGAGAAATCCGTGCCGACCGCCGCCGGATTGGGATTGTCGTAGACAGTCTTGCCATCGATCCAGATTTTCGCGCCGTCGACATGCGAACCCGCGAAGCTGAAGTCACCGCTCACCGGAGCCCGGAAGTAACCTTCCCACCGCACCACGAACCACTGCTTATCCAGCGCGGCCGGCATCGGATCCTCCTTGAACGGAGAGTTCTCGGGCACGTTGCTCCAGATGTTTCCCCAGTCCAGGTTCACCTGAGCTTCGTCGCGCACCAGTACCGGCGTCGTATCCGCGCCACCGTTGTGATCAGCGTCGTTGAAATACGACGCCCGCACACCATGCCCCTCTCCGCCCTGTCGCGAGTTGTAGGAGAACGTCACCCCGGCGGCGCCACCGACCGCCTCGAACACCGGCCCTGCGGCCTCGGTCTTGGCGTTGCCGTTGAACAGGTTGACGGTGACCGGCCCGACCTTGTCGGTCGGCGCGGGCCCCGCACTACCGATGCGCTTATCGACGGTAAAGTTGCCCACCCACTTCGACGGCGTCGGCGATGTCGCACCGGATGCCACCGTCGCTACGGTCCAGCTATAGCGGGCACCGTCGTGCAGCACATACCGGGGGACCGTCCACTTCGGGGTGTTCAGACAGCCGGAGTCGACCACGCTGCCCGAGCGACCGTCGAAACCGGTGGAGATCTTGAAGCAGTACTTGGTACCGGACGCGGCCGCGCTCACCTCGAGCGTCGGTTCATCGGTTGCGATCACCGAATCCGCCACCGGTGCAATCATATTCACTTGTGGACCCGGAGTGGGATCGGTCGGGTTGGTGCCGTCACCGTAGTCGACGACCAGCGCGGCTTGTAGTTGTTTATAGGTGTACGTGGTGCCCTCGGCGCCACCGAGCATGAACCAGGTGTTCTTGTCTGTAGCTTTGACACGATCACCGAGGTAGGTAGTTAATGCGGGTGCCGTCAACGAGCCCGATTCGCCGATGCTGGCCGAGGCCAGCTCTGGACCGATCGCGGCATAGCCCAAGGGGGTGGTGGGCTGATACAGGCTCACCTTGGAGGGGAGCTTCATCTCGGTCAGCGGGGTCGCCACTTTCAGGTCCATGCGCGCGCCGGTGATGGTCTTACCCGCCAGCGGCGCGAGATCATAGCGAATTGCCGAGCGCCACAACGCATCCTGTCCAAGCACTGACCTCGCGTTGCCGGTTCGGATGCCGCAGTCATCCGCTGCCACGCACGGGGCCCCGCCTTTCAAATACGCGACGGCCTCAGCTTGCTGACCGAAACCGAAGGTGTAGGTCGGGTCGACCACCACCGGGAACTTGCGGGCAGAGTCTGACAACCATTTCTTGTCGACAGCTACCGTGAGCTGCCACGCTTCACCGTCACGGGCCAAGGTGTAAGTGCCGCTGGTCCGGGCCGAGGGCTTCTTGTCCTTCTCGCTGCCTGACGAGTCCCAGACCTCGATCGGGGGCAGTGCGGCGACCACCTTGCCTGCCTTGTCGCTGATCGTGACGGACTTACCGTCCACCTTCGGCGTCAGCGCACCGGTATTCAACTTGAAGACCCAACGCCCTTCGCCCACAGCAGAAGCGGACTTAAGAATGATCGATTCTTTGATCGCATCCGCAGACACTTCATAGGTCACGTCGGTGTTCGGCAACGCATCAGAATACGTGGCTGTCGATCCAGCCACCTTGCGGCCGACCTTGCCCGCGCTCTTCAACTCGAGGGTGACCGGGATGCCGTTCTGGTTGACCCGCAACAAGTTCGGGTCGTTGGCGAGCTCGGCCAGGTCGATGCCGATGGTGGTGCGGGCGGCGGCGACTCGCTTGGAATCCTTCTGCTCCACCAGCCGGGTGTCGATCGGATCCCAGCCGCCTTTGCTGTTACGCACACTGACCGGTACCTGCGACAGCACCAACGTTTTGGTGTTATTGACGTTGGTGAACTCGACCGAATCCTCGGTCCGTGCCGACTCTTTCGACGTCTTCGGATCGAAACCGCCCTTCGCCGGAGCTGCTGCGGCTGCACCGTCGGCGAGCAACGGTGTGAAATCCGCCTCCGGATCCGCTGGTCCATCAGTTGGTGGAGGCTTCGGAACGGCATTCGACAACATCAGCGGAACATCGTGCGAGTTCTTCGGTTTCGGTGCGGCGGCAGCCTCCGGCGACATAACCACCTGTACCGATGTGGCAATCAGCGCGGCAACCAATACAGCCGCCCACGAAATCCTGCTCAAGCCATGTAAATATGAGGGCAACCTACGCAGCGTGGCACCCCGACGGTGAGTACTCATCAAACTCCCTAATAATGAGCCTATCGACGACCGGCCCAAATGAATCAAGCCGCGACAACACGGGCAGAACAATTCCTGACGGAACAGGTACAGCTGAACTGGACGACGTCAAGTACGTCACCGCTACAGCTCTCGGTGGCTTATTTCATACCTCCATCAAGCAGCAATTTTCCAAATCCAGTAGATATAGGTGAGGTCGCGGATGAACACAGAGCGACCTGCCATCGCTCCACGAAAAACGTTGCCGCCCTATCCCTTTAGACACTTCGAGTCAGGCGTGACTCTCAACTGAGAACCTGAATAGGGAATTGACCTAGAGGCGGGATATCCCCGCAAACGCGGACGGTTGCCATGCGCAACGTCCGACCGATGCCATGGCAAACACCGTTGCCACGCAGCTTGTTTCGAGAACTTCTCTTCAAGGAGTCATTGACTCGATACACACTCCCCCGCCATGAACTTTCTTGATACCGAACCGATATCGAGGCGACCGCCGCCCCACCCGAACAACGGTACAGTCGAATCAAATGGGGAGCACGCCCAAGATCACTGGGGAGCCGGGCAATACGTCGGCGACGGATAACACCTCGGCCGCAAAGCCCCCGGCGCTGGAGGCCGAGTTGCCAACGGCGACGAGATCCGTCGCAGAGCAGGAAAGCTGGCGAACAGCCGAGGGTAGCGATCCAGCCCAACCCGGCCGACTCGATCAGCACGCTCGACAACGGCATAAGTTGAGCCGGGTTCGTTTGGTATACGCGCCGCCTCGGAACCGGCACGATCGGCTGCCATCAGAGGGTGAATTCGGCTTCAACCACCAGACAGCCAGCAGGAAGATACTGGTCAGTCCTGTTCCCATGTATATGGTGCCCCGCCGAGGAGGCGGCCCTCCGACCCCATACGAATCCTGTTTGCAATCAACAGCTTTCACCTAACACACCTCGGCGTACGACACCCCAGGAACTCCGCGTCGTTACAACACAGCCCGCCAAGGAACCACCATCCCACGCAGTGCCTTCACTTCGCACATCCGCCCGTGCGTGGGGTCGTCCCGCAACCGCTTCAACACCTGGATCGCGAACTCAGGGAGTGCGACAATACGACGCCCGTGCGGCCATCGGCGGCACAGGGTCAGCCGTCGCAGCGACCATTCGCCGACGCAACAATCACCACACGAACAGCTCCGAGGCCCTACTGGACCGATCTGCCACGCCGACCTCAGCCTGGCAGGTTCGAAGTCGTGTAGCGCGTGTAACGGATTGACCTCGCGCCTACGGCCATGCGGCTGTGCGGGCTTATGCCGATACCAGTGCGTTCAGAGCACTTCGATGATGGGCAAAATCTTCTCTGATGGTATGGATCAACGCGCATGAAACGGCCAAGAGTGTTCTGCCGGGGCTGCCTGCGAGAGCGGTGTTCTCGCAGGCAGCGTTGAGGAAGTCGTGCTTATCTCTACAGTTCTTGATCATCCATTCGCGGTCGAGACTGAACAGCGGCAGATTCAGTTGAGCGTAGGACCAGTCCGGATTCAGATGAACTCCGCGTCGTCAACTTTCACGACTGCGCCCGGCGATGATTGTACCATCATCGTTGCCCTCTCTTCCGCCATGCAACGTGCAAACCGACGGAAAGAAGGCCGACGACAACGGCGGCTTGGGCGTAGCTGATTTGTGCCTTGTCACCAAAACCTCGTGTGAAAGCGTAGTAGAGAGACACCATCAGCAGCGCGCTACATATAATGACAGAAACCGCGCGTATCCATTTGATTGTAGAAATTGACTGCATCCATTTCATTTCAGAATATCCCCGGCAACCAGGGGCCCTCAATGCCGCCACCCAGAGAATAGACGTCCGACGAACCATCGGAGTTCGAGCCTGCTTGAACCGCGCCAGCCTGTATCGCCAGAAGTGCCGCAGCAATAACCGCTGGAATATCTTCCGTCCCTATCGCCAAAAGAGTGGCAACTCCGGCTCCCATCCACAAACCGCCTTGCATCTTTTGCGACATCGCAGGATCTAGGTGCATATGCAAGCCATACCAGCGACTCTCGAGATAGCTGCCGTCGCCGAAAAATATTTTCGATGATATCTCACTGCCGCGCGCAATATCTGATGTTCCCGCCAGTAGCCGGATATTCAACGCTCCCGATTCCGGAGCTGGTGAACTTGCCGATGCCGACTTCTCGCCGCTCCCCGAGGGGTTGACACCTGCCGCTTCGATCGGACGATCTTTTACCTGCACCCCAGGACTATATATTAGCGCTGCGTCCGCGATAGTAGGAATCACGGCGACCGCAGCAGCGCATCCTGGGCATTTCCCGCTGAGATCCTGAGAGTTCACCGGATCGCCGTTGACGTAGTCGTAGTTGTTGGCTGATCCACCAGGGACGGGGTCGGTTTGCAGGAATCGGCCCAGGATGGGCAGGTAGGTGCGGGCTCCCATTTCGAGGGCTTGCTGGCTGGCGATGTGTTCGATCGGGACGGTGTGCTGGCCGAGCCAGCCGAAGTCCATGCCGCCCTCGGCGGTGGCCGGGATCGGGATGTCGCCGAACGCACCGGTCGCTGGGTCGACGTTCTGGCCGTAGGGGTCGTAGAGATGGATCGTTCCGGTGCGCGTTCCTGCACCATCAGCGGTGAACAGAATGTCGCCGTGGATGTTGGTCGGGCTCGATGCCGCCCCCAAGAGCATCTTCCGCATCATGGTCAGCCGGGACACCGTTGCCGCCGCCATGCTTGACGAAGCAGAGAACCCGCGGTTCCTCGGCCGGATCGCCGTCCCCCTCATGCGCTGACCTGACGGCCGATGGGTTCGCCCGCGAATCGCTCACGCCGCGTGCGGGATTCGTAGACCCCCATGGTTTGAACCGACACGATGGATTGGGGGCCGTCACAGCGCGAAGTCAGCTTCGAGCATCAACCGACCGCCAAGAAGATGCTGGTCAGTGCTGTTCCCATCTATATGGTGCCCCGCCGATATACCGAACCTCCGACCAAGTTCAACCAGCCGACCGCCCCACCTTCGACAGCCTGGAGGATCACGACGATTCGCCTTTTCGATGACGGCGGCGACGTTGAATCATCTCGATTTCAGCGGAAATTTGCAGTTCACGACGGATAGGCGTGTTTGTGGATGCTGTTCGAACCGCCCCGAGGGAACCAGCTCGCACCCGCGAGCAAAGCGTTCGTAGCTCAACGGAGAGAGCACCTGGTTACGAGCCAGGGGGTTGGAGGTTCGAATCCTTCCGAGCGCACCATTCCTGCCGAACCACGGCTCAGCCGCAACGCGGCCGATCTCGGCAGCTGGTCGGCAGGCAGCTTGATAGTGATCGTGACATGCGTGCAGTTTGTCGCGGAGCTGAACGGTGAGCTGTGTGACTTCGACAAGCCGCTGGAGCAGTTGCTGGTGCCGCGGAAAGATTGAGTCTCGAGTCAGGGCAGCGCGTTGAGCAGGGCGATATCTGCGGTGCTGGGGCGGCCCAGGTCATATCGTCAGCGGCGTCGAGGGCTGCGATGGCGGCCACGGCGACAGACTTCTCGGTCTCCAGATCGTTGTAGGTGTTGCGAAGCGCCTTAGTGAACGGATCGTCCGGCTCGCCATGTTGCGCCTGGCGCAGCACGGAACCTTGTCGTCGCGTTAGGTCGTCCACACTGGCGGCGAGCCATGACAAACGACCGTTAGAGATTGTTCGGCTTCGGGCAACTGGGGAAACAGGCACTCGTCGCCAATGTTTAGCCCATGGTAATTTGCGAAAGGCCCTCTTGGGGAGGGGATTTGCGAAGCAGGAGTGCGAATTATGAAAACATCGGTCCTTGCTCGTTCGAGCGGTCTGTTGGCCCTCGCGGGTGCGGTTTTAACCGTCGGATTCATCGTGCCTACCAACGCGACAGCGGTGCCCGGGGATTACCACCTCAAGATGACGATCACCGGCCCTAATGCGGTAGGGCAAGCGGACACTATTACTCTGACGGGCGATTGCGTCGGCTACCCGCCGGCCGAACGCATCGGTGTCCGGATCGATGGACAGGATTACGCTTCGTTTGCCACCAATAGTTGTGATTATGGCGAGTGGGGACAAACCGGCTGGACACCGCTCAGCCCGGGCGACCACACGCTCATGGCTTACATCACGATCAGCGGCGAGTTGGTCGACTCTCTGTCAGAGACCGTGACGATCGGCACTGCGGTGCCGCCTACGACCACGACGGTGCCCTGACTGCTTTGCTCCAACTTCCTCATGCCTCGCCTGGGGCGATTACCAAGTTATCTGCCCAGGCGTCGGACAGCACGCTTCACGCTTACCGGCTCTGCCCATACGGAGTAGAAAGAGCATATGGGCAGATCTGCGGTTATCGTGCTCTACGTGCTCGCGCTGGTGGCTGTTGTGGTCGGCGTGGACGTGCTGATCTTCGGGCACCAGTTCTGGGCGAGGCTGTTGGTGAACGTCGGAATCGTGCTTGTGTTCGCGGCGTTCTATTTGAGATTCCTGAAGGGTTCGTGAGCGCAGCCGCCGTAGAATTTCGGCCGGAATTCGGGTCGATCATCAAGGGCGACCTGCGCGTAGGGCACGTGCGAGTTGGTCGCCCTCGACAGTCATCGGCAGGCCGTGGCCGGGTACCAGCGTGCGCACGGGCTGGTTCCCCAGGTCCACGGCCGTAGTACGGGTGCGGGCTTCGTCGTGGTTGAACACGGTCGGCAGCAGTTGCGGTCCGGTGTGTTCGAGCAGGGGGTGTCCGGTGACGAGTGCGTCACCGGAGAACAAGACACCTTCTGTGGGCAGGAGGTAGGCGGTATGACCGGTGGTGTGGCCGGGGGTCGGTATCGCGACGAGCTTGCCGGGCAGCGCTGCCAGTACGGCGGGTTCGCCGGTTGTCGCTGTCGGGATGGTCATGCCGATGTTGCCGCGGATCGCGCCCAGCGTGTGGGCGACCCAGCGGCGGCCACGACGGGTGGTCAGTTGCTTGATCATGCCTGCGGGGGTGATCTGTTGCAGGTATTCGCGTTTGGCGTGCCGAACCTCCTCGGCACCGGTGTAGACGGGCATGCCGACACGTTCGACGAGGGTGGGAATCGCGCCGATGTGGTCGAGGTGCGCGTGGGTGATCAGCACGGCGGCGATGTCGGTGAGTTGATGGCCTATCTGGGCGACCGAGTCGAGCACATCGGAGGTGTCGGCAGGGTAGCCCGCGTCGATGACGGTGACCGCGGTGCCGTCACTGACCAACGCCCAGTTGACATTCGTTCCGGCTACCACGTAGACGGAGTCGGAAACCTGATCGATTTTCACGGATGCCTCGCTGCTGGTTGATGTGGTGTTCGATGACGCCGATACCTTCGATTTCCAGGCGCAGTTCGTCGCCCGGTGACAGCCAGCATCCCAGTTCCCTGAACCGCTGCCGCCCGGCAGGGTGCCGCTGCACATCAATTCGCCGCGATGAAGCTGCTCGCCGCGCGACTCGTGCGCGATGACCTCGGTCATCTAGTACGGATGCCATGGGTTCCGCTGCGCGAGAAGATGTTTCCGTTGATGGCGACCGTCGCGGTCAACTGATCGAGCCGATCAGCCATCGCGAGCTCGGCGACGACTCATCGGCAGTTGACGGTCATCGGCCGCGCCCGGGGTACCGGGCGAGCACATGCCTGTTCAATGATCCGTATGGTCGGTGACGTCATGTTGACCTTCTTACTGGCCCTCGCGGGGTTCGCCTTCCTAGATTCCCTTCACGTCCTGAACATAGGGGTTACGGCCGCGGTGGTCGTCGACAGTCGGTTGAGCCGCCGCTCGCCTCTCCCGGGAGCGTTGAGTTTCATCGCCGGAATCTTCGCTGTCACAACCATATTCGGCATATGCGCGGTGCTTGGGCTGAGCTTCCTGACAGATCTCGTCCACTTCGACATCACACCGACCATCCGCTACTGGGGTGAACTCATCGTCGGCGCAGTTCTGTTGACCCTCGGCGGCGTTCGCCTGCCAGCAGGCGCGACAGGCGCAATGCCGTCCTGGGCGATCGAGGCACGACGGCGGCCGTGGCTGCTCGGCCTGGTCGGAGCCGGTGTCGGTCTCGGTCAGGCACCGACAGCGGTCCCATACCTAGCGGCGCTGGCGATGCTCGCGGTGCGAGAACCGCGACCGGCGCTGTGGCCGTTGATCGTGGTTTCCTACTGCCTGATCGCGTTGTTGCCACCGATCCTGGTGCTGCTCACCGCAACCCGCCGCTCGACCCGAGCTCGACGGTTCTACCGCGCACTTGTCCGGGCGCTCAGCCGCTTCGGGCCGATGTCAGTTCGCGTTCTCTTCCTGGTTTTCGGAGCCGCGCTCGTCGTGAACGCGTTGCGGAACTACTCGTCGCTCTGGTGACCTGAAGTAATCGCGGGCGGTTAATTTTCGACTACCGCATCTGGCCGAGAGCTGAATAGCATCCAGATCATGTCAGACAACGATCAGCCTCGACTGCGGGCCTACATCGAGGAGTTCCGCGCCGAAGCCGGCCATCCCGCCTTACCCGCTCATCGCCTGGACGAACTGGTCACAGCGATATCCGCTGACCCGGACGGGGGCACCGAGCCACTGGTCCAGGCCCTGTCCGAAGGGCGAACGCTTACTCGCCGCGAGCAGATCGTCATGCTCTGGACAACAGGCAAGCGCGCAGAGGCTGAGCAACTTGCACTCGATGCGGCAGCGGCCGGCGCGCCGATGGCGCTGCGCGACTTGATCAATCACCATCGGCGAGCAGCTGATCGGGAACGCAAGGAGGACCTCGCGCGCCGCGCCGCGGACCACGGAGATCACCAACCGTTGCGGACAATCGCCTACCGCTATGAACGCGGCGGCAACAGCGAGCGGGCCGCACAGCTCTATCAGCAAGGACTGGATCGCGGTGACCAACAAGCGGGCGCCGAGCTGCGGCGCTTGAACGGGTCCGCACCTTGCCGCGCCCAGTAAAGGAAGCGCCCTAGCGTGCCGCTTCGCCTCGCTCGGGTGGGCTATCGTGGATTTCCGTTGATACCAGGGTGCCACACCTTCGGCAGCCCGGAGGTTCACGACGATTCACCTTTTCGATGACCACGACGACGTCGAATCATCTCGATATCGGCGGAAATCTGCAGTTCACGACGGGTAGGCGTTTGTGTGGATGCTGTTCGAACATTCGCGAAGCACGCTCATCGGCAATATCGTGCGTTGGGAAGCGGCTGTCGGACAGGCGATTTCATCCTGCGCGTCGGCGGTGGATCAGTCTGCGGAGGGGTTGGTGGGTGTCCGGTTGTCGAGTGCGTGCTGCTGGTCGGTGTTGAGGCGTTGGGCTTCGGCGAGTTGGTCTTCGAGGATGACGATTCGGCACGCCGCTTCGAGAGTGTTGCCGGTGTCGACGAGTTCGCGCACGCGCCCGGCGATGCGCAGTTGGTAGCGGGAGTAACGCCGGTGTCCACCGGAGGAGCGCTGCGGGGTCAATAGATGAGCGGCGTCGAGGCCGCGCAGAAAGGCTTGGGTGACGCCGAGTATTTCCGCGGCGCGGCCCATGCTGTAGGCGGGATAGGTGTCGTCGTCGAGTTTGTCGGCGGCGCTGGTGTCATCGTCGGCGGGTCGGTGTTCGGTTGCTGCACAGCACCTCTCGGGATTCAACGTTGGCAGGCCCCGGCGCTGTGCGCCGGGGCCTGGGATCTACGGAAGAGGGGGATTGATTTCGTATTCTGGCCCACCGGCCACGGGGGCCGATGTCGTGCACCGCTCCCGACATTCGCGGGATGCGGGGACTGATAGGTGACTAGTCAGTGACCACCTCCTGGGTATCCGGTGTTGCCTGCGGTATTCGGTGTGTTTCTTCGTCCCCCTCCGGCGGTCCGGCCGAGTGCACCGGATTCTCGTCTCCGCCGGAGGGGACGGTGGAACTTGATGTTCCGGGCAGCTCGCCTGCCCGGCCTCTGGACTTCTCTGTTCGACGACACCGACTGTATACCCAACCTCAGAGAATGTCTACACTCACCACGATAGATTTTTTCCGTCTGCGATGCAGGCTTATGTGCTGTCCCGATGGTGGTTTATGCGCTGGTAGACGGCCCGCGATCCCCCGTGCCCGGCATCGAACTCGCCCGGAGCGACGGTCTGTGCACTGTCCGCTTCAACGTTCCCGACGAACATCCACGCCTCAACGGGCTCGATGACTGCACGCCGATCGCGTCGCGACACGAAAGTTAGTGAGCCTCGGGTCGATTCGTCGCTGGAATCCGGTCCAGCCAGATTGGCGGTCAGGATTCGCCCCTGGCTACCACCTGCCCCCGGAACACGCGCTCCGCGCCTATACCGGACGTTTGCGAGACGTCGAACATCAATCGGTCGACAGCATGAAATCGGCTTCAACAACCAGTTGTCCACCGAGAAGCTGCTGGTCGGTACGGTCTCCATCAACGGATAGAGGACCTGGGTTACGAGCCGGGGGGTTGGCGGTTCGAATCCTTCCGAGCGCACCTATCTCGTCGTCACTGTCGCCGCCGAATGACGTCCATGCGGTCCGTGATCGCGGCGCTGCGTGCGTCCACCGGCGGATGCGTGTCGCCGAGCCACCACAAGGGGGCACGTTTAGCCGAGTCTGCGTGCTGCGACAGTACGCCGCGGAGCTCACGTCCATACCCAAGATCCACCGCCACCCTATCGGCCAGGGCTTCGCGCCGCCGCGAGAGCAGCGCTTGCGCGGACTCTTCCACCACGAACGCGCCGGTCAACCAGAGTGCCGCGGATAGACCGACCAACGGTGTCAGCAGAAAGACCAAGCCGACCGTCATACCGACGACGACCGTCGGGGCGACGACCACCGCTACCATCACCATGAGCAGTACGATTCTGCTCGTCAGTTCGTTCCGTTCCACAACCCGGGCGATGCCAAGAAGTGGCAGCATCACTACCTGGCCGACTACGTTGTAGGCGACAGAAAACGGGAGTGAATACCACCGCACGAGCGCGTCCATCCACCACCGGCCGTCCAAATGGTGGCCGAGCTCATGCGCAAGCACCGCTTCCAACTGCCGTTGCCCCAGCATGAGAACGGCCCATTTAGTCACTCCGACAACGTGTCCGGCGCCCGCGAACGCATTCACCGCACGCGAATCTTCGATCCACAACGAATACACGGATCCGTCCACCCGAGCCGCTCGTGTCACGTTGTCCCACGCCGTAGCCAACGCCAGCACCTCACGACCGGTCGGCCGACGAAACCTGAACGCGAGCCGCGCCAACATGGCCTCCTCCCGCGAAAACAGCACCGCGCCGGACAGCAACCAGATCGCCCCGGTGGCCACCGCGACCCACGGGGCGAGCAGCACGTAAGGAATAGCGACAACGATCAGCGCACTCAACACCAGCGATGGCAGCGAAACCACCAGCGCCGCAACCGATGCACCGATCCGCCAGCGAAGCCCGACCAGCGGGAACTGCGGTTCCGGAGACGAATCAACAGCATCGGAACCGAACACATCCGGATACTGTTCACGCAACCGCGCCCGAAACGCCTTCCGGTCCAACCCCGTCGGCACCCCCGAACCAGGGTGCCGATTCGGATGTTGCCCACCCGTCACCGTCCGCTGGCCCGGCGGCGGCAACCGTCGCCGATAGGCTCCGACGCGCCCTCGACCGTCTCCCTGATACCGAGGCATATGCTCTTCCCGCCCCCCGCAGTGTCACTCCAATCCCACTGTACTCAGCCAGATCTCGCGTGCCCACCAACCGCTTCACCTTGCCGCTGACTTCCTCCATCGCGTGGAATCCGACGGCGGTCACCGGTCGGCCGACCGACACTGATTACGTCATCCGACGCTCGCGGTGGCTCCCGCGCACGATCTAGCGTCGGTGGTACCAGCGGTGACGGTCTCGGTCCGCGCCGCGTACCCGCCCACGAACGAAAGCAGGAGCGCAGATGCATATCAGCAGACGATTTTTCGGTGGCGCGCTGGCAGCGGGCGCCGCGGGCCTGGCCACGGCTTCGATCACTGCCTGCGCCACCGACTCCGCCACCGCGCCGGCCACCACGGTGCCGGGCTCGGATCTGCGGGTGGGATCGGGGGCGAACACCACGCTCGGCACGATCAAACAGATCGACGCCGGATCGCTCAACGTCGGATACGCCGAATTCGGCCCCGGCACCGGGCAACCCGTCATCCTGCTGCACGGCTGGCCCTACGACCCCTACAGCTACGCCGATGTCGGGCCGCTACTGGCGGCCGCCGGATACCGGGTGATCGTCCCGTTCCTGCGCGGTTACGGCGCGACCACCATCCGGTCCGCGGAAACCGTCCGCAACGGTCAGCAGACGGCGATCGCCCGCGACATCGTCGACTTCATGGACGCACTGCACATCGACAAGGCCGTCCTCGGCGGATTCGACTGGGGCGCAAGGACGGTCGATATCATCGCGACATTGTGGCCGCAACGCTGCAAGGCGATCGTCGCGGTCAGCGGGTACATCGTCACCCAGCAGGCGGCCCAGCAGCAGCCGTTGGCGCCGGAAGCCGAACTCGGCTGGTGGTACCAGTACTACTTCGCCACCGAACGCGGCCGCCTCGGCTACACCCGCAACCGGCACGACTTCAACAAGCTGATCTGGCAACGCGCCTCGCCGCAATGGCACTTCGACGACGCCACCTACGACCGCAGCGCCGCCGCGTTCGACAATCCCGACCACGTCGACATCGTCATCCACAACTACCGGTGGCGACTGAGCCTGGCGCCCGGTGAGCCGCAATACGACGCCTATGAACAGCAACTCGCCGCAGGGCCCGCCATCACCGTGCCGACCATCACCATCGGCAGCGACTTCGACGGCTCGGCCAAGGATGGAAAACCCTACCGCGGCAAGTACTCCGGCAAATACGAACACCGCGTGCTCGACGGCATCGGGCACAACGTCCCGCAGGAGGCGCCACATCCGTTCGCCCAGGCGATCATCGACGCCGATCACCTGTGAACGCCGGGATCGATAGTGTCGCCCTTATGATTTGGTCAGCGTGAAAGGGCTTGCCACACACCATCAGACACACGATCCGGCCACTGGGCCGCAGACGACGCCGCTCAACCGCAACGCCAATGGCCGGCGACATTGATCCATTGGTCCCTCGGCAGACCGAGGGACCCTAACCACGCGTTGATGGTCCCGCTCTTGTGATCAGCGTCGTACATGATCGTCGATCCGAAAGCGGGGTCGCCGGTCCCGCGCAGCGGCGGCGCGTTCTGGCCTCGATCCGGAAGGTGTAGATCTGCCAAGGACGTCAGCGGGTACACCTGCCCTGGATTCTGATAGGCAGGGTCGCTGTCCCGATCGGTCCACAACTGCAAGGCGACCCGATAGTCCGGCCGCAGGTCGCCGACAATGGTGGCCGTGAAATACCGGTGTGTCCTGCCGGCGGAATTGTCGACCGAGTCGTAGATCGCGCACTGAGTCATCGTCAGATCATTGGAACCCGTGTCGCGCGTCGCGTGAACGTTGACACCGCGGGTGAGATGCCCCTCGACCGAACCACTGAAGGTCAGCGACTGTTCGACATCGGGCAGCGAATCACTGCCGCCGCATCCGCCCACCGCGAAAACACCAGCGACACAAGCCATCAGATACACGATTCGGCCAGTGGGCCGCAGACGGAGCACATCGCCCAGTCTCCGCCATAGATCAGACCGAGACAACCTCGGCGCACGAGTACGTGTCATCTCGAACCTCCTGCGACAAACCGCGCGATTCTACCTTCGATCGAGCCCATCTACCTGCGCATTCTTCGAGCGGCCAGATCGGCGCCTTGACGCGGGGCCCGGTGATAGGTGAAGCTCTTGGCAGCGCCAGAGCTGCGCCCTCTTCTTGGGATTCGCCGAATCTTCAGCGTCCCATCGCCTTTCGCGCTCCTTCAGAGACCCCGGACTACCGTCCCGCTGCTCTATGCTGCCTGGCCAACATTCAGTGCCCCCACCACACGCGTTCGGCATGTCCCGAACTCGTTGCAGCTGCACGCATTCCGCGTCAGCCATGCCAAATCCAGCCTTGTGAGGTGCTCCACTATGTCCAATCCGCCAGAACAACGACCGACCGGCTGGGGCCTCGACCGATGGATCACCAGAATGACCCCGGCCCCCAACTCCGAACCGGCAACTGATCAATCTGGCGACGAACGCGCGCGAGTATTTGATTTCCATGGGATGACCCCTACCTCCGCAGCGCGGATGGTCGAGCGTGTCGACTCCGCCCGTGCCATGGTCGAGGCATTCGAGGCAGTCATCCCGACCATTGTCCAGCCGATGTTGCCGCACAACCGAATTCAGCCGATCGACCAGGGGACGGTAATCGTTCCACCGTTTCCTGCCCTGCAGAATCCGGCCCCCACACTGCAAGGACCCGACGACGTCCTGTACGGAAGCGACGAGTTCGGGGAGCCTTCCCCTTACGGCGTCAGCGAATACAACAAGTTGCCCGAGGACAAGCGCAGTGCGGAATCCGCCGTCACCGTCGGGAAAGCGGCGGCTTCCTACATGATGGACCAGGGGTTCACCTTCGCGGCCAGCCTGCTCGCACACTTCCTGTCGAACGAGAAGGGGATGTTCGACCTCGGCGAGGAGTACATCTTCCGTAATTCACAGATGGAAAAGATCGTCAACAGCCCTTGGATAAAAGAAGCGTTGTACGCGGGCCAAGATTTCATACTGGTCAATCCCGGGGCACATCCCGACCTGAAATGGGTACCGCCTGGGACGAAGGGGGACGGTGTGCGACACAACCCAGGCATGAACGAAATCATCGCAAACACCGTAACCCGCGCACGCACTGACGAATCCCTCCTCAATACGCCCATTCCGTTCACCGTGCCATGGATGCGGACCACCGACAGAGGCTACGAGGCGGACAAGGCCGATACGGCGGGATCCGGCGCCGATATCCACAACGCGCTCGGTCATTACACCGCCGGAGCATCCGGAACGATGATTCTCACGCAGAATCCGGACAAGTCCATCAGCTACACAGTCGTATACAACGTGCAAGCCTGGGATTACTACAACTTTGTGGAAATGGCCGACCGGACGCTCCAGTCCGAATACGCACCGCCCAGCGACGGTTCGGGCAACTGGTTCAAGGAGCTGATGGCCAGAGGGAAACAATCCGCGCTGGAAACGGTGAACAACGTCATGCTGGAAGCACATCGACGCGGCAAGGCCCGCAATTTCATCGATCATGGCGAGTCCGCGCTACGGCTCCGTCAGGGCACCGTCGGCGCCGACGGCAAACTCGACCCGAACATCAGGGACGGGCTCCTGGAACCACCCAAATGACCCCGGACCGTCAGAACTCCCAGCGACGGGGGTCGATTCAGGCCAGGCGTAGATGGTTTCTAGTCGGTCTCCTCCGGAGGCGGCTCGTCGCCACCGCCGCGGATGGTCCACAACAAACCGTCGAGCTCGTCGGGCTTGATGAGGACGTCGCGGGCTTTGGAGCCTTCGCTGGGGCCGACTACGCCGCGGGTTTCCATGAGGTCCATGAGGCGGCCTGCTTTGGCGAAGCCGACGCGGAGTTTGCGTTGCAGCATTGAGGTGGAACCGAATTGGGAGGTGACGACCAACTCGACCGCCTGGATGAAGACGTCGAGGTCGTCGCCGATGTCGGGGTCGACGTCCTTTTTCTCACCCTGTTTGGCCGCGGTGACGCCCTCTTGGTATTCGGGCTCGGCCTGGTTCTTGGCGAAGTCGACGACGGCGTGGATTTCCTCGTCGCTGATGAACGCGCCCTGCAGGCGGGTCGGCTTGTTCGCGCCCATCGGGAGGAACAGTCCGTCGCCCATGCCGATCAGTTTCTCGGCGCCGGGCTGGTCCAGGATGACGCGGGAGTCGGTCAACGACGAAGTGGCGAAGGCCAACCGGGACGGCACGTTGGTCTTGATCAGGCCGGTGACCACGTCGACCGAGGGGCGCTGGGTGGCCAGCACCAGGTGAATGCCTGCGGCGCGGGCCTTTTGGGTGATCCGTACGATGGCGTCCTCGACGTCGCGGGGCGCGGTCATCATCAGGTCGGCGAGCTCGTCGACGATGGCGAGGATGTACGGGTAGGGGCGGTACACCCGTTCGCTGCCGAGCGGCGCGGTGATCGCGCCGGACTTGACCTTCTTGTTGAAGTCGTCGATGTGGCGAACCTTGTTGGCCTGCATGTCCTGATAGCGCTGCTCCATCTCCTCCACCAGCCAGGTCAGCGCGGCGGCCGCCTTCTTCGGCTGGGTGATGATGGGCGTGATCAGGTGCGGAATGCCCTCGTACGGGGTGAGTTCCACCATTTTCGGGTCGATCAGGATCATCCTGACCTCGTCCGGGGTGGCCCGGTGCAGCAGCGAGACCAGCATCGAGTTCACGAAACTCGACTTACCCGAACCGGTGGAACCGGCGACCAGCAGGTGCGGCATCTTGGCCAGGTTCGCGGCGAGGTAGTCGCCCTCGATGTTCTTGCCGAGCCCGATCACCAACGGATGGTGGTCGTTTCGGGTCGACGGCGCCTTGAGCACGTCGGCGAGCCGAACCAGCTCGCGGTCGGAGTTGGGTACCTCGATGCCGACGGCGGACTTGCCGGGAATCGGGGCGAGCAGCCGAACATTCTCGGTAGCAACGGCATACGCGATATTGCGGGCCAGCGCGGTGATCTTCTCGACCTTCACGCCGGGTCCGAGCTCCACCTCGTAGCGGGTGACCGTCGGGCCGCGCACGAAACCGGTGACGGCGGCGTCGATCTTGAATTGCACCAGCACCTCGGTGATCGCCTCGATCATCGTTTCGTTGGCGGCACTGCGCTTCTTGGGCGGATCGCCGTCGGTGAGCAGCGACATCGGCGGCAGGATGTAGTCGCCCTCGACCTCCCGGTCGGCGACGAACTCGAGCTGCTTCGGCGGCGGCGGGGTCTGGTCCTCGACCTTCACCACCGGGCGCTGCTTCTTCGGTTTCGGCTTGGCGGCAGGCTCTTCCGTCGCGATCGGCTTGGCGTCCTGCAACGGCGGCTCGCCGATCACCTCGGTCACCGCGTCGGGATCGCCGAATTCGTCGGCGGGATAGTTCTCCACGGGCGTGCGGCCGCGCCGCTTCGCCTTGGCCGAGTGCAGCGGGAAACCGTCGGCGTCGTACTTGGCCGGGTCGTAGCCGAATTCGCCGTCGTATTCACCGTATTCGTCGCCACCGCTGCCGGTGCCGAAGTACTCGCGCAACCGGGCGGGCACCTCGCGCACCGTGGTGCCGGTGAGGAGCAGTACGCCGAAGACGATGGCCAGCAACAGAATCGGCACCGACAGCCAGGCGGTGAGGCCGTTGGTGAGCGGCCCGCCGACCACGAAACCGACGAAACCCGCGGCGCGCGAACGCCCGTGCGGGTCGGTCGGCGCGCCGGCGATGACGTGCCACAGTCCGAGAATCGGCAGACCGACCAGCAGTCCGCCGAGCACCAGCCGCGGCCGGATCTCTGGATGTGCCTCGGTGCGCATGAGAATGACCGCGATCGCGGTGGCCACGAAGGGCAGCCCGGCCGACGCCGATCCGGACACGGCCCGGATGGCTTCGCCCACCCAATGCCCCACCGGTCCACCCGCCGACAGCCACACGGCAGCGGCGATCACCGCGCTCAACGCGATGAGGGCCAGCGCGATGCCGTCGCGACGGTGGCCGTGCTCGATCTCGCCGGCCTTGCTCAGAGTCCGGGTGGTGGCGCCGAGGCCGCGCGCGAGCATGTTCCAGCCGCTGCTGATGCCGCGGGTCAGCACCGCGAGCGGCGCGGTGTTCGACTTGCGCCGCACCGGCCTGCGGGCCGGTGGGCGGCGTCCGCGCGGGGTCGTCGCGGTGCGGGGCGTCGCGGTGGTGCGGGGCGTCGCCGCGCGGGACCGAGCCGCCGTGGTCCTCCCCCGCGCCGATCCCGCCCGCGCCCGAGTAGTCGTGGTGCTGCGGGACTTACCTGCCATGGACCCAGGCTAGCCGCAAACGCCCCTTCCAGACCATCCGCAACACTGGTATCGCCCGTCTCAGCAGTGCCGAACTGTGCAGATGCCCAGGTCGCTGCGGATCCGAGTCGCGCGCCCCCAGCCGCTGATCCTGCGTGTCGGACCCGACCGGTCGGGTCCGATTTCACACAGCAAACGTGTCTTCGCCCAAGGCGCAGGAACCAAGCAGGTCTGCGAAGAGCGGTTAAACGGAGCGATCGAGGCCCAATACCGTGCTGACGGCGTCGGGTTCACCCGTGGTCTCGATGCGGACCTCGTCGCGACCGAACGAGTGCAGCAGCAGCTCCGACGGCGCGCCGGTCAACGTCACCTCCTCGCCGGGCCGCGAACGAACAACCGCCCGTTTGCCGTCCAGCGACTCCAACACGACTGTGACCGGTGATTTCCGGTAGGACCGGCGCGCCATTTTGCTGACCAGCGACCAGTACTTGTCCTCATCGGCCTGCGAGATCTCGCGCGGCATCCAGCCGGGGCTGCCGCGGCGCACGTCCTCGTGGTGCACGAACATCTCGGTCAGATTCGCGAGCGCGTCGACCGGACGCAGCGGCGACCACCACGGCGGCCCGGTCCGGACCTGTTCCAGCAGCTCGGGGAACGGCTGGCTGGCTACTTTCGTCTGTACGCGTTCGAGATACCCGGCGAACGGCTGCAGCATGATGCCCGGCGCGGCGTCGATTCGCCGCTCCCGAACCACCAGGTGCGCGGCGAGGTCCCGGACCGTCCATGTCCCACAGAGCGTCGGCGCCTCCGGCCCGACGGCCGTCATCGTCTCGACGAGCTTCTGACGTTCCCGCTGCGCGATGCTCACCCTCTGAACATACCGACCAGCCCATGCCCGCACACCTTCTGGTTCTCGCATACCCAATCGCGGGTGAGTGCGTCTGCGGCACGGGAAAAGGTGCGCGACTGTCTCCGGTTGCGACACCCGAAGCCCCGAATTCTTGGGTAGCGCAATGAGTGTTCGCTATGTACTTTGTCACTCGGTCCATCGGGTCGTGGGCCTAATTACAAGAAGGGCAAATTCCCTGTGAAGAAGTTTGTTACTGGTGCAGCCATCGTGGCCGCCGCCGGTTGCGCGCTGGCTATCAGCGCGCCTGTCGCACAAGCCAAGGCGTACAACTACGGTGCGATCGCGCTGTCCACCTCTACCGGACTGATCGGCTACTCCTACGACTACCCCGATTCGGGGGCGGCGCAGGCGCGCGCGGTCCGCAGCTGCGGGGCCGGCGACTGCGAGACGGTGGTCTGGTTCGCCAATGGCTGTGGGGCGGTAGCCTATTCCAGCCGTACCGGCTCTTACAGCTGGGCCTACGCGGCCTCGCGTGGTGGCGCGCAGAGCAAGGCGCGGGCGAACAACTCCTCCGACGCCTACATCGTGCACTGGAACTGCACGTCCAACCACGGCTGATGTCCGCGAATCGATTCAGGGGAAACATCGTGAAACACCGCACTTTCCGGACCGCCGTGGGCGTCGTGCTGACCGCCGCCGCGTGCACGCTCACCGCGTGCGCCTCCGGTGACAAGGCGTCCTCGTCGCCGAGCACCACCGCCAACGCCGACACCAAGCCCGGCGAGCTGCAGGGCGGAAGTGACAAGGGCGACAAGGAAACCGGCTCCGCGCCGACCACGCCGTCCTCGCCGGTGCTGGCCAAGCCGTCGACACAGCAGCTGAACGACCGCCTCACCAAGGCGTTCGATCCCGCGGTGCCGAACAAGGAAAAGATCAGCTGGATCCAAGCCGCGGAACAAGATCCGTACCTGGTCGCCAACCTGGTCGACGCCGCCAAGAAGCAGGGCGTCAAGGTCGAGATCACCAAGGTGAACGATCCCAGCGACGGCAAGCTGAAGGCCGACGCCAAGGTCACCATCAACGGCAGCCCGGTCGACGACGCGTTCGTCTCCTTCGTCTCCGAGGGCGGCGAATGGAAGGTCGATCACACCTTCGCCTGCAACATCGTCAAGAGCGCGAAGATCGAATCCGCGGCCTGCCAGGAATGAGCTAGCAGCTACGAAAAAGCGCCGGAAGCCATTGGCTCCCGGCGCTTTTCAGTATCCGTCGATCAGACGCCGATCACCGTCGGCACGATCATCGGGCGGCGGCGGTAGGTGTCGGCGACCCAGCGGCCGACGACGCGCCGCACGCTCTGCGCGATCCGGTGAATGTCGGTGACACCCTCGGTGGCCAGCCGCTGCAGTTCCGCCTCGACCAGTTCGGCCGCGACCGTGAGCGCCGTCGGATCGTCGGAGAAACCGCGTCCGTTGACCTCGGGCGTGCTCACCGCCTTGCCGGTGGTCTCGTCGATCGCGACGGTGATCGAGATGAAACCACCCTCGCCGAGCACCAGCCGATCCGACAGCGTCGATTCGCCGACGTCACCGACCGAGAGGCCGTCGACGTACACGTGCCCGACCGGCACCCGCCCGACGATCGAGGCGATGCCGTCGACCAGGTCGACCACGACGCCGTCCTCGGCGAGCATGACCCGGTCCTCCGGCACGCCGGTCGCGATGGCGAGCGCGGCATTGGCGCGCAGGTGCCGCCATTCGCCGTGCACCGGCATGGCATTGGTCGGCCGCACCGCGTTGTACAGGTACAGCAGCTCGCCCGCGGACGCGTGCCCGGAGACGTGCACCTTCGCGTTCTGCTGCGTGATCACCGTGGCGCCGAGCCTGGCCAGGCCGTTCACCACCGCGAACACCGAGTTCTCGTTGCCGGGAATGAGCGAGGAGGCCAGCACCACGAGATCGTCCTCGCGGATATTGATCTGGCGGTGATCGCCGCGGGCCATCCTGGACAGCGCCGACAGCGGCTCGCCCTGCGAACCGGTCGAGATCAGCACCAGTCGATCGCCGGGCAGCGTCGCGGCCTGGTCGAGGTCGACGACCACGCTCTCCGGCACCGTCAGGTAGCCGAGGTCCTGCGCGATCTGCATGTTGCGGACCATCGAGCGGCCGACGAAACAGATTCGCCTGTTGTACTTCTGGGCGACGTCGACGACCTGCTGGATGCGATGCACGTGGCTGGCGAACGAGGCGACGATCACCCGGTTGCGGGCCTTGCCGATCACCGTGTCGAGCACGCCGCCGATCTCGCGTTCCGGCGTGACGAAGCCGGGCACCTCGGCATTGGTGGAGTCCACCAGGAACAGGTCGACGCCCTCGTCGCCGAGCCGGGAGAAACCGGCCAGGTCGGTGAGGCGACCGTCGAGGGGCAGCTGGTCGAGCTTGATGTCGCCGGTGTGCAGCACGACGCCCGCCGGGGTGCGGATGGCGACGGCCAGCGCGTCCGGGATGGAGTGGTTGACGGCGAAGTATTCGCAGTCGAACGGGCCGTGCTCGGTGTGCTGGCCCTCGATGACCTCGATCAGCTTCGGCTGCTGGCGGTGCTCGCGGCACTTCGCCGCGACCAGCGCGAGGGTGAACCTGGAGCCGACCACCGGGATGTCGGCGCGCAGCCGCAGCAGGAACGGGATCGCGCCGATGTGATCCTCGTGACCGTGCGTGAGCACGACCGCGACGACATCGTTGATCCGGTGCTCGATGGGCCGGAAGTCGGGCAGGATCAGGTCGACGCCGGGCTGCTGGTCCTCGGGGAACAGCACGCCGCAGTCGACGATGAGCAGCTTGCCGCCGTACTCGAAAACGGTCATGTTGCGGCCGATTTCGCCGATGCCGCCGAGCGCGAAGATGCGCAGGCCGTTCTTGGGAAGCTTCGGCGGGGCACCCAACCGCTCGTGCGCGAGGGATGCGGGACGCGAATCCTGTTGGGGCGCGGACTGTTCGGCGCGACCGCGGCCGGACTGCTGGCGGCCACGGCCGGATTTCCTGGCCTGCTGGCCGTTTTGCGGCGCCTCGGCGCGCGGGGCCGACTTCTTCGCGGGCGCGGACTTCTTCGCCGCGGTCGCCTTCCTCGGCTGCGAGGTCTTCGCAGGCTGCTCGGCCGGTGCGGTCACCTCGGCCTGCACCGGAACCTCGGGCTGCGCCGCGACTTTCGGCTTCACGATGCGCGCAGGCTGTTCGGCCGGAACAGGCGGCGGTGCTCCCGCGGCGCGGGACGCGGTTCTACGGGGACGACGTGCGACAGGCTCGGTCATGCCTGCACCTCGCTAGCGCTCGGTTCCGGCCTGACCGAAGTCGCAGTGTCTTTGATTCGCTCGCTGCGCTCCCTCATGGATACCTCGCTAGCCGTCACGCGCTCGGCGCTCTGGGTATTTAGCTCGCTCTGCTGTGTGGTGATTCGCTCGCTCCGCTCTCTCATCCGAGCACCCCCGCCGCCCGTAGATCAGCGGCAAGGAGCTCGAGTTGTTCAGGATTCGGCATCAACTGCGGCAATCGCGGTTCACCCGCATCGATCCCGAGCAGGCGGAGGCCGCCTTTGCTCATCGCGACACCGCCCAAACGGAACATTGCCGAGTTCAACGGCACCAAGGCCGCGTTGATCTCCCTGGCGCGTGCCACCGCGCCAGAGGTGTAAGCAGTAAGCAACTCGCGCAACCGTTCGGGCACGAGATGTCCGATGACGCTGATGAATCCGGTCGCGCCGATCGACAGCCACGGCAGGTTCAGCGTGTCGTCGCCGGAGTAGAAGGCCAGGCCGGTGTTCGCGATCAGGTCGGCGCCCGCGTTCATGTCGCCCTTGGCGTCCTTCACCGCGACGATGCGCGGGTGCTCGGCCAGCCGGCGGATGGTGTCGCTGGCGATCGGCACCACCGAGCGCGGCGGAATGTCGTAGAGGGTGACCGGCAGGTCGGTGGCGTCGGCGACCGCGGTGAAGTGCGCGAGCAGGCCCTCCTGCGAGGGACGCGAGTAGTACGGCGTCACCACGAGCAGGCCGTGCGCGCCCGCGCGCTGGGCGTTGCGGGCCAGTTCGATGGAATGCGCGGTGTCGTAGGTGCCCGCGCCCGCGATCACGGTGGCGCGGTCGCCGACCGCGTCGACGACGGCGCGGAGCAGGTCCGCCTTTTCCTGCTCGCTGGTGGTCGGCGACTCGCCGGTGGTGCCGGAGATGGCGAGCAGATCGACGCCGCGATCGACCAGGCGGGCGGCCAGCGCGACGCCGGCATCGATGTCGAGCTTGCCGTCGGCACTGAACGGGGTCACCATCGCGACACCCACCGTGCCGGACGCACGCAGCTCGGTCTGACTCGCGGTGCTCGCTGCCACGCCCTCGTTACGCACGCTGCCGCCCTCGGGCTCCACGCTCGCTCCGTGGGTTGGCGTCGATTCACCGTTCGTCATGGTCAGAAAGGCTACCCGGTCGGAGGAACGCCCTCGACACCGTCGCCACTGAATGGACCGGCCGGTCGGGTGCGCGGCCGCCCCGCACGCGATCATGATGTCATTCGCGTCCTTGCGTGACATCAAATATGGCGTCACACTGATGTCATGGATCTGAACAAGTACACCGCCCGCCTGCGCGAGGACCTGATCGCGGCCGCCGCCCTCGGCGACGAAAAGACCCAGGCCACCGCGGCGGCGTTGGCCGCGGCGACCGAGAGCTCGGCCCGGCTGGTGCTACTTGCCGCGCTGTCCGAACTCGCGACCGAGCTCAACACCGAACTGGGTGACCGCACGGTGCACCTCTCCTTCGACGGCACCGAGGCCAAGGTCGATTTGCGCAAGCAGTCGTCCACCGATGACCATGCGACCTTCGAGGAAATGACCGGCGATATCAGCCGAGTCACCCTGCGATTGGTCGAAACGTTGAAGTCGAAGGCGGAAGAGGCGGCGGCGCAGAGCAATCAGTCGCTGAATTCGTGGTTGTCCGGGGCGGTTTCGGGGGCGCTGCGTGACCAGATGCGCGGGTACGGGCAGAAGCGCGACGTCTGATCGACAGCTGCACTCGTTCTCGGGATCTGCACTCGCTCTGGGCGCCAGAGCGGTGCGGATCTCGAGAGGCGGTGCAGGTTGTTTCATCGCATGCCTGCCTGGCGGTCGTGGGGTATGCGAAGTCTCAAGGGGTGTGCGAAGTTCGGGGCTGAGGCGGTGGGGTGCGGTCGGCTACAACAGCGGGGCGAGGTTGCCGCGGGGGCCGATTACGACCTTGTCCAGTTCGAGCCAGTCGGCCATGTCGCGCAAGGCCTCGGTGAGGGCGTGCGCGGTTCCTGGCGTGTCGTGGCCTGGTTCGGCGAAGGCGGCGGGGACCGAGAGGCGGCCTGCGGCGCGTTCGGCGCGGAGGTCGACGCGGCCGACGAGTTCGCCGTTGAGTAGGAACGGGAAGACGTAATAGCCGTGTACCCGTTTGGGTTCCGGGGTGTAGATCTCGATGCGGTAGTGGAAGTCGAAGAGGCGTTCGGTGCGGGCGCGGAAGAAGATCAGCGGGTCGAACGGGCACAGCAGGGCGGCGCCTTCGACGCGGCGCGGGATGGCAGTGCCCTCGCGCAGGTACGCGGGTTTGTCCCAGCCCTCGACCTCGACCGGAAGGAGTTCGCCCGCGTCGACGAGGTCGGTGATGGCGGGTTCGGTTTGGCGGCGGTGTAGTCGGTAGTAGTCGCGCAGGTCGGTTTCGGTGCCGATGCCGTGGGCGGTGGCCGCGCGCAGCACCAGTTCGCGCACCGCGTCCTCCTCGGAAACGGTGCGCGCCAAGATGTCCGGCGGGATCACGCGTTCGACGAGGTCGTAGTGGCGCGCGAAGCTGACGCGCTTGTCCACCGAGAGCGCACCGGAGGCGAACAGCTGCTCGCAGATCACCTTGGTATCGCTGAGATTCCACCAGGAACCCTTGGCGCGCGGCTTGTCCAGTTCCAGATGCCGCTCCACCTCACCGGCGGTGCACGCGCCGACCTCGGCGATCACATCCAGGACGTCTTGGCCCAGAGTGGGATTGCGCTCGACCACCTTGCGCGCTTCCGACCACCGGCCGTTCTCGAACTGCGCCATCCGCCACCGCATCAGCGGCCAGTCCTCGACCGGGATCAGCGCCGCCTCGTGCGCCCAATACTCCACCAGTCGCCGCGGCCGCCGCGCATTGTGACTCCACGCCGCCTCGTCGACCAGCGACCGATCGTAAGCCCCGATCCGGCTGAACACCGGCGCATAGTGCGCCCGCACCACCGCCGACACCGAATCCAACTGCAACAGTTGCGTTTTCTCGACCACCCCGAGCACCGACCGCCGCGTCGTCCGCACCGGCTTCCGCGCCGCAAACCCCTGCGCCGCCAGCGCGACCCGCCGCGCCACCCCCACACTGATCTTCCGCATACCCGCACAATGCCACGCGGGTCCGACAACCTAGGTGGAGACTTTGATGCTTCCTGCGGCGTCTATCTCGGTGCGGCGGTCTTGATGCGGGGCGTTGGCGAGCACCGTGGCGAGGATGCGGCGGCCCATCGGGAGGACTCGGACGGTGACCGAACCTGCGTTGGCGGCGTCCAATTCCTTTGTCGCGGCTTCGATTACCTGCTGGCGGACCCAGCGGGGGACCCCGGCGAAACCGCCGTCGTCGAGGAGGACCACCTCGACGCCGCGACTCCGGGCGCCGCGGGCGGCGCTGCTGAGTTCGTCGGTGACCAGTTGCGGGGCGCGCAGGCCGTCGCGTAGTTCGGCCTCCAGCAGGCGGCATTGTTCGCGTTCGGTGGCGGTGAGTTCGACACCGTCGGCGATGCGTTCCAGGATGGGCCTGGCCACCTTGTCGAGGCGGGCCAGCTGACGGTCGCGTTCGCCGTTCTCCGCAGCCATGGTGGCCTCGGCGGCGGCGCGCATCGTCGACTCCTCCCGCAGCAACCGCAGCGAGCGCTGGGTGGGTCGCATGATCACCGCGAAGAGCGAGACGCCGGCCACCGTGGAGATCGGCACGATCGATCCGGCGATCACGCCGCCGCTCAACCCGTTCACCACGCCGACGGCCGCGATCACGATCGCCACACCACAGACCCCGAGCCACGCCGCGCCCAACCTGCCGCGCAGCACGAGCACCGCGAGCACATAGGACGACGCGAACGCGGTCCACACCTGCCTCGACCAACCGTGCTCGACATCGAACGAGGTGAGCGCGGTCGCCAACGGTCCGGAGGCGGCGATGAATATCGTCGCGGGCAACGGCAGCGGATCGACCGGGATCACCAGCACCAGCACCCCGGCCGCGGCCAGCAGCACCAGCGCGCCCACCGCCGCGAGCAGCGGCGAATCGCCGAAATTGCGCACCATGTACAGCACGATGGTCGCCTGCAGGATGAGCAGGAACAGTCCGGCCGCCGGGTCGCGCAGTCCGAGCAGATCGCGTAACCCGAATTCGGTATCGGTGTCAGCCATCACTGCCCCACACCAAGGTCACCGTGGTGCCCTCGCCCGGTTGGGATTCCACGAAGCCCGCGCCGCCGGCCAGCTGCCGCATCCGCCCGAGAATGCTCACCGAGATGCCGAGGCGATCGGCGGGCACCTGCCCCATCTCGAAACCCGCACCGTCATCCCGGAATACGACCCGGATGCCGCCCGCGCTGATGGTCACCGTGACAGTGCGCTGCACCTCACGGCCCGGCACGGTGGCGTGGCGCAAACTGTTGCGCACCGCCTCGGTGAGCGCCGCGGCGATGGTGCCCGCCGCGTCCACCGGCAGCCGGAGGTCGTCGAATCCGGACCAGCGCCGGGCGGTGAACCGGATACCCGGGTTGACTTCGTGCACGGCCGAACGCAGGAAACCGGTAGCGGACTGCGCGTCCAGCCGATTCGGTTCCACGTCGCCGACGCGGCATTCGTCGAGCTGCTCGAGCGTCCGCTCGGCTTGCCTGCGCAGCACCGGCGAATCCGTACCCGCGCGCGACGCGTCCAGCAGGGTGGACAGCACCGCATCGTGGATCAGCGCGGCGAATCGCGCGCGTTCGCGGTCACGAGCCGCGGCACCGGCCACCGCCGCCGCACGCCTGCTCTCGATCGCCGACTCCCGATCCACTCGATCCGCAGCGGCCTTGGCGTAGATCGCGCACCAGAGGAACAGTGCACACAAACCGGCTGCGCGAACGAAGTCACCGGCCCACACCACGGGCGTCGCGTCCGGAAGCACGAAAGAGTTGGCGAACGCCGACAGTGCCGCACCGATCACGAGGTAGACGACCGCGTATATCGGACGCCACGCCAGCACCGCCGCGAGCACACCCAGCGCGAGCACGCGATACAGCCACACCGAGGACGCCTCGGGCGCGGGATTCGGATACGCGAACGGGATCACGGCCATCGCCGCGAGAAAGCTCACCGCCGCCGCACCGGACACCAACTGGATGAGCTGCCTGCTCGACGCGATCGACACCGCGGCAAGCACCGGGAACAGCCCGAAAGCCAGGACCACCGTGAGGACCGTCCAGCCGCCGGCGATGAGCCTGCTCTGGTCCGCGATCTCCGGCAGCTCGACCACCGCGACGATCACCCCGGCGATCCCGATCGCCAATCCGAAGCGACGCAGAATTCGATCGGACGCGCCCTCGTACCCACTCTTCTTGGACACCGGAGCTGCTCCCCTGCGCCAACGGCTCGGTGCGATGTGATCGAGCGACACGGGAGCAGCGGTGGTGTCCAGCATGCTGGACGCGATCATGACCGCGCCTCGCTGCGCTCGTTCATCCGCGTGGATGCCGCTCGGGCACCGGAAGCCACCCGTCCTCCACTGCCCGCTTGTACAGGTCGGTCTTGGTCGGCGCCGGGCGTCCCGCGTCGGCGTACTTCTGCCGGATGCGGCCGAGGTAGTCGTTGACCGTCTGTTCGGACAGGCCGGTCAAACGCGCCACCCGAGAAGCCTTCTCACCGGACGCGTACAGCGTGAGCACCTCTTCCTGACGCGGGCTGAGCCCGACGTCGGACAGCTGCGGGTCGCCGTCGATGGCGGCGGCCCAGTCGGTGGTCACCACCTGCTCGCCGGAACCCGCGCGGCGCACGGCCGCGACCACGGTCTGCACGTCCTCGGATTTGCGCACCACGCCGAGCACCCCGGCCCGCGCGGCGGACCGCACCAGGAACGCGTTGTCCGCGCCGGTGAAGATCAGCACCTCGATGCCGCGATCGCGCAGGGCGCGCACGTTGTCTTCGGGCGTCGACCCATCGGCCAAACGCAGGTCGAGTACGACCAGATCCAGTTGCGGTAGATCCTGAGCGGCAGCCAATAACTCCGGTACCGTGCCAGCGGTCAACACCAGGTCGAGATCGGGTTCCGGCGCAAGCATGGCGGCCAGTCCGATCGCTACTGATTCGTGGTCTTCGACCACTCCGATCCGGCGCGGTGCGTTATTGCCCCCTTCGGCCAACGTCACCTGAAATCTCCATTCCCGAGCAAACTCGTCACATCCCCACCGCAACAACGTTCTGTCAGTATGCCGGGCCGAAGCACCGAATGGTCAGACACCAGAAATCGGGGCCGACCCCAAATCGCTTCCGGCATAGATTGTCACTGCCAGCTATTTCGGGGACAAAAACTGTCAGTCGCCCATTAGTTGCGCGGCAATGGTCGCACCGAGCTCCCAGCAGCGCTGGATGTCGTCCTTCGTCGGCGGTCCCGACACGATCACCGGTGCGGCCGCCTGTTGCCAGCCGAGGCCGGTGGTGACGCGTTCCACACCGCGTTCGGCGCCCTCGGTGCCTTCGTTGCCGTGTAAGTAATACCCGAATGGCCGGCCGGTGGTCGAGTCGAGGCAAGGATAGTAGAACGTGTCGAAGGCGTGCTTGAGCGCACCGGACATGTAGCCGAGGTTGGCCGGGCTGCCGAGCAGATATCCGTTGGCGGCCAACACATCCGAGGCCGTGACGGCGAGGGCCGCGCGGCGCACGACCTGCACTCCTTCGATCTCCGGGTCGGTCGCGCCGGAGACCACCGCCTCGAACATGGCTTGCATGTGCGGGGACGGGGTGTGGTGGATGATCAGCAACTGCGTCACGGGACGAGCTTAGTGTGCGTGGTGCGGTACCCGGTCGACGCAGGCCGTCCAGTACGCAATGCGTACCCCGTTTGGCGAAATAGTAGAAATCGGCTATCGCCGTGTGAAGTTTGTCATCGGCGACGGCGTGTCGGTCAATATCCGCGGGATCGTTCCGAATTGCGCAACGGGCAGGTTCTACCCTGCTTGATCCCGTTCGAGTTTTTCGAGTGCGACCGCGCGGCGCATGGTGGCGCGGGCGCGGGTGCGGTCGCCGGCGTAGTCGTAGGCGCGGGCCAGGCGGTAGGAGACGCGCCAGTTGTCGGGGTCTGCTTCCCATTCGGTTTTGACCTGGGCGAAGAGTTCGTCGGCCGCGTCGCGTTCGATGCGGCCGGAGGGGCGGTGCGGTAGCTCGGAGGTGTCGAGTTCGTGGCCCTCCTCGTGGATGCGGCGGGCCAGGCGCTGGTGGGCCAGGGCGGCGCGCACGGTGGCGGCGACCACCCAGACGCCGACGAACGGGAGGATCAGCACGCCGATGCCGATGAGGATGGCGGCGACATTGCCGGTGCCGATGAGGCTGAACGCGATTCGGCCGAGGAGCAGGAAGTAGAAGCCGAGCACGAGGACCAGGACCGCGAGGAACGCGACGACCTTGACGACTTCCCGGTTCTGCTTGGCCCCGTCCGCGGCCGATCCCGCGGCGTTCACGCCGACACCTCGTTCACAGGTCGAGGAACGGGTCGAGCCCGACGGTGAGGCCGGGACGGTTGGCGATCTCGCGCACGCCGAGCAGCACGCCGGGGGCGAAGGAGGATCGGTCGATGGAGTCGTGCCGGATGGTGAGGGTTTCGCCCTGGGTGCCGAACAGCACCTCCTGGTGGGCGACCAGTCCGGAAAGCCGCACCGAGTGCACCCGCACGCCGTCGACATCCGCGCCGCGGGCGCCGTCCAGTTCGGTGGTGGTGGCGTCGGGGCTGCGGCCGACGCCCGCCTTGTCGCGGGCGGCGGCGATCAGGCCCGCGGTGCGGTAGGCGGTGCCGGAGGGTGCGTCGGCCTTGTTCGGGTGGTGCAGTTCGATCACCTCGACCGATTCGAAGAACCGGGCGGCCTGTTCGGCGAAGCGCATGGACAGCACCGCGCCGATCGCGAAGTTCGGTGCGATCAGCACGCCGGTGTCGGGGCGGTCGGTGAGCCAGCCGCGCACCTCGTCGAGGCGGGCGGCGTCGAAGCCGGTGGTGCCGACCACCGCGTGGATGCCGTTCTGCACCAGGAACTTCAGGTTCCCCATCACCACGTCCGGGTGGGTGAAGTCGACGACGACCTGTGTGTTCGCCGCGGTGAACGCGTCGAGCGAATCGTCCTTGTCGACGGCGGCGACCAGTTCCAGATCGGCCGCCGCGTCTACCGCCGCGATGATGGCCTGTCCGACTTTGCCGCGTGCTCCGAGCACTCCGACCCGTATGGTCACCGCACCTCCTCTTTCCGCTTTCGTCGGTGTCAGCCTATCGACCGTGTCGGGGCGGCGGTCCGCTGACCTCTGTGATTCACATTGCTACATGCGCATGTTTGCGAGCGGCCGGGATCTGCCCTACCGTCGCGGGCGTGACTTCGATTCGGGAACGGGCAGCGGTTTTCCTACGGCAGCACGAACGCAAGAAACTGGCTGTCGGGCAGCATGATTGGCAGTACTACGCGGGCGGCGCGGGCGATCCGGTGTTGCTGCTCAGTGGCGGCTCGGGGATCGGTATCGGCTGGCTGGATTTGGCGGATGCGCTGGTGCCGCGGTTCCGCACGATCGCGCCCGACTACCCGTCGAGTGTCGGGTCCTGCGCCGAGTTGGTCGACGGTTTTGTCGCGGTGCTCGATGCGGAGGGGATCGATCGGGCTCATGTGGTCGGCCAGTCGGCGGGTGGCATGTATGCGGAGCTCCTTTCGCGTCGTGCGCCGGATCGGGTTCGGTCGCTTACCTTGTCGAGCACCGGGTTGTATGGGCCGGAGGATATCGATCGGTTGCGGATGCGGGTCGAAACCACCTTGGCGACGCCGTGGCCGGAGACGCAGGAGGCGATTCGTACCGCGTTGCGGAGCGCCTGGGCGGACTCCGAGGAAGCCGAGTTCTGGATCGAGCAGGTCGTGACGGCCACCGACGCGGCCGGGAGCGCCGGTGCCGCCAATTCGTATCGTCTGCTGCTCGAGCTCGCCGAGGGTGTCGACGATCTCGTGCGGGGTCCCGCCTGGGATGGCCCCGCCCTGATCTTCCGCGCGGACGACGATCCGCTGATCACCACTGCCCATACCGGGCGCCTACGCGACCTGCACCCCGGCTGCGAACTCCGGACCTTCGCCGAGGGCGGTCATTCCTTGTTGATCAGTCGAACCGCCGACTACATCGAGGTGGTGACCGAATCCCTCACCCGCGCATGACTATTCACCCCAGGGGCACAGTAACGGCACCCCGGTGCCACGGAAGTCCTTGCCGTTGCGCGTGACAACGGCGAGTCCGTGCGCTTCGGCTGTCGCGGCGATGAGTGCGTCTACAGCTTCTACGCGCTGGCCGACACCCTCGGCTCGGGCGCGGATGCGCCCCCACGCCTGCGCGACGCCGAAGTCCACCGGCAGTAGTCGCGCATCGAATCTGTCGGCGACCTGATCCGTCAGCCAGGTGGTCAGGCGAGCCTTCTTCCGTCCGTCGGACAACCGATCGACGCCGCGGCGGATCTCGCCGATCGTGATGACGCTCAGGAACATTCGTTCCTCGTCCGCTTCGTGCAACCAACCGATCAGTCCGGGGTCGGGTCGCGGCCTGATCCACTCCGAGACGGCGTTGGTGTCCAGGAGATAGCCTGCGGGCTCGACCTCCAACGCCATCACAGGGTCACGTCGCGGTGCTGCGGATCCGTTCTGTCACGCTCGACCACTAGGCCGGAATCCCGTAGCGGCGAGTCGGCGAAGAATTCGGCCAGGCTCCCCTGCCGCGCGTTCCGGCGTCGCCATTCATCGATGGCTACGACGACGGCGACTTCACGCCCGTGCTTGCTGATCACCTGCGGTCCCTCCCGATCCACCGTGTCGATCAACTCGGACAATCTGGCCTTCGCGTCGGCAAGGGGCCATGCGACATCAGGTCGCTCCGATCGCTTTCTAGCCATCTGATCACCCGTTTCGACCATTTTGACTACTCTGACCAGATCAGGCTACCTACTGAACCGGCTCGACGCCAGACATATTCGCGGCCATCTTTTCCAGCACCCGCATGGTCTCGGCGAACTGCTCGTCGGTGATGCCCGCGGTCATCTGCCTGCGGCGCGCGCCGATCCGAATCCAGGCCTGATCGTGGACCTCTCGGCCCGCGTCGGTCAGCGAGAGCGTGCCCGACTCTTCGACCACGAGCCCACGGGTGGCGACCGCGGCCAGCTCGGCCTCCCACTCCGCCTGACCGTTCAGGAAGGTGTCGAGCGCGGCGTGCAGCTCGCTCGCCTGCTGCGGACCGTCCGACAGGGAGTGCAAGATCTGCCAGTGCCTGCGGCTCAGTTCGCCGGCGGCGAGATCCTCGTCGAAGCGCTCGGTGATCAGTCGATCGAGCTCGACGAGCCAGTAACCGATGTGGCGTCGAACGGCCATGATGTCCTCCAAAGCATGTAGCAAAACAACTGCATGTACTATTACATGAAACTCCGGCGGACGGAAGAGCGCACGACAGGAGAACCGATGCACGAGCACGACGCGATCACCGAGGCCGTCGAAGCGGCGATGGTCCGGATCCGGCGCAGACAGACCCGAGGGGCACTCGCCGGCGACTCCCCGATCCCGATCGCCCTGCATCGAGTCCTCGACGCCGTCGCCGCCACCGAATCCCCCACCGTCAGCACCCTGGCCCCCACCCTCGGCGTAGATCAACCGCGCGCCAGTCGCCTTGTCGCCCAGGCAGTTTCGCACGGCCTACTGGAACGAGTCGCCGACCAACACGACGGCCGCCGCGCCGTCCTCCGCCTCACCGGCGACGGCCAGCAGGCCATGACCGCCGCCCGAACCGGCCGCCGCACCGCCATGGCCGCCGCCATGTCCGACTGGACCGCCACCGAACGCAGCGAATTCGCCCGCCTACTGAACCGTTTCGTCGACGCCATGGACGCACCGACCCCCCGCTGACCGCGCGCACGTTCCGGCCCGCCGCGCACGAAACAGTCGGCAAATCCGCGCGCGCCGCACGAATCCGCGCGCGGGACTGGGCGCCCGTGCTTACCGAGTCGGTACGACGTTGACGAGGTCTCGGTTCAGGAATGAGGCGGTTCGTAGTTGAATCGCGGCGGCCCATCGAACGCCCGTACCCTGGCGGCCGGTGCACGCAAACCGACGCTCGGTTGCGGACGGTGGCTCTCGTCAGTCGAAGACGATTACCTGGCGGAGGGCGTGACCTGCGGCGAGTTCGTCCATGGCGCGGTTGATTTCGTCGAGGCCGATGTGGGCGGAAACCAAGCGTTCGACGGGGAGGCGGCCCTCGCGCCACATTCGGACGTAGGTGGGGATGTCGCGGGCCGGGACTGCCGAGCCCAAGTAGCTGCCGACGATCGAGCGGCCCTGTGCGACAAGGGCGAGTGGGGAGATGCTGGCGCGGGCGTCGGGGGCGGGCAGGCCGACGGTGACCGTGGTGCCGCCGGGAGCTGTTGCGGCGACGGCGGTTTCGAAGGCGCGGATGTTGCCTGCGGCCTCCACGACGATTTCCGCCTGCACACCCGACTCGGCTACCTGGGCCGGAGTGTAGGCCGCAGTCGCGCCCAATTCCTTTGCCAGGGTGAGCTTTTCCGGAACTGTGTCGACGGCGATGACCTCGTGGCCGTCGGCCGCCAACGACACCGCGACCAGCACCGCCGCCATGCCGACACCGCCGAGCCCGACCACCATGATCCGGTCCCCCGGTCCCGGCTTGGCCGAATTCAACAGTGCGCCACCGCCGGTCAACACCGCGCAGCCGAGGACGGCCGCCACCTCGGGCGGCACGTCGTCGTCCACCGGAACCACCGACCTGCGATCGACCACCGCATGTGTCGCGAAGGCGGAGACCCCGAGGTGATGATGCACCGCCTCGCCGTCACGGCTCAGCCGCCGCCCACCGCCCAGCAGTTCACCCGCATTGTTGGCGACGCTGCCCGGCACGCACGGCGTCCGCCCATCGGTGGCGCAGCCCGCGCATTCGCCGCAGCGCGGCAGGAACGTCATCACCACGCGCTGCCCGACCGCGAGATCACTGCCGCCCGGCCCGATCGCCTCGACGCGCCCCGCCGCCTCGTGACCGAGCAGCATCGGCACCGGCCGCACCCGATTCCCGTCGACCACCGACAGGTCCGAGTGGCACAGCCCCGCCGCCTCGATCCGAACCAGCAGCTCGCCCGCCCCCGGCTCCCCGAGTTCCAACTCACCCACACTGATCGGCGCCGACTCGGCGAACGGCACGGGCGCCGCGATCCGCTCCAGGACCGCCCCACGAATCTTCATTCCGCCGACGCTACCGTCCGCACTGTCCCAGGCACAGGGTTCACCCCGCAGCCACCCGCCCCCGCGCTCAACTTCGGCTGCCGCGCGAAACAACAAGCCGCGCACATGCTCGCTACTCGCGCGAAACAGCCAGCCGCGCACATGCTGACCCGCCGCGCACGAAACAGCCAGCAATTCCGTGCGCAGCCCACCAAATCGCGCGCGGGTTGCACTCACCGCGACCGGCAAAGGCTACGACCCAGTACTCGTACCGCCGCGCACATACTCGCTACTCGCGCGAAACAGCCAGCCGCGCACATGCTGGCCCGCCGCGCACGAAACAGCCAGCAATTCCGTGCGCAGCTCGACAATTCACGCGCGGAGTGCGCTCGGTGCGGGTGGCTCGGAGCGGGTGCATACAGCCGACAGGTTCGTACATAGGCTGGGAATTCGTGTGCGACGGGCGAGTGGACCCCGACGATGTCGAGCGGGGCTATCGCACGCGGTCGGCCACGGATGTCGCGCGGTACAGCACCCATTCCAGGGGGCCGCGGCGGAAGAAGCGGGTCCAGCAGTAGGCGAACATCATGATGATTGCGCTCAGTCCTAGCAGGACGGGGAGCGAATCGGCGGGGAGGACGTCGAAGCCGAGCACTGCGATCGCGAGTACGTGGAATACGTAGGCGGTCAATGACATGCTGCCGACTGCGATCAGTGGCGTGGCCAGCCGCTGGAACTGCTCGGACCCGGCGCATGCGGCAAGGCAGGCGACGAGCACCGTGAGTGCGACACCCGTGTTCGCGATGATCGACAACGTGGTTTCGCTGTGTGGCATCGCCACCAGCTGGTATCGCCAGCCTGACGGATCTTCGGCCAGGTCGGACCACCACGGCGCGTACATGATCCCGGGCCGCGCCGCCACACCGGACGCGAAATGTAGGGCCAGCGCGGAGCCGCCGTAACCGAGCACCGCCAAGCCGATGCCGAGCATCGCAAGACGCGCGCGAATCACGGTGGCGGACAAGTCGAGTCGAGCGACGGCCATACCCGCGAGCACGAACGGCAGCCAGCAGAGCGCCGGATAACTACCGTTGAGCAGCAACCCGACCAACCCGTCGTTGCTCGAGCTCGGATCGCCGCGCCCACTCAGCCACGCCAGCGGATCGAACCGATTGACGGCCGCGGTCCAGCCGGAGTCCGTCGCGATCACCGCGAACACGATCTGCGGCAACACCACCGCACTCACCGCCGCGAGCACGGCCAACGTGCCGGCGCGCAACCGAGCCAACGGCAACGCCATCAGGAAGTACAACCCGTAGTAGGCCAGGATCACCTCGACCTTCGTCCCGGACGCAGTCAACGCGGTACCCACCACCAGCAAGATGCCGGCCCGGATCAGTATCTTTACCCGCGCCTGCCGACCGGCCCGCCCCGTCTTCGGCACCCGCCGCCCGGTGATCAGCAGAATCGAGAACCCCGCAAGGAACGCGAACAACGCCGACGACCGCCCATGCGTCACCTCCATCACAAACCCGATCACCCCACCCGCATCCGGATTCGGCCCCACGTGCGCCGCATACATCCCAAGCACCGCAAGCCCACGCGCAAGATCCACGCCAAGTAACCGAGCACCTGACCGCACCCCATCACTGGCCCGCGCCACATCATCGGTCCGCATTGCAGCACTGGATTTCGATGCCGCACCCGCCGGCGCAGCATGGCCAGCACCCACTGCGTCGCCGGTCCGCACCGCATCACCCACCCGCACCGAGGCATCGCTCCGCATCACAGCGCCGGACCGCATTGCAGCACCCGCCAACGCGGCGTCGCCAGAACGCGCTGCATCACCAACCCGCACTACGCCACCAGTTCGCGCTCGATCATCAGCACGCGCTGCACCACCGACCCGCACTGTGCCGCAGGCCCGCTCAACGTCACCCGCCCTCGCTACGTCGCCAACCCGCATCGCATCATCGGTCCGCGTGTGCCCTCCAACGCGCACCCCGCCGTCAACACGCCCGTCATCACCGTCGACCTCAGTCGGCTGACCGACACCGCCGGATGTCGGAAGTCCGTTGTGTCCCATACGTTCAGCGTTGAGAACGCTCGATGTATCCGGTATCCGGCACGCGTCCGGTCCACCTCCGCTCATCGGCGGACGGTGACCCGCCGGTCGGCTGGATCATCCCCGCCGATCGGCCGTCCGACCGCCTCGCCGACAGGTTGTCTTACCGGCCGGATCTAGGCTCACGTGCGGAAACGGCGAATGTGTTGGAGGTGTGGCGGGTGATCCGGGTGGTGGTCGTCGACGACGAGGCGCTGGTGCGCTCCGGGTTCGAGTTGATCTTGAATGCGGCCGCCGATATCGAGGTGGTGGCGACGGCGACCGGGTCGGCGGCGCTGCGGGCGGTCGAGACGACGCGACCGGACGTGGTGCTGCTCGATATCAGGATGCCCGACGTCGACGGTCTGACGGTGCTGCGGCTGTTGCGCGCGCTGCCGGACCCGCCGGTGGTCGCGATGCTGACGACGTTCGACACCGACGACTACATTCTGTCCGCATTACGTTCCGGCGCAGCGGGTTTCGTGCTCAAGGACACCGAACCCGAACAGCTCGCCCAGCTGACGCGCACCCTCGCGTCGGGCGGTGTCGTGCTGTCGCCGAAGGTCTCGGCCACGCTGCTGCGCAACGCCGAGCCCGCCACCACCGCGGACATCGACGCCGATGCCGCGCGCGTCGAGCGGCTCACCGAGCGGGAACGCGCGGTGCTCGTGCTGATCGCCACCGGCCTGTCGAATGCCGAGATCGGTCAGCGGATCCACCTGAGCGTCGGCACGGTGAAGGACCATGTCAGCGGGATCTTCACCAAATTGCGGGTGACCAGCCGCGTGCAAGCGGCACTGCTCGCGCAGCGGGCCGGAATCCTGCCGTGAATCGGCTCCCGCCGTGGCTGATCGACCTAGCGCTGGTCGCGGTGGCCGTGGCCGATGTGCTCGTCGACGGCGAGGACACCTCTCGAGTCGAATACATCGCAGGCGGTATCGCGTGCGCCGCCCTACTGCTGCGCCGCCGCTTCCCGCTGCTGGCCTTCGCACTGACGCTCCCCGCGAGCTGGATGCTCGCCAACCTCGCCGCCCCCGCCATCGCGCTCTACGCCCTGGCCCAACGCACCAGCAATCGCCCGCTGCTGTGGGGATCCGTACTCGTCACCTCGATCGCCGCGTCCGCACCGTGGCCGCCCGGGCATGCCCTCGACCAGCGCGGCTCGCTCGTCACCTTCGCGTACTCGCTGGCCTGGGCGGGTGCCCCGGTATTGCTCGGCCAGCTGGTGCGGACTCGCCGAGACCTGTCCGCCCGGTTGGTCGAGATCGAGGAGGCGCGCGACCACGAACGGCAACTGCACGCGCAGGCGGTGCTGGCCCGCGAACGCGCGCAGATCGGCCGCGAAATGCATGACGTGGTCGCACATCAGGTCAGTCTGATCGCCGTGCGCGCAGGCGCGCTCCAGGTCGCGGCGACCGATCCCGACGCGGCCGAGGCGGCGCGCACCATCCGCAGGCTCAGCGTCGACACCTTGGACGAACTCCGCCACATGGTCACACTGCTGCGCGCCGCGGGCGGTCAGAGCACCGAGCTCACGCCGCAGCCGACGCTCGCCGACCTGCGAAAGCTGCTCGACTCCAGCGGTATTCAGATCGAACTGCGCGGCGAGCTGCCCGACGAGCTCGCCGCGCCCGGCCAGCGCACCATCTATCGAACGGTGCAGGAGGCGCTCACCAACGTCCGCAAGCACGCACCCGGCGCGACCGCGACGGTGTCGCTGTGGCACGACAGCGACCACTTCGGCGTCACCGTCACCAACACCGAGCCGACCCGTCCCGCGGTGCCGCTGCCCAGCTCGCGACACGGACTGGTCGGCCTCGCCGAACGCGCCGAACTGCTCGGCGGCAGTTTCGAATCCGGGCCGACCGCCGAGCGCGGCTATCGCGCCGTGCTGCGCCTGCCCCGCTGACCCGAAAGATGGTCTGCGTCACTGGATAGTGGCGAAATCCATGGGACGTTTGCTAGCGTCGAGGACTGTGACGGTGCTCCCGTTGGCCGCCTTGTACCGAGCCCGGGGTCGGGACCGTCACGGCACAAGGAGAAATCCCCTGTCAGTACAGTTCAATCACACCATTGTCGGTTGCCGCGATAGTCGAGTAACCGCGGAATTCTGGTCAGACATCCTCGGCGCGGAACTCGGACCCGAATGGGGCCCATTCATTCCGCTCCCGCTGGATAACTCGGTAACCTTCGATTTCGCGAACGTGCCACCGCACGTCACCGAAATCGCGCCGCAGCATTACGCCTTCCTGATCTCCGAACCCGAATTCGACGTGGCCTACGCCAAGATCCAGCGCTACAAGCTGGATCACTGGGCCGACCCACGTCAGCAGGGCGTCAACGAGATCAATCACAACGACGGCGGCCGCGGCGTCTACTTCCTGGATCCCAACGGGCACTTCATGGAATTGATCACCGTCCCGTACGGCGGTTGGCCGAGCTGATAGACCAGGGGCGGCGTCCAGCCGGACGCCGCCCTTCTCGTCGCCCACTCGACCGAACTCGGTGGGCAATTACGCAGAACCGCTACATAAACCGACTGATCGCTTTCAGTAGACTATTTCGGCCGTTGCTTGCGGATGAGTAACCTTTGACGTACTCCGGAAGACCTTGCGATGGTTCGCGTTTGCGGACGGATAACCCGTCAGTCGGCGAGCAGCTCCGGCGGCCACGGATTCGGTTTGACGTTGCCCGGCTTGCGGGTCGGGATATCGTCCCAGTCGAAATGGGTACCGACCCAAGCCCTCGGGCGATCGAAGGTGACCTCACCTGCGGTGAAGCGCGCGTCGACAAAGGAGATGTCGCCGAAGAAGTCGCCCTCGCTGAAATCGACGGAGCGGCCGGCGAAGGTGGTGCCCGCGAAGGTGGTCGTGCCGTGGAATTCGGCTCGGCTGAAGTCGGTTTCGCGGGTGCCGCGGTTACGCATGCGCGCGGGCGCGCCGATGCGGGTCTCGTCGAAGTCGACGATGCCCGCTTCGAACTGGGCGCCCGCGAAAGTGATTCGCGGGCTCGAGATATCGGCACCGGTGAAGGCGAGGTGCTGACCGTCCAGGACGGCGCGCTCGAACGAGGTGAGTTCGGCGTGGAACTTGGTGTCCTGGAACGAGGTTCGCGCGCCGGTGGTGCGCACTCCGTTGAAGGTCGTCCGCGACCCGACGAAGCCGGCCTTCTCGAACGACACCGAACCGTCGAACGTCGCGCCGTCGAAAGTCGTCCCGTAACTGGCGCGTTCGGCCTTTTCCGGTCGGGTCGAGCCGAACTGTGCGTGCTCGAACAGCACGGGACCGTCTTCGAAGATCGCGTCGCGGAAGGTGACGTGCGGACCGGCGAAGATCGCGTGCTCGAAGGTGGTGCGGCCGATGAATACCGCGCGGGCGAACGAGATGTTGCGCCCGGTGAACACCGAGTGCCGGAAGTCCGCGCGTTCGAGGACGGCGTTGTTGAAGGTGAATTCGCAGTCCGACCAGGACGTATCGGCCGAGCGCTGCAGATGATCGGCGATCACCTGCACGATGGTGCGGCGCACCTCCCGATCGTTCTGCCGGAACTGATAGACCCGTTCGACCTTCAGGCCGGACTCATCCACCGTTTCCGCCTGCGAGACAAGGTGATTCGCGCCGGCGACCGGGTCGTAGGGCAGCCGCAGGTAAGCACAGAGCACGTCGACACACTGCTGGCGGCGGCTCGGCGAACGGAACTCGTCGGCGATCCCGGTCATCGCGTAGACCCCGGCGATCCGCACCGCCACATCGGAATCGCCCAGTTGCCGCGAGGCCGCCCCGAACAGTTCGGCGAAACGCCCGCGTTCGAGGTCGCGCTGCCGCCGGTAGGCCACCACCAGGGCGACCGCGCCGCCGACGCCCGCGGCCACCGCCAAGGCGATCTTGGTGAGGTCCAGCTGATTCGGCGTCTCGGCCTTCGCCCCGAGCGCCAGCCACAGCAGCCACCAGGTGAGCGCCGCGATACCGAGGCCGCAGACAACCGCCACCAGCACCGCAAGCAGCAACGCCGCGCGGTGCAGTCGGTCGCCCAACCTCCCCCATCGCATTAGCGCATGGTAGCCGCATTGCCGCCCGTCGACTACCGGACAAGATCGGCTATCGCTGCGCCCCAAACGCTTTCAAATGTCCTCTATCCATGCGGGCCAGCGGCGCTACCGTCGAGCGCGACGCGTAGGCGTCGAGTGGCCCAATACGGACAGCGGGCGGCCGCGTCGTTGGGTTACGCGGACGTCCCGCTCGAGTAGTCTGCGGAGATGTCTGCTTCCGATTCGCTCGACCCGGTCGCCGAGGTCGAGGCCGTGCACGCGCTGCTCGCCACCTGGCTGGGGACCGATGCGGAACCGGACATCCTGGAACGTTTCGCCGCGACCCAGCACGACACGATGTCCATGGTGACCACGTCCGGCACACGGTTGAGTCGTTCCGAGTTGCTGTCGGGACTGCGTCGCGCGCGCAATTCCCGGCCCGGCCTCGATATCGAGATCTCCGAGGTGGAGGTGCTGCTCGCCGAGGGCAGTGTGACCGTTGTTCGTTTCATGGAGCGACACCACTTCTCCGGAAAGCACGCCGACCGCTGGACGACCGCGGTGCTGACCACCGAGTCCATCCCGCCCCGCTACAGCTGGCGGGTACTGCACGAGACCGACGCCCCCGGCGACTGATCCGGCCGTACCGCTCGCGTCCGGTAGAAAGGGTGCAGCGAACGTGCGGCACCCAGCGGTCCGCGCACCGGACTGTCCCAGCGCACCGCGACTCGGAGGCTCTCCATGAGATGTGTGGTGTTCGGCGCGACCGGCTATATCGGCGGACGATTGGTCCCGGAACTCGTGGCCGCCGGCGCTCGCAGGCGCAGGCTCCGCGAGCGCAGCCCCGCGCACGAATTGTTCGTCCGCGCAGAGAATTGCTGGCAGTTTCGTGCGCGGCAGGCTGGCCTGTGCGCGACAGGTCGTCTCGTGCTCAGCGCACGGTGCGGGGCGGTGGGCGTGCCAGGTCGTGAGCCGTGCTCATTCGTTCTTTCCAAGCCGGAGAACGGGATTCGTGAGTACCGTCCGAATATGGCTAATGATGTGTTGGTACTCGGGGCGGGTGTTATCGGGTTGACCACTGCGGTGTGCCTGGCGGAGGAAGGTCATCAGGTCCGGGTGTGGGCGGAGCGGTTGCCGGAGCGGACGACCTCGGCGGTGGCCAGCGGGTTGTGGGGGCCCGGCACTACGCCGAGGGATTCGGCGTGGAGCCGGGTGACGTTCGACGAATTCTCGCGGCTGGCCGACGATCCCGCGTCCGGGTTGCATTTCGAACGCGGACTTCAGGTTTCGAGCTCCTGGTCCGAACCGCCTTCTTGGGTGCATGATTTCGCCGACGTGGACATGTGTGCCCCGGACGAACTGCCCGATGGCATGCTGTTCGGCTTCTGGTGCACGGCACCGCTCATCGATCTGCCGCGCTACCTGCGATACCTGACCGGACGGCTGGCGGCGCAGAGCGTCGAGATCGAGCAGCGGACGGTGCGCGATCTCGCCGAGGCCGCGGCCGCCGCACCTGTCGTGGTGAACTGCACCGGGGTGGCGGCGGGCAAACTCGCCGCCGATGATGCCGTGCAACCGGTTCGCGGACAGCATGTGATCGTGCGCAATCCCGGCCTCGTCGACTTCTATGTCGAGATCGGTGGCGAGTGCGAATGGGCGGGCTTCTTCCCGCACGGCGATCGCCTGATCCTCGGCGGCGTGCGGCAGCGCGGGCAGTGGAGTCTGGCCCCGGATCCCGAAGTGGCCGACCAGATTCTGCGCCGCTGCATCGCGGTCGAGCCGAAACTCGCCGACGCGGAGGTGGTCGGCCACGAGGTCGGTCTCCGTCCCGGCCGCACGCAGGCCCGGGTCGACGAGGAACGGATCGGCGCGTCCAGGGTCGTGCACAACTACGGTCACGACGGGCTGGGCGTCAGCCTCTCGTGGGGCAGTGCGCGCGAGGTCGCGGGGATGCTCGCCGACTGAGCGGTCGTGGAACTCCGGCTGATTCGTTGACTCTGACACCGTGTCAGGCCATAGACGTAGACGGTCACCACTTCGACCGGAGGGCCACGTCCATGAACAGCACCGAACTCGATATCAGCTGGTACACGACGCAGAGCACGTTCACCGGGCCAGGCCCGTTCGCGGAGTGGGTCGCCGCGCTCGCCCCTGACCCGGCAGCACTGCGCGAGGTCGCCTCCGGGCTGGTGTTCCACTTCTGGGGCAACGGCGACATCACCGAGCACGGTTTCGCCCCACAGCGACGCGAGGAGATCGACCTCCGCTACGCCGAGGACATCTTCGCCAGGCTCCATGACCTGAATCCGGCACCGCTCGATACGGAACGCGCGCCGACCGAGCGGGTGATCGGGTGCTGCCGGGACTTCACGCTGTTATTCGTCGCCATGGCCCGCGAGCACGGCATTCCGGCCCGGAGCCGCACCGGTTTCGCCACGTACTTGATGCCGGGCTGGGCGGTGGACCACACGATCGCCGAGGTATGGGATGCCGGGCAGCGCCGTTGGCGACTCATGGACCCGCAGTTCGCGCTCGGTTATCAAGATCCCACCGATGGCGCACCCCTGGACCTGCTCGACCTGCCGAGGGACCGCTTCCTCGTCGCCGCCGACGCCTGGAACCGTTGCCGCAACGGCGAATCCGACCCAGCCCGCTTCGTCGTCTCCCCCGACCAGCCCGCACCATTCCTGCGCGGCAGGCCCTACCTACGGCACAACCTCGTGCTCGATCTCGCCGCACTGAACAAGTACGAGATGATCCTCTGGGACATCTGGGGACCGCTGGACCTCTCCACCGAAGTCGATGCAGAAACGATCACCGAAATGGACGCTCTGAGCGACCTACTCCGCGACCCGGCAACCAAAATCGACCGTGTCCGTGCGATTTTCGATGATGGAGCGCTGCGGGTGCCCGCAGTGATTCACACCGCGACCCCACCCGCCGGAGTACCGCGCCCGATCACCCTGCGCTGAGCTTCACAGCCGGAATCTGCTGCGCCTGAGCCATTTCCAGATCGAGTAACCGCTCGGCACGAGGCACCACGACGGTGCGGTTGATGAACAGCCACAGCCCGACCAACACGATCAGCGGCAGACCTGACACCAACGAGGACTCCCCTGCCTCGTCGGCCGGGTAGCCGTAGATCACCACGACCCGCAATACCGCGTCGGCCAGCAACACCAAACCCAATGTCGCGGTGACGAACCGGTAGATCGTCCGAAACCGCGCCGACTTCAGCCAGGTTCGGTCGAATCCCTCGGCCCGCAGCGGATCCCCCTTCGCGGCAATGGGTTTGAGCGCGTCACGCATAAACGGATGATCCGTCCAGGTACTGGCGAGCACGACGATCCCACCGACCGCGATATACAACGAGCTGCGTGCCAGCACGAACCGCGCGTCGCCGCTGATCGAGGTCAATACGACACCGGCCACGACTTCGGCCAGCACCAGAACCGCGAACCGGTCGATCGGGTGTGTTCCACTGCCTCGCAACCGGGTTCGCAGGAGATCACCAACGATGATCAGCCCGGCGACGACCGCACTCGCCACCATGCTCGTCATGTCCCCCAGCCCGCCGAGGTAGCACCCGACGAGCACCGCAGTAGGCATCGCGGTCACGACAATGGCGAATCGCCAACGGAATTGGCCGGTCTGCAGTCCACCACCGATGGCCTTGGCAGCCAGCAACGTCCCGCCGATAGACAACCGGATCGCGGCAGGCAACCCGGTCGGCGCGAGCAACGCGAACACCACCGTCGGCAGGAACAGGTCGATGGCCGCGTTCGCGACCGTCAGCATCAGCCACCCGGCCTTCTTCCGCTTCTCGATCGTGCCGTGCATGAAGCTCACCCCGTTCCCCCGAGATCTCTCAGGAGATAATCTTCTTAGTCTCTAAGATAACGAGAGACTAAGGTATATTGGTGACATGACGCAAGAGGTGCCAGCGGACCCGACCCTCCTCGGCCGCGAATTCGCATCGGCCATGGTGAACTTTCATGCCGCGACCGGCAAGCTGCTCGGTCTCAGCGCGGTCGAGCGCAAGTGCATGGACACGCTGCGCATCCTCGGCCCGGTGCCCGCGGGAACCATCGCCGAGCACACTGGCCTGACCACCGGCGCGGTGACCGGCCTGGTGGACCGACTGGAGAAGGCCGGTTACGCGAAGCGCACCCGTGATCCGCAGGACAGGCGCAAGGTCCTCGTCGAGCTCGTGCCCAACGAGCGGGTCGACGCACTACTCGCCGCGGTCTTCGTCCCGTTCGGCGCGGAGATGACGGAACTGGTGTCCAGGTACTCCCCGGCGGAACTGCAGGCGATCAGCGATTGGATCGACCGAACGACCGACATCCTGGTGGCCAACACGCGTCGAATCTCCGACCCCGACTTCGAGCACTGAGTCGCTTGCGGCAGAACGGAACTCGCAGTAGCGAGGCTGCCGCTTCGGAAGTTCGGTGCCGCCGGGAAGATTCGGCAGGCACATCGCAGAACTGCTGATCCGGACGAATAGTCCGGTGCTGAATAAGAGCGGATGACGGGATTTGAACCCGCGACCCTCACCTTGGCAAGGTGATGCGCTACCACTGCGCTACATCCGCGTGCGCATCCCGGGTGACTCCGCGATGCGTTGAAAACTTTAGCCGATCGGCGGCGGAAAATGCCAATCCGTGCTCAGGCGCCCTGCTCGGCGGCCGCGCGGGTGCTGCGCAATCCGAGTCCGGCGGCACTCAGGCAGGCCAGCGCGACGACCACGACGAACCAGGGGAACACGGTGCTCAGGCCCCAGGTGGTGGCGGCCCAACCGGCCAGGATGGTCGGCAGCGCCATCGCTGTGTAGGCGAGCAGGTAGTACGCCGACATGGTTTCGCCCCGCTTGTGTTGCGGCACAACCTCGGACAGGTGGCGCAGCGAACCGCCGAAGCCGAGCCCGAAGGTGGCACCGAGCAGCACACCGGCCAGCAACACCACGACCCAGTTACCGGTGTGCAACGCGGGCACGGTGAGCAACAGCGCCACCGCCATGCCGGTGTCGCCACCGATGGCCGCGCGGCGGGCCGGAATCTTGGTCGCGAACAGCTGCGAGGTAGCGCCGGCCAGCGCGGTCGACGCGACCACCGCGCCGCCGAAAACCAAGTTGTGGATGCCGGTTTCGGCCGAGGCCAGCGACGGGTACAGCGACAGCAGCACGCCGAGCACCGACCAGGCCGCCATCACGCCGAGCGCGGAGAACCAGAAGTCGCCCCGAATCTCTGACGGCACAGAGGGTTTCGCGATCCGGATGCGGCCGGGGATACGACCGGTGTGTGGTTCCTCCAGCGCGATGACGCCGATACCGATCAGCAGGCACACGACGGTGATGACGACGTACGGCGTGCGCAGCGGATGCGGCGCGTACTGCGCGAGCAGCGCCGAGCCCAGAATCGCCACGGCCATACCGATATTGAACGCGACACCGGTGAGCTGACCGGACCGCGCGCCATGCTTGGGCCGCAGATCCAACAGCGCAGCAGCACCGGCGACCACCGTCGCGCCGACCGCGAAACCGTGCAACGCGCGCGCTATCAGCAACATCACCACGTTATCTGCCAGCAGGAAAACCGCCAGCCCTGCGATCATCGTCACAAACGCACCGAGCAGCACCGGCTTACGCCCGACCACATCGGAGATCTTGCCGGACACCAGCACCGCGCCGAGCGCCGCGAACGCGTACACCGCGAACACGAAGGTCGTCGTCAGCGGCGAAAAATGCCACTCCTTCTGATACATGCCATACAGCGGGGCAGGTACCCCGGAGACACCAAGCGCGACCCCACCCGCAGCCAAGATGAGCCCGTAGGCCCAGCGTTGTGATGTCCGCTCGTCAGCGGCGGGCACCGCTATCGTCGCTGCCATCGAAACTCCGATCAGGTAAGTTTGATAATGATCGAACCTCGTACGACAGTACAGTTAGTATGACGATCATCAAACCCCCGAGTGAGGTAGATCATGACCGAAGCTAAGGAGGCGGCGGCCGAAGCCCCGCCGGTGGCCCCGCTGTCCACCGTGCTCGGCGCGATCCAGGACCCCATCCGCCTGGAGATGGTGCGCCGCCTGAGCAACGCGGGCACCGCGGTCCGCTGCAACGAGCTCTACGAGGTGATCAACAAGTCGACCGCGACACATCACTTCAAGATCCTGCGCGAGGCAGGCGTCATCGAGCGAGTGATCGTGGACGGCCAGATCTGGCAGCGCCTGCGCGCCGCGGACGTCGAAACCGCGCTGCCCGGCCTACTCACCTCTGTAGTCGACAACGCCAACCGCGCCAGCGACGCCTGAGCGCTCAGCGCACACGCTGGCTGAGCACTCAGCGCACACGATGCCTGAGCCCCGCAGCGCACACGCTGAAAGGCGAGGCCGCACCCGTATCGCTTACGCCCCCACCAATTTCAGCGCCGAGAACTGACCCGTCAGCCCTCGACGAGCCTGCGCACCGCGGCGGGCAGTTCGCGAGTTCGCTGGTAGGGCCCCGCAATCGACGCCGCGAACGGCCGCGACAGCAGCGTATTCGCGATGGCGCAGACCTCATCGGTAGTGACCGCGTCGATCCGCGCCAACGTCTCCGAGACGCTGCGGTGATTGCCGTAGCTGAGTTCACTGCGCCCGATGCGGTTCATCCGCGACGCGGAATCCTCCAGGCCGAGCACGAGCCCACCCCGCAGCGACCCCTTGGCGCGAGCACATTCGGCATCCGTAATGCCGTTCGCCGCAACCTCTTCGAGCACGCCACGAGCCAAGGTGGCCACCTTGCCGAGGTTTTCCGGCTGGCAGCCGATGTACACGGAGAACGCGCCGGTATCGGCGAAGGTGTCCACGCTGGAGTACACCGAGTACGCCAGCCCGCGTTCCTCCCGAATCCGTTGGAACAGCCGGGAACTCAGCCCACCACCGACCACGGTGTTGAGCACCGAGAGCGGCCAGCGCCGCTCCCCCTCGTGCCGCCCGAAGGCCCGCACGCCGAACGCGAGATGCGCCTGCTCACTGTCGCGGTGGCTCCAGTGCAGCTCCGGATCGCTGGCCGGCCGAAACCGGCCCTCCCGCCGCTTGGCGGGTGTGGCCGCGGGATCGAGCCGATTCTCGAACGCACGGTGCACCAGCTCCACCGTGTGATCGTGCTCGACATTGCCCGCGACCGCGACAACCATCCGGTCCGGCCGGTACCGCCGCGAATGGAAGCCGCGCAACTGCGCCGCGTGCATCGACTCGATGGATTCGATGGAACCGATCACCGGCCGCCCGATCGGATGGTCACCGAACAGCGCGGACAGGAACGCGTCGCCGACCAGGTCCTCGGGATCGTCGTCGCGCATGGCGATCTCCTCGAGCACCACCTGACGTTCCAGGTCGACGTCCTCGGCCCGGCACAGCCCGTTGAGCACCACGTCGGAGACCATGTCCACGGCCAGCGGCAGGTCCTCGTCGAGCACGTGCGCGTAGTAGCAGGTCTGCTCCTTCGCGGTGAACGCGTTGAGCTCGCCGCCGACGGCGTCCATCGCCTGCGCGATGTCCAGTGCCGTTCGCGTCGGGGTCGCCTTGAACAGCAGGTGTTCGAGGAAGTGCGCCGCACCGGCGACGGTGGGGCCCTCGTCGCGCGAACCGACGCCCACCCAGACGCCGATCGAGGCCGAGCGCACGCCGGGGACATGCTCGGTCACCACACGCAGCCCGCCGGGTAGCACGGTGCGTTGTACGCCGGGATCGATCATGTTGGCTCGCAGCTCCAGTGACGAACCCCCCTGCTCGCGTCGGAGCAGAGGGGCTGTCGTCTTCTTCGTCGTCACAAAGACAAGTACTACTCGGTCGCTGCCGCGCCCGCATCAACGGTCTCGGCTTCGGCCGGCTCTTCGGCGTTCTCCTCGACCGGGACCAGCGAAATCTTGCCGCGGTTGTCGATATCGGCGATCTCGACGCGCAACTTGTCGCCGACGTTCACCACATCTTCGACCTTGGCGACGCGCTTGCCGTTGCCGAGCTTGGAGATGTGCACCAGGCCGTCGCGGCCGGGCAGCAGCGAGACGAACGCGCCGAAGGCGGTGGTCTTGACGACCGTGCCCAGGAAGCGCTCGCCGACCTTCGGCAGCTGCGGGTTCGCGATGGCGTTGATCATGTCGATCGCCGCCTGCGCCGCAGGACCGTTGGTCGCACCGACGTAAACCGTGCCGTCATCTTCGATGGAGATGTTGGCGCCGGTCTCCTCGGTGATCTGGTTGATCACCTTGCCCTTGGGCCCGATCACCTCGCCGATCTTGTCGACCGGGATCTTGATCGCGGTGACGCGTGGCGCGTACTGGCTCATCTCGTCCGGGGTGTCGATGGCCTCGGCCATGACCTCCAGGATGGCGGTGCGTGCGTCGTACGCCTGGCTCAGCGCACCGGCAAGCACCTGCGAGGGGATGCCGTCCAGCTTGGTATCGAGCTGCAGCGCGGTGACGAACTCGCGGGTGCCCGCGACCTTGAAGTCCATGTCGCCGAAGGCATCCTCGGCGCCGAGGATGTCGGTGAGTGCGACGTAGCGCACCTCGTCCTCACCCTTGTCGTTCTTGATCGTGTCGGACACCAGGCCCATCGCGATACCGGCGACCGGCGCCCGCAGCGGCACACCGGCGTTCAGCAGCGACAGGGTCGAGGCGCAGACCGAGCCCATCGAGGTGGAACCGTTGGAGGACAACGCCTCCGACACCTGACGGATGGCGTACGGGAACTCTTCCTGGCTCGGCAGCACCGGCATCAGGGCCCGCTCGGCGAGCGCGCCGTGGCCGATCTCGCGACGCTTCGGCGAGCCGACGCGGCCGGTCTCACCGGTCGAGTACGGCGGGAAGTTGTAGTGGTGCATGTAGCGCTTGCTGGTCTCCGGGCCGAGCGAGTCGACCTGCTGGGCCATCTTCACCATGTCGAGGGTGGTGACGCCCAGGATCTGCGTCTCGCCACGCTCGAACAGCGCCGAACCGTGGGCGCGCGGGACAACGGCAACCTCGGCGGACAGCGCGCGGATGTCCGCGAGACCGCGGCCGTCGATGCGGAAGCCGTCGGTCAGGATGCGCTGGCGGACAAGCTTCTTGGTGACCGAGCGGAACGCGGCACCCAGTTCCTTCTCCCGGCCGACGAAGTCGTCGCCGAGGCGGGACAGCACGTCCAGCTTGATCTCGTCGATCTTCGCTTCGCGCTCCTGCTTGTCGGCAATGCCGAGCGCCTCGCCCAGCTCACGCTTGGCGGTGCCCTCGACGGCCTCGTAGACATCGGACTGGTACGGCGGGAACAGCGGGAACTCGCCGACCGGCTTGGCGGCCAGCTCGGCCAGATCCTGCTGTGCCTTGCACAGACGGGCGATGAACGGCTTGGCGGCCTCCAGGCCCTCGGCCACGACGGCCTCGGTCGGCGCCTGCGCGCCGCCCTCGATCAGCGAGATGACCTTCAGGGTGGCCTCGGCCTCGACCATCATGATCGCGACATCACCGGACTCGACCACGCGGCCCGCGACAACCATGTCGAACACGGCGCCCTCGAGCTGCTCCACGGTCGGGAACGCGACCCACTGGCCCTCGATGAGCGCGACCCGCACGCCGCCGATGGGGCCGGAGAACGGCAGACCGGAGATCTGGGTGGACGCGGAAGCCGCGTTGATCGCGACGACGTCGTACAGGTCGTTCGGGTCCAGGCTCATGATCGTGACGACGACCTGGATCTCGTTGCGCAGGCCGTCGACGAACGACGGGCGCAGCGGGCGGTCGATCAGGCGGCAGGTCAGGATCGCGTCGGTGGACGGACGGCCCTCACGACGGAAGAACGAGCCGGGGATGCGGCCCGCGGCGTACATGCGCTCTTCGACATCGACCGTCAGCGGGAAGAAGTCGAACTGGTCTTTCGGGTGCTTGCCCGCGGTGGTCGCGGACAGCAGCATGGTCTCGTCGTCCAGGTAGGCGACGACCGAACCGGCGGCCTGACGGGCCAGGCGGCCGGTCTCGAAGCGGATGGTGCGGGTGCCGTAGCTGCCGTTGTCGATCAGCGCGACGGATTCGAACACACCGGGCTCGACCTCGACGGCCGAGGACTTGCGTTCTGTTGTTTGGGTCATTCTCTGCTCTCAACCTCTCGTCTTCGCCGGATCGAGCGCCATCTGGCGCGATCCGGCTCTTCGTCAGCCGTACCTGGTACGGACGCGCGGCAACCATCCTGGCTGCGGCACGTGCACCCGGCCGAATCCCCTTGGATCACGGCGACGCGGAGGCGGTCATCGATCGAAGCCCGCCGGCGGTATCTGCCCTGCCGGGAGGCCACTACCGAAGACCGACGCCACGCAGGCGGGTGCTTACGGCTGTGCAATGTCGTCGTATTTCGGGCCCACGCAAAAGACTGCGGCCCGCATACACGAATAGCCAACGGGGAGATTGTACGTCTCCCCGTTGGCCGGGTCTCCGGCTACCTCGGGTAGCCGGCGTGTGGAGCTATCAGCGGCGCAGGCCGAGACGCTCGATCAGCGAACGGTAGCGCTGGATGTCGTTGGCGGCCAGGTACTTCGACAGCCGACGACGGCGACCGATCAGCGCGAGCAGGCCGTGCCGGGTGTGGTGATCATGCTTGTGCACCTTCAGGTGCTCGGTGAGGTCGGAGATCCGCTTGGACAGCATCGCGATCTGGGCTTCCGGTGAACCGGTGTCCTTCTCGTGCAAGCCGTATTCCTTGAGAATCGCCGACTTCTGCTCGGTGGTCAGGGCCATGAGGCATCCACTCTCTATTTCAGTACCGCGCTCGAAGTTCCGGTTACCCGGGTCGGGTGCCACCGCGGACCGCAGCAAACCCGAGGATCTACCTTACCGGATCGAATTCTGCCGACCGAATCGGCCGGGGCATGTCCGAATCCGCGCCAATGTATCGAGCGGACAAAAGGGATCAGCGCGGCAGGGTTATCGGTCGTCCGCGGCGGCGAGGATCTTGCGCGTGTTCTCCACGTCGCGGCCCATGTGTTCGATGAGTTCGTCGATCGAGTCGAACTTGCGCTGGCCACGCACATGGTCGACGAAATCGACCGCGACGTGCTGGCCGTACAGGTCGGCCTCACCGTCGAGCACATACGCCTCGACCGTGCGGGCCCGGCCGGAGAAGGTGGGGTTGGTGCCGACCGAGATGGCGGCCATCGCCCGCTGGCCCGGCGTGACGGTGCCGATGGTCGGGCCGGGGCCGAGCACGGTGAACCAGCCCGCGTACACGCCGTCGGCCGGGATCGCGGCGTGCATCGGCGGCGCGACGTTCGCGGTCGGGAAGCCGAGCTGACGGCCGCGGCCGTCGCCGTGCACCACCACGCCCTCGACCCGATGCGGGCGGCCGAGCGCCTCGGCCGCGGCGGCCATGTCGCCCGCGTCGACGCAGGCGCGGATGTAGGTGGAGGAGAAGGTGACCGCGTGTTCGCCGAGCAGTTTCACGCCGTCGACCTCGAAGCCCCAGCGTCCGCCGAGCTCACGCATGGTGTCGATGGTGCCCGCGGCCTTCTTGCCGAAGGTGAAGTTGTCGCCGACCACGACCTCGACCACGTGCAGCCGCTCGACGAGCAGATCGTGCACGTAGCGCGCGGGGGTCAGCTTCATGAAAGCCTGCGTGAAAGGCATCACGCAGAACACGTCGATGCCGAGTTCCTCGGCCAATTCCGCACGACGGGTCAGCGTGGTGAGCTGCGCCGGATGCGAGCCGGGTCGCACCACTTCCATCGGGTGCGGATCGAAGGTCATCAGCACTGCGGGGACGCCCCGCGCGGCGGCCGATTTCACCGCTCTGCTGATCAGCTGCGCGTGTCCGCGGTGCACGCCGTCGAACACGCCGATCGTGAGTACACATCGGCCCCAGTCCGCGGGAACGTCGTCCAGCCCTCGCCATCTCTGCACAGTCGGCAGCTTATATCGCGCAGCTGAACGGGGTTCGACCGAAGCCTGCGATGTCACGCAACGCTTCCGGTGTTGTGTACGGGTGGTGAATCCCTGGTTCCACTGTGCGGCGAGCTGTGTCATTCGGGAGGCATGTGCTTAAGCTCGAGTATGTGCCCGGTAAACGAGACATCGCCACCCGCCGTGAGCTAGCCGACGCTGCTGCGCCGAGACAAGCCACCGGCGGCACCGCGACGATCGCGCCCGTGCTCTCCTCAGTGGCCCAGGATTATCTCAAGGTGATCTGGACCGCACAGGAGTGGTCGCAGGAGAAGGTGTCGACCAAGCTGCTCGCCGAGCGGATCGGCGTGTCCGCGTCCACCGTCTCCGAGGCGGTGCGCAAGCTCGCCGATCAAGGGCTGGTGGAGCACGCCCGTTATGGCTCGATCACCCTCACCGAGGGTGGGCGCCTGGCCGCGATCGCGATGGTGCGCAGGCATCGGCTGATCGAGACGTTCCTGGTGAACGAGCTCGGCTACGGCTGGGACGAGGTGCACGACGAAGCCGAGGTGCTCGAGCACGCGGTCTCCGAGCTGCTGATGGCCCGGATCGACGCCAAACTCGGCTACCCCGACCGTGATCCGCACGGCGACCCGATCCCGTCGGTCGACGGTGCGGTGCCGACGCCGCCGGCTCGGCAGCTCAGCGACTTCCACGCGGGCGAGTCCGGTCGGGTGGCGCGCATCTCCGACTCGGATCCCGACATGCTGCGGTACTTCGACTCCGTCGGTATCGCGTTGGACACCGCGATCACCGTCGTGGAACGCCGAGACTTCGCGGGTACCATCGCGATTCGCATCGGTAGCGCTGAAACACCTACCGACCTGGGCAGTCCCGCCGCCGAAGCGATCTGGCTCACCGCCTGAGGGTGCGGCTCACCGGCTGATGGTGCGGCGCCTCACCTGACCATTCGGCTCACCGCGTAGTCGGGCGGCTCGTCGCTCGAGAGTGTGGCGCACCGCCATGCGGCTCGCGTCCGGCGCGAGCGTCAGCGCGGTTCGGCGCCTATCGCGCCCACCAATTCGGCTGCGCGACTGGCGATTGCCGCGGCAAGTTCCGTGGTTGTCGCGGTGCCGCCCAGGTCCGGTGTCAGTACGTGGCCCGCGCCGAGTACGTCGCAAACGGCACGGTCGACCGCCACGGCCGCGGTGTGTTCGCCGAGATGCTCGAGCAGCATCGCGCCCGCGAGAATCTGCGCGACCGGATCAGCGATGCCCTGCCCGGCGATATCGGGGGCGCTGCCGTGCACCGCCTCGAACATCGACGGCGCGGCGCCCTCGGGATTGATATTGCCCGACGGTGCCAGCCCGAGCCCGCCGGTCACCGCGGCGGCCAGGTCGGACAGGATGTCGCCGAACAGGTTCGAGCCGACGATCACATCCAGGCGGTCCGGGTGCAGCACGATCTCCGCGGCCAGCGCGTCGACGTGCATCTGCCGGGTCCGCACATCGGGGTATTCGACGGCGATCTGGTCGAACACGCTGTCCCAGTACGGCATCGAGTGGATGAGGCCGTTCGACTTGGTGGCCGAGCACAAGCGGCCACCGCGTTCGCGGGCCCGCTCGAAGGCGTACCGGATGATCCGTTCGCAGCCGACCCGGGTGAAAACCGACTCCTGCAGCACGAATTCGTCGTACCGGCCGGGATTGTGCTTGCCGCCGATCTCGGAGTATTCGCCCTCGGAGTTCTCCCGCACGATGAGGATGTCCAGGTCCGCGGCGGTCCGGTCGCGCAGTGCCGACTCGGTGCCGGGCAGCAGTCGGACCGGACGGAGGTTGACGTACTGACTGAAGGCGCGCCGCAACGGAATCAGCAGGCCCCACAGCGAAACATGGTCGGGCACACCGGGAAAGCCGACGGCGCCGAGCAGGATCGCGTCGAAACCGGCCAGCAGATCGGGACCGTCCGGGGGCATCATCTGGCCGGTGCGCAGGTAATTCGCGCAGGACCAATCGAATTCGGTCCACTCGATTCCGGGCAGCACGGTGTCGAGCACCGTGACGGCCGCCGCGGTGACATCGACGCCGATGCCGTCGCCGGGAATCGTCGCGATGCGGTAGCGGGGGTCGTTCACAGGCGCACTCCGATGTATTTGGTCTCCAGGAACTCGTCGATGCCGATCGCGCCGCCTTCGCGGCCGAGCCCGGATTCTTTGACGCCGCCGAAGGGGGCGGCGGGGTTGGACACGACGCCCTGGTTGAGACCGACCATGCCGGTTTCCAAGGCCTCGCAGACCCGCAGGCCGCGGCGGAGGTGCTCGGTGAAGACGTAGCCGACCAGTCCGTACGGGGTGTTGTTGGCGCGCGCGACGACCTCGTCCTCGGTATCGAAGACGGCGATCGACGCGACCGGGCCGAAGATTTCGGTGTGGCACATCGCCGCGTCGTCGGGCACGCCGGTCAGCACGGTCGCGGGATAGAAGTTGCCCGGCCCCTCGATCGCGGTGCCACCGGTCAGGACCCGCGCGCCGCGGCGGCATGCGTCGGCGACCAATTCGGTTACCTTGGTCACCGCGTCCGCGTCGATGAGCGGACCGACGACGATCCCCGGCTCGGTGCCCCGGCCCATCGGCAAGGCGGCCATCCGGGTGGCGAGGCGGGTCGAGAATTCGTCGATGATGCCGCGCTGCACGAAGATTCGGTTCGCGGCGGTGCAGGCCTGGCCGATGTTGCGCATCTTCGCCGCGAGGGCGCCCTCGATGGCCTCGTCCAGGTCCGCGTCGTCGAACACGATGAATGCGGCGTTGCCGCCGAGCTCCATCGAGGTGCGCATCACTGTCTGCGCGCACTGTTCGAGCAGGCGTTTACCGACTGCGGTCGAGCCGGTGAAAGACAGCTTGCGGGAACGGGTGTCGAGGATGAGCGGCGTCATCAGCGCGCTGGGGTCGGCGGTGGTGAGCACGTTGACGACTCCGCGCGGCACCCCGGCCCGATCGAGCAGGTCGGCGAGCGCGAGCATCGACAACGGTGTCTGCTCAGCGGGTTTCACCACACAGGTACATCCGGCGGCCAGGGCGGGCGCGATCTTGCGGGCGCCCATGGCCATCGGGAAGTTCCACGGCGTGATCAGCAGGCTCGGGCCCACCGGCTGCTTGGTCACCAGGAACCGGGCGCCACCGGTCGGCGCAGGCATATAGCCGCCGTCGAGGCGGACGGCCTCTTCGGCGAACCAACGGAAAAACTCTGCCGCATAGGCGATTTCGCCGCGTGCCTCAGCTAAGGGCTTGCCCATTTCGAGCGTCATGATCAGCGCGAGTCGGTCGGTGTCGTCGAGTAGCGCGTGGTGTGCGCGCATGAGGACGTCGGCGCGCGCCCTGGGCGGTGTCGCCGCCCAAGCCGGTTGGGCCGCGTGTGCCGCGGCCAGCGCGTCGAGTCCGTCCCGCGGGCTCGCGTCGGCGACCGCGCACAGCGGCTGGCCGGTGGCCGGATCCAGGACGGGCAGCTCGGCCTTCGTCTCGCACCACTGGCCGTCGATGTACAAACCCGTTGGCACAGTGTCGATTACGGCTCGCTCCGCGGCGGACAAGGTCTCGGTGAGCATCGGCGCTGGCCTCCTTTCGCTACCGGACGCGGGCCGCGGGCTATTGCTGCGGCCTCTGTCGCCATGTTATGCATATTGTCAACAATCCGACAATAGACAATCTGCGGATTTTGCGAGCGCACCACTTTCCGGGAGGCGGATCACCATGACCGAACTTTCGCCCGTTCTGCGGCAGGCCACCCCGGTGACCGTCGACCACGGATCCGGCTGCTACCTCTACGGCACCGACGGGCGCCGCTATCTCGACTTCACCGCGGGCATCGGCGTGACCAGCACAGGCCACTGCCATCCGCACGTGGTCGCGGCGGCGCAAGCCCAGGTGGCGAGCCTGATCCACGGGCAATACACCACCGTCATGCACCGGCCGATGCTGCAGCTCATCGAACGCCTAGGCACGGTGCTGCCGGACGGATTGGACACGCTGTTCTTCGCCAACTCCGGCAGCGAGGCGATCGAGGCGGCGCTGCGGCTGGCCCGCCAGGCGACCGGACGGCCGAATGTGGTGGTCTTCCACGGCGGTTTCCACGGCCGCACCGTCGCGGCGGCGACCATGACGACCTCGGGCACCCGGTTCTCGGCCGGGTTCAGCCCGCTGATGTCGGGTGTGCACGTTGCGCCATTCCCGACCGCTTACCGCTACGGCTGGACCGAAGAGGAGGCGACCGCGTTCGCGCTGCGCGAGCTCGACTACCTGTTCGCCACCATCACCTCGCCCGCGGAGACCGCCGCGTTCGTGGTCGAGCCGATGCTCGGCGAAGGCGGATACATTCCGGGCAACACCGCGTTCTTCCGTGGACTGCGGGAACGGGCCGATCGGCACGGCATCCTGCTCGTCATCGATGAGATCCAGACCGGCTTCGGGCGGACCGGAAAGTTCTTCGGGCATCAGCACTTCGGGGTGCGGCCGGACATCATCACCATCGCGAAGGGGCTCGCCAGCGGGTTCCCGCTGTCCGGTATCGCGGCCTCGCGCGAGCTGATGGCGAAGGCGTGGCCCGGCTCGCAGGGCGGGACCTACGGTGGCAATGCCGTGGCCTGTGCGGCGGCGGTGGCGACGCTCGAGGTCATCGAATCCGAGCACTTGGTGGATAACGCGGCGGCGCGCGGGGAGCAGCTGTTGAACGGGCTGCGGGCCAGTGCCACCAAGGCGATCGGTGACGTGCGCGGCCTCGGGTTGCTGGCCGGTGCCGAATTCACCACCGCGACAGGTGAACCCGACACCGAGACCGCGAGTGCCGCGCAACGGCGCGCGGTCGAGAAGGGCTTGCTGCTGCTCACCTGCGGCGCGCACATGAACGTGGTGCGGATGATCCCGCCGCTGATCGTGACCGATACTCAGATCGAGGACGCGCTCGCGATCTGGACCGAAGTGCTGGCCGAGCTCTAGCCCTGGCAGCGGCCGAGCTCTCGCCCGGCCGCTCGCGCTCTGCCCGACCGAACAGAAAGCCCCGACCGACGACCAGAAAGCAGAAACCGATGGCCCGCTACATCACCATCACCCTGACCAAGGCCGCCGTCACCTGCCGTGCCCGGCTGCTCGACGCGGAAGCACCGCACACCTGCGCCGCAGTATGGGACGCGCTGCCCCAGGAAGGCGACGCCTTCCACGCCAAGTACGCCCGCAACGAGGTGTACACCCTGGTCCCCCGCATCACCGCAGCTCCCCACCGCGAAAACCCGACCGTCACCCCCATCCCCGGCGACGTCTGCCTCTTCGACTTCGAGCCCTGGGAAATCGGCAACCCCGCCTACGGCTACGACCCCGGCTCAACCGCCCACCACGACCAAGGCGCCACCGACCTCGCAATCTTCTACGGCCGCAACAACTTACTCATCAACGGCGACATGGGCTGGGTCCCCGGCAACGTCTTCGCCACGATCGAGGAAGGGTTGTCCGACATCGCCACAGCCTGCAACGACCTGTGGTTGCACGGAGTATCCGGCGAAACCCTCTCCTTCGCCCGCGCCTGACCACCGCCTCGGCTGATCGCGCGGCGTGAGCCGCATTCGCTTCACCGCGAACGGTTCTCGCCGCGCACCAATTCGCGCCCCGCGCAGCAAATCGCTGACGGATTCATGCGCGGCGGCACGAAACGTGCGCGCGACGATTTCGTATTTCAGGGTGCGTTGAGGAACGCTGTGACGTCGGCGACGAAGTCCTCTCGTGCGACGATCGCGTGCCCCGCGTCGGGGTACATCACCAACCTTCCGTGCGGCATCAGGCGCGCGGTTTCGGCGAACATCTCCGGCGTCCAGAAGTAGTCTCGCGCACCGCAGATCACCAGGGTCTGGGTCTCGATCGCGCCGAGGCGGTCGTAGACGTCGAACTGATCCTCGGCGCGGAGCAACGCGATGGGGTCGGTGGGATTCGGGACCTTCATCAATACGGTCAGCCGCATCGGTATCGCCAGTAGCCGTTGCAGTAGGCGGTGCTGCGTGAATCCGGCGACGAGCGCGTCGGCGCGAAAACGGCCGTCCCGCTCCAGGCTGGCGATCATCGCCAACTGCGCCTGCTTGGCCACTGGCCCCAAACGGTATGCCGCACTCGCCACGACGGCCCGGCCTACGACCTCGGGATGATCGGCAATGAGCTGCAGTGCTAGATCGCCGCCGGTCGAGTGGCCGAGCACGTCGACCGGCTCGCCGAAGTGCGCGGCCAGGCCCGCCGCGTGACTGGCGGCAATGTCGGCGAACGCCGTGCCGACCGAGAGGCCGGGCGCCCGGCTTGTGTAGTACACCTCGAAACCCGCTAGAGCCAGCGCTCGCACGCTCACCAACGCGATCTTGCGCATCCGGCCCGTGGGGTTGGCGTGGTCGAGTGCGAACCCGGCCAGATACACGAGCGGCCGACCACTACCCACCCGAAGATATGGCTCGCCGCCCTGGAAAACGCCCTCGACAATGGCCTCCACCGGCCTCATCCCCCTGCTGTCTTCATCGACGATACCGACGAGGCAAAGACCCATCAAGACAAGTAATTTCAGGACTTCCGAAACTATTCCCGCAGAGTTGCATTCAGAATCGACAAACCTCCCACTACAGAACTAACCGAAGGCGGCCTTCAGCCTGTCTGGGCGGATGAAGGGCGCCTTCGGTCGGTTACGGGGTGAGTATGTGTTCGGCGTAGCGGGCGACGGCGAGGACTAGGTCGTCGGAGTGGCGGGGGCCGATGATCTGCATGCCTACGGGGAGGCCGTCTTTCGTGGTGCCGACGGGGATGCTGATGGCTGGTTGCTGAGTCATGTTGAACGGGTAGGTGAATGGGGTCCATTGGGGCCAGGTTGTCTGGTCGCTGCCCGGTGGGACGTTGTGGCCTGCTTCGAAAGCGGTGATCGGCATTGTGGGGGTGATCAGGACGTCGTAGGCGGTGTGGAAGGCGCCCATGGTGATTCCGATTTCGGCGGCTACATTGCGGGCGTCGAGGTAGTCGACGGCACGGACGGCGTCGCCTTGGGCCCAGACCTCGCGTAGTGCCGGATCTACTCGTTCGCGCGAACCCTCGGGGAACTTCGACAGCATGGTGGCGGCACCCGCTGCCCACAGTAGTTCGAAGGCCTCGCGGGGATCGGTGAAGCCGGGATCGGCTGCGACGACGCGTAATTCGGCGTCGGCGAGCTGCTGTACGGCCGCGTCGACGAGTTCGGCGACCTCGGGATCGACTGTGGCGTATCCGAGTGTCGGCGAGTAGGCGACGGTGAGGCCGCGAACCTCGCGCACCACCTGTCCGCGGAAGGTAGTCAGGGTCGGCGCGAGGCTGGTCGGGTCGCGGGGGTCAGGTAGCGACAGGATGTCCATCAGTAGCGCGGCGTCCTCGACGGTCCGCGTCATCGGCCCGGCGTGTGCGAGTGGACCGAACGGGCTCGCCGGGTAGAGCGGAATCCGGCCGTGCGTGGGCTTGAAGCCGACGATGCCGCAGAAGGATGCCGGAATGCGGATGCTGCCACCACCATCGGTGCCGACCGAGACCGGTCCCATACCCCCGGCAACGGCGGCGGCACTACCACCGGAAGAACCGCCCGCAGTCGTCCTCGGGTCGACGGGATTGCGGGTGATCCCGGTCAACGGACTGTCCGTGACTGCCTTCCAAGCGATCTCCGGCGTCGTCGTCTTCCCGAGGAACACCATGCCGTCCTCGCGCAGCCGGGCCGCGACCGGACTGTCCACCGTCCACGGTCCGACAGGGTCCACCGAGGTGGATCCGCGCCTGGTCGGCCAGCCCTCGGTGAGGAAGATGTCCTTGATCGAGATCGGCACGCCGTCGAGCAGCCCGCGGGCGTGGCCCGAATGCCAGCGCGCCTCGGCGTCTTTCGCCTGCACCAGCGCACGGTCGGGGTCGACCAGGCAGTACGCATTCACGTCCGGATCCCGGGTCGCGATGGCATCGAGGACGGCCTCGGTCGCCTCGACCGGGGAGAGCGCGCCCGCCGCGTAGGCCGAGACCAGCTGGACAGCAGTCATCGCCGCTGGGTCGGTGGGAATGTTGATGTCGGGGTAGCTCATCGAAAAGGGCTCCTTCAGCCGGGCACGTACCCCAGCTCCTTGTCGACCACGTTCTGCAGTGGCCGGCCGGCGATCCAGTTGTCGAAGTTCTCGGCGAACGCGGTGACGATATCGGTCCGCCAGCCGCGGAAATCGCCCGAATTGTGCGGGGTGATCGACACGTTCGGCAGATCCCACAGCGGGTGGTCGGGCGGCAGCGGCTCGGGGTCGACTACATCGAGCGCCGCCCCCGCTATCGATCCGGCGCCGAGTGCGGCCACCAGATCGTCGGTAACTACGAGTTCCCCGCGGCCCACGTTGACAAACATGGCGTGTGGCTTCATCGCGGCGAATTCTCTGGCGCCGAACATGTTCCGGGTTTGCGGCGTCAGCGGGGCGATCGCCACCACGTAGTCGGCCACCGGTAGCTCGGCGTGCAGGTCCGTGCCCACCGTGCCGAAATCGGGGTCGTCCGAGCGCATTCGGCGCCCGACCGCGCGAATGTTCATCCCAGCCGCGCGCAGCAAGCGCGCGATGGCACGGCCGATCGAGCCGGTGCCGACGATGAGAACCGTGCTGCCCGCGACCCGTTCGTTCTCGCGATGCTCCCACTCGTGGCGCAGTTGCCTGCACAGCGATCCGGGCAGGTCCTTGGCGAAACCGAGGATCTGCCCGAGCACGTATTCCGCGATGGCCGTATCGAATAGGCCGCGTGTGTTGGTGACGACGACGTCGCTGGCCCGCAGTTCGGGGAACATCGCCGGGTCCACCCCGGTCGATCCCATGTGCAACCATTGCAGCCGGTCGGCCGATGGCCACGCGCCGGGGATCGCGCGGGTGCGGAAGTCGTAGACGAACAGCACGTCGGCACCGCGCAGCGCCACCGCGAGACCGGCGGCCTCGGTGTAGCGCACAGTCGCCCGAGCTGACACGGCGGCCAGCAGTTCCGCCTCGGGCACGCGGTCACTGTGCAGGACGGTGACAATGGGGCCCGTTTCCACATTGACACACTAAGATCGCATCGTATGATTGTCAACAATCCGACTGTGCTCGGAGGACTGTCCGGCTGAGTGCGAGAGGGGCCGCAGTGGAACTCAGCTTCCCGGATATCGAGGGCCCCGTCGCACAACGGGGCATCGGCATCATCGCTCCGTTCGACCTCGCGCTCGAACGTGAGCTCTGGCGTTGGGCGCCGATGGAGGTGAGTCTTCATCTGGCCCGAACGCCGTATGAACCGGTTCCGGTCTCCTTGGCGATGGCCGAACTGGTCTCCAACCCTGCGCATTTGACCACCGCGACGCGGGATGTGCTGCATGTGGAACCGGAAGTAGTTGCCTACCTGTGCACTTCGGGCAGCTTCATCAAAGGTCTCGAGTACGAGCGGTCGCTGCGCGAAACGATCTGTGCGGCAGGGGCGTTGGATGCGGTCACCACCTCGGGTGCGCTGATCGAGGCGATCCGGCATCTCGACATCAGCCGGGTCTCGGTGCTCACCCCGTACGACGAGATCCTGACCAACAAGCTGCACGACTTCCTCGGCGAAGCGGGCTGCGACGTCATCCGCTCCGACCATCTCGGGCTGGGCGGTGGCATCTGGAAAGTCAACTACCGCACCATCGCCGAACGCATCGTCGGCGCCGATGATCCGGCCGCCCAGGCCATCTTCGTCAGCTGTACCAACCTGCCAACCTACGACGTGATCGAGCCGCTGGAACAGGCCCTCGGCAAACCCGTGCTCACCGCGAACCAGCTCACCATGTGGGCCTGCCTCGGCCGGATGAAGCTGCCGATGATGGGTCCGGGCAAGTGGCTACTGAACGTCTTCTGATCGGGAGAACAACATATGCAGACACCCACCATCGGTTTCATCTACCCGGATCACGCGGCCGAGGACGACTACCCGTTGGCCGCCGCCGCGCTCGGCGCGGGCCTGCCGGTGGCGCATATCTATGGCACCGATCTACACGCGATTCCCGAACTGCTCGATCTGGGCAGCCCGGACAAGCTGCGGCACGGGGCCGAACTGCTCGCACCGTACGCGCCCGAGGCCGTCGTATGGGCCTGTACCTCAGGCAGTTTCGTCTACGGACCGCGCGGCGCGCGTGATCAGGTGGACGCGCTGGCCGCGGCCGCGGGTGTGCCCGCGACCAGCACCAGCCTCGCGTTCGTCGATGCGGTGCGCGCGCTCGGCGTGCACACCGTCGCCATCGCGGCCAGCTATCCCGACGACGTCGCGGAACTGTTCGTCGAATTCCTCGCCGACGCGGGGATCCGGGTGGTCTCGATGCGCAGCGCGGGGATCGATACCGCCGCCGAGGTCGGCACCCTGGACGCCGACCAGGTCCGGCAGTTGGCCATCGCCAACGATCATCCCGAGGCCGAGGCGCTGCTGATCCCCGATACCGCCATGCATACTCTTGCCGTGCTGCCGGAACTCGAGGCCGCCCTCGGCAAGCCGGTACTGACCGCCAACCAGGTCACCATCTGGGCGGGGCTGCGGCTGGCCGGCGTCGCCGCGACCTGCCCGGCCCTCGGCACCTTATTCACAGAAAGGCAGGCGCATGCCGCTCGTTGAGATCGAGCCGGTCAGCAGACAGTCGACGGCCGAGGTGATCGCCGATCGGCTCCGCGAGGCGATCATGCGCGGCAGCTTCGCGCCCGGCGACCAACTCGGCGAGGCCGACCTCGCGGCCCGCTTCGACGTGTCGCGCGGGCCGGTGCGCGAAGCGATGCAGCGACTCGTGTCCGAGGGTCTGCTGCACAGCATTCGCCATCGCGGCATCTTCGTCATCGACCTCACGATCGACGACGTCGTCGACATCTACCAGGCCAGGACCGCCATCGAAGGCGGTGCGCTGGAACTGATCCTGGACGGCCGCCGCGAGATCGCCTACGCGGCACTCGCCGACAGCGTCACCCAGATGTGCGCGGCCGCCGAAATCGGTGATGCCGCCGGACTTTCCGATGCCGACCAAGCCTTCCACGTCGCACTGGTGGACAGCGCAGGCAGTCCCCGCCTGGCCCGCGCCGCCCGCACCCTGCTGATCGAAACGCGAATGTGCTTGGGCGCCTTGCAAACAACGAACCCGGACCTGACCGAACAAGCCCGCGAACACGTCGACCTGCGCGCCGCCATCGGCTCCGGCCCCGCCGCGCGCGCTCGAAAGTTATTGATCGATCACATGCAGGACGCCATCCGCGCCATAGCCGCCGACCGCACCAGCCAGAGCTCCGTGCCAGCCGAGGCCTGAGACCCACGATCAGCGGGAGAGGAAGTCCAGGAGGGTGCGGAATTCGGGGAGGGAGAGGTAGCCGTCGTTGTCCTGGTCGGCGGCGGCTAGGAGGTCGGCGGCGGGTTCGTGGATGCGGCCTGCGCCGACGTGGCGGATGAGGGATTCGAGTTCATCGACGGAGATGCGGCCGTCCTGGTTGGTGTCGAAGACTTTGAATGCGGCGTCGGCATCGGTTACCTCGATGCGACCGCCGACCAGCGCGGCATCGAATTCCGCTCGGGAGACGAGGAAGTCGCCGTTGGTGTCCGCGGCGGCGACCATCCGTTCCACCGCATCCTCATCGACCTCGAGGCCGAGCGACCGGATGCCCTCGGTGATGTCGGCGACCGAGACGAGCCCGTCACCGTCCCGATCCCATAGCTCGAACGTATCGACCGGTCGTTCACCCATTGCCCACTGCCTCCCACTGCCGCCCCGTCGAGCGGCCAATCCACACTGTACGGATTCCCTTGCCGCCCAGCAGCGCAGCTGTCATCGGTCATGCGAGCGGGACATGCCCACGCCTGCCCCGCACTTCGCGACCACCAGGCCCCTTCGCGGGCGAGCGTCGGTGCGCTGCTCGGCGCACTGCGCCCGATCCTCGGCTCAGACTTCCCGCCGGGAGAAACCCGACAGTAATCGCTGCGCCACTGCGACTTCCGCGCCTATGAACCGGTCGACAGATTCGACGGACGCACGACCATGACGGATGCCGCGCGCTTGCCGCTTTCCTGGAGCAGGGCGATCGCGCGACCTTCCTGATCGATAGCGGCGTAGACGCCGGGGAGGCCGATGGGGTCGAGCCAGCGGCCGTTGCGGAGGTCGTTCGTTTGGGCTTCGTCGATCTCCCTGTGCGGGAACGCCGTTCGTACCGCCTCGTCCATGTCGAGGCTGAGCATGGGGGCGGCGGAGTCGGCGGCTGTTGCCAATTCGGCGAGGGTGCGGGCGTGTTCGAGGGTGAACGGGCCGACTCTGGTGCGGCGCAAGGCCGTCAGGTGGCCGCCGACCCCGAGGGCGGCGCCGAGGTCGCGGGCCAGGGCACGGACGTAGGTGCCGGAGGTGCATTCGACGATCACGTCGAGGTCGACGAACTCGCCGTCGGTGACGTCGCGGCGGGCGAGGATGTCGAAGCGGGACACGGTGACCGGGCGGGCGGCCAGTTGTACTTCTTCGCCCGCGCGGTGCCGGGCGTAGGCGCGTTCGCCGTCCACCTTGATCGCGCTGACCGTCGCGGGCACCTGCTCGATATCGCCGGTGAGTTTCGCTGTGTGCGCGGCGATTTCGTCGTCGGCCAGATGCAGGGCCGGAGTGGTCGCGAGCACCTCGCCCTCGGCGTCGTCGGTGGTGGTGGCCTGGCCGAGGCGGATAGTCGCGGTGTACGCCTTGGTGGTCAGGGTGAGCAGGCCGAGCAGTTTGGTGGCCCGTTCCACGCCGAGCACGAGCACGCCGGTCGCCATCGGGTCGAGCGTGCCCGCGTGCCCGACCTTCTTGGTGTGCAACAGCTTCCGGCACTTCGCGACGACGTCGTGGCTGGTCATGCCACTGTCCTTGTCGACGATCAGCAATCCGCCGAGACCGTCCATCAGACGTGCACGATCGCGGTGAGAATGAACCCGTCGGCGATCAGCCAACGGCCGTCGAACGAAACCAGCGGCACCCCACCGTCATTGGTCTGCCCGGGCACCAGCAGCTCGCTGTGGAAGGTGCCGTGGCCGGACTGCTCGGTGCTGTCCGCGATCTCGAAGGTGATGTGCGCGTCCTCGAAGCCGAGCCAGCGATCGGTGAGCGGCCACCACGCCTTGAAGGTCGCTTCCTTGGCACAGAACAGCAATCGGTCCAGGTGCAGCCCGGAGTAGGTGGTGTTCAACCACTCCCGCTCCGGCGGCAAGCTCACCGAATCCAGCACGCCCTCGGGCAGCGCCGCATGCGGCTCGGCGTCGATCCCGATCGAGCGGAAGCGCATCTTGTGCCCCAGCGCCGCGGCCCGATACCCGTCGCAGTGCGTCATGCTGCCGACGATCCCGCGCGGCCAGATCGGCGCACCCCGCTCGCCCTTGCCGATCGCCACCGGCGGCTCACCGAGCTCGGCCAGCGCCAGCCGCGCGCAATGCCTGGCCCCGATGAAGTCCCGGCGCCGCTTCTCCACCGCCTTCGCGATGAGATGCTCCTCCGCCGGATGCGCCTTCAGGTCCTCCGGATACTCCAGCAGCTCAGCCGACGCGACACCGGACGGCAAAATTGTCTCGATCATCACCGACGAGCCTAGACGAGGCCCGCGCACCCCTGTCACGGCCGCACGGTTTCTGATTTCCGGCACCTGGAATCGCATGCGATCTTCGGTGCGGGGAATCAGAGACCGTGCGGCGCTGCCTGATCAGACCCCGCGGCGACGCTCGGCTTTGGCGCGCATCTCGGCGGCGGCGGCTTCCATTTCGGGGGTGACCTTGAAGTGGCCGCCCCAGTCATTCAGGGAGCCGGGCGGGTACTCGGGGGCGGGGAGGATTTGGCGCAGGAGGCGTTCGGGGAGGCCGCGGCGTTGCCATTCGCGCGGGTAGCCGAGGGAGACTTCTTCGAAGCGGACGCCGTCGTAGTGCGAGGTGCGCGGGATGTGCAGGTGGCCGTAGACCGAGCAGAGCACGTTGTAGCGGGTGTGCCAGTCGGCGGTCAGTTCGGTGCCGCACCAGAGCGCGAACTCGGGGTAGAACAGCACGTCGGTGGGCTGGCGGACCATCGGGAAGTGGTTGATCAGCACCAGCGGCGTGCCTTCCGGCAGCGCGTCCAGCTTGCGCTTGGTGACCTGCACGCGGGCATGGCACCAGGCATCACGGGTGAGATAGGGGTCCGAGGAGAGCAGGTATTCGTCGGTGGCCACCACATTGCGGTCTCGCGCGATGGCGAGCCCCTCCGCCTTGGTGGTGGCGCCCTTCGGCAGGAACGAGTAGTCGTACAGGAGGAACAGCGGGGCCAGCGTCACCGCGCCGCCGTGCTGCTCGGCGCCCGCGCCCTCCCACACCGGAAACGGATCCTCCGGGGTCAGCACGTCCAGATCCCGGCAGATCGACACGAGGTAGTCGTAGCGCGCGACGCCGGTCATCTGCACCGGGTCCTTCGCCGTCGTCCACAGCTCGTGGTTGCCGGGCACCCAGATCACCTTGGCGAACCGGCCGCGCAGCAGCTCGAGCGCCCATCGGATGTCGTCGGTCTTCTCCCCCACGTCCCCGGCCACGATCAGCCAGTCCTCCGGCGAGTCAGCATGAATCTGCTCGACCACCGGCCGATTCCCCTGGTGCCCGACGTGAATGTCGCTCACCGCCATCAACTTGGGTATCACCACACCTACCTTGGCACACCCGCCCCGATCCGCGCCCGCCACCCCGCCGCGCGTCCCCGGCGAGTGGCACACCGGGGAGAGTCCGTCGCAGCTGCGGGTAACCATCAAGAGCCCGGCCAAACTGGAATGAGGCATTTATCTCGGAACAGGCAACCCGCGCAAATCTCGACGCACGACCCACTATGTTGTTCGAACATGATCGCACGCAACACATTCCGAGGGATTGTCGTGGCATCATCGGCTGCGGCAGCCTGCATCGCCGTTCCAGGTCTAGCCGGGGCAACCATCAGTCCACCGAGTACCGCATCGCTGCACGTCGCCGGGGAGACCCTCACCGCGACGCCGAGCCGGATCAGCACCGACCTCGTCGGCGGCACCGTGCAGTGCACGCTGCTGGTCGACGGTGACACCCGGCAGAACACCCTGTCTCCCAGACAGCCCGCGCCTGCCGATTTCACGCTCACCCGCCAGTTGGCCGCGGGCGAGCATCTGGCCCTCACCTACTGCGCCGACTTCCCGCTCGGCTCCGATACGCCGAGCTCGTACCCGACGCTGGCCTGCGCCAAGGTGACGGTGCCGGCCGCAACGGTCGAATCGTTGCCGAACGACCAGTGCTTCCTCACCAACAGCTGATTCGCTGAACACGAAACCCCGGGCACTGTCCGGGGTTTCGTCAGTTATCCAGAGCTCCGAACGTGTCCGGGGACCTCCGCGCCGACGCGAGCCCACCGGCCGGACCAGGCTCGCCAGGAGACGGCGACCAGGCGTAGGAGCATGAAAGCGACCAGGCCGGACCAGATTCCGGCGATCCCCCAGTCGAAGACCAGCGACAGCCAGATCGCGGGGAGGAAGCCGAGCAGGGCCGAGCCGAGGGTGGTGGTACGCAAGTACGCGGCGTCGCCCGCGCCGAGCAGGACACCGTCGAGGGCGAACACGATGCCTGCCACCGGGATGATGCACACGAAGAACCACCACGTGACGTGAGTGCGGTCCAGCACCGCAGGGTCGTCGGTGAATAGTTTCGGGATCAGTCCGGCACCCGCGGCGAAGCACGCGGCAAGGGCGAGCGCGAAGATCTCCGACCAGCCGGTGACCCGACGGGCCAGCGCGCGGGCACCGGGTGCGTCGCCCGCGCCGAGGGCCGCGCCGACCAGGGTCTGCGCGGCGATGGCGAGCGCATCCAGGGTCAGCGCAAGGAAATTCCAGAGCTGCAGCACCAGCTGATGCGCGGCGACCGACGCGGCGCCGAACCGTGCGGCGACCGCGGCGGCGGAGACGAAGCAGGCCTGGAACGCGAGGCTGCGGACGATCAGGTCCCGGCCGAGGACCAGTTGCGCGCGCATCACCGACCAGTGCGGCGCGAGCGAAACCCGCTCACGCACAAGGGCATTCAGAAATAGCGCGGCCATCACCAGCTGACCGGCCACGTTCGCGACGGCGGAGCCGGGCAACTCCCACCGTGGCGCACCGAGCAGCCCGTGCACCAGCACCGGACACAGCACACCCGAAACACCGAGCCCGGCAACGACATAGATGAGCGGACGACGGGTCTCCTGCACCCCGCGCATCCACCCGTTGCCCGCCATGGAGATCAGGATCAGCGGCACCCCGAACAGCGCGATCCGCACCCAGTCGCGCGCCTCGGCGGCGATGTCGCCACCACCGGCGATCACACTGGTCAACGGCACCGCGAAGAGCTGAACCAGCAGCAGAATCAGCAGGCCGACCACGATGGCCAGCCAGGTCGCCTGCACACCCTCCGCCACCGCACCGCGCTCGTCGCCCGCACCGTGCCTGCGCGCGGCCCGCGCGGTGGTGCCGTAGGACAGGAACGTCAACTGCGAACTCGTCTGCGCCAGAATCAATCCGCCCACCGCGAGCCCGGCCAGCGCGAGCGCGCCGAGCCGCCCGACCACGGCGAGGTCGAACAGCAGATAAATCGGCTCGGCGACAAGCACACCGAGGGTCGGCACCGCGAGCCGCAGTATCCGCCCCGGCCCGGCTTCGGCCGCCGGGTCGATCGCGCCGGTGGCGACCGTCGACGGCGCAGCACCCTCCGCCGGGTCGCCCTCGGACGACAACCTGCCACTCATGAAACCTCCCTCACCACAACGCATCCAGCGCGCCGGACAGACCAGCCCCACGATCGGATCGCGATCATCCGCGCACTCGGCAACGTGCCCTGTCGCGACGGGCCGGGGCCGCGACTCTTCCCGTTACCCTGCCATGCGGCACCGACAGACCAGCGACTTCACACCCTTCATCGCCGCGCGCATATCGGATGGCCGGACGCGAGGTATCTCCGGCAGCGAAGGTCAGTGCGCGAGGACGACAACGCGCCGCCGACGCTCAACCCAGTGCGGCAAGCAGCCCGGCAACCAGGTCGTCGGGACTGCCGTAAGCCGTATATCCCGCGGCGAACCGATGACCGCCACCGCCGAGCGCGGACGCTATCTCGGCAACGTCCACCCCATCGTCGGCTCCGGACTGACTGTCGCGAGCACGCAACGACACCGTCCACCGGTCCCCGCCGGTACTGGATTCCTTGAACACCGCGGCAATCCCCGCTTCCGAGGTGGTGCGGACGATGTCGATAACGCTCTCCGCCTCTTCGGAACTCACCTCGGCGATGTCATCGAGCCGCACGAACGCGTACACCAGCCCGATGCCGCCGCGCACCCCCGGCACGAGCTGCGCGGTACCGAGCACCCGGGACAACATGGTCAACCACCCGAACGGATGGGTGTCCAGCAGCGCCCTGGCGATCTCGGCACCGTCGATGCCGGTGGCCAACAGCCGCTCGGCCAACTCGTGCGTACCGGGCCGAACCCACCGGAACGAGCCGGTGTCGGTCACCAGACCGGCGTAAAGGCAATGCGCCACTTCGGGATCGATCGCCACGCCCCACACATCGAGCAACCGCACGATCAGGCTGGTCGTCGATTCCGCACCGGCGTCGACCACATTGATCGTCCCGAACCGACCATTGGACCGATGGTGATCGATCACCAAAGTCTTTGCCGCCCCGGCCATTCGATCGACCAGCGCACCGAGCCGACCGGCGCTACCGCAATCGACCGCGATCAGCAGATCGACCTCGGCGGGCACGTCGGCAGGCGCCACCAGATGATGCACACCCGGCAGCGACCGCATCGATTCGGGCAGCTCGGCCGGTTCGGCGAACGACACCCACACCGGCACCCCGCGCCGATGCAGGATCAACGCCAGCGCGAGACCGCTGCCGACAGTGTCGGCGTCCGGTTGTACATGGCAGACGATGGTGACCGAACGGGCGGCGTTCAACGCCTCGACGGCAGATTCGAGGTCAACCGCGTCCCGCATTGTCGTCATCGTCTACCGCATGTCACTCTGCGTCGTCGCGTTCGACCTTGTACGGGTCGGCGTCGCCGGCGTGCCTGGCGTTAGCGGCCACCTTCGCCACCTCTTCGTCCGCGGCCTTGGCCCTGGCCAGTAGCTCTTCCATATCCTTGGCTACCTCGGGCACCTTGTCGAGCACGAACGCCAGGGTCGGCGTGAACTTCACGCCGGTGCCCGCACCCACCTTCGAGCGCAGCACCCCCTTGGCCTTCTCCAGGCCCGCGGCCGCGCCCGTATAGTCCGGTTCGGCGTCCAAGGTTTCACCGAGCACCGTGTAGTACACCGTCGCGTCGCGCAGATCGCCGGTGACCTTGGCATCGGTGATGGTCACGAAACCCAGCCGCGGATCCTTGATCTCGTACTCGATCGCGGTGGCCACGATCGAGGAGATCCGCTTGGCGAGTCGGCGTGCCCTGGCTTGATCCACCATGGCTGAACCTTCCTCACTAGATAGTTAGTCTTCGGGTCCGAAGATCCTGCGGCGCACTGCCAGCAACTGTAACTCCGGACGTGCCGCGACGTGCCGCTCACAGCGGTCGAGTACCTCGGTCAGGTGATCCATACCGGAACTGACCAGGGCCACCCCCAGCAATGAGCGACGATGGCGGTCTTGCTCTCCGCCCTCGGCGGCACTCACCCCGAAGCGCTGCAATTCGGCCAGGATGGGCCGGATCACCGAACGCTTCTCTTTGAGCGAGTGCACGTCTCCGAGCAGGAGGTCGAACTCGAGTGCCCCCAGGAACAACTACGCACCTCTTTGTGTCGAAAAGGCCCGAGCTTTCGAGAGCTCATCCCGCACGTCACGCCGGGCGGGTGCCCGGCGTGACGTGCGGCGAGTGAACTCAGTCGCGCGGCTTCTCGCGCAGCTCGTAGGCCTGGATGATGTCGCCTTCCTTGATGTCGTTGTAGGTCAACGTCAAACCGCATTCGAAGCCCTCACGGACCTCGGTGACGTCGTCCTTTTCCCGCTTCAAGGAAGAGATCGTGACTGTCTCGGCAACCACCACGTTGTCGCGCAGCAGGCGCGCCTTGGCGTTGCGCTTGACCGAACCCTCGAGGACCATGCAGCCGGCGATGTTGCCGACCTTCGACGAACGGAAGATCGCGCGGATCTCCGCCCGGCCCAGGTCGACCTCTTCGTAGATCGGCTTGAGCATGCCCTTGAGGGCCTTCTCGATCTCGTCGATGGCCTGGTAGATCACCGAGTAGTACCGGATGTCCACGCCTTCGCGGTTGGCCAGCTCGGTGGCCTTGCCCTCGGCCCGGACGTTGAACCCGATGATGATCGCGTTCGACGCCGACGCCAGGTTGACGTTGGTCTCGGTGACACCACCGACACCGCGGTCGATGACCCGCAGGCGAACCTCGTCGTCGATCTGGATACCGAGCAGCGCCTCTTCGAGGGCCTCGACGGTACCGGAGTTGTCGCCCTTGAGGATCAGGTTGAGCTCCGAAGTCTCCTTCAGTGCGGCATCCAGATCTTCCAGGCTGATCCGCTTGCGGCTGCGTGCGGCCAGCGCATTGCGCTTGCGTGCGTTGCGGCGGTCGGCGATCTGGCGAGCGATCCGGTCCTCGTCGACAACCAGCAGGTTGTCACCGGCACCCGGCACCGACGTGAAGCCGATGACCTGGACCGGCCGCGACGGCAGCGCCGCGATGACATCCTCGCCGTGCTCGTCGACCATGCGCCGGACGCGACCGTAGGCGTCGCCCGCCACGATCGAGTCGCCGACGCGCAGCGTGCCGCGCTGGATGAGCACGGTCGCCACCGGGCCACGGCCGCGGTCGAGGTGCGCCTCGATGGCAACACCCTGCGCGTCCATGTCCGGGTTCGCCCGCAGGTCCAGCGCCGCGTCCGCGGTGAGCAGGACGGCCTCGAGGAGCGCATCGATGTTGATGTTCTCCCGCGCGGAGATGTCGACGAACATGGTGTCGCCACCGTATTCCTCGGCCACCAGGTTGTATTCGGTCAGCTGCTGCCGGATCTTGTCCGGGTTCGCGCCTTCCTTGTCGATCTTGTTGACCGCCACCACGATCGGCACGTCGGCCGCCTGCGCGTGGTTGATCGCCTCCACCGTCTGCGGCATGACGCCGTCGTCGGCGGCGACCACCAGGATCGCGATATCGGTGGCCTTCGCACCACGGGCACGCATGGCGGTGAACGCCTCGTGACCCGGGGTGTCGATGAAGGTGATCAGGCGATCGTTCTCGCCGAGGTGCGTCATCACCTGGTAGGCACCGATGTGCTGGGTGATGCCACCGGCCTCGCCCTCACGGACGTTGGCCTTACGGATCGTGTCCAGCAGTCGGGTCTTACCGTGGTCGACGTGACCCATGACGGTCACCACCGGCGGACGCTGCTCGAGATCGTCTTCGCCGCCCGCGTCTTCGCCGTAGGTCAGGTCGAACGATTCCAGCAGCTCGCGGTCCTCGTCCTCCGGGCTGACCACGTGCACGACGTAGTTCATCTCGCTGCCGAGCAGCTCGAGGGTCTCGTCGTTCACCGACTGGGTCGCGGTGACCATTTCGCCGAGGTTGAACAAGGCTTGTACCAAGGCAGCCGGGTTCGCGTCGATCTTCTCCGCGAAGTCCGAGAGCGAGGCGCCGCGAGCGAGACGGATGATCTCGCCGTTGCCGCGAGGCAGCCGGACGCCACCGATGGCGGGAGCCTGCATGCTCTCGTACTCGGCGCGCTTCGCCCGCTTCGACTTACGGCCACGACGCGGTGCGCCACCGGGACGACCGAACGCACCGGCCGCTCCGCCACGACCACCGGGACCACCCGGACGACCGCCGCCACCGCCACCGGGGCGACCGCGGAAACCACCGGGAGCGCCACCGGCACCGGGCGCACCCGTGCCCGCACCCGCGCCACCACCGGGAGCGCCGCCGCCGCGGTAGCCACCGCCACCGCCACCGCCACCGGGACGACCTGCGCCGCCACCGCCGCCGGGACGACCGCCGGGACCACCCGGACGACCGGCACCGGGTCCACCGGCACCGCCCGGACGTGCCGCACGAGACGGCATCGCACCCGGGTTAGGACGAGGCGGCATCGAGCCGGGGCTCGGCCGCGGACCGCCGGGACGGGGACCGCCCTGGCCGGGAGCCGGACGCGAGCCACCCTGTGCCGGAGTGCCCGGACGGGGCGAACCCTGAGCCGGGCCGGGACGGGGACCGCCCTGGGCCGGACCCGGACGCGGGCCACCCTGACCGGGGGCCGGACGCGGCGCGGGACGCTCGGGAGCCGACGAATAAGGATTGTTGCCGACGCGCGGAGTCTTCGGACCCGGACGCGGACCCGAACCACCGGGACGCGGCGCACCCTGTGCCGGGGCACCGGGACGCTGCTGCTGCTGACCCGGACGCGCGGCGTTCGGCGTCGGGCGCGGCCCGGCCGGCGCTGCGGGCGCGGCGCTCGCGGTCGCCTCGGTGGACGCCGCCGCGGCGGGTGCCGGTGCGACTTCCTGGGCGGCGACGGGCTTGGGCGCCGGAGCCGGGGTCGGACGTGCTGCGGGTCCCGGCTTCACGGCCGGTCCCTCGCTGGTCCGCGGGGCTTCGCGGACGGTTTCCTGCTGAGCCGCCACTGCCGGGGCGGGCGCGGGAGCCGGCGGACGCGGGCCCGGACGGGGACCGTTTCCTGCGGGCTTCGCGGCCGGACGAGCCGACGAGGACGGGCCGGGGCGTGATCCCGACTTGGTGCCGTTCGCGGGGGCTGATTTGGATGCGAACGACTCACGCAGCCGGCGCGCGACGGGAGCTTCCACCGTCGAGGACGCCGACTTCACGAACTCGCCCTGCTCTTTGAGCTGTGCGAGTAGTTCCTTGCTGGTGACACCGAGTTCTTTTGCCAACTCGTGCACGCGGGCCTTGCCTGCCACTGCTCTCCTCACTGAGAGGTCGAGCAGGTGCACCCGTTGTTCAGGGACGGGGCCCGCACGACCTCGGGTTATCTCCGATGGACGTTCATCGTTGGTGCTTCACGGTGTGCTCATGAGTGCTCGTGCCTGTTCTCGAGGTACTTCTCCAGGGCTGAGATATCCAGATTTCCGGACACTCTTAGTGCTCTGCCGAATGCTCGGCGCCGCTCTGCCGCGGTCAGACAAGCCGAGACGGGGTGCAACCAGGCACCCCGTCCGGGAAGTCTGCGCCGCGGATCGGGAAGGATCGTGATGGAATGCGGGCCGTTTCCGGTATCCGTTTCCCGTGCCACGATCCGCAACAGATCGGCGGCCAACTCGCGCTTCCGGCATCCGATACAGGTCCGAATCGGTTGCGCGTGCTGAACCTGTGTCCACTCTACCGCCGACCCGGTCGGATCAACGAACCGCTCCCCCGCGGAAGTTACCAACATGTCATCCCGACGGTCCGATTCCCGACCCGCGATGCCTAACGGACGGTGCGCCGCGTCGGTTCCGGTCAACTCCGGTGCGCCTCCGTCCGCACCGAGCCGCCGCCCATGTCCGGGGCGGCGTCGCTGCGGATATCGATCCGCCAGCCGGTCAGCCGGGCGGCCAGGCGGGCGTTCTGCCCCTCCTTGCCGATGGCCAGCGATAGCTGGAAGTCCGGCACCACGACCCGCGCGGCGCGCGCCTCGGGATCAACGATGGTGACCGACACCACTTTCGACGGCGACAGCGCATTGCCGACGAACGTCGCCGGATCCTCCGCGTAATCGATGATGTCGATCTTCTCGCCGGCCAGCTCGCTCATCACGTTGCGCACCCGCTGCCCCATCGGGCCGATGCAGGCGCCCTTGGCGTTGACGCCGGACACGGTGCTGCGCACCGCGATCTTGGAACGGTGCCCGGCCTCGCGGGCCACCGCGACGATTTCGACAGAGCCGTCGGCGATTTCGGGTACCTCGAGCGCGAACAGCCTGCGCACCAGATTGGGGTGCGTGCGCGAGAGGCTGATCTGCGGACCACGCGGGCCGCGCGAGACACCGACGACGTAGCACTTGATCCGGTCGCCGTGCTCGTAGGTCTCACCGGGCACCTGCTCGGCGGGCGGGATCAGCCCCTCGGCGCCGTTGATCTCGCTGCCGATGCGGACCACGATGGTGCCGCGGGCGTTGGCTCTGGCATCGCGTTGCACCACGCCGCCGACGATGTCGCCCTCGTGCGTGGAGAACTCGCCGAAGGACTTCTCGTTCTCGGCGTCGCGCAGCCGCTGCAGCACCACCTGGCGGGCGGTGGTCGCCGCGATCCGGCCGAAACCCTCTGGGGTGTCATCCCATTCGGAGACCATGTTGCCGTCGGCGTCCAGCTCGCGCGCCATCACCCGGACCGTGCCGGTCTTCTGGTTGATGTCGATGCGCGCGTTGGGCTGGTGGCCCTCGGTGTGCCGGTACGCGGTGAGCAGCGCCGACTCGATCGCGGAGATCACGGTCTCGATCGAGATCCCCTTGTCGGCGACGATCGCGCGCAGGGCTTCGATTTCGATGTTCATTCCACGATCCCTTCGGTCGGCGAATCGGACGCTGTTACTGATTCGGGTAGTAATGGTGTTGATCCTCGAACATCCGCGGCGTCGACCGCCGGCTCATCATCTTGCTGGCCAGGTACCGGGCGGCCGGGGATGATGCCCCCGGCGAGTTCCAATTCCTTGGCGCCCGGCTTGGAGAATTCCACTTGCACCACGGCCTCCGCGACAGCTGCGAGCGAGACCTGCACCACGTGGGGTTTGTGTTTGCCGCCGAGTACCAGGGCAACTGTATCGCCGCTCAGCTCACCCACCCTGGCCTCGAACTTCGCCGAGCCACCCGGTTCGGGAGGCTGCGCACCCTCGCGTAGGTGGACGCGCACCTTGCGCCCGCGCGCGCGACGCCAGTGCCGGTCGGCGGTGAGCGGACGGTCCACGCCCGGTGTGGTGACTTCCAGCAGATACGGCGTCTCGCCGAAATCGCCTGCCTCGTCCAGCAACTCCGAGAGTTCGGTGCTGAGGGTGGCGATGGTGTCCAAATCGGAAGGGCCGTCGCTGTCGACGGTCACCTTCAGTCGAGCCTGCGCGTCCGCATGCTTGCCGGTCGTCGAAATCTCGACGCCCTCGAGGTCGAATCCTCGGCGTTCGACGAGTCCAGCTACCAGCTGGCTCAGCCTTTCCTCGGTCGGCATCGGCATATGGGGCGGCTCCTGGTTCAGTTGTCACGGCGGTGTTATCTCTAGCGACCTGCGAGCAGTCACTAGCGGTGGGAATTTCTACCGAGGGTCTAGCGTAACGCGCCCAGAGAGTGTAAAGGACCAACGGGCAGGCACTACGCGCGCCACGTCTATGCCTGGTCCAGGGGTGCCTCGCGAATCTGGCACGATGGTGCCGTGCCCATCCGCCTTCCCGCGCAGCCGATCGTCCTGTGCACCTCCGGCATCCCTTCCGACCGGCACGCTTCCCGGTTCGCCATGGACCGTCGCGGCATGTTACGGCTTGCCGGCGGCGGCGCGGTCGGCGTGCTCGCGCTCGGCGCGGTGACCGGCTGCGGCGATGACAAGGTGTATGAGCCGGATCCGCTTGCCGCCCAAGAGGTTCAAGCCCGCACCGATGCCGCGGCGGCGACCGCGGCCATCGCGTTGGCACCGCAGCGGCACAGTGCGCTGACCGCGATCGCGACCGAAAGGACCGCGCACGCAGACGCTTTGAAGGCCGAGATCGATCGGCTGATCGGTGTTTACGGCGACGGCACCAAGCCGGTCCATCACACCAGGACGAACGGGCCCGGGCAGGCTACCGGCCCGTCCGCGGTGGCAACCGGGACGGCGATTCCGCCCAGTCCGCCGCCGTCCGTCGACATGCTGCGCGCTCAGCTCACCAAATCACAGCAGTCGGCCGCCGAGCTGGCGCACGGTCAGTCCGGCTACCGGGCGGGGCTGCTCGCCTCGATCAGCGCGGCTTGCGCCGTTCAGGCAGGAGTGTTGCTTTCATGAGGGAGCGCAGCGAGCGAATCAACGACACAGCGACCTCGGTCAGGCCGGAGCCGAGCGCTAGCGAGGTGCAGGAATGACCGATGCCGAACGCCAAGCGTTGCTCGATGCGCTGCGGGCCGAATACGGGGCGGTGTACGCCTACGGGGTGATCGCCGCGTACGCCTCTGCGGAACGTGGTCGCCTTGTCGCCGAGAACACCGCTGCGCACCGCGCCCGCCGGGACGCCACGATCGACGCCCTCACGGCCGCCGGTGTCACCGCGCCACCGTCGGACGCCGCCTATACCGTCCCGTTCCCGGTCAACGACCCGATTCCGGCCGCTCACCTGGCCGCGACGGTCGAAACCGATACCGCCGTCGCGTGGCGTTCGGTGGTCGAACGTGGTGACTCCGAACCTGTTCGGCGGATGGGCGTCGAAGCATTGACGGAAAGTGCTGTGCGGCTTGCCACTTGGCAGTCGATCCTGGGCACCAACCCACCGACGATCGCCTTTCCCGGCAAAGCCTGACCCACTACGCACAAAAGGCCGGTCCCGCAGTGGGACCGGCCTTTTCGCGTCAATGCTTACGGACGCATCGCGTACGCGCCATCATAGGACACGACCTCGGCCCACACCCGGTCGAAGCGGGGGCGGTCGGCGACCGGCGGACGCAAAGCCGAAGCGGCCCAACCCTGTTGGTCCGGGGTGGCGGTCGGCTTGCCGTAGAGCGTGGTGGCGTAGGCGTTGAAGTCGCGGATCTGGAAGTCGAAGATCTGGTCGAGCAGATCGCGATCCAGGCCGGTGAGCGCCGCCTGCTCCAGGATCAGCTGACCGTAGACCACCAGGGAGAACAGGTGGCCGATGGTCAGCATGAAGTCCAAGTCCTTCTGCTGGTCGGCGCTCGGAGCCGCGGTGCTCAGCAGCGTGCGCAGCGCCTGGGCCTGCTCGAAGAAGCGGCCGACGTTCGGGATGTCGGCGTGCTGCTGGTAGACCGGGGTCCAGTCGGCGAACTGCACCTTGCCCGCGCCGCGCGCCGGGCCCTGCTGCCAGAAGAACTCGTCGTCGGCGGCATCCTGACGGGTGCCGATCTCCGGGTAGTCCTTCGGGTTGAACAGGTAGTTCGGCATGAACTTCAGGATCTGCCCGACGTTCACGTGCACGGTGCCCTCGAGCCGGGGCAGCGTGTTGATCAGCCGGGCCACCTCGGCGAAGTAGGTGTTCTTCTCGAAGCCCTTGGCCGCCAGCACATCCAGCAGCAGCGTCATCACGGTCTCGCCCTCAGAGGTCACCTTCGACTTCGTCATCGGGTTGAACAGCAGGTAGCGCCGGTCCTCCAGGCTTGCGCTGCGGAAGTAGTCCACGGCGCGGTCGCTGAACAGCTTCATCGCGACGATGCGGGCGTAGGCGTCGACGAAATTCGTTCGCACGTGCGGGAACTCGGTGACCGGGTTGCCGTAGAGGATGCGGTTGTTCGCGTGCGTGATCGCCTCGTAGAAGGAGTGCTCGACCATGCCGATGCCGCCGTGGCAGAGGTTGAACTTGCCGACGTTGACGGTGTTCAGTGCCGCGGAGAACGCCTCGGGTCCGGTGTGCAGGATGTCCTGCGCGCGCACCGGGTAGTTCTCCAAACGGAAAGTGCTGACGTACATCTGCTGGTGCACCACGTTGCCGAGCAACCGGTAGTTCTCGTGCCTGCTGTCCGCGGCGAACCAGACGTAACCGTCCGCGCCCTCGATGTCCTCGCGCCGGGAGAACACCGAAACCATGCTCGCCACATTGCCGTTGCCGATGTAGTACTTCTCGCCGTTGGCGCGGAACAGGATTCCGGCCTCGGCGTCGGCGCTGCCCGGCTCGCTCGGGGTGAGCACGAGGTCGGTGTTGTAGATGTCGGCGCCGTGCTCGCGCTCGGACAGCCCGAACGCCATCACCTGTCCCTCGGCCAGGTCCGCGGCCGCCCGCTGCTTGGCTTCCTTGTTCTCGCTCTGCCAGATCGGGCCGAGGCCGAGGATGGTCACCTGCTCGGCGTACCAGTACGCCAGACCGTAGAAGCCGAAGATCTCCGACAGTGCCGCGTTGCGCGCCGCGTCCCAGCGCCGGTTCTCATCACCGTCGGCGTACGCGGCCGGGGTCAGGAAGGTCGCGAACAGCTTCTCCTTCGCGACGAAGTCCAGGAAGTCCGCCGTCCACACCGCGTCCGCATCATCGGCCAGCAGCTGCTGCTTACCCCGCGACTCGAACCACTCGATGGTCGCGCGCAGCAGCCGCCGAGTCTCGGCATCGAACTGCTGCGGGTCGTAGGTGGCCGGGTTGAACAACAACGCGTCGGTGCTCGTCATGCCGTTAACTTACCAGCGGGTAATCGCACTCCGGAGCGGGTCCGTCGTACTTCACACAGCAAATCCCCCCTACGCCACCGTAGGTCCCCCGGTCTGTTCCCCCCACCACAACCTCACACCGTTCTCACAAGCCGCACACCCCCTGCACCCGGTGTGCACCTCACACAAAAGGTGTACACACCCTCAATCCCACCCGATGCAATCCCACCCACCCGATCGATCACCATCACTCGACGGCATTCAACCCGAAAAATCTCGAGAACAGCACCACAGCCAGTCCTCCCGCTCCCAACCCGCACCTGTCATCACCAAGCCGCGGTAGAGAAGGTCGGGGACCCCACCTCACGTGCCCAGCACTACTCCGGTCATCCGATGAACCAGTCGAAAACCTCGGAGACAGCACCCACCGGAGATCTCTGGGCACACCAACCCGGACCAGTACACAAAGAGACCCCCGGAATAGTGCACCCATCCGGGCAAGTGCTTCTTAGAACTCCAGAGGTGGACAGTCCAGAGAAGCTGAAGACCTATCCACATTTTCCCGTGAGTAGTGCTGGGCGCGTCGCCTGCCGTACCCGGCTTTAGGTGCACGTCAGGTGCGCGATGTCGCGTTCCCGAGGTGGTCATCTGGCTGTGGTGGCGTTTCGAGAGCCCAAAAAACAGCGAAATCTCGGCTCCCGAGGTGGTGAAGCTACCGCCGTACACCCACTGCGTCAGCCCCACACCCAGTACAGGCGGTGTGGGGCTGACACAACGGGTGTACGGATAGGTTCTCACGCCGCGATCGGGTTGCGGTTGCGTCCCAAGCGCTTTGGACAACAAGCGGATGGCCGGATGTCGGCATTCGGCCCGTCGAGTGGTCCGGCGGTGGTCGCTGCGCATGAATTGTGCAGCCGCGCACGAAATTGCCAGCAATACCGTGCGCGGCTGCATAACTCGTGCGCGGGGAGGGCTTCCTTGCCGTTGGCGGCGCGGATCTGCACTGGGACTCGGGATCTGCACTGGCTTTAGGTGCCTAGAGCGAGTGCGGGGCCCGAGTTAGGGTGCGGCTGTTGCTGATTGCGGGTCGGGTTGCCTGCTGCTGGTGGGCAAAGCAGTGCGGCCCCGATGGTGTGTCCATCGGGGCCGCGGTGGAGGGGGTGCCGGTTAGCCGCGGACCTTGGCGACGACGGTGGCCACGGCCGAGTCGGCGGGGATTTCGTCGGCTGCGCCGGTGAAGCGGTCGCGGAGTTCGACCTTGCCCTCGGCCCAGCCGCGGCCGACGACGAGAACCAGTGGCATGCCGAGCAATTCGGCGTCCTTGAACTTCACGCCGGGGGATGCGGTGCGGTCGTCGAAGAGGACGTCGAGGCCTTGGGCGTTGAGGCCGGCCACGACTTCCTCGGCACCGGCGCGGGCGGCGTCGTCCTTGTTCGCGATGACGACGTGCACGTCGTAGGGCGCGACCTCGGCGGGCCAGCGCAGGCCCTTGTCGTCGTGCTGCTGCTCGGCGATCACCGCGACCATGCGGGAGACGCCGACGCCGTAGGAGCCCATGGTCAGGCGCACCGGCTTGCCGTTCTCGCCGAGCACGTCGACGGCGAACGCGTCGGTGTACTTCTGGCCGAGCTGGAAGATGTGGCCGATCTCGATGCCGCGGGAGGCGACCAGCGGGCCGCGACCGTCGGGCGAGGGATCGCCGTCGCGGACCTCGGCGGCCTCGATGGTGCCGTCGGGGGTGAAGTCACGGCCTGCGACGAGGCCGACGACATGCTTGCCCTTCGCGTCCGCGCCGGTGATCCAGGCGGTGCCGGTGACAACGCGCGGATCGACCAGGTAGCGAACACCGTTGGCCTGCAACGCCTTCGGACCGATGTAGCCCTTCACCAGGAACGGGTTGGCGGCGAAGTCGGCCTCGGTGAGCAACTCCACCTCGGCGGGTTCGACCGAAGCACCGAGGCGCTTGTCGTCGACCTCGCGGTCGCCGGGGAGGCCGATGCCGACGATCTCGGACTTGCCGTCCGGATGGTGCAGCTTCACCATCACGTTCTTCAAGGTGTCGGCCGCGGTCACCGGACGGCCGAACTGCTCCGCGATCCCGGCGCTATTGGCCCAGTCGACCAGCGTCGCGATGGTGGGGGCGTCCGGGGTGTCGTGCACGACGGCCTCGGCCTGTCCCTCGAGGGGCAGCGGCGCGGGCGCGGGCGTGATCACGGCCTCCACGTTGGCCGCATAGCCGGATTCGATGCAGCGCACGTAGGTGTCCTCACCGACCGGGCTGTCGGCGAGGAACTCCTCGGACGCGCTACCGCCCATCGCGCCGGACGTGGCCGCGACGATGACGTACTTGACGTGCAGCCGGTCGAAGATCCGCTGGTAGGCCTCGCGGTGCGCGGCGTAGCTCGCCTTCAGGCCGTCCTCGTTCAGGTCGAACGAGTAGGAGTCCTTCATGATGAATTCGCGCCCGCGCAGGATGCCCGCGCGGGGCCGTTCCTCGTCGCGGTACTTGTTCTGGATCTGGTACAGCGTGACCGGCAGGTCCTTGTACGAGTTGTATTCGCCCTTCACGGTGAGCGCGAACAGTTCCTCGTGGGTCGGGCCGAGCAGGTAGTCCGCGCCCTTGCGGTCCTGCAGGCGGAACAGGCTGTCGCCGTACTCGGTCCAGCGGTTGGTGGTCTCGTACGGGTCGCGCGGCAGCAGCGCGGGCAGCGAGATCTCCTGGGCGCCGATCGCGTCCATCTCCTCGCGCACCACGTTCTCCACTCGGCGCAGCACCCGCAGGCCGAGCGGCAGCCAGGAGTAGACGCCCGGCGCGATGCGCCGCACGTATCCGGCGCGGACGAGCAGTTTGTGGCTGGGCACCTCGGCGTCGGCGGGATCGTCGCGCAGGGTACGCAGGAAAAGGCGAGAGAGGCGGGTGATCACGGATGCACAGGGTAGTCGCTGGCCGAGCGATGTTCACAGCGCATTACCGTTATCGCTCGTGCTGGTGCTGCTGCCTCCCTCCGAAACCAAGTCCGACGGTGGTACGGACGTTCCGCTCGACCTCGGCGAGCTGTCGATGCCGCAGCTCACGGCGGTGCGCGACCGGCTCATCGATGAGGTCACGAAGCTAGCGACCGACCCGGACGCCTCGCGCGCTGTGCTCGGCCTCGGCAAGGGGGCTGACAGCGAGATCGCCCGCAACGCGACCCTGCGCACCTCCCCCACCCGGCCTGCGCTCGAGCGCTACACCGGCGTGCTCTACGACGCGCTGGACGCGAACTCGTTCACCAAACCCCAGCGTGCCAAGGCGTACGCACGGCTCGGTATCGGCTCCGCGCTGTTCGGTGCGGTTCGTGCGAGCGACCCGATTCCGGCCTACCGGCTGTCCGGCGGCTCGAAACTGCCCGGCCTGCCGACTCTTTCGGCCGTCTGGCGGGACTCGCTCGCGGATGCGCTGCTCGCCGAGGCCGCGGGTGATCTTGTCGTGGACCTGCGTTCGGGCACCTATCAGCAGCTCGGCCGCGTTCCCGGTGCCGTCACCGCCAATGTCCTCACCGAGCACCCCAACGGCTCGCGCACCGTGGTCAGCCACTTCAACAAGCACCACAAAGGCTTGCTCGCTCGCGCTCTCGTCCTCACCCGCGCCGAACCCACCGACGTCCGCGGCCTCGCCAAGGTCGCCGACAAGGCAGGCCTGCGCACCGAAATCGCCTCGCCCACCGAGCTATTGATCATCACCTGAGCGGCGGCTACTCATCGGCCGCGAAACCGCTTCCACCACCTACCCGTCCCGCGACTGTCGATGTGGATCGGCAGTCGCGCGGCTTGTTCCCTGGCTCACACACCGCGCGATCAGTCCTGCCGTATAAAGCCCGGCGGCGAACCGGGCGCGCCCTTCGACCGCATCAGCCCGCCGTCAACGTCGACAGTTCACGATCGAGGTTGGCCCGCGCCGCCGTCTCGAATCGTGTTCGGGCAGTGTGGGTTCGGAAGAGTTTCGACTGCCCGGCCAAACCTTGGAGTACGGCCGCCCGCCCGGCCCGGAACAGATCGTCGGGCACGTGCCGGTACTCCGCCCTGACCGCGGCGGTGTACGCGGCGTACCCCGCCTCGTCGGCGGCCAGCACCGCGAGGTCGGCGTCGCACAGGACCCCGCCGTTGCGGTCGTCGTCGGCCGGATCGTGCGTGGCGGTGAGGCGCACCAGCCTGGCGACCTCACGGACGAGTTCCGGTGCTGCACCAAGGGATTCGAGAACCTCCTCGGCCAGCACGGCGCTGCGCTCCTCGTTGTCCGCACGATCGACCGCATAGATCGCGTCGTGAAAGAACGCCGCGTACCGAACCGCGTCGACGCCTTCGGCGTCCCCGGCGAGCTCATCGATGACGCCCAACATGGCAGCCAGGTGGTCAACCGTGTGGTACCGCCGATGGTCTTCCTGATAGCGGCGGACCAGGTCCGCCCCGACCGCTCCGGCTTCGGCCCCCGCAAGTTCCGCCCACCGCTCGAGCAGGTCTGTCTCCGTGGATCTCCCCATCCACATAGTCTGCCGAGCCACCCGGCCGCCGACAATGCGCCGCCCCTGTGGCATACAGCACGTGCCCCCGAAAATCAGATGCGCCGACCAGCAATGGTTCCGTACCGTGGCACAGGAGCTCGGGGTTGCCGGAACGGGAGGATTCGGCGGCCCCGAGCTGAATGTTGGTGCACCGCGCGGTATTGCGCGGCGGGGAGGTAGAGATGACGAAGCTGAATCAGATCATTGCGGTCGAGAAGGGCATCAAGAGCGGTGCCCTGCGCGAGCTGTCCGAGGCGCACGGCTCGCTGCAGAAGGCGCCGCTGCTGGCCGGACTCGCGCGGACCTATCAGCCGAAAGACGAAGAGGGCGAGCAGCTTCCGTCGGAGTCCACCCGTGTTCAGGTGAAATCCGAGGAGGTGCTGCGGCAGACCGCGGCGACCCTGACCCGCCTGTTCGACGTCACCGCGACCAAGGACTGGGCCAACACCGCGGCCAAGGCCGATGTGACGGTGGACGGCGAGGTGTTGCTGCGCGACGTGCCGGTCTCCTACCTGCTGTTCCTGGAGAAGCAGCTGGCCGAGCTGCACACCTTCGTGAAGAAGCTGCCGGTGCTCGACGCGGCGGAGGTGTGGTCGTTCGACGACTCCTCCGACACCTGGCGCACCGACGCCGTGCGCACCATGCGCACGAAGAAGGTGCCGCGCAACCACGTGAAGGCCGAGGCGACCGAGAAGCACCCGGCCCAGGTGGAGGTGTACTACGAGGACATCGCCGTCGGTTATTGGACGCTGGTGCGCTTCTCCGGTGCACTCCCGGCCCGCCGCATTAACGAATTGGCGGTTCGGGTCGAAAAGCTACAGCGGGCAGTGCAGTTCGCCCGCGAAGAGGCGAACGGAGCCGAGGTCACCGACCGCAAGACCGGTGACGCGGTCTTCGGATACCTCTTCCGCTGAAAACCGCTCGGGGCCGACCGCCATCGGCCCCGAGCCCCACAGACTCCCTCGCCATGCGCGAGGGAAGCGCAACGAGCGCAAAACTCAATCTGAAGCTAAAGCTGAATCACACGGCGTCAGTGGGGGTTCGAGTCCCCCTCCGGGCATCCATGTCCGGGTGGCCCAACTGGTAGAGGCAACCGTGGTCAACCTCAGACTCTCGCTCCAGCACGAGTATTCGCCGCCGAACACCGCGGGACGAGGAAAGGACACGCCCGCGACGAGATGCTGGTTCAACTCCAGCCTTCCGCGCCCATGCGGAGGTGGTCTAACCGTATGACACGTCGCTAACCTGAAGCTCATCCGATCCCGACGCCGGGGTGTGCGAATTGGGCGGCATTCTGGAACCCGGGAGCAGGCTACGCTCCCGGGTTCTTCATATCCGGTGTCCGCGAGACCACCGGAATCCCCTCGCCGACAGGCCAGTTGCTCACCCCGAGCCGCTGCGACCCGCCGACGTTTCTCCTTGCTCGACCACAATGCCCTCCGACACCTCGTGGTCTTGCCCGGCCTCGACCGACTCCCGTCGATCGATGGCGTACTGCAGTGCCAGCGCGCCGAATACGATTACGGCACCGGCAATCTGATGCGCATAGAGCACATCGCCGCGCACTCCCACCCCGAGCGCCACGGCGACCAACGGCATCAGATAAAAGGCCAGCCCGGCTTGCAACGGCCCGACCGCACCGATCAACCAGTAGTTGAGCAGGAACGCCACCGCCGTGCCGATGCCCATCGCGATCAGCGAACCGGTCACTGCGGGCGTTGGATTCATCTTTTCCAGCAACTGCGGCGCGGTGACCACGAGCATCAGCAGCCCGGCGACGATCGCCTGACTCGCCGCCAGCGCGACCTTGGAATAGCCGAGCGTGCTGATCAAGTGCTTCGCGTACGCATAGGCGACGGCGTAACAAACAGCGCCGCCAAGGCACGCGAGCTGCCCCGTCAACGACGACCGGGACTGCTCACCCCACGGCGCCATCAGTACGATGATCCCACCGAACCCCAACACCGACGCGACCACCTCGCCACGACTCCCCTTGTGCCGCAACAGCAACCAGACAACAGGCAGCGAGGCCAGCGGCGTCACACTGTTGTAGATGCCCGCCATGCTCACCGAGACGTTCTGCTGCCCCCAGGCAAACAACATCCACGGCAAGGCCTGCCCGAGCACCCCCATCAGCAACAGCCGCGCCCAGATACCCCACCCACGCGGCAACTGCCGCCGCATCGCCACGCAAATGGCCAGCAGGATGGCCCCACCCAGCCACAGCCGTGCCGCCACGATCTGCGCCGGATCAGCGCCACCCAGTGCCACATCGACCAGCAGGAAGTTGGATCCCCAGATGGCCGCGAGTGCGATCAGAGCAAGGCGGCTAGCGGCGAGCACGTGAGCGCCCTTCCCGACGCCACCGGATAATTGTCGGTGAAGATGCGCAGCCCACCGTCGGCGTACCAGGCCATGATCTGGCCGTCCAGCCGCGCCCGCAGCTCGATGATGTCGACGACCGCCTTGGCACATTCATTGAGTTCCTCGTGGCCGACGAACGAGAATTCAGCGAGCAGATCGAGGGTGACCGCCTCGTGTTCCTCGTCCTCGTTGACGCCGGAATGCGCGGCGATCGGCTTGGAGAATTCCTCCGACAGATCGTGTTCCCGGCAGCGCGTGAGGAACAGGTCGAGGAAGTCGGGCTCCGGTTCCTCCATCGGGAACAGCGTGCTGATGATGCCGAGCGGGAATTGGTAGGCGTGCACGCCCATCGTTGCCATGATCGACATGGTCGCGGGCAACGGCTGCATGCGCAGCAGCTGATCACGGGTGATGCCCACGGCTTTCAGCGACTTTTCCAGCATGCGGTCGTGGTTGCGTTCGGCTTGATAGAACGCCATGAACTGCTGCCAGACCTCGATGCCGATATCGTCGCGCGCCAGCAGCGGGGCCAATGCGCGCGGGCACAAATGCGTGACGTGCCAGTATTCGATGGCATAGCCGATGATCTGCTCCCTGCTCAGCTCGCCGGAGACGAGAGCGTCGCTGAACGGGCTGTTGATGGTTGCCCGCGCCGCGTCGGCCGCGCGCTTGAGGTGCGCATAAGCACCGACGCCGGTGGTTCCGCTCGCCGGATCGACCGCATCCGAGTCGGCCAGCATGCCCTGCTCGTCGAGTGCTTCTAGTACCGCGTCGAATTCTTCCCGGCTCCCGGGGAATTCGGCGGCGAGATCGTCGGCCGATCGGACACCGGATGCCAACGACAGAAAGAACTTTCGGGATTCGTCGGCGCGTCCCTCGAGGTATTCGAGTTCGATCCAATGCTTGTCCGCCAGATAGGACAGCCGGATACCGTCGGCCGTCTCGGTCCGCTCGACCTCACGGCGCAAGGTCGGGCGCCGCAACATGTCATGACCGGCCATCTTCAACTCCTGCGGTGGTAGTAACGGGTGACGAGCCGATCGTGCGCACCAGCGGCCGACCGGGATCGCCGTAATAGTCGAGAACTCCGTTGAAGAACTCGGCATAGGCCTCGACGAACAGATGCGCCTTACCGACCAGGCGCGCTTCGGTGCCGATGGGAAGGGGCGGCAGCGCCGCGAAGAATTCCCGGCTCACGCTGCCGTGATCATGACCGGCGTTGACTTTCGCGTGCTGCCGCAGCGGCTCGACAAAATGCGGCGCGATACCCGCGGTGGCGCAGGCGCGCAGGAACGAATCATAGTAAGCGCCTTCGCCTTCGGCCTTTTCGAGACGTCCTTCGAGAATGCCGATGGTGGCGATGAAGAACAGCGGATCGGTCCGCGCCCACCAGGACAGCAATTTGATCAAACCCGACGTGGTGGACAGCGGGCGGGCGGCCACCAGGTCCTGGCGGCTGATCCCCAAGCCTTCGAAGGCCCGGACCACGATGTCGTCGTGGCGGTGCTCCTCGTGATAGAAGTCGTTCGCCATGGTGCGGATCGCGTCGCTGCTCGGATAGGACAGGATCGCGGAGTCGAATTCGCTTTCCCGAGAAAGGAAGAACCAGTTCTCCAGGCCGAACCCGTAATACACGTTCGGCTCGACCTGCTCCGGATGATCGAGGATCGCCCGCCAGAACGGGCCGTCGTAGATCAGCTCTTCGAGCAGCCGATTCACCACGTGTTCGACGGCGCTGAGCACGACCATCGGGGATTCGGCCTCGGGCACCGAGCGGTCGGCGAGCAGGCCGGCGATCTGCGCGGGGAGCAGGATCGTCGCGAGCTGGTCCGGCGCGACGCCCGTCTTCGCCGAGATGTCCGCGAGGGAAGTGGAACCATCGGTCGAGCGCAGCACCGCGCCGAGCTGCTCGACGGTGATATCGCCTTCCGGCTCGACCTCGAATGTCACCTCCCCACTGCGCAATTCGAGAGTGTCGGCGGAGGTGTCCGATACCTCCGCCAAGAGCTGGGGCTTGCCCGGGATTGTTCGAGTCACCGCGCCGTCGACCTTTCGTACCAAAGAATTCAAGGGGCGGGTGGGGCGCACCGATGCGGGGCCGCCCCACCCTTTACTCTGCTGCGAACTCAGAGGTGAACTGCGGTCAGAGCAACAACCTTCGAAGTACGACGAATTTTCATGACAGAACCTCCCCTCGGGGACCATGCGCTGATGCGCCAACCGCTGGGTGGGCTGACGCCGAGCGGCTAACGGAATGTCCGATTCCCGGACGCCCCAAGAATAACAGCGGACCATCAGAAGTGAAGCGAAATCTATTGCTCCCCTTAACATTTGGAATGTCCACCCCCATTTCTCAGGGCATGACACAGCGCATTCTGTCAGCGGTGAAAGCTCAACGCCTTTGCAGCGGCTCGGACTAGGCAATCAGCACAGCAAAGGAGGCGGCGGTAATTGAGTGGTCACTTACTCGCATCTCACCGAGTTCGCCTGCACGGCAACGGATCAGCCGCGTCTGCGAAACCTGACACGACATCGAAAGGGTAAAGCACCCCTGGACACAACTGAACCCGGGAGCGCCGCATCGCTCCCGGGTTCGAGGTAACCGATAGTGCCCGGCGTTACCGCTGGGCCGCGTCCACCAATGCGCGAATCTTCGCGGCACTGGCCGGTGCACCGTCGTTCTCCCAGAACGGAAGTGCCGACGAGTACACGTCCCCGTACACCGGCGTGTTCACTTGGAAGCGCCAGCTCTCGCTCAACGGGCCGACATCGACGACGTCGTACCCGAGCACGTCGAGCAGTTGTGCCGCTGCGGCTTTCGCCGTCGCGTCATCGCCCGCGATGGGCAGCGCCGTGCGATCCGGCGCGCCGACCGGCCGGGCCAGCTGGCCGAGATGCGCGAAATAGATGTTGTTGAACGCCTTCACGACCTTCGAGGTCGGCAGATGCTTCTGCAGCAGTTCGCTGCTCGTGGTCGACCCGTCCTCGATCTCGGCGAAGGTGCCGTCCCGATCCGGGTAGTAATTGTTGGTGTCGATCACGACCTTGCCCGCCAGCGGCGCCACCGGCACCTGCCGATAATTGCGCAATGGCACGGTGACCACCACGATGTCGCCCGCCGCGCCCGCCTCCTCGGCGGTCGCCGCCCGAGCCCGCGGGCCGAGTTCCGCGACGAGATCGGCCAGCGTCTCCGGACCACGCGAGTTGCTGAGCACCACATCCAGTCCCGAAACGATGGCGAGCCGCGCCACGGTACTGCCGATGTTTCCGCTACCGATCAATCCAACGGTTGTCATACACCGTCGAACGACGCCACGACCTGCGATGTTCCCGCGCGCAGCCCGGCCAGCTCAGCGGCGTGAGCGACGTCACGCGGGGCGGCTACGGTACGTCGGCGGTGGCGGTGAGGTCGCGGATGAGCAGCGCGGCATGCAGCGACGTGCGGGATTCACCGTCCTCCAGATCGACGGCGAGGATGCGCTCGATGCGGGCCAGCCGGTCATAGAGCGTGGGCCTGCTGATGTTGAGCCTGCGCGCGAGTTCGGTCTTGTTGCCCGCCAGGTCGAGGAACTGGCGCAGGGTGCGGGTCAGGTCGGCGGTGTGCCGAATGTCGTAGCGCAGCAACGCACTCAGCTCGGTCTCGGCGAAGCGTTGCACGCCGGGTTCGTTGCGGATCAGTGAGAGCAGCCCGCGCAGCCGCACGTCACCGCTGCGGTAGAACGGCCGCGGCGCCGAAGTCGCCAGCGACAGTGCCACTTCCGCGACGTGCGCGGCGTGCGGCAGCTCGTGCGCGGTGTCGAGCAGCGAATCCGATTCCGCGCCAACGCCGATCACCACCCGCTCGACGCCGTCCACCCGGCGCACCTCACCGGTGATCGCGGTGCACGCGACCGTCAGGCTCTCGTCGAGCTCGCCGCCGCGGGGCAGCGCCAGAATCATGCCGACCCGGTCGCCCTGATCGGCGGCGGCGAGCGCGGTCAGCTTCGCCAGCCCGAGACCGTGCGTGACCGCGTCCAGGATGCCCGCGGCCCGGCGCTGCCTGGCCACCGGATCGGTCTCCGCGACCGCGGCGATATCGATGGCCAGCGGCACGTACGCGGCGCGGCGGGCCAGGCCGAGCGCGGCGGCTCGGGCCACCGCGTCCCGCTCGTCCAGCACCCGGCCGTTGACCATGTCGTCGATGAGTCCGGTCTGCGCCTGCCGGTGCAGGCCGAAGCGGTCCTTCTCGATCATCCGGTGCAGGGTGAGCGTCTGGGCGGCCCGCTCCAGCACCATCGTGGCCCGGGCGGTCGGCACGTCGTTGGCGGGCAGGATCAGCCGTCCCCACCGCTGGGTGTGCGGACCGACGGCCACCGCGTCCCAGCCGTCGGGCAGCAGCCGCGAGGTGGTCTCCCAGTCGTCGAGCAGCGCCGAGGTGGACGCGTGCTTGGCGGTGAGGGTGAGCACCCGATGCGACAGGTCCTCCAGCACCACCGACGAATCGAGCATGTCCGCAGCGGTTTTCACGATTTCGGCGAGCGAGGCGCGGCGCACGCTGAGGTCGGTGAAGGTCTCGTGCACGGTGCGTGCGAACTCGAGTTCGGCGTACTGCTCGGCCACGATGACCCGGTGCACCGCCTCGGTGATCTCGACGAACCGGGTGATCTTGTGCAGCACGATCAACGGCAGGCCGAGCGCGTCCGCGGTCGCGGCGACGACCGGCGCGAGTTCCGGCACGTACCCACCCAGCTCGATGACCAGTCCCGCGACCCCGGCGGCGGCCAGCGCGGTCAGATAGCCGACCGTCGCGATGTCGCCGTGGCTCATGGCCTGGCCGGTGGTGAGGATCAGCTCCCCGCCGACCAGCAGCTGCGCCACGTCCGCCACATCGCTGACGTGCACCCAGCGCACCGGCCGATCCAACGATCCGCCCGCGACGACCTCGGGTTCCCCGGCGCGTACCACCGGCATCGCCAGCACATCGGCCACAGAGGGAAGCACCGACGAATCGTAATACGAAATCCGAAATCACGTACAGATCGTCGGGTCATCCAGGAAGGTTGATGCCGGAGAGTAGTACCGAGGAGGCGTCCATCCCGCCGACGCACCGCGACGCTCACGGATCGAATCGAGGAGACATGCAGACAATCGCGCACTGGCTCGACGGCAAGGCTTTCGCAGGCACCAGCGAGGCGACCGCACCGGTGACCAATCCGGCGACCGGGGTGGTGACCGGACAGGTCGCGCTCGCCAATGTCGCGGACACCCGCGCGGCGATCGACGCCGCCGCCGCCGCCTTCCCGGCCTGGCGGGACACCTCGCTGGCGCGGCGCACCCAGATCCTGTTCCGGTTCCGCGAACTGCTCAACGAGCGCAAGGAAGACCTCGCGAAGCTGATCACCGCGGAGCACGGCAAGGTGCTGGCCGACGCGATGGGCGAGGTGAGTCGCGGCCTGGAGGTCGTCGAATTCGCCTGTGGTGTACCGCATCTGCTGAAGGGCGGCTACACCGAGAACGCGTCGACGAAGGTGGACATCTTCTCCATCCGCCAGCCGCTGGGCCCGGTGGCCGTCATCTCGCCGTTCAACTTCCCGGCGATGGTGCCGATGTGGTTCTTCCCGCTGGCCATCGCGGCCGGCAACACGGTGGTGCTCAAGCCGAGCGAGAAGGATCCGTCGGCGTCGCTGTGGCTGGCCGAGCTGTGGGACGAAGCGGGTTTGCCCGCAGGCGTTTTCAACGTGGTGCAGGGCGACAAGGTCGCGGTCGACGAGCTGCTGGACAACCCGGCGATCAAGGCGGTCTCGTTCGTCGGCTCGACCCCGATCGCGAAGTACGTCTATCAGCGCGGAACCACCGCGGGCAAGCGGGTGCAGGCGCTCGGCGGCGCGAAGAACCACATGGTGGTGCTGCCGGACGCCGACCTGGATCTGGCCGCCGACGCCGCGGTGAACGCCGGATTCGGTTCCGCGGGTGAGCGATGCATGGCGATCAGCGTGGTGGTCGCGGTCGGCGACGCGGCCGACGAACTGGTCGGCAAGATCACCGAGCGGGCCGGCACCATCAAGACCGGCGACGGGACTCGCGGCACCGACATGGGTCCGCTGGTCACCCGCGCGCACCGCGACAAGGTCGCCGAGTACATCGCGGCGGGCGAATCCGCCGGTGCCAGTGTGGTACTCGACGGTCGCGGGATCGAGGCCGACGGCGCGGCGGACGGATTCTGGCTCGGGCCAACGATTCTCGATCATGTCGGCACGGAGATGAGCGTCTACACCGACGAAATCTTCGGTCCCGTCCTCTCAGTGGTGCGGGTGGACAGCTACGACGACGCGCTCGCGCTGATCAACGCCAACCCGTACGGCAACGGCACCGCCATCTTCACCAACGACGGCGGCGCGGCGCGGCGCTTCCACAACGAAGTGGAGGTCGGCATGGTCGGCATCAACGTGCCGATCCCGGTGCCCATGTCCTACTACAGCTTCGGCGGCTGGAAGAACTCGCTGTTCGGCGACTCGCACGCGCACGGCGCCGACGGGGTGCACTTCTTCACCCGGGGCAAGGCGGTGACGACGCGCTGGCTCGATCCGAGTCACGGTGGGATCAATCTCGGGTTCCCCGAGAACAAGTAGCACACAAGTAACCGACAACCCCAGCGACGCAGGAGAACTCGCCGATGACCCTTCCGAACGGATCGACACCGGAGACCGTACGCGCGGCGGCCGCCCGCGCGTACGAACTCGATCGCCGCCACGTCTTCCACTCCTGGTCCGCCCAGGCGCATCTCAACCCGATGACGATCAGCGCCGCCCAGGGCTGTTACGTCTGGGACGGGGAGGGCAACCGGCTGCTCGACTTCTCCTCCCAGATGGTGAACACCAATATCGGCCACCAACACCCGAAAGTCGTTGCGGCGATCCAGGAGCAGGCCGCCAAGCTGTGCACCATCGCACCGCCGCACGTCAACGATGCCCGCTCGGAGGCGGCCCGGTTGATCGCCGAGCGGACACCGGGCGAGCTGAACAGGATCTTCTTCACCAACGGTGGCGCGGAGGCGGTCGAGCACGCGGTGCGGATGGCCCGGCTGCACACCGGCCGCTATAAAGTGCTGGCGCGCTACCGCTCCTATCACGGCGGCACCGAGACCGCGGTCAACCTGACCGGTGATCCGCGGCGCTGGCCCAACGATCACGGCAACAGCGGCGTGGTGCACTTCTTCGGCCCGTTCCTCTATCGGACGCAATTCCACTCGACGGACGAAACCGAGGAAACCGAGCGCGCTTTGGCGCACCTCGAGCAGACCATCGCGTTCGAGGGGCCGTCCACCATCGCGGCGATCGTGCTCGAATCCATCCCGGGCACAGCGGGAATCATGGTTCCGCCGCCCGGCTATATGGCGGGTGTCCGGGCGCTGTGCGACAAGTACGGCATCATCTTCATCGCCGACGAGGTGATGTCGGGCTTCGGGCGCACCGGAAAGTGGTTCGCGATAGAGCATTTCGAGGGCGTCGTCCCCGATCTGCTCACCTTCGCCAAGGGCGTGAACTCCGGCTACGTGCCGCTCGGCGGGGTGGCTATCAGCCCGGCGATCGCCGCGACCTTCGACGACACCCCCTACCCCGGCGGGCTCACCTACTCGGGCCATCCACTGGCCACGGCCGCCGCGGTCGCGACGATCAACGCGATGGCGGACGAACGCATCATCGAGAACGCGGCCGAGATCGGTGCCCGGGTACTCGGCCCCGGCCTGCGTGAGCTCGCCGATCGGCACCCGAGCATCGGCGAGGTGCGCGGCACCGGGGTGTTCTGGGCGCTGGAACTCGTCCGCGATCGGGCGACTCGCGAACCCCTCGCGCCCTACGGCGGAACGAGTCCGGCGATGAACGAGGTCGTCGCCGCGTGCAAGGCCGCCGGGCTGCTGATGTTCGTCAACTTCAACCGGTTGCACGTGGTACCGCCGTGCATCGTCACCGAGGCCGAGGCCAAGGAAGGGCTGGCCATTCTCGACCAGACGCTGACCGTGGCCGACCAGCACGCTTCCTGACGAACACGTCCTGGCGACGGCCGGGGCCGACCGCATGGTCGGTCCCAGCTTTCGCCGGTCCGGAATGCCGTTGGCTCACGCGGTGTTCCACCTGTGCGTGACCGATACCACTGAGCTTTCCGAAGACCTGAAGAAGTATCTGGACGAGTCCAAGGTGTTCGCGACCGCGGCGACCATCGGACCCAACGGGCAACCCCACCTGACCGTCATCTGGCTGAAGCGCGATGGCGACGACCTCGTGTTCTCCACGACCACCGATCGCCAGCAGGGCAAGAACCTGGCGCGCGATCCGCGGATCACGGTGATGATCAACCCGCCGGAGGAGCCGTACAAATACGCGGAGATCCGCGGCACCGCGACGCTCACGGCGGATCCGGAAAAGACACTGCCGGACGAGTTGTCGTCGAAGTACACAGGTCAGAAGTACCTAGACTTCAATCCCGCCTCGGTCAACGACGGCCCGCGGGTCATCGTCCGCGTGACGCCACGCAAGGTCGCGGGTCGCCTCTGAAACCGCAGGCCCGGCAGGTTCAGGCCTGCTGGGTCTCTTCCTGCGCGTGCTGCGCTTGCGCGACCTGCGCCGCCGTGTAGCGGATGGCGAGCGCGATCAGCAGGGTCAGCAGCACGCCGACGCCGCATAGGAACAGCGCGAGGGTGTAGCCACTGCTCAATGCATCGAGCTGGGCGGTGTTCATGGCGCTGGGCTTGATGGTGTCGCTGCCGCCGAGCGCCAGGCTGCGCGAGATCACGACCGGGCCGAGGAAACCCAGGGCCAAGGCCGGTCCGAACGCCAGCAACATCTGGCCGACCGCGCTCAGCGGGCCGATCTCGGTGACCTCGACGCCCACGATCAGGCACAGCGGCACGATGACCAGCACGATGCCGACGCCGGTACCGATCACCAGGAACAGCACCAGCAGCGTCGGCAGGTTCGCGGTGCGGTCCAGGGTCGAGCTGAACAGCAGGGCGGCGGCGGCCAGGCCCGCGCCGGCACCGATCAGGATCCGTGGCGCGAACCGCATGACAAGTTTGGAGGTCGACGCGCCGCCGATGCCCATGCCGATGGTGAACGGAATGAAGATCAGACCGGCCTGTAAAGCGGTGTAGCCCAGCACATTCTGCACATACTGCGCACCGAAGACCGAGATGCCGCCCATCACCCCGCTGGCCAGCAGCACCGCGATGAAGGTCGCGACCCGATCCTGGCTGCTGAACAGCGACCAGGGCAGCAGCGGATTGTCCACGTTGCGCTCGGTCAGGACGAAGGTGATCAGCAGGACGCCACCGGTCACCAGCGAACCGATGATCGCGGGGTGTCCCCAACCCAGTACCGGCCCTTCCATGCCGCCGAACACCAGGGTGGCGACGCCGATGGTGGCCAGCACGGCGCCGCGCACGTCGAGGGAGAGGCGATGATGCTCGGTATCGCGCAGGCAGCGCAACGCCCCGACGAAAACCAGCAGGCCGATCGGCACGTTGATCAGGAAGATACCGCGCCACCAGACATCGGCCAGCGCACCGCCGACCACCAGGCCGCCGACCGATCCGACACCGACCATCGCACCGAAGATCGCGATGGCCTGGTTGCGCGCCTTGCCCGGCGCGAAGGTCGTCGCGACCAAGGCCAGTGCCGTGGGTGAGGCGAACGCCGCACCGACGCCCTGCAGGGCCCGCATGCCGATCAGCATCCCGCCGTTGATCGCCAGACCGCACAGCAGCGAGGACAAGGTGAACAGTCCGACCCCGAGCAAGAACATCTTCTTGCGCCCGAACGCGTCACCGACCCGCCCGCCGAGCAGCATGAGCCCGGCGTAGGTAAGCGCGTAGGACGTGATCACCCAGTTCGCGCTGGACGCGGACATCCCGAAATCCGCCTGCAACCGCGGGACCACCAGAATCATGACCGTGCCGTCCAGCACGCTCATCAGCTGCATCCCGCTGAGCACGAGAATCGCGAGCCCGAAAGCCCGGTCTGTCACTGGATACTGCATCCGCGCAGCGGGATTCTGGAGCACAGTGAGCCACTGTAGAGGATGAGCTACGCCGATTCCGTGGTGCTGGGCGCGGAGAAGCCTGCGGTGGGGCCGATGACCACGATGGCGGGTGGGCGGATGGCTTCTTCTTTGACGCGGGCGGCGACGGTGGCGAGGTCGGCGCGCACTACGCGTTGGGTGCGCATGGTGCCTTCTTGGATGACCGTGGCGGGGGTGGTTGGGGCGCGGCCGTTGTCGATGAGGACGGTGGCGAATTGTTCGATGCGTTCGACGGCCATCATCAGGACGATGGTGCCGCGGAGGCGGGCGAGGGCGGGCCAGTCGACCAGGGAGTCGGGGTGGTCGGGGGCGACGTGGCCGCTGACCACTACGAATTCGTGGGTGACGCCGCGGTGGGTGACCGGGATGCCCGCGGCGGCGGGGACCGAGATCGGGCTGGTGATGCCGGGAACGACGGTGACCGGGATGCCCGCCTCGACGCAGGCCTCGAGTTCCTCGAAGCCGCGGCCGAATACGTACGGGTCGCCGCCCTTGAGTCGGACCACGAACTTGCCTGCCTTGGCGCCCTCGATGAGCGCGGCATTGATCGCGTCCTGGGCCATCGCGCGCCCGTAGGGGATCTTGGCCGCGTCGATCACCTCGACGTCGGGGCCGAGTTCGGCCAGCAGTTCCGGCGGGGCGAGGCGGTCGGCGACCACCAGATTCGCGCGGCCGAGCAGGCGGCGGCCACGCACCGTGATCAGGTCCGGGTCGCCGGGTCCGCCGCCGACCAGTGCGACGCCCGGCGTGATCGGGGTCGAATCATCGGTCACCACACCGGATTGCAGCGCTTCCAGCAGTGCGTTGCGCACTGCGGCCGAGCGCCGGTGCTGACCGCCGGCCAGCACGCCGAGGGTCATGCCGTCGTAGCGGGCGGTCGCCGGGGTGACCGCGGTGCCGAGGCGCGCGTTGTCGGCGCGCACGCAGAAGATCCGGCGGCGGGTGGCCTCCTCGACGACGGCCGCGTTGGTTGTCGGTTCGTCGGTGCAGGCGATCGCGTACCAAGCGCCGTCCAGGTCGCCGTCGGCGTACGCCCGCAGCGTGACCGTGATCTGCCCGGAGGTCGCCATGCCCTCGACCGCGGGCGTGACCTCGCGGCTCACCACGTGCACATCCGCGCCGGAGGCGATCAGCAATCCGAGCCTGCGCTGCGCCACCGAGCCGCCGCCGACCACTACGACCCGGCGCCCATCGAGATCGAGCCCGACCAGGTAGTTCGGGTCGCCCTCATGCGGCGCGGCGGTATCGGATACCGCCTGGTCGGCGGTGTGGTCTGACGTGTTCGGCACAGTTTTCGAGCCTACGGCCTCGGTTCGACGCGACGGCAATCGACTCGGTAACCGCTGGTCCGGGGCCCATGGCGAGCCCGGAAGCCGCGCTCGATCAGCGGGAAACGGCCGTGCGTCGACCACCAGGCGAGACGGCGAGGAACGTTCCTATACTCGGGCGCATGAACCGCTGGAGTCGGACAGTACAGATGGTCGTCGCCTCGATAGCGCTGGCCTTCGTGCCCGCCACAGCCGGTGTGGCACACGCTGATCCGGCGCCGTATGTGCCGACGCAGGGTGTCGAGTCGAAGTACTTCCAGCCGGGTCCGGCGGCGGTGACCGAGCAGCTCGGCTTCGGGTGCTGCGATTCCACCGGGGCGAAGTTCGATGTCTGGTATCCGACCGATCTGGGAGCCGGTCGGCATCCGATCGTGGTGTGGGGTGACGGGACCAGTGCGGTGCCGGGCCAATATGCCTATCTGCTGCGGCATTTGGCGTCGTGGGGCTTTGTCGTGATCGGCACCGAGAACCAGAGCACCGGGTCCGGGGCCGACATTCGGAAGTCCCTGGACTACCTGTTGGCGCAGGGTGACGATCCGGCGAGCGTGTTCTACGGGAAGTTGGACAAGGACGCGGTCGGCGCGATGGGACATTCGCAAGGCGCTTCCGGTGTGCTGAACGCGCTGCGCGATTCGGGCGGGGTGATCAAAACCGCGGTGCCGCTGGAGCTTCCGGCGCAGCACTTCTGCTCCACCTCGACCACTTGCGCCGATACCCGTTCGCTGACAACGGGTTCGGTGTTCCTGGTGAACGGGTCTTCCGATGGACTCATCTCGCCGTCGCAGCAACTGGTGCCATGGCAGGCGGAGGGCTTGCAGTCGAATCAGGCCTACTACGAGGCGACTCCGGCGAATCTGCCCAAGGCGTGGGGCACGCTCAACGGCCCGAACCACAACGACGTACAGGGGCAGCCGGACTGCGCGGCCGCGTCGGCGCCGTGCACGACCGGGGTGTACGGCTACCTCGGGTATCCGACCGCGTGGTTGATGGCGCAGCTGCAAGGCGATGCCACCGCGCGCGACGCCTTCCGCACCGGCGGTGAGTTCTTCACGCCGTCGCCGAATTGGCGCAACCAGGTCAGCGCCATCGGCTGAGCCGCGCCGGGTGGGCGAACTGTCCACTTCGTGGTGCCGACTGGCGTACGGTTCGTCCGTTGCCCACCGGCCCGACACCGACCAGTGTTCATATATGGCTTTGACCGATGACACGCCGCTGGCGTCCGAATACGCCGACCGCGTCATCGCGGTGGAACCGGGCGGCAACGAGCATATCCCCGACGACGCCCGGCACGGCGGCCCGCGCCAGCTGTTCTGGACCTGGATGTCGCCGAACCTGGAATTCGCCACCATCTTCATCGGCGTGCTGTCGGTCACCGCGTTCGGCATGAACTTCTGGCAGGCGACGCTCGGTCTCGCGGTGGGCGTCGGGCTCGGCGCGGCAGCGCATTACGTGCTGTCCGCGCGTGGGCCCGCGCACGGCGTGCCGCAAATGGTGTTGGGGCGCTTGGCGTTCGGATATCGGGGCAACGCGCTGCCCGCGGCGTTCATGTCGATCATGTGCGGGGTGGGCTGGTTCGCCACCAACAGCGTGAGCGGCGCGTTCGCGTTGAGCACACTGACCGGCATGCCGAAGCTCACCGCGCTGATCCTGATCGTGTTGGTGCAGACCGGTTTCGCCGCGTTCGGGCACAACCTGGTGCACGCGTTCGAGCGGTTCGTGTTCCCGGTGCTCGCGGTCGTGTTCCTGCTGGTGACCGTGGTGATCTTCAGCAAGGCCGACCTCGGTGCCGCCGCGCCGTCGGGTGGCGTCGGCGGGATCGGCGGGTTCCTGCTGACGGTCGGCACCGCGTTCGGCTATGCGGGCGGCTGGAATCCCTACGCGGCGGACTACTCCCGCTACCTGCCCAAGACTGCGTCGCGGGTCGCCACCGGTGGCTATGCCGGCGCTGGGCTGTTCGTCTCGTGCCTGTGGTTGTCCGCGTTGGGCGCGGCTTCGGCCACCATCGTCGGCTCGGTGCAGGGCAGTCCAACGGATGTATTCACCGCGAATCTACCTGGCGCACTAGCGAACCTGACTCTGCTCGCCATCGCGCTCGGCGCCGTCGCAGCCAATGCGTTGAATGTGTACTCGGGCGCAATGGCATTCGTGACGATCGGCCTCAAGCTGCCGATCCGCACGCAACGGGCCGTCGTCTCGATCTGCTTCGGCGCCATCGGATTCCTGGTCGCCTGGTGGGCACTACCCGACGCCGCCGCCAGCTACGAGGCGTTCCTGCTGATCGTCGCGTACTGGATCGGCCCGTGGCTCGGCGTGATGTTCGTCGACCAGTACCTGCGCCGCGGCCGCAAAATCGACGACCTGCTCTACAACCGGACCTACACCAATTGGCAAGGCGTAGCGGCCTTCTTACTCGGCCTGGCGATCTCGGTCCTACTGTTCTCCAACCAGGCCAAGTTCACCGGCTACGTCGTCCGCGAACTCCCCGACCTGGGCGACATCACCTTCTTCGTAGGCTTCGTCCTCGCCGCCACGGCCTACCTCGTCCTCGCCCGCCGCCGCGTCACCTCCTCCTGAACGCTATCAGGCAGTGGTTGTGAGGCGGTGGGCGCATAAAGCCAGCAGGAGGGTGCCGGTGAGGGCGGGGGTGGCGGGGTCGTAGCCGAGGAGGTCGCGGATGCGGTCCAGGCGCTGGTAGAGGGATTGGCGGCCGATGTGCAGGGTGGTGGCGCAGCGGGTGGGGCTGGCGCCGTGGCGTAGGTAGACCTCAAGGGTGCGGGTCAGGTTGCTGTGATGGGTTGTGTCCCAGGCGATCAGCGGGGCGACGGTGGTGGCGATCAGGCGGGTTCGTTCGGCTGCGGGCAGGGATTCGACGACGAGTTCGGTGGCCAGTTCGCGGCAGGTGGAGATGGGGCTGCCCGCCAGCCAGTCGCGGCGGTGCCGGGTGGCCAGGCGTAGGGCGGACCTGGTGGCTTCCAGTGATCCGGTGAGTGCGGCGGAGGTGAACTCGCAGGGATCGCCGACCACGAGGGTGACGCCCTCGATGGTGTTGGTGGCGAAGGCGTTTCGTAGCAGTCGGACCGTCTCGCCGACCGGGTCCGCGGTCGCCTCGTCCAGCGCGAGCACCGCGTAGGTCGTGGCGTGCACCTCGGCGACCAGGCCGGGCCTGCCGAGTTCCTTTGCCGCGGTGTCGATCAGGCGGGTCGCGATGCGGGCGTCGGGTGCGTCGATCGCCACCGGCACCAGCGTGCGCCGCGCCAGCGCGGGCACACCGGCACCAGCGGCCCTTACTTTCAGATCGGCCTGCCGAATCGGCTTGCCGTCCAGCAGATCCGCGAGCAATGTCGTCGCCGCGAGCTGCGGACGCCCCGTCGGCGCACCCGAGTTGGCCAGCGCGAGACCGAGACTCGGCGCGGATTGGTCGAGGACGGTGGCGAGGGTGGCGCCGTCCAGCGACGAGCCGGGCCCCGCGGTGAGCGTCCCCCAGGTGTTCTCCCTGGCCCGGATCGATGCCGAAGCGGCCGCGGATTCGACTGCCGCCCAAGCTGATCGATCATCGTCCACGCCGTGCGCGGCGATCAACGCCCCGTTGCCACTCGTCACGATCAGCGCGCAACCGGTCACCTCGCCGATCCGGGCGAGCAGCTGCGCGAGCCCATTGCCCGCCGCCAGCTCCCCGGTGAGGTCGCGCGCCAGCTCGTTGAGCAGCCGCAGCGAACGCACTTCCCGCGACACGATCTCGGTATTCGCGGCCCGGCACAGGTCGATGAACGGCACCACGCTGCGCAACGCGATCAACGGCAGACCGTGCCGCGACGCCTCCGCCACCATGTCCGGCGGGATGGCGTCGAAGGTGCGGCCGAGCTCGATGGCCACCCCGGCGACCTCGCGACCGGCGATCTCCCGCAGGTAGTGCCGCCGCGTTCCCGCATCCATCCCGGCCAGGCCGAGCCCGGTGGTGAGCAGCAGTTCACCACCGGACAGCAGCGGGCTGATCTCGTAGATCTCGCTCGAATGCACCCAGCGCACCGCTCGCCGCAGCGCGCTGTGACCTGCCAAAACGAGCGGATCGGCCGCGACGAACTGATCGTCGAGCAATTCACGCACGGTAGGCAACATATGGTCATCCTGTCATCCAGGCCCCAGGACTGTGCGGACGATCTGTACGTTGCGGAAAGGGGCGGTCCCCTTGGAGGCTTGAGCGATGACGCAGTCGATACCGGCACGACAACTGCTCGAGGTGGCATACGACGAGGCTCAGCTCGGGCTGGCCGAGGGCGGCATCCCGATCGGCGCGGCGCTGTTCGCGGCCGACGGCACGTTGCTCGGCCGCGGCCACAACCGTCGCGTGCAGTCCGGCGATCCCAGCATCCACGCCGAAACCGACGCCTTCCGCGCCGCGGGCCGCCGCCGCGACTACGGGTCGACGATCATGGTGACCACCCTGTCGCCGTGCTGGTACTGCAGCGGTCTGGTCCGGCAGTTCGGCATCGGCTCGGTCATCGTCGGCGAATCGCAGACCTTCTACGGCGGCCACGACTGGCTGGCCGAGAACGGCGTCGCGGTAACCGTGCTGGAGGACGATCGTTGCGTCGAGATGATGACCAAGTTCATCACCGAGAACCCCGCAGTCTGGAATGAAGACATCGGCGTCGCAGATGAAGTGAACACCTCCGGCAGAGAGTGAGTCGACATGAACGCGATCGCTTCGATCGATCTGGCCAAGTGGCGTGCCGGAGGTGCCGCGGCCGACGAGGTCGAGCGCGAGGTGGACGAGGGGTTGCGGCGCGCCGGGTTTCTGCTGGTGCACGGGCACGGTGTGCCGGAGGGACTGGCCGGTCAGGTACGCGCGGCGGCGCGGCGGTTCTTCGCGCTGCCGGACTCGGTGAAAGAGAAGTACGCCGTCACGGTCGGCGGGCGCGGGTGGATCGGGCCGGGCAAGGAGGCCAACGGCTACGCGGAGGGCACCGAGACGCCGCCTGATCTGAAGGAGACCTTCGCAATCGGCGCGGACACCGCGACCGGTGATCGACAGGTCGACGACGTCTGGTTCCTGCCCAACGTCTGGCCGGACGAGGTGCTCGAGCTGCGCGAATTGGCGACCGCCTACACCGACGCCGTGCACACCCTGTCCGACGAGCTGCTCGCGCTGTTCGCAGCAGCACTTCACCTGCCCGCCAACCCATTTCAAGACTTGGCTGCCCGCCCCACCTGGACCTGCAACATCAACCACTACCCACCACTGACTGTGGTTGGCGCGCCGGAGCCGGGCCAGTTCCGCATCGGCCCACACACCGATTTCGGCACCGTCACCGTGCTCGACCGCGAGCCCGGCGCAGGCGGACTTCAGGTATTCACCGAGGCGGAGGGCTGGGCCGACGCACCGTACGATCCCGCCGCCCTGACGGTGAACATCGGTGACCTACTTGCCTATTGGAGCGGCGAGCGCTGGCCGTCCGGCCGACACCGCGTGCTACCACCACAGGCGGAAGCTCCCGAGGAAGACCTGGTGTCGCTGATCTACTTCTACGAACTGGACCACGACGCCATCGTCACCCCACTCGAACCACCGATCGGACGAGTCACCGGCCTACCTCCGGTTGTCTCGGCCGAGTTCCTCCGCACCCGCCTCGACGCCATCACCATCGGCTGAACGCAGCCGCACGCCTGTCAGCTGAAGTGGGGATAGTCCTGGACCCATTTGAAGCCGGTGCTGCGCAAGGGGAATGAGTTGAGGTCCACCTGCTCCAGCGTCAGGGTCACCTGGTGGCCGTTGAGTTGACCGTCCAGTCGCAACCGGTCCGGTGCGGGTTGGGCGAAGGTGAAGGTGCCGATTTGGGCCGGCTGAGCCTGGGCGATCTGGCCTGGCAAGGCATCACCTGCCGCCTTCGACACTGTGACGGTGTGTGCCTGGGTGTCAACCGCGCCGACGACAGGCACCAGACTGCCGTCCATCTTCTGGTAGGTCATGCCACCGACGTCGAAAACCACACGCTGCCAGCGGTCCTGGTCGGTGGTCAGTGGCGCGAGCGGCCGACCGTCCTGAGTGAACTCCGACACCGTCCAAATCCCGTACAGGGCAGGCTTTTCGGTGCCACCGCCACCTTCGTTCCAGAACTCCATGTCTTGTTGAACCTGGCCGACCAGCACCCACCCGGCGAGCACGACCTGCACACCGACTGCGACCAACCGGATTCGACGCGAACGGAACGGCTCGGGCTGTCCAGCAGGCTCCGACGAGCGTTGCAGCACAAGCACATTCGCCAGCCTCCTGGCCTGCGGCGCGAGCAGCACCAGCGAAATCAGCACGAGGTGACCGGCCAGGATCTTCACCGGCACATCGAAGGTCATGTTGAGCACGAACACCTGCGCCATGCTCACCAGGCTGAGCATCGCGCCCAGCGTCGCGGTCCGCGGCAGGAACAGCAACAGGCCGCCGAGCACTTCCGCGGATCCGAGCAGGATCTCGTAGACGGGTGAACTACCGACCTGCGTCCAGAGCACCGCCGCCGGCGTGAAGTCGCCGTACTGCATGAGCAGCGTGGTCAGTGCCGGCTCCGGCATCTGGGTGGGAATGACCTTGGCCATGCCGTAGAAGAGCATCTGCCCGGCGAGGCAGAGCCGTATGAAGAGCATGAACCAGGCGTTCAGCCGCTGATAGTTCGGGCGGTGGCGATCCAGCACGGACCACACCCCAGTCGCCACTACGGCGACCACCAGGTTGCAGAACAAGAAGACCCAGATGATCGCCTGGTCGCCGCTGCCGGAATCCAGATGCAACTGGACGTCCGCGCCGAGGACGTGCCGGCCGACCCACTCCCAGATCGGACTCAGCGGGTACAGAAACCCATTGATCGCGCGCTCGGGCAGCTTCGGCCCGAGCACCCCGGTGTAAACGAACAGGAACTGCGGAAATATCACGCAGAACAGGCCGAAGTAGGTGAAGCAGAACCGGAATGCGATGCGGGTCAGCAGATTCCACCGCGAGTCCGGGCCGACAGCCAAGGCTCCACTGTCCCGATCAACCGACGCCGTGCTGACAGCACTCACAACGAACCCCTCAATCCGACAACCTCCGCGTGCAGGCAACGGTATTGCGGCGAGGTGTCGCGAACCTCCAGGAAATCCCCGGTCTTTCCCTAGGTAATCAGTCGTACGTGCTACCCACACCCAGGCACTCGTGCCTGCCCGAGCACCGCCGAGTACTCCCATGTCAAGGCCCGGTTCCGACCAGTGAGCGGGTTCGAGAACCTCGATCGTTTTCCACCCACGGGCCGACTGGAACGAGTTACTGTCGCGTATCGCGGCACCGCCGCTGATGTGGGCTGTGCGCAGGCAGGCCCGCGCTTCATGGCGTCAGGAGGACAACGATGGCCGAAGATCCGGATCCCGCCAAGCGGCAGCAGCTGACCGTGAGCGAGCGCGATCTCGATGCGCTCGCCGAGGACTTGGCGCGCTGGCTGGATTCGAGGGTCTCCGCCGATCATCCGCCGAAGGTCTCCAACCTGTCGCGCCCGCAGGCGGGCGGGATGTCGAGCACCTCCATCCTTTTCGACGCCGAGTGGAGCGTGGACGGGCGGCACGAGAGCGGGTCGTTCGTCGCCAGGATGGCGCCGGAGGCGGGGTCGTTCCCGGTGTTCGAGACCTATGATCTGGCCACCCAGTACAAGGTGATGGCCGGTGTCACCGAGACCACCGACATACCGGTGCCGGGACTATGCTGGCTGGAAGAGGACGAGAAGCCGCTCGGTACACCGTTTTTCGTGATGAAGCGGGTCGACGGACGGGTGCCGACGGACAATCCGCCGTACGTGTTCATCGGCTGGCTGTTCGACGCGAGCGCCGAGGAACGCGCGCTGCTCACCGCGAACACCGTCGAGGTGATCTCGAAGGTGCACGCCATCCCGGATCCGGCGATCCGCTTCCCGGCCCTGCGCGGGCCTGGCCAGTCGCTGCGTCGGCACGTAGAGGCCCAGAAGGCGTGGTATCGCTGGGCTCTGGCCGACGACGGTTTCGAGATCCCTTTGCTGGAGCGGACTTTCGCCTGGTTGGACGAGCACTGGCCCGCCGATCCGGGACCTGATGTCCTCAGCTGGGGCGACGCGCGACCAGGCAACATCATCTTCCGCGAATTCGAGCCCGCGGCGGTGCTGGACTGGGAGATGGCCGCGCTGGGTCCGCGCGAACTCGACGTCGCCTGGGTGATCTTCATCCACCGGTTCTTCCAGGACATCGCCACCCGGTTCGATCAGCCGGGCCTGCCCGACTTCCTGCGCCGCGCCGACGTCGTCGCGAAATACGAAGAGCTGACCGGTCATACGGTGCAAAACCTGGATTGGCACATCGTCTACGCCGCGCTGCGGCACGGCATCGTGATGGCCAGGGTGAAGCGCCGGATGATCCATTTCGGCGAAGACACCGACACCCCGGACCGAGACGACTATGTGATGCACCGAGCGAGCCTGGAACGGCTGCTCGATGGAACCTACGAGTGGGATTGAGATTCAGTCATGCCAGTTCCGTTGGACGAGTACCCGATTCACCAAACCGGCCTATCGCTGGCCCGGGTGGCCAGCAGCGACCGAAACTTCTATGACCGCAGCTATTTCAACGGTCACAACCGCGATGGCGGCACCTTCTTCATCACCGGGTTCGGCGTGTACCCGAACCTCGGGGTGACCGATGCCTACGCCCTCGTCCGGCGCGGTGATACGCAACGGTCCGTCCGCTTCTCCGACGCGCTCGGTGACCGCAGCCTGGAGCAAAAGGTCGGCGGCTATCGCATCGAGGTGGTCGAGCCGCTGCAGCGGCTCCGGGTGATCTGCGAGCACGACGACCTGTCGTTCGATCTCACCTGGGAGGGCGCCTTCCCGACCGTGCAGGAGCAGCCGCATCTGATCCTGTCCGGCAACCGGCCGATCATCGAGGCGAGCCGGTTCGCCCAGCTCGGCTCGTGGGCGGGCACACTGCACGTCGACGGGGACGACCTCACCGTGGACCCGGCGGTGTGGACCGGGACCAGGGATCGGTCGTGGGGCATCCGCCCGGTCGGCGAGAGCGAGCCGCCCGGGCGGACCGCCAGTGAGCCGTCCGGCGGCTTCTGGTGGATGTATGTGCCGCTGCGGTTCGACGATTTCGCGGTCGTGGTCATCGTGCAGGAGGAGCCGGACGGCAAGCGCACGCTGAACGACGCCGTGCGGATCTGGCCGGACGGGCGCACCGAGCAGCTCGGCTGGCCGCGCATCTCGATCGACTACCGTTCCGGCACAAGGCTTCCCGTCGGCGCGCGGCTGGAGCTGACCACGCCGGACGGCAAGCCGCTGGAGATCGAGGTGACCACGGGCACCAATGTGCCGCTGCATGTTGGTTGCGGGTACGGCGGTGATCCGGACTGGCAGCACGGTCAGTGGAAGGGGCGTGACTGGTCACTGTCCAGCCTGTACGACCTCACCGATCCGGCGATCGTCGCTCGCGCGCCCTATGGCGTCATCGACCACGTGGCCCGCGCCCGCTGCGGCGACGCGGAGGGCTGGGGGCTGTTCGAACACGCCAGCCTCGGCCGCCACGATCCCACCGGCTTCGCCGACTGGGGTTCGGTCGCGCCGTAGGTCAGAGTTCGGGCCTGGCCAGTTCGGGGCGCTTGCTGTAATCGGTCAGCCCGATCACGTTGCCCCACGGGTCGGACACCTCGACACTCCATCCGGTACCGACTTCGAAGGGCGCGGTAAGCATTTCGACACCGCGCTCTTCGAGTTCGGCCGCAGCGGCCTGCGCGTCCGGCACCTCCAGCCAGACCCGCATCGCGGGCGGCGCGCCCTGCCCGGCATCAGGCTCGACCATCGCCATGATCCCCGGCGTTTCCGCCGCGACGCCGAACAGTGCGATCCCGCGCTCCGGCACCGTGAACCGCAGTGAGAGCCCGAGCTGGTTCTCGTAGAACTCCACTGCTGCGGCCAAGTCCCCCACGGGAACCAGCACGTTATCGATCCCTCGGATATCCACTCCGTCATCAAACCACTCGATGGCCGTGGGCTCACCTGGTTCAGGACACCCCGCCGCGGCTACGCGGGCCGCCGCCCGGCCGGGGGTACGTCACGTTGTGCCGCAGCGATAACGACGCCGTGGACGGTGCGTTTGGGGACCACGAGGGTGCCGCCCCCGGCGGCGAGGATGGCGGCCGCCTCGGCGACACTCGCGGTGCCCACCGCGGCCACCGTCCGCGAGTCCGGGTTGGGCACGGACACTTCGGCCAGTTCGGCGGCGGTGAAGGTCCGAATCGGCACGCCGAGCACAGCGGCCGCGTCGAGCAGGCCGGGCTCGGCAGCACGTCGATCGATGGTCGCCAAACAGGTGATCTCGTTGAAAGCCAACACCTTACGCACCACCACTACGATGCGGTCGGCAGAAGTACCGGGACGCAGTCCCAGTCCAACGATCAATTCAGCCATGATCACCTTCGAGCTCAGTGGAGCGGAGAGTCCAGCAGTCGCACGCGGCAAACGACTTGTGGCTCAGGGATTTCCGGCCGGGGACAGCGGTCCTTTCAACGGCTGGCACGAGCACCCGCGTACTCGGCCGCGACTTCGACGAAACGGGTTGTGGCTTGGGGGTTTCCGGCGGGGTGGGTGTGCAGGTAAGAGGCGTGCACCTGGTGGACGAGCGCGCCCTCGAGCATGCGTGCACCGTCGCTGCCGTGCCAGCCCCAGGCCGGGCTGTCCGAGGCGGCGGCAGTCAGGCGGGTCCGGTGGAACTCGTGCCCACGGACGCGTTCACCGGCTCGCCACAGCGGAGAATCCGCCAGTGCCACCGCATCCCGGTAGCCGAGGGTGAGTCGTGGACCGAACTCCGCGTCGGCGGCGATCACCCCGGCCATCGGATGTCCGTCGAGTGAGCGCGTCAGGTAGAGCAATCCCGCGCATTCCGCGTGCACGGGCATCCCGCGCCGGGCCTGCGCTGCCACGGCGGTCAGCAAATCCGTGTTCGCGGCCAGCTCCGGTGCATGCTCCTCCGGGAATCCCCCGGGCAGCACCAAACCTGCCGTCCTGCTGGGCAATTCGTCCCGCAGGGGATCGAACACCACCACCTGTGCTCCAGCGGCCAGCAGCAGTTCGCGGTGCTCGGCATAGCCGAAAGTGAACGCGGGCCCGCCTGCCATCGCAATCAGCGGTCCGGGGCCTACGAACGGGTCCGCGATAGCAGCAGATCGGTCTCCGACCGGACGGTGCGTCAGACCGCCGACTCCCCCGGTCGATACATCGGCAACGCCGAATTCGTTGGTGCCGAGCGCAGTTACAGTGTTGTCCGTATCGTCATTCGCCCCGTCCGTGGCGTACTCCGCTCGCACGGCTTCCACCGGATCCCAGGCTGGACCGCTCGCGGTCGAGCGGGCCAGCGCCGCGATCGCGGATAGGTCGACGTGCGCCGCGACCAGATCCGTCATCGCGGACACGGCGGCGGTGGCGGCCGTACCGTGTTCTACGGCCGGAATCAGCCCGAGATGCCGCGAGGGCACCTCCAATTCGGTCATCCTCGGCAACGAGCCGAGAACCGGAAGTCCGACCCGGTCACAGGCCGCGCGCAACACCTGATCGTGCCGTTCGCTGCCGACCCGATTCAGGATCACCCCGCCGAGGCGGACACTGCTGTCGAAAGTAGCGAAACCATGCAGCAGCGCGGCCAAACTCTGACTGTGCCCACGCGCGTCGACCACTAAAACCACGGGCGCACCAAGCAGACTCGCGACCTGTGCGGTAGACCCTTCGGCCACCGGCCCAGCATGGTTCTCATCGATGCGGCCGTCGAACAGCCCCATCACGCCCTCTACGACCGCGAGATCACAGTCCCGCGCACCGTGCTGATACAGCGGCACAACACGTTCCGCGCCGACGAGCACCGGGTCGAGATTGCGCCCCGGCCGCCCCGCCGCCAACCCGTGATACCCGGGATCGATGTAATCCGGCCCCACCTTGAACGGCGCGACCCGATGCCCGACCCGCCGCAGCGCTCCGATCAACCCCGTTGCCACCGTGGTCTTCCCACTCCCGGACGCGGGAGCCGCGATCACCACCGCAGGCACACCCGCGCTCACCAGCCACGCCCCTCGGCGAGTGGCACCCGGTGGCGGAATCCGCACCGACTCTCGGGATCTGCACCGACTCTAGGGCTCCGTACCGGGTGCGGATCCCGAGAAAGAGTGCGGGAGTTCACCATTCGATGCCGCGCTGGCCCTTACGGCCCGCGTCCATGGGGTGCTTGAGCTTGGTCATCTCGGTGACGAGGTCGGCGGCGTCGATGAGCGCCTGGGGTGCGTCGCGGCCGGTGATCACCACGTGCTGGTTGCCGGGCCGGTTGGTGAGAGTTTCGACGACCTCATCGATGTCGACCCAACCCCATTTGAGCGGGTAGGTGAATTCGTCGAGGACGTAGAAGCGGTGCTGCTCGTCCTTCAGTCGGCGAGCGATCTCCTGCCATCCGGCGAGCGCGGCGGCCGCATGGTCTTCGTCGGTGCCCTGCTTGCGGGTCCACGACCAGCCTTCGCCCATCTTGTGCCACTCGACCGCGCCACCCGCACCGGTCTCGTCGTGCAGGGTGCCGAGGGTGCGGAAAGCCGCCTCCTCCCCCACCTTCCACTTGGCGCTCTTCACGAACTGAAATACCGCGACGTCGAAACCCTGGTTCCAGGCCCGCAGCGCCATCCCGAACGCCGCAGTCGACTTCCCCTTGCCCGGCCCCGTATGCACCGCGAGCACCGGCTGGTTCCGGCGCTGGCGCGTGGTGAGTCCGTCCTCGGGCACGGTCTCCGGAACACCCTTGGGCATCGAATCTCCTTGATAGTCCTGGTAAACCGCTACTGCACCGTCGTCGGCACGCCGCGGGTCAAGCGGCGCGGGTCGCGGCCCCGACGCCCGAGCGCACCACGTCGGCGACCGAATCTCCGGTCAGCTCGGCCAATTTCAGATATCCGCCGCGGAGTTCGCGAGCCAGCTCGGCGGCGAGACCGAGCCGGATCATCCCGCGCTCGCAGTCGACCACGATCGAGGTAACCCCGTCGTTCGCGAGTCGGGCGGCGGCCGCACGGGCCCGCGGCAGCGGGTCGACGCCGCCGGTGGCGCGACCGTCGGTGAGCAGCACCAGCATCGGGCGGCGGCGCGGGTCGCGGACCCGCTCCCGCAGCACGATCTCCCGCGCCTTCACCAGACCCGAGGCGAGTGGCGTCTTGCCGCCAGTGCGCATCCCGGACAGTCGGCGCACAGCGATATCGACCGAAGACGTCGGCGGCAGCACAAGTTCGGCTTCCTGCCCACGCACGGTGATGACGGCAACCTTGTCGCGCCGCTGGTAAGAATCACGCAACAAGGTGACAACCGCGCCGGTCACGGCGGACAGCCGATCCCTGGACGCCATCGACCCGGAGGCATCCACCACGAAGACCACCAGATTGCCCTCGCGCCCTTCGCGATACGCGCCACGCAGGTCCTCGGCGGCCAGCTTCAGCGGACCGTCGCCGCGGCCACGCGACCATTGATGCGGCGCGGCGGCGAAGACGGTGCCGAGCAGGTGTAGACCGGTGGAGGTGTCGGTGCTGGGACGAACGACACGACCGTGCCGCGACTCGGCCCTGGAACGACGGCCGGGAGCGCCTTCACCGATGCCGGGCACCTCCCAGCGCGGCGGTTTCGCGGCGGCGGAAGTCGGTGCGCCACTGCGACCTTCGCGAGCGCTCGGCCGCTGCCCGTCACCGGGGCCGTCGGGCGGCGAGTCCGGGTCGTCATCCGGATCGGTATCGCTGTCACCCGCCGATGGGGACGCGTCGGGCGGCGACTGATCGGCACCGTCCAACTCCCTGGGTGACCGATCACCCTCGCTCGACTCGAATTCTTCTGTCTCACTGGGCGACTGCGCTTCGCGATCCACTTCCTCAGCGGCATCCCGCATCGCGTCGTCGAGCTGGTCCTCGCTGATCCCCGGCTCGTCGAACGGGTCCCGCCGACGCCGATGCGGCAGCGCGAGTTCGGCGGCGATCCGCACGTCCTCCTCGGTCACCGCGTCCGCACCACGCCACGCGGCGTGCGCCGTCGCGGTCCGCGCGACCACCAGGTCCGCGCGCATGCCGTCGACGTCGAATGCGGCGCACAGCGCGGCAATTCGGCGCAGCTCCCCGTCGTCGAGCAGCACCTGCGCGACCCGATCCCGAGCGCCCAGGATGCGCTCGGCCACCGCCCGGTCGGCGGCGGCATAACTGTCGGCGAACCCCGCCGGATCGGCCTCGTAGTCGAGTCGCCTGCGCACCACCGACATTCGCACGTCCACGTTCCGCGAGGCGGCCACGTCGACGGTGAGCCCGAACCGGTCCAGCAGCTGCGGACGCAGTTCCCCCTCTTCCGGATTCATGGTGCCGACGAGCACGAAGCGCGCCGGATGCGAATGCGAGACGCCGTCGCGCTCGATGTGCACCCGGCCCATCGCCGCGGCGTCGAGCAGCACGTCGACCAGATGGTCGTGCAGCAGATTGACCTCGTCGACGTAGAGCACGCCGTGATGCGCGGCCGCCAGCAGCCCGGGCCGGAAGGCCTGCTCCCCGTCCCGCAGCACCCGCTCCAAATCCAGCGAGCCGACCACGCGATCCTCGGTGGCGCCGACGGGCAGCTCGACGAGCCGCGCGGGCCGTGCACCGGTCTCGTCCACCACTGGCGGCAGCAGTTGCGCCAGCGCGCGCACCACGGTCGACTTCGCGGTGCCCTTCTCGCCACGCACCAGCACACCGCCGATGCCGGGATGCACCGCACAGAGGATCAGCGCGAGTTGCAGCCGCTCCTGACCGACCACGGCGGAGAACGGAAAACCCACCTCCCCGTCGCTCGCCGGACGCGTGCGTGCTCCGGTCAGCGAATGCGGCGACGGCACAGTTTCGGCATGGGACAAAGACACGCCCCAACTCTATGCGCGCTCGCCGCGCCGACCGACGCTGCCCTGCGCATCGTGTCGCCTCCCGGACAGACAACCGCCCTCGTCGCAGATCTGCGACGAGGGCGGTGACCGAACAACGGCCCGACGATCACCCCTTGCGCATGGGCGTGTGCAGGATCCCGTCTTCGTCGAATTCTTCGCCGTCGGGCTGGAACCCGTGCTTGGCGTACATGTCGATGAGATAGCTCTGCGCGTTCAACCGCACGGTCGCCGAGCCGACCTCGGCGAGCGCGGCCTGCAGCAGGCGGGTGGTGTAGCCGTGGCCACGAGCAGGCGGGACGGTGCAGAGCCTGCCGATGCGGAACGACTTCACCCCGTCCTCGTGCTCCTCCAGCAACCGCAGCGTGGCGATCACCTCGCCCTCGTCATCGAGCCAGAAGTGCCGGGTCTCCGGCAACAGGTCGAGCCCGTCCAATTCCGGGTACGCGCACTTCTGCTCGACGACAAAGACTTCTACGCGAAGTTTCAACAGCTGATAGAGGGTGGCGGTGTCGAGATCCAACGCCCATGACCGTTTGAGAGCAACCGTTGACATCATCGCCTGTTGCTATCACACCTAGCGGTTTGCCGCGACCCCCGCGTGCTTGGGCGTGTTATCCGTGCCACCCGTGAGGTTCAGCGTCTTGGACGTCCAATCCCACACTTCGTGGAACAACGCCTGGTCCTCGGACAGCTTGACGCCCAGTGAGGGAATCATCTCCTCGAGCTTCGGCGTCCAGCCCGCGTACTCGGTGGGGAAGCAGCGCTGCATCACGTCGAGCATCGCGGTGACGCCCGTCGAGGCGCCCGGCGAGGCGCCGAGCAGACCCGCGATGGAGCCGTCGGCCGCGGCGACCACGGCGGTGCCGAATTCGAGCACGCCGCCCGCGCCCTTGCGCCGGATCACCTGCACGCGCTGGCCCGCGGTGATCAGCTCCCAGTCCCGGCCGTCGGCGCGCGGGATGAACTCCTTGAGCGTGTCCACCTTGCCCGCCTCGGACTTGAGCAGCTCGCTCACCAGGTACTTGGTCAGCCCCAGTTCGGTGACGCCGACGCCGAGCAGCGAGAACAGGTTGTTCGGCTTCACCGACTTGAACAGGTCGGTGAGCTTGCCCTCCTTGAGGAACTTCGGCGTCCAGCCCGCGTACGGGCCGAACAGCAGGCCGGGCACGCCCTTGATGACGCGAGTGTCCAAGTGCGGCACCGACATCGGCGGCGCGCCGACGGCGGCCTTGCCGTACACCTTGGCCTCGTGCTGCTGGATCAGGTCCGGGTTGGTGCAGCGGAAGAACTGACCGCTCACCGGGAAGCCGCCGAAGCCGTCGATCTCCTTGATGCCGGACTTCTGCAGCAGCGGCAGCGCGCCGCCGCCCGCGCCGACGAAGACGAATTTGCTGAGGAGCGTGCGGGTTTCGCGGGTGCGCAGGTTGCGCACCTTCACCAGCCAGGACCCGTCGGACTGCTTGGACAGGTCGCGCACCTCGTGACCGAAGGCCAGGTCCGCGCCGCTGGCGCCGAGGTAGGCGAGCAGTTCCTTGGTGAGCGAACCGAAGTCGATGTCGGTGCCGCCGTCGGTCCAGTTCAGCGCGACCGGATCGGAGAAGTCCCGGCCGCGCGCCATCAGCGGGAGCCGCCGCGCGAATTCGTCGGGGCTGTCGATGTACTCCATGCCCTCGAACAACGGATGCCGCGACAGCGCCTCGTAGCGCTTACGCAGGTAGTCGACGTTGTCCGCGCCGTGCACGAAGCTCACGTGCGGGATCGGGTTGATGAACCGGGACGGGTCACCGAGGACGTTGTTCTCGACGGCGTAGGACCAGAACTGGCGCGACACCTGGAACCGCTCGTTGATGTCGATGGCCTTGCTGATGTCCACCGACCCGTCGGCGTTCTGCGGGCTGTAGTTCAGTTCGCACAGCGCGGAGTGTCCGGTGCCCGCGTTGTTCCACGGGTCACTGCTCTCCGCCGACGCGGCGTCGAGCCGCTCGAACAGGGAGATCGACCAATCGGGCTGCAGCTGGCGCAGCAGCGCACCGAGGGTGGCACTCATGATGCCGGCGCCGATGAGTACAACATCGGTCTTTTCAGTCATGGCAGCGTTCGGCACGGCTAGATCGACTTCCTTGTCCTTCTACGCGGGCCCACCGGGCGGGTGGACCTGCCTGGGCACGGTGCTTGCGTGTTATTGCCTCGGTTCGGGTTCGTAAACCATGGCGGGAGTTAGGTTACCCGCCGTTCACCTAGCCCCAATTGTGCACCTCACCACGTCGATCCCCCGCGCCGAACCCGCCGAATGTGACCTAGATTGTGTATGTGACAAAGGAAACTTCACTTGCCGCTCCGAAAACCGACACCCAGGGCGATGGCCAGTGGAAAGCCGATGTCCTCGGCGAGAAGTACCAGCAGCGCACGCTGACTTTCGGGCCCGATCCCGATGGAGAAGGCGAGGCAGTGGCCACCTTGGTGCGCTATCTGCCGGGCGGCGAGGTCGAGGCCACCGCGGGGGCCGTGCTCTATGTGCACGGGTTCACCGACTACTTCTTTCAGGAACATCTCGCGGAGCATTTCGCGGCACTGGGGTACCACTTCTACGCACTCGATCTGCGTAAGTGCGGACGGTCACTGCGCGACGGGCAGACACCGCATTATGTGACCGATCTCGCACTGTATGACGACGAGTTGAACGAAGCATTGCGAATCGTTCGGGAAGAGACCGGCGCTCCGGTCGTTTTGAACGCGCATTCGACCGGCGGACTGATCCTGCCGCTGTGGCTGGATCGACTCAATCGAGCGGGTGGCACCGCGGCGGCCGGGATCGCCGGTCTGGTGTTGAACAGCCCCTGGTTCGATCTGCACGGGCCGTCCTACTACCGGACCGTCGGGACGCCGATCATCAAGGGAATCGGCCGTTTTCGGAAGCAGTTCCAGCTGCCCAGCGCGAAGGTCAGCACCTACGGCGACAGCCTGCATCAGAGCGTGGCAGGCGAATGGGATTACAACCTGGACTGGAAACCGTTGCACGGCTTCCCGATTCGGTTCGGCTGGCTGCGCGCGATCCGTAACGGCCACGCGCAGCTGCACGCCGGGCTCGACATCGGCGTTCCGTCGCTGATCCTGCGGTCCAGGATGACGAAGTTCGCCCGCCGCTACGGCCCCGCCGTCGACGTGGCCGATGCGGTGTTGGACGTCAAGCAGATTCAGCGCTGGTCGGGCTGCCTGGGCGACCGGACCAACATCGTGCCGATCGACGGGGCCAAGCACGACGTGTTCCTGTCCTCGGCCGAGCCGCTGGCACACGCCTTCGCCGAACTCGACAGCTGGCTGGACTGGCTCAAGACTGCACCTCGCTGACGCTCGGTTCCGTCTTGCGCCATGGGCGCTGTGTTATTGGTTCACTCGCTACGCTCGCTCACGGTTTACCGGGCCAAGTCCGGCTCACCAAGTGCTGGTGCGTAGCACGATCTCGGTCGCCAGCTCGTGGTCGGCCTCGGTCGCCACATTGGTGACGTCGATGTCGACCACCCTGAACTCGCCGTAGACGAAGCGGCCGGAGGCGTCGGCTACCGAGCGGGGCAGGTTCTTGGTCACCAGCACCGTGGTCGGCAACTCCACTGGACGGATCGTGGCGTCGGCCACGGTGCCGTCCGGACCCGGAGCCGCCGGATGGCCGTGATCGGCCACCACGAGGCTGATGAAGCGGCCGAAGCCGGCCGCGCACGCTCGCCACGCCAGTTCCGCGCCGGTGCCGCGCGCGGCCACGTTCGCCCACGGCACGCCGATCTGGTCCAGGATCGCGGTGACGCCCGCGGCGTCGAGGCCGTCGATGGACTCCAGCACCACCGTCCGCAGATCCGAATTGTGCAATCGAGCACATACCTGGTCGTAAACGTCCGCCGGGTCATTCGCGTCGGGCAGCAACAGCACGCTGTGCCGGGTTTCCGGGCCGTCTACCCGCACGGTCCATGCCCGATCGCCCACCGTGATCTGCCGAGATTTCATGCCGAATGACGCTACACGGGTCTCCTGAACGAAGTCCTGTCTTCTTGTCAGGCCAGTAGCCGCATACCCGCGCGTTCGCCGGCGTTGTGGTCGAAGGTGACGGTGAGGTCGCAGCCCGCCTCCTGGCCCAATTGCTGGATGAGCGCGTCGGCGAAATCCGCGCCGTCGGCGGCCTGACGCAACGCCTGACGCACGGTGTCGGCGCGCTCGACCACGATCTCGGTCGAATCGAGCAGGCCGAGCAGCACGTCGGTGACCGCCTCCGGGTCCTGCTTGTAGCCGCGGCGCAGCACCCAGTGGATCTCCGCGAGCACGATCATCGTCACGTAACCGGGACGGCTCTCGCTGAGTCCGTCGATCACCTGATTGGCGCGCGCGGACTGCTCCGGATCGTCCTGGGTGAGGTAGCGGATCAGCACATTGGCGTCCAGACCGATCATTTCTGCTTGCCTTCCACGACGTTTCCGGTGATCGCCTCGTTCATCTGGTCGAGGCCTATCGGCGAGCCGGACCAGCCGACTATGCCCTTGAGCGACTTGATGGTTCGGGTCTCCGGCACCAGTTCGTAAGTACCGTTGACAGTGGGCACGAAGGCGACCCGGACCCCGGCACGCAGACCCATCGCGACCCGAACGTCGATCGGTATGGTGATCTGTCCCTTGCTGGTCACGGTCGCGGACACCACGTTTCCCGCCCTGCCGCTGGTCTTCTTGTCTGCTGCCACTTCGCTCACCGACCCGTGCTTCTCCCACGCCCACCGACCCGCGCCTTACCCGGAGCCGAATTCCTTACTGAAAGGTAAGGGGCGGCGTACGTCGCGTCAACAGTTCAGGTACGCGAGGTTGCCGAGGTGGGGAGCGCCTGGGTCGCCAGGGTGGGCAGCTCGAGGGGTGCGCCGTCGGTGAGCAGGCGGTCCAGCTGGGCTAGATCGAGGTGGTTCTCGATCAGGTCGGCGAGTAGGTCGAGTTGGGTCGAGCGGACGTCAGCGACGGAAGTGGCTTCGGCGACAACGAAACCCGTTCGTCCGGCCGCGGCGGCCACCGAACGTAGCCAGGTGCGGCGGAATTCGTCCGATTCGAGCAGGCCGTGCAGGTGGGTACCCCAGAGTGCGCCGCGCACACTGCCTTCCGGCGCCCCGTCGAGGTCGAGCCAGGCGGGATCGCCGTTGCCGACCACTCGTCCGTGGTGAATCTCGTAGCCGTGCACCGGGATTCCCGTCGCGTCGTGGCCACTGCTGTGGCGCAACACTTTCGGATCGGCGAATTCGATCTCCAAGTCGAGCAGGCCCAGTCCGTCGACGGTTCCCGCGCCCGACTCGATCGGGTCGACGATCCGCTTGCCCAGCATCTGGTAGCCGCCGCAGATGCCGAGGATCGGACGGCCCGCCGAGGCACGGGCGCGCAGGGCGTCGGCAATTCCGTTGCGCCGCAGCCACTCCAGGTCCGACACGGTCGCCTTGCTGCCGGGCAGCACGACGAGGTCGGCCTCGGTCAGCCGGGACGGCTCGCTCGCCCAGCGCACCGAAACCCCTGGCTCGCAGGCCAACGCCTCGATGTCGGTGGAGTTGGAGATGCGTGGCAGGCGGATGGCGGCGACGGTCAGCCACTCGGTGCCGACCGGTGGGCGCGGACGACCGACGGGTGCGTCCGCGACGGTGCTCAGCGAGTCCTCGGCGTCGATCCAGAGGTCCTCGGCGTACGGGAGCACGCCCAGGGTGGGTCGGCCGGTCAACTCGGTCAGTCGATCCAGGCCGGGGCGGAGCAGTTCGACGTCGCCGCGGAACTTGTTGATCACGAACCCGGAAATCAGTTGCTGGTCTTCGGGTTCCAGGATGGCGACGGTGCCGAAGAGATGGGCGAGCACGCCGCCGCGATCGATATCGCCGACGAGCAGCACCGGGAGGCGGGCGGGCTGCGCGAGGCCCATGTTCGCCAGATCCGTTGCCCGCAGATTGATTTCAGCTGGCGAACCAGCGCCCTCGCAGATCACCACATCGAATTCAGCCCGCAGCGAGGCGAGTTCGGCGGCGACCACCTCGCGCAACCGCTGCCGATGCTGGAAGTAGTCGCGCGCGCCAACCGTGCCGACCGCCTTGCCCCGCACCACCAGCTGCGAGCGCCGATCACTGCCCGGCTTCAACAGCACTGGGTTGAACCGTACGCTCGGCTCGAGCCCGCACGCCTGCGCCTGCAGGGCCTGCGCCCGCCCGATCTCGCCGCCGTCGAGGGTGACGACGGAGTTGTTCGACATGTTCTGCGCCTTGAACGGCGCTACCCGCACCCCACGCCGCGCCAGCATCCGGCAGATGCCCGCCACCACAACGCTTTTGCCCGCGTCCGAGGTGGTCCCCGCGACGAGCAGCGCGCCCTTCACCGCGCCGACCGACAGCCGCACGCCTTCTGATGTGCCGCACCGGAATTCGCATGCGATTTCGGGTGCCGGAAATCAAGAAGCGTGCGACTGTTGGGCTGCGTCACGGCAGCGTGAGGATTTCCGCGCCGGTGTCGGTGACCACCAGGGTGTGCTCGAACTGAGCCGTCCACTTGCGGTCCTTGGTGACCACGGTCCAGCCGTCATTCCAGATTTCGTAGTCGATACCGCCCAGGTTGATCATCGGCTCGATGGTGAAGGTCATGCCGGGTTCGATGATCGACTCGATGGCGGGCTGGTCGTAATGCAGGATGACCAGGCCGCTGTGGAAGGTGGGGCCGACGCCGTGCCCGGTGAAGTCGCGGACCACGCCGTAGCCGAATCGGTTGGCGTAGGACTCGATCACGCGCCCGATCACGTTCAACGCCCGGCCGGGCCGGACCGCCTTGATCGCCCGCAGGGTGGCCTCTTCGGTCCGCTCGACGAGCAGCCGGACGTCCTCGTCCACGTCGCCGGCCAGGTAGGTCTTGTTGGTGTCGCCGTGCACGCCGTGGATATAGGCGGTGACGTCGATATTGACGATGTCGCCGTCCTCGATCACCGTGGAGTCCGGAATCCCGTGGCAGATGACCTCGTTCAGCGAGGTGCAGCAGGACTTCGGAAAGCCCTTGTAGCCCAGGGTGGACGGGTACGCGCCGTGGTCGCACATGTACTCGTGCGCGATCCGGTCCAGCTCGTCGGTGGTGACGCCGGGCGCCACCGCCTTGCCCGCCTCTTCCAGCGCCTGCGCCGCGATCTTGCTCGCGATCCGCATCTTGTCGATCGTCTCGGCCGTCTGCACCCAGGGCTCGCGGCCCTCGTTGACGGTCTTCTTCCACGCGTACTCCGGGCGCTCGATGGTGCGCGGGACCTCGCGGGTGGGCGACTGGGTGCCGGGGACGAGCGGCTTGCGAGTGCGGACAGACATAGCGAACAGCGTAATCGGAGCTCGCCGCGCGTGCTCGAGCGCCAGACCGACGCGATGGCGGAGGCCAGGCGGAATACCTACGGACTGCGGTCCGTTTACGGTATTGGTTGACATCGACACTACTGAGGAAAGAGGCTCGACCGTGGAATTGGGACTCACGACCTTCGCCGAGTTGTATCCGGTCGGCGACCGGCCCGCGCCGACGGCGGCCGAGCGGTTGCGCCAGGTGGTCGAGGAAGCCGTCGCCACCGACCAGGCCGGACTGGACGTCTATGGCGTCGGCGAGCATCATCGCAAGGATTTCGCCGCCTCCTCGCCCGCAATGGTGCTGGCCGCCATCGCGGCGCGGACCGAGAAGATCCAGCTGACCAGCGCGGTCACCGTGCTGAGCTCGGATGATCCGGTACGGGTGTACCAGGATTTCGCGACCCTGGACGGACTGTCCAACGGTCGCGCGGAGCTCATGGCCGGCCGCGGCTCCTTCACGGAGTCGTTTCCATTGTTCGGTTACGACCTGTCGGACTACGACGAGCTCTTCGAGGAGAAGCTGGCCCTGCTGCTGCACATCCGCGAGGACGAGCCGGTCACCTGGAACGGCAAGTTCCGCGCGCCGCTGCGCAACGCCACCGTCTACCCGCGCACCGACAACCGGCCGCTGCCGGTCTGGATCGCCGTGGGCGGTAGCCCCGAATCGGTGGTTCGTGCCGGACTGCTCGGCCTGCCGCTGGCCATCGCGATCATCGGCGGCCAGCCCGCCCGCTTCAAGCCGCTGGTCGATCTGTACCACCGCGCGCTCGCCGAGGGCGGCCATGAGAAGCAGCCGGTCGCGGTGCACGCGCACGGCTACATCGCCGACACCGACGAGCAGGCGGTCGCCGACTTCTACGAGCCGTACGCCCTCGCCATGAGCGTCATCGGCCGGGAACGCGGTTGGGGCCCGATGACCAAGGCCCAGTTCGATGGCCTGCGCTCGAAAGAGGGCTCGCTGTTCGTCGGCACCCCCGACTACGTCGCCGAGAAGATCGCCGACATCCGCGACACCCTCGGCCTCGACCGCTTCATGCTGCACACCAGCGTCGGCACCCTGCCGCACGAAAACGTGCTGCACAACATCGAATTGCTCGGCGCAAAGGTCGCACCGCAGGTCAGCTGAGCGGAAACCCCTTGAGCCGCGCACACTTTGGCCCCCCGCGCACGAAATCGCTGACGATTCTGTGCGCGGCAAGCAACAAGATGCGCGGCACGCCAGTCGGTGCGCGCCGCGCCAGTCGGTGCGCGGCACGCCAGTCGGTGCGCGGCTCAGTGCGGCGCACATCATCGCGTCACGCGTACGAAATTGCTGGCTGTTTTCTGCGCGGCGGGCGAAAAGACGCGCGGCGCGGGTGAGGTGTCCTTCGAAGGCGATGCGGTGGCTGCCGACACCGGCGACGATGGTGGGTCAACGGGATTGGAGCCAGGCGTGGAACTGCGCGCTGTCGAATTCTTTGCCTGCCAATGCGGGGGTCGTCCCCGAGGAGATCACGGTGACCCGGGTTTGCGTCCAGGCGAACCAAGTGTGGGTCGGATAGTCGAGTAGGAGCCGGACCTCGGCAGCATGTGGTTGGCTCGTCTCTTCCACTCCCGTTGCCATGGCTCGTGGTAGATACGGCGGCGACGGTTCCAACTGCACTGTGTCGGTGGCACTGCGTCCGGCTACGTGCACCGGGACCGCGATATAGGACTTCTTTCCGGCGCGCTCGAGGGTTGGCTCGTCGCGGGACGCCGGATCGGTCGCGTAGACCGTGACCGGTGTGCCATCCCGCCGAAATACCGCGGCCCCGACATCATTCGACGCATCCACCGATCGAAGGAACGATCCCGCGAGGCGCTGCGCCGCCGGAGTATCGATCGCGCGGTCGATGGCACCGTTGTCCGGCTCGCTCTCCCACGCTGTCGCGGGTGGACCGTCATTCGCACAACCCGACAAGGCCAGACCGACAGCGCACAGGCCGATCGCGACGCGCGAGACCGGTGCGCTCATCGGAGCGCGATGCCGTAATCCTCGCCGAACCACGTCCAGTCCGAATTCCGGGTGTAGGAGTCGATCGACTGCGTGACGCTGCGCCGCGAGGACGGCCAGGGATCTCCGTAGGTAATGGTGCCCGCATCCACGTCGAAGCCGTAGATCACCTGCGCGTGCCCGCCACCGGCCGCCCACGCGATGCCGGTGAGGATCGGCCGATCTGCCGAGATCTCGTCGACGACCTTCGTCATCGACAAGGGCGCGCCGACCGCCGCGTCGAAGCCGATCCCCCGAAAAGCCGAGGCGATCTGCTCGAGCGAGGCCTCCTCGTTGGGGCAGGCGCCCTCCGCGCTGACGCCGTGTACCAGTGCGCAGTACCGATTCTGACTTATCGGCCGGTGCAAATACGTCGCTATCGACGACCCATCGGCAGCCCAGCACCACTGATCCGCAGTCTGGGTCTGTTGCAGATAGGGCAGCGTCTGCGCACCGAAGACGGCGCTGCGCGGTTCCGGAACCCAGGGCAGGTTCGGCGTCACCACCAAACCGTGCGGATGCCCGACCGCGGGACCCGGCTCGGCCGCAGCGGAGCCGTGCAGCGCGAAGGCGAGGAATACCGCGACCAGGCAGCAGAACAACTTCCATTTCGACGCCACGCCTCATCCTTCCGAGCGGAAATACCATGGCACGCTACATATCCGCACACTCGGCCGCAATACCGCCGCATCGAATCACAGGGCATTTGGGCGACTTGGGTGAATTTACTTGCGAGACATCGCCGTTAACAACGACTTAAATGAATCAGGCTGACTTTTATATTGTCGCCGCCGAAATGCCGTGGAACACTCCCTGTTCAGTTCACCGATCATTCCATCCAGAAGCGATGGATCATGGGGGCTCAGCAGGAGGAACCTTGCATTATTCGCGCTTGTCCACCGCCTTCGTATCAGCCCTGGGAATCGGACTCGCGGTATCCGCCACCGCGCACGCCGCCCCGGACGTACCCGCCCCGCAGCTCAAGCACCATGCGTTCGGACTCGACCGCGCGGCCGCCCACGACAGCCTGAGCCGGGACACCACCGTCGGTTCGGCGCTGCCGGTTCAGGTGGGCACGATCGGTGCACCACCCGCCTCGTATTCGCTGCGCCAGTACGCTTTACCCGCGGGCGATCAGGGTCAGGTCGGATCGTGCGTCACCTGGGCGACCGGATACACCGGGTACGGCGTGCTGATGAACGAGCAGCAGATCGCGGGCGACCCGATGGCCCCAATGTTCATCTACGCGCAGATCGCCCAGGGTAACGATCAAGGCACCTATGCCGGAGTCGCGTTACCGATCGAGCAGCAGCAGGGCATCGATACGAAATCCGATTACTGGCAAGGCGATTTCGACTACACGACCCAGCCCGACGCGAAGGAACGCGCGAACGCCGCCCATTACAAACTGTCCGGAGCACTCGATCTCACCAAGGGCGACATCGTCACCAACATCAAGAAAGCGATCGCCTCCGGCCTGCCGGTCCCCTTCGGATTCGACGTCAGAGAGAGCTTCGAGGACCTCGACAGCACCAATGACAACTACAACCCCTCCCCCAACGAGAAAATCCTGGGCGGCCACGAAGTCACCATCGTCGCCTACGACGCAAAAGGGGTGACAATCGAGAATTCCTGGGGCCCGAACTGGGCCAAGAACGGCTTCTTCACCGCCCCTTGGTCTTTCATCACCAGCGCCGACGTGAACGAAATCCACTCAATGGGCCGACTACTCCCCGCCTGAGCCACTTGGTGCGGTGCGCTTCGAAGGCGATCCGGTCGCCGCGGTAAAGACCGCGGACCCGCTCGATCGGGTCGCCGTCGACGTCCAGGCTGCGGCAGCAATAGCGGTAGGGCCGTGGTGCATTCGAGCAGCGCAGCCTCACGCGGGGAGGCGAGCACCGTTTCGATGTGTTCGGTAGCGGCCTGCCTACTTCAGCTGACTGGTATCGCTGGCCGACTGCAGGGAATGATGCGACAGATAACGATGCCGTTGGACGAAGGCCGAACCACGACCGACTTGGCGGTGCGGGATCCCAGCTTTCCACTGGATGTGACTCGGATCGCCGTTCCCGCTCAGCAGAAAGACTTGATATCGACCGTCGGTCCAGGGACCGAGAGACCGACTCGCGCTGATCAACGTGCCGATCTTACGATCGTTCCGGTATGAATCCCCTTGCAGACCAGCCAATCTGGCCGCCTCAGCCGCCGTCCATTCGACGTTGTCTCGGTGATACAGGATCCGCGGAACCGCCGGTTTTATCTCCTTGTCGGCATAGAACGCCAGGTATGTCGCCGGCCGGAAGTTCCGAGCGGGCGGGCAGATGTACGCGAAACATTTCTCGTACAAGCTCCACGCAGATTGTGCGGGAACGACCAATGTGTCCACGGGCATCGTGCTTACCACCGAACAATTCGCTCCAGAATCCAAACGTCTGCCCCGCTACGATCTGGTCCCGAGAATCCCGAGCAGGGCTGATGTTTCGTAGGCGCGTTCTGGTCGCCTCGATACTGCGAGTGATTGCCTCGGTCGCCTCGCCGGTAATCGACGGACAGAGGAACCATGGCAGCTTCCGCTTGGATTCCTCCGCATACACAGATAATTCGCGGTCCACTGCGTTCCGGAGCAGGTGAAGGCCACCGGACAATGCTAGCCTTGTTCATGAACGCCCCAGGCCGGCCTCTGCCAAGGTATGCGACCTGGGGCTCCCCCTTTTTTCCGACAGTTGTAAATAGCTGCTGGTCGCGAGCCGCTCTATTTGGTGAGGTGGGCTTCAAAAGCGATGCGGTCGCCGCGGTAGAGGCCGCGGACTCGCTCGATCGGGTCGCCTGCGGCATCCTGGCTGCGACGGTGTAGCAGCAAAAGTGGTAGGGCCGTGGTGCATTCGAGGAGCGCGGCTTCTCGGGGGGAGGCGAGGACGGTTTCGATGCGTTCGGTGGCGCGGCCGAAGATCACACCCGAACCGCGGACCGCGGCGTACAGCGAGGTGGTCGGGTCGTAGGTGGCGCGCAGGCCGGCGAAGCGGTGCAGCGGGAGGAAGGTGCTCTCCAGGCCGATGCGTTCGCCGTCGGCCAGCAGTACTCGTTCCAGGTGCATGACCGAAGTGCCCACCGGCACAGCGAGATCGCGGGCGGTGTCGGCGTCGGCGGGCACGTCGTCCCAGCTGACGAGCAGGCGGCCGGGGACGCGGCCGTAGCTGATGGCGCCCTCGGTGTAGGAGCGAAGCGACAAGGGCTGCACCATCTTCGGGCGGGACACCACGGTGCCGCGGCCTTGTCGGCGAATTCGGCCCTCCACCAGCAGATCTCGCAGCGCCTGGCGGACGGTCTCTCGCGCCACCTCGAACCGGACCGCCAGATCGCGTTCCGAGGGCACCGGATCGCCCTCGGCCAGATCGCTGAGGATCGTTTCGAGCTCGGTGCGCACGCGATACGACTTCGGCAGCCGGTCGGGCAGCGCGAATTCGGCACGCCCGCCGGGTATCTCGTCGGGTGCCACCGCGGCGCCGACCCCGTCCACCTCCGTTGCTTCCATGTGGCACAGCATACCCACAATTGGTCTATACCAATTGTTAACCTGGCGTTTGCGCAGGAAACACCCCTTGGTCTAGACCAATGTGCACCATAGGGACCATGCGATTGGTCATCATCGGAGGTGGGATCCTCGGCACCGCACACGCCCTGGCCGCCGTCCGCCGCGGTCACGAGGTCGTGCAGTTGGAGCGGGAGACCGAGGCCCGCGGCGCCACGGTACGCAACTTCGGCCTGGTCTGGGTCTCGGGGCGCTCGGCCGCCGAATTGGCGCTGACACTGCGCTCCCGCGAGCTGTGGGAGGAGATCGGCGGCCAGGTCCCCGGCGTCGGGTTCCGCGCCAACGGCTCCATCACGCTGGTCCGCACCCCCGTCGAGCTGGCCGTCGCCGAAGCCGCCGCGGCAAGCGCCTCGGCCGAGGCCCGTGGGTTCGAATTGCTCGAACCGGAGCAGGTCCGGGCGATCAACCCGGCGCTGCGCGGCAAATTCTTTGCCGGACTGCACTGTTCGACCGACGCCGCGGTCGAGTCGCGGCAGGCGCTGCCCGCACTGCGCGCCTACCTGGCGGCCACCGGCCGCTACACCTTCCACGCAGGCACCGAGGCCAGGTCGGTCATCGACACCGCCGCCGGCGCCACCGTGCGCGACGATCAGGGCCGCCGCTTCGACGCCGACCTGGTGCTCGCCTGCCCCGGCGCCGCACACAGCGGCCTCGCCCGCGAACTGGTCGACGACCTGCCGGTGCGCCGGGTCCGGCTGCAGATGATGCAGACCGCGCCGCTCGGCGAGCCGCTCACCACCGCCATCGCCGACGGTGACAGCTTCCGCTACTACCCCGGTTTCGCGGGCGACGAGGTGGACACGCTGAATCGCGAACAGTCCCAATCGGCTACCGCCGCCGAGCACAAGATGCAGCTGCTCTGCGTGCAGCGGCTGCACGGCGGGCTCACCATCGGCGACACCCACGAGTACGACGAGCCGTTCGCGTTCGACGTGGACGAGGCGCCCTACGAGCACCTCACCGCCGTCACCGAGGAACTGCTCGGACGCAAACTGCCGCAGGTGGTTCGGCGCTGGGCCGGCGTGTACAGCCAGAGCCTCGACCCGACCGCGCTCGTCACCCGCGCCGAGGCCGGCGAGCACACCTGGGTGATCACCGGCCCCGGCGGCCGCGGCATGACCCTTGGCCCCGCGCTCGGCGAGCAAACCGCCGACCTGCTGAACTTGTGAGGATTGCGTTGTCTGACAACACCATTCAATTGGCCGTGCTGGACATGGCAGGCACCACCGTCGCCGACGGCGGACTGGTGCTGCGCGCGTTCGACGCCGCCGCCACCGCGGCGGGCATCGACGCCGAGGGGCCGGAACGTGAACGGGCCCGAAAGTACGTGCTGGACACGATGGGTCAGTCGAAGATCACCGTCTTCCGTGCGCTGCTGAGCGACGAAGACCGGGCCCAGGAGGCCAACCTGGCCTTCGAGGCCGCCTACGAGGCGTTGATCGACGAGGTCGACATCACTCCGATTCCCGGTGCGGCCGAGGCTATTACGAAGCTGCGCGACGCCGGTGTCAAGGTCGCGCTCACCACCGGTTTCAGCCGGGGCACCCAGGACCGCCTGCTGCACGCACTGGACTGGAAAGACATCGCCGACCTCACGCTGGCCCCCTCCGACGCCGGGCGTGGGCGCCCCTACCCCGACATGGTCCTCACCGCGCTGCTGCGCTTGCAGGCCGATGCCGTGCATCGTGTTGCGGTGCTCGGCGATACGACCAGCGACATCACCACCGGCTTGGCCGCGGGCGCGCGGATCGTCGCGGGCACACTCACCGGCGCGCACGACGACGCGCAGCTGCGCGCGGCGGGCGCCACCCATGTCGTGCCCTCGGTGGTCGAGTTCGCCGACCTGGTGCTCGCCGAGCACACCTGACTCCGTCGACCGGCCCGCGCCGCCGACGGTCCACCCACCCCTCCGACTCCGACACTCCTCACGAACCGAAAGTTGTAGTCATCGTGCGTACTTCGTACAAGCCGGCCGAGCTGGCACGCACCCTCGCCCGTACCGCGCTGGTCGTCGCGACCGCGACCGCCGTCGCGGCCACCGCGGCCTGTGGCGGCACCGGCACCGAGAGCGCCAGCGGCAAGACCGTCACGGTCTACTCCGCCGACGGTGTCGGCCCCTGGTACCAGACCCAGTTCGCGGCGTTCCAGAAGCAGACCGGGATCGCGGTCAACCTGGTCGAGGCGGGCTCCGGCGAGGTCGTCAACCGGGTCGACAAGGAGCAGGCCAACCCGCAGGCCGACGTGCTCGTGACGCTGCCGCCGTTCATCCAGAAGGCGAAAGCCAGTGGGCTGCTGCAGGACAGCGGCGTCGACACCAGCACCGTCCCCGCGACCGACAAGGACGCCGAGGGCAAGTACGTCACGCTGGCCAACAACTACCTGTGCTTCATCGCCAACCCGTCGGTCGACGCCACCAAGCTCACCTGGGACGACCTGCTGAAGCCGGAATTCAAGGGCAAGCTGCAGTATTCGACGCCCGGCCAGGCCGGTGACGGCACCGCCGTGCTGATCCTGCTGCAGAAGCTGCTCGGTAAGCAGGGCGCGCTGGACTACCTGAACAAGCTGCAGGCCAACAATGTCGGGCCGTCCTCCTCGACGGGCAAGCTGCAGGCCAAGGTGGACAAGGGTGAGCTGAACGTCGCCAACGGCGATGTGCAGATGAACCTCAGCACCATCAAGGACAAGGCGTCGAAGTTCAGCGTCTTCTTCCCGGCCGCCGCCGACGGCAAGAAGTCGACCGTCGCGGTCCCCTACGTAATGGGCCTGGCCAAGGGTGCCCCGCACAAGTCCGACGCGACGAAGCTGATGGAGTTCCTGCTCTCCGCCGAGGTGCAGAAGACGCTGGGCCCGGACGCTTTCGCGGTGCCCGCCCGCGCGGAACTGCGCGACGCCCCGGTCACCGGATCGGGCCCGTCGCCGAGTGCGGCGCTCAAGGGTGTCGAGGTGCTTCCGGTCGATTGGAACAAGGTGCTCACCGACTTGGACGGCGACATCGCCGCGTACCAGAAGGCCACCGGTAGCTGAAACGCCGTCAACCACTAAGGGAGTCGACATGTCCACCGGTGACGCGCTCACGAAATCATCCACCACCGCCCCGTCTCTACCCGCCGCCACCGAACCGGCGATCGTGTTCGATCGGGTTGGAGTCAGCTACCGCAGCGGCCGCAAAACCACTGTCGCGCTGGCCGATTTCACGCTGCGCGTCGCCGCGGGCGAGACCGTCGCCCTGCTCGGACCGAGCGGCTCCGGCAAGTCGACCGCGCTCAAGGCCCTGGCCGGATTCGTCCGGCCCACCTCGGGCGCGGTCCGGCTGGCCGGGCGCGACGTCACCGACCTGTCGCCCGCCAAACGCGGGATCGGCGTTGTCGTGCAGTCTTACGCGCTGTTCCCGCATATGAGCGTGCACGGCAATGTCGCCTTCGGGTTGAAGTCACATCGGGTGCCGCGCAACGAGATCGGCGCCAGGGTGACCGAGGCGCTGGCCATGGTCGGCATGGACGCCTACGCCAAGCGGCTGCCGAGAGAACTGTCCGGCGGCCAGCAGCAGCGGGTGGCGATCGCCAGGGCCCTCGCCATCCGGCCCAAGGTGCTGCTGCTGGACGAGCCGCTCGCCGCGCTGGACGCGCAACTGCGCCAGTCCATGCTCGGCGAGCTGCAGCAGCTACGAAAGGCCTTGCCGGACACGGCGATGCTGTACGTCACGCACGACCAGTCCGAGGCACTCGCGCTGGCCGACCGCATCGCGGTCATGCGCGACTCGCGCCTGGTCGATATCGACACCGCAGACAACCTCTGGCGGCGTCCGCCCAGCGACTTCACCGCCGCGTTCCTCGGCGGCGCGAATCTGCTGCCGTGCAAGGTGAACCGCCTCTCGGGCGGGTCGGCCCTGGTCACCGTCGGCACTCAGACCCTGCGCGCGGAGGCACCCACACCCGGTGTCGGCCAAGAGAACTGGGTTCTCGACGCCCCCGCCCTGCTGTGCGTGCGCCCGCACACCGTGCGCATCGGCGCGACCTCCGAGCGCGACGCGCTGCGCGGCATGGTGGTCTCCGCCGTCTGGCGCGGCGCCTCCACCCGCCTGACCGTGGCGGTCGACGGCTTGGCCGACGAGGTCACCGCCGACGTCCCCGGCCAGGTCGACACCGCCATCGGTGCCGTGGTCGGCGTCCGCTTCCCGGATCCGGCCGGAGTGTTGATCCCGCGCCCGGTCGGCCGCACCACCCCCATCGAGGTCCCGCAATGACGCGCAACCAGAGTTCGCGCACGCCTGCTGACTTCCCGCACACGCAATCGCACGCGATTCGCTGTGCGGGAGATCACGGGGTGTGCGGCGGGTCAGTGGAAGGCGGGCAGTCATGAGCATCCCCGCGGTCCTCGATCCGATCGCAGCGCCTGAGCCAGCGAGTCAGCCTGCGCGCCAGCGCAACTGGAAGCCGGTGCTGTGGAGTCTGCCGCCGCTGCTGGTCGTACTGTTCATCGCCGTGTACCCGATCGTGCGGGTGCTCGCCGAGTCGACGGTGACGCCGACCGGCAGGGGCACGTCGGTCTGGTCGCAGGTGCTCGGTTCCGAGTCGTTCCGGGATGCGTTGTGGCGCACCGTGTTCATCGCGGTGAGCTCGGTCGCGGGCTGCCTAGTGCTCGGCACGTTTCTGGCGATCGTGCTGGCCTTCGTGCCGTTTCCCGGGTCGCAGGTGGTGGGTCGGCTCATCGATACCGTGCTGACGCTGCCGTCGTTTCTCGTCACGCTGGCGTTCACCTTCCTCTACGGCACGGCGGGCGCGGTGAACGCGCTCATCACCCACCTCACCGGCAACAACGAACCGACCCTGAACTTCCTGAGCACCCCGCTCGGCGTAATCCTCGCCGAGATCACCTTTTTCACGCCGTTCGTCGTACGCCCGCTGCTCGCCGCGTTCGCCCAACTGCCGCGCGAACAACTCGACGTGGCAGCGAGTCTCGGCGCATCGCCGTGGCGGGTGCTGCGCCAGGTGGTGTTGCCAGAGGCGTGGCCCGCGCTCGCGGCGGGCGGCAGCCTGGTATTGCTGTTGACGCTCAACGAGTTCGGCATCGTCCTGTTCACCGGTGCCAAGGGCGTGATCACGCTGCCCGCGCTGATCTACACCCGCGGCATCGTCACCTTCGACCTACCCGGCGCGGCGGTGCTCGCCTCGGTCCAGGTGCTGCTGTCGCTCACGCTGTACATCGGCTACCGGCTGATCTTCGCCCGGTTCATGGCCAGGAAGGGGCACTGACGCGATGTTGATGTGGACCAAGCGCGGCCGGGCCATCGTGCTCGCCGTCTTCGCGCTCGTCGTGTTCGTGGTGTTCGTCGCGCCGATCGCCACCGTCGTCGGGGCCGCGTTCGCCGGGCACTGGACCGGCCCGCTGCCGTCGGACCTTGGCTTCGCCAACTTCGGGCGCGCGCTGTCCGGCGAGCAGGCGGCCAGCCTCTCGGTGAGCCTGCAGACCGCGCTGCTGGCCGGTGCCGTCTCGCTGATCCTCGGCACCTGGGCGGCGCTGGCCTCGCGGGAGGCGCCCGGCTGGTGGCGGCGCTGCACCGACGCGGTGTTCCATCTGCCGGTCGCGGTGCCGTCGGTGGCCATCGGCCTCGGCGTGCTGATCGCGTTCAACGAGCGCCCCGTGCTGCTCGGCGGCACCAAATGGATTGTCATCCTTGCCCATTCGGTGCTCGTGCTGGCCTACGCGTTCAGCGCGGTCGCCGCCGCCCTCGACCGCCTCGACCCCGGTTACCGCGAGGCCGCGGAATCGCTCGGCGCCAGTCCCATCCGCGTGCTCTGCCAGGTCACGCTGCCACTGCTGCTGCCGGCACTCGGCGCGGCCGCGGGACTCGCCGTGGCCCTGTCCATGGGCGAACTCGGCGCCACCATCATGGTCTATCCGGCCACCTGGAAGACGCTGCCGGTCGGCATCTTCGCCGAAACCGACCGCGGCGAGGTCTTCGACGCCGCCGCGAGCACCACGCTCCTGGTCCTGGTCACCCTCGTAGCGCTCATCCTCCTCGGCCGCGTACGCAGCCGCGCCGCCGTGCGCTGACCGCAGCCGCACGTCTCCTGATTCCCCGCACCGGGAATTGCATGCGATTCCCGGTGCCGGAAATCAGGGGTGGTGCGGGCGTCTTGCGGCGCGCGGCGGTCCGGGCGCGGGGTCGCGAGTCGACCTAGGATGGCGACGTGTCAGCACTTCCCTTGATCTTCACCGCGAGTTGGGCGAGCGGGGTCAACGCCTACGCTGTGGTGCTGCTGCTCGGGCTGTTCGGCCGCACCGGCCTCTCCGATGCGGTGCCGGACGCCCTGCAGCGCACCGACGTGCTGATCGCCGCCGCGGTCTTGTTCTTGATCGAGGCGGTCGCCGACAAGATCCCGTACTTCGATTCGTTCTGGGATTCGTTCCACACCGTGGTCCGGCCCGCAGCCGGCGCCGTCGTCGCGGCATTGCTTGCGGGACAAGATGGTTCGCTGCCCGAGCTCGCGGTGGGCGCGGTCGGCGGCGTGACCGCGCTGGCGAGCCACCTGGTCAAGGCGGGCACCCGGATGGCGATCAACACCTCGCCGGAACCGGTCACCAATATCGTGACGAGCACCGCCGAAGACGTCTCCGTCGCAGGCCTGGTGACCCTCGCGATCTTCCACCCGCTCCCCGCGGCCATCATCGCGGGCGTGCTGCTGGTGATCGGATTGCTGCTGCTGTCGTTCCTCGCCACCCGCATCCGCCGCTACCTGCGCCGCCGCAGACAGCGCCGGGAGGCACGCAGCGCAGCCGCGTTCTGACCGCCGGGCGGGTGCCGTTTTAGATCTCGGTCCGGCGAAACCCGCTGTGCGCGACATATCCTCACAACCACTACGGGGGTTCCCTCCGCATCTGAGAGAAGGTTGGCGGTCCAACAATGGCAGCACCGGCGACGAAGCTAGTGAAGGACATCGAGCCGTTGTCCGCACCGCAGCGGCGGCGGGCCATCGCGGCGGTGGCGTTGCGGTTGGCCGGTACCGCGGAACTCGGCGCGCTGGTGACCGATCTGGCGGGGCGGGGTCGCTACGAGCGGATCCTGTCGATTCATCTGGCCTCGATCGCCGCCGACCGCGAACATCTTGTCGGGCAACTGGATTCGACGGGTCAGGAGTTCGTGTCGCGCGCGGTGGTCGCGCTGGTCCGGCTCGGTGTCGAGCCCCAACTGCTGGTCGAGCGGTTGCCGCGGATGGCGCACCGGACGCGGCAGGTGCTGTATCGCGCGGTCGGTCGCCGCACCCGCGACGCAGGCCTTGCCGATGGCTTGCTGCCCGAGGTCCGGCGCCTGTTCGGGGACGCCGAGGCGGCGCGGATTCTGCCCTATTGCTCGCCCCGGCTCGTCGTCGAGCAACTGCCCGAGTTCGCCTACACCGCGCCGAACTGGCAGACGTTGAGCCGCAGGCACACCGAGGCGGTGCTCACCTATCTGACCGACCTGGCAGCACAGGCGGGTGAGTCCGACTGGCCCGAGCTGTGGCCGCGCATCGCCGCCGGAGCGGGCGCCTTCGCGCTGCACGACCCCGACCGCCTGCTGGCGCTGGCCGCGCAGGCAGTGCGGTACGTGCAGATCCGCGGCCTGGACGCGATCGCGGGCAAGTTGACTCGGCACGCCTCCGATGCCGTCGTCGAACTGATCCTGCATCCGAGCGGTCGCGGCAACTGCCTCGCCGGACGCGCGGTGTTCCTGGCCTTGCGCGAGCTCCCCGAAGATCGGCTGATCGCCGTGTGCGCCGCGTATTCCAGCTATCACCGGCGACGATTCCTGCATGCCCTGCCGCCGAGCCGGCGCACTGAGCTGGTGCGGCAGGTGTTCATCCGACCCGGCGTCGATGCCGCGCAGGTCGATCTCGACGCGCTCGACAGCCTGCCCCGGGACGATCGAGCGACGCTTGCCCGTGAATTGCTTTCTCGTCAAGGAGGTTCCGATGATCGGCCGGTTCGGGAGCGGCTGATCGCCCGGTTGTCGTGGGAGGAAGCCGAACCCGTCCTGCACGAAAGCATCCGCCGCCCAACGGCCGACGAGCGCGCCGAGGCCTATCCGCTGCTGATCGTCGCGGCCATCGGCAGCCGTGATCCCGCGGTGGTCGGCACGCTGCTCGAATCGCTGCGTCGCCTGCGCAATGAGCAGGACCCGGTGCGGCGCACCGCGTTACAGGCAATCAATCAGATCCCGCCGACGCTGCTGCGCGCCGAACACCTGCCCGCGCTGGAGATCCTGGCGACAGACGCGCTGCAAGCCCGCGACCGATCGTCGATGACCACCGACGCGGTCGGTGTGCTGGCGCGCGGGCTGCTGGTGCACGGTGCCCGCGCCGACGACCCGGCCCGCACGGAGTCGGCGCTGCGGCTGATCGAAAGCCTTGCGGCGCATGCCAGCTCGATTTCACTGTGGGGCCTGGACCGTAATCTGCCGCACGGCGCGGAACATCGACTATTCGCGGCACTGCGTCGGCGGCTGGACGGCGACGCGGTGCGCGATGAGTGGAGCCTCACGCTCGGCCTCGCCATGGGGCTGAACGAGCGCGCATGGCACGTCGCGCCCTTGCAGCAGCTCCTGCTGCGGGCCTGCGGCGCGCGCAACGACTCCGTGATCCACCGCGCCGTTGACCTGGTACTGGCCAACCCCGCCACCCGCGACGAGCACCTCGCGACTCTGCTGAACCGGGACCGCTCCCTCATCTCACTGCCGCGGGTGCAGCACGTGATCGCCACGCGCCGAACGGATCTGCTCGACATGGTGCTCAGCGGTGCCACACCTGGCCGCTTCATCACGCCGAAAGTGCGTCTGGTGCCCGACTTTTCGGCAGGCTTCGACGGCTGGACGCCACGGCAGGTCGAACTGTACGCGCGAGCACTCACCGGACTGGTGCGGTCGAAGGAGTCCTCGCTGTGGGAAAAGACGTGGGCGGTCCGGCGATTGGGCCATCTACCGGGTAGCGTCGCGCGCCTCGTCGGCTACACCGATCACCCCGAGCTGACGGTGGCCGAGGCGGCGCTCACCGCGCTCGGCCGCAGCGACGAGGCCGAGGCCGCGATCGGCGTCCTCGGCCGGTATGTCGACTCCGATCGCGCGCGAGTCGCGGTGAGCGGCATCGCTTCCCGCGCCAGGAGCATCGCCCCGGATCGCCTCGCCGGCGCGCTCACGCGACTGCTGGATTCGCCGAAGATCACCTCGCTCAAGGAGGGCGTGCGGCTGCTCGCGGCACTGCACGTGCCCGAGGCGATGGCCACCATCCGGGCGATCTGGGACCGCCCGAACCAGCATCGCGACGTCAAACGCGCAGTGGTCTTCGCGTGCCGCTGGCTGCTCGACCAGGACGAGGCCTGGCAGATCCTCGCCGAGGCCTCGCATGACCCGGCCGTAGCGGGCGAGGCCCTGCATCTCACACCCGCGCTGCTGCCGATTCCGCAGCGGCGCAAGATGGCCGAGTTGGTGCGGGAGATGGCGGGCGGCGCCGATGTCCAGCTGGCCACCGAGGCGATGCGGGTGCTCAGCGCGTGGCAGCGCTGGGCGCCCGCCGACACCGGCGAGATGCTCGTGCGCAGGCTCGCCGATCTCGGTGAGGCTGGGCTGTGGCGGCAGGCCGCGCAGGTGCTGGTCGGCGGGGATTTCCGGGCGGAGCTGCCCGCAGCGGTGGATCGACTGCTCGCCGCCGAGGACATCGTCATCGCCGGTCGGGATCTGCCTGCGCGCCAGCGACTCTCGACGCTGGTCACCAGTCTCGGCGCCTCGGCATCGAGCTCGGATGAGGCGCGCGCGACGGCGGTGGTCGTGGCCCAGCGGCTGGCGGGCGAGACGCAGTGGCGACGGTTCGCGATCGATCTGCTGCTCGCCCAGATCCGGTGGGCCGATACCGCGTCGAGCGCGCGATCGATCCAGCAGGCGTGTGGTCTGGCGCGGGGCGCCCTGGTGGTCTATCCGGCCGAACAGCTGCGGATGCAGTTGGCGCGGACCGGGCAGATGGTCGATGCCGAGACCATGGCAACCGTGGCGCGCGACCTGTCCACCGATGTGGACAGTGCGACCGCGTTGACCGCGCTGACGTTGATCGCGCAGTGCGGCAATCACTTCGGCTGGACGGCCACCTGGCTGGAGCTACTCGCTCGAATGCGCACGCACGGGCAGAGCATTGTCCGGGTGGCGGCGCACGAGATCTTCACTATTGCCGAGTGATTGCCGAGAAAATTCTCAGCGGGCGTGCCGCGCCAGTCGACCACGCGGCACGCCGGGCGGGGCGCCCCGTTGCGCCCGCCGTCACTGTGCAGGCGACGTAATCGTCCAGAGGGAGTCACTGGTCGGATGACAAACCTGGGACATCGCCTTGGTGCAAGCGACGCTGTCGGGGCAGTGTCACTATCGCGGTGAAATCCGTCAGTCGAAAGATCACTGCTCGGGCAAACGACGACGGCCTCCGGCCACGTCGGTTACCAAATCAGTGTACCCATCGACGAGTTCTGCCAAGTGGTACCAATGTTTATGGGTATTGTCGCTGCGCGCGCCGTCGACGTCGATGGCCTGGTTCGCGTCCACCCAGCTGCGCGCCATCCGGTCCACCACCGCACCGAGGCTTTCCGTGTGCAGCGAGGCGCCGTTGCGGTGCTGCGGGATCTCCTTGCCGATCCAATCATTGATATCGTCGACGAGTTCGCTGCGGCGGCAGTCGATTTCGACGATCAATGTGGTATCGCGCACCTGCTGCCTGCGCGCGTGCAGCTCCGCGAGCGCGTGCGCGGAACGCAGCATTTCTCGATCTTGGAAACGGCGCCCTTGAAAGGCACACAATAGCTGCGGAGCAGTCGGCAGGACTCCTACCGTTGGCGCACTCATATCTGCACCTCGAGTTCGCCCGACACCAACACGCTTTGTACCAACATAATTGGCTCTCGATTCGGTTATCCCGGTCATCGGATCGGTTGTTCACAACTAGGCTAGCTGGATCATGCACTTACCGATGCAAGAACGCAAGAGTGCGTCTGCATTGCTGCGACTCGTCTGTAAGCGCACCTTCAGGCGCTCGGTTTCTCAGCTGGACAACAGCTTCAGCGCCTGGTGAACAGGGGCGTCGCCGATGACCTCGGGCGATGCGAGAGCCTACTTCGCATGTGGGCGCGGGCGTGGTCGCGGCGCGCCGGTCGCGAGTCCTGATAGCGGATCAGTATGCGTCGGAAGGGATGCCGACCGGTTGCTTACCGGCCGCGAAGGCGGCGGTCGCCGCCGCGAAACATGTCAAGGCGGGTTGCGAACAGCGCCCTAGTCTGATTCCCGCTCAGCGCATTCGGGTGAACGAGACGTAGTGATCGCCGGTGTACCAGGCAGATCGATCGTTGCCGGTGACGATGCGTTCGGCATCGCGGTTCTGCCCCGGCTTCTTGATATTGACGTCCCACTCCTGATACGCGATCCGCCGCCCCGACGCATCGGTACTCGGCAGCGTCCCCTCCCGATTCGACCAGGTCCCACCACCTTTGGTGCCGGACCCGTCGTTCGGCGGCCAGGTGCCCGCGTCGATCCGCGCCAGCGTGTCCCAGGCCCGCTGCGGAACGGCGGCGCTGACCAGCGTGACCGCCTCACCCCGCACCGACCTCGGCGAATGCTCCTGCGCACCCGTCGACAGTCCGAGGACCATCGACAACACCGCCGCGACGACAGCGAGAATGTGCACGAACCGCTTCGAGGTCGAACCCGCCCCAGTCATACCGCGTGAACCTACGGGCCCAAGTGGAACACCAGGTTTCCGCAGGTTTCCGATCCGTGAAGCCTTGGTGCCGATCCTTTCGGGGGAACCGCCGATCCTGGAACCGGAAACCTTGGAACCCGGCGGGTTCGACAGCGTACGCTTTCGTCCTACGAACGCGCCCGTGGTCGCATATTTGCCGCCGCACGCGGGCTCTCCCCCAGGCGCGAACGCGATAGTGCGTGCCGAGTGCGTGGATCGAAGGGATGGTGTCATGGCAGGCAAGCGCACCGTGCTGACCGTGCGATTGCGCCGGTTGGCCGCGATGCTGCACGAGATGCGCGAACACGCCTCGCTCAGTAAAGAGGAGGTGAGTGCGCAGACCGGGATCAACGTCACCACGTTGTATCGGATCGAGACGGCGCAGGCGCGGCCGCAGCGGCGCACCCTCCAGGCGATGCTCGATCTGTACGCGGTGAGCGAGGAGCAGCGCGACGACGCGATGGAGTTGCTGTCCGACGCGCTGAAGCCGGGTATGTCGCGGGCGTACGAGGGCAGTGTGTCGGAGGTGTACGCGGCGTACATCAACTTCGAGGCCGAGGCGTTGTCCGCGCGGCATTATCAGACCTCCACCATCCCAGGGCTTTTGCAGACGATGGAGTACGCGACGGCGGTGATCGACACCTCGATGCCGAAGGTGGAGGCGGCGATCATGGAGGACCGGGCGCGCGCCAGGATGGATCGGGCCGCCAATCTGACCAAGGAGGAGCCGCTCGAGCTGTGGGTGGTGATGGACGAGGCGGCGATCCGGCGCACCGTCGGCGGGCCCGCCGTGATGCACGGCCAGTTGGATCGGCTACTACAGGAAACCAAGCGTAAGAACGTGATTCTGCAGATCCTGCCGTTCGACGCGGGCGCCCATCCCGGCATGGCGGGTTCGTTCACGCTGCTGGATTTCCACGACCCGGCCGATCCGGAGTTGGTGTACGTGGAGGGCATCGCGGGCGACGAGCTGATCGAGGGTCATCCCGAGATCCGGCGCTTCGGCGTGATTTTCGATCAGTTGCGCGCGATGGCGCTGAGCCCGCGCGACTCCGCGGAGATGATCATAGAGGCCGCGGCGCGGATGGGCCGCTAGCTCCGGCTGGCCCGCCGGTAACCGACGGCCGCGGGCACCGCGAACACCACGATCGCGCCGACCGACCACGCGATGGTGGCCAGCAGCGGAGCGCGGACCGCCCCGCCCAGCGACAGCCCGCGCATCGCATCGATCGCGTAGGTCATCGGCTGATGCGCGACGATCGGTTTGGCCCAGCGCGGATACGCGGTCAGCGGCACGAATCCGGTGCTGAAGAACATCATGATCGACGATCCGAGCGAAACCGCCTCCACCAGTGCGGTTTTCGCGCTGAATACCGCGACGGCGGTGACCAGCGTCGCGAAGCCGAGCCCGTACAGCAGCGGCACACCGAACAGGGCGATACCGGCGAGCACGCCCTGCTCGAACCGGAAGCCGAGTGCCATACCCACCGCGAACAACACCATGGTGCACAACAGGATTCGGACGCCCTCGGCGAGGATTCGCGAGGCAAGCCCGGACGCGCGATGCACCGGCAGCACCCACAGTCGGGCCAGCAGGCCCTGATCGCGTTCGCGGCCGAGCGTGATCGCGCCGGCCAGCGACCCCGACATCACTCCGACCAGCGCCACCATCGGCACCGAGCCGTACAGCGCACTCGCGCCGGAGAACGTCGAAATCTGCTTGCCGAGCACAGTATTCAACACGATCAGCAGCAACGCCGGGAAAACCAGCGACTGCACCATCGTCAACGGGTCACGCCACCACCGCAGTAGCAACCGCCTGGTCTGAATGACGGTCTGCGGCACCAGCAGCCGCCAGGTCTCGGTCTTGCCGTACACCAGCGGCAGGTTCGCGGCCGCGATGTGGTTGTCCGTCCTGGTCATTCCGACCTCCGCACGGCGACCACCGCGCCGAGCACCCCGAACACCACGAGTATCCCTGTCGCCCAGGCCAAGCCGGGCCCGAGCACCGGCCAGCCGACGACTCCCGCGTTGCCACTCGGATCACCGGCCAGCGCACGCAGCCCGTACACGAACTGCGATACCGGCTGATTGCGAGCGAAACCCTGTAGCCAGGGCGGGAATTGGCGCGCGGGCGCAAGACCGGTGGACACCAGGCCGAGGATCAACTGCGGAAAGATGAGTACCTGCGTGATCGCCTCGGGACTCTTGGCCAGGCTGCCGATCAGGTCCGCGCCCAGGCACAGCGCCAACGCCACCAGCAACGCGAACGCCACAAATCCCGTTGTCTCCCACCAGCTCCCGTAGAACTCGACACCGATCACCCGGCCGCACAGCACCGCGACGGCCAACGAGATCGCCGCGCGGTACATGGCGGCGGTGATCCGGGCCGCCAGCGGTGCCGCGGCGGGCATCGGCATCGATCCGAATCGGATGGTGAGCCCGTCCTTGGCGTCGCTGGCCGCCCGGAACGCGGCCGAGGTCGCACAGAAGGCCACCGCCTGCATCACGATCATCGGCATCAGGAACTGTGCGTAGCTGCTGAGTCCGTGCCCGTACACGCTCATCACCAGGTTCAGCGGCACATAGAACCCGAGGGTGAACACGGTGGGCGCGACGACGGCGGTCACCAATTCCCCGTTGCGCCACGACGGCCGGATCAGTCGGCAGGTGAGCACCCACCATTGCCCGACCGCGCCGATCCGCGGCCGCGACGGCACCGTCAGCAGGCTCATCTGCACGCTCTCATCCTGCGGATATCCGCGCCGGTTGCCGGGACCCGGCACTTGTCCGCATGTCGCGGCTGTCCTGGGAGATACCGAGATAGCGTCCGGTTCGGTTCATCGGGTCGGTGGTTTCGCGCCGGAAGTACGGGGCGGTCGACTATTTTCGACTATTCGGGGTACTTCAACGATCTGTTGCGAAACATCGTGGGAGGGGACCACATGGCCGACGTCACCGCACAGCGGGAAGCGGAGACGGAGCTGAAGCGGGTGATGGGCCCGTGGTTGCTGCTGCTGTTCATCATCGGCGACATCCTCGGCTCCTCGGTCTACGCCCTCACCGGCAAGGTGGCGCACGAGGTCGGCGGCGCGGTGTGGGTGCCGTTCGTGGTGTCCTTCCTGGTCGCGCTGGTCACCGCGATGAGCTACCTGGAACTGGTCACCAAATACCCGAATGCCGCGGGCGCCGCCCTCTACACGCACAAAGCGTTCGGCATCCAATTCTTCACGTTCATGGTCGCGTTCGCGGTGATGTGCTCCGGGATCACCTCGGCCTCGACCGCGTCCCGGGCCTTCGCGGCCAACTTCGCCGAGGCCTTCAACCTCGATATCGGCACGGGCATCGTGGTGACGGTGATCGCGCTGGCGTTCATGGCGGTGATCGCGGTGATCAATCTGCGTGGCGTCAGCGAGGGCGTGAAGCTGAATGTGGTGCTCACCTGCGTCGAGCTGACCGGGCTGCTGATCGTCATCGGGATCGGCTGCTGGGCACTCGGGGCCGGTGACGGCGATTTCGGCCGGATCACCGAATTCGACACCGGCGACCGGACCGCGGTCGGCGGTGTCATCGCGGCCACCACCCTGGCCTTCTACGCGATGGTCGGCTTCGAGGACTCGGTCAATATGGCCGAGGAGTGCAAGCAGCCGAGCCGGATCTTTCCGAAGGTGCTGCTGGCCGGGCTGACCGTCACCGTCGTCGTCTACGTGCTGGTGTCGATCACCGCGGTCGCGTTGGTGCCGGTGCCCGAACTCAGCCAGGGTGACACGCCGTTGCTGCAGGTGGTGCGGGTGGGCTGGCCGTCGTTCCCGACGCATGTCTTCGCGTACATCAGCATGATCGCGGTCGCCAACACCGCGCTGATCAACATGCTGATGGCCAGTCGCCTGCTCTACGGCATGGCCAAGCAGGGCGTATTGCCGCGGGCACTCGGGCGGGTGCATTCCGGTCGGCGCACGCCGTACATCGCGATCCTGTTCACCACGCTGCTCGCGCTGTTCCTGATCGCCTTCGTCAGCGAGGTGCCCGAACTCGGCGGCACCACCGCGCTGCTGCTGCTCGCGGTGTTCACGATCGTGAATGTCACGGTGCTGGTCTTGCGTCGAGATCGGGTGGAACACGAGCACTTCCACACACCGACGGCGTTGCCGGTGATCGGCGCGTTGACCTGCGGATTCCTGGTGACTCCGTGGACCGATCGCAATCCGCAGCAGTACACGATCGCGGGGATCCTGCTCGCCATCGGCGTCGTGCTGTGGGGCGTGAATCAGCTGCTGATCCGGTACCTGCACGCCGAGCCCCCGGCGGCGGAACCGCCCGCCGAGTAGTGGATCTTGTTGTCGGACGAGACAATTCCCATGTCTAGGAAGTCCGGATCGGTAGGTGACTACGCGCAACCCTGTGAGTAATGTGTGCGGAGATGACCAGCATGGAAGCTCGTTTCGGTGACGCGACCCGGACCGTGCCCCTCCCCAATCCGTGGAATCTGACCGCCTACCTCGCCGCCGTTGCCGCACACCGTGGCCGCTCCATCAGCCTGCACACCGCGTCCAAGGCGCTGGTGAACGAGATCGGTTGCGGCGGAGGCGGTCTGTGGGTCGCGCGCAAACACGACGATCTCATCGTCTACGACGGCGACGCGACCGATCGCAACGCCGATCACATCATCCTGCACGAGGTGGGGCACATGCTGCTCGGTCATGGCACGCAGGAGGCCGATCGCCGCACACCGGTGCCGCCGACGCTGACCCTGATGCTGCCCTCGATTTCGCCGCAGTCGGTCGAGCATGTGCTCGGGCGCAGCGAATTCGGGGTCGATCGGGAGCGGGAGGCGGAGGTGTTCGCCGATATGACCATGGTCTACGCCACCCTGCCGCAGCGCCGGAATCGGTCGTTCCGGCTGTTCGGGCGCGGAAAGTAAGTCACCAGCGGTCGTACGGGTCGTCCGGTAGCCGCCGGATGCCGATGCGCAGATCCTCGATGAGGTCCTGGTAGCCGTCGGCCATCTCCTCGATCTGCACCCAGGCGTCGTAGAAGACCGCCTCCGGGGCGAAGGCCAGCGCGGCGAACGCCTGCGCGGTCATGCAGGCGAGCCGGTCCACCATTCTGCCGACGGTTTCGGTGTGCTCGGGTGCGGCGATCTCCGGGACCGGGGTCGCCAAGGTGACCCAGCGATCGATGGTGCGCACCAACTGCAGCCGCCGCTGATCGATCTTGACCGCCTCGGCGGCCGGGGTGCGTTCGCGCACCAGGTGCAGCTGGGCCAGTTCGCCCGCCGCCTCCAGCATCGGATGGTCGTCGTGCGGGAAGCCGCGGAAGGCGGCGAGCAGCAGATCTTTCGCGGGCAGCGTCCGGTCCGGGTTCACCTCAGCACCCCCACCAGGCCGCGCGTCGGTACGCCCCGCCCCTCGGGTGGTGACGTCGCCGCAGCACATCCCGCACCTGGCACACATCGATAGCGTGAACGAGACTTCCCCCCTTCACGTAGATTTCACCAACTTCCGTTCGTCCGACACGCGCTGGTCAACCGCCTCCCCACCAGCCTGCCGCCGCATCGATCGAGCTCGGCAAACCTCGAGTGACCACACCTTAATCTGCCACTCGGAAGTAATCACCTGCGGCTATGCCCAGCCGACCCGACGCCGCAACCAATCCCGCGCAAGCCGGGCAAATCTCGCTTGATGCGCGCGCAGGTGCGGCGAGCGGGGCGGTGGTGGTTGCCGGGAACCAACCGCCCAGTACCCCGCCAGCGCACACACGAACGCGTCGATGGCGGCCGGATCGACGTCCTTGGTGACCGGATGGCCGGCGATGATCTGGTCCGCATCGACACCGCAGTCTTCGAAATACGGGGCGAGCAACACCAGATCCACCCAGGCCGCACCTCGGCAGGCCCAAGCCCAATCGACAACGACGACTTCACCATTCGGCCGCCGCACCATATTCCCGGGGCTCAGATCCGCGTGCAACAAGGTCTCCCCTTGCGCGCCCACCGCCCAGCCCGCCGCCAACTCCGCCAACCGATCGAGATTCCGCACCGACCAGTCATCCAGATCCTCAGGCACACCCATCTCGGCGAACCCGCGCCACCCGGCGAACGCGGACCCCAACTCCGCCTCGAACTCCGGCACATCCCGCAGCGGACTCGGCGTCAGCACCTCGGCCAACAGCCCCACCGTACGCAGCACATCCGCCGACTCCCCCGGCTCCGCCAACCGCGGCCGTGCCCCCTCGACATCCTCGAACGCCGCAACAAACCAACCCGCCAGCTCGACCTCGAACCGGCACCGCGCAGCCGGAACCGCCGCAGGCAACCGCCCCGCCGCATCCGCCTCCCGCCGATACATCCCCGCCAGCTCATCGTCCCCGCGAACCGTCTTCACAAACACCCGAGACCCGTTGTCCAACAACAACCGAGCCGCCATCCCATGACTGAACCCACCCCGCTGCCCGTCCGCCCGCACCACCTCACTCCCGAGCTGCCGCTCGATACCGGCACGCACCTCCCCTGGCAGCTGATCCCATTCGATCCGGCACGCCGTATCCCCATAGTCCATGCGGTCATCCTCGGGCCTGAACGTGCAGGTCTCCACCGATTAAAGCGCGACCGCTCGAAGGAACGGCCTCGTTATCGAGGGCGATCCTGCACACCGGTCTGGTGTGTCAGTGAGAGTGGGCGGCCAGATAGTCCGGGCCGCCGACGTATGTGGTGTCGCCGGATTCGGCGGGGCTGGTGGTGGCGTCGGCTACCGCGGTGGCGAATTCGGCGACGGTGGGGAGGGTGGCTTGGGTGCGGCGGGCGGCGACGGCGGCGGGGTTTCGGCGTTCCAGGAGTTGGACGATGATGGTGCCGTCGATCATGTCGCCGGAGACGGTGTGCAGGGTGATGCCGTGGGTGGTGAGGGTGGGAACCATGGCGCGGAGGGCGTTTTCGCCTGCGCGTTTGCTGGCGGCGATGGGTTCGTATTCGGCGGGGACCGGTTTGCGGCCGTGGAAGTGGGCCTGGTGGCTGGTGACGAAGACGATTCGGGAGCCGGACGGTAGGTGGGGTACGGCCAGTTCGACGAGGCGAGTTTGGGCGTCGCGATTGATCGACATGGCGTAGTCGGGGGCGGCGTTGCGTTCGAGACCGCCAGAGGCGTTGAGGATCAGGACGTCGAGGCGGCCGAATTCCTTGGTGATGGTTTCGACGAGGGTGCGGGCGGAGGCTTCGTCGGAGATGTCGGCGCCCGCGGTGGAGGCGCTGCCGCCCGCGGCGTTGATCTCGTCGGCGAGTATCTCAGCGCGCCTGAGCTTTTCGCGGTAGTTGATGATCACGTGGTCGCCGCGAGCGGCGAGGATGCGCGCGGTTTCGGCGCCGATGCCGCGGGAGGCACCGGTGATCAGAACGACTCGCTGTCCGGCTGGATGACCCACCGTTTCCCTCTCGATTACGGACCGTCGGCCCGGCGGATTGCTTCTAAATCAGAATCACTATGGTAGTTCTGAATGAGAAGCGCAAGCGGGGCGAAGCCGCCCACCGGCCGGGCCGATCCGCCGGTACTGGCCGCGATGGAACTGCTGGGACAGCGGTGGATCCTGCGCGTCCTGTGGGAGCTGGCGCCCGGACCACTCGGGTTCCTCGAACTGCGCAGGCGGATGGACAACTGCTCGTCCAGCATGCTTTCGGTGCGCCTGCAGCATCTGCAGAGTGCGGGGCTGATCGTGAAGAACGCGGACAAGTCCTATGAACTCACCACTGCGGGAACAGAACTCGGCACCGCGCTGCAGGACGTCTGGAAGTGGTCGCGGAAGTGGGAAGCCGCACTCACCGACTGAGCGTGTTGACCTTCGGCCTACCTGAGACTCCATGATGACCGGGTGGCAGACGACGGGTTGATCACGATAGGCGTACTGGCGCGAGCGAGTGGGCTCACGGCGAGTGCGCTGCGGTTTTACGACGACTGCGGGTTGCTGGTGCCCGCACGGGTCGATCCGCTCACCGGGTACCGGTATTACACCGAGGCTCAGCAGGAACGGGCGGCGTTGATCCGTCGCCTGCGGGCGATCGAGGTACCGCTCGAATCCATCTCGGACATCCTGTCCGGCGATGTCGAGCGCGCTGAGCGACTGCTGGACGAGCACGTCGGTGAGCTACAGCGACGAGCGCGGACGGCCGCCAACGTTGCTGCGAAGATCAAGCGGACACTCACGGTCGGGTCGCTGGATGATCGCGTCGCGTTGCCTGCCGCACTGTTAGCGGAGGCATTCGAGCAGGTGCGGTCCGCCGCAGCGGGTAATCGTGAAATCCCTGTTCTCGCGGGCATTTTGCTGGAGGCGAGCGCGAATTCGTTGACGCTCACCGCCACCGATCGCTACCGGCTCTCGACTCGGACGGTGGTGTCGCGGGATCGACAGGGCAGTGACTGGTCGGTGGTCGTCGATGCCGATCTCGCGCCGATCATCAGCTGGCTTCGCCGGCTGGACGAAATCGTCGCCGCCCCAACCGATCAGGGCTTGCTGCTCGTCGGCGACGGTGCCGAGCGACATTGCCAACTGATCGATGAGCCGTTCCCTGACTATCGAGCGGTCTTGTCGAGTCTGGCACCGGTCCGAACCCGCGTGCTGACAGCCCGCCTGCCATTGCTGGCGCTCCTCGAAAACACCTCCCCCACAGTCAAATTCGAGATAGACAACGCCGGTCTCACGGTGTCCGACAGCAGCAACCGACACCACCTGCCCGCCACGGTCACCGGCTCCGACATCGACCTCTACTTCGACGTCACGACCCTGCTCCCCGCGATTCACACCGCCCTGGGCCCCGATCTCATGCTCGACATCTCCGCAGCCGACCACCCGGTCGTCCTGCGCTCCGCCACCGACGGCGACCTCACCACCCTGGCCATGCCGACCTGGCAGCCAGCCAACAGATAGGCCCTTTACCGTGACCGACGACACCATGGCCGCCATCACCCGCGCGATAACCCTCGGGCGCGAAGGTCAACCCGACGCGGCTCGCGATGCGCTGCTCGCCCTGTGGAATTCCTTTGGCCCACAGGGCGATCCACTGCACCGCTGCACCCTCGCGCACTACCTCGCCGACCTGCACGACGACGCGGCCGAGGCACTCACCTGGGACATTCGCGCCCTGGACGCCGCCGATTCGCTGACCAACGCCCGCGCTCAGGAATACCACTCGTCGCTGGACGTCCAAGGCTTCTACCCGTCCCTGCACCTCAACCTCGCTGACAACTACCGCAGGCTGAGCTCCTTCACCGCCGCCCAACGCGAACTCGCCGCCGCCAGAGCCACGTTGCACGCCCTCCCTGACACCGCGTACGGCACCACGATTCGCACCGCGGTCGACGAAATCGAAGCAGCGATCCACGCGCAAGACACCCGCCCACGAGCCTCCGCCCCGACCGGTCGTGGCTAGCCGAAGCGCCAGCATCGCTCGGTACTGACACGCTCGGCGTTTGCCAGGCAGCACCGCACGGCCAAGTAATTGGGGGCATGCGTCTGCACTTGATCCACCGAATACTGCTCGTGGACAGGATCATACGACGTAAAGGGGACGCCTGATGAAGAAGACAGTCGTGATAGCTGCCATGATCGCCGGGCTCGTCGCACCAGCCGGACTCGCCGCCGCGGCACCCGTCTCCATAACGGCCGAGGCCAGCCCTGTCGCGGGGCCGCCGACCGGTTCGTCGTCGGCCGATATCTTCTGCGGGGTGCTCTGGATCCTGAAGGGCGGTGGCAACGCCGACTGCAGCTTCTGAGCGAACACGAACGGCCCGCGCTGCTCGGCGTGCGGGCCGTTCGTCGCATCGGCGCAGCCATAGCCGCGAACTTGCCGACCAGGAATTTCTGCCAAACAACACAATTGGCGTTCAGGCGACGCTAACCTCAGCGACGCACCGAATTCGGCAGTATACGAACCCACCGTGCACCAACAGGTTTAGGCTGTGCGCCGTGGTCGAACCCCAACCCTGCATCGCGCCCCATCCCGACATCGCCCCCTTGGCGCCGCTGCTCGGCACCTGGCGCGGCGACGGGCACGGTGAATACCCGACCATCCAGTCGTTCGATTACCTGGAAGAAGTCCGATTCGGCCATCTCGGCCGCCCGTTCCTCACCTATCGGCAGCGCACCCGCGCCGCCGACGGCAGCCGCCCGATGCACGCCGAAACCGGCTATCTGCGCTGCCCGAGCCCGGACCGGGTCGAATTGATCTTGGCGCACCCCACCGGCATCACCGAAATATGCGAGGGCGCACTGAATGTCGCCGACGGCGCGCTGCACATGGAATTCGACTCCACCAGCATCGGCCGCACCAGCACTGCCAAACTCGTCACCGCCCTCGGCCGCACCTTTCAACTGAAGGGCGACACCATCGATTACACCCTGCGCATGGCGGCGGTCGGCGAGCCCTTGCAACACCACCTCGCCGCCACCCTGCGCCGCGCCGACTGACTCGACTCGACTCGATCGCGAGAATCCGCACACCCTCCGCCGAGCGGTGCAGGATCCGGAACATTATCTGGCCGAACGGCCGGTTCCACGGAGTTGTTTCGTGATCGGCGAATTCCACGAAAATACCGACGCGCTCAGGGGTACTCTCACCGGGATTCGTCCGAAATGTGACCCGCGGCATGTTTTTGCTGCCATGTGCCATCGGCCACTCGCGCTTGTTCGGTGAATCGATCCCGGTCTACGGTTCGAAAGTCAGCAAACTTTCAGATAACTTCGCGCGGTCATCCCTGCGCGGAACAGCTAGAACCTTCCCCCGTCGACACCCCTGACCCTGAGGGAGCCGAACAATGAAGCGTTCCACCACAATTCTGGCCAGCGTGGCCATCGTCCTCGGCGGCGCCGCGACCGTCCAGATCCTCGACGGCGGCGACGCCGGTGCCGTGATCATGGATAACGCCGCGTCGTCCAGCAACCCGGCAGCCGCGCACGAGCGCGCGGCTCAGTAACCCGGTGGCAGCGCGGCGAACATATCGCGACTGACCGCGACCGCGTTGTCGGAGCTGCCACCCCGGACCAATAACGTCGCGAACGCGATATCGCCGCGGTAGCCGACGAACCACGAGTGCGACCCGCCGTCGACCTCGGCCTCACCGGTTTTTCCGTACACCTCCCCCTGATCGGCGATCCGCTCGGCGGTGCCGCCGGTGACCACCCTGCGCATCATCGCCCGCAGCCCGGTGCTCACCTGCGGCGCGAGGGCGGGCGCCGCGCCGTCGACCGTCGTGGCGCGGCCCGCGATCAGGTACGGGACCGGCACCGAGCCGTGCGCGACGGTGGCCGCCATCAACGCCATGCCGAGCGGGCTGACCACCACCTTGCCCTGGCCGATGCCGTCTTCGGTGCGCTGGATCAGCTCATCCGAGGGCGGCACCGAGCCGGAGAACGTCGGCAGCCCGTCGACCGTATAGCTCGGGCCGACACCGAGTTTCGCGGCGGCCTCGTGCAGCGCGTCGCTCGGCAGTCTGCTGGCCACGTTGGCGAACGCGGTGTTGCATGAACGCTCGTAGGCCGTGATCATCGGTGCGTCACCGAGGGTGAACAGGTTGTAATTGGGAATCGTGCGGTCCCCGATGGTGATTCGGCTCGGACAGGGCAGCACCGTGTCGGGCGTGGCGAGTCCGGTGGACATGGCGGCGGCCGCGGTCACCGTCTTGAACACCGAACCCGGCGGGTACTGACCGATGGTCGCGACCGGGCCGTCCTGGTCGGCCGCCTTGTTCTGCGCGATCGCCAGGATCGCGCCGGTGGACGGACGGATCGCCACCAGCATCGTCTGCTCTTCGCGCAGGTCGACGGCGCGTTGCGCGGCGTTCTGCACGTTGCGATCCACGCTGAGCGAGAACGACGGTGCCGGTTGCGAGGGCACCTCGGTGAGCACGTCGGTGTCGGCGCCGTTGGCGTTCATGGTGACCACGCTCCAGCCGGCCTTGCCGTCCACCTCGGCGATCACCGTCTTGCGGATCTGGGCCATCAGGTCCGGCGCGAACGCGCGGTCGGTGGGCACCAGATCCCACTCCGGGGTGATCATGACGCCGGGCAAACCGATGAGATCGGTACTGACCTGGTCGAATTCGCTCTCGCTGAGCATTGCCACGGTGTACGCGCCCTTGGCGGCGACGGCCGCGTCCCGGACGGATTCCGGCGTGAGCTGCGGGTCGAATTGGCTCAGTGCCGCCGCCAGCGAGGTCGCGACCGCGCCGGGGTCGGCGGCGTTCGCCGCGGTGAACGCGACCCGGGATACCTTGCCCGGCACCAGCACATCGCTGCCCGCCTGCTCGTTCACCCGCGCGCGGGGAGCCGGGTTGGCGCGCAGCGACATCGTCTGGGTGTCGCCGAGCTTGGGGTGGATGTTCGACGAGGTCCAGCGGACCTTCCAGCGGCCGCCGCTGCGCCCCATCTGCAACTGACCGATGTAGCGCCAGGTGCGATCCTTGGGCAAGTGCCACTCATAGGTGTAGTCGACGGTCGCGGTGTCGCCGCTGACCCTGGCCGAGCCGGTGTGCGCCGAGAGCTTCTCCGCCTGCAGGTGGTCCCACGCGGAACCCAGTGCGGCACTGGCCTTTTCGGGCTGATTGGTGAGGTCGGCCGCGGCCGCCAGGTCGTGCTTCGCGAACGCCGTGACGAAGTCGTCCGCCGCGGGCACCGGTCCCTGCGGGCCGCGCGCGCAACCGGCCGCCGGCAACGCGAGCATCGCGACAGCCAGCGTGACAATAAGCGGTGTCCTCAGCGGATCGGTCCTGGTCGACATCGGCACCGATGGTAGTAGCCAACGCTGAGCAAACCTCCGCGCCGCTCCGTGTTTCTTTCCACTGAAACAGCTTTCAGCGTGGGCGCGCTCAGTCGAGCAGGATGGTGGCGAAAGTAGCGATCTGCTGGAAGCCGACTCGGCCGTACGCGCGGCGCGCGACTTCGTTGTAGTCGTTCACGTACAGGCTCGCGGTGCGACCGGACGCCACCACCGCATTGGCGATGGCGGCCGTGCCGACGGTGCCGAGTCCGGTGCCGCGATGTTCGGGATGCACCCAGACGCCCTGGATCTGGCCGGTGCGCCGGGACAACGACCCGACCTCGGCCTTGAAGACGACCTCGCCGTCCTCGAAACGTGCCCAGGCGCGGCCGGATTCGATCAGGCTCTGAATGCGGCGGCGGTAACCTCGACCGCCGTCGCCTGCTCTGGGATCGACGCCGACCTCTTCGATGAACATGGCGATCGCGGCGCAGAGGTAGCGTTCGAGTTCGTCGGGTCGCACTCGCCGGACATTCGGGTCGGGGGCGACCAGCGGCGGTTGGGCGAGGGCGAGCAGCGGCTGTTCGCCGCGCAGTTCCCGCTCCGGGCCCCAGTGGTCGGCCAGCATCTCCCACAGCGGTAACGCCAGTTCACGGCGTCCGACCACCGACGAGGCGATCCGCGGCCAACGCAACGCGCGGTCCGCGAACGCCCGCAGCGCGTCGTGGTCACCGCGCAGCGGGACCAGGTTCGCACCCGAGAAACACAGCGACTCCGACGGGCCGCCTCGACTCCACAGTTCGCCCTGCCCACACCTGGTGGTGTCCAGGCCGAATTCCTGGAGCCGGGCGGCGACCATGCACGAGGCCACCGGATCGGCATCCAGCACTCGGAGGACCTGTCCCAGGTCCCGGTTCGCGAGCTGGCGCGCGGGGACGTATTTCGCCCTGCGCGTCGGCTCCAGCAGACTCCGCACGTTGTTAGCCTGCCACGAAAATCGGCGATGTGGTACGGCTATGCCGAACGCAACAGTTCGCAGAGTGTTCAACTGAACCAGACGAAGTCCGGCTACCGTCCATGAACGGCGTCAGCCGACCGTGACGACCGGTTCGCCCGCGCCCGCTTCCACGCCCATCTGCTCGGCGATGCGCAGCGCCTCCTCGATCAGGGTTTCCACGATCATCGCCTCCGGCACGGTCTTGATGACCTCGCCCTTGACGAAGATCTGGCCCTTACCGTTGCCGGACGCGACACCGAGGTCCGCCTCCCGTGCCTCGCCGGGCCCGTTCACGACGCAACCCATCACGGCCACCCGCAACGGCACCTCCATGCCCTCCAGACCGGCACTGACCGCGTTCGCGAGGCTGTACACGTCCACCTGGGCGCGGCCACACGACGGGCAGGACACGATCTCGAGCTTGCGCGGGCGCAGGTTCAGCGACTGCAGGATCTGATCGCCGACCTTGATCTCCTCGGCGGGCGGCGCGGACAGCGAGACGCGGATGGTGTCGCCGATGCCCTCCGACAGCAGCGCACCGAACGCCACTGCGGACTTGATGGTGCCCTGGAACGCCGGGCCCGCCTCGGTCACGCCGAGGTGCAGCGGGTAGTCACTGCGCGCGGCCAGCTGGCGGTAGGCCTCCACCATGATCACCGGGTCGTTGTGCTTGACCGAGATCTTGATGTCGCCGAAGCCGTGGTCCTCGAACAGGCTCGCCTCCCACAGCGCGGATTCCACCAGCGCCTCCGGAGTGGCCTTGCCGTACTTCTCCAGCATCCGCTTGTCCAGCGAACCGGCATTGACGCCGATGCGGATCGGGATGCCCGCCGCGGCCGCGGCCTTGGCGACCTCGCCGACCCGGCCGTCGAATTCCTTGATGTTGCCCGGGTTCACCCGCACCGCGGCGCAACCGGCGTCGATGGCCGCGAAGATGTAGCGCGGCTGGAAGTGGATGTCGGCGATGACGGGGATCTGGCTCTTGCGCGCGATGGTCGCCAGCGCGTCCGCGTCTTCCTGACGCGGGCAGGCCACCCGGACTATGTCGCAGCCGGACGCGGTGAGCTCCGCGATCTGCTGCAGGGTGGCGTTGATGTCGTGGGTCTTGGTGGTGGTCATCGACTGCACGGAGATCGGGTGATCACTTCCGACCCCGACATTGCCCACCTTCAACTGGCGAGTCTTGCGTCGAGGAGCGAGAACGGCCGCAGGTGCGGCGGGCATCCCCAATCCGATTGTGCTGGTCACTTCCGGCTGCCTACTTTCGTACATACATTGTGGGCCGTTCGCCTTCCGAGCTTAGTCGCGCACGCCGAACGACCACCCTGTGACGCCCACGACAACGTGCTGTCCCCCAAGTGCCGGCGACAGGGTACCGCGTCACCGGGCGAACAGCCGGGCCGGACCCCCGCCCGGAGCGAACACGAAGCTGCCGCACGCAACGACGCGGTAGCGGACGTCGTTGCGTGCGGCAGCATTTCGCACTGTGTTATGTCACGCCATCGAAAGTTGCTGGCACTGTTCGATCTGCTGTCGGGTGACGCCGAGTCCGAGCAGGCATGCCGCGCCCTGCGCGGGCGAAATCAAGGTGCCGCTGTAGCACTTCTGCAGCGCCCATTTCGCGATGGCGCCGCGCGCCGCCTGTCCTTCGAGGCAATCGGTGAACGGGTCACCGCCGATTGTCCGAACGGGACCACTGGACAGCAGCGATCCGTCCTGCCAAGTACTGACCAGACGCGATCCGCCATCGAGATTACGCACCTGCTTCTCGACGTAACTCAATACGCGAGAGCCTTCGACAATAAACTTGACGACCCCACCGTTCCCTTCGGAATATGCGATCGGCACCGACACCAGCTGCAAGCCCATTTCGGTGTCGACACTGGACAGTTGTGCGGTGTCGAGGCGGGCGGCATCGGTCTGCAACGCCACCTCGCGTGCCTCGATGACCTGCACGACAGCGTCTTTCGCAGCTGTAGCAGCGTCTACCCGTTCCGGCGTTGCCGCGGCGGCGGCGCCGATCCCCGCGGCGCTCAGGCCTGCCGTCAACACCACGGCCAGCGACACAACGGACGCAAGTTTCCGAATTCGCAACTTCATTCCCCTTCGAATAGACATGCAAACATTCGCGAGGCGACGGTTGTCATGAAATCCGACTGAACAGCGCAGTCTTATCCAGTCGATCTATTTGAACTGTCCACCCTCAACCGACTCCCTTCGGTCTCGGTGCCTCGTGATCAGCCTAGGCGATTCGTCCGGTTCGGGTAAGCGCCGTCGACTGCCATTTCCGAATGGACTGCCAAATGTCGCTACCAGCGTCAGAACAGTTTGATCGGATTGACGATGTCCGCGGCGAGGGTGAGCAGCATGTACGCACCACCGATGACCACGACCACGTAGGTGGCGGGCAGCAGCTTCAGGTAATTGACCGGTGCGCCCGGTGCGAGACCGCGCCAGCGACGGAACACGTCGCGGATCTTCTCGTAGATCACCACGGCGATGTGTCCGCCGTCGAGCGGAAGCAGCGGGAGGATATTGAAGGCGCCGAGGAAGAAGTTCAGGCTGGCCAGCACCAGGATGAACACCCCCCAGAGCCCACGCTCAGCCGTCTCACCGCCGATTCGGCTTGCGCCGTAGACACTCATCGGAGTATCCGCGTCGCGTTCACCACCGGTCACCGCGGTCCACAGCGACGCTACTTTCGCGGGCATCTGCGCGAGCGATTGCACGGTGCGGACGGTGAGGTCACCGGTGAAGGACAGCGACGCCGGGATAGCAGTCAGCACGTTGTAATCGGGACTCTTCGGCAGATCACGGATGATGCCGACCGCGCTGACCTGGAGCTTGTCCCCTGCCTCGGTATGGCGCACCACCTGCTGGGGATTCACATGGAAACTCAGCTGCTGCCCGCCGCGGTCCACCGTGTAGGTGATCTCCCCGGTCGCTTTCCGGGTCTCGGCGGTGAAATCGGACCAAGTATCGACAGACTTGCCGTTCACGGCGGTGATGGTGTCACCGAGCTGCAATCCCGCTTGCTGCGCCGGGCCGACGCCCGAACACGGCTGCAGGGAGAGATCGGGGTTGTCGTCGGACACGCATTGCAGTGCACCGACCTTCACCGGCGGCTCGGTCAACAGCGGCAGCCCCCAGCCGACCGCCATGATCACAATGAGAACGAAGCCGAGCACGAAGTTCATCGCGATGCCGCCCGACATCACCACGAGTCGTTTCCACGTCGCCTGCCGGTACATGGCGCGGTCGAGCTCTTCCGGCTCCAGCTCGTCCAGGGCGGTCATGCCCGCGATGTCACAGAACCCGCCCAGCGGCAGCGCCTTGAGGCCGTACTCGGTCTCACCGCGCCGGAACGAGAACACCTTCGGCCCGAAACCGATGAAGTACCGCCGCACCTTCATGCCAGTGGCCTGAGCGGTCCACATGTGCCCGCACTCATGCAACGCGATCGAAATCGTGATGCCTAGCGCGAACAGCACGAACCCCAACGCGTAGACCATGTGTTTAGCAGCCCTCCTGCATAGCGCAGCTCGCCTTGATGAAGTGCGACCGCCGGATCGGCCGCCCACAAACCTGGACCCGCACATCCCGTCACGGCCGCGAGCACCCCGACCACAGTAACCGGACCTCTCCCGGGCCTGCGTGTTCAGTGTGCCAGGCGGTGGTCGGCGGGCGAGTCCGAGGCGGGTTAGGCGACCACCCGCGCCCGGGCGAACTGGCGAGCCCAGCTGTCGGCGGCGAGTACCTCTTCGAGGGAGTTCGGTTCGGTGTGCCACTGATCGGCGGCCTCGACGGCGGCGGCCACGGTGCGGACGATGCCGGGGAAGCGGATGGCTCCGTCCAGGAAGGCTTGTACCGCAACCTCGTTGGCGGCGTTGTAGACGGCGGTGACGCTGCCGCCCGCCTCGCCGGCCTGGCGGGCCAGGTCGATGGCCGGGAAGACCTCGTTGTCGACCGGTTCGAAGGTCCAGGTGGCGGCGGTGCCGAAGTCGCAGGCCAGCGCGGCGCCGGGGACCCGGTCGGGCCAGCCGAGGGCCAGCGCGATGGGCAGTTTCATGTCCGGCGGGCTGGCCTGGGCGAGGGTGGAGCCGTCGGTGAAGGTGACCATCGAGTGCACGATCGACTGCGGGTGCACGGTGACGTCGATGCGGTCGTAGGGAATGCCGAACAGCAGGTGCGTTTCGATCAGCTCCAGGCCCTTGTTGACCAGCGACGCCGAGTTCAGCGTGTTCATCGGGCCCATCGACCAGGTCGGATGCGTCTTGGCCTCAGCGGGATTCACCGATTCCAGCATCTCGGCGGTCCAGCCGCGGAACGGGCCGCCCGAGGCGGTGAGCACCAGCCGGTCCACCTCCTCGGCGCGACCGCCGCGCAGGCACTGGGCCAGCGCGGAATGTTCCGAATCGACCGGCACGATCTGGCCGGGCGCCGCGGCGCGGGTGACCAGCGAGCCGCCCGCCACCAGCGATTCCTTGTTCGCCAGCGCGAGCCGGGTGCCCGACTGCAGGGTGGCCAGGGTCGGTTCCAGGCCGAGCGAGCCGACCAGCGCGTTGAGCACGACATCGGCCTCGGTGCGGCGGACCAGTTCGGTGGCCGCGTCCGGCCCCGCCAGCGGAATGCCCAGCTGCTGCGCGGCTTTCGGGTCGGCGACCGCGACATTGCGGGTCCCGGTGGCCGCGATCTGCGCGGCAAGCAGCTCGGTATTGCCGCCGCGCGCGGCCAGGCCGACCACCTCGAACCGGTCGGGGTTGGCGGCGATCACCTCGAGCGCTTGGGTACCGATGGATCCGGTACTGCCGAGGAGCAGGACTCTCACGATGTCGGACACGGGTTCATTGTGGCGCACCAGAAAACGGGCCCGATGCTTACCCGCCCCGGCGCCCACCGTCGCCCGAGCGGCGTGTCCCGACTTACAACGACGCACCGTCGTATGTCACGATATCGAGTAGTAGTCCATCCCGAACCAGCTAAGGAGCGAATCGTGGCCGCCACGGAACTCGAACCCGCCAGCACCGAGCGCGCCATCGTCACTCACGTGGACACCGCCGAGGTTCCGTCCGCCGCGTGGGGGTGGAGCGGTGAATCGCCCCGCACCTTCCGCGCCGCCGGCTGGATCGTGGCGTTCATCCTGGTCGCGATGGTCATCGGCAACCACAAGGGACATGTCGAGGACATCTTCCTGGTCGGCTTCGCGCTCGCCATCGTCGGCATCCTGGTCCGGGACTCGTTCCTGCGCCGCAAGCCGCGCTAGTCGGGTCGGCGCCAGCCGAATGCCCTGAAACGTATCGGCTTTCACCAGACCGAACGGTCTAGTACGGTTTTGCGTCGAGAGGTCCGCGACCCGATTCGGGTCGCGGACCTTCGCTGCTGACCAGACCGTGAGGATGTTATGCCCAAGATTTTCGCCGCCGCGCTGCTGACCGCCAGCGCCGTCGGTTCGCTGTTGCTGCTGCCCGCCGCTCCGGCCCACGCCCAGTCCGAGACCTGTGGCCGCGCCGTCGACGCGATCAACAAGGCCATTGCCGGATCTCCGAACGGGGTTCTGGAGGACACCGTTGCGAAGGCGCTGCACGTCACGCTGCTGTCCATCGCCGCGAGTGGTGGCGAGCAAGCCGAGAAGGACGTCATCATCGCCTACGCCAACGCGCTGGCCGATGACAACGTCACCGACTTGGACCCCGTCACCGACCAGCTCAACCGTGTCTGCGGAGCCAACAGCTGAACTCTCCTGTAGGCGAACCGGTTTCGGCTCTTCCATAACCGACGCCGTTCAGATACGGCTCGATGATGTTGCGGCCGAACGGTATTCAGGCTGATCTGACGCCGTCGAGCGGGCCATGATCGCACTTTTGTTGTGCCGCAGTCATGTTCCGCTCCACGGACCGGATCCGGTTGCCCCCGCCCGTCCAGGAACGTTTTCAACCGGACTGTCGAGACGGTCTAGTTCCTTAGACCAGGAACTAACGCCCGCGACGCTTCGCGGGCTTCTTCTTGGCGACCGAATTCCTTGCCGGACTCGGCCGTCCACCGGTTCGCTTCGCCGCCGACTTCTTCTGCGGCTCAGGAGTTTTGGCGCGAGCAGCGGGCGACCGAGAACTCCGTTCGGAACGACCTCGCACAACCCCCACGAAATCCTCGACCAAATCACTCGTCCGATCAGTCGGCCACGCCAAGGAGATCTCGGTGCTCGCGACATCGGTGACGGTGCGATATACGAGGTCGCGACGTGCGTGCAGTCGAGCGATCGAGTGCGGAACCACGGCAACGCCCACACCGGCCGCGACAAGCTCGATAGCACCCTCGACGGTGTCGATGTCGGAGGCATCCTGCATCCGCTCGTCGGCCAGCTCCGCCATGCTCACCTGCTCGAACACCGAGATCGGATGATCCTTCGGCACCACCACCACCGGCAACTCCCGATAGAGCGGAATCGCACTCATCCCGTCCCGATCGATCGGCAGCCGAACAAAGCACAGATCGACCCGCCCCTCCCGCAACGCCGCTTCCTGCTCCCCCATCGGCACCGCGACCACCTCGAGCGACGTATCCGGAAAACGTTCACTCCAGATCCGCGTCCACTTGGACACCGTCACCCCTGGCACGAACCCGACCCGCAACGCGGCAGGCCCCTCCGGCGTCTCGTCGACAGCCGCCTCCGCCGCCCGCGCGATCAACTCCCGCGCCTCCTCCAGCAGCTGCTCCCCCTCTGCAGTCAGCTGGGTCGGCTGAGCCCCGGGCACGAACAGCTTCGTCCCCAGCTCCTCCTCCAATTCGATCACCGTCTGACTCAACCGCTGCCGCGCAATGTTCAACCCCTTCGCCGCCCGCGCAAAATGCAGCTCCTCGGCAACCGCGACAAACCACCGCAGCCGCACGACATCAATCGACTCCAACCGGCTCATGCCAGGAACCATATCGCCACCCGATAGGCTGTCTCGGTGAGCCCGGACCCGAACCCCCAGATGATGAAGCCCCTGACCGCAGCCAACAAGCTCGGCATCTACCTGCCCGCGGCCCCGGAATCCTTCCGCAACACCCCGCTCTCCCGCGCCGACCTCGACGCCCTCCGCACCGCCCCGCCGGAGTGGCTCACCGACCTCCGCCGCACCGGCCCCTTCCCCCGCGACATCACCGCCCGCAAACTAGGCGTCTCCAACTCCGGCCTCTCCCGCGCCGAAGTCTCCGACGCCCTCACCGCCGACGAAATCGCCACCCTCCTGGCCGACCCGCCGGAATGGCTGATCCGCGAACGCGAAAACTACGCCGAAGTCCTCAAGGAAAACGAGCGAATCGCCGCCAAGGAAGCCGACCGCCGCGCCGCCACCAACCGCCCCGCCAAAAACCGCACATAGGGGCCGAACGCCCTTCGTAAGCTCTCGGACTCCTCACATCCCGCTCACAAACTCCCGGTAGAGGAACTTCTGGTGCAAGCTCTCCAGAGTTCCCGAATATCGCCGGAAGGGGACCAAAGCGAGACGGAGCGGCCTGGTGATGGGTATCCCCGGGCCGACTAATTCCGCCACCGAAGCTGCAGCCTCGATCAACGTGGTCTCTGTCTCGTTCGGCTCAGCCGAATTGCCCCTCCATCGCGAACGAAGATGCCCGTGCCCACTGCCCAAAGGGGTCGAGTTCCACACCATCGGCGCCGCCGATGCGAGCACGGTGATGGCCTTCGACCCTGACGTTCTCCCACTGATAGTCCGCCCACGCCGCTATGTTCGCCAGCATCCGCTGCCCGCCACCGCGCTCTTGCACCTCACGATCGGCACGACGGGTCTTGTCGATGAACCGAAGCCTGGTCTCGACGCCGGTCGTTTTGAGCGTCTCCATCGCGGCGCGCTCGGCTGTGACCAGGGCCGGCTCTTCGCTGGGACCGATCGACAACGGCATAGCGATTCGCAGATCGAAGAGATGGCGAAGTATTCGAGGAAAGTCGCCGTAATCGGCTGGAACCGGATTGAGCGCGGTCGGATGCGGTACGAGCACCTCATCGAAATAGATCAGCGACTGGACAAGCTCCGCGTAGCACTGCTGCGCAAAGGGATCGCGAGGTCGGGACGGCGAGCTGTGGTTCTGGGAGAGGATGAATTCCTCTGCGCTGATGAACGTCGTGACGTCCACCATGACACGATTCGACATCAGCCGCTCCGAGACTCCGCCAGCAAGTCGACGAACCACCGCACGCAATCCGGGTCGCCGGCAATCGTCTCAGGGAAGGTCGGCTCACGCTGGTTCAGAAACTGAACACCGAGTGGCAACGGGCTGATCCCGCGGCCGTCGGTGGCTGTACGACCCATCGCCATCGCCAGTCCGATGCCCGCCGCTCCGTCCCATACCTTCTGATTGGGCCGGTAGAACAGGTCGAACTGGTGTTCCGGAGCCTGCGTCGATGCGGAGAGATCGATGCAGGTTCTGACCATGTCGAGAGTTTGGGATGTGGTGCGGGTCTTCATAACACAGCCGACGTCGGCGAGATCGATCTCGAACTTCCGCGCGGCGGAGTCCTTACTTCGCGTGACCGAAGCCCGCCGCGGTGTCGCTGAACGGCTAAGCGGCTCAGCCGATTGTCCGTTCACGAGTACCGCTCCCGACCAGTGGATCGTAATCGGCGTGCGATCGAAACCTAGTTCGGGCGCCAGGACGTACGCAGCCGTCGGTACACCGTCTTGGAGAAGGCACACAACACTGCAGAATTCGCGTCCATTGGGTGCGACGAACTCACTCGTGCCGTCGATCGGGTCGACGATCCAAGTCAGCTCGCCCGAACCAGGCAGCTCCTCCGCGTCTTCTTCCGCAACGAATCGAGACCCGGGAAAGTGTCGCCTGATGGCTTCGATGATGGCCGTCTGAGTGGCCAGATCAGCCTCCGACAACAGCGTGTTGTCAGCTTTCGTATCGACCTGGAGCGCCGCGAGGTTGCGGCGGTATCGGTGGAGCAACGGCAGCAACAACTCGTCCAGTGCTTTCCACAACGATCCGACGTCGCTCAAGGCGCCCTCCCGCACAGTGTTGTCACCTGAGCGTAGCGGTTCTGCTGACCGCCGAGGGCCATAACCTGCGGGTTCGATCAGGTCCGGCCACCACTCCACTGGCTCCGCCCCAAGGGCACATTCGGGTGGCGGGAACTCACCGTGACGTCAGCCAATGCTTGAATTGGTTTGTGTCGAATTCTTGGCCCTTCAGGTCGGTGTAGGTGCCGGATGAGATTGCGGTGACGTGGGTTTCGGTCCAGGCGAACCAGGTGTGGGACGGGTAGTCCAGGAGTAGTTGGGCGTCGGGGGGTAGGGCTTGGGCTGCTTGGGATTCCTCGGTTCCTGTTGCGATGGCTCGGGGGGTGTAGGGAGCTGTTGGGTTGAGCTGGACTGTGTCTGGCTCGGGTCGTGGGCCGATTTTTGCTGGTATGGCGATGTAGGACGGGGTGCCTGCGTTGTGCAGGGGGGACTGGGGATCGGTCGCGAAGGTTGGGTTGGTTGCGTAGACCATTACGTGGGGGCCGGTTCGGTGGAGAGTCGGCGGGTTTTCGGTGGTGGGTGGGTTTTGCGATTTGAGGAATGAAGCGGCCAATTGGGTTGTCGCGGGTGATTCGAGTACTCGGTCGATTGTGTCGGCATCCGGAGCGATTGCCGGACTGACATCGGCATTTGCCGGGGTGGGCGGCGAGGCCGCGCAACCCTGAATTGCCAAGGCGGCGCACAGGAGTGCTGCTGCGCAGAGCGAGCGCCAGCTCATTTGTTTTTCGTTATTCCGTAATCTTCGCCGAACCACGCCCATTCGGAGTTCTGGGTATACGACGCGAGCGTTTGCGTGACGATTCGTTGCGAGGTCGGCCACGGGTCTCCGTAGGTGATGGTGCCTGCGTCCGCGTCATAGCCGTAGACGACCTGGGCGTGGCCGCCGCCTGCGGCCCAGGCTATTCCGGTGAGGATCGGGCGATTTGCCGAGATTTCCGCGGCGATTTTGGTCATGGAGAACGGTGAGCCCACCGAGGCGGTGAAGCCGATCTTTTTGAATGCGCTGGCGATCTCTTCGAGTGACGCGCTCTCGTTGGGACATGGCTTGCCCTTGGCGGAGTCGTGCACGAGTTTGCAGTAGTCGGTCTGTGCGATTCGGTGGCCGAGGTAGGTGGATATCGAGGCGCCGTCGGCGGCCCAGCACCATTGATTCCACTCTTGCACCTGCTGGGCGTAGGGAAGCGTTTTCGAACCGGCGGCCATGACTCGTGGTTCGATCACGCCGGGTAGCGCGGTGGTGACCTTCAGCCCGGTCGAGCGCGATCCGAAATCCTTTCCGGCAGAAATCGGTTCGGCGATCGAGGTGGCTTGACCGAACGAAAGGATCACCACTGTCGCGGCGATGAGTAAGGCATGGAGTTTTCTTCGCGGCAGCACTCGGGCACCCTCTTTCGGGTTGCAGAAATTTCTGGAAAAGCTACGCCGCGACTTCCGACGGCGGCAAGTGGGGAACGTCCCCAATCCGAAACAAGATGTCAACACCGAATGCTGTTGCCGCACTGATGTTTTGCGAGGAGCATTCGCAATGTAGCAACGGAACGTCCGAACTGTTCCACAGTTCAACAATTCCCGACGTCCGGTGCGCATCGGGGCAATTTGCCCCAAGTCGACAAAACGGACAAATCACCAAATTCAGGAGTCATCATGCGTTACTCATTCATGCCTGCCGCCGTGGCATTCGCGGTGGGCGTCGGACTCGTGTCAGCGGGACTCGCGAACGCGCAACCGCCCACGTCACCCGAACTCAAGCACCATGCCTTCGGATTCGACGTACAGGCCGCGAAGGCCAACAAGGGCAAGGACACCAGCACCGGATTCGCGCTGCCCGTCCAGGTCGGCTCCGCCGTGGCGCCGGCGTCCTACTCGCTCAAGCAGTACGCGGCGCCCGCCGGCGACCAAGGCGCGGTCGGGTCCTGCGTGACCTGGGCGACCGGTTACACCGGCTACGGCATCTTGATGAACGAGCAGCAGATCGCCGGCGGTCCGATGGCGCCGATGTTCATCTACGCGCAGATCGCGAAGGGCGATGACGAGGGCACCTGGGCCGGTGTCGCACTGCCGATGGAGACCAGCCAGGGGATCGACACCAAATCCCACTACTGGCAGGGCGATTTCGACTACACCACCCAGCCCGATGCGTCGGAACGCGCAAATGCCGCGCACTACAAGCTCTCCGGCGCCAAGGATCTGTCCTCCGGCGATCGGGTGACCAACATCAAGAATGCGATCTCGTCAGGCCTGCCGGTCCCGATCGGGTTCGAGGTCAGGCAGAGCTTCATGAATCTGAACTCGAGCAACTCCCGCTACAACCCGTCACGCAACGAGCGCACGGTGGGCGGCCACGAGGTGACGATCGTCGGATACGACCAGAACGGTGTCACCATCGAGAATTCCTGGGGCTCGGGCTGGGGTGCCAACGGATTCTTTACCGCTCCGTGGTCCTTCATCACCAGCAGTGACGTCGATGAGGTTCACTCGATGGGACGCCTCGTCACCGGATGATTGATCCTGCTATGCGAAGTGCGATGTCCTGATTCCTGCCGGCTGCCCCGCCGGCAGGAACCGGGCGTTTTCGCCGAGCCGGATCGGCACCAGAATCCCCCGCGGGCACCCGCGCGTCTATACCGTTGGAACTGGGGAAATTACGCGCTGACGTGCCGAGTTCCCCACTCTCACACTGGGGATCCGGACGCCTGTATTCATGTCATGATTCAAACGGTTGGCCAGGCTCGGCGGCACCCCCCTCGGCTCGGAACAACCACTAGCACAACATATTTCGGTTCTCGTTCGCCTACGATCTTCGGGCCATCGCCGCGCGCACACAGAAATGTCGCGGTGAACGATTCGCTGACCTTTCCGCGACTTCGTTCATCGGGGACCGATCCAACGTCCCCATAGGGAGGACCCCATGCGAACGGCGAAATCTACCGGGCTCGTCGCAATGGTCGCGAGTCTATTGATCGGCATAGCGGCGGTGTTGGTGGGATTTACCAACGCGCCGGCCCAGACGGCGGCCGCGGCTCCCCCGACCTCCGGCGGTGTCAAAATCGGCTACTACAACCAGTGGTCGGTCTACGAGAACGCCTTCTACCCCAAGAACGTCGACACCTCGGGGATGGCGGGCAAGCTCGACTACATGATGTACGCGTTCGCGAACATCCACCCCACCGACCTGACCTGCTTCGAGGCGAACAAGGCGGCAAGCCAGGACGAGAACAACCCGAATGCCGGTGACGGCGCGGGTGATTCATTCGCCGACTACGGCAAGTCATTCGGCGCGGACATCAGTGTCGACGGCACCGCGGACGCCTGGAACGATCCGATCGTCGGCAACTTCAAGCAGATCAAGCAGCTGAAGGCGAAGCACCCGAACCTGAAGGTGCTCTTGTCGATCGGCGGCTGGACGTACTCGAAGTTCTTCTCCGATATCTCCGCGACCGATGCCTCGCGCAAGAAGTTCGCGTCCTCCTGCATCGACATGTTCATCAAGGGCAACCTGCCGAAGGCCGATGGTTACGGCGGCCCGGGCACCGGTAAGGGCATCTTCGACGGTCTCGATCTGGACTGGGAGTATCCCGGCGGTGGCGGCCATCTCGGCAACCACGCCTCGCCCGCCGACCGGGCCAACTTCACCTTGCTGACGGCCGAGTTGCGCAAGCAGCTTGACGCGCAGGGCGTGGTGGACAACAAGCACTACGCGCTGACCGCGGCCGTGGGAGCGGGGCAGGACAAGATCCGCAACTACGAGACCGACAAGCTCGGTGCCAACCTCGACTTCGTCAATGTCATGACCTATGACATGCACGGAGCGTGGGATGCCAAGGGCCCGACCAACTTCCAGGATCCGATCTACAGCAGGCCGGACGACCCGATGAACCCGGTCCCGCCGGGCACCGCGAAATACAACATCGACGAGGCGGTCACCGCGTGGACCACGGGTGACAGTTCCTACGGCATCCCCGGTGGGTTCCCGGCGAACAAGCTGACCATCGGCTATCCGTTCTACTACCGCGGCTGGACGGGTGTGCAGCCCGGCAATAACCATGGCCTTTTCCAGCCCGCGACCGGTCCTGCGCCGGGCGGACCCTCCTCCGGGAACGTCCCCGGCATCCGGATGTACAAGGAGCTGGCCGGCGTCGTCGACAATCCGTCACGCACGTTCTACGACCCGGTAGCGCAGGCCGCCTACTTCTACGATGGCACCAACTTCTGGGGCGGCGACTCGCTGCAATCCATCCAGGCCAAGTCGGATTACCTGCACTGCAAGGGACTCGGCGGCGCGATGATGTACTCGCTGGAAAACCTGGATCCGGCGTCGACCCTGTTCAACCAGGTGATCAAGACCGTCGACGGTAGCGCCGCCGGCTGCACCCCGCCGACCACCACCCCGACCACCCCGCCGACGTCGACGACAACCACGGTGCCGCCGACCACCACAACAACCGTTCCGCCGACCACCACAACAACCGTTCCGCCGACCACCACGACCACGCCACCCACCGGAAACGGCGTGATCAACGGGGATTTCGAAAGCGGCGCACTGTCCCCGTGGACCTGCACGGGCAACCTCGGCTCACTCGTCACCAGCCCGGTACACGGCGGCAAGAACGCCCTCACCGGTGCGGCGAGCAGCGGCGACACCGCCCAATGCTCGCAACAGATCACCGTCGAACCGAATCACGCCTACACATTGGCAGCATGGGTGAACGGCAACTACGTCTACCTCGGCGTAACCGGCTCCGGCACCACCGACACATCCACCTGGACTCCAGGAACCGGCGGTGCGTACCAACAACTTTCGACCAAATTCACCACCGGCGCCTCCACCACCAAGGTCACCGTCTGGGTCCACGGCTGGTACGGCCAAGGTTCCTACAGCGCGGATGACATCACCCTGAAGTAAGACCCCGCGAACACAAAGGTGGGCCTCGCTCGTCGAGGCCCACCTTTTCGCCGTCTAAAGACCACCCAGTTCGCTCACCGCACGGAATGCGCTGTATTCCAACCATTTTCGAGGAGGGCGAAGACTTCGTTCGCGGCGTGAGATGGGTCGGGATGACGTTCGATGAGGCCGCTGGCATCAAGGGCGAAGCGGGCCAGCGCGGCGCAGGAGATGTCGTCGCTGACTGCCCCGATGTCTGCTGCGATCGCCTCGGCCAGAACGGTTTCGTGCCGCAGCCACATGCGGCGGGCGTATTCGCGCAGAACCGGGGTGTCGGCGATCATACGAGTGAAGGCGGCCGTTTGCGCGGTCTCCGCTCGGACCTTGTTCGCCCGCAACAGGATGTGCTCGCGTAAGGCCTGTGGGATGGATTGGCCGGGGGCCCGGTCGCGGACCGCTGCGACGAGTCCGGCTTCCAAATCCTCGTCGAGGTCGAAAAGCAGCGCCTCCTTGCTGGGGAAATGCTTGAACAGCGTGGTTACCGAGACGTCGGCGGCTTCGGCGACGTCTTTGACACTGACCCGGTCGTAGCCGTGTTCGAGGAACAATCGCAGCGCGGCGTCGGCCAGCGACGTGCGGGTCTGGGCCTTCTTGCGCTCGCGGCGCCCGATCGGTTCGTCCACAGTGCCATCCTACCCAACATAGGTTCATTCACTACAAAAGTTTAGTGGTTGAACTTTTTTAGTGAGTCAGGTTTCATGGGCAGTATGAGCTCTTCAGATCCCCGCATCGCTGTCGTCGGCGCCGGTCTCGGCGGCCTGGCTTGCGCCCGTGGTCTCCAACTGCATGGCTACGCCGTCACCGTTTTCGAACAAGAGATCTCCCCCACCGCTCGCACCCAGGGCGGGACCCTCGACCTGCACGCCGACACCGGGCAGGTCGCCCTGCGCGCGGCCGGGCTGTTCGAGAAGTTCAGCGCCTTGGCCCGACCCGAAGGCCAGGAGCTGCGCGCACTCGATCCCCGCACCGCCGAGATCCTGCACCATCAGCAACCCGCCGACGACTACGCGCCGGAGATCGATCGAGGCCAGCTGCGCGGTCTGTTCCTCGAATCCCTCACGCCCGACACCATCCGCTGGGGCCGAACCGTCGAGTCGGTCAGTCCGCTCGACGACGGCGCTACCCTGCGGTTCCACGATGGCGCAACCGAGCAGTTCGATCTCGTCATCGGTGCCGACGGCGCCTGGTCACGGATCCGGCCCGTCCTCTCCGCCGCCGTCCCGACCCACACCGGCACCACTCTCGTCGAAACCTTCCTCGACGACGCCGATACCCGCCACCCCGCGATGGCCGACCTGGTCGGCGACGGCACCGTCATCGCGAAGTCCGGTCGCACCATGTTGTCCGCGCAGCGCAACAGCGGCGGTCACCTGCGCGTCTACACCGGGCTGGAGATCCCGCACGACTGGCACGTCACCGCGGGGGTAAACCTGAACGACAGCACGGCAGTGCGCGAATACCTACTGACCATGTTCGATGGCTGGCACGACCGCCTGCTCGACCTATTGCGTTGCAGCGACGGCGGATTCGTCAACCGCCCGCTGTTCGTCCTGCCCGTCGGCCACACCTGGAACCACCGCCCCGCCCTCACCCTGCTCGGCGATGCCGCCCACCTCATGCCCCCATTCGGCATCGGCGCCAACCTCGCCATGCTCGACGGCATCGATCTGGCCGCCGCCATCGCCGCCCACCCCACCCTCGACGAAGCCGTGCGCGCCTACGAATCCATCATGCTCCCCCGCTCCGCCGCGGCCGCCCAAGCCTGCGTCGAGTTGGGCGAGGCCATCGCCACCGGCGAACCGATCGACGTCGACGCGGTGCGTAAACAGCTCAACGAACGCCTCCTCCAGGCGTCCGCGGACCCGTCCGTCACGCACGGGTGACGCCTGCGCGAAAAGGATGTGGTGGTCCGATCCCACTACGAGCCTGGAGACGAAGATGAGAAAACGAGCGCTGTTCACGCTCCTTGCCGCGGGCACCCTGGTCGTCGGCGGGTTCACCACCGCGACCGGTTCCGCGGACGAACTATCGGCACCGTGCACCATCGGCCCCGGCGTCACGCAGACCGACACCACCGTGGAAGGGTCCGAGGGCGACGACACGATCGACTGCACCAACGCCAATCCCGGAAAGACGATCAACGGCAACGGCGGCAACGACACGATCACCGGGACCGCCTTCGATGACGTCATCAACGGCGGCGCGGGCAATGACACCCTCACGGGCGGGGCAGGCAACGACACCCTCAACGGCGGCCTCGGCGAGGACACTGTGAGCGGCGGCGCGGGCAACGACACGCTCAGCGGTCCCGGCGACGACAATGCCGCGGACACCCTGAGCGGCGGCACCGACACCGACTCCTGTGGACCGGTCGGCGTGCCTCCGGACATCCGGGACAGCTGCGAGTCGTAGCAACGCGAGCCCACGCCTCCAGGAAAGGTGACACGCGGCCCGGCCCCTGAGGGGTCGGGCCGTAACCGGGGTTGCGCACTGCTCTACCAGCGAGGATCGTAGGAGACGGATTTTTGGGTACGACCTCTCCCTGGATTCCGAAGCGAGTCCGGCAGCTCATGCAGCGACACCGCAATCCGGCTCCTGATCCAGGCGAAGAAGTTGGTCGAGCGATAAATGCCTCCTATTCCGTCGATGACACAAGCCGGTCACCGCGCCGGCACCGGCCTTGTCGTGCATGTGGCGCTGCTCGGTGGCTTTCGACTTCTCTCGGGAAACGACGTCCTCGCCATCCCGGTCGGATCGGAACGTCTGCTGGCCTTCATCGCATTGCACCATCAAGCGGTCGGGCGGCTGCTCGTTGCCGGAACGCTGTGGTCCGAGGTATCCGAATGTCGCGCCTACGCGGCCTTGCGCTCGGCACTGGCCCGGATGGATCGGGCCTGCCGCAGCGCACTGGAAGTCACGCCGCTGAGCCTGGAACTGGCCACCGGCGTAGCCGTCGATCTCCATGACGCGCGCGCCCTCGCCCATCGCATCCTCGGCGGATCCTCTTGTGCCGAAGCGGATCTCAGTGCCGCGGCGATCACCAGTCTGTCGCTGGATCTGCTGCCGCTCTGGTATGAGGACTGGGTTCTGGACGAGGCGGAGAACTGGCGCCAGCTCCGGCTGCACGCACTGGAGGCGCTGGCGCGCGACCTCGCCACCGCCGGACGTTTCGGCGCTGCGACGGCCGCCGCCTGCGCTGCCGTCAGCGCCGATCCGCTCCGGGAGAGCGCCCAAGCCGCACTCATCCGGGTTCATCTCGCCGAGGGCAACCGCTCCGAGGCGCTTCGCGCATTCGATACGTTCAGCCATCTCCTGCTGAACGACCTGGGTTTGGCACCTACACCTCAGTTATCTGAGCTCGTCGCGGATCTATCGCACCCAGGGTGGTGATCTGCTCCACCTTGGAGGACCGAGCTCAGCACTCGGGGTCCTGATATCGGCGGCGGCCGTGGCGGACAGTTGAACCTGTCACCCCAGCGAACCGGAGTCTCCGATGTCGATCTCGAGCACCACCTCGGCAGCACGTCATGCCACGGTTTCGACCGAAGACGGGGTGACGCTCGCGGTTCGCGAGTACGGGCCGCGCAACGCGGATCTGACAGTCGTTCTGCTGCACGGACATTGCCTGCGCACGGAGTCCTGGACCGACGTTCGCGATGCGCTGCTGCGCGAGTACGCCGACGCTCGGGTGGTCTGCTACGACCATCGGGGCCACGGCGATTCGGCCGCGGCGTCGCGGCAGACCTATAACCTCGAGCAGCTCGGGCACGATCTGCGTGACGTCCTCGATGCTGTCGCGCCCACCGGGCCGGTTGTTCTCGTCGGTCACTCGATGGGCGGCATGGCGGTGCTGACCTACGTCAGCCAGCGTCCGTACGAGATCGGTACTCGCATCGTCGGTGTCGCGCTAATCGCGACCGCGGCGAGCGGGCTGGCCGACGCGGGGTTCGGGCGCCTGCTGCGCAACCCGGTCGTTTCGGTCTTCCAGGCTGCGGTGCGGCGGGCCCCGGTGCTGATGCAGCACGCAAAGCTGTTGGCCTGCAAGGTTTTCGCGCCGATCATCCGGACCGCCGAGTTCGGCGATCGCAAGGTCAGTCCCAGGGTGCTGGCCCTGGCGAACGCGATGCACAACGAGACGCCGATCGTGACGATGGCGAGCTTCTTGAGCGGGTTCATGGTCTACGACCAGACCGACGCGCTCGCGGTGCTGTCGAGGATTCCGACGTTGGTGCTGTGCGGTTCCGCCGACCTGATGACACCGTCGTCGCATTCCGTCGCGATGGCCGCAGCCGTCGAGTATTCGGATTTCGTACTGGTCGAGGGTGCCGGACATTCGGTCATCATGGAGCAGCCGGAGCGGGTCGCCGAGTCCGTCGCTCGGCTGATGACGCGAGCGGGCGGTGCAGGTAGCGGCAAGGCCACGAACCTCGCACTCGTCGCGTAATTGTGCGCAAGATCTGCAGCGAGTTCCGGCACGGAACAGCAACCGCACCTACAGAGAACGGCTTCCTATCCCGAGATAAGAAGCCGCTCTACTGACGCCAACGTCACCGCGCCCGATGCCTAAGTCTGGCCCAACTACGCGGAGAGGCGGGCTAGTACTGACTCTGCTGGGCAATGACGAAGCCACCTTCGCCGTTTTGATCAGTTCCGGTGTCGAGGACCTTGTCGTCCAGGAATTCGGCGGCCGCTCGGTCCAAGAAGATTCGCGATCCTTCGGCAGTCAAGACCTGGTCTTGCTCAGCCGGTACCGCGGTCACTTCGAGTTGCAGCGTTTCGGCGCCGTCCGCGGTGGAGATGCGCAGGCCGGCCTCCTCCGGCGCGCCCTCCCCGGACGTGATGTTGCGAACGACCTCGATGGCGGTGGGGGTGAGCATCAACATGAATGTGGTTCCTTCCCGCTGTCGTGACAGTCCGCCAAGTACTGGCGAACTCCATTCCGCCGACCAGCCACCGACGCCGTCATTGGCGTCGCCGACCAGCACTGGCGTTCTCCAAGGGGTAGCCACATGCTGGTCGGCGAAACCATTCTTCTCGGCGACCGGAACATTCACCCTGGTCAGGGGCGAATTGTGACGCTAGCCGCATCCGCTCAGCTAGCGGTCAGCGGCCGACGCTACGCGGAACGGGTCCGCGACTTGAACCACTGGAACACCAGCAGCACGGGCAGGATGAAGGCCTGGAAGAACATCCAGTACGAGCCGCCCTCGAAAATGAACGCCAGATAGATGCCGTAACCCACGAACAGGGTGCCGAAGACAGCGTTGAGTATCTGACCCACGTTGCCCTGGGATTTGGCGAAGGACAGGGCGATCATTGCCACACCACTCACCAACAGCAGGACCACGTACCACGAGAACTGCGGGTCGGCGCTGAAGTCCAGATTCACGAATTTCCCCCATAGAAGTAGTCGAACACAGAGTTGGGCGATTCCGAACGAGCCCCCCGAACGTGCGAATCGTGCCATTGCCGCCGAGCGACCGCAAGTCAGCGGGCAGCACAGCGCCGAATTCTGTTTATGTTCAACCTGTTTCGTTCTAAGGCGGCGTCATTCGATCGGCGTGGTGAGCGAAACCACGGCATGTAGTTCCGCTGCGGCCTCGAGGAATGCGGTGGCGCGGGCGGTAATGCCGGCGTCCCTGGCGGCCAGCGCGGACTGCACGTCCTCGGATCTGTGTGCGCGCCGCAACTCCGGCAGCACGGCGCGGAGCTGTTCGATCGGGTAGCCCGCTTTTCGGAGTTGATGAACGATCCGGGCGTCTCGAACCTGATTCGGCGTGTAGTGACGCGCGCCTTGTCGGGTGCGGTCCGGGGTGACCAGACCTTCAGAATCCCAGTGCCGCAACGTCGATGGGCGGATGCCGAGTGCGTCGGCGAGTTCGGCGATGCTCATCGAGTCGGAGCTGTGCACGTCATCGATCGGCTCGCCCGATATCGATGCGGCGGCCCGCTTGGCCTGCCCGAGTTCGATGCGCTCGGCGTGCAGTCGAGCGTGTGCCGCGTCGAGCAGCGCGAGGGCTTCCGAGATCGAACCCGAGTGGACCACTCGGAGAATCTTCTTGGCTTCGGTCGGGCCCGCGCCGACCGCGAGTGCTCGGTAGGCAAGTGCCGAACGGAGGTGCACCTCCCCGTAGATCCGGTGGCCGGTCGCGGTGCGGGTTGCGGCCGGCAGCACACCGTCCCGCTCGAGATTGCGCACCTGCTGCACCGAGTAACCAGCATGCCGGGCAATATCGACAGTGCGCCTGAACTGCGATTTGAGGCTTTCCACGCGAATCTCCTCGTAATTCCGCACCAAGTCCACACCAGCACTTGAATGAGACGCTGGAAGCATGACCATAGACGAAATCATCGACTTCGTTGCCGACCTCGACGGCGTGCTGACCCTCAACCCCACCGCCGGCGACCAATGGCCCGAAATCAGCTGGGGCGACACCTTCTTCTACTACTCCCCCGACGGCGTCATCCCCACCAACACCCAACCCTTCGCCACCATCGTGACCAAGGACTACCCCGACGAACCCAGCTCACAGTTGAACCGCCCCAACACCTTCCGAGTCAATATCGTCGCCGGAAAAGAGGCCTTCACCAACTGGATCGGCCATGCGCCGAGACAGGCAGTCACCGATGTGGATTACAGCGTCACCGACACCGTCATCCCCCACCCCACCTACAGCTCCGCCGGCTGGCTCGCAGTAGTCAACCCCGGTACCCGAACCGACGCCCCAACCCGCGAGCTCCTGCAAACGGCCTATCACCGCGCCCGTTCCCGTCACGAGCGACGTGCCGGGTCAGACGCACGCTGACGGCTTAACACTCTCATAGCAACGATTAGACCAGGACATCTCGGACAATCTCGCGGCTGACGATGCTAACGCGACCGAAAGCTCACGTACCGGTGGTGGGTGGAGGCGGCGGCCCACCTCGGTGTTCCGAAGCGTGCTATCAACCGCAGCTTGGCGCGGATCGTCGAGGCGGCAGAGCCATGGGGAGAGCGAGTGTCCGAGATCGGGTTCGACGACCAGACCACCGACCATATGATGACTTTCATCGCTGAACGACGCATGGAACTTCATCAGCCCGCGGCGTAACCTCGCGAACCACCACGATCAATCCGCATGCAGGTCATGGCCGTCCCACGTGAACCGCGCCGTCGTCACCGCATCGTCGCCATCCCCGGTCAAAATTTGATGGATACCGATCCCGCTGAGCTCCGCGTAGGTGCACCACTCATGATCGGAAGTGAGCATCAGGTCCAAATCCAACGCCGACAGCAACGCGAAGATCTGGCCTCTATTGGTGGTGTCGACCCCGACGAACACCTCGTCGAGCAGGATCACTCGTGGTGCCTCCGGTGCTGCCTGATAGTGCGCGGCCACCGCGGCAAACAGTGGGAGATGCAATGCGATGGCCTTCTCGCCACCGGACAGCGCGCCGTGCAGCTTCTTGGTGAGCAATTGCCAGCCTTCGCCGCCGCCCCGGTCGACCTTGACCACGAACCGATGCCACGCGGTGTAGTCGAAGACCTGCGCGAGTTGCTGCTCCCAACTGGTCGCGGTGTCGTCGGCCTTGGCTTCCTCGATGCGATCGCGCAAAAACCGGTGCAGTGACTGGTGATCGGCCTCGGTGAGACGCACCGGGTCTTTGAGAAGGAGATCGCGGGCAGCCTTGGTGCCGGGTGGCAGGTCGGGTGCGATTTGCCAGACCAGCCGCACAGCGACATTCGAGGCGGTGCGGACGCGCTCCAGGCGGGCGTTCATCCCATCGACGAGTTCGTTGGCCTGGCGGATCCGTGCCGCGAGGTGGCGGCGGGTGTCGCCGGTCAGGGTCTGGTCGAAGAGTTGCCGCTCCTGATCGGTGATTTCGTTCTTGGCCTGGTCGGCCTCCGAGCGAAGAATCTGCAGCAATTCGGCGGCGCCCACGCGGACGCCGTCCACCACGGCGGTGAAAACCTGGATGTCTTCGTCGGTTTCGAGGTCCAGGTCGGCGCGGGAGCTGAGGGCGGTGCGGCAGTCGTGCACGGAATCGGCCAACCTGCGCAGCGCTTCACCGAGATTGGCAGGAGCGTGCGGGATGGTCGGCCAGGCCGCGGCCACCAAGCGTGCGGCGTCGAGTGCGGCACGCACCCCTTCGGATCCGGTGAGCGTGTTCCGGAACTTGACGAGCTCGGCGATCTCACTGTCGGCGGGAAGCACTCCGGCTGCCAAGTGGCGGAATCGTTGCCCCACAGTATCTCTCGCGGCTTCGGCGAGGTCGTGCGCCTGCGCGTCGGTGATCCGCCTGCTCCCCAACTCACCCAACTTCTCCGCAAGGCCGTTCATCGTCACGCCGTCGGCACGAATACGGCCGTTGAGTTCACCGATCCTGATTCGCAGCCTGTTGATCTCGTCTAGCACCTCGAGGTAGCCGAGCCCGACGGCACTTTCGATGGCGTCGAGTCTCGTGGCCAACTGCCGGTGTTCGTCCTCGGCACGGTCCGCTTCGTTCTCCCGCTGTTCGGCGAGACCCGTTGAGTTCCTGGCTTGTTCGGCGCGCAGCTCGGTCTGGCTGCGCGCGGACTGCAACGCACCGAAAGCGTCGAGCCAGGCCTCGGCCTGGCCGCCGAAAGCGTCGAGCGCGTCCGTCACCCTTGCCAGGGCTACCCGCTCGGTCGGTAACCCGTTCTCGCCGGCGAGGCTCACCAGTTCCAAAAACGCGGATTTCACGGCGTGCTCGCGGCTGGAAACATCGTCGACGCGCCGCCGGACAACGCCATCCGCTGCGGCCAGATCCGATTCGGTTCTGGTGAGCAGCAATTGGGCGGCCGACAGCTCCTCGTGGCTCGGCTTCGCAGCACGCTCGGCCTGTACGGCTCGGCGACGTGCGCTCAGCACCCGCACATCATCGGCCAATCGGGCCAACACAGCGTCGTATTCCGCGATCTGCTCGTCGATTTCACCGATACGGCGTTCCCGCGCGCGCTGGCGGGTGAGCGCGCCCACGAATGCGGCCTGTTCCTTGGACCAACTGCCGGTGAGATTGCCGGTTCGCCAGGCGCCGTCGGCTGCGACAGCCACGATCGAATCGGTGGGCAACCGATCGTCGAAAGCGATCGTGGACAGCAGCCGGTGCACCACTGCGGTCTCGATCACCGTGTCCGGCAACGGAATCAGTACATCGGCGAGAGAACGTCCGGTCACGGCGGGCAGCAGGGCGGGATCGGCGAAGACGTCGTGGCCGACGACGGTACCGCGCGGCCCGACCCACGCGTCCAGCAATCCAGCCGCCTCCAGCGCGGATTCGACCCCGGCTCGCGCGGACTCGGAAACGTCGTCCGCGAAATCGACGAGCTGCCACAACGGAGCGCCCGTCATGTGCGCACGATCCGTCGTGCGCCACGGCGGCGCGGCAGGGGGGATGTCCTGCTCATCGGACAGTCGAGCCCGTTCCGCGACAAGCTTTTCCCGCTCGGCGCGCGCGGTGCTCGCAGCGGATTCCCGGAGCGTTTCCTGCTTGCTGATCCCCTCCAGGACCGCGGTCGCCGCCGCGTTGACCGCATCGACCACCGCCGACTCGGAATCGGCCACCTCGGCCAGCGCCTCGGAATCGAGGAGACCGAGTTCACGACAGCTGACGACCCACTCCCGCAACCTGATTCGCAATGCCTCCAGCGCCTGCTGGCGTCCCTCGACCGCTGTTATCCGCGCGGCCTCGGCGTCGGCATATGCATCCCTTGCCTGCTCCAGCTCCTGCTCGGCCTGCCCCCGCAGGATCACCGCACGCTCGTGCGCGTCCAGCGCCCGAACGGTGGCACCGATCTGATCTCGTTTGCCACGCACGGCACCCCGCAGCAATGACCGCGTCCGGCCGGACTCGAGTGCCGCCGATATCTCTTCGTACACACTCGACATGCCGACGCGGACCGCCGCCTGCCTGGTCTCGGTGGCGAGCTCAGTGACTATCTGCGCCTGCCGCTGTTCGGCTGCGGCAGCAACCTGATGCTTCGATACGTCGTCCTGTGCGGCGGTTCGGCGCGAGGTGGCGTCGACGCGGATGTCAGCGGCGCGGTCCTTTGCCTTGGTGGTGTCCTGGCGCAGCCGATCCAGCTGCTGGCCCTTCTGGTAGGCCTCGGACACCATCAGCCCTTCCTTGCGGGACTCCGCATGCGAGCGTTCCGCCTCCAGGCTTTCCAGTTGAGCTTCGGTCTCCTGTTTGCGCTGAGCGACAGACTCGCATTCCGCGGCAGATCTTTTGGCAGCGTTCGACAATCTCTCCAAGTCGGTGGTCGCGGAGATGAGCGCTGCCGCACCCGCCCGCAGAACACGCTGGGCGTATGTCTTCTGTTGACGGGCGAGTGTGCGGGTAGCGGCGACCTCTTCTTCCAATCGCGTGAGCCGTTCCCGTTGCGCGTCGAGCCGTTCGAAACCCTCTGCCAGGTCAGCGATCTCGTCCTGCCCCAGCGGCGGCAAGGCCCGCGACAGCAGGGTCGACAGCAGCGCGGGATCGAGTCGTTGCGACAACTTCGGGGTCCGTAGCTGCAGCATCGCCGTGATGAGCGCGTCGTAGCGTTGCTCGTTCAGGGCAGGGAAAAGCACCGAGCGGATTTCGTCACGATAGTCACTCGCGTTGGAGTGGACGACACCGCGGGCGCCGAGCCGTTCTTCCAGCGCCGAGCGGGTCAACGGCCGGCCGTCGATGGTCAGTCCCAGGCCATCGCCGATACGCAGATCGGTGGTGAAGTAGTCGGGATGAACGGCCGTGGTATGACTGCTGGCCTGCAGTCTCGCACCACAGGTGAACCACCGCTCGGGGGCGCCGGGCAGTCGGAATTCCAACCATACGTAGCCGACCCGAGTAGTCCCGGTTGCGCCTTCCCCCATCAGGTTCCAGTGCATGGTCCGCTCGCCGGTACCGAAAGTGGAGAGCCGATTGGCGCGTAGGTTCGCGTCGAACAAGAACGGCAGCAACAGTTCCAGCGCCTTGGACTTGCCGCTACCGTTCGGGCCACGCAACAGCAGTCGGCCCTCGTGGAATTCGAAGACCTCGTCGTAGTACCGCCACACATTGAGAATGCCTGCGCGCGAAGGGATCCACCGCACCGGGCGCTCGTTATCCGCATCGGTGGCGGGACGGGGTAACGCTGTCACGGTCATGACGACGACTCCTCGGTATTGTCGGAAGTTCGCACACCGCTGACGCGATAGCGCGCGGCAGCGGGCAGCGGTATTACCAGCCCGGACGCCGTGGTCCGGACCAGACCGAAGGCCGACAACGTGGCGATCGCGTCGGACACGAGCTGGCGGACGCCGTCGGCCCCTCGATAGCTGCGGGCCCAGCGCGGAAATCGTTCCAGCAGTTCGGTTGCCGACCGCCGCAGCTGCTCGACCGTCGTCGACCCGGGGATCGCGTCGAGCAGCAGCAGTGCCGCCACCTTTGCGGTCGCCGCGTCGTCGGGGAACCGGCCGTCGGTCGCGATGCCGTCGACATCGACAAGAAGCACGCCCTCCGCCCGCTCCTCGAGCAGAAAGCCGCCCTGCTCAGCGGCTTGGCGCAGCAACCGCCGACCCGTCGGCGAGGCGAGATAGGCACGTTCATCGTCGGACAGCTCGTCGTAATAGACGACTGGGTCATCGACCAATCGACGAAACACGGAGTGGCGCAACCACAGATTGCGTTGCACATCGGAGACACCCGCGGTGTCCGCGTGCCTGCCTGACGCCAGACCGTAGCGGCGTTCGCGGGTTACCTCGCCGAGCAACTGCTCGACCCGCAGCGGGACTTCGTCGGTAGGTACGCCGAGCTGAGAGGGGCCTACCGGTGCCGCCAGCAGACGCAGTAGCAGTGTGGTGTCCACGCGGTACAGCACTTTCGCCGAGTTCGATTCGATGTAGGAGTCGGCGGAACCATCGATGGCGTCCAGTACTCCATACGATTCGAGCAACCGAAGTGCGTCGACGAATGCCATCCGCTCGCTGCGGCTCGCTGTCTCGAAGTTCGCCAGCACCGGATCCGCGGCGGTCGCGGACTGCACCCGATCGGCGAGCAGTCCGATCGTCGTCACTGGCGCCGCGAAAAGTTCTGCCGAAACCACACACAGCAGGACGTAGCGCCTGCGGTCGAAAGGGGCTCGCGCCGAACGCAATCGGCGAGCCGGGCGGGTGGGGTCGGTGGCGGGACGCACCTTGACCAGGCGCGCGTAGCCGAGACGGGGCTCGACCGTGAGCGTCCAACCACAGTAGTAGTCGAACCATTTCGCGATCGGTTCGCGCCGACGGCGGACCAGGTCGAACGGTTCCGGCGCACCGCGTTCGGTGATGAGCGGGCTGGCCAGCAGCTGCCGAATACCGCGCGACACCTCCTCGCGTTCGGCAATCACCAGCTGATTCGCGAGCTCGCTCATGCCCGTCCTCCGCTCGCGCGCCGCCCTTTTCGCTCCCCTGGCACCACAATGTCGAGGAGATAATCGGGACCGTGGAATACGCCGCGCGGAGTCTTCAGCTCGGCCTGAGCGCGGTCCTGCGGCGGTCGCAGCACGATCTCGATCCGTCCGTCGGTGGTGCTGCCGCGCCGGGTGCCGTCCGGCTCCGGCGCGTTGCCGAGCGCTCGTCCGAGCAGGTCGAGCAGTCGCTCGAATACCGCGTGGTCGAGTCGGCCGAATGCGGAAAGCCGAACGGCGCCATCGGTATTCAGCAGATCCCAGGCCGCTTCCAGCTCGACGCGCTCGGCGGCCGCTTGTTCGGCACGGGCGGCTTTGATCGCGGACACGTCCCGCACCCGACCGGTCCGGCTGAAACGTTCCGTGCGGCCAGCCGTACGCAGCAACGGAGATACTTCGACGGGCGGTGCGTCGGGCCATGCGGCTGTCGAGCTCACCAATTCCGGATCTGGGTGCGCCAAGTGGGCGTGCCGCGCCGAACTGAGCCCGAACGCTGTCGACCACAGCCGGTGCAGATCATCTTGCTCCGGCACCAGGGTGAACCACCTGGCCAATTCGCGGAAGTCGGCCACGGCGCTACTGGAGCGCCGACGTGACTCGGTGATCCGGTCGAGCACTTGCAGCAGGGTGATGATCGCCTTGCGGCCGACAAGATGCAGCTGTTCGATGCGCGGTACCGAACCGTCGGTGGGCAGGAACCAGGCCTGCAGCCCCTCCCAGCGCGCCCGGCGGTGTTCCAGCCACGCCAATCCAGGGTCGGTGCCGGTCAGTTGGGGTAGTTCGGCACCGAGCAGGGCACGATGATGCATCCGTCCGACGCCATAATCGTCGATCGTGCGAATTCGGGTGGCTATCGCATTTCTTCGGTGCTCGATGTTGGTGAGGAACTCTTGCAAATAGGCCACCGTCGCGGCCTTGACCTCGTGAAAGACCGCCAAGTCCGCGCCCTCCGCACGCAACAGGCGTTGCAATTCACCATTGAACTGCTTGGTGTTTCCGCGTAAAGCATCGAGATGCGACTCGAGTTCACTCAGTGTGCTGAACACACGCCGGTCGATGCCGGACGCCAACTCCTCGATCAGGTCACCGAGTCGATCGGCGATCGCGTCCAGCACTGCGGTCTGCAGCGCACCGGTAGACGCGAGCACCGTCATCGCATGCACCACACCGGCGAACGCGGCCTCCCCCTGCCGGGTGAGCGAGTACTGCAGGTTGCGGCGTTCGTATTCGGCGGCGGTCCGGTAGTTCTCGGAGTGGTTCTGGATGACATCGACGAGTTTCCAGGCGCGCAGCTGATCCAATGCCGTGGTGAGGTCGTCGTCCTCGAGCGCCGCCAGCCAACCGACCGACCGGAGTCGAGCTCTGATGTCATCGATGCCGAGCGCCGTTATCAGTCGCTCGTTGGCCTCACCGAAAGCGTGCAGCACCGACACATACAGGCCGGCACGATCACCGCTGGTGAAGCGGAACATCTCGGGCGGAACACGAATGGGGTCCACGGCGCCTCCCCTAGGCTGGTGGTACAGCGGTCCAGACTAGACCTCGGTGCCGACACGCGATACCTGCCGCTGTTCGAGCTGGTCCAGCAACACATTCGCGACACGCTCTTCCGGCACCGCCGTGCCCAGTCGAATCAGGTGTGCCGAGAGATCCGGATCCCAAGGCACCGGCGTTACCCGCCCGACGGAAGGGCCCGCACCACCGACCGCGGCGAGATAGTCGACGCTGCTCATCCGCCAGGGAATGGCACCGACTCTGGCGACAACGTTTGCCGCGATGCGCAACCCTTCACCATCGAAATCGCCGTGATAGTGCAGCTCCGCTCCCCCGGCGCTCAGCTGCTGAAGCAACCGCACGCCGGCGCTGCTCGGCCACCCGGACGTGCAGATCATCGGCGGGCATCGAACTCCGAATCTGGCCAGTGCCAACGCAAGCAGGCTCGGATTTTCGACCACCCAGACCCGGGTCGGTGCGCCGACGATCTGGGTGCATGCGCGGAGCTGCTGCAAAGTCAGCGCGGCGGCCTGCCCTGCCTCCGCACAAAGGTGCAGGATTTGCCCGATTGCCGCGCGTTCGGTGGTGATACGCAGCCCAGCGGTCAGAACTGTCGAGGACAACTCGTCATCGGCGATACCGGCCCGGTCCCACAGCGCGCGAAGGCCACCGGCATCCGACGGTGGATCGACGCCGTAGAGCGCAGCCAATGCGCGGACCACCGTCGTATGCAGTCGAGTGCCCTCGTCGAGGCCGTGTGGATCGCCGAGCACCGTGTCGGCGAACACCGGAAGCGGACTCCCGACACCAGGCAGTTCCCTCAACACGCAAAGGGCGTGGTCGAGCAGTTCGCGTGTCCGTTCGACCGATCCTTCGATGAGTCCGGTCCGCCGCGTCGCCACTACCCAGGCCGCCAGCGCGGGCTGTGCTTTTACGACCTCATGCCCAGACAGCCACTCCCACAGCCTATTTCGCGCCGCGGTAGCGCCTCGACGTTCGGCGGCACGGTCGCCGATCGGTCCCACCAGCTGTGCTACGACTTCGTAGGCGGTGCAACCGGTGACATCGTCGAGCACGTCATCGAGGTGGGCCAGCGTGACGGTGGTGTACTCGCCGGGGAGCCGCAGGAGTCCGAAGAGATCCGCGATCGCGCCTCGCTGCTCCGCATCGAGCGGCCCGACCCGCACCTTCTGCACAACGCGGCCCGCTGAGAATCGCTCGTGCAGTGCCCGCCACAGCGGGTTCAATGCAGGTGACAGCTGCCGAACGCGACTTCGGTCGGTCACCCGTCGACCGTCCACTTGCCCGGCCGGGTCCTCGGCGTTCATTCGCCGATCGTAATTCGTTGATGCGGCTGCCGATTGCTTCGGCTTCGCCGACCAGCAACGACACTGTGCGATAGTTAACAATCAGCAAGCCTTGTCTATGGCGACTCGCCGACTTAGGTTTAACCTATATCGTCATTCGGGATAGCTATCGTCAGCGGGTCTGCGAGGCATCCACGATGTCTCGTGACATGTCCAAAACCCGATCTGATGCGCGGTACCACCGTGCCAACAGGCCGAATCGAAGGTGGTGTGCGCATGAATGTATCGACGAAATTCGTTGCCGTGTCAGTGCTTACGGCCGCCATCGTGGCGGGTTCACTGACCACGGCGCAGGCCGACGACGAGCCGGCCGGGCTGCACTACACAGCACAGGCAGTCGGCGGCTCGATGACCCTGACCACAGACGCGGGCTCGCTCGATACCGCCGACGACCGGCTGGAGATCCGCGACGACGACGGCAATCTGATGGTCGCGTTCCCTCTCGGCTACTACCGGGATAACCAGCGGTGGCCGATCGCGGCCCGCATCGACGGCAACACCGCCACATTGACACCGAGTGTGGACCCGGCGAGCGCGACACCGGCGCCGGGCACCACCGACCAGTTGAACGACATCGCCCTGGACCCGCAGTCTCCCGCCTTCGGCGCGGCGCTGTCGACCTTCTCCACCATCATCGGCATCGGCACCGCACTGGGCACGGTCATCGGCACCCTCGTCGGCGCCTCCCTCGGCTGCTTGCTCGGCGGCCTGCTGGTCGGCGGCGCCGCAACCCTCCCCACCTTCGGCGTACTCACCATCCCCGGCTTCCTCGGCGGCTGCATCGTGACCGCCATCCCAGGTGCCGCCCTCGGCGCCATCGTCGGCACCATCGTTTTCGGTGTGCCCGCGATCATCCTCGGCGGGATCCTGCTCGGCGGCGCACTGGCCGCCTAGAGAGCCTGGCCACCCGATAAATCACCTAACCTGCCTCAACACGCGACGATCTGCTCGTCGCTGGATCAGGTCATAGCACCCCACGACCGACGAGTATGACTTCAAACCCGCCACGAAGGTATCGCCTGAGATACTATCGAACGCGATAGTATCTCTAACGGAAGTCAATGCCGGGGAGGCGTCGCGTGGTCGACTTCATCGGACGTCAGCGCGAACTGAACACTCTTGACGCCGCGCTGACCGGGGTAGAGGCAGAAATCGGCACGGCAAAGCCGGGGCGTTGCCTGATTCTGCGTGGACGACGCAGAATCGGAAAGTCTGCGTTAGTGGAAGAGTTCGTGCATCGGCGCCGAGTGCCGAACGTCTTTCACACCAGTGAGATCGGGTTCGGCACTGACCCATTGACGGAGTTCGTCGACGCCGTGCGCAGCTCCTCTTTGCCAGACGCCGAGGTATTCGCCGAGGCTGTACCCGGCAACTGGACGGCCGCGTTCCGTCTACTCGCGAGCATTCTGCCCGACGACCATCCGTGTGTCGTCGTGATGGACGAACTGCCGTATTTGATGGACCCCGCCGGGGCGTTCGAGAGTGTTCTGCAGCGAACCTGGGATCGTGAACTGTCACGCAAGCCGGTGCTACTGATCCTCATCGGCTCCGATCTCGCGATGATGCACGCACTCACCTCATACGGACGACCATTCCACCAGCGCGGCACCGAGATGCGACTCGGCCCGCTCAACCCCAACGACGTAGCTACGATGACCGGCCTGGAACCGGCGGCCGCCTTCGACGCCACCCTGGTGACAGGGGGGCTGCCCGTCATCTGCGCGCGCTGGCATTCAGGCGAAGATATTTGGGAGTTCCTTTCCCGAGAGCTCGCCGATCCGGTGAGCCCGTTGGTCGTTTCCGCGCAACTGTCGCTGGCCGCCGAATTCCCGGATCAAACCCAAGCCCGGCACGTCTTGGCGGCGATCGGCAGCGGCGAGCGCACATTCACGAACGTCGCCAGGGCTGCTGGCGGCATCGCACATTCCACACTGTCCCGTGCTACGGAACTGTTGACCGACAAAGGCATCGTCGCGGCGGAGCTGCCGATCAGCCTCACGCCGTCCAAGGAACGCCGGTACCGGATAACTGACCCGTACCTGCGCTTTTGGCTGACGTTCCTCGGCCCGAACCTCGCCGAATTGGACCGCATGCGCCCCGACCTCACGCTCGAGCGAATTCACCGCGGGTGGACAAGCTGGCGTGGCCGCGCCGTGGAACCGCTGGTCCGGGAATCACTGGCGCGCCTGTTACCGGCGCACGGCATCCCGGCAGCCCCTGCCATCGGTGGATACTGGACGCGAAGCAACGATGTGGAAATCGACATCGTTGGCGCGGACAGAGAGCCCGTCGCACATGAGCTTTACTTCTTAGGTTCAATCAAGTGGCTGGAGAATTCACCGTTCGACAACCACGACTTGAGCGAACTCCAGCGTCACCGCTATCGAGTCACCGATGAACCGGTCCCACTGATCGCTGTCACCCGATCCGGCGTGACAACCGGACATCTCGACGCAGTGTTCACACCTGCTGACCTACTTCAGGCATGGGAACCGCGAGGTTGAAGATCTAGGACTTCAGACAGATGCAGCCCAGGATCTCTACACACGTGGCGGGTGAGTCATCGTCGAGCCAGTCCTGGATAGGCGCCAATCCGGGATCGAGAATGTCGAATCCGTCCAAGTGGGACGCGATTTCGGCGCGCGAGCGCAGCGCCGGAACGGCTGAACTGCCTTTGGTCGCTGACATGGCCTGTCTGATGAAGTTCGCGTCGGAGTCAGTCGAGGCATGGGTGACGATCAGGTAGCTGCCCGAAGCCATGACGGCACGCAATCGGGCGATGATCTCGGCAGGATGTTCGTCGTCCATGATGAAATGCAGGACGCCGACGATCAGAAACGCGACCGGCTGTGCGAAGTCGATCAGCCCTTCTGCGGCCAGCCGGTCGATGATCGTGTCGGGTTGCCGGAGGTCGGCCAACATCGGCGTATCGCCGGACGAACTCGACACGGTGGCGTGCGCGAAAACAACAGGGTCGAAATCGATTGAGACCACCCGCGCAGACGGGTCGATCTTGCAAGCTACGTCGTGGACAGACGGTGATACCGGGATCCCCGCACCGATATCTATGAACTGCTTGACGCCTGCGTCGGCGGCCACCCTGACACCCCGCAGCAAAAACCGACGGCTCATCTGCGCCAACGCCTTCGAGTCCGGCGCAACCTTCAGCACCCGCTCGGCGAACTCCAGATCCGCGTCGTAGTAGTCCTTGCCACCAAGCATGTAGTTGTAGATCCGCGCCGAACTCGGCTTATACGGATCGACCCCCATCGGCTCCCGCCTGAAGTCCGACACCCCACCTCCTCGGTAGCGCGCCGATCCTAGCAAGGCGGTAGGGGCCAGCCTGGGCGTTCACGCAGGATAGGCACGACACTCAGCCTTCAACGGCCAGCCCAAACGCATGCCACGGTAACGGATTCTGGAGCGTTGGGCGGCCGCGGTCGGAAACACAACGCCTTGACATGCCGGTGAGCAGACGGCCGGCCATAGCTTACTTTTCGTACCGCAAACGCAGTTATGGATTCCTTACCTGTAGTTTTCGGCGCAATCTCTGACTGCCGCGCCGCTGATCCAGGCAACCTGGCGGTAGTGGTCGGCTCATCGGCGCCGAACGATAGTGCGGCATGAGCTCAAACTCGAGAGGGAGTGAGCCGGACCGGTAGGTACTGCGGAGCTGCGGTGAGAATCGACTCGGTCAACGGGAGGGTGGCGGGGGCGGCGGCGAGGCAGAAATCTGGGTAGCGCGCGAGCAGGGCCCGCAGTGCCACTTGTCCTTCGAGTCGGGCCAGTCGTGCACCGATGCAGTAGTGCATGCCGAGGCCGAATGCGAGGTGGATCGGGCCGGTGCGGTCGGCCAAGTGCACGTGCAGGGGGTCGTCGAAAACCGCGGGGTCGGTGTTGGCCGCGCCGAGCCCCACGATGACGACCCGGCCCGGCGGAATCTCCACCTGCCCCAACAGCAATGGGGCCGTGGTGTATCGCATGGTGGCGAACGGTCCTGGGCTCAGGATGCGAAGCACCTCCTCGACATAGGCGTCGATGCGATCCGGGTCCGCAATAAGTTCGTCGCGGATCCCGGGTGTCAGGAGCATGATGCTGTTGGCGATCAGCCCGCGGGTGGTTTCGTACCCGGCGGCCAGGAGCACGGTGGTGTTCGTTGCGATTGCGCGATCGGCCGCGGTGATCTGGTCGGCGGTCGGCAGCCCGGCAGTCGCGGGGTCCGTTGCGACCGCAGCATCACAGCGAATGATCAACGTGCCGAGCAGGTCTGCCGGCAACGGGTCATCCGGTGTCCAGCACGCCAGGTCGGCTCGCTGTCGACGGTGACGCACCTGCTCCATCAGGTAGTGGGCGAACTTCTTGCTTGCGCGAGCGCGTTCCAGACCCGGGCTCTGGGACAGCAACATCGTCTGCACCCATTCGCCGAATTGCTGGTGATCACTGGCCGGCACACCGAGGATTTCGCAGATCACCTGCACCGGTAGCGGTGTGGCGTACGTGGGTAGCAGATCGACCGGCTCCTCGGCCGGGGCGAGGTCGATGAGCAGTTGCTCGGCGATCTCCTGCACACGCGGCTGGAGTGCCGCCACGGTCCGGGGCGTGAACGCGTCGGCCACCAGCGCCCGCAGGCGAGTGTGCTCGGGCGGATCCGACCACGGCAGTCGCTCCCCCAGCGCAAGCGCAGGCAACGTGAGCTCAGCGAACTCCTTGACCTCGGGGCTGGTGGTCGCGGCGGGATTCTTCCGCAGGCTCTCCTCGCCCAGCGCCTGGCGGGCCAGCTTGTAATCGGTGACCAGGATCGCGGTGCCACCACCGGGGAACGTCACCTCATGGACGCCGCCGGCTTCCCGCAAGCTCGGATAGATCTCGTACGCGCGGCGGAAGAAATCACCGGGCAACTGCACCCGCGGCGGCGAATTATGCGAGGTGGTCATCTGCGAGCCCCTGCTTGTCTCGATCGGCACAGGCGCGCACAGTGGTGCCCTCCCCTGCAGCAAGGGGTCAACCCCGCCACAGACGATCATGCAACAAAAACCGCAACAGGTTCCAGTTTTCCGCCCTCTCGCACCGAAACCTGCTGAACCGCTGACCAATTGGGTTCGGATCACCGCGTGCTACACCAAGTGTCAGCGCGATCTGACAAAACCCAGCACACCTCCCGGGGCTGGGATCTAATTCCGGGAGCGCAACCGCATCCTGAGTCCAGCGGGCTTCAGAGTTACGAGCTCATCGACCTCGAGTTGATACTTCGGATCCGGCTCCAGGTCGAACGCGCACAGCACGTGCGCCAGGGTCAGGACGATTTCGTGGATAGCGAACTGGCGCCCTATGCACGAACGCAATCCGATACCGAATGGCTTGTACGCTCCCGCCGTGCGCCGCGGGGTTGCGTCCGGGGCGAACCGATCCGGATCGAACCGGTCGGCGTCGGGTCCCCACGCGCGTTTGTCACGATGGACGGCGAGGAGATTCACATACACCCATTCGCCGCGCCGAATGTAGTAATCGCCCAGGTGTGTGTCCTGTTTGGGGCGCCGGAAGTATCCGCCCGCAACCGGCCACAATCGTAGAGTCTCGTCGACTACTTGACGTAGATACTGAAGCTTCGGCACTTGCTCGTAAGAGAGTGTCGTCGGGTCGCCACCGGCGACGGTGTTGACCTCCTGGCGCACCCGTTCGACGATGTCGGGCCGGCTCCCCAGCGCGTGGAGCGCGAAAGTCAATGTGCCTGCACTTGTTTCGTTGCCGGCAATCAGAAAGGTGAGTACCTGGTCCCGCACGACCGTCCGCGACAGTCGTTGCCCGGTGGTCGGATCCGAGATTTCCATCATGCGCTGCAGAAGATTTGGGGGTTCGGCGGCAGCCGTCCGGCAATTATCGATCATGTCATCTGCAATGCGCCGCAGCTTCGCGACGTCGCGCTGGTGGCGGCGCAGGGCGAATCGACCGATCGTCGCATCCAGGAACTTGATCGAGACCGGTCGACTGGCATACCGGAGCACGTCGAGCATCAGTTTCACGACCGGTAGTCGATGCTCGGCGGACGGCTGGTCAAGCTTCGTGAAGCTGTGCCCGAATCCCGCGCGGGCGATGACTTCCAGTGCCATGGAATTCATTTCGCCCACTACATCGACGGAATCGCTGCTGCATTCCCACCTTCGTATCAGCTCGCCGACCACCTGCACCATCACGGCGTGATACCCACGCATCGCCTCACGAGTGAACCCCGGCACGAGTACGCGGTGCGCGGCCCCCCACTGCGGATCCTCGGTGGCCGCGGCAATCAGCCCGGTGGGTACCACTTTCCGCAGACGCCGGATCGGCGGCCCGAACTCCTTCTCCCACAGGGATTCCGATTGCACCACGTCAACGAGGTCCGCGCTGTTGACGACTACCATCCGCATCGGACCGAACCGCAACTCGTAGATCGGGCCGACCTTCTCCGAAAGCTTGGCCATCGACTGAACCGGCTTACGAGGGTTCATCGACAACACGTCACCGAGCACGGGAAGTCTGCCAGGCGGGTACGGAAACTCGTTCACAGCGCGATATTTCCCTTCGATCGCGGAACACACGATACGGATCCAGGCGCAAGCAAGCCCGCTTCCGAATCTAGCCCTCGATGAATCCTGGGAGGTGACCCTGACAAGCGGACACAGGCTTCTCCGCCGGCATGCATCGGCCCTGTACCCTCGCCCGACACGACCGTCCTTGACTCCGAGGCGGCGAGTCTGCTCGGCCAGGACTGCGGGCTGGATGTCCCAAGCCTCTCCCGCGAGCTGGGCTCGACCAGTCCGGAACTCTTCAGAGGTGCTGCGCGCGTCCGGGAGGCAATTTCTGGTCACCGTACTCGGATGGCAGCCAGGCGCCAGCCGCCGCGAGTGCGGGTAATGCGTGCGGCCAGTGCGAAATGGCGGTGCCCGCGGTCGTACGCGGCGAACAGTTCCGCCGCGACATCGTTGACCATCACGACGTCGACTCGGGTCAGTATCGCCACGCCTATCGCGCGGCCCGGCACCAAACCGCCACTGACCAACGTGCCTACCGCCGACACCACCGACGCGTCGGCCATGGTGTCGAGGTGTGCGACCGGTCGGCGGCGATCGAGCACCTCGAGCGCGAGTCGCAACGCACGACGCGCGAATTGCCTTGCATCGCTATCTGATTCATCGATCAGCCGCGACCCGACCTGCCCTGGGCGCGGCGCGCGACACGGATCAGTCCGGTCGGCCCGCCGACACCGGTCGCCGTGCGCTGTCGGTCGAGGGTGACAAGACGGGCCCGCACGCAAGCCCGCCACCCCCGCACATCGCCGATAGTCCGCCGGTGGCGGCTCGATATTCGGCACCGGTGACGGCGCGACAAATCCATCCACTTCGAATCCCCCTACGCCCACGTCGCGTCCCCCGCGATCGGATCGCGAAAGCATCCCACGCACACCGATCCCCGTCCACCTACCAAGCGACCACTCATGTTCGGCCATACAACTGGGCGAGCCCGTCCGAGTCCTGATCAGCGCGCTCACGAAGCGCACCGCTGAAGCCGACACCGCATGTGCTCTGGCTTCGTCGTCATCCGATTCCCTCAGTCCTTAGGACTGCACTCCTAAGGACTGCACTCCTGACGGGGCAGCACCGGCCGACGTACCTGGATCGAGTACGCCACTCATCCGAGACATCAACGACCAGCCGTGGCGCGCAGATCTACTTGGCGAACTCCTCCGGCTTCTGGCGAATCCATACTCGCCGCCTTCTGCGACTTCGACACATCCGCAACACATTCCGGGCGTTGCCCATAGATTGGCGTGCCTGTGTGCTAAGCCACCGCCCCAGAAGCACGGTGCTAATGTTGTTGAGCAGCAGCATGATCGGTTCCGGACTACCAGCTGTGGTGTCCGATCGCGACCCGCTGGGCCGCACATTGAGAGAGGTGGGGGTTGTGGCCAATCCTGAAGTGCCGGAAGGGATCGACCTGAGCAGGCCCAGTATCGCGCGGGCCTATGACGCGGTGTTGGGCGGCAAGGACAATTACGATGTCGATCAAGCAGTGGCTGATCGGCTTCGGGAGACCATGCCCCAGATCGGCGAACTCGCCTGGTACAACCGGGCGATCCTGGGCCGCGGTGTGCGATACCTGACCGGCGAAGCCGGGATCCGGCAGTTCCTGGATCTCGGTGCGGGATTGCCGACAATGGAGAACACCCACCAGGTCGCCCAGAGCGTCGACCCGAACGCGCGGGTGGTCTACGTCGACATCGACCCGATCGTGTTGGCGCACGGGCGAGCCCTGTTGGCCACCAATGGACTCACCAACGTGGAAACGGCCGATCTGCGCGACTCGGCGGCGGTGTTGGCTTCGCCCCGGGTCCAGAAACTGATCGACTTCACCGAACCGGTGGCGGTGATGCTGGTGGGCATGCTGCATCACCTGCACGACGACGAGGACCCAAAAGGCATCGTCGACGCGTATATGGATGCGGTGCCGTCGGGCAGCTACCTGTTCCTGACCCACTTCTGCGATTCGGGTCCCGAGGCTCGTGAACTCGAAAAGACGTTCCTCACCTTCCTCGGCACCGGCCGCTTCCGCACGCACGACGAAGTCGCAGCCTTGTTCGACGGCCTCGAGATGGTCGACCCCGGATTGGTTTACCTGCCGCAATGGCGCCCGGACCGCATCGTCCGCGACAAGCTGACCATCGCCGAACGCCTCATGATCGGCGCGATCGCGCGCAAACCCTGACCTCGGCGGCCCGCGCGCGTAACTCCAGCGCGCGGTGCGCCGCCGGTCGTCACGGCAGGGCCGCGAGAAGCTTCTTCAGCACGGCGGGTGTCTCTTCCGGTGGTGCGGCATAGACCGCACTCAGGACGTCCATCAGCTGCCGGTAGTGCTGCAGATCCGATCTCTTGTCCAGATAAAGTGCGCCCGTGAGCTGTTCGAGGTAGACGATGTCGGGCAGCTCCGATTCGGGGAAACGAAGCATGCTGAACGAGCCGCCTTCGGCCGGAGTGGGACCAGCCGTCTCCGGCAGCACCTGCAGGGTGATGTTCGGCCGCTCGATCAGCTCGAGGAGATGCTCCAGCTGATCGCGGGCAATCCGAGGGTTCGGGGGTTGCCGGCGCAGCACATGCTCATCGACGACCGCCCACACCGCCGGTGCGTCCGGTTCGCGAGTCAGGATCCGCTGCCGTCGCATCCGCAGGTCGACCAAGCGCTGCGCTTCCTGCGCCGAGTCGAGCCCGAAGATGTATCGGGCGTAGTCGGCGGTCTGGAAAAGGCCCGGGATGTAATGGGTTTCGTAGATTCGGATGCGCTGGGCGGCCTGCTCCAGGCCGACGTACGTTTCGAACCAGGAGGGGAGCAGGTCACTGTAGCGATGCCACCAGCCGGGCTGGTTCGCCTGTTGGGCCAAGTCCAGGAAGCGCTCACGCTCGTCCAGGTCGAGCACCCCGTACAACGTGAGCAAGTCCCCCATGTCACGTTCCTTGAACCCGGTCTGCCCCAGCTCCATACGCGTGATTTTGGTTTCGGACGCCCGCAGTGCTTCACCGGCGACGCGCCGACTGATATCGCACTCTTCACGGAGCTTGCGCAGTTGGCCGCCGAGCGCGATCCGCAAAACCGTCGGTCCCCTTGCGGCGGAGAGCTCCGGTACCACAGGACTTGCCTGTTCCGGCCTGATTGCCATCAAGTCGTCTCCGATGTTGTGTCGCCGCCGATGCGCGTGGGAGCCACGTCACAGTAGCCACGCCAACGAAATACTTTACAGCATCAGGCTATCGAGGCTGCCGTGCTTGATCGCCCCAACCAACGCATCGAACTCCGCACGGGCAAACGTCAGCACCGTTCCTTGTGGGTACCGCGAATTGCGCACTCCGATCCGATCGGCCGAAAGCTGTGCCACCTCAACACAATTGCCGTGCGGACCACTGTATGAGCTCTTCCGCCAGGCGATTTCGCTCGAAGGTAGCTCGTGCGCCGCAGTTCTCTCCGACATGACACTCTCGACTTTCTGGTTAACGCCACTCCCCAAACACTGTACACACCAACGCACGTGCAGATGTACGTGCGTTCGCAGGTGCAGGCGCAGGTGCCGTTGCATCTGCGCGCGGTGTCTGAAACACTGTGATCGCCCCTATCGCTCCATGGGAGTGCGGCGTGGGCGGCCGAACGCTGTTGCACCACAGAAGGACACACGGCATGGATCGTCTCGACGAACAGGCAGGCGACTCGCTTCCTGTCCCGAGGACCGATGCCCATCCGCGCGCGCACTGCCGCCAAGTCGCGGTGCTGGCGAATGCCCGAGCGTGGTCGAGACACTCTGGGCGCGAAAGCTGCGCCACTTATGCTGGCGGACAAGCGAGTTCGGATTCCGCATCGACAACCACGTGTCCCTCAGCCGACCTGCCGAGTGCCTGCGCGCTCGCGGCCCGCAGGTCAGCGCACGAATCTTCCCGATGCCGGGGTGGCGTTTCCCCCGGCATCGGGAAGCATCACCGACCGGGGGAATTGCGATGAGACGCAGAGGACTACGCACAACCACAACGGCCGACGGACGGAAAGCCGCTGACTGGCAACTGATTCAGCGACGCCCATGGATTCTGCGGATAACACTGTTCAGTGACCCGGGCCCTGCGGTCGAATGGCCGGACAAACCGCTACCGCTGGCGCAGCCCGGAACGATCGTCTTCGACACATCCTCACTGGATCTCGCCGACGCGCGGGAAAAGCTACCGCAGCATCAAGACCTGTGGAACGCCGTACAACACGAGTTCTGGACAACCCTGTTCGATACCAGCGAGCTCCCCGCAGCCTCAGGCGACGCCTGACGAATCCGCAACCTGCACGAACGGGCCACTAGCCTTCGGCTGCCAACTGTCCGTATGCGGCGAAGGAGACGCGGCGGCCGGAATTGCCGGCGTAATAACGAGCGGCGTCGAGGATCTCACCCACGGAATGGGTAACGCGCCAGCGGCGACGTCGACCGGTTGCCCGACTGGCGCCGCCGAGCGGACTTTCCCGGAGCGGTCACGGCCGTCATCACCTGCCCTCGGCGCACCCAACCGACCTCCGCTAGGCCCGCCCCAGCAGTACAGACAGGAACGCTGTCAATGCCAACCCCGGTAACGCAATAAGCAGACACCCAACAGCGAGATTGGCGAACCGATACTTGCGCCGTGCCACTTCCGCGTTCACCCAAACCTGTTCCGCCAGTTGCTCGATGAAATCATCTGGCCGCCAACTCAGCTCCGATATCGCTCGTATGTACCTGTCCCGGGTGATACCACGATCCGCCGCGAAACCTCCGAAATAGAGCAGGTTGAGCGGTGCGTCGCCGGACTTCAACCGTGGCCACAGCACGCACGCCGCACAGATACCGGACCCGACAACGAATAACGCACTGACGCAGGCCACAACGAGAACCACGACGATGACCTCTCCAGCTCGTGGTTGGACCACGACGAAGAGTATCTGGCCGAGAACTCCTGCCGCGGCAAGCGTGGCTATCGCTTTGGTTTCGGCATGCTTGATCAGTAGGAGCACCAAGTCCAGTGTCTTCCAAGAATTCTCGAGACCGTCTCGGCCTCCATTCATCCGCCGCAGCGTGATGCGCCATCTATCGGCCACTGATCTTCGCATCGGACTCCATATTCCCTTCATCGATTTCAGTCCGCTTCATCGCCGTCATCCGACAATCCTGCCTGGATCTCCTCGAGCTGTTCGTCGAACGGAAGCACGTGAATCGCTGCCGTTGTGTCGTCGATCAGCCGGTTGATCAGGCCGTCCAATTTGTCCGGATCGACGTTCACATAGTCGGCCCCACCGCGGCTGAACCACTCCTTCAGCACACTGACGTATTCAGTCACAGCATGTTTCGCCGCCTCCCGTCGACGCGTCTCGTCCCGGTCCGCGTCGTCCCGCAACCGGGTCGCGAGCTCTTCCGATGTCAGTTCCCCGCTGATATACGCCAAATAGAGCGCGGATTGTGGTCCTGCTCCCAGCTTTTCGAGGTGTTTCTCGACCTCGTCCAGGTGTGAGCCACGCAGTCCCGCTTCCAGTTTCCGCTCGCGCTGCTGGCGCAACTCTCGTCTTTCCAGACCATGAGCTTCAAGTGTGCTTGTCAGCGAGTAGACAAGGCTCGCACGTTCTGCCGCCAGGATCGTCGATTGCCAAATTTCTCGTCGCCTGCGCTCGAAGAACGTCAATTCGGACGGCATCAGCACTTCGACGCTCGACACCCTGATTTCGATGCCCGGTTCCACCGGTGGGTTATGCACGGCGTCATCAAGGAGCCACGCATTGAGTTTCCTGCGCACCGTGTTGATCTCGGCAAAGGTATGGCCATGAGCGAGCTCGGAGATCCGCTGATTCGCACGGAGATGCCCCTCCAAGAAGGAGCGGGCATCCGCTCGGCCGTGCTGCACGACCAGTATCGGATCCGTGACCGTACACTCGTAGGTGACCTGAATGGTGAAAGTCGTTGCGTCGGCGGCCGGTACCACGATCTCGACGACAACCGGGGCATGCAGGCTGATATCGACGAGACTAACGTGCGTCGCCGCCACTACGACACTATCCGATGCCCTCATCTCCCCTTTGTCAACAAAGAACTCACCGTTGGCTCGATAGACCAGGACCTGATGCGCACTCGGTCTCGGTAGATCCTTCATTTCACGTACCCTTCGGCGCAACGCTCGCCGGGGAACCCTGTCGAGATGCCGTTGGTCGAGAATCGGATATCGCATCTCAATACCTCAATCCACGTGGTCAATTGTCAATAGTGTCAACATGATTCGCACCAACTCAGCGACGCGCACTTCGCGCTGAGCCACCTTTGCGGACACTGTGGTATGCCGGATGGCCCGCCGCTTCGAGACCACAGCGATGCGCTGCCGGTGACGGAACGCGAGGTTGTGTGCGAGCATTCGGCGTTCACGCGTCGGCAGTATCCGAGTGAACTCCGCGGCGAGCGCCCGGGCGGTTTGCTCGGGTTCCGTGCAGATCTCGGTGAGATCGCGGAGGCCGTCGAGCAGTGCGTCGAGCGCCCCTTTTCTAAAGACACTGCCGCGCAGTGTAATAGCCCATAGTCGAACGACCGGTTCCAGTCCGCCTGGGGTATTGTTCAGGTGGCCGAATACAGCCGATCGCTCCGTGACCCCGTCTTGAACCGCAAGCGTCTCAGCAATCGCGCATTCGACCAGCAACCGACTCCTCGGACCTAGCCGCGCATCGCGGTGCTTGCTCTCGAGAAAGACTAGAACCGTGTCCGCCTGCGGGGACCGCGTTGCCAACCTCGCGAACAGTTCTGCCATTACTTGGCATCGTTCTACCGCGTCTTGGTTGCCGCTTCGAACGATCAACCGCCACAACTGTCGAGTCGCTTCCTCGGGGTACCGGACTCCGAGGACACCGCTCAAGGCAAACGCAGCGGTCCACTTCTGGAGGGCAGTGCCTGATTCGGCCCAACGCACCGCGATCTGCAGTGCGGCAGGCGCTAACACCGTGCCCGCACACATATCCCAAAGCAGGAAGATCGCCATATCCCGGCAGGCAAAACCATGCTCGCCACGCGACCAAGGTTCGAGATAGGCATCAGCGACCTCATCGAAGGAGATGCTTGCGAGCATCAGCAGGGCTTCCGCGATCGTGCGCTCGTGCAGAGTCGCGTCACCTTCCGGGGAGCCAGATAGGGTATGGCACAACCAATCACGCACCGTGTTCCAGAAAGCGACATCCATCCGTAGCCATAACTCTGCGATGACATGCTCCCGGTACCTGCTTTCTCGGAAGTCGACGAAGGACCGTGGTGTGATGCCTGATTCGACCGAGAGATGCAGCAGGGCTTTGTCATCGAGCATGGCGCTGCGAAGTTCCGGGATTGTATCGACGCGCTGAGGAGACGAGTCGGCGCGCTGAGAGGACGACTCGGGCTTATCATCCGATTTCGCCTCAGTGTGCGCGAAGCGTTGCTCTAACTCAATCAAGCACGATTCGAATGTGCGCTGCCCGCAACGGCCGAGAAAAGCAGCGACAGTGACGGTCAACAGATTTCGTCGCGAGGCCTGCCCGACCGTGTCGAACCATTCGATCACCCGTTGATGGGCACCTTCATCGAACACCTCACTCAGTACCATCGGCTCGGCCCCATCTCCGCTCAGCACCACGATCTGCCGCAGGTCCGCGAAAGCGAACTCGGAAGGCACCCATGACTCGATCTCGGCGATCTTCACATCGAACTCGGCATCGGTGATGTCACTCGACCCCAGCCAAGCCCTGAGAACAGCACGCGTATCCGGGCGCTGCCAACCGACTCTGGGAACGAACTCCGAGTCTCGTCCGGTGGTCACCGGTCCGGTCACCACCAACCAAGCGCCGCCATCACAGACCTGATCGCGAACGGCATGCCACTCGTGCTCGGAGTCCGCCCGGCGGCCGGTGTGTTCGCTATCGGTCACCAGGTATCCTCTGCCTACCTCGTAGTCATAGGTAGCAAGCTGTTTCGCCGACATCGTCGGCGGCAGCGCGATCAAAGGACCACTCGCCAGTTCACGCAATAGCATCGTTGCACCGGCCCGTTTCCCGATGCCGGACGGACCTTCGAGCACGATGGCGTGAGCGCGCTGTAACGCCTCGAATGCATTGCTGAATGCTTTCGGCCGGACATACCCCAGGGCGAGATCTTCGATATCAGAGTTGTTGAGCTTCCCTGTCAATGGCCCCGGAGTGGCTGACGGGTCCGAGACGCCGAACCGAGAACCGGACGCTTGGACCGTGCCGTTGAAGTACTGGTTGAAGTAGACCGTGCGCTTTTCCGAACTACGATTCGAATCATGCTTCGGTGGCTTGTCATCGGAGGCGTCGCCCCCTGGACTCGCTGCCGGCGATTCGGGTGTGGACGGCGACTCAGCAGACGTATCGCTGTTCGCCATTTTCCCAGCAGGCTGCGGACTCTCGGCACCGACAGGTTGCTCGCTGTGCGAAGGATCCGGAACGGCTTCCGCAACCTTTTCCTCGGAGTCGGTCATCGCTCGTTCCACACCATTCCGATGACGCCGTGCGGCATCGCGACGTTACCGTTGACCGTTGTCGACACAGTGGCTTGTCTACCGCCGGACGATGGTCCGGGCTCGGGCGACCCACTACCGGCTTGGGTCTCGGTGGCACCCGGATCCTCGTCGCCTTCCATCGGCGGGAACTCGACGGCTGACATGTCATATCCAGGCAGGAGTAGGTACGCTGATTCGGCGAACTCCTTATGCCGGACCGGCACTTCACGAAACGCAGTCCTGGGAAGTGCGGTGTATCTCGGCACCACCACGTCGTTGAACACCTGAGCAGAGATAATCACCGCCAAGTTCGCTGTGCGCATCACGCGCAGCGCATTCTTGATCTGGGTGCACTCGACTAGGCGAGAAACAACGACGACCCCCTTCCCCACATACCCGTTGGCCCCGGGAGCCGCAGCGCCAAAATGTATTGCGAGGCGCAAGCGCAGTCGCGCCTCGTCCTTCAGATCTTCGTTGTGCCGTGCGAGCGCTGCGCTCAACTCCCGGACAAAGTCATCAACGATTACCGGCTCTCGATCGGACTGATCGGCAGGCAGAATCGCCAGTTCCCCGTCCCCGGCTTGTTGCTTCGCCCATTCGGACCTATCGAGTCCTGCCTGGGCAGCGGCACGGTCCAGTACAGCAAGTAGACCGGTCTGGATTGCTCGATGACGCTGATCGTCACCGGCCCCGTAACCGACCGCGTCCACTGAAAGCAGTACTCGCAGACTGAATTCTGTATTCCTGGCCAAGGCCGCCGTCCTTCCTCAACTGATGCGCCGAAGGCGGTTCCGCACTGCCGCACTCGCATGAACACTCCGAGCGTGACATGGTTCGCATACCGAGACCCCGGATAAATCAGGACTCTGCTGCGAAGTTCAGAAGTCGTCGGCGTAAGCCCGCAAAAGCTCGAGGTCAGTAATCGTGACGGCGCGGTACGCCGTGGATACCAGGCCCCGTGCACGTAGCTGCCGTAAAGCCGAACTAATGGTGTCCTCACGTGCCCCGATGAGCGCGCCGAGCTCCGTCTGGGAAAGCCGAACGCCGAGCTCGTAACCGCCCGCGACCGCCTTGCCATACTGTTCAGCAAGTTCGAGCAGCACCCTGGCCAATCGGATCGGTACCTCATATCCTGCGAAGTCGAGGCGGCGGCGGTTTGCCCAGTCAAGTCGATCCGCGATCATTCGGCACAACGCCTCCCACCCGTCGGCGCGGCTGTTGAGGAAATCGAGGAAGTCGCGTTGCGCGATGGTGTGCACGACCGCATCGGTGCAAGTGGTCACCGTCGCCATGCGTGGCGTGCCACGCAGTGCCGCGAGTTCCCCCACCACATCGCCACTGACCCTGATACCGAGCAGACCTTGCTGGCCACTGCGAGAAGCAGCGGTGATCTTCACGCAGGCCGACCGCGCCGGATCATGAGACCTCAGTAACAAAACATGGTTCCGCAGATCACCCTGGCTGATCAAGACAGTACCCACCGGAAACCGCTGCGGTCTCGCCAATCCGAGCAGGTCACGGCCAGATTCCGTGGTCAGCCGAGCCATCAGGGTGCCAACGGGCCACGTCGAGCTGTCCATGGTGAACTCCTCCCCGACAACTCCTATCGCCGAGTCTTCAACAAACACGTTCAAGAAGCACTCTGCGAATCCGCCCCGCCGTTCCGCACCACGACGCCGTCGCGGACACCTTGCCTGTGAAAGATACTGCAGATCAACAACGTTGGAGTGCTTTCCAGTACTGCCACGAAAGCAGGGTTCAGCGGGATGACACTGACGTGCACTCACGAGCCCAACGCCTTGTGCAGCATCTGCCCAAGCTTGTAGTTGGCCAAGGGTTCGCCCGTAACTACCTTCCTACAAACGAGTTGACCTGCGGAAATACGTGCGCGTCGTCCCACACCGTCCGTCGGACGCCGACGGTAAGCTGACCAGGCGAGCAACATGCCAATAGGGAGGGAAGATGCCAGAACCAACAAACGACCAGCCGAGGTACCACAAGCCTGTCGCTGTGCCCGAGGATCTGCACCTCCTTACCGGCCCGACCAGTGGCATCGTCAATCTCCCGTCGCATCTCGACTGGTCCGGCCACGCCGAATACGACCTGGACCGTCCCGGCAGAATCGTCGACCTCTACCGCACAGTGATCAACGAAGCCGCCAACCCAACCGACCTGAACTCCTACCTCAACGAAGCAGTTCTCAAACGGCTCTGGTCCTACATGTGGCTTCCCCTGCAGATCAAGCGCGCCTGGGAAAACCGGTTCCCCGAACTCGCGCAACTCAGCCGACTGGCCTCGGCGTAGGTATCCAGTGGAACCACGCCATCGCAAGTTGGCAGAAATCGCACTCGCGGTAGCCGGCAATCACGGCTTCGCCCTCGCTGGCGGCTACGCCATCCGTGCCCACGGCATGGGCAACCGTCCCAGCGGCGACGTCGACCTGTTCACCGACTGGCACCGCCGAGCGGACTTTCCCGGAGCAGTCAAGGCCGTCATCGCCGCCCTCGAACAACACGGATACGTTGTCGACACGACAATGAACGGCGACACATTCGCACGTCTCCTGGTCTCCTCACCCACCGAATCCAACGCCAGCGCAGACAAACTGGAGCTGTCGGCCGACTGGCGAGCGCACCCTCCGGTCCTGCTCGACATCGGACCGGTCCTGCATCCCGACGATGCCGTCGCCAACAAGATGTGCGCACTCTACGGGCGAGCACTTCCCCGAGATTTCCTCGACATCGACGCCGCGATCACCAGCGGCCACTACAGCCGCGATCGACTGCTCGAACTCGCCGGGAACGCAGACAACGGCTTCACCCCTCGAATGTTCGCTGACGCACTTGGCGCACTCAGCCAGATCACCGACGACGCATTCGCGGAGTACGCGATCCCGCTCGATCTCATTACCCTCATGCGGCGACGATTCGCTGACTGGCGACAGGAACTCTTGGCCGAGTAGGAACAGCCCGGACCGCACGCTGACGCGGCAATCTAGCCTTCGGCAGCGAGCTGCCCGCAGGCAGCGGCGATTTCCTGGCCGCGGGTGTCGCGGACGGTACACGGCACACCCTGCGCATTAACGCGCCGAACGAACTCGGCCTCAACGGGTTTCGGGCTGGCATCCCACTTGCTGCCCGGGGTCGGGTTCAGCGGGATCACGTTGACGTGCACGCGTGAGCCCAGCGCCTTGTGCAGCTTCTGCCCGAGCAGGTCCGCGCGCCATGGCTGGTCGTTGATGTCGCGGATCAGCGCGTACTCGATGGAGACTCGGCGGCCGGACTTGTCGGCGTAGTAGCGGGCGGCGTCGAGGACCTCGGAGATCGGCCAGCGGTTGTTGACCGGGACGAGGGTGTCGCGGAGTTCGTCGTCGGGGGTGTGCAGGGAGACGGCGAGGGTAACCGAGAGGTTTTCGTCGGCGAGTTTGCGGATGGCGGGGGCCAGGCCGACGGTGGAGACGACGACGTTGCGCTGGGAGATGCCGAAGCCGTCGGGGGACGGGGAGGTGATGCGGCGGACCGCGGCGACTACTCGCTTGTAGTTGGCCAGGGGTTCGCCCATGCCCATGAAGACGATGTTGGACAGGCGGCCGGGGCCGCCGGCGACCTCGCCGTCGCGCATGGCGGCGGCCGCGGCGCGGACCTGGTCGACGATTTCAGCGGTGGACAGGTTGCGGTTCAGACCGCCCTGGCCGGTCGCGCAGAACGGGCAGGCCATGCCGCAGCCTGCTTGGCTGGAGATGCAGAGGGTGGCGCGGTCCGGGTAGCGCATGAGGACGCTTTCCAGGAGGGTGCCGTCGCCCGCGCGCCACAAGGTCTTTCGCGTCTCGCCCGCATCGCAGGCGACGTGCTTGACGACCGACATCAGCGGCGGGAACAACGCCGCGCCGATCTTTTCGCGCACCGGCGCGGGCAAGTCGGTCATCTGTTCCGGGTCGGCCTGCAGCCTGCCGTAGTACTGGCGGGCGATCTGGTCGGCGCGGAACTTCGGCAATCCGAGCTCCTCGATGGCCGCCCGCCTGCCCTCGGCGTCGAGGTCGGCGAGGTGCCGGGGCGGCATGCCACGGCGCGGAGCATCGAAAACGAGGGGCAGGGAGACGGTCATAGTTCCTCCATTCTCCCATCTGGGCGAATAGGCCGCACACTCGCCCGTGCGCTGGCGCCTCCGACATGACCAGTTCGTTGCCGGGAAATACGTGTAACTGTCATAGCAGTGGGCAATGATCGGGATATGTCCACCAATGCTGACCACCTGCCGGATCCCGAACCGGCCTTCCCGGACGAGCCGATCACCACGGCTCCCCCGGCAGCCGGGCCGCCCGCCACCACCACCCCACCGGCGGTCCCCGCCGCCAAGCACCGCCAGTCGCTGTCCTCGCGCACCGGCAACACCTGGATCGGCCTGATCGCAGGCGCACTGATCCTGATCGTGCTGCTGGTCTTCATCCTGCAGAACCTCGACCAGGTCGACGTCAGCCTGTTCTTCTGGCACTTCTCCCTGCCACTCGGCGTCGCCGTCCTACTGTCGGTAATCGGCGGCGCGCTGGTCATGGCCCTGGTCGGCGGCGTCCGCATCCTCCAACTGCGTCGCGCCGCGAAGAAGTAGTCGCGAGTAGGTTCGGGGCATCAGACAGGCGGCACCGCTGGACCGTCAAGGAGTAAGCGCACGAACAAGGGCACGGATGCGTGCCGGATTTCCGGTCCACTTCCGCAGCGCGTGTCCCGGCTTGTCGAAGTACTCCCGCAACAGGTCGAGTGCTTCGGTGAAGGTGGTTCCGCTGGGCCAGGATGCCCGGTCGGCATATCCACACTCCAGCAGCCGCCCGATGTCTTCGGCATCACGCGGCGCGAGTCGCTGTGCGTAAGCGAAGACCTTGAGGCAGAGGGCGGTCGCGATGTCCGGGATCGCGATTCGGGCGGACACCCGGGTGCTGTCGATCAGTGTGGCGCTGAGGGCGATCCACGCCGGCGTACGCGCCAGCGCCACGTGCAGCGCGGGGATGCCGTCGACGGCGATCGGTCCCGCGTCGAGATCGGGGACGTGCCGGTTGGTGAACGAGGGCGCGAGCAGGTCGATCGTCGCGGCGGTGCCACCGACCGAACGTTCGAACCGGTTGCCGGCCCGCGGATTGTCATAGCCCATGCCGCGCAATCGATCCAGCAGGGCACCGTCTCGAATGGTGACCAGTTCTACGGCGAGATCGGCATCTCTGGTCGCGCGCAACGGAATCGAGACGCCGCTGCGCAGCACATGGAGATTGACCATGTGGCCGCCGACCACTGCCCACGAATCCAGCGCGGTCGCCGCGGCGGCGGCATCGGCCAGCGCCAGATAGGCACCGTCCTCGGCCCGCGAACTGCTCTCGATCTCCAGTTCGATCATGCGACGAGCTCGCTGCGTGCGCTGAGGAACCGCTGTTCGAGCTCGGCTACGGCCTCGGCAGCGTCGGGCCCGTCGCCGGCGAGGACATGCCGGGCTATCTCGGTGATGGGTGCGAGCGGCCACGCTTGCGCAGGAGGCCCGCCCATCGCCGTGGCGATCGCCGGGTCGAGGTGTAGTCCTGGCGCGATCTTGCCGACGGTCACCACGACGGTCGCATCGGCGGGACCCGTTTCGACCGGGACGAAACCGGCCGTTTCCAGCTCCACACGCGCGTCGGCATGCAGATAGACGATGTCCGGGATACGCCACGGCGCTACCCGATCCGCCGCCCAGTCGCCGCAGACCTGGAGCGAAACTCGTTGAGCGGATGCGTGTTCCAACGCGAGTTCGATCTGTCGCGACATGGTGTCGAGGCTGTACCAGGCCTCGACGACGTCCACCTTGGGTGGGCGAGTGGCGACGAGGCGTTCGAACAGCTCACGTGGACGCCGAACCTGCCAGCCGTCCGTGGCCCGCTCCGTCCAGCCGAGCGCATCGGCGGCAGACAGGATTTGTGAGACTCGCGCCTGCGTCACGCCGGTGGCTCCCGCGATGCCGACCTGACGTTGGGGAGCCGGGCTGCCGAGGAGGAACGACAGCACAGCGATCTCAGCGCGCGACAGCCTGGTCTCGGACATCTTGCGAGTATAAATTCTTATAGAGAGACTGGCAAGAATTTATAGTGCCTGGTCAGAGGAGGGTGCTGAGGACGAGCCAGGAGACGAAGGCGGAGGGGAGCATGGAGTCGAGGCGGTCCATGATGCCGCCGTGGCCGGGGAGCAGGGTGCCCATGTCCTTGATGCCGAGTTCGCGTTTGATCTGGGATTCGATCAGGTCGCCGCAGGTGGCTACCAGGACGAGGCCGATGCCGAGGACGACGCCGATCATCGAGTTGGCGTCGAGCAGCAGGGTGACGGTGAGCAGGCCGCCGATGACGCTGAAGACGAGGGAGCCGCCGAAGCCCTCCCAGGACTTCTTCGGGCTGATCGACGGCACCATCGGATGCCTGCCGAACAGCACCCCGGCGACGTAACCGCCTACGTCGGAGCAGACGACCAGGATCATGAAGGTCAGCACCCGCAGGTTGCCGTCCGGTTCGAGCAGCAGCAGCGTCGCGAACGAGGCGAGCAGCGGGATCCAGGCCAGCGTGAAGATGGCAATGGCGGTGTCGCGCAGGAAGTTTCGCGGTGCGGTTTGCAGTCCGTGGTCGAAGAGGCGCCACACCATGCAGGTCAGCGCGGTGGCCGCGAAGGCACCGGCAACGCCGCTCGCACCGTAGGGCCAGCCGAGCCAGAACACGGCCTGGCCGCCGATGATGAGCGGAATCCGCGGCACCAGCACGTCGGCTTCGCGAAGCCGTTTGGCGACCTCCCAGGTGGCGACGCCGACCGCGACTCCGACGACACCGATGAACACCTTCGGCACGAACAGCAGGATCGCGATGAGTGAGAGGCCGAGCCCGAAACCGACGGCGAGCGCCGCGGGCAGATTCCGGCCCGCGCGGGAACCGGACGCCGGAGCGGCAGCGAGCACCGCGTTGGGACCATGTGCCTCGGGGTCGTGCTCAGCAGCGGAGACAGCCGGAACAGCCTGCTCGGTGATCACCGCATCAGGTCCCCAAGAGGACACGCTGGACGGCGCAGCACCATCGTGCGCGCCCAACGACGAAACACCATCGGTGGCCGGAGCGTCGTGATCGGACGCCACAGCCGAGGCTAAAGGCTCGTAACTCGACGCTTCCGCATCGCGCACGCGCTCTTGCCTCGTCTCAGCTGTGCCGTTCACCGGCCTCGGCTCCTCAGCCGCACCGGTCGCGGCGGCGTTCTCGGCCACGATTGTCCCGTCGCTCAACTCGTCGTTCCGTTCGTCCCCCGCCCGGCGGGCCTGCTGCGTTCGATCGGCGGCGCGCCGTCGTCAGCGTCAGACCTCGAGCAGTTCAGCTTCTTTGTGTTTGACCAGTTCGTCGATCTGGCCGACATATTTGGCGGTGGTCTTGTCGAGGTCCTTCTCGGCACGCCCGACCTCGTCCTCACCCGCCTCGCCATCCTTCTGGATGCGCGACAGTTCGTCCATGGCTTTGCGGCGGACATTGCGGATCGACACTTTTGCGTCCTCCCCCTTGCCCTTGGCCTGCTTGGCCAGTTCACGGCGACGTTCCTCGGTCAGCTGCGGCACCGAAATGCGAATGATGTCACCGTTGTTGGTGGGGTTGACACCGAGATCGGAGTTGCGGATGGCGGTTTCGATCGCGCCGAGCTGAGCCTGCTCGTACGGCTTGATCACGACCATGCGCGGCTCCGGCACCGTGATGCTGGACATCTGGGTGATGGGAGTCAGCGAGCCGTAGTAGTCGACGACGATCCGAGTGAACATCCCCGGGTTGGCACGTCCGGTGCGGATGCCTGCGAGATCGTCTTTCGCTACCGTGACAGCCTTTTCCATCTTCTCCTCGGCGTCGAAGAGCGCTTCATCAATCACGACCGTTTCCTCCACAGCGTCGTCATCGTCATGATCCGCGGGTCGCGGGGTCAGGACCGAACCAATGTGCCGATCTTCTCACCGGCGACCGCTCGGGCGATATTGCCCTTGGTCAACAAATTGAACACCAGAATCGGCATCTGGTTGTCCATACACAGGCTGAAGGCCGTCGCGTCGGCGACCTTGAGCCCTTGCTCGATGACCTCTTTGTGGGTGATCTCGGAGTACATGGTGGCGGCTTCGTCGATCTTGGGATCGGCGGTGAACACTCCGTCGACGGCCTTGGCCAGCATCACCACCTCGGCACCGATCTCCAGCGCACGCTGGGCGGCGGTGGTGTCGGTGGAGAAGTACGGCATGCCCATGCCCGCGCCGAAGATGACCACGCGGCCCTTCTCCAAGTGGCGCTTGGCGCGCAGCGGGAGGTAGGGCTCGGCGACCTGGCCCATGGTGATCGCAGTCTGCACCCGGGTGTCGATGCCCTGCTTCTGCAGAAAGTCTTGCAGCGCAAGGCTGTTCATCACGGTGCCGAGCATGCCCATGTAGTCCGAGCGGGCGCGTTCCATGCCGCGCTCCTCGAGCTCGGCGCCGCGGAAGAAGTTGCCGCCGCCGATCACCACGGCCACCTGCACGCCGGTGGCGACCACCTCGGCGATCTGCTCGGCGACCGTCTGCACCACGTCCGGGTCGAGGCCGACCCGGCCGCCGCCGAACATCTCCCCACCTAGCTTGAGAAGCACCCGGCGATATCCTGGGCGATCGATCCCCGGGTCCGTCATGGGTGTTCTTCTCCTTCGGCGGTCAACGTTGTTCTCGGCAGACAAGTGCGTCACAGAATTCGGCAGCTCGGAAAGGCTCCTCAACACGGAGCGGCCCCTATCCTGCCCTATGTGTGTTCGGCGGCATAAGAAGACCCCCCGTCAACCGGCAAATCGGTCGACGGGGGGCCTGCTCGCTATGGTGCTATGAGTGCGGCTAGACCCGGTCCCGCGGGTCCATCTCGGTGGGCACCGGGGCGGTCGCGGGGCGCGATCAGTTGGCGCCGACCTCGAAGCGGGCGAAGCGGGTCACGGTGACCCCGGCCTCGTCCAGCAGGGCCTTGACGGTCTTCTTCGAGTCGGTGACCGACGACTGCTCGAGCAGCACGACGTCCTTGAAGAAGCCGTTGACGCGGCCCTCGGTGATCTTCGGCAGTGCGGCTTCGGGCTTGCCCTCTTCGCGAGCGGTCTGCTCGGCGATGCGGCGCTCGTTCTCCACGATGTCGGCCGGAACCTCGTCGCGGGTAACGTACTTCGCCTTGAGCGCGGCAACCTGCATGGCGGCGGCGCGGGCGGCCTCGGCCGCCGCGTCACCCTCACCCTGGTACTCGATCAGCACGCCGACAGCCGGCGGCAGATCCGAGGCACGCTTGTGCAGGTAGGTGGCGACCGGGCCGTCGAGCGAGATCACGCGACGCAGCTCGAGCTTCTCGCCGATCTTCGCGGCGAGCGCCTGCACGGCCTCGTCGGCGGTCTGGCCGCCGAGGTCGACGGCCTTGAGCGCGTCCAGGTCGGCGGGCTTGGCAGCCGCGGCGGCAGCCACGATCTGATCGGCCAGCGCCTGGAACTCCGCGTTCTTGGCGACGAAGTCGGTCTCGGAGTTGATCTCGACCATGACGCCGCCCTTGGCGGTGACCAGGCCCTCGGCGGTGGTGCGCTCGGCACGCTTGCCGACGTCCTTCGCACCCTTGATGCGCAGGATCTCGACGGCCTTTTCGAAGTCACCGTCGGTCTCGGCCAGCGCGTTCTTACAGTCCATCATCCCGGAGCCGGTGAGCTCCCGGAGCCGCTTCACATCGGCAGCGGTGTAGTTCGCCATCGGTGGCGAGCCTCCTTCGGAGAAAGTGCTTGAGTACTGGGCAGCGGTGATCACCATCGCACGCGTTGGTGATCACCGCTGGAACAGCGAGTTACGAGACTCAGGCCTCGGCCGGGGTCTCCACAGCGGCAACCTCGACAACGGCCTCGGCCGGTGCTTCGGCAGGGGCCTCAGCGGCGGCTTCGGCAGGGGCCTCGGCGGCCGGTGCGGCAGGGGCCTCAGCGGCCGGTGCGGCCGACGCGAGCAGCTCCTGCTCCCACTCGGCCAGCGGCTCGCCCGCGCCCGCTTCCGGCTTGTCGTCGCCGGAGGACAGGCCGGCCCGCGCCTGCACGCCCTCGGCCACCGCGGAGGCGACGACCTTGGTGAGCAGTGCGGCGGAACGGATCGCGTCGTCGTTACCCGGGATCGGGTAGTCGACCAGGTCGGGGTCGCAGTTGGTGTCCAGGATCGCGATGACCGGGATGTTCAGCTTGCGCGCCTCGCCGACGGCGATGTGCTCCTTGTTGGTGTCGACGACCCAGATGGCCGAGGGCACCTTGGCCATGTCGCGGATACCACCGAGGGTGCGCTCCAGCTTGTTCATCTCACGCGTGAGCATGAGGATTTCCTTCTTGGTGCGACCTTCGAAACCACCGGTCTGCTCCATGGCCTCGAGCTCCTTGAGGCGCTGCAGGCGCTTGTGCACGGTGGAGAAGTTGGTGAGCATGCCACCCAGCCAGCGCTGGTTGACGTAGGGCATCCCGACGCGAGTCGCCTCGGCCGCGATCGACTCCTGGGCCTGCTTCTTGGTGCCGACGAAGAGAACGGTGCCACCGTGGGCGACAGTCTCCTTGACGAACTCGTAGGCCTTGTCGATGTAGGTCAGCGTCTGCTGCAGGTCGATGATGTAGATGCCGTTGCGGTCGGTGAAGATGAACCGCTTCATCTTCGGGTTCCAGCGCCGTGTCTGGTGTCCGAAGTGTGCGCCGCTGTCAAGCAGCTGCTTCATTGTTACGACAGCCATAGCTCCCGTATCTCTCTTTCGTTGCCGGTTGACGCAGCGAATCGGTGATTCGCTGCCCTGGCGCCTCCGAACCGTCGGACCCGACCTCGAGGGTGGGACCAGCCGACGACTCCCTGCTCCGCACAGGCACCGCTACGAACCGAGTTTTGCTGAGTCGATTCGAACAGCGCCGTTGCGAACAAGCACGGGGTGGCGCGCGAAGTCGGTCCATGCACGCACAGACCGCCCGATCAGTCTACGTCTTAGGAGTCCAGCTGCTAAATCGGCCTGTCAGGGGCACGTGGCGGTGGTCGCGACAGGTGGAACGGGCGATGTCCACAGTTGGGAAAGTTGTCCACAATCCGGGCGGTGGGGGTACCGCGATCCGGTTGGCCGGATGAGGCTTTGTGGCATGCCTTCGAATCCGATTTCTTCGATGACGACGCTGGTCATACCGCTTTTCTTCGTGCTCGCCGTGTTGACTGCGCCGCCTTCCACTGCGGCCGCGCACGATGCGGTCGAGCCGAGCACGGCGGCCTTGATCGGCGGGCGGCCGCGGAACGAACCCGTGCCCGGGGCGTGCACGGGTTCGTTCTGCGGGCTGGTGCATCCGGCGCCGCTGCGGGTGGCGGACGGGGTTCGGATATCGCCGCCGCCGGGTGTTCCGCGATTGTGCGCGTCCTTCGGTCCGACTGGGTTATTCGCGTCGTCGGATGCGGCGGACTGCGGTCTCGATCCGTTTGCGATATCTCCGCTGGATCCCGAATTCTGCGAATATGTCGGTCCCGCAACATTTTTCATGTCGCCGAGTGATTCTGAGTTCTGCGGGCTCGTGTCGCCGGCTCCGTTGGCGTTGCCGACCAAGTGATCTCGGGTGATGTCGAGCAACCGGGCACGGCTCTTCGCGGCAGCACTCATCGCTCTTGTCCTGCTGACCGGTGCGGAACCGGTCGCGACTGCCGCGCCCGCGGTGTCGTTCAGTTGGCCGCTGCAGCCTCGGCCGACTGTGTCGCGGCGGTTCGACAAGCCTGCGCAGGACTGGCTGCCGGGGCATCGCGGGGTCGATTTGGCCGGTGCGCCAGGGCAGGCGGTACTGGCGGCTGGGGACGGGATCGTGGTGTTCGCCGGGATGGTGGCCGACAAGCCGGTGGTGTCGATTGATCATCCAGGTGGGCTGCGGACCACGTATGAGCCGGTGCGCGCCGAGGTTTCGGTCGGGCGCCGGGTCACGCGGGGTACATGGATCGGCACCTTAGAAGCCGGGCACGAAGGGTGCGGGACTTGTCTGCACTGGGGATTACGCAGCGAGGGTGGCGGTCGGCGACGACGTGAGTACTTGGACCCGCTCGGCCTGCTACATCTGAGCCCGCTCCGGCTGAAGCCGGTTGCCCCGCCCTGAGTTCGCCTGCTCTGCGCCCATCGCGCCGATGCGATGCGTCTCGAGATAGTCCAGACGAGACCGCCCGATTTCTGACAACCGCGCATCCGGCCGAGCCAGTGCCGGGCAGTAACGTCCGGCGCGTCGAACCCGCGTCGCATCGGAGCGATGATGGCCCGCGCGAGGCGTGCGGCGTGTCCGAACAGACGCTGCCGAACGCTTCCCAACGGTGTCGGCGGAGGGTGAAGATCAGAGCATGGAGCATCCGTCCAGTGATCCGCCGTTCACCTATCCGGAAGTCGGTGCCACTAGTAGCGAGTTACCGGAGGGGTATCACCGATTTCGGCTGCGGCGGCGGATCGGGCACGGGCGCGCGCTGTTCGAGCATGCGGGGACGGCGATTCTCGACTATCGGATGCAGAAGGGCACGGGCATCTTTCATGATGCGTCGACCGTGCAGGCCGAGCCGGGTACGCGGCTGACGGTGCGACTCGGCGTCGGGCCGTTGGCGATCATCGCGCCGTGCCGGGTGGTGTACGTGCTCGCCGCGCCAGATCAGCGCGGGTTCGCCTACGGCACGCTGCCCGGGCATCCGGAAATCGGTGAGGAGCTGTTCGCGGTCGAATACGACCCGGCCGACGAGTCCGTCTACGGCATCGTGACCGCGTTCTCGCGTCCCGGGACCTGGTACACCCGGCTCGGCGGTCCGGTGGTCCGCCTCATCCAACGCTTCATCGCAGGGCGATACATCAAAACCCTGCCCACCTCAGCGTGACTTGGACTGCATGACCCGAGAGTGAGAACGGTCGCACGTGCAGGCAGCAGGGTCGCGGGCAATCGCGCATACGGCCAATCCCGCGAGCGGGCAGCACGGTTGCAGGCAATCGCGCATACGGCCAATCCCGCGAGCGGCAGCGCGGTCGTGGCTAACTCCCGCACGCGGCCAAGCACGATCGCGGCCAGCACGGTTGCAGCCAATCCCACGCGCGGCCAGCAGAGTCGCGGGCAATCGCGCGCGCGGCCAGCACGGCTGCGGCCAATCCCACGCGCGGCCAGCAGAGTCGCGGGCAATCGCGCGCGCGGCCAGCAGAGTCGCGGGCAATCGCGCGCGCGGCCAGCAGAGTCGCGGGCAATCGCGCGCGCGGCCAGCAGAGTCGCGGGCAATCGCGCGC
>NZ_JBITJI010000005.1:218077-703913 GCF_044459885.1 Nocardia sp. NPDC050175
CCGCGGCCAGCAGAGTCGCGGCCGCGCATCTGCTGGCCGCGACTCTGCTGGCAGCGAGGCCCTCATAGCTGCCGGTGCTCGATACAGAACTTTGACAGCCGAGCTCCACCTTCAGTTGGATCGATCTCGTTGGCCTACAACAGAGCGGCTAATACTTTGGCCTGCGCGCGCAGGTCCTCGGCATGATCGGAGCGGCTCATACCGTCGTACTCTTCGGCGACGGTGTGGCGTTCGGTGATCTCGGCGCGAACGATCTGTTCGATGTCGTCCTCGGTCAGCTCGCGGCGGGCGACCTCGGCGACGCCCAGGCCGACCGCGCTGCCTTCCACTGCGCCCGCCCGCTGCTCGCCGACGTCGACTGCCTCTGCGTTGTCGATGGCACCCAGGGTGGACCGCAGGGCCGTGATTGCCTGGCGGTCACGGGATTTCATCGCAAGGGACAGCGCGGCCCGCATGCGCTCGCGCAGCGGCGGCCGGTCGGTCGACGGTTCGGTTGACATGATCACCACCGTAAGGAGAGTCGCTTGCCGAGTCGAACAGATTTCCGGGAGCCGCTAACCGATCGTGCCCCGTGGCGTGACGATGGTGAAATCCGGGTCAGGCGCATCGAATACGCCGACGAGCTCGGCCAGTTTGGTGACATCGCCTTCGATGAGGATGTCCCCCGCTGCCGCCGCGACCCCGAAATCCTCGCCCACCAGCAGCACCCGGATGAGCGTCGCTTTGCTCAGCGTGAACGCCGCGTCTGGCTCGGGCAGCGTTATCCCGTCGGGCCGGTCGTAATGGGTCAACCGGCCGTTGCGGAGTTCGAGACGGTGCACCCGATCCTCGTCACTGATCTGCCAATCCGCGACGACCCGCTGATTCCACGCCTTCGGGCCGTCCACCCGCAGCGCCATGGCGTCGAAGATCTGGTCAACGGTCAGCGCGGCGAGCAGGGTCGGCGCGTTCGCCTTGGTCGGCGTGCCGAACGAGCCATAGCGCAGTTCGTAGGCGCCGCTGAGATAGAAGTTGCGCCAGGTCGCGTTCTCCGCGCCGTAGCCGAGCTGCTCGAATGTGCTGGCCTGCAACGCTTTCGCGGCGTCATTGGCAGGATCGGCGTAGATCACGTAGTTGAGCACCTGGGCGACCCATCGGTAGTCGCCCGCGTCGTAGGAGTCCTGCGCCTTGCGCAGCACCTCCTCGGCACCGCCCATGAATTCCACGTGCCGGACGGCGGATTCGACCGGTGGATGCTCCCACAGGTGCGCCGGGTTGCCGTCGAACCAGCCCATGTACCGCTGGTAGATGGCCTTGACGTTGTGGCTGACCGACCCGTAGTACCCGTGCGTGTGCCAGCTGTCCTCGACCGCCGATGGCAGCGTGAGCATCTCGGCGATCTCGGCGCCGACGTAACCCTGATTCAGCAGGCGCAAGGTCTGGTCGTTCAGGTATCCGTATAGATCACGTTGCAGCGCAAGGAATTCCACCAGCCGGTCGGTACCCCAGGTGGGCCAGTGGTGCGAGGCGAACACCACATCGGACCGGCGCGCGTAGAGGTTGATCGCCTCGGTCAGGTACTTCGCCCAGACGTGCGGGTCACGGACCAGTGCCCCGCGCAGGGTGAGCAGGTTGTGCAGTGTGTGCGTGGCGTTTTCGGCCATGCACAGGGCCCGGTGGTCCGGGAAGTAGAAGTTCATCTCGGCGGGCGCTTCGGTGCCGGGGGTGACCTGGAAGACGATCCGGATCCCGTCGACCGTCTCCTCCTGCCCGGTCGCGGTGATGTCGACCGTCGGCGGGATCAGGGTCACCGTGCCGACCGAGGTGGTCTGCCCGAGACCGGCGCCCACCGCGCCGAGCGGCCCGCGCGGCAGCACCGCGCCGTACATATAGCCGGCCCGGCGGGCCATCGCGGTACCCGCGTAAACGTTCTCGGCGACAGCCTCTTCCAGGAAACCGGCCGGCGCGAGCACCGGACAACGCCCTGCCGCCACGTCCTCGGTGGTGGTCACGCCCAGCGCGCCGCCGAAATGGTCGGCGTGCGAATGGGTGTAGATGAGACCGGTCACCGGACGATCGCCGCGATGCGCCCGGTACAGGGCGAGCCCGGCGGCGGCGGTCTCCGCGGAAATCAGCGGATCGATCACCAGCACACCGGTTTTGCCCTCGACGAGCGTCATGTTGGACAGGTCGAGCCCGCGAATCTGGTAGATCCCATCGGTGACCTCGAACAGCCCCTGTTTGACGACCAGTCCGGCCTGCCGCCACAGGCTCGGATTGACCGAGGCGGGACAGGGTCCGCGCAGGAAGTCGTAAGAGTCGTTGTCCCACACCACGGTCCCGTCCACCGCAGTCACCACACCGGGCTCCAGCGCGGCGATGAACCCGCGGTCCGCGTCCTCGAGATCGGCGGTGTCGGCGAACGGCATTCCGGCGGCCGCCCGCTGCTGCTCCGCGACGATGAAGTCGCTCGGCTCGGTCGCTGTGCTCATGCCCGCACCTCGCTAGGGCTCGGCTCCGGCACAAGCACACTCGTGGCTGTATCTATTGCCCGCTCGCTACGCTCACTCATGCCTCCACCTCGCTAGCACTCGACTCCGGCACGAGCACACTCGTGGCTGTATCTATTGCCCGCTCGCTACGCTCACTCATGCCTGCACCTCGCTAACGCCCGACTCCGGCACAGGCACACTCGTGACTGCGCCTATTGCCCGCACCTCGCCGAGGCTCGACTCCGGCATGCGCAACGCGCGCCGGTACATGATTGGCTCACTTCGTTCGCTCATGTCATCCTCCTGCGAGTCGGTGCAAAGGTGGTGTGCCGGTGGGGATCTAGGGCCATGGATCGGTGAACTCGATGACTGCCGCGATGCCTGCGACCGCCACCACCACGACGGTCGCCGTGGCGACGACCCAGCTGCCGTGGCCGTAGCGACCCTCGTGCAAGCTGCGGTTGCGTAGATAACTCAGGCCTGCCAGTGCGGCCATGACAATCGCCGCACCGATCGGTGCGATCAACGCGGGACGCCATCCGCTGGTCATCGCGTGGTTCAGGAACAGCGCGCTGGTGATCATCGCGGCCACCGCCGTCCGCCGCCAGGCCAGGGCGGTGCGCTCCGCGGCGAGTCCGGCGCGGCTCATCGCAGCAACACCGCGATACCCGCGAGCACCGAAACGACGGCGATACCCGCGGACAGCACCGGCACCATCACGGTGTCGGGCAGTGGACGTCCCTGCCGCATCGCCAGCCCCACCCGCCGCCAATGCACATACGCGCCAACGGCAATGACCACGGCGAGCACCAGACAGCTGAGCGCGAGCGCGCTCCGCACGCCGCCCATCCGGAACGGCTGCACCAGGGTGTGCACCGCGACACCACCGGCGAGCAGGCCGAGCGATGTGCGCATCCACGCCAGGAACGTGCGCTCGTTGGCGAGGGTGAACCGGTAGTCGACCTCTTCTTCCCCCGCCGCCGATTCGGCGTCGGGGCTCGGCAGCGTCATGCCGCCCCGGTTCGGACGGTGGACTTGTCGCGCACCCACAGCCAGGACAGCACGGTCATCACGACACTCAACGCTACTTCGGGCAGATAGAAACCGCGCCCCTCCCCGGTGATCTCGACGAACAGCGAGAACACCAGAATCACCAGCACCGCGACCGCCACCACCCGAACCGAATCGCCGCGCATCAGCCGCACCGCGCCCAACACGACGGCGATCAGGATCGCGACGAAAACACCGACCTCCGCGCCGGCCACGGAGTAGCCGATCAGAAATCCGATCGCCGGAGCGGCTCCGTCCAGGAGGTGCTGCGGGCCGTGCATCGCCCGGAACTTCCCCCACACCTCCGCGCCGCGTGATTCCGCTGGACCGTCGCCTGGATGCAGTACCTGGCGCTGGTCGTCGGAATCCACGGGCACCTCTCCCACACAGGTCGGCTTCGTGCTGCGAGCAAACAATCCGCTACGTCACACTAACCGGACATCCGTAGAGCGTCCACGAACCGCGCTAGGCCGTGATCATGCGGTTACTCGGCCCGTTCCTGCTGGTTGTAGCCGTTGACTACACGGTGGCGGCGTCCTCGAAGGTCATCGCCAGGTGGGAAATGGCCGAGGTCATCACGGCGCGGCGAGGCAGACGCAGCGACCTCAGTTCGTCGGCGATGGGATGGTCGCCGAGGACGAGGGTTGCCCCGCCGGGGCGAGCGCGCATGCCGGACGGCTCCATCCGCCATGGAGTGCAGCGGGTGACGCCGTCGATGTGGGAGTAGGCGTCGAAGGAGGAGGCGGTGTTTCGGCGTTGCGGAGTGGGAATGCCCTGGCGGACGGTCAGATCGATGATGAGCTTGCCGTCCTGACGTAGCTCGCCGTGACGAACTCCCGCCTCGTGGCGTACGCTGAAATCGGCGAGTTCCTTGGGGAATCCCCAGATTCCGCGGCCGGCCGCGAGGGTGAAGTCGCCGTCGACCGGCAGTCGATGGATCAGCACTCCGGCCTGGTTCGTCGCCAAAGCGCGCAGGTCACCGAAGCGGGCGGCGGGATCGGCGGTGTGGTGCCGGACCATGAACGAGACGCCGAACTCGTTGTACGGGCCGAGATCACCGTCGACGTAGTCGACGAAAACGAGCGAACACATCGCGCGACCACCGGGCAGTCGCAGCACGTGCAGTCCGGAATAGTCGATCAGCCGCTGAGCGGCGACGGCGGGGACCAGGTAGCTCGCCATGAACGCACGCGCGAAGCGGATGCGCACCGGCATCTGCACTTCCTGGCCGAGGACGGTGTGGGTGCTCACGCGAACGCCTTCCTGTGCACCCACGCTGGGAATCGCGGAGGTACACCGCATTTCCGGAACCCATGGGCTCCGTCGACAAACTAGAACTTGTTTCAGATTAGCAACATGCCCTATCCCCCGGGTCGCTCTCCCGAGCCCCCGGGCAAGCGATGCTCAAGACCGTCCAGCAGGCACAGCAATCCGAAATCGAACGCCATCGCCCGCGCGACGTCGGGGTTGGCCGGCGAGACCTCCCGATAGTCCGCCATCAACTCGGGATAGCCTTCCCCGGTCACTTCTTCCATCATCTGCACGATCTCTTCCCGGTTGATATCGACACTGCCGTAGGTCTTTTCCCAGGCGAGCTCCGGCGTCACCACCCCGAGCACATAGGACATCACCGTGCCGCTGGCGAGATAGATGTCGATGCCATGGAAGCCGGCCCGGACATACGCCCGGCGCAGCCGATCGGTGAGCCGCAACGCGTTCGGCCCCATACTGGGCAGTTGACCGATCAGCGAGGCACCCCACCGGTGCGCGCGGAGTGTGTCCCGGAAGTTGTAGGCGAATGTCGTCAGCACTTCCCGCCACGGCGCCTCGTCCGGTTCCGGGACCTCCACCATGCCCCAGAACTCGTCGAGCACCCATTCGAGCAATTCGTCCTTGTTGGCGACGTACCAGTAGAGGCTGGTGGCGCCCGCGTCGAGTTTCGCGCCGATCTTGCGCATGCTCAACGACTCGAGCCCTTCGGCGTCGAGGAGTTCGACGGCGGCGCCGATGATGTGGTCCAGGCGTAAGCCCGACGCCTTCGGTTGCCGGGGTTCGCGAAGCCATACCGAGGTGAACTGCTTGGTCACCGGCCAATCCTATATTCATTCGCACATTGTTCGAGTTCATCGTACGCTGTTCGAGTGGAATCGAACGATGTACGAGACCCTCGCCGTTGGTGGATTCTGGGGGTCCTTTGCCTGTCCTTGCTGGTGCTGATGCTCGACAGCACTGTGCTCAATCTCGCTATCCCGTCGCTGATTCGCGAGCTGGGGGCCACGCCGTCGGACGTGCAGTGGATCCTCGACGCCTACGTGCTGGTCTTCGCCGGACTACTGCTCACCGCGGGCAGCCTGTCGGACCGATTCGGCAGGCGGCGGATGCTGATCTGCGGTCTGGCCGTGTTCGGGGTGGCCTCGCTGGTCGCGGTGCTGGCCACCGAGCCGTGGCATGTCGTTGTCGCGCGGGTGGCGATGGGGGTCGGTGGGTCGCTGCTGATGCCGTCGACCCTGTCCATCCTGATGACTACTTTCGCCGAGGACGAGCGACGCAAGGCGATGGCCGGGTGGACCACCGTCTCGATGGTCGGCATCGTCGCCGGGCCGACGCTGGGTGGTGTGCTGCTGCAGCACTATTGGTGGGGCTCGGTGTTCCTGCTCAATATCCCGGTCGCGGCGCTGGCCATCGTCGCCGCGGTGGTGCTGATGCCTGAGACCAAGGGTGAGCAGCGGCCAGTCGACCTGATCGGCGTGCTGCTGTCCGTTGTCGCGCTCGTCTCGACGGTCTACGTGATCATCGAACGCGAGTGGAATATCGGCATGATCGCGCTGGCAGTGCTGTCCGCGATCGGGTTCGTGGTGTGGGAGAGCCGGTCCGAGCATCCGATGCTGCCGCTGGCGGTGTTCCGCAATCGGGACTTCACCGGCACCGCGCTCACGCTGCTGCTGATGGTGTTCGGTATGGGTGCGGTCATGCTGATGCTCACCCAGTATCTGCAGTTCGTGCTGGGCTACGGGCCGATGAAGGCTGGACTCGCGCTGCTGCCCTATGCCGTGGCCGCCGCCGTATTCAATGGTTTGGGCGCGACGTTGGGCAAGACGCTCAGCAATAAGACGCTCATCGTGTCCGGCCTGCTGGTGATGGGCGGGGCATTCGCGATCCTCGCCGTCAGCGAGGGATACCTGATGATCCTGGTCAGCATGCTTGTCATGGGAATCGGTGGCGGTTTGGCCGGTCCGGCCGCTTACGCCGCGATCATGAGCGCCATTCCACTCGAACACGCGGGTGTCGGCTCGGCCATGAACGACACGTTGCAGCAGGTCGGCATGGCGATCAGCATCGCCATCCTCGGCAGCGTGCTGGCCGGTGTGTTCACCGAGAACATGCCTGCGGACGCCCCCGATGCGGCGCGCGAATCCATCGGCGCCGCATTCCAACTCGGGTTCGCCGAGCCCGCCAAGGCGGCCTTCACCACCGCCATGTCCACCGGCTCGTGGATCAGCGCAGGCTTCTGTGTCGCCGCCGCGCTGCTCGGCGTGACCCTGCTCCGCGCCCGGCGCACGCAGGCCGATCAGCCGCAGGAGTCCGCGGTCGAGGTCAGCTAGGCAAACGTCACCGCCGCCCTGCTACCCGGTACGGGGCGGCGGTGACGCGCGTAACCCACTGCACCGCAGTCGGATTGCTGCGCGATCCCACCAGGAGCCAAGCCGCGGCGGCGTCCCGACCCGCTGCACGACGCGGTGGCCGACACCGCCGCTGCCACGGCTGGATCGCCGCGTGTCAGGCGCGGGGGTGGGCTTGGTCGTGGACTTTTTTGAGGCGTTCGATGGAGACGTGGGTGTAGAGCTGGGTGGTGGCCATGCTGGCGTGGCCCAGGAGTTCTTGGACGACGCGGAGGTCGGCGCCACCCTCGAGGAGGTGGGTGGCGGCGGTGTGGCGTAGGCCGTGCGGGCCCATATCGGGGGCGCCGGGGATGGATGAGACTACTTCGTGCACAACGGTTCTGGCTTGACGCTGATCGAGGCGTTTGCCGCGGCGGCCGAGCAGGAGGGCGCGGCCGGAATCGGGGGTGGCGAAGGCGGCTCGGCCATGCTGTAGCCAGTTGCCGATCGCGTCGTCGGCGGGGATGCCGAAGGGGGCGGAGCGTTCCTTGTTGCCCTTGCCGAGGACGCGGACCACCCGGCGTTCGCGGTCGACGTCGTCGATGTCGAGGCCGCACAGCTCGCTGACTCGAATTCCGGTGGAGTACAACAGCTCCACGATCAACCGGTCCCGCAATGCCATCGGATCATGCTGTGCGGCACCGGATTCCGCGGCTTCCATGGCACCGATAGCCTGCTGGCGGCCGAGCACAGCGGGCAGCACCCGGTGTGCTTTGGGGGAACCGAGCCGCAGTCCTGGATCGACGGTCAACCGTCCGGTCTGGGTAAGCCACGCGGTGAAGGTCCGCGCCGAGGAGGCCCGTCGCGCCATCGTCGTCCGCGCCACCCCCGCCTGCGCCTGCTGCGCCAACCAGGAGCGCAGCAGCAGCAGATCCAGTTCGCGCACCGCGGAATCCGCCGACCTGGCGTACAGGTGCGCCAGCAGCGAACGCGCGTCGCCGAGGTAGGCGCGCACCGTGTGCGCCGACCGGTTCCGGCCGAGCCGCAGGTGCCTGCTGTACTCGGTCAGCAGCGCCGCCAAGTCCTCGGGTAGTTCTTCCATCTCACCACCGTCCCGACAGTCGTCTCCGTTGGCAAGCCCCCGCGCCGGTCACAGGTCGTCGGGCAGCCCCCGGCAGGCCTGCTCGCCGGTTCGGTCACTTGTCCGCTAAGTGTCGGCGGCCGGTGTGCTTTCGGTACCAACCCCCCTCGTCCGCGCCGACCAGTTCGGCGAGTTCGAGGGCGGGCAGCGCCGCACGAACGGCGGGCAGCGACAGACCGGACTGTTGGGCCAGTTCGCGCGGCAGGCGGGAACCGATTTTCGGCAGCGCGGCAAAGACCCGGGCTTCGTCGCCGGACAGGGCGTCCTCGGGGCAGGTGGCCTGCCCCGAGGATCCTGACAGTGGCAGGCGGAGGGGGCCCGCCTCATCGATCACTTCTTCGGCGCGGGTGACGAGCAGAGCTTCGCCGTCGCGGATCATCCGATGGCAGCCGACCGAGGCGGCGGAGGTGACCGGGCCGGGGACCGCCAATGCCGGACGACCAAGGCGCCGCGCCCATTTCACCGTGTTGCGCGCCCCGCTGCGCAGTCCCGCCTCGACGACCAGCACGCCGTCTGCCAAAGCGGCGACGAGCCGGTTGCGGGCCAGGAACTGGTGTTTGTGCGCGCTGGTTCCCGGCGGATACTCGCTGACCACCAGCCCGGTCTCGGCGATCTCCGCCAGCAACCGATCGTGCTGCGCGGGATAGGGCCGGTCGACACCGCAGGCCAGCACCGCGATGGTGGGGCCGCCGACGGCCAGGGCCGCGCGATGCGCCATCCCGTCGATCCCGAAGGCCGCCCCGGACACGATCGTCCAGCCTTTGGCCGCGAGATCGCCTGTGATTTCGCCGGTGACCTGGTTTCCGTACCCGCTGCTGCATCGCGCGCCGACGACCGCGAGGGCCCGGTCACTCGATTCCAGCAGCGACCGCGGACCGCGCACCCACAGCACCAGCGGCACCGCACAGTCTCGGTCCCGGCTCGGATCGAGTTGGGCGAGGCCGAGCAGCCGCCACGACGGCCACTCCGGATCGTCGGGGGTGACGACCCGCCCGCCGATCCGGTCCATCAACTCCAGATCCCGTGCGGCCGAATCCGTTCCGCGCCGCTGCTCGGTCGGTCCGCGCAACGACTGCGGTAACGCACACTCGCGCACGGCCCGCGCGGCCTCGACCACTCCCACCGACTCGATCAACGCCGACAGCGGCGCACACGGCCCCGTCACCACCCGGGACAGATACACCCATGCCAACCGGCGCTCGTAATCGTCGATACCGAATGGCGCGGAACTGCTTCCGGCGACGCCCGCCGTCACCTCGATGCCGCCGCCTTGGCACAGCGCAGGCCCACCGGTCGCATCCACCACAGTCACTGCGCACCCCGCTGCCGAAAGTTCAACGCCGCCAGCACATCCTGAGCGGTCGGCAACTGCGCCCCACGCAGGTCGGCAATGGTCCAGGCAACCCGGATCGCGCGATCGGCACCGCGGGCGGACATCCGTCCGAGGCGCAGCGCCGTCTCGACCGGCGCGATCGCCTCGCGCGGCAGGCGGAACTGCTGGCGCAGAATGTGCCCGGGCACTTCGGCATTGGTCAGCCAGCCGTGCTCCTGCCAGCGCCGCACCGCCGCCTGCCGCGCCACGGCGACCCGATTCCGCACCACCGCACTGCTTTCCGCCTCGTCGGTGCTGAACGCGGCGCCGGACTGGCCGCGCATCTGCACCCAGATGTCGATGCGATCCATCAGGGGCCCGGACAGTTTCCCGAGATAGCGGCGCCGCGCCAGTGGCGCGCAGATGCAGTCGACGTCCCGAGCCGGCGCGCAGGGGCAGGGGTTGGCGGCAAGCACCAGCTGGAATCGCGCCGGATATCGGGCGACCCCATCGCGGCGGGCGATGCGAACCTCGCCCTCTTCCAACGGAGTTCGCATCGCCTCCAGCACCTTGGTGCCGATCTCCGCACACTCGTCGAGGAACAGCACGCCGCGATGCGCCCTGCTCACCGCGCCCGGCCGGGCGGTGCCCGACCCGCCACCGACCATCGCGGTCACCGAGGTCGAATGGTGCGGTGCGACGAACGGCGGCATGGTGATGAGCGGATGATCACCGGACAACACCCCCGCCATCGAATGGATGGCGGTCACCTCCAGCGACTCGGACTCCGACAATGGCGGCAACAGGCCGGGAAGACGTTGCGCCAACATCGTTTTCCCGATGCCGGGCGGACCGGTGAGCAGCAGATGGTGCCCGCCCGCCGCGGCAACCTCCAAGGCCCAGCGCGCCTCGTCCTGCCCGACCACCTCGCTCAGATCACCGCCGGACCGCACCGGATCGGGCAGTTGCCCGCTCGGTTCGGGCAGCGTGCCTTCGCCGCGCAACCAGGCCACCACGGTGCGCAGGCTCGCCGCCCCGAAAACCTCTATCCCATCGACCAATCCGGCCTCGGCCAACGCCTCCTCCGGCACCACGACCGCGAGCCACCCCGCGTTGCGGGCCGCGATCACCGCGGGCAGGATGCCGCGCACCCGCCGGACCCGGCCATCCAGCGCGAGCTCACCGAGCAACACCGTCTTCGCCAGCCGCTCCGACGGAACCGCGCCCGACGCGTCGAGCACCGAGATAGCCAGGGCCAGATCGTAAACACTGCCGATCTTCGGCAGCGTCGCAGGCGAGAGCGCCAGAATCACCCGTCCGTCCGGCCACTTCTCCCCCGAGTTGGCCACCGCCGACCGCACCCGGTCCCGCGACTCCTGCAGCGCCGTGTCCGGCAGCCCCACCAGGTGCACCGAGGGCAGACCCTGCCCGATATCGGCCTCGATCTCGACGAGTAGGCCGTCGACCCCGGTCACCGCGACCGAGTGGGCTCGGCCGAGTGCCATCAGAACACCGCCTTGAGATGATCGATCACCGGCTCGTGCCCGCGGGTGAGCAGCACCGAGACGACATCGAACCGGATGTGCCGCCACGGGCCGTCCTGCTCGGCCAGCCATAGCAGGGCGAGCCGCCGAATCCGCTGCTGCTTGGTGAAGGTGACCGACTCGGCCGGTATGCCGAACCCGAGCCCGGACCGGGTCTTCACCTCCACGAACGCGGTGACACCCGCGTCGCGCACGATCAGGTCCAGTTCACCGTATTTGCATCGCCAGTTTCTGCTGACGATCTCTATCCCGGCTGCCTGCAGGAACCGTGCCGCCAGCTCTTCTCCGTGCGCGCCGAGCGCTTTTCTGTCTGTCACTCGGCCAGCGTGCTCGGCACCGCGCCGCGGCTTCGGGCGTCGACCTGGGCAAATACCAGCCTTGGGGATAGCCGCTGCCCTGTGCACAACTCGCGATGCGCGGGTACCGGAGCACGCCGAGTTGTCGGTGGGCCGTGCTAGGCGGTTACTCCGGCAGGCGCAGGTCCGGCTTTTCGAGCTCTTCGATGTTGACGTCCTTGAAGGTGATCACCCGGACGTGCTTGACGAAGCGGGCGGGACGGTACATATCCCACACCCAGGCATCGCTCATCCGAACCTCGAAATACACCTCACCGTCGGCGTTTTGCGGGCGCAACTCCACGGAGTTGGCCAGGTAGAAGCGGCGCTCGGTCTCCACCACGTACGAGAACTGACCGACGATGTCTTTGTACTCTCGGTACAGCGAGAGCTCCATCTCGGTTTCGTACTTCTCGAGGTCCTCGGCACTCATCGGGTGGGACGTCCTCCTTCTCGCCGCGCTGCGTCGTGTGCTGACATCATCGCGCATGGGTAGCGCCGGTAGCCACTCGGCTATCCGGACGCACGTCGTGGAACTCATCGAACAGCATCGGGTCGGCCTCGTCGGCGAGCACGGCGTCGGCCACGCCGGCCTCGTCGGCCACCGCGGCGACCGGTCGCAGGCCCGCCAGCTCCCGCACATTGCGCCAGGAACGCCGGTGCTCGTCGCTGGGTCCGAGGCGGCGCAGGGCGGCGAGGTGGTCGGGCGTGTTGTAGCCCTTGTGGGTCGCGAAACCGTAGCCGGGGAACCGCTCGTCCAGCTCGACCATCATCCGGTCCCTGGTGACCTTCGCCAGGATGCTGGCGGCGGCGATGCAGGCCGCGGCCGCGTCACCGCCGATCACCGGCAGCGACGGCGCGGGGATGCCGGGCACCCGGAACCCGTCGGTCAGCACGTATCCCGGTGTGTGGCCGAGCCCGGCGACCGCACGGCGCATGCCCTCGATATTGGCGACGTGGATGCCGATCGAGTCGATCTCCCAGGACGGGATGACCACCACATTCCAGGCCAGCGACAGCCGGATGATCACCGGGTACAGCTCTTCCCGGACGGCCTCGGTGAGCTTCTTCGAGTCATCGAGCCCGGACAGCTTGTCGTAGGCCTTGGGCGCTAGCAGGCAGGCCGCGACGACCAGCGGCCCCGCGCACGGTCCACGACCCGCCTCGTCGACGCCGGCGACCGGGCCGAGCCCGCTGCGGATCAACGCCGCTTCGAGCGTGCGTAACCCACTCGCCTTCCGCATCACCACGCGCGGCGGCCACCCATTGCTCTGTACCACTCGGCTCTGCCCCACCGTCCAATTATGCTGCGGCCGCTGATGATCAGTTCGCTTGGGCGTTCTGTGAGCGCACCGGACCGATCCGGCTCGGCGGCCAAATCTTGAAGACGGCCTTGCCGCGGACGTTGTCCACCGGCACGGTGCCCTGCAGTTCGTCGGTGATGTGGGCGCGCGAATCGGCGGATTCGTTGCGGTTGTCGCCCATCACCCACAGGTTTCCCTCGGGCACCTTGACCGGCTTGAACTCGCGTCCGCCGCTGGCACCGAAGGGCTGGCCCGGGACGTACGGCAGGAGGTAGCGCGCGTATGGCTCGTCCAGCGGCTTGCCGTCGACCAGGACGCGGCCCTGCGCGTCGCAGCACTGCACGGTCTGGCCGCCGACGGCGATCACCCGCTTCACCAGATCGTTCTCGTCCGGCGGCACCAAGCCGAAGAACGAGAAGAAGTTCTGCACACCGCGCATGACGGCGTTGTCGGAACGGATCGACTGGTAGTGGGTGTTCCAGGACGACGGGCCGACGAACACCACCACGTCGCCCGGCTTGGGATCGCCCCAGTAGTAGCTCAGCTTCTGCACGTAGATGCGGTCGCCGGTGCACCCGGCGCAACCGTGCAGCGTGGTTTCCATCGACTGCGACGGAATCACGTACGGGCGTCCGACGAAACTGACCATCAGCGCGGCGATCACGGCCGCGATGACGACGAGGATCGGCAGCTCCTGCCAGAACGGCCGCTGCTTCTTCTCGCGCCGCCGCCTGCCGCGACGCGGACGCACCCCCTCGTCGTCCGAATCGGACACCGACACCGACCCACTTTCGTCTGCCACGCCGAACAGATTAGCCCGGCACCCTGTGAGTCGTCCGACGCCGGGCGATCGGCGTCACACTATTTCGATTGCTTGGAGCGCTTGCGAGCGCGAATGCGCGAGGCCGCGGGTCCTGCGAACGCACCGGCCCGATCCGGCTCGGCGGCCAAATCTTGAACACCGCTTTGCCCCGAACGTTGCTGACGGGGACGGTTCCGTGGAGTTCATCGCGGGTGTGCGCGCGGGAATCCCGCGAGTTGTTGCGGTTGTCGCCCATCACCCACAGATTGCCCTCGGGCACCTTGATGGGCGCGAACTCCCGCCCGCCGCCGGCGCCGAACGGCTGGCCGGGCGTGTACGGGATGGTGTACGTGGCGTACGGCTCGTCCAGCGGCTTGCCGTCGACGAGGACGCGGCCCTGCGCGTCGCAGCACTGCACCGTCTGGCCGCCGACCGCGATCACCCGCTTCACTAGATCGTTCTCGTCCGGCGGCACCAGACCGAAGAAGGAAAAGAAGTTCTGGACGCCGCGAACAACCGCGTTGCTCGAACGCGTCGACTTGTAGGTGTCGTTCCACGACGACGACGGCCCGACGAACACCACGACGTCGCCCGGCTTCGGGTCGCCCCAGTAGTAGCTCAGCTTCTCGACGTAGATGCGGTCCCCTGTGCAACCGGCACAACCGTGCAGCGTGGTTTCCATCGACTCGGACGGGATCACATACGGCCGCCCGACAAAGTTGACCAGCAACGCGGCGATCACCGCCGCGATCACGACGAGGATCGGCAGCTCCTGCCAGAACGGCCGCTGCTTCTTCCCGCGCCGCCTGCGGCGACGGCCTGCCCCTTGGTCACCCGGCTCCGCCGAGGACGCGCTGTGCTCTGTCACACCGAAAACAGTAGCCCGGCACCGGAACTGAGTTCCGAGGCCGGGCTACCAGACGCTCTATCGTGCGGAAAAGCTATCTCAGCGCTTTTCCTTGATCTTGGCGGCCTTGCCGCGCAGATCGCGCAGGTAGTACAGCTTGGCGCGACGGACGTCACCACGGGTGACGACCTCGATGTGGTCGATGTTCGGGGTGTGCACCGGGAAGGTGCGCTCCACGCCGACACCGAACGACACCTTGCGGACCGTGAAGGTCTCGCGGATGCCGCCGCCCTGGCGTCGGATGACGACGCCCTTGAAGACCTGGATGCGCTCCTTCGAGCCTTCGATGACCTTTACGTGCACATTGAGGGTGTCGCCCGGCCGGAAGTCGGGGACGTCGCTGCGCAGCGACTTCTCGTCGACGAAGTCAAGGGTGTTCATTTCCATCCTTATGGGTTCGCGCGAACAGAGGACCCTGGCGGCACGGGACGTGCTCGACCGGTTCATGCTCCGATTAAGGGGGTGCGCCGGGCAGAGACTCTCCCAGGGCAACCTGAGTATTGTGCCAGATCAGCGGGTCGCGGGAAAAATCGGCCCCTGGATCAGGCCGGCTTGTCCGGTACCGCGAACAGTCGAACACTCATCGGCTTGGCATCCGCAGGCGCGTCTTCGCGACTGAAACTGTAGCGCGCGAGCAGCGCCTTGTACTCCTCGACGAACTCTCTCACCTGGGCCTTCGCCATGTAGGTTCCGGTTCGCTGCACCTGCGCCCAGCCGTCGGGGCCCGCCCATTCGCGTACCGCCCGCAGGTAGAGGTCGATGTCGTGGCCCGCCTTCAACCTGCCCAGATGCTCGGCGGCCGCGTACTCGGCCGGTGCCATGGTCGCCGGATCGGGAGTGGTGTGCTCGAACGGCAGCGACTTCCACCAGCGCTCCCGGCCCGCCGATTTCTCCGCGATTTCGGTGATGAGGCCGAGTTCGGCGAGTTTACGCAGGTGGTAGCTGGTACTGCCGGTGCTCTCGTCCAGCACCTCGGCCAGCGTCGCCGAATTGGCTTCGCCATGTTTGCCCAGGTACTGCAGGATTCGGCCACGCAAGGGGTGAGCCAGCGTGCGATAGAGCGCAGTGCGCTCGGCGCTGGTCATGTCGTCAGGTTTACGCGGTGCCATACGCCGAAGGATAGCAAATAGTTCTTTGCAAATAAATGTTTGCAAAGAACTATTTGCGGACGTAGCGTGGCCGTCATGCGAAGAACAGCACTGCTCCCTTCCCGAACCCGTTTCGCCCGCGACAAGGCGCGCTGGTTCATCGCCGCGAGCACGGTCGCGCTCATACCGTGGGCGGCGGTCCTCTGGAATACGCTGCCGAGCACCGCGCAGGTGCGGAACTGGTCGGCGGCGTGGGTCGGATTGGACCTCTTTCTGGCCGCCGGTTGTGCACTCACCACAGGGTTGTTGCGCCGCAACGACTCCCGAGCGCGGCTGGTGGCGTCGGCGGTCGGCGGCATCACGATGATCGACATGTGGTTCGACCTGGTGACCGCGGATCCGGGCGCCCCGTTCGCGCAATCGTTGCTCAGCGCGGTGGGCGAGACCGCCCTGATCGCCGCGTGTATGCATGTCGCGCTGACGCCGGATCGCGCGGCAACGCCGCCGCCCATGCGACGAATCAATTTCTAGCCCTGCGTGTTTCGAGCCGGGTATCAGGCGTGCGCTGAACGCCGCAGCAACGCAAGGGGATTGCGCTGACCGGCGGGCGGGCGTAGTCCATAGGACGCTAGGCAGAGACCTGCCATGACCAACGGCGCGATCCATATCCCCGGCCCCTCACCGACCGCCAGATGTGATGCCACCGCGCCGAGATAGACGAAAGTCAGTCCGGCATAGGCCCATTCCTCGAGGCGCGGACGGCCGGGCACCGCGATCGCGACCACCGCCGCCGCCTTGGCCACGCCGAGGATCGTCGCGAAATACATCGGGTATTCGAGTCGATCGAAAACCTCATGGACATAAGGGATCCGGGCAATATCCCAATAAGAGCCCACCACCGATTCGAGGAGCACCGCGGCGGTCGCGCCGACGTAGGCGACACGCAATGCCAGGTCCTTGGTATTCATCATTTCGTTCCTTCCGTCAGTGCTGCTATCTGTCTGACGGAGGGCGGCGCGCGAAGGTAACAAGCCGTGCGACGTGCCCGGCGGAACTCAGTCGCGATCGGGGGCGTGGGCGATGGGTTCAGGCTCTTGATCGGAGGAAAAGAGGGAGAGGTGGTGGCGGTGGGGGGCCGGTGGGGCGGGGACCACGGTGCGGGTCAGCTCGGCCTCGGCGGCGGTGCGGACGTGTTCGACGTCGGGTTTACCGGCGACCAGGTCTTGGACGAAGATTTTGGCGCGGATGACGGGGCGGCGGTAGCGGCGTTCGCGGACGATGGCGCGATACATGAGGCGGCGGCGGTTGGAGTAGCGCCAACGAGCCCATGGGGCGCCCGGTCGGCTCAGCCGAAACGCGCCGACGAACAGTAGCGGCAGGAAGAACATGCCGAACAGGCCGGTCCAGATCTTGCCCTTGGCGATGACGATCGCGGCGAGCGCAAGGTTCACCACCGCGAAGAAGACGACGAACACCCGGACCTCGATGCTCGGGTCACTGCGGAAGTCGTTGATGTCGAGCAACCACAGCGGATGAAAACCCAGCAGCAGCAACCCGGTAACCGCGAGCGCGACGAACACCGCGTCCACCGAGGTCCGCCCCTGCTCCTCCCAGTACACATCGCGCAGGTAGAAGATCAGCGCGAATTCGTCGAGGGTCAGCGCGGCACCGACCCCGAAGAACGCGGCGAGCACGGCGGCGGTGGTGACACTGGCGGTCTGGTACAGGGTGACCATGCCGACGCCGGACGCCAGCACCAGGATCACCCCGAACACCATGTGGTGGATGTGCACCCCGCCGGAGCGCAGGTTGCCCGGCCACCAGCGCACCTTTTTCCGGATCAGCCGGACGCTGAGCCGAATCAACAGGAAGCCGACGATGAACCCTAGAAGGAAGCACAGCAGCGGAAGCCTGCCCTGCGCGATCACATCCTCACTGAGCCATCGTCGCATGGCCGCCTGAAACCTCCGTCCGACCTACTGTCCGAAACCTGCCCGGCGCAACGCATCCGCCATCGAACCGGTCGGCGCGGGCGCGTTACGGCGCTGGTTGCCGCCACCGCGTGCTTGGCCCTGGCCCTGATTCTTTTGCCCTTGGTTGCGGCCCTGCGGGGTCTTGCCCTGTCCATTCTGCCGCTCGGGCGCGCCACCCTTGCGGTCACCTTGGCCACGCTGCCGGTTCTCGCCCCGCTCCCCCTTCGCGGTGGCGCCCGGCTCGTCGTCCAGCCGCAGCGACAGCCCGATGCGCTGGCGGGCCACATCGACCTCGAGCACCTTCACCTTGACCACGTCGCCGGTGTTCACCACCTCGCGCGGATCCTTGATGAAGTTGTGCGACATGGCCGAAACGTGCACGAGTCCGTCCTGGTGCACGCCGATGTCGACGAACGCGCCGAAGGCGGCGACGTTGGTGACGACCCCTTCGAGCACCATGCCCGGCTCGAGGTCGGCGACCTTCTCCACGCCCGCGGCGAATTCCGCGGTCTTGAATTCCGGTCGCGGGTCGCGGCCCGGCTTCTCCAGCTCGGTGATGATGTCGGTCACCGTCGGCACACCGAAGCGTTCGTCGGTGAAGTCGTCGGCGCGCAGCGAGCGCAGCACGGTGGTGTTGCCGATGACCTCGGTGATGTCGCGTCCGGTCGTTTCCATGATCCGGCGGACCACCGGGTAGGCCTCGGGGTGCACCGACGACGTGTCCAGCGGGTCGTCGCCGCCGCGGATTCGCAGGAAGCCCGCGCACTGCTCGAACGCCTTCGGGCCGAGCCGCGGCACCTCAAGCAGCGCGGTCCGGCTGCGGAACGGGCCGTTCTGATCCCGGTGCGCGACAATGCTTTCCGCGACCGACCCGGCGATGCCGGACACCCGCGACAGCAGCGGCACCGAGGCCGTGTTGACGTCGACGCCGACCGCGTTCACCGCGTCCTCGACCACCGCGCCCAGCGATCGCGCCAGCAGCGTCTCGGACACGTCGTGCTGGTACTGGCCGACGCCGATCGACTTCGGATCGATCTTCACCAGCTCGGCGAGCGGATCCTGCAGGCGTCGCGCGATGGACACCGCGCCGCGCAGCGACACGTCCATGTCCGGCAGTTCCTGCGTGGCGTACGCCGAGGCGGAGTACACCGACGCGCCCGCCTCGGACACCACGATCTTGGTCGGCTTGTTCTCCGGAATGCGCGAGATCAGCTCGGTGGCAAGGGCATCGGTCTCCCGCGAGGCGGTGCCGTTGCCGATGGCGATGAGTTCAACGCCGAATCGGGCGACCAGCGCGCCGAGCACGGCGAGGGACTTCTCGGTCTGTCCCTGCGGCTTGTGCGGATAGATCACCTCGGTGGCGACCGCCTTGCCGGTGGCGTCGACGACGGCCACCTTCACGCCGGTCCGGTAGCCCGGGTCGAGGCCCATCGTGGTGCGGGTGCCCGCGGGCGCGGCGAGCAGCAGATCGCGCAGGTTCGCCGCGAACACGTCGACGGCGTCCTTCTCGGCCGCCTGCCGCAGCCGCATCCTGGTGTCGATGCCAAGGCTCACTTGCAGTTTGGTCCGCCACGCCCAGCGCACGGTGTCCAGCAGCCAGGTGTCGGCGGCGCGGCCCTTCTCGGCGATATTGAACTTGATCGCGATCCGGCCCTCGTAGATGGACCGTTCGCCCGGCTCGAGTTCTTCGGTGTCCGGCTCGAGGTGCAGCGAGAGCACGTCTTCCTTCTCACCACGCAGCAGCGCGAGGATCCGGTGCGAGGGCAGCTTGGTGAACGGCTCGTCGAACTCGAAGTAGTCGGCGAACTTGGCGCCCGCCTCCTCCTTGCCCGGGCGCACGGTCGACTTGACCTGACCGCGATTCCACATCAGCTCGCGCAGCTCACCGACCAGGTCGGCGTCCTCGGCGAAACGCTCGACCAGGATCGACCGCGCGCCGTCGAGCTGCTCGGCGTTGTACTGCGCGGGATCGGTGGTCGGGTCGGTGATGAGCGCGTCGGCGACGGGCTCATGGCCTGCCTCGCGCGCGATCTGCGCCTTGGTGCGCCGCTTCGGCTTGTACGGCAGGTAGATGTCCTCGAGCCGGGCCTTGGTCTCGGCGAGCATGATCTGCTGGTGCAGCGCGTCGTCGAGTTTGCCCTGGCCGCGGATGGATTCGAGGATGGCGCCGCGGCGCTCGTCGAGTTCGCGAATGTAGTGCAGACGCTCGTCCAGTAGGCGCAGCTGCGCGTCGTCGAGACCGCCGGTGACCTCCTTGCGGTATCGCGCGATGAACGGCACGGTCGAGCCGCCGTCGATCAGCTCGACGGTGGCACGCACCTGGCTCTCCCGCACCGCGAGCTCGTCGGCGATGCGACGGTTCACGCTGGCCTGGCTCATGACACCGGCGGACGTCGCGGGTGGAAGCACGGCGGGGTCGGACTCTGCACTGGCGGTCTCGGGCGCTGTCGTCACGTCCGGAGACACTACCGGGACCGCCTGACATGAGGCCCACACCCAGCGGAACCGGGTCGCGCGTGCCGCATCATCGCTGGTCCGGCCGTGCCGGGGGCAGGACGCACCGAACCAGGCCGAGCGTGCTCGGCCTGGTTGGGGAAATTTCGACGCACCGTATTGCCTACGGCAGGACCAGTTCCGGGCTGTAGATGGGACTGAACGTCTGACCGTTCTTGGTGACGGCAGTGAAGCTGACATACCGATGGCCCGGCTTGGCGAATACCGCGTCCACCGTCAGTGGCGGAGAGGGATAGCGCCCGTTGAAGCAAGGAAATGGACCACTGGTCGCGACCCGTTCATCGGTGCCGCCGCCGGCATAGGCATCTTTATCGATGACTGTCACAACCATGGTGCAATTCTTGTCGTTGATGGAATCATTTTTGATATTGAGTCCACCGAATGCCCGCGGCACTCCGTTCTCCGCATAAATGCACGACTCTACGTCTGCGGAGCCATCACTCGTCAAAAATAGACCCGAGCAGCTGTACGGGCTGTTCGGGTCAGCGACGGCGGCCGGTGCGAGCGCGAGAAGTGGTGCCGCACTGGCGATAACACAGGACAAGACACGTGAAAACGAACCGATTGACATACAAGACCTTTCGCGACCAGATAAACCAGATCCCCGACGAATGACCTTGTCTCACCCTATGTGTTATATCGGCAAGTCACATGACCACATTAATCGGGGCACCCGATATCAGGTCTCGTCACGCAGCCCCAGGAGGGCACGGGACAGCTCGCGCATTTCGGCCTTGCGGATCTTGCCGGTGACGGTCATCGGAAACTCGTCCACCACGTGCACATAACGTGGAATCTTGAAGTGCGCCAGCTTGCCCGCACAGAACTCGCGGACGGCGGTGGCGTCCAACGGCGTTGCGCCCTCGCGCATCCGGACCCAGGCCATCAGTTCCTCGCCGTATTTCGGGTCGGGCACGCCGATCACCTGGGCGTCCAGGATGTCGGGGTGGGTGTAGAGGAATTCCTCGATCTCGCGCGGGTAGACGTTCTCGCCGCCGCGAATGACCATGTCCTTGATCCGGCCGGTGATCGCCAGATAGCCGTCGTCGTCCATCACGCCGATGTCGCCGGTGTGCATCCACTGGGCCGTGTCGATGGCCTCGGCGGTCCTGGCCTCGTCGTTCCAGTAGCCGAGCATCACCGAGTAGCCGCGGGTGCAGAGTTCGCCCGGCTCGCCGCGCGGCACCGTGAGACCCGTTGCGGGGTCGACGATTTTGACCTCGAGGTGCGGGCCGACCCGGCCGACGGTGGCGGTGCGCCGGTCGATGCCGTCGTCGCGGCGGGTCTGGGTGGAGACCGGCGAGGTTTCGGTCATGCCGTAACAGATGCAGACCTCGTGCATGCCGAGCCGGTCGATCACCCGCTTCATCACCTCGACGGGGCACGGCGAGCCCGCCATGATGCCGGTGCGCAGGCTGGACAGATCCGGTGTGGCGGAATCCAATTCGGTGAGCAGCGCGATGAACATGGTCGGCACGCCGTAGAGCGAGGTGCAGCGTTCGGACTCGACGGCGGCCAGTGTCGCTTTCGGATCGAACGCCGGGGCCGGAATCACCACTGTCGCACCGTGACTCGTGCTGGCCAGGTTGCCCATCACCATGCCGAAGCAGTGATAGAACGGCACCGGCACGCAGATCCGGTCCACTTCGGTATAGCCGCACAGCTCGCCGACGAAGAAGCCGTTGTTCAGGATGTTGTGGTGGCTCAGCGTGGCCCCCTTGGGGAAACCCGTTGTGCCCGAGGTGTATTGGATGTTGATCGGGTCGTCGATGGACAGTTCGGCGGCGACGGCGGCCAAGCGGTCCGCATCGATCACCGTCTGCGCCAGGGCATCCCACTCCGGTGTGCCGAGCACCAGCACCTGCTCCAGCTTGGGACAGTTCGGCCGGACCTCATCGATCATCGCGACATAGTTCGATGTCTTGAACTCGGGCGCCGCGACCAGCACCCGCACACCCGCCTGGCGCAGCACGTATTCCAGTTCGTTGGTGCGGTAGGCGGGGTTGATGTTGACCAGGATCGCGCCGATCTTCGCGCTCGCGTACTGGACGAAGAACCACTCCGCGCAGTTCGGCGCCCAGACGCCGACCCGGTCCCCCTTCCCGATGCCGCGTGCGGCGAGTCCGGTGGCCAGCGCGTCTATCGCGGCGCCGAGCTCGCGGTAGGTCCAGCGGCGGTCAGACGGCTTGTCTACCAACGCTTCCTGGTCAGGGAAGGTGGCAACGGTGCGGTCGAGATTGCCACCGATGGTGTCACCTAGTAGCGGGGTGTCCGAAGGGCCTGACGCATAGCTCGGGTTCGGCATCACTTGTTTCCCCTCTGCCGCAGCACGAAGCGCTGCACCTTGCCACTCGGCGTCTTCGGCAACTCGGTCACGAAGTGCACCGTGCGCGGGTAGGCGTGCGCGGCGAATTTCTTTTTCACCAGATCCTGCAGTTCGGCCTCGAGCGCGGTACCGATCGCGGAATTGTCACGCAACACCACGAAGGCCTCCAGCACCTCGCCGCGCAGTTCGTCCGGCATGCCGACGACGGCCGCCTCGGCGACCTTGTCGTGCAGGACGAGCACGCTTTCCACTTCGAACGGGCCGATCCGGTAGCCGGACATGATGATCACGTCGTCGTCCCGGGCGGAGAAGCGGAAGAAACCGTTCTCGTCCTGCGAGCCCGCGTCGCCGGTCAGATACCAGCGGCCGTCCGGGGTGTAGCGCTGGGCGGTGCGTTCCGGGGCGTCGAGGTAGCCGAGGAACCACAGCAGCGGACTGTTTTCGGTGTCGATGGCGACGCGACCGAGCTCACCGGTCGGCGCGACGGTGTCGGTGTTGTCGGACAGCACCGCACAGGTCCAGCCGGGCAGCGATCGGCCCATCGAGCCCGCGGGGACGTCGGCGTCGAGCGCGTCGTGCCAGGAGTTGCAGATGAGCATGCCGTGTTCGGTCTGCCCGTAGTGGTCGCGCACGGCGACGCCGAGATGCTCCCGCGACCAGGCGACGACCTCGGGGGTCAGCGGCTCCCCCGCCGACGAGGCGCGGCGCAGCGTGGCATGCAGTGGCCCTGCCGCCGAGTCGGCGCGGAGTGCGCGGTACACCGTCGGGGCAGCGGTGAAGTTGGTGACGCCGAAACGTTCCAGCACCTGCCAGGTGAGCGTCGGCGAGAACGGTGCGTGCAACAGAATGCTGCGGACGCCGCTGGCCAGCGGGGCCATGATCGCCCAGTACAAGCCGTACGCCCAGCCGGGATCGGCCGCGTTCCAGAAGACATCGTCCGCGCGGACGTCCAGCGCGAACTCCTGGTACGCCTGGAACGACGCCAGCGCGCGCAACGGAATCGGCACGCCCTTCGGGGTTCCGGTGGTGCCGCTGGTGAACAGCTCGACCAGCAGCCCGTCGCCGCCGACCGCCACCGCCGGTTGCTGGGGTGCGTCGTCGGCCTGCGGATCCACCATGCCCAGCGTGCCCTCGGGTGCGTCGCCACTGACGATGACCTGCCACGTCGCGGCGGCGGGCATGTCGGGGCCGGGGGCCAGCTTGGCCGCCTGGTCGGCATCGGCGATGACGATCGAGGTGCCGCTCGCTTCCAGGCGGAACGCGATGGCGGGCGGCGCGAACGCGGTGAACAGCGGGACATGCACCGCCCCGAGACGCCAGATCCCGAGCAAGGCCACCACCAGATCGGTGGACTTCGCCATCAACGTGGCGACGCGGTCACCCCGCTTGATCCCGAGTTCCGCCAATCCCGTGGCGAAACGAGTCGAACGCTCCCGCAGTTCGCCGTAGGTGAGGTCGATCGACGACAGATCGCGCTCCACGATCGTGAAAGCGATGCCGTCCGACGGATGCCGATCGCACAGCAGATCCGCCGCGGACGCCTCGGGCCGGTCATACATGTCCAGCAGTTCGCGCACCCGGGGATTCAGGTCGGTACCCATCTTCGCCACTCCTCATCGTGATCCAGCTCACCCAATAGGATGTGGGTCACACCGATTCCGCTACTACCCCCGAAAAGGGGTGAGTCCCATGACCGAGCGCAGCGAGGGAGTCATGATGCAGCCCGCCTTGGGGCGTGACGGAGCCGAGCGCCAGCGAGGTGGAGTCATGACCCACACCGCACTGCTGCGGCCGCGCGACGCGGACGCGTTGCGCGCCGAGATCCGCTGGGTAGCGGGCACGGCCGGGGTGCCGGTGGCGTTCGGCGGCGAAGTGCACGACGACGCGCTGTTGCTGTCGGAATTCGTCGGCACGCTGACCAACGGGCTGCGCGGGCTTTCCGTGCTCCGCACCTCGGGCCTCGGCGGCCGGGTGATGGATTCCGGGCGGCCCGCCTCGGTCGCCGACTACGTCAACACCTCCAGCATCACCCACCACTACGACGGCCCGGTCTCCGGCGAGGGACTCCGCTCGATCGTCGCGGTGCCGGTGGTCGTCGACAAACGCTCCCGGGCCGTCCTCTACGCCGCCACCCGCAGCGCGAGTCCCCTCGGCGACCGGACTGCGGACCTAGTGGTGCAGGCCGGTCGCCGCCTGGCTTCCGAAATCACCATCCGCGACGAGGTCGACCGCCGCCTACGGCTGCTCGAAACGACCATCCCCACCTCCGACACCGCCCCCGCTGTCTCGGAGGAACTGCGCGACATCCACGCCGAACTCCGCGGCATGGCTCGCTCAGCCGGCGACGACCAGCTGCGCGGTCGCCTGCACACCGTCTGCGAGCGCCTGTCCCGAGTAATGGTCGGCGACCCGCTCCCCGACGCTCCACACCTCTCCCGCCGCGAACTGGACGTCCTCTCCCAGATCGCCCTCGGCTGCACCAATCACGAAGCCGCCCAACGCCTCTCACTCGCCCCGGAAACCGTCAAAAGCTACCTCCGCAACGCCATGACCAAACTCGACGCCCACTCCCGCCACGAAGCCGTCGTCACCGCCCGGCGCCACGGCCTGCTCCCGTAGACACACTTGACGTACGAAAGGTGCTCGTGACGCAGGTTGCAGCCTGCGTCACGAGCACCTTTCGTACGTCAAGTCGGGGGTCAGTCCGCGTCGGGGAGGAGGTCCGGGCGGCGAGTTCGGGTGCGTTCGAGGGATTGTTCGTGGCGCCAGGTGGCTACCTTGGCGTGGTCGCCGGAGAGCAGGACCGGGGGGACCTCGAGGTCGCGCCAGGTGACGGGGCGGGTGTAGCTGGGGCCTTCGAGGAGGCCGTCGGAGAACGAATCCTCTTGGTGGGATTGTTGATTGCCGAGGACGCCGGGGAGTAGGCGGACTACGGCTTCGGTCATGACGAGGACCGCTGCCTCGCCGCCGATCAGGACATAGTCGCCGATGCTGACCTCTTCGACGCGGACTCGGCGGGCCGCGTCGTCGAAGACGCGTTGATCGATGCCTTCGTAGCGGCCGCACGCGAAGACGAGGTGATCTTCGGTAGCCCAGCGGTGCGCGGTCTGCTGGGTGAACGGGACGCCGGCGGGCGTGGGGACGACGAGCAGTGCGTCGTCGGGGCAGACCTCGTCGAGGGCGTCGCCCCAGACGGTGGGTTTCATGACCATGCCCGGTCCCCCGCCGTAGGGCGAGTCATCGACGGACTTGTGCACGTCATGGGTCCAGCCACGCAGGTCGTGCACGTCGAGGGAGATCAGGCCCTTGTCGATTGCCTTGCCGAGCAACGCCGTTCGCAGTGGTTCCAGGTATTCCGGAAAGATCGTGACTACGTCGAGCTTCATGAGATCCCCCGTATCTGCGGGACATTGGGTAGGTACGCCCACCCAGTTACTCCGGGTCGAGGAGTCCTTCGGGCGGATCGATGACGATCAGCCGGTCCGCGAGCGACACGGTGGGCACGATGGCGTTGACGAACGGGATCAGGATCTCCCGGCCGTCGTCGGCGGCTTTCACCGAAAGCAGTTCTCCCGCAGCGGAATGCAGCACCTCGCTGACGGTGCCGACCACGGTGGCGTCGGCGAGCTGGACGGTCAGCCCCTCGAGTTCGTGGTCGTAGTACTCGTCCGGGTCGTCGCCCGGCGGCAGATCCTCGCTGTTGACGAAGAACAGCGTGCCACGCAGCGCGGCGGCCGAGTCCCGGTCGCCGACGCCGGCGAGAAACACCAGAAGCCGGCCCGAGTGCTCTCGGGCCGACTCCACGGTGAAGTCGCGGACTTCCTTGGATCGGGCCAGCCGCCCGCGCAGCTTGCTGCCCGGCGCGAACCGGACGTCCGGCTCGTCGGTACGTATCTCGACGACCAGTTCACCGCGCACGCCGTGCGACTTGGCGACCCGTCCTACGACAAGTTCCATCTACTGATCGGTGTCGACCACGTCGACCCGGATACCCCGGCCGCCGATACCGGCGACGAGGGTGCGCAGCGCGGTCGCGGTACGACCGCCGCGACCGATCACCTTGCCCAGGTCGTCGGGGTGCACGTGCACCTCGACGGTGCGTCCGCGGCGGCCGGTGATCAGCTCGACGCGGACGTCATCCGGATTCGCGACGATGCCGCGAACAAGATGTTCGACAGCATCGGCGACGACAGCACTCACGACTGCGCCTCGCTGGCGCTCGGCTCCGTCGCGAATGCCATTGGCGCTGCGCCTATGGTTCGCTCGCTACGCTCGCTCACGGTTACTCAGCGGCCTCGGCAGCGGCGGGCGCCTCGGCGGCGGCCTCTTCCTTCTTGGCGGCCTTCTTCTTCGGGGTGGTGGCCTCGCCGGAGGGGCCGTTGTCGGCGGCGGCCAGCGCGGCGTTGAACAGGTCCAGCTTGGACGTCTTCTCGGCCTTGACCTTCAGGGTGCCCTCGGTGCCCGGCAGGCCCTTGAACTTCTGCCAGTCGCCGGTGATCTCCAGCAGGCGCTGGACGGGCTCGGTCGGCTGCGCGCCGACACCAAGCCAGTACTGAGCGCGCTCGGAATCGATCTCGATGAGCGACGGCTCTTCCTTCGGGTGGTACAGGCCGATGGACTCGATGGCCCGGCCGTCCCGGCGGGTGCGCGCGTCGGCGACGACGATGCGGTACTGCGGGTTGCGGATCTTGCCCAAGCGGGTGAGCTTGATGCGAACAGCCATGCTTGTTCTGCCTCTTTCGTAGGTTGGTCACGGCGCAATTCAGCGACCCGCACGGTCTGCGAGCCCGGTTTAGCGCATGGAGTGTGTGACCGCCGCGCGGTACGTAACCGGAGACGGGCTGACACTTGTCCGGAAGGACGGTTGTTCATTCTGCCAGATGGGCCACGTTCACCTGAAATCGCCCGCCCAACACGTTGCGAATCCGCGCCGCGCGGCTATAAACGAGGCATGGGGATCTTCCGGCGCGGCAAGCGTAATAAGAGCACCGCCCGCGAGGTCGCGGCCGATGTGGGCACTGACGTCGCCGTCGAGTTTGCCGCGACCGGCCTGTTCCGCGTGCTGCGCGGGGTCTTGTCAGGGATCGTGCACCTCTTCACCTGAGGACGCTCAGGTCAGCTGCCGAGCAGGGCATTGATAGCTGGTTAGGACCATCAGCCTGCCCACTCGGTGTTTCGGATCGAGGTCGCGGCCTGTGGCGAAGCTCCGTTTGCTGAAACTCGGCATGACCTGTCTACGGCGGAGACGGGTCAGCGCGACGACCGCCGGTAACGCAGCAGAACCACCCCGGACTTGAACGGACGGGTCTCGACGAGTTGTAGCACCGGAATCTCGAGGCCCTCGGCGAACAACCGCTTGCCCGCGCCCTGGACGACTGGGTAGACGAAAAGCCGGTACTCGTCGACGAGGTCAGCGGCGATCAGGGCATGGACCAACTGGATGCTGCCGGTCGCGACTATGTCCTTGCCCGGCTGGTCCCGCACCGCGCGGACCTCATCGATGCCGCGCAGGATCACCGTGTTCGCCCACTCGGGGTCCTCGAGCGTGCTGGACACAACGTATTTCGTGGCATTGTTCAGGTGGTCGGTAACGCCGCTGGTGTCGTTGGTCTGGTTCGGCCAGTACCCACGCATCTGCTCGAAGGAGACCCGCCCGAACAACACCGCGTCGGAGCTCGCCATGTGCGCGCTCAACACCTCGTTGAGGTCGGACTGATCCAGCCCCTCGGCGTTGGCCACGTTGAACCACTCCGCGGCTTCGATCACGCCGTCCAGAGTGATGTTCTCGGTGACTACCAGATCCCGCATCGTCGCTCCTTCAGTCGGAAATCTCTCCTACTGAAGACGTGCCACACCAACCGAATTCATCGGTGTCTCATACGCCCGGTGCCGCGGCGGTGAGGGCGTGGGTCTGCGTCCACGGCCCGCCCCACCACAGTTGCCAGCCGAGTGAACGCGCGGTGAGGGTCTGTGCGCCATTGGCGGTGAGGGTGGTCTCGTATTCGCCGGTCCGGCCGATATCGACCAGCACGAGGTGCCCGCCGGGCCGCAGCACGCGCAGCGCCTCGCGCACCGCGGCGGCGCGGCCCGCGGAGGCTTTGATGTTGTGGATGGCGAGGCTGGAGACGATCACGTCGAATTCGCCGTTGCGGAACGGCAACGCGGTCATGTTTCCGGTGTGCAATTCGATTCGGTCGGCGACGTTTTCGGCGACGGCGTTGCGCTCGGTGGTGGCGAGGCTGTTGCCCGATTGGTCGACCGAGCGCCACAGGTCGATGCCGACCGCACGTCCCTCGGGCAGCCGTTTCGCGGCGGCGAGCAGCACCGCGCCACGGCCGCAGCCCAGGTCGAGCAGGCGTTCGTCGCCGCGCAGGGCGAGGTCGTCGAGCAGGCCGTCCCAGGCGCGGAACTTGCCGCGCCTGGTGGCGTGCAGGAACAGTCCGAACTGCGCGGCCATGGCGAGGCCGACCAGGAACGTCACCCACGCCGGTACGGTATTGCCGACCAGCGCATTGGCGATCGCGGCGACCAGGAAGCCGACCGCGAGGACACCGAGCATGAGCATGATGGGTGGCGCGTCGAAGCCGTAGGACGCCCGCCGCGCTGTGTTCGCCGTCACAAGGCCGATTCTATCGAGCTCGAGAAATTTCGCGCCCCAACACTTTTCAGGGCTCGAATGCTCAGCGGACCAGCGGAGCGAGGGTGCGTCCGGCGAGATCGACCGCGCCCGGCTGGTGGCCGTTGGTGATCATGTTGACGATGATGCCCTGCACGCCGTGGTCGAGCACCCTGGTCTGCAACTGCTCGGCGACTTCGTCTGGCGCACCGACGAATTGGCGGTCCGCGATGCTCTGCTTGCGTTCCTCCTCGGAGAGGTTGTCCACGTCGACGCCGATGCCCCGCAACATGTCCCGCTGCTCCTTGCGAGCCTGATCGCCGTCCTCGTCGACCATCAGGAAGCACAGGTAACTGACCTCCAGGGTGGCCGGATCGCGATCGACCTCGGCGCAGCGCTGGTGCAGGGCCGCGATCTTCTGCGGCAGTTCCGAGGCGTTGCAGATGATGTTGAGATGGTCGGCGTAGCGGGCGGCCAACGCGAAGGTCTTCTTCTCGCCCGCGCCGCCGAGCATGATCGGCAGATCGTCGCGCAAACGAGGCTCGTTGATGGCATTCTCGGTGTGGTACCACTTGCCGTCGAAGGTGGCGTGCTCCCCGCGCAGCATCGGCTTGATGATCTGCAAGGCCTCGTCGAGGCGCTCGAAACGATCGGTGAAGGTGCCGAATTCGAAACCGAACGACTTGTGCTCCAACTCGAACCAGCCCGCCCCGATGCCGAGAATCGCGCGCCCCGCGCTGACCAGGTCGAGCGTGGTGACAGTCTTCGCGAGCATCGCCGGATTGCGGTAGGTATTGCCGGTCACCAAGGCGGACAACTGAATTCGCTCAGTCGACGCCGCGATCCCGGACAACGTCGTGTAGGACTCCAGCATCGGATCTTCCGGCGTCCCGATCCCCGGCAACTGATAAAAATGATCCATCACGAACACAGTGTCGAACCCCGCCGCCTCGGCCTCCCTGGCCTGCGCGACCACCGTCGGGAACAGCTCGGAAACCGGCTGTCCATAGCTGAAGTTGGGCATCTGATAACCGAGACGAATGCTCATACCGCCCGACGATACGCGCGCCCACGATCCACCCGCCGACACGACCGCACTCAGCCGAACTCGGCAACGTCTGCACCCTCACTCGGGATCTGCACTGAGAATAGGGCTCTATTCTCAGTGCAGATCCCGAGACAGAGTGCAGATCTTTGGCAATACGGTCGATCGCGGGTAGTCGTTGGAAGGTAACCGCGCTAACGGTGGCCGGTGACGGGGTCGTGGTGCGCGTAGAGGCGGCCACGGAGGACGACGGCGTAGGGGGTGTTCAGTACCTCGGGGTTGATGCGCGGGTCTTCCTGGTAGACAACGAAATCCGCCGGAGCGCCGGGTTCGATGCTGGGGCGGCCGAGCCAGGTTCGGGCGTTCCAGGACGCGGCGCCGAGGGCGTCGTGCGGGGATAGGCCCGCGCCGGACAAGGCGGTGATCTCGTCGGCGATGCGGCCGTGACGGATGGAGCCGCCCGCGTCGGTGCCGGCGAAGATGGGGACGCCCGCGTCGTTGGCGTTGGCGACGGTGGTGCGGACGCGGCGGTGCAGGTCGCGCATGTGGGCGGCGTAGGTGGGGAATTTTCCTGCGCTGTCGGCGATTTCGGGGAAGGTGTCGATGTTGACGAGGGTCGGTACGAGGGCGGTGCCGTGTTCCACCATCATCTCGATGGTGTCGTCGGTGAGGCCGGTGCCGTGTTCGAGGCAGTCGATGCCCGCGTCGATCAGGCCAGGCAGCGCGTCCTCGCCGAATACGTGTGCGGTGACGCGGGCGCCGTTGGCGTGGGCGGCGTCGATGGCCTCCTTGAGGATGGCGTCGCTCCAGAGTGGACGCAGGTCGCCGACGGAGCGATCGATCCAATCGCCGACGATCTTCACCCAACCATCGCCGAACCGGGCCTGTTCGGCGATGATCTCCGGCAGGTCGCGTTCGTCGTCGAGCTCGATACCTAGCTCGCGGATGTATCGGCGGGGACGGGCGATATGACGACCCGCGCGGATGATCCGCGGCAGTTCCTCGTGATCGTCGATGAACCTGGTGTCGATCGGCGACCCGGCATCACGCAACAGCAGCGCACCGACGTCCCGTTCGGTCTCGGCCTGCGCGATAGCCCCGTCCCGATCCTCGTCTCCCCCGCCATACCGAATCCCGACATGACAGTGCGCATCGACCAGTCCCGGCACGATCCACCCTGTGCGACAAAGTGTTTCGGCGCCAGGAACAGGCTCGAACGACACCAACCCATCCCGCACCCAAAGATCGCGGGCTTCCTCACCAGGGAGAACCACACCACGCAGATGCACAGAAACCTCCTGGACGTCGTCGGCTCCCACCAACCTAACGTCCATCCCCCCTGACCGTCACGCACCAGGCCCACCCGAGGACTACCGGCGACGTAGTGACCACCCCGCCACAGATCGTTGCCTGGGTGCGGCAGACCTCCGATCGGCCGCAGGCCGGCACCACGCCGCAGACACATTCCCCCGCCGCGCACGAAACCGCTGGCGAACTCGTGCGCAGCAGAACAGAACCCGCGCGGGAACTCAATTCAGCCCGCAGTCCGCCTCAACCAGCGCGACGCCGTCACGCTGACAGCAGCCCCGACCGCGGCAAAAAGCCATCACGCCGCGCAGCGATTCTCCCGCCGCGCACGAAACCGCTGGCGAACTCGTGCGCAGCAGAACACAACGCGCGCGGGAAGCTCGGGGGTGACTGACTAGCCGATGTCGACCAGGGTGACGTCGTCGCGTTCCTGGCAGACTTCGCGGATCGCGGTGAGGCCTGCCGCGATGGCTGGTTGGGCGGCGCTGCCTCGGCGGATGCAGATGATGTGGCGGCGGGTGGGGGCTGAGTCGCCGTGTAGGGGGACGCGGACGACAGCGTGGTCGGTGGGGAGGGTGGCCAGGCGGGGGATCAGGCTTACGCCGAAGCCGTGGGCGACCATTGCGGAGATGCCGATCCAGTCGACGCCGCGTTGAGTGATGCGGGGCATGAAACCGGCTGCGGCGCAGGCGCCTAGCTGGAGTTGGCAGTGGGCGACTCGCTCCGGGGCGCCGACCCAGGGTTCCTCGGCGGCCTCGGCCAGGGCGACGCTGCGGCATTCGGCAAGGCGGTGACCCGCCGGGACCAGTAGGTCTTGCGGCTCGTCGATGAGCTGGCGTTGCTCGAAGCGAGCGTCGTCGGGGGCGGGGCCGCCTGACGTCGGGATCAGGACGCCGATATCGCTGTCGCCGGTGAGTAACAGGTCGAAGCAGTGTCTGCTTTCGTCCTCGCTCATCTCTATCGTCAGCAGTGGGTTGGCGTCGCGTAACCGGGCCGCGGCGGGGGCGACCAGCGCGACGAGCGCGGTCGGCATGGCGCTGATCCGCAGTACACCGGTGATGCCGGTGCGGTGGGCGGCGAGTTCGGCCCTGGCCCGCTCGGCTTGCGCGAACAGTTCGTCGGCGTGCCGGAGCAGGGTGTGCGCGGCGGAGGTCAGTCGGACCCGGCGGCCGATCTGCTCCAGCAGTTGCACGTCGAGTTCCTTTGCGAGCAAACGCAATTGCTGAGACACCGTGGAGGGTGTCAAGTGCAGCGCGGCCGCGGCGGCGGTCACCGTTCCGTGTTCACGCAGCAGCCGCAGGGTGTGCAGGCGAGGGTCGATCATGCACTAATTCAACACGATCAAGTACGAAATCTTTTGATGGATTCGAACGTCAACTCCGGCAACCATTCGAGGTATGACCGCTTCCGCACCGCAGACCGAACCCGCTGACCACCCTGGCTGCCGACAGTGCGGCCGGCCGATCGATCAGCCGAGCGCCATCGTGTCGAGCCACCGAACCTCGGAGGGCGTCGTCGTCTACACCCACTGCGTCTGCGGCACCTTCACTGTCTGGCTGGAAACTATCGAACGCCGACTCGTCAGGCCCTGACCCCCGAAACGCCGCCGCGCACGAAATCAGCCGCCGCGAATTAATCAGCCAGCGAATTCATGCGCGGCGCAACAAGTTCCGCGCGACGGGTCTACTTCTTGGGAACTTCAGCTTCGAGAGGTCGAACCTTCGAGACCGGGAGGGAGCTGGTCCAGGCCGCCGCGAACAAAACCGCGCGCCGCGCACGAATCAACTAGCGAATTCGTGCGCGGCGCAACAGGTCGGTCTACTTCTTGGGGAACTTCAACTTCGAGAGGTCGAAACCTTCGAGACCGGGCGGCAGCTGGTCCAGGCCGGCGGGCATGTTCGAGATGTCCGGCATGCCGGCGGGCAGTCCTGGCATTCCCGCGGGCATACCGGGCAGACCACCGCGCACCTTCGGCGGGGTGGGGCCGCGGCCGCCCTTCTTGCCCTTCTTGCCTTTTTTGTTGTTGGACCGGCGGGAGCCGGGCATGCCCATCTGGCGGCCCATCATGGCCATCATCTTCTTGGCTTCGAAGAAGCGGTCGACGAGCTGGTTGACCTCGGAGACCTGCACACCGGAACCGTTGGCGATGCGCAGGCGGCGGGAGGCATTGATGATCTTCGGGTTGTCCCGTTCGGCGGGCGTCATGCCGCGGATGATGGCCTGCACTCGATCCAGCGACTTGTCGTCGACGGCGGCGAGCGCGTCTTTCATCTGACCGGCGCCGGGCAGCATGCCGAGCAGGTTGCCGATGGGGCCCATCTTGCGGATGGCGAGCATCTGATCGAGGAAGTCCTCGAGCGTCATCTCGCCGCTGCCGATCTTGCGGGCGGCTTCCTCGGCCTGTTCCTGGTCGTAGATCTGCTCGGCCTGCTCGATCAGGCTGAGCACGTCGCCCATGCCGAGGATGCGGCTGGCCATCCGGTCCGGGTGGAAGACGTCGAAGTCTTCGAGCTTCTCACCGGTGGACGCGAACATGATCGGCGCGCCGGTCACCTCGCGCACCGACAGCGCGGCACCACCGCGGGCGTCGCCGTCGAGCTTGGTGAGCACGACACCGGTGAAGCCGACGCCGTCGCGGAAGGCCTGAGCGGTGGCGACCGCGTCCTGACCGATCATCGCGTCGAGCACGAACAGCGTCTCGTCCGGCTGCACGGCGTCACGGATGCCCGCGGCCTGGCGCATCAGTTCTTCGTCGATGCCGAGGCGACCGGCGGTGTCGACGATGACCACGTCGTACTGCTTGGCTCGGGCCTCTTCGATACCGCCGCGGGCGACCTCGATCGGGTCGGCGGCCGAGACACCGAGCGCGTTGTCGCCGCCACCGATGGAGGTGCCGCCGTGTGGCGCGAACACGGGCACGCCCGCACGCTCGCCGACCACCTGCAGCTGTGTGACAGCGCCGGGCCGCTGCAGGTCGCAGGCCACCAGCAACGGCTGATGTCCTTGTCCCTTCAGCCATTTGGCGAGCTTGCCCGCGAGGGTCGTCTTACCGGCACCCTGCAGACCGGCGAGCATGATCACGGTCGGCGGGTTCTTGGCCAGGGTCAGCCGACGGGTCTCGCCGCCGAGGATCCCGACGAGTTCCTCGTTGACGATCTTGACAACCTGTTGCGCAGGATTCAGCGCAGCGGAGACCTCGGCGCCCTTGGCGCGCTCCTTGATTCGGGCGATGAAACCACGCACCACCGGCAGCGCGACGTCGGCTTCGAGCAGGGCAAGCCGGATCTCGCGACAGGTGGCGTCGATGTCGGCCGGTGACAGACGCCCCTTACCACGCAGATCCTTGAGGGCACCGGTAAGCCGGTCGGACAGGGATTCGAACACCGATCGCGCTCCTGATCTCGGGGGACGTCAATTGCCTCCCAGGGTAATGGGATAGCCGACAGTTCTGCGCACGGGGATGAACGCACGGAAAAGCGACCGGGGCATTTCGCTGCCCGGTCGCCGGATTTCCCGCGCTGACAGCCGGTCTTATTCGAGCGAACGGCGACGCGGTTTGGCCGTCTTGCGGTAGTCGTGATTCTCCTTGGCCACCATGTATACCGCCTCGCGCGCGGTCAGTCCCAGCTCGAGTGCCAGGTCGTCGAGGATGGCCCATTCCGTGGTGGTGGGGATGCGTGAGTTGGCGACCGTGGAGGCGATAGTCATGGCGGTCACAGCCTGTTGTCCGGTCAGTGTCCGACCCGGTAGCCAGGAAACAACCCAGCGATCCCCGCCGACGCACCGCGCCATGTGCGTGGTTTCGTCGCTCGTCATCATCGACGCCGAAACAACTTCAATTGCCACCGACGTGCTCCCCTCATGCTAGCGATAGCCAGACGCTCTGATAGTAGAACGTGAGGGAGCCTCGAGATATGGGTTCCAGCAAATCATGTGCAACAGATTGGTTACTTGGTAGCGAAGGTCAGGACCCGATGATCTCCGGGCCGGGCATGCCGTCCGCAGGCTTCTTCGGGGCCGGTCGCGGGACGACGGCCAGGATCGCCTTTTCGATGTCCGCCCTGCGGTCCGGACTGTCCGCGGAACCGAGGTCGAGACAGAAGGTATCGACTACTGCGGAGCCCATGGTGACCACCTTCGCCCAGCGGACGTCGCCCCCGCAGTCCTCCAACGCGGCGGCGAGTCTGCTCAACAGACCGATCCGGTCCTCGGCGCGCAGTTCCAGCAGCACCTGCCCGGGCACCGAGGTGCCGGACCAGAGCACCCGCGGCTGCGCCTGCGCGTACTGGCTCGGCCCGATGCCGCCCGCCTCGCGTTCGCGTTTCGCGAGTACGGCGGGAACGTCCAGGTCACCGGCGATGGCGCGAATCAGTTCCTGGCGCAACAGTCCGGCATCCGGCGGGTCACCGAACTTCGGTGACACCACGAAAGTGTCGATGGCGGAATCACCTTCGACGCCGAGCGAGGCCGAGAGCACCCGCAGCGAGTGCAGTGCGAGCACCCCGGCGGCGTCGGAGAGCAGGCCCGCGCTGTCCGGCGCGATCACGGTGACGGAGTAGGTGTACTTGCCCTCCCCCGGCTTCAATTCGACGTGCACCCCGCCCGCCTTGGCCTTGGCGACCAGTTCCGGCGCGATCGGCTCGGGCGTCGGCAGCTCGCCGCCCGCCATGACCAGGCGGCAACGGCGGACCAGATCGCCGATCAGCGAGGCCTTCCAGTCGCCCCACACACCGGGACCGGTGGCCAGCGAATCCGCTTCGGCCAGGGTGTGCAGCAGTTCGAGGAGTTCCGGATCGCCGCCGAGCGTGTCGACGACGTGCTGGACGGTGGCGGGGTCGGCCAGGTCGCGACGGGTCGCGGTGTCCGGAAGCAGCAGGTGGTGGCGCACAACGGCACTGAGAGTGCGCACGTCGGACGGCCACAGGCCGAGGCGACGGCCGATGTGGGTGGCCAGTTCGGCACCGACAACACTGTGGTCGCCCGCGCGACCCTTGCCGATGTCGTGCAGCAGCGCGCCCAAGGCGAGCAGGTCCGGCCGCGCGACCCGGGTGCTCATCGCGCTGGCGTAGGACACCGTCTCCATCAGGTGCCGATCGACGGTCCAGGTGTGCAGAGCGTCGCGGGGAGGCAGGTCGCGGACAGCACCCCATTCCGGAAGTAGCCTGCCCCACAAGCCCGTTCGATCGAGCGCCTCGATCGCATCGATGGCGCCGCGGCCCGCGCCGAGCAGCACGAGTAGATCGTTGAGCGCGTCCTTGGGCCACGGTTCGCGTAGCTCGGGCGCGTCTTCGGAGAGCCGGTTGAGGGTGGTGGCCGACATCGGCAGCCCGGTCTGCGCCGATGCGGCCGCCACCCGCAGGATGAGGCCGGGGTCGCGCTGCGGCCGCGCGTCCCTGGCCAGCACCACCTCCCCCGCGTGCTCGACCACCCCCTCATCGAGTGGTCGGCGCACCGGCATGCGACGGAGGCGGGCCAGCCCGCGCCGCGGCAAAGCGTTTGCCGCGGTACGCAATCCGACATCCACCGAATAGCTCACCGTCCGCGCGGAATCGCTCAGGGTGCGGGCGAGATCGAACCGGTCGCCGATACGCAGCGCCGCCCCGATCTCGTCGGCATCCTGGGCTCGTAGCTGGTCACGGGCTCGACCGGCCACCCGGTGCAACTCAGTGCGAACATCCAGCAAACGGCGATGTGCCTGTTTCAGGCCACCTCCTGGTACTTCCGGACCGAGTCCCGGCATGGCATCGGTCAATTGGGCGATGGCGAGGGCGTCGAGCAGCTGGATATCGCGCAGGCCGCCGCGCCCGTTCTTCAGATCGGGTTCGGCGCGATGCGCGATCTCGCCGCTGCGCTGCCACCGCGCCTCGGCCTGGGCGATCAATTCGTCGAAGCGAGAACGGATTCCGGTCCGCCACTCCCGGCGCACGCCGCCGATCAGCAGATTGCTCAGGTCGTGATCGCCGACGATGTGCCTGGCCTCGAGCATGCCGAGCGCGGCGATGAGATCGTCGGCGGCCACCCGTAGCGCCTGCGGGACGGTCCGCACGCTGTGGTCGAGCTTGATGTGGGCGTCCCACAACGGATACCAGAGCTGGTCGGCCACCTCGGCGACCCTGGCGGGGTCGACGTCGTCGTGCAGCAGCACCAGGTCCAGGTCGGAGTACGGCAGCATCTCCCTGCGGCCGAGCCCGCCGACAGCGACCACGGCGAGGCCGCTTTCCTTGGTGATGCCGAGCTCGGTGCCTTTGCTGGTGAGCCACAGTTCATAGAGGTCGACCAAGGCTTGTCGTAAGGACTCGGCATCGAGTCGTGGGTTGCGCGGCATACCGCCGTCGAGCAATTGGTTTCGCGCGCGGACCAGATCGGCCGCTCCATTGGATACCTTGCCGCCGTTGCTTTCTCCGGCGCCGTGCTCGCTGTTACCCACAACCCACCACCCATCCATGCAAGGCGGCCCCGCCCCGACCGGTGCTCCGGTGGGAGGCGGGGCCGCCGCTCGATCGATATTCGTTACAGAGCGTCGGTACCGCGTTCGCCGGTCCGCACCCGGATGATCGTGTCGACCGGAGTCACCCAGACCTTGCCGTCACCGATCTTGCCGGTGCGGGAAGCCTCGACGATCACCTCGACGACCTTGTCCACGGACGCGTCGTCGACGACCACCTCGACCCGGACCTTGGGCACGAAATCCACGGAGTACTCGGCACCTCGGTAGACCTCGGTGTGCCCCTTCTGGCGGCCGTAACCCTGCACCTCGCTGACAGTCATGCCGAGCACGCCCGCCTGCTCGAGCCCGGTCTTGACGTCCTCGAGTGTGAACGGTTTGACGATTGCGGTGATCAGTTTCATGTTCGTCATGCCTCCTTGACGGCCGAACGTGCCGTGCTGCCCAGCGCGGCGAAATCGTAGGCGGTTTCCGCGTGCTCGGACTCATCCAAGCCCACCGCCTCGGCTTCGTCGCTGACTCGCAGCCCAATGGTGAACTTCACGATATAGGCAATGATCAGGCTGGCGATGAAGGAGAAGGCAAGTACCGCACCGGCACCCACCGCCTGGCGCCACAGCTGGTCGATGCCGCCGCCATAGAACAGGCCGGTCTTACCGGCGCCCGCCTCCGGCGCGGCGACCAGGCCGACCATCAGGGTGCCGACGATGCCGCCGACCAGGTGCACGCCGACCACGTCGAGCGAGTCGTCGAAGCCGAACTTGAACTTCAGGCCCACCGCGAGGGCACACAGCACGCCGGCCACCACGCCGATGATCAGCGCGCCGAGCACGTTCACCGAGGAACAGGACGGGGTGATGGCAACCAGACCCGCCACCACACCCGAGGCCGCGCCGAGCGAGGTCGGCTTGCCGTCACGGAACTTCTCCACCAGCAGCCAGCCGAGCATGCCCGCACAGGTCGCGAAGGTGGTGGTGATGAAGGTCGAACCGGCCAGGCCGCCCGAGGTCACCGCGGAACCCGCGTTGAAACCGAACCAGCCGAACCACAGCAGACCGGCGCCGAGCATGACGAAGGGCAGGTTGTGCGGGCGGAACGCGGTGGTCGGCCAGCCCTTGCGCTTGCCGAGGACCAGCACCAGCGCGAGACCGGCCGCACCGGCGTTGATGTGCACCGCGGTGCCACCGGCGAAGTCGACCGCCTGCAGCTTGTTCGCGATCCAACCGCCCTCGTGCACGACGGTGCCGTCCGCGTCCTTCACGTCGAAGTCGAAGACCCAGTGCGCGACCGGGAAGTAGACGACCGTGGCCCAGATACCCGCGAAGAGCAGCCAGGAGCCGAACTTCAGGCGGTCGGCGACCGCACCCGAGATGAGAGCAACCGTGATGATGGCGAACATCAGCTGGAAGGCGACGAAAACGCTCATCGGGATAGTGCCCGCGAGGGGAATGTTCACCGCCGCGGTGGTGACCGCGCCGCTGGCGTCCTTGACCTCGGCAACCGAGTTGCCGCCGATCAAACCCTTCAGGCCGAAGAACTGCGCGGGGTCACCGATCACGCCGAACTTGTTGTTGCCGAATGCCTCCGAGTATCCGTACAGCGACCATAGGACGCCGACCAAACCCATGGCACTGACGCTCATCATGATCATGTTCAGCACGTTCTTCGAACGGACCATGCCGCCGTAGAAAAATGCCAGACCGGGCGTCATCAACAACACAAGCGCTGAACTCGCCAGCATCCATGCGGTGTCACCAGTGTCCGGTGCACCGGTAAGGGGAAAAGCCACCTTGAAGTCCTCCTCATCTCGGGCCCTGCCGACTCCGGCAAATGGACCTGCACAGAAGGGTGGTCACTTGGTGTTTCATCCACAGAGCTGGCGTGTTTCACCTGCGTGAACGGATGGGCCAGTTGTGTTGCTTCCACGTTTCGTGGTTTACGCCCCGAGTTTCCGGGCGGATCGGCGGCTAGCTTCAGACAAAAGGGATATGCGGTTACCGGCGAGTAGAGCTAGCAAACATTCCGTATTCGATGCGATTTACCGCAAACACAACGGATGCCGAGCCGAATTCCGGGACACGCTCGAGCCGGTCCCACAATTCATCCCATCGAATACGGAATCGCCGACCGAAGGCGCCCTTCAGTCGCCAAGACCGATCGAAGGCCACCTTCATTCCGGATGTACCGCTGGGGGGTGAACCGATCGAAGGCGCCCTTGACGCTGTCTGACAGCGTGAAGGGCGCCTTCGGTCGGGACTGAATTGAGGGGCTAGCCGAGGAGTGCGTCTACGAAGGCGCCGGGTTCGAAGGGGGCCAGGTCGTCGGCGCCTTCGCCGAGGCCGACCAGCTTCACCGGGACGCCGAGCTCGTGTTGGACCTGGAAGACGATGCCGCCCTTGGCCGTTCCGTCGAGCTTGGTGAGCACCACGCCGGTGATGTCGACCACCTCGGCGAAAACGCGCGCCTGCATCAGGCCGTTCTGGCCGACCGTGGCGTCGAGCACCAGCAGCACCTCGTCGACGGCGGCTTTCTTCTCTACTACGCGCTTGACCTTGCCCAGCTCGTCCATCAGGCCGGTCTTGGTGTGCAGACGGCCTGCGGTATCGATCATCACCACGTCGACGCCACGCTCGATACCGGCGGTCACCGCGTCGAAGGCGACGGCGGCCGGATCGGCGGATTCCTTGCCTCGGATGGTGTCGGCACCGACCCGCTCACCCCAGGTCTGCAGCTGGTCGGCGGCGGCGGCGCGGAAGGTGTCGGCCGCGCCGAGCAGCACGCGGCGGCCGTCGGCGACGAGCACGCGGGCGAGTTTGCCGGTGGTGGTGGTCTTTCCGGTGCCGTTGACGCCGACGACGAGCAGGATCGACGGGTGGTCGGCGTGCGGCAGGGCGCGGATCGAGCGGTCGAGCTCGGGGCGCAGCGCCTCGATCAGCACGTCGCGCAGGACCGCGCGGGCCGCTTCGGGGGTGCGGACGCTGCGGGCGGCCATCTCGGCGCGCAGCCGCTCGACCACGGCGGCGGTGCTCGCGGTGCCGAGGTCGGCGAGGACGAGGGTGTCCTCGACCTCTTCCCACGAGTCGTCGTCGAGATCGCCGCCGCCGAGCAGGCCGAGCAGGCTCTTGCCGACCGCGTTCTGCGAGCGGGACAGGCGACCGCGCAGGCGGACCAGGCGGCCTGCGGTGGGATCGATGTCTTCGAGGGGGATGGGGGCTTCGGCGCCTGCGGCGGTGTCGGGGGCGGCGGTTGCGGTCGGAGCCGCATCCGTTCCGCTCAGGGAAGCTCCGGTCGGTGACGCACCCGTTGTGGTTGGGGCCGTCGCAGTCGGAGCAGCGCCCGTCTCGGTCCGGGCGGTACCCGTCTCGGCCGGAGCCGTGTCCGATTTCGCAGACGCAGTGCCCGATTCAGCAGACGCAGTGCCCGAATCTGCGGGCGCAGTACCCGAATCTGCGGGCGCAGTACCGGATCCGGCCGACGCCGTGCCGGATTCAGTCGCCGTGGTGCCCGTGTCGGTAGACGCGGTGCCCGACTCGGCGGGCGCAGTACCGGATTCGGCCGACGCCGTGCCGGATTGCGACGACGCGGTGCCCGATTCGGCAGTGCCCGGAGTCGGGTTCGTCTGTACGGACTGGGTCGCGTCTGTTCCCTTGGGCGCGGCCGCGCCGGATTCGGATTCCGGCGCCGCGACGACATCGGTCTCCGGCAGCGCGACATTCGTGATCCCCCGCTTCGGCGCGTCGCGCGGGATGGCCGCGTCGTCGCCGACGTGCGGCTGGCCATCGGTGTCGGTCCGCTCGACTGGCTGCGGCTCCTTGGTTGCGGTGCCGCCCTGGCTGAAGCTGAACCCACCCGACGCCGAGTATCCACCGGACTTGTCGGTCAGTTCTTTGTCGACGGGCGGCGGCGTCAGCGATACCCGAGAGCGCTTGTACCGGACAAATCCGACAACAAGCACCACCAGCAGCAAGGCGGCGACGACGGCGATCAGGATCCAGGCTTCGGAACTCACGCGCCCATCCTTGCAGAACGCAGCGACCTGCTTTACCACGCCGCCCCGGGGCCGAGACACAACCCCCGAGATTTCTTGTCCTGCGGAACTTCTCGCGAGGTGGCAATAGGATCGGCGACGTGACCGATCGAAACGTGCTTGGGGGGCCGCTGGAAGAGTGCGGCACCGATCCTCTCACCGGCTTCTACCGGGACGGCTGCTGCAGCACCGGGCCGGAGGATCTCGGTAGCCACACCGTGTGCACCGTCGTCACGGCCGAATTCCTGGAGCACCAGGCGTCCATCGGCAACGATCTGAGTACGCCGCGCCCGGAGAACAACTTCCCGGGCCTACAACCAGGAGACCGGTGGTGTGTGGTGGCCGTGCGATGGCTGCATGCGCATGAGGACGGTGTCGCCGCACCCGTAGTGCTGGCCGCAACGCACGAAAACGCCCTGGAAGTGATCTCGATGGACATCCTCCGCAAATACGCCGTCGACGTGCCCAACGACGTCAGCGACCTGCTGTAAATCGCCCATTCCCGGCGGCAGCCCGTGGCCCGTGCCCCGGCTGCCGACCGGCCCTGTCCACCGATTCCGTCCGGTTCTGACCTACGTCACTTTTGTGCCATCCGATGTCGTCCCCGCCCAATGCGATTCAAATCACGCTGCCGCTGCGTTGATCGGCGCGAATCTGCGCCCGCTCACGGTATCCGCACCCACCGTGGGTGCCCGTAAGTGGCGCAGATCCCCAGAGTGCGGTGGTTGCCGACGACTCAGGCTCGGGCGGCGACGCGTTGTCGGTGTGCCTTCTGGCGGCAAGCGGCCGAGCAGTAGCGAGGGCGGCGGCCGGTTCCGGTGTGCCGAACCGTCGTGTCGCACACGGGGCAGTGGCGGTCACTGGATTCGTTACGATCCGATGATTCGTTACGCACGTTGGGTTCAGTGCCACGATTCGTCACGCCCGGTGCAGCGCGCATAGCGTCGAGGACGATCGCGGCAGTGCGATCGATCCGGCCTTTGGACTGCTGAAGACGTTGGATGGCAACACATCCGGTGAAGATGGCCAGCACATCGGACACTTCGATATCGGTGCGCACCGTGCCCTGACGCTGTGCGGCCAGCAGTAGCCCACCCAGCGCTTTATGGAAACGCGCACCCGCGCTCATCAGCAGGGCGCGTGGCCAGCCGTCATCGGATTGCATCAGCTCACAGAGCGCCTCGTTGCCTGGTGTCGACGCCACTACCTCGGTACAGAAGTCGAAGAAGGCGGTACCGGGATCCGGCGCGTCGAGGTGGTCGGCGGCCAGCTTGGCCAGGCGGTCGACGCGCTGCTGCATAACCGCTTCCAGCAGATCGAATTTCGTCGGGAAGTGCCGATACACCGTGCCAGCGCCGACCCCGGCCCGGCGGGCCACCTCGGCCAGCGACACCGAGGGTCCGTATTCGGCGAACGCCCGCTGCGCGGCGGCAAGCACCAGTGCGCGGTTACGTCGAGCGTCGGCACGCGCCGCGGTACTCGGTGCGGCGTCGACTGAAGCGGTCATTTCGTTACGTCCTTCCCTTGCCTGACCTGGTCAACCGGGTCACGGCACCCGTATGGTCCGAAATACGGGTTGCCCGACCCGATTCTATCGACAGAGAAGGCAAGAATGTCCCCTCAGCACAACCTCGTCCTGGTCACCGGAGCCACCGGCAAGCAGGGCGGCGCGACCGCCCGCAGGCTGCTCGCGGACGGCAGGGCGGTCCGGGCGCTGGTCCGCGATCCACACGCACCCGCCGCGCGAGCGCTGGCCGCAGCAGGCGCGGAACTAGCCGTCGGCGACTTCGACGCTCCCGAGACTCTGCCCGCCGCACTCTCCGGTGCCACAGCACTTTTCGCGGTACCACCAGCCGCCCACGGCCCGCAGGGCTGGGATGTGGAACTCGAAGCGCAACGCGGCGAGACACTCGTCGACGCCGCCCGGCGAGCCGGCGTCGAACAGATCGTCTTCACCGGCATCGCCTCGTTCAACGGCGACAACACCTGGGGTGCCAGCGGCAAGAGCCGCATCGAGGCAGCTATCGCCGCCAGCGGCACCCGCTACACGCTGCTGCGCCCGGTCCGCTTCATGGAGAACTACCTCATGCGTGGTTTCCCGGTCGATGGCATTATCGACGGCGTCCACCGGCACCTGTTCCCCGCCGATCGGCCGATGAAAGTCATTGCCCTGGCCGACATCGCCGACATCGCCGCCCTGGCCTTCGCCGACCCGGACCGCCTGCACGGCAAGACCCTGGAACTCGCAGGCGACGCACTCACGCCACGTACCGCAGCCGAAGCGATCACCAAAGCCACCGGCCACCCAGTCCGCTACCAGGAACTCGACGAGGCCGCCGCCGCCGAACTCGGCGACTCGATCGCGCACACCTGGCGCCTGATGCGCGCGACCGGCGGCTGGCGCGCCGACATCGCCGCCATCCGCGAAATCCACCCCGGCCTGCGCACCTTCGACACCTGGCTCACCGAAACCGGTGCCGCCCAGATCAAGTCGTTGCTGGACAGCGAACGAGCCAGCGCAGCACGCTGACGCCAGCCGCACGTGTTCCGGCTTCCCGCACCGAATTTCGCATGCGATTCTCGGCGCGGGAGATCAAAGATGGTGCGGCAGAGCTCACCCGGTGCGGCAGGTCAGCAGGTGTGCGGCTCAGCTGGCGGCGGCACCTACCGGGGCCGGGGCCACGTTCTGGCCGCGGAGGCGCTGGGAGATGACCTGGGTGATGCCGTCGCCGCGCATGCTCACGCCGTAGAGGGCGTCGGCGATCTCCATGGTCGGCTTCTGGTGGGTGATGACGATCAGCTGGCTCTTCTCGCGCAGCTGCTCGAACAGGCCGATCAGGCGGCGCAGGTTGGTGTCGTCGAGCGCGGCCTCGACCTCGTCCATCACGTAGAACGGGGACGGGCGAGCGCGGAAGATGGCCACCAGCAAGGCCACTGCGGTGAGCGACTTCTCGCCACCGGACAGCAGCGACAGCCGCTTGACCTTCTTGCCCGGCGGCCGTGCCTCCACCTCGATGCCGGTGGTGAGCATGTCGGACGGGTCGGTGAGGATCAGCCTGCCCTCGCCGCCGGGGAACAGCTTGGCGAACACGCCGACGAACTCACGCTCGACGTCCTCCCACGCCTCGGTGAACACCTGCAGGATCCGGGCGTCCACCTCGGCGACCACTTCCAGGAGGTCCTTGCGCGCGCTCTTGACGTCTTCGAGCTGGGTGGCCAGGAAGTTGTAGCGCTCCTCGAGCGCCGCGAACTCCTCCAGCGCAAGGGGATTCACCTTGCCGAGGGTGGTGAGGTCCTTCTCGGCGCGTTTGGCGCGGCGTTCCTGGGTCGGCCGGTCATACGGCATCGGCGCGGGCGCGGTGACCTGTTCGCCGCGCTCCTTGGCCTGCTCGTACTCCTGCCATTCCAGGTCGGTCGGCGGCAGCGGCACGTCCGGGCCGTACTCGGCGATCAGGTCGTTGAGGGCGATGCCGAACTGCTCGGAGATGGTCGTCTCCAGCTGTTCGATACGCAGTGCCGCTTGGGCTTTCGCCACTTCGTCGCGGTGCACCGCGTCGGTGAGCTGGGCCAGCTGGGTGGACAGCACGCGCACCCGCTCCTTGACCTGCTCGACCTGGGCGGCCGCTTCGCCGCGCCGGCGAACCAGGTCGTCGCGCCGGGTACCCGCCTCGGCGACAACCTTTTCCAGCTCCGCGGCGACGCGGGCGCCGGATTCGGCAACTGCCGCAGCGACTTCGGCGGCCTTTTTGCGTGAGGCCTGGGCGCGTTCGGCGCGGGCGCGGGTCTCGCGTTCGGCGCGCGCGGCCCGGCGCAGCGAATCCGCCTTGCCACGAACCGATTCCGCGCGTTCCTCGGCGGTGCGCACCGACAGTCGCGCCTCCACCTCCATCGAGCGGGCCTCGGCCAGCGCGGCGGCGGCCTCTTCGCGTTCGCGGCCCGCGGTCTCGGTGCCCGCGGAGGTGCCGTCGGAGTCGATTTCGGACTGTTCGAGTTCGGCATTGCGCAGCCGGTCCTCGATCTCGGCCAGCGAGGTGAGCGATTCCTCCCGGCTCGCTTCGGCTTCCGTGCGCTGGGCGAGCAGTCGCTCGCTGTCGGCCTGCGCGGTGCGGGCCGAGTGGCCGAGCCTGCCGAGCCGGTCGTAGATGGCGACCAGCGACTGATCGGATTCGTGCAGCGCGAGCAGCGCCTGGTCGACGGCGTCCTTGCGGTCGGCCTGTTCGGCGAGCGCGCCGGACAGTGCCGCCTCGAGTTCCTCGGCCCGGCGCTGCGCCGCGACGAGGTCGGTCTTCGCGCCATCGATGTCGGCCTGGATCTCCAGCTGGCTCGGCGCGCGGTCGGATCCGCCGAGGAGCCAACCGGTTCCGGTGAGATCGCCCTCGCGGGTGACCACCCGCAGGTCCGGGCGGGCTGCTACCACCGACCGGGCGGTAGCCAAGTCGTCGGCGACGGCGATACCGGCGGTCAGCGCTGTGATCGCGCCGCGCACGCTGTCCGGGCACTCGACCACATCGGCGAGCCAGCGCGCGGCACCGGGCAGCGGGCCGAGCTGTGGACGGCTGCCGCCCTCGGCACCGAATACCAATGCGACGCGGCCGCCATCGGCGTCTTTCAACGCGCGAATGGCGTCGTGCGCCGACTCACCGGTGTCCGCCGCGACGGCGTCCGCGAGCGGACCGAGCGCGGCAGCGACCGCGGCTTCGAACCCGCCGTGCACCCGCAACAGTCCGGACAGCGGTCCGAGCAGACCCTGCGATCGATGCTCGACCAGCCAGGCGGCACCGTCGCGGCGGGCGAGGCCCATGCCGAGCGCCTCGATCCGCGCCGACAGCGACGCGACCCGCTTGCTGGCCTCGCGGTCCTGTTCGCGCAGTTCGGTCACCCGCTGATCGGCCAGCGCGAGCGCCTGCGTCGCGTGCTCGTGCTGCGCGTCCAGGCCCGCCTCGCCGGCGTCCAGCTCGCTGAGTTCGGTCTGCACCGTGTCGAATTCGGCCTGCGCGGCCTCGCCGCGCTGCCGCGCGTCGGCGATCGACGTGGTCAGCCGGGCGATCTCGCCATCGAAAGACTGTGCCCTGGTGCGCAACGTGTCGACCTTGCCGACCAGTCTTGCCACGCCTTCGCGACGGTCCGCGATCGCGCGCACCGCGGCGAGGTGCGCCTGCTCGGCGGCCTTGGCGGCTTGCTCGCGTTCGCCCAGCGCGTCCCTGGCCGCTTCGAGGGTCTCGGTCGCGATCTCGACCGCCTCGCGCAGCTCGGCCTCCTCGGCCTCCACCCGCTCGGCCTCGGCCTCCAGCTGTTCCGGGTCACGCCCGCTGCCGACCGGAGTTTCGGTATCGAGATGACGGGCGCGATCCTGCGCGATCCGGATGGTCGCGTTGACCCGCTCCGCCAGCGCGGAGAGCTGGAACCAGATCTGCGCGGCGGCCTCGGCGCTCGGCGTCAGCCTGGACAGCTGGAATTCCTGCTGCGCCAGTGCGGCATTGGCGGCGTCGAGTTCGCTCTGTACGTTGATGTGCTGCTCGCGCGCGTAGGCTTCCTTGCTCTGCTGGCTCTCCAGTTCGCCGCGGCGGGTCACCAGGTCGTCGGCGGCCAGGCGCATGCGCGCGTCGCGCAGGTCGGCCTGCACGGTCTGCGCGCGGCGGGCCACCTCGGCCTGCCTGCCTAGCGGTTTGAGCTGGCGGCGCAGTTCGGTGGTGAGGTCGGTGAGGCGGGCCAGGTTGGCCTGCATGGCGTCCAGCTTGCGGACCGCCTTCTCTTTGCGCTTGCGGTGCTTGAGCACGCCCGCGGCCTCTTCGATGAACGCGCGCCGATCCTCCGGGCGCGATTCCAGAATGGCCGAGAGCTGGCCCTGCCCGACGATGACGTGCATCTCACGGCCGATGCCGGAGTCGCTGAGCAGTTCCTGCACATCCATCAGCCGGCAGGAGCTGCCGTTGATCTCGTATTCGCCCGCGCCGTCGCGGAACATCCGCCGGGTGATGGACACCTCGGCGTAGTCGATCGGCAGCGCGCCGTCGGAGTTGTCGATGGTGAGGGTGACCTCGGCGCGGCCGAGCGCGGCCCTGCCCGCGGTGCCCGCGAAGATCACGTCCTGCATCTTGCCGCCGCGCAGCGCCTTCGCGCCCTGCTCGCCCATCACCCAGGTCAACGCGTCGACCACATTGGACTTGCCGGATCCGTTCGGACCGACCACACAGGTGATACCGGGTTCCAACCGCAGCGTCGTCGCAGACGCGAAGGACTTGAAGCCCTTCAACGTCAGGCTCTTGAGATGCAAGTTCGACGACCTTTCCGTGTTGCATCGGCGACCTTCGCCGCCCCTCCGTGGTTACGCAAGCTGCCTCCTCCGGGCCGAACGCTCACGTCGCCGTGTTCGGTTGGCGGCCTTCGTCCGGTTCGGCACGCTGCCCGTCGCGCATGCCGCCGTGTTCTGCCTGGTCAGCAGACGCGGGCGACCAGCCATGGTATCCGTCGAGTGTCGAATACCCCCGACGCGGGACGGCGCGGGTGACCGTATGGTGCTTCGGCGATACACGTAGGTTATCGAGTCATCCCGCGATATCGCGTATTTCGATGTGCCCGAGGTTTGCCGGACGCGTCGTCCTACTGTCTACCGCACCGGATCCGGCGCGGCGACCGACGCGCCCACCACATGCAGGACGATAGCGCGCCAGCATAGGCCGCGCCGATGCCCGCAGGTAACGAACTAGAGACGTCAGCGGAACCTTTACACCAACAGACCGACGGACTCGCCGCACGCCCTGACGCCCGGCGACCTCGCCGCATACGATCCAGTCTGATTCGCCAGCGGGAATGTTTGGAGCGCCACAGGATGCCAGCCCCAGCCGGGACCAGTACGGCGTTCCGGCTTGCCCGAATCGCGGCGCTCGTGCTCGGCAGTCTGTTGTTTCTGTACGCGTGCGAGAACAGCAAGAGTGCCGTGCTGGCGGACAAGTGGGTCGAGGTCGCCATCTCCGGTGCGTTGTTGGCAGCCGGGCTCGGTGCGGCGTGGTTCGAGATCAAGTTGACCGACTATCGCGAGCAGGATGACGAGCTCGAGGCGGAGCGGGTCGAAAGCCGTAAGGACAGTGCGGGGATTCGCAGCGGCCACGCCAAAGGTCGTGCGGAAGTCCGTGGCGCAACGCATGGCCGCACGAGCAAGAGCCGATGGATTCCCGGCATACTCCGGGCCGATGACAGCGAACCGCTCGCCGACCGGTCCGGGACGCGGGAGTTCCTGGTCGAGTCCGAGGGTTGGTCGATGCGCGCGAAGATCGCCAGGTCCGGCGACCTCGTCTTCCACGGCCACGATCTGGGTGGCACCTATCCGCCCTACGAATGGATGTGGGTCTTCCACCCCGAAACCTTCCCCGACATCCGTACCGCCCTCGGTGATGACGAAGGTGAGATCCTCGAACTGCTCGAAGAGGTTGTCCCGCAACTGAATCGACATGGCAGGCACGACCCTGGTGCTTGGCTGCGCACCCACGACATCCCGGCGACCTACCGCGAGAAGGGCGTGAGCGCGACCCAGGAAACCCGCGAACTCCCGATCCAGCAGCCGGGCCTCCCCCGCCCGACACCTCGGCGTACGGAACCCGTTTCGGCACGGGCACACCGAAACGAGCTGCCGTCCAAGCGCTCCCGTCGCGAGCCGCGGAATGCCGCACCACTCGACGAAGAGTCGGCACCCATTCCGGCCACACCCGCACGCTCGCGGCGAGATCCGATCACATCCGGCAGGTCCCGATACGAGGACGTCGAACCTGCGCGGTCGCCGTACGACAAATCGGAACCGGCTCGCGCCCGGCGAGATCCCCTCGCGCCCTCCAGATCCCAGTACGAAGACGCCGAACCGGCGCAGTCCCCATACGACCCCCAAGAACCAGCACGCGCACGGCGAGATCCCCTCGCGCCCTCCAGATCCCAGTACGAAGACGCCGAACCGGCGCAGTCCCCATACGACGCTCCAGAACCAGCACGCGCATGGCGAGATCCCCTCGCGCCCTCCAGGGTCCAGTACGAGGAGGCCGAACCAGTCCGCTCATCGTTCGAGGAACCGGAAGCGGCACACGCGCAGTGGCGTTCCGCCGCACCCGTGCGCTTGCCGCGTGCGGAATTCGAACCCGCCCGGTCACCGTACGAGGACGCCGCCCCTCAGCCCGAGCCGGCACGCGCGCAGTGGCCTTCCGCCGTGCCCGCGCGCTCTCGTGAAGATTTCGGCCCCACACCGTACGAGGACTCGCCCCGATGGGGGGACGAGCCCGCACCCCACTACGAGGACCCCGCACCGCATTGGCCGGTCCGGGACGACAACGCACGGCCCCCACTCGAGCGGCGCAGGCGGTCACAGCCCGCGCAACCGGCAAACGACTGGTCCCGCGACGACGACGCACCCGCGCAGTCTCCTTACGAGGACCCGGCCGATGCCTGGGCGCGGCGCCGACGGCTCGATGCCATCCAGTCGCAACTGGAGCAACCCTCGCCTGCACCGGAGCAACCGTCACGGGCATACCGCAGGGAAACCGCACAGCCCCACTATGATTCACACCGCGGCGAACCGGATTTGCCGCTACAGCGCAGAGGCAGTTCGGCCGTGCCGCACGATTACGCGGAATCGGGCCGATACGAGCAACTTTCACCGCCCCGGCAACGACCCGCGCCGAACCCCGAACCGTCCTGGCCCGAGCGATCCATGCCACGCCAGCGGCAGGCGCCACCGGAACAGCCGCGCGACGATTACACCCGGCCATGGACCGACCAGCCCGACGAACCGCCCGCGCGCCGCCGCCGGTCGAGCCCGCCACCGAATTCAGCGGGCTCGGGCCGCCACGCGACATCGCAGAGTGCTACGCCACCTTGGCCTTAGGCCGAGTCGCGTCAGCTGATGCGACGTGCGCACCGACCGGACTCGAACCCGGTCAGCATCCGGAACACGAGCACGGCACCCCACGGCCCGATCACCCAGATCGGCCACGGATAGGTGAATTCGCCGACGCTCAACGAAATCGCGCCCCAGATAAACAGGACGAGCACACTCACACCGAGCCAGCTCGAGCCCTCGATCTTCTGCCAGATCGGAATCCGGGACCGCGAATCCACCTTTCCGGCAGACTCTTTCGGCAACTTGGGCAGATCCGACAACACCAGCTGCAGTTCGTCCGTGGTGGTGGTCGCGTACACCTGTGCGGTGCGCTGGTCGTACTCGGTGAGGTCGATCCGCCCATCGTCCAGGTGCCTGGCGAGCAGACGCACCACCTTCTCGCGTTCGGCGTTCGAGGCGCGGGTACCAGTCGAGATTTCCATCTGAGGTTCCTTGTCGACGGTTCCACCCTACATAGTGGAATATTCAGAACAATGCACCCTCCAATGTGGAATGTCAACCCTTTGCCGCCCGACCGGACCCGGCGCTGGTGTCACCACCCCGGGCGCGGCAGTATGGACGATGCTCAGCGCGCGGGCGGTCAGGGTTCGCGTCGACGAAAACTCCTAGGAGGCATAGGTGTCGGAAACCGTGCGCGGTGTCATCGCCCGTAGCAAGGGCGCGCCGGTCGAGATCGTCGACGTGGTGATCCCCGATCCCGGCGCCAACGACGTGGTCGTGCGGGTGCAGGCCTGCGGCGTCTGCCACACCGATCTGCACTACCGCGAGGGCGGCATCAACGACGAGTATCCGTTCCTGCTCGGGCACGAGGCCGCCGGGATCGTGGAGACCGTCGGCGCTGCCGTCACCCACGTCGCGGTCGGCGATTTCGTCATCCTGAACTGGCGGGCCGTGTGCGGTGAATGCCGGGCCTGTAAGCGCGGTCGGCCCTGGTACTGCTTCGCGAGCAACAACGCGAGCAAGAAGATGACGCTCACCGATGGCACCGAACTGAGCCCGGCGCTCGGCATCGGCGCCTTCGTCGACAAGACGCTGGTGCACGAAGGGCAGTGCACCAAGGTCGATCCCGCGGCCGATCCCGCGGTGGCCGGGCTGCTCGGCTGCGGCGTGATGGCGGGTATCGGCGCGGCGATGAACACCGGCAACGTGTCCCGTGGCGACACCGTCGCGGTGCTCGGCTGCGGTGGGGTCGGCGACGCGGCCATCGCCGGCGCGCGACTGGCCGGCGCGAAGACCATCATCGCGGTCGATCGGGACGCCCGAAAGCTGGCCTGGGCCACCGACTTCGGCGCGACCCACACCATCGACGCGACCAGTGAGGACGTGGTCGAGAAGATCCAGGAGTACACCGACGGCTTCGGCGCCGACGTCGTGATCGAGGCGGTCGGCCGGCCGGAAACCTGGAAGCAGGCGTTCTACGCCCGCGACCTGGCGGGCACCGTGGTCCTGGTCGGCGTCCCCACGCCGGACATGACCATCGAGATGCCGCTGATCGACCTGTTCTCCCGCGGCGGCGCGCTGAAGTCCTCCTGGTACGGCGACTGCCTGCCCGAACGCGACTTCCCCACGCTGATCGACCTGCATCTGCAGGGTCGTCTGCCGCTGGAACACTTTGTCACCGAACGCATTTCGCTCGACCAGGTGGAGGCTGCGTTCACCGCGATGCACGCGGGCGATGTGCTGCGCTCGGTGGTGGTCCTGTGAGGATCGACCGCGTCATCACCTCCGGCACCTTTTCCCTCGACGGCGGCACCTGGGACGTCGACAACAACGTCTGGCTCATCGGCGATGACCACGACGTCCTCGTCATCGATGCCGCGCACAACGCGGACGTGATCGCCGACGCCGTCGGCAACCGCAACGTCGTCGCCATCCTGTGCACCCATGGTCACAACGACCACGTCACCGTCGCACCGGAATTGAGCACCCGCCTCGACGCCCCCATCCTGCTGCACCCCGCCGACGAACCCCTCTGGCGAATGACCCACCCCGACGTCGACTACCGCTCCCTGGCCGACACCCCTCGAATCACCGTGTCCGACACCGACATCGACATCCTGCACACGCCCGGCCACTCCCCCGGCTCGGTCTCCCTGCACCTTCCCGAAGCAGCCGCCCTCTTCACCGGCGACACCCTGTTCTCCGGCGGCCCCGGCGCCACCGGCCGCTCCTACTCCGACTTCGACACCATCATCGCCTCCATCCGCGACCGCCTACTCACCCTCCCCGACGAAACAACAGTGCACACCGGCCACGGCGACGCCACCACCATCGGCACCGAAAAGCCTTCCCTCGCAGACTGGATCGCCCGCGGCCACTAACGGAGGCGCTACGCGCGGTCAGCCCACCCGCAGTTGCTCGTCGCCGAAGTCGGCGACGAGCTTCAGCACGCCGCCGAGGGCGGATACGTACCGGTCCAACACCTCTCGGGTGGACACCTCGCCCTGTTCGATCTGCGACACCCGCGCCACGGACACGCCCATGTGTTCCGCAACCTGTTTCTGGCTCAGGCCACGATGTTTGCGGAGTTCGGCAAGCCGCCAGCCACGGGCCCGGTCTTTCAGACGATCGACGCCCTCTTCGAAGGCCTCCGGCCCGCCCGCGGCGTCGATTGCGCGTTCGAGATGTCCGGTGTCGCGCCAGCGACGGTGGGTAGTCATCGGTGCACCTCCCCAACGTCCGCGATTCAAGGATTTCCTTAACAAGGATTGATCGAGCGAATGCGGTTGCAGGTTAGGGCGTTGGTCCGACAAGTGGGGCTGAACAGCAGCGACGGGGTACCGCCGGGGGTTAGCGGTCAGAGGATGGCGAAGGCTACTACTAGGCCGAGGGCGAAGTGGGCGGCGGCTACTACCAGGACTTCGGTGGTGTAGGTGTCGGCGTGCAGGGTGGCGCCGATGTCGATGCCGAGGGCCTTTTCGATGACGCGGACCGAGACTACCTGGGCGATGATGCCGACCAGGCCGAAGATGAGGGCGGCGATGAGGCCTTCGGAGAGTTTGCCGCCGGTGCCCACCGCGAGGATGGCGAGCACGACGATGAAGGCCATGCTGATCATGCCGGCGGCGGCGACGATGATGGCGTTGGGCTTGCCCTGGACGACCAGTGCGCGCAGCTTGCCGGGGGTGGTCAGGTCGATGGCGTAGAAGCCGACGAGCATCAGTACCAGGCCGATCAGGGCGTAGAGGATGATCGCTCCCACGCCCTCGCCGAGCGAGCTCCAGTACCCCGATTCGAGGGCGACTGTGGTCATCATGATCCTTCCGAGGCGGATTGGGCGATGCGGTGTGGGACGAAGGCGGAGCCGTCGTCGGTGATCAGTCCGGCGGTCTCGCGGATGCCGAGGCCCGCGGCGGTGTCGCCGACGATCCAGGCGCCGAGCACGGGCCGCATGTCGTCGAATTCCGGTAGCGGATCGAGCAATTGGTAGACGTAGCCCTCTTCGCCGTAGACGCCGCCGGTGGCGGTTTCCAGGCCCGCGCCGACGATGGTCATGTTGGCGCCCTCGCGGCCGAGCTTCGGCTTGCGGATGTATTCGGTGAGCTCGTTGGGCTGATCGAGGTAGGCGGGCAACAGATTCGGATGCCCGGGGTACATCTCCCACAGGATCGCGAGGATCGCCTTGTTGCTGAGCAACGTCTTCCACAACGGTTCGATCCACATGGTCTGCGGCAGGCTACCCACCACCCGCTTGCCGAAGTCGTCGTCCAAGGCCCATTCCCACGGATAGAGCTTGAAGATCGCCTCGATCGGCGCCTCGGCCAGATCGACGAAACGCGCCAGCTCCGTGTCGAATCCGACCTCTTCGATCGGCAACGCGATGGTGTCGAACCCGGCCTCGGCCGCGGTCTCCTGCATGTAGGCGGTGGTGACGTTGTCCTCACCGGTGGCGTCGGCCCCCGACCAGCTGAAGTGCAGCTGCGCGGTCGGCAGGATGTCACGCAGCTCGGTCCAGCGCTCGACGAGCTTCTCGTGCAACGAATTCCATTGATCACCGCCCGGGTACAGCGCGGTCAGCCAGTGCCACTGCACAATCGCCGCCTCCAGCAGCGACGTCGGCGTATCGGCGTTGTACTCCAGCAGTTTCGCCGGACGCCGCGCGTCGTAGCGCAGGTCGAACCGTCCATACACGTAAGGGTCATTGCGCCGCCAGGATTCGGCGATCGGCCCCCAACTCCATTCGGGCAGACCGAAATCCTTGAACCGCTCGGTCAGCACGACGTGCTCGACGGCGTCCAGGCACATCGAGTGCAGCAGCTCGACATCGGCTTCCAGCGCGAGGATTTCGTCCATCTCGAACTCGTAGTACACCGACTCGTCCCAGTACGGCCGTGGCCGACCGCTGGCATCGCGGCCGGGCACGCCGTAGACGAGGCCCTGGCTCTCGGTGATCTGCTGCCAATCCGGCCGCGGCGTACTGCGCACTCGCCGCACTACGAACCTCCGCCGGTGCTCTTGCTACCCAGTCCGCCGCGCTGAACTGTGGTGCCGCTCTTGGTCTTTATCTCCGCGCTCTTGGGTTTCACGGTGGTGCCACCGGTCGGCGGTTTGCCGATGGTCGGCGTGCCGCCGTAGTAGTAGCGGTACTGCGGGCCACCGCCGAGGAGGATCAGGCCGGGTCCGATGCCGCCGTCACTGACGAAGCCCTGACGCCCGTCGCCGCAATAGCGGTCGTCGACGACGATGTCCTGACCGTTCTCGGTCTTCACGCACGACGCGGTGACCTTGTCGGGCGCGGTGAACGCCCGATAGGCGAGGTATCCGCCACCGACCAGCGCCGCGACGCCGACGATCGCGACCCCGCCGATCATCACCCGCTTGCGCGTGCGCTTCTTGGCCGCACCCGCCGCGACGGCGGCCTGCTGTGCTTCCTCGGCTCGCTTGCGCGCCTTGTCCCTGGCTCGCGCCTCGGCCACCGTCGGCGGGCGCGGCTGGGTGATGCCGGGCTCCTGCCGCTGGACGCTGCCGCGGCGCGGTGGGACTTGTTGCGGTACAGACGATTCCGGAGCAGCGTTCGACGGTCCGGGAATCGGCGTCGAGCCCGGTTCGACAGGATTCGGAGTGCCGGTGCCGAAGGCGGCCGTATCACTCGGCCCTGGAGTACCACTCGGCCCTGGCGTGGTCGCCTCGTGCGCCCCGGACGTGCTCGACGGTTGCTCCGCCGCGGCGGCGGGTTCGTTCGGCTCGTTCCCCGGACGCTCGTCGCCGGGATTGTGCGTGCTCACTGTCGAGTCCTCGTCCTATCCCGGCCCACCACTACCGCTCCTCGAATCCGGTCAAATCACCCCGCGCGGGCTCCCAGCTTTCCACAACCAAGGTCACCCGACCAGGAGTATCACCGGAACGTAGCAGTTCGAGCAACCGCTCGCAGTCGTCTCGCGGCCCTTCCGCGACAACGTGCACCCGCCCGTCCCGCGCATTGGTCGCGTGCCCGGTCAACCCGAGCTCCAACGCACGCGACCGCGTCCACCAGCGGAATCCCACACCCTGGACGCGGCCGTGCACCCACGCGCTCAGCCGACATAGCTCAGCGGCTTCGCCCATCAGGCTTCGACATCGAAGGACAAAGTCACCTTCGTCCCCGCCTGCAAAGTCCGGCCCACTGTGCACGCCTTGTCGATGGCGCGCTGCACGGTAACCAGCAACCGCTCCCTCGCCTCCTGGTCCAATTCGCTGAGGTCCAGCTCGAACGTCTCGTCCAACTGCGGGTACAGCTCGTTCTCCCGATCCGCGTCACCGGACACCCGGATGGTCGCGTCGAAGGAGTCGCCCAGCTTGCGCGCGAGCGAGAAGTCCGCGCTCAGCCCCGAGCAACCGGCCAGCGCGATCTTCAGCAATTCACCGGGGGTGAAAGCGCCCGGCACGCCCTGTGAAGCGATCAATACCTCGCCGCCGCGCGAACTGCGCCCGGTGTACGCCCGCGTCCCGGTGCGCTCGACCCATAGTTCGGTCGGTTGTGTTGCCGCAGTCGCGGGTGTCTGTTCAGCCATGCGCTCGATCCTGCCAGCTCCCCCGCCTCTCCGAGTCTTCAGGCCAGACTCGTGTGCCACTCGAGTTTCGTTGGCGACCGGCGGCAGGAGACAGGTCGAGTCAGCCCGTCCCCGACGAGTTACCCATCTCCTTGCGATATCAGTTGTCCTGTCTTATCTCCGAGCTCACTCCTGGAATCGGTAACCCATCCCCGCCTCGGTCAGCAGGTGCTTGGGGTGCGACGGATCGTCCTCGAGTTTGCGCCGCAACTGCGCCAAATACACGCGCAGGTAATGGGTTTCGGTCGCATATGACGGCCCCCATACCTCGCGCAGCAGCTCCTTGCGCCCAACCAGTTTGCCCTTGTTGCGCACCAGCATCTCGAGCATGCCCCACTCGGTCGGCGTGAGATGCACTGTCTCGTCGTTCTTGGTCACCTTCTTGGCGGCGAGGTCGACGGTGAACGACGAGGTCACCACCACCGGATCGGAGGAGTCGGTGTCGGCGGCGCCGCGCCGGACCGCGGCGCGCAGCCTGGCCAGCAGCTCGTCCATGCCGAACGGCTTGGTGACGTAGTCGTCGGCGCCGGCGTCCAGCGCCTCGACCTTGTCCGCCGAATCGGTGCGCGCGGAGAGCACGATCACCGGCGCCGAGGTCCAGCCGCGCAACCCGGCGAGCACCTCGATGCCGTCGATATCGGGCAGCCCGAGATCGAGGATCACTACGTCGGGGTGCTTGTCGGCGGCCGCACGCAGCGCGGCACCGCCGGTCCCCGCGGTGATCACCTCGTAGCCGCGGACGGACAGGTTGATCCGCAGCGCGCGCACGATCTGCGGTTCGTCGTCGACCACCAGCACCTTGATCGCCGGGGCATCCTGTTTCTTGTCGGTCATCACGGCTTCCTGTGTGGTCCGGGGCTGCGGTGCTCCCACTGTCGATGTACTCATCATCAGCTGCTCGCTTCCGTTTCGTCGGCAGGCAGGTCCACGATCATGGTCAATCCTCCGCCAGGGGTCGGTTCGGCGTGCACGGTGCCGCCCATCGCCTCGACGAAACCGCGCACCACCGAGAGGCCGAGCCCGACGCCGGTGGTGTTGTCACGGTCGCCGAGCCGCTGGAACGGCTCGAACAATTGTTCCTCGGTGCCCTGCGGCACGCCGGGACCGACATCCACCACTGCGATTGATACGCGGTCACCTTCGCGTTCGGCGGTGACCCGCACCGGCGTGTCGCGCGTCGCGTGCCGCAGCGCGTTGTCGATCAGGTTGGCCACCACCCGTTCCAGCAGCCCGGCGTCCGCGCGCACGGAGACGTCGCCGACCTCCACCTTCACCCGATCCATCGCCGCGCGCCGCAGTCCGCGTGCGCCCATGCCGACGCTGACCAGCGCCTGATGCACCACCTCATCCATGTACACCCGCTGCAGCTGCGGTTTCACCACGCCGACGGCCAGCCGGGACGAGTCGAGCAGATTGCCGACGAGAGCGGTCAGCTGATCCACCGATTCCTCGATGGTTTCCAGCAATTCGGTGGTGTCCTCGGCGGAGAACTCGATGTCGTCGCTGCGCAGGCTGGACACTGCGGCCTTGGCCCCGGCCAGCGGCGTGCGCAGGTCGTGACTGACCGCGGAGAGCAACGCCCGGCGCAACCGGTCGGCCTCGAGCAACGCCGCGGCGGCGCTGGCCTCCTCGGCGAGCCTGGATTGCCGCACCAGCCCGGCCGCCTGGTTGGCGACCGCGTTGAGCACAGGTCGGTCGGCGGCGGCCAACGGACGTCCGGCCAGCAGCAGCCAGCTCGACGCGTCGCCCGCCTGAATCGCGGTGTCGGCGTCGGCGGCGCGCTGCGGCGGAGTGGTGCCCACCGCGGCGACCACGTGCTCACCGCACTGCATGCTGACCGCACGCAAGCCATAGGTCTCCCGGACCTGCTCGAGCAGATTCGGCAGATCCGCGCCGTGCAGCACGGCACCGGCGAACAACGTCAGCAACTCGGCCTCCTGTGAGGCCCGCCGCGCCTGCCGGGTCTGCCTGGCGGCCACGTCGACCAGTGCCGCCACCGCGACCGCGACGAACAGCAACACCACCACCGTGACGAAGCTGTCCGGCGCGGCGATGGTCAGGCTGTAGCGCGGATCGGCGAAGAACCAGTTGAGCAGCAGCCCGGACAGCAGCGCCGAAAAGGCCGCGGGCACAACACCACCGAGCAACGCGACGGCGACGACGCCGATGAAGAACACCGCGCTGAGACCGCCGAGCTGCAGGTAGCCGTCAAGGAATGCGGAGCTGATCCCGCACACCGCCAGCGGCACCAGAATGGCGGCGAGCCAGGCCCGGATCGGCTGGCGCGGCATGAGCGAATACCGGCGCAGACCACGGTGGGCTTCCTCGTGCGTCACCATGTGCACGTCGATCTTGCCCGACTGCTGCACCACGCTGGAGCCGATGCCCTCGTCGAGCATCCTGGCCCACCTGGACCGCCGCGAGGTACCGAGCACCAGCTGCGTCGCGTTCACCTCGCGGGCGAAATCCAGCAGCGCGGTCGGCACATTGTCACCGGTGACCGTATGCAGCGAGGCATCCAGGCTGGCGGCGAGTTCACGCAATCGGACCAGCCGTTCGGTGGAGACTCCGACCAGCCCGTCGCCGCGCACGACGTGCACCAGGACGAGTTCAGCGCTGGCCTTGCTCGCGATGCGACTGGCCCGGCGCACCACCGTCTCCGATTCCGGCCCGCCGGTCACCGCGACGACGACCCGCTCGCGCGCCTCCCACAGGTCGGTGATCTTGTGGTCGGCCCGGTACTTCGACAACGCGGCGTCGACCTGATCGGCCAACCACAGCAGCGCCAATTCCCTTAGCGCGGTGAGATTTCCGGGCCGGAAGTAGTTGCGCAGCGCGGCATCCACCTTGTCGGCCGCGTACACGTTGCCGTGGGACAGCCTGCGCCGCAACGCTTCCGGGGTGAGGTCGACCAGTTCGACCTGATCCGCGCCGCGCACCACCGCATCCGGCACGGTCTCGCGCTGCTGGATGCCGGTGATCTGCTCGACGACATCGTTGAGGCTTTCCAGGTGCTGCACGTTGACCGTGGAGATCACGTCGATGCCCGCATCAAGGAGTTCTTCGACGTCTTGCCAACGCTTTTCGTGCTTGCCGCCCGGCGCGTTGGTGTGCGCCAACTCGTCGACCAGCGCCACGGCCGGATGGCGGCGCAGCACCGCGTCGACGTCGAGCTCGGACAGCTCGGCACCGCGGTACTCCACCACCTTGGGCGGAATCCGCTCGATGCCCTCCAGCAGGGCGGCGGTCTTGGTCCGCCCGTGTGTTTCGACCACCGCAGCCACCACGTCGCGGCCGCGCTCGAGCCGTCGGTGTGCCTCGCCGAGCATGGCGTAGGTCTTGCCGACTCCCGGCGCGGCGCCGAGGTAGATGCGGAGTTGTCCGCGTTTCACTCGTCCATCATTGCGCGTCGTGGTCGCTGAACCCAGCACCACGTGAACACCACGGCGCGCTGCTGCTCAAGCATCGAACGGTCCAGGCCCGATGCCGGGCCAGGTGCGTCTGTCGTTGTCGACGACCACTCTCTGTACGTGCCTGCCCGCACCCCGTGCCCCCAGCGCGCGAATGAACAGCGCGCAGCACACGAACCCGACGATGACGGCGATGGTGACAGCCGACAATTTCGATCCTCTCTTACGACCAATGCGAACAACCGGTTGCGCTGGAGTGGTCCGCCTGGCCGGCCCTCAACTACTACCCGTCCATCTAGAGATCGCGCCGATCTTTACGGTGTGTTGACGGTGTTGCCGCGCGCTTTGACGGCATCCTTTCAGCTATCCGGAGCCGGGTGTAAACGAAGCGCAAAGGCAAGCATTTGTCGCGCTAAGGAGTCGTAAGGAACCTCGGCACGGGCCTGATCGAAGACTTGACTCGCCTGGGCGCGCTCCACAACAGGAGCGCTGTGATGGAGGTTGGTTAAACATGTCTGTCGTGGTGTTCACGGTGCTCACCGTGGCGATCTTCGCCCTGCTGGGCCTGATCCAGCGAGGGGTGGAGAAGCTGTGATCGCGAACCTGATCGGTTTGGTTCTCGCCATCTCCGTTGCGATCTACATGGTCGCGGCGCTGCTTTTCCCCGAGAGGTTCTAGGTGAACACGACCACAGCGGGGATCGCCTTCGCGGCCTCCCTGATCATCGCGCTTGCCCTGGTGCATGTGCCGCTCGGCGACTACATGTTCCGGGTCTACAACAACACCAAGCACTCCCGCGCCGAGCGCGTCCTCTACAAGGCCATCGGCGTGCAGCCCGAGGTCGAGCAGACCTGGGGCGTGTATGCCCGCAGTGTGCTGGCGTTCTCCGGAGTCAGCATTCTGTTCCTGTTCTTCCTGCAACTGGTCCAGGGCAAGCTGCCGCTGCACCTGAACGACCCCGGCACCGAGATGACTCCGGCGCTGGCCTGGAACACCGCGGTGAGCTTCGTCACGAATACGAACTGGCAGAACTACTCCGGTGAATCCACTCAAGGCCATCTCGTGCAGATGGCCGGGCTCGCGGTGCAGAACTTCGTTTCCGCGGCCGTGGGTATGGCCGTCGCGGTCGCGCTGGTGCGCGGCTTCGCCCGCCGCCACACCGGCGATCTCGGCAACTTCTGGGTGGACCTGGTGAGGGGTACCATCCGGATCCTGCTGCCGATCGCTTTCGTGTTCGCGATCGTGCTGGTCGCCGGTGGTGTGATTCAGAACTTCCACCTGCACGACCAGGTCGCGCAGACACTGAACGGCACCGAGCAGACGATTACCGGCGGGCCGGTGGCCAGCCAGGAGGTGATCAAGGAGCTCGGCACCAACGGCGGCGGTTTCTACAACGCGAACTCCGCGCACCCGTTCGAGAACCCCACCACCTGGACCAACTGGCTCGAGATCTTCCTGCTGCTGGTGGTCAGCTTCTCGCTGCCGCGCACCTTCGGCCGGATGGTCGGCAGCAAGAAGCAGGGCGTCGCCATCGTCGCCGTGATGGGCACCATCGCGATCATCAGCGTGACGTTGAGCAACATCTTCCAGCTGGCGCACCACGGCACCGTGCCCACCGCGATCGGCGCGTCCCTGGAGGGCGTCGAAACCCGTTTCGGTGTAGCCGATTCGGCGACCTTCTCCGGTGCGACCACGCTGACGTCCACCGGTGCCGTCGACTCGTTCCACGACTCCTACACCAGCCTCGGCGGCATGATGACCATGTTCAACATGCAGCTCGGCGAAGTCGCACCGGGCGGAACGGGTTCGGGCCTCTACGGCATGCTCATCCTCGCGGTGATCACCGTGTTCGTCGCGGGCCTGATGGTCGGGCGCACACCGGAATACCTCGGCAAGAAGATCACCCCACGCGAGATCAAGCTCGCCGCTTCCTATTTCCTGGTCAGCCCGCTGATCGTGTTGATAGGCACCGCGATTGCGATGGCTATGCCGGGACAACGCGCCGGAATGGCCAACTCCGGGCCGCACGGGCTCTCGGAAGTGTTGTACGCCTTCACCTCCGCGGCGAACAACAACGGCTCCGCGTTCGCGGGTCTATCCGGCAATACCGAGTGGTACAACACCGCACTCGGCCTCGCGATGGTCTTCGGCCGGTTCCTGCCGATCATCTTCGCGCTCGCGCTCGCTGGTTCGCTGGCCAAGCAGGGCCACACCCCCGAGTCGATCGGCACGCTACCGACGCACCGGCCGCAATTCATCGGCATGGTCGTCGGCACCACGGTAATCCTGGTCGCGCTCACCTTCCTGCCCGCACTCGCGCTCGGGCCGCTCGCCGAAGGAATCCACTGAAATGACCACTCCCACCACCGAAATCACCGTCCCCGACGAGTTCAACGAGTCGAAGAAGCAGCTGGAAAGCAAGTCGGGCCGCGTCCCTCGTGGCGCGCTCGATCCCAAGATGCTGCTGACCTCGCTGCCCGACGCGGTACGCAAGCTCGACCCGCGCACCATGTGGCGCAACCCGGTGATGTTCATCGTCGAGCTCGGCGCCGTCTGGTCGACCGTGCTCGCGATCACCGATCCCACCTTCTTCGCCTGGGCGATCGTGGTGTGGCTGTGGCTCACCGTGATCTTCGCCAATCTCGCCGAAGCGGTGGCCGAGGGGCGCGGCAAGGCGCAGGCCGACACGCTACGCAAGGCCAAGACCGACACCATCGCACGGCGTCTGGTGGATTGGACGCCCGGCGGCCAGGTGGTCGAGGAGGGTGTCGCCGCACCGGAGCTACAGCGCGGCGATCATGTCGTCGTCGAGGCCGGACAGGTCGTCCCCGGTGACGGCGATGTCGTGGAAGGCATTGCCTCCGTTGACGAATCGGCGATCACCGGTGAATCCGCACCGGTGATCCGGGAATCCGGCGGTGACCGTTCCGCGGTGACCGGCGGCACCACCGTGCTGTCGGACCGGATCGTCGTCAAGATCACCCAGGAGCCCGGCAAGAGCTTCATCGACAAGATGATCGCCCTGGTCGAGGGCGCGAGCAGGCAGAAGACGCCGAACGAGATCGCGCTCAACATCCTGCTCGCCTCGCTCACCATCATCTTCGTGTTCGCGGTGGTCACGCTGCAGCCGCTGGCGATCTTCTCCAAGGCGAACAGCCCTGGCGTGCCGGATACTTCGGCGCTCGACGTCAACGGCATCACCGGCATCGTCATGGTCTCGCTGCTCGTGTGCCTCATCCCGACCACCATCGGCGCACTGCTCTCCGCGATCGGCATCGCGGGCATGGACCGGCTCGTGCAGCGCAACGTGCTCGCCATGTCCGGGCGCGCGGTCGAGGCCGCGGGCGATGTGAACACGCTACTGCTGGACAAGACCGGCACCATCACCCTCGGCAACCGGCAGGCCTCGGACTTCGTTCCGATGCCAGGCATTTCGGCCGACGAGCTGGCCGACGCGGCGCAGCTGTCCAGCCTCGCCGACGAGACGCCCGAGGGCCGCTCCATCGTGGTGTACGCCAAGCAGGCGTTCAACAAGCGTGAGCGCACGCCCGGCGAGCTCAAGGGCGCGACCTGGGTCGAGTTCACCGCGCAGACCCGGATGTCGGGTGTCGACCTGAACGACGGGCATCAGCTGCGCAAGGGCGCGGCCAGCGCGGTCATCGAATGGGTTCGCACGCAAGGGGGCAACGTGCCCAGCGAGGTCGGCGTGACCGTCGACGGCGTCTCCGCCTCCGGTGGTACGCCGCTGGTCGTCGGCGAGGTCCGGGACGGCACTGCCCGGCTGCTCGGCGTGATCCACCTCAAAGACGTTGTCAAGCAAGGCATGCGGGAGCGCTTCGACGAGATGCGCCGGATGGGCATCCGTACCGTGATGATCACCGGCGACAATCCGTTGACCGCCAAGGCGATCGCCGACGAGGCGGGCGTGGACGACTTCCTCGCCGAGGCCACGCCGGAGGACAAGCTGGCGCTGATCAAGAAGGAGCAGGACGGCGGCAGGCTGGTCGCGATGACCGGTGACGGCACCAACGACGCACCGGCGCTGGCCCAGGCCGACGTGGGTGTCGCGATGAACACCGGCACCTCCGCGGCCAAAGAAGCCGGCAACATGGTCGATCTGGATTCCGATCCGACCAAGCTGATCGAGATCGTCGAGATCGGCAAGCAGCTGCTCATCACCCGCGGTGCGCTCACCACCTTCTCGATCGCCAACGACATCGCCAAGTACTTCGCGATCCTGCCCGCGCTGTTCATCGGGCTGTTCCCCGGGCTGGACGCGCTGAACATCATGCGGCTGCACAGCCCGCAGTCGGCGATCCTGTCCGCGGTCATCTTCAACGCGATCATCATCGTCGCGCTGATCCCGCTGTCGCTGCGTGGCGTGAACTACACGCCGTCCAATGCGTCGAAGTTGTTGAGCCGCAACCTGTTGATCTACGGCCTCGGCGGCATCATCGCGCCGTTCATCGGCATCAAGATCATCGACCTCGTCGTCCAACTCCTCCCTGGGATGTCCTGACATGCAGTTTTCAACTTGGATCCGGCAGCACCTGGCCGCGTTGCGTGCGCTGCTCGTGCTCACCGTGATCACCGGAATCGTCTATCCCCTAGCGGTTTTCGCGGTCGCTCAGATACCGGGCCTGCACGACAAGGCGGACGGGTCGCTGATCAAGGTCGACGACAAGGTGGTCGGCTCCAGCCTGATCGGGCAGTCCTTCACCGACCCGGACGGCAAGGCGCTGGTGCAGTACTTCCAGAGTCGTCCGTCGGCCGCGGGCAGCAACGGTTACGACCCGATGGCCACCGCGGCCAGCAACCTCGGGCCCGAAAGCATCGTGGATACCCTCGACGCCGACCCGAAGAACGTGAAGCTGAGCCTGCTGTCCACCGTGTGCACCCGCAGCAAGGAGGTCGGCGACCGTGAGGGGGTCGACGGCGCTCGTCCGTTCTGCACCAAAGATGGTGTCGGGGCGGTGCTCTCGGTGATCGGGCCGCGCGACACCGACGGTGAGGTTTCGCATCCGACCCAGGTGGTGAGCGTCAACGAGGCATGCCCGGCGACGCCGTTCCTGACCACCTACAAGGGTGTTCAGGTCGAGTGCGCCAAGCCCGGCGAGGACTACTCGGCAGGGCGGATCGTCCCGATCTTCGGTGATGCTCCCGTCGACACCCCGGTGCCGACCGATGCGGTCACCGCCAGTGGCAGTGGGCTCGACCCGCACATCTCGCCCAGGTACGCGGACATCCAGATCGCGCGAATCGCCAAGGCGCGCAACATCTCCGTGGACCAAGTGCGTTCACTGGTGGACGCGCACACGAGCGGCCGCACCCTCGGCTTCCTCGGTGAACCGCGCGTCAACGTGGTCGAGCTGAACCTCGACCTCGACCAGCGGTACCCGTTCCGCGGCTGATCGGAAAACTCGAAGAGGGTCGGTGACACATTGTCACCGGCCCTCTCGCCATTCCCTGCCATCGAGTGGCACACCATGGCGGGCTTACTCGCGTTTTGCCGCCATCGTGTGCCGAGATTCAGGCGTCGTCCTTCTTGGGGCCGAGGGGGAACAGCGGGGCGTGCGGGACGAGGCAGAACGGGTGTCCGGCGGGGTCGAGCAGGACTCGCCAGGTGTTCGGGTCCGGTTGGACCTCGGCGAGGCGGGCACCCAGCTCGATCGCCTTCGCCTGCGCGTCGTCCAGGTCGTCGACCTTGAGCTCGAAATGGATGTTGTTCGGGGTATCACCCCCGGGCCAGGTCGGCGGACGATAGTCCGGCACCGTCAGTGCGCACAGCGACCCGCGTTCGGTGTGCACTACAGCCAAATCATCGGCACGATAAACGATCTCCCCTCCGAGCAAGGCGGCCCAGAACGCCGCCAACTCCTCCTTGTCGGCACAGTTCAAAGTGATCAGACTCAACTGAGCGATAGCCACGAAAACGATCGTACGGGCGCTGCGGAGGGGCGCGCCGCAAGGATTCGTCGTCGGGTCCGTTCGACGGACCGGCGGCGAGTGATGATTCAGTTCTCGTCGGCCGTGTGCTTCGCACGGATCGCGGCGCGGTCGGCGGCGGTGCGGGCGGCCCGACGTTCCCGGCTTTCCGCTGTACGCCTGGTCTGCGGGACGGGCGGCTCTCGCCGCCGCGGGACGGCCAGGTCCTCGTCGGTCAGGTCGATCGATCGGACGAATTGCACGAGCATCGAGACGGGCAGGACGAACACCGCCCAAAGGATGTGGTACTTGCCGCCCTCGAACACGAGGCCGAGGTAACCGGCGTACACCAGGAAGCCGACTCCGAAGACGCCGTTGGCAAACCGGGAGCCGAAGGGCAATTCCCGTGCCGCAGCGGCCAGCGCAAGCAGAACGACGCCACTGATCACAAGCAGCACCACATACGTACCGAACACGAACTCCCCCTGCGCCGTACAGGTGCACCGTACGAACACCCCCGAACGGGATGCTAACACCGCGAACGGGACATGGCGGCGGGGTTACTCGCGCTTCGGCGCCGCCATGCCCCGTTCGGGTCAGCGGTATTCGGGGTTTTGGAAGTCGAAGCGGCAGCCTGCGTCCCATTCGGAGCGTTGGTTGCCGTGGGCAGGGATTCCGTTGGCGTCCTTGAGCATTCGGGCTAGGTGCAGGAGGTTCCAAGTCATGAAGGTGGTGTTGCGGTTGGTGAAGTCGTTGGCGGGGCCGCCGGAGTCCGGGTCCAGATAGGAAGGGCCGGGGCCTACTTCGCCGATCCAGCCCGCGTCGGCTTGCGGTGGGATGGTGTAGCCGAGGTGTTGGAGGCTGTAGAGGATGTTCATGGCGCAGTGTTTGACGCCGTCCTCGTTGCCGGTGATGAGACAGCCGCCGACGCGGCCGTAGTAGGCGTATTGGCCGCGGTCGTTGAGGATCGAGGAGTTCGCGTAGAGGCGTTCGATCACCTGCTTGGTGACAGAACTGTTGTCGCCCAACCAGATCGGGCCCGCTATCACCAGGATGTCGGCGTCCATGACCTGGCGCTGTAGCGCGGGCCATTCGTCGGTGGGCCAGCCGTGTTCGGTCATGTCCGGCCAGACACCGAACGCGATGTCGTGGTCGACCGCGCGAATGTGGGAGACCTGGACACCGTTCTTCGCCATGATGTGGGCGCTGATGTCGATGAGGCCCTGGGTGTTACTCACCTCCGGCGAGCGCTTGAGGGTGCAGTTGATGAACACTGCCCGCAAGTCGTCGTAGCTGGTCACGGTGCGCTCCTTGGCGTTTCGGTACTGCGGGATCGGTGATCATCGGCGAGTCGTATCAGCGCTGCGGCGACTACCAGCGCCCAGATCAGGACGAGTGCCACGGCGAGCCCGAGGGGGTAATTCCGGTCGAGGACGGTCGGGTTGTCCGGCATGGCGTGTCCGCGATCGAGCACGGGGGCGGCGATCGCGACCAACGCCACCGTGCAGACCGCTCCGCAGGCGGTCGGGCCCCACCAGGTGCCGGGCAGGAGGTGGCGGGCGGTGGCACCAACTGCGGCGCAGAGCGGGGCGAATACCGCGTCGTGCAAGAGGATTCCGCCGGCGAACCACAGTGCGACCGACAACAGGTCGGCTCGGGGAAAGTCGAGCAACAGGGAAATCCCGTACCAGCCGAGCCACAGCCCGGCCAGTAGCAACAGGACTCGGATCGCGTTCATGAGCGTGCCTCGATCGTCGAAAGCCATTTCGTTTGCAGCACGCCGGGGCGACTCGGCGCGATGAGGCGACAGGGATAGCCGTGATCGACGTCGAGCGTCGTGCCGTTCAAGGAGAGCGCCACCAGCGTGTCCGCATCGACGACATGACGATGTGGCAGAACCGAATTCGCATAGATGCCACTGGTCTCCAACGACCGGAAGTGCACGTCGCCCCCCGGATAGGCGCCTACCGACGCGAGCAGATCACGCAGTCGAACGCCCGACCAATCAGCAGACGCACTCCACCCTTCGACACAGGCGATCGGCAGCCGAGCATGCACCTGCGGCATAGCCAGCAATTCATCCCTGGTGAAGCTGCGCCGCTGATCGCCCACCAGCACAGTCAGCCGGTAGTCGGCCGCCCGCGCCAACTCGACAACCCCCGCCGCCGTCGCCGACCTGTTGACCGGAACCCCCTGCGGCCCTTCCCCACTGCGCGGCGCGAGCACAGCCGCCCAGCGCAGAAAGGGAACGGTTTGACCGGCGACCGCCAAGGAGGCCACTCCCGCAGAGACCCACGCAGCGGTCAGCACCGTTCGCCGCGAGACGTGACGCCGCGCACCGTCGCCGCGATGGCCGACAACCCTGCCACCGCCATGACCGACCGCACTGCCACCAGCACCGGCAGCGTCTGCGTCGCTCGTCACACCGGTTTCGGCACCGGCCTTGTTATCGACACCGATGCGGTCCGAATCGATCGGACGGCTCAGTGCCTCTCTGATCACGGGCAGCTTTACCGCCAAGTGCACTGCCAGCGCTCCCGCCGCGACGAAGGCCATCGCGTAATGCGCCGGAGGGAAGAAGAACTTCCACGGGTAGTACTGGGCGATGTTCAGCAGTCCGGTCGCCAGCTCGAACACTATGGCGCCTACGAGCAGGGCGATCGATCCTCGCTCCAGCATGCGCAGCGGGGAGCCGATCACCGGGCGTTGGAACAGCTTTGGGTACACCGCCCACAGCTTCACCAGGAGCAGTGGGATCGCGGCGACGCCTGAGATGACGTGTAGCCCTTGGGTAAAGCGGTAGAGCCATACCGGGTGGACGGGCCACCAGAACCAGGTGGGTGGGTGTTGGATCCAGTGGCTCAGCAGGCCGGTGATGAAGCAGATCAGGATGGCTGATCCGAGGGCGATGCCGACACGGCTGGCCACCTCCGGGCCGCGGGCATCGGATACGTGGAACCACCGTGCCGCGGCTGCCCCTCTGCGCTCGATGGATTCGCGCACGCTCATCGGACACCTCCCGAGCTAGCCGATCGACGGCACCCAGCGCGGCGCATCACGGGATCACCGCCGTCGAAGCATGGCGGCGCAGCCAGGCGATGTGCCTGCCGCCGATCTCGGCGGTGTTCAGCACTCGAAACCCGGTGCGGTGCGCGAGTTGTTCCGCGTGATCGATACCCACCGATGCCCACGGAAACCAGGAACCGACATGTGACCGGGACTCCAGCCGGATCTGACGGGTGACCGAACCGCTACCGGGACGCGCGAATTCGACGATCGCCAGACCGTCCGGCGCGAGCAGTTCCGCGGTACGCGCAAGGATGCGCTGCGGGTCGCCACCGATCCCGATATTGCCGTCGGCCAGCAGCGCATAGGACCAGCGACCGGCTCCGGGCAACGGCCCGAACAGATCCCGGCGCAGCGCGGGCGCTCCACGAAACCTGGTGATAGCGACAGCCGTTGGCGAGATGTCCACGCCGAGCGCGAGCACCCCGCGCTGCAGCAAGGCGACAACCAATCGTCCCGGCCCACAACCGAGATCCAGCGTCGGCCCGTCACAGCAGCCGGTGAGCGCACGATCAGCACCACGATCGCCACCGGCCAGTCCGAGCCAACGCCCGGTCGGCAACCGGTGTCGAGTCCCGTCCGCCGCACGCATCCAACATCTTTCACCCGCCAACGCACGATCGAAGATGTCGAAATCCGCGCCGATCATCGCGCCACCGCCCCATACTCCCCTGTGACACGAACCCGACCCGTGAGACCGGTTGTGCCCGTGTCGCTCCACGCAGCACCAACCCGCGATCGCGATACTTGCCCTGTCCCGTAGGCGCAACAACTGCCGAATACTGAGGCGCGGATACGACCCGCGAAACCCGGTGTGCCCGTGGCATTCATCGCAGCACCAACCCGCGATCGCGTAGTTCGAGGAACGTCTCGGCGAAGCGGCCGCCGGATTCTGCTGCCACTCGGACGGCGTCTGCGAAGGTGTCGACATCGCTGAACTGCGGCAACAGATTCACCCGATAACCGCAGTCCTGCAAGGCCTTCCGGGTGAGCACGCCTGTCTGATCGGTGGACATCGGAACGTCCGCGAGTACTCGGGCGGGCTGGGCGGACGGCAGGCCGAGTGCCCACCAGCCGCCGTCGTCGGCGGGGCCGAGCAGCGCGGTGTCGCCCGACGCGAGTTCGATTGCCGCCGCCGTCAGTACCTCGGGGCCGATCTGTGGTGTATCCATGCCGATCTGCAGGACCGGGGCGCCGAGGCGGGCGGCGTCGGCGTGGGCGTTGGCGAGGCGAGCGCCGAAACCGTCGCCGCGCTGCGGGATGACCTCGAATTCACCAAGGGCGGTGGCCAATTCGTGGCTGCGCTCGGCGGCGGCCAGGTCGCCGGTGAACGCGACGACTCGATGGGAGACGTCGCTGTGCAGCACCGCGTCGAGGGTGTCGAGCAGGGCCGCGGCGGCCACCCGTGCGGCTTCCTGCGGGGTGAGCGGTGGCGTCAATCGCGTTTTGGCGAAGCCGGCGATCGGCGCCTTCGCGATCACCAACAGTGTTGCGGCACAGGGGCTCATCGCAGCACCGCCAGGAAGTCCTTGGTGGCGCGCGCGGTGCCGAGCCACGAGCCGGAGACCTTCGATACTCCCCCGGCTCGTGGTCGATAGGCGATGTCCCGCTCGACAACCTGCCAGCCCGCACCCGCCGCACCCACGAGCAGTTCGAGCGGATACCCGGAACGCAGGTGCAGAGGTCCGAGCGACAGCATTCTGGCCCGCCGCGCCACCCGCATCGCGCCGATATCGTGCACGGGCAGACCGTATTTGCGTCGTAGCCTGCGGGCGATGAGCAGATTGCCGAGCCGCGCGTGCCACGGCCAGACCCCGGCGCGGGTCGGTCGCCGCCGGCCGACCGCGAGATCGGCTCCGCCACGGATTAATTCGACCAGGCCGGGCAGTTCGGCCGGATCCATCGATCCGTCGCCGTCGAGTACCGCGACCATCTCGGTGCGCGCCGCCGCGATGCCCGCTTGGACCGCCGCGCCGTAGCCGGGTCTGCCTTCGTGCACCACCGTGGCGCCACGGGCGCGGGCAACGGCCGCCGTCTCGTCGGTCGAGCCGTTGTCCACGACCAGGGCGTGGTATCCGGCGGGAATGGCTGCTAGGACATCCGGCAACGCATCAGCTTCGTCTCGGCACGGAATCACCACAGTCACTCCGGCCGGATCAACCTGGGTTCGAGTCACGGCACCGACGCTAAGCCGTCGAACCCGCCGCACGGCCGAAAAACCTGTGACGAAACAGTGACATCGTCAAAATATGCGTCCGGAACAGCGATAACGGGCCGATGGCCGACCTATCGTGATAACCGTGCATGACGTCTCCGAGGTCGCAGCCCAGCCGCGTGTCCAGATCCGCGGCGACCTGATCAGTGCGGGCATCGCTGCCGCACTGGTAGCGACAGCGTTCATCATCCCGAGAATCGCCAACCCGCAATGGGTTAGCAAACTCTACGCGGCCAGTGCGCCGATCTTCGGTTCCTGGTTACCGCACATCGGTTGGGGCACCGGCCCCGCGATCGTCATCGCGGCACTCGTTGCCCTGCAAGGTCCAGCGCTGGCCCAGCGGTTACCGTGGCGGCGGGTGCTGGCGATGTCCTGGGTCACCTCGATCGCCTGGACGTTCGCACTGGCGATGGTCGATGGCTGGCATCGCGGCTTCACCAACCGGTTCAACGACCCCAACGAATACCTGCACGAGGTCGGCGGCGTCACCGATATCGGCGCGATGCTGCGCGGCTTCTCCGGCCGCATCCTCGATTTCCAACCGGACTCGTGGACCACCCACGTGTCCGGACATCCGCCGGGCGCGCTGCTGTTCTTCGTGCTGCTGGATCGGCTCGGTCTCGGCGGCAGTACCTGGGCGGCGTTGGCCTGCATGCTGATCGGCACCAGCGCGGTGGTCGCGGTCGCGGTCGCGCTGCGCGCGGTCGGCGCCGAGGATCGCGCGCGGGCCGCGCTCCCGTTTCTGACGCTGGCGCCCGCCGCGGTCTGGATCGCCGTCTCCGCCGACGCGATGTTCGCCGGTGTCACCGCGTGGGCGGTCGCGTTACTCGCGCTCGCCGCTCGGCCCGCGGGTAGTCACGTCGCGGCGGTCGCGGCGGGGATGCTGTTCGCCTTCGGCATCTATCTCAGTTACGGGTTGACGTTGATGGCGATACCCGCCGTAGCCGTCCTGCTGGCGGGCCGGACCATCCGGCCGCTGCTGCCCGCGGTGGCCGGTGCACTGGTGGTCGTCGCCGCCTTCACGCTGTCCGGATTCTGGTGGGTCGACGGCTATCACCTGGTCGTCGAGCGCTACTACCAGGGCGTCGCCAAGAATCGGTCGTACGCGTATTGGTGGTGGGGCAATCTGGCCGCGACAGTCTGTGCGATCGGCCTTGCGACGGCGGCGGCGCTGCATCGCGCCTTGTCCCCGCGCGTGCTGCGCGCCCTCGATCCGACGGCGCTACTGGTGGCCGCCGCCCTGTGCGCGATCCTGGCCGCGGACATCAGCGGGCTGAGTAAGGCGGAAACCGAACGCATCTGGTTACCGTTCGATATGTGGTTGCTCGCCGCGACCGCGTTCCTGCCCCGGTCCACCGCCCGCGGCTGGCTCGCGGTGCAGGGCATCGGCACGCTCGTGCTGGTCCACTCGATCCTGACGAATTGGTGAAACAATGTCTATCCTGATCGCCGACGACGACCCCGTTGTCCGGGACGTGGTCCGGCGCTACCTCGAACGCGACGGCCTGACCGTCCGCGAAACCGCCGACGGCCCAGCCACTTTGGCGGCGCTGGCGGACACCGACGACCAGATCGACCTGGCCGTGCTCGACGTGATGATGCCCGCACCGGACGGTATCGAGATCTGCCGCGCGATCCGCTCGGGGCCGCGCCCGCAGACGCCGGTCATCCTGCTCACCGCGCTCGGCGACGAGGACGACCGGGTGCTCGGGCTGGAGGCGGGCGCCGACGACTACGTCACCAAGCCGTTCAGTCCGCGCGAACTCGCGCTGCGGGTCGCGTCGGTGCTGCGGCGCGCACAGGTGGTGCGCGAGGACGCCCATCCGACGCTGCGCGACGGCGCGGTCGAGGTGCGGCCCGCCTTCCGGCTCGCGCTGGTCGACGGCGTGCCGGTGGACCTCACGCCACGCGAGTTCGATCTGCTGGTTTTCCTGCTCCAGCATCCGCAGCAGGTGTTCAGCCGCGAGCAACTGCTCGCCCAGGTGTGGGGCTGGGACTTCGGTGACCTTTCCACGGTTACCGTGCACATCAAGCGATTACGCGCGAAGCTCGGCAACCGCCACCGCATCGAGACTGTCTGGGGCCGCGGCTACGCGTGGGCGCGGACCGAACCGGGAAATGGAGCCGTCGATGCCTGAGGACACCACCCAGCTGATCCTGTACTCGCTGGCCTGCTCGGTGCCGGTGGTGTTGATCGGCGCACTGATCCTGCGCGCCACCAGCAATCGCTCGGTCACCACGAGTATGGCTGTGCTGGTGCTGATTCCGACGCTGTCCACGCTCGCGGGCATCATCGGCGTCAGCGGCTTGATGTTCACCGAGCAGCTCCAGCGCACCGCGGTGGTGCTCGGCATCGTCGCGGCGGTCACCGTGCCCGCCGCGGTCTGGCTCGGCCGGGAGCAGGCACGAAAGATGGTCTGGGAGAAGCAGATCCGCGAGCAGGAGCGGGCGTCGGAGCAGTCGCGGCGCGAGCTGGTCGCCTGGGTCAGCCACGATCTGCGCACCCCGTTGGCGGGCATTCGCGCGATGGCCGAGGCACTCTCGGACGGTGTGGTCAGCGGGCAGGCCGACGTGGCGTCCTACGCCGAGCAGATCGGCATCGAGACCAACCGGCTGTCCCGCATGGTCGACGACCTGTTCGAGATGTCCAAGATCAACGCGGGTGCGCTGCGACTCGAACTGGAACCGGTGGATCTACGCGAGCTGATCGACGAGGTGCTCGCCGCGAACCGGCCGACTGCCGAACGTGCGCAGGTCAAGCTGCGCGCGGAACAACCGGACGCCCGAATCGTGGTGGCGGCCAACGATCAGGCGCTCGGCCGGGTGCTGACCAACCTGGTGTCCAACGCCATCGCGCACACGCCGCCCGGTGGCGAGGTCGCCATCTCGGCGGGCGCCGCCGACGGTCGAGCATGGGCCCGGGTCGACGACACCGGGCCCGGCATCGCCGAGGCGGACCTGCCGCGCATCTTCGAGGTCGCCTACCGCGGCACCGCGGCCCGTTCGCCGGTCGCCGCCGACGGCGTACCCACCGGCAGCGGCATGGGATTGGCGATCGCCGCCGGTCTGGTCGAGGCCCATCGCGGCGACATCACCGCCGAGAACCGGCCTACCGGTAGCCGTTTCGAGGTTCGGCTACCACTATCCGGCAACTGACCATCACAGGGTCGGCGCACAAACCCCCGCGCTACTGCGCAGCGGCGCGAACGCGAACTCGGTGAGGCCTGCAATGGGATCCACTCGCGCGGCGAAACCCAGTGCACGCCTGGCCTTGTCCGGATCCGCGACCACATGTCGCACGTCGCCCGGACGATAGCGCCCCGTCACCACCGGGTCCGGCCCGCCGCGCGCCGCCGCCAGCGTGACCGCGACCTCCCGGATCGTGATGGGGCGTCCGGAGGAGACATTGAGCGGAACGAAACCGGGCAGCGGCTGCTCGACCGCGGCGAGGTTCGCCGCGGCGATATCGGTGACGTGTACGAAATCCCGTGTCTGCCCACCATCTTCATAAACCTGCGGCGGTTGCCCCGCCTCCAGCGCCGATCGGAAGATCGCCGCGACCCCGGAATAGGGTGTGTCCCTGGGCATATCGTCGCCGTAGACGTTGTGATAGCGCAGTGCGGTCACCGACGATCCCGTCACCGCGGACCAGGCGGCAGCGTAATTCTCCTGTGCGAGTTTGCTCGCCGCGTACAAGCTGCGCGGACGCAACGGCGCATCCTCGTGCACGGAATCCCAGGTGAGTATCTCGCCGCTGTCCGGGCAGCGGTACTCGAACATTCCGGCATCCAGGTCCTCGATCCGGCGAACACCGACTTCGACTGGGCCGCAACGCTCGCCGCGATAGCGACCTTCGCCGTACACGACCATCGAGGACGCGAGCACCAGCCGACGGCATCCGGCCCGATCCATCGCCGCCAGCAAGACGGCGGTCCCGAAGTCGTTGTGACTCGCATAGGCAGGCGCGTCCTGCGCACTCACCCCGTTACCGACCACCGCGGCCTGATGACAGACGACATCGACACCACCCAGCACCGCATCGAGCGCCGCACCATCCCGGACATCCACTCGCTCAACGCCTTCGGGGGTCGCCGCCGACGGACCATGCGCCGCGGACAGCATCAGATCGAGCGAAACCACCGCATGCCCCGCATCGACCAACTCCCGCCGAATATGCGACCCGATGAACCCGGCGGCACCGGTCAGCAACACCCGCACGCCACTCACCCCTGCCTCTTCGGCGGCCGCCCGGCCCGGGCGTCGAGCACGAACGTCCCTGCGAGAACTGATGTCATGAACAGATCGTGCCTGGTCCGACCGGCATCGCAGGCCATCCACGCCGCACCGTCAGAATTTCGTCATGAACAGCGCACGCCGGACTACAGCACAACTGATCGACCGGCGGCCCGCGCACGAGATCGCGCGGGCCGAGGCGGCTACTCGTCCTTCTTGTCCTTACAAGCGGCCTTTTCCTCTTCTTCCTCCATCGTGCCGATTCCCGCAGGTGATGTCGTCCAGGTCGCCAGATAGCATTCTCGCAACTTGATCCTTTCCCCCATTTCTTTTCCGCTGTTCACCAATTGATTCGCGTTGTCCTTCTCTTTCGCCTCCGCGAAGTAGGCGTCGACGTCCACACCGGCGCCGACCAGCACCTTGTAGTAATCGATCGCCTGCGCGTAGTACACCTTCAGAAATTCTTTGTCGGTCTCGAACATCACCTTTCCGCCATCCTCGGCGGCCTTCTTCTTTTGGCTTTCGTACTCGCTTCTGACCTCTTGGCTGGCACAGAACTTATGCCGAAATTCGTTGGTGTAGTCGCTGGTGACCTCGGAAAATCCCCACTTCGTCCCGTGCGAGACCATGTACCTCGCGGTTTTACTGGGGCTCTCGATTCCTGCTACCGGATAGCGATCCTGGATTTCACCGAGGGCCGCGAGAGTCTGAGTGTCGAAATCATCCTTCTCGCACAGCCCACGCGCATTCGCGGATCCCATCACGGTCAGCCATGCGTTCGCGTACAGATTGCTCTTCAAGTCGTCTCGTATCTCCCCGAGAGTCCGACCGCCGAGCACATCCAACTGCTCGTTGGGCGCCGGACTCGCCAGCGCGGGAGCCGCGACAGCCAAACTCACACAGGCCGCAGCGAACATCGAGACGAAGCGTATGCGCGCCAAAATAGTGATCCTTCCGGTCGTGCCGTCTCGGTAAGCCGACCACCGTTCGGGCGTGGAATGGTTGTGGTGCCGGACAGTATTCGTCACCAATGCGTTACCGGATGGGTGGATCTCGCGAGCGCATCCGGCGGGCGCTGGCTCTCCGCCGACCTGCCGACCATCCGGAACGAACACGGCAACGAATGCTTACCGAAAAGTCATCGGCCAGCCCGCACACGGCAACGCCGTATCGCCAACGGAGGGAACGAATTCATGAAGCGAATAGTGACGAACAGCCTGCTACTCGGTGCGCTCGGAGTCGGCTCATTACTCGGCGCCGCCCACGCGACCGCCGAATCCGGCCTGCTCCTGGAGGGCGCCCCCAGCGCCCAATCGGTCGACGACCCCGTCACCGGGTCCGCGACGACCTTCTCCAAGACCCTGTCGAGTCTGTCCGGCGGCCTCGGCGGCGCCACCCCCACTGCTCACGAGTAATACAGCACTCAACAGCGCCTCGGCTCCCACCACACGGAGCCGAGGCACTGTCAATCGTTGTGGTCAGCCCACTGCGGCGTGGTCGAAGTAATAGGCCGAAGCGGCTAGGTACTGGCAGCATTCGGGGCCGTGGCCCGCGTGGGTACTGCGGACGAACTGGGCGAGGTCCATGTCCAGATCCATGGGTTCGATGGTGCAGTCGCGGTGCTGTGTGCTCCACAGGTCCCGCATATCCAGCGATGTCTGCATGGTGCGCCTCCAGCCTGCGTCGTCTATCAGCCTGAAAAGCATGACCTGAATGCTTACATCGGACGAGTACCCGATGTCGGGCCGTTCATACCAAAGATCATCGCGTGATCAATTGCCAATCGTCGGGTAGGCGGGCGGCGGTGACCTGCGCGCCCTCCACCTCCAGGTCGACGGTGATCGGGCCGAGTCGCAACGCGGACAACGTGATTCGGCCCCATTCCGGCGGCACCAGCGGGCGTACCGTGATGGTGCGGTTGGGTACGTCGGGGTCGAGGCCGAGGAATGCCCGCACCAGCAGCAGCGGGGCAGCGCTCGCCCATGCCTGAGGTGAGCAGGAGGTCGGGTACGGCACCGGGGCCGGGAACCGCGAGCGTGGGAAGCCGCAGTACAGCTCGGGTAGTCTGCCGTCGAAAGCCGTTGCGGCGTCGAGCAATCCGGTGGCGAGCCGGGTCGCCAGCTCGACGGCGCCTGGCACGTGCCGGTAGCGCAGCAGACCGGCGACCGCGATGGCGGTATCGTGCGGCCACACCGAGCCACAGTGGTAGCTCATCGGGTTGTAGGCGCCCATTGTCGAAGCGAGCGTGCGCAATCCGAAACCGCTGTCCATCTCCGGTCCCGAGAGTCGTTGCACCAGTTCGGCGGCGTGCGCATCGCTGGCGATGCCGGACCAAAGGCAGTGCGCCGCATTACTTGTCAGTGCGTCGATGCGACGCTTGCCCTTGTCGAGCGCGATGGCGTACCAGCCGCGCTCGGGCAGCCAGAACGCTTCGCCGAACTTGCCGCGCAGTTGAGCCGCCTGATCGCGCAGTTCCCCGGCCCGGTGCGGGTCGTCGAACGCCTCGGCGAGCTCGGCGCGGGCCAGCAGCGCGGCGTGCACGTAACCCTGCACCTCGCACAGCGCGATCGGCGCCTCGGTGACGTGACCGTCCAGGTCGTTGACGCCGTCCCAGCTGTCCTTCCAGCCCTGGTTGACCAGGCCGCGGTCGGTGGCCCGGCAGTACTCGACGAACCCGTCGCCGTCGCGGTCGCCGTAATCGCTGATCCAGTCCAGCGCCGCGTCGGCCGCGGGCAGCAGCTCCCTGATCGATGCCGAATCCGCGCCCCAGCGATGACATTCCGCCAGCAGCATCACGAAAAGCGGTGTGGCGTCGACGGTTCCGTAATAGATGTTGCCGCCGAGTACCAGCCCGCCTGCCGGGCCGCGGCGCATCTCGTGCATGATCCGCCCCGGCTCCTCCTCGGTGAGCGGATTCACCGTCTGCCCTTGCAGTTCGGCCAGCTGCTGCAGCGTGCCGAGGGCGAGATCGACCTCGAGGGGCAGCGCCATCCAGGCGGTCAGCAGGCTGTCGCGACCGAACAGGGTCATGAACCAGGGCGCGCCCGCCGCGACGAACGGCCGGTTCTGGCCGGTGTCGTCGTGAATCTGCAAGGCGCCCAGGTCACTTTCGCTGCGCCGCAACACCTGGCTGAGTTCCGGATGCGACGCGGAGACGTCGGTGGCGGTGTGCCGCCAGGCGGCGATCTTGCGGCCGGGCGCGCTCACCCCGTAGTGCTCGCCCGGTGCCAGCGGCGCCTGGAACCGCTGGTTACCGAGGGTGGGCTGGGCGGTGATCTCGGTCTGCCAGCTCTCGCCGACCGGCACCACCACCCGCCACAGCAACGTGCCTGGCAATACCGTGGGTTCGACGGTCGCCGACACCGAGAGCCCGCGCATCCGATCGGTCCGATCGTGGAACAGCAGCTCGCCCTCGGCCACCGTCACCTCGGACCGGCCGTGTCCGGCCCGCCCCTCCTTGACCGCGAACAGGTCGACGAAATCGGCGTCGATATGCAGTTCGAGGGTGACCGCCGTCGACTCGCGGCCCATGTTCTCCAGCGTGAGCACCTCGTGCATGCCGTCGGCGACGATCCGCTCGCGCACCACCAGCAGCGTGCTGTCGGCCAGCCCGGCCGTCGGCGGTCTTCGCAGCACGAACCTGGCCGCGAACGCCTCCGGGCTGAGCACCGAAAGCGGTTCGGGCAGTTGGCCGTCCACCAGCAGCTCCCACCGGGATACCACCCGCGCGTCCCGGAAGAAGAGTCCGTGCGGGCGGCCCGGCTCGACATCGCCGAGCCGGTTCGACAGGCAGAAGGTGCCGCCCTCCACCAGCGTCACCGAGCCCGCCCCACCGAAACCCGTTGGCTCACCGGAGTTCAGTGGGGCGGGGCTGAGTGCGGCGGTGGGATCCGCCGTCACGCGAGTCCGCTCGCCGCGGCCTGCATCGGCACGGCTTGATCCTGGTACCAACGGAATCCGGTCCGCTTGCGTGCCGCGCGCATCAGCTTGCGGTAGACCTGCTCGTAGCCGCGCCCCAGCGTGTCGGCGCCGAAATTCGCCTCGACGTGCGCGCGGCAGGCCGCCGGATCCATGGTCTGCACCTCGGCGATGGCGGCGGTGAGTTCGGCCGGATCGTCACACACGCGGCCGGTGACCCCGTCGACGATCACCTCGGCAACCGCGCCGCCGCGCAACGCGACGACCGGTGTGCCGCACACCATGGACTCGATCATCACCATGCCGAAGGGTTCCTCCCAGCGGATCGGGAAGAGCAGACACTTGGCTCCCGCCAACAGCTTTCGCTTGTCGGTGGCGTCGGCGAGGCCGAACACGTGATCCTGGTCGGTCAACAACGGGCGTACCTGCTCCTCGAAGTATTTGATCTCGGACGGCTCGCTGCACTTGCCGGCAAGCACGAGCGGGATGCCCGCGGCGTGCGCGGCCTCCAGCGCCAGATGCGGCGCCTTGCACTCGTTGAAGCGGCCGAGGAACAGCGCGTAGTCGTCCTTGTCGGCACGGAACGGCCACTCCTCGGGATGCAGAGCATTATGCACGCGCCCAGCCCAATTCAAATCCGGGGCCAGCTCCTGCTGCCGGTCGCTGATCGCGACGAGCGAGACCTCATCGCCCATTTCCCGGTAGTACTCATAACATTCGCCCTCGACCGGTCCGTGCACCGTCACCACGGTCGGCAAGCCAAGTCCCCTATACGCCGGCGCGTTCAGCGGGCCCGCGAAGGTGTGCTCGTGCACGAGGTCGATGCTGCCCGCGGCGGCGAGCTTCTCGATCGCCCGGCGTGCCCGCAGCGCGTGCAACACCTCGGGGAACGGCTCGCCGAGGCGCTCGGGGCAGATGTTGTCCCACAGCGGAATGAACTTGGTCGCCTTGGTGCCCGGCTCGCCCGCGCCGAGCAGGGTGACGTCGTGGCCTCTGGCCACCAGCGAGTCGACCAGATCGGCGACGACGGCCTCGACACCTCCGTACGCCTTGGGCGGCACATCGAAGTACGGCGGAACAACCATCGCGATGCGGAATCGGGAGCCGCTGTGATCGATCGACAGCAAGTCCGAAGTAGAAACCTGACCCGAACGCGACATGGGCAACTCGCTCATGACCCTCCTTCCAAAGGGGCACACCGTGCAGGGACACAACCATTTGCTTGGGCACAACCGTTAGCAATTCGCGCACACCCAGCACTCGGAAAGCGCAGGGCGCCGAGCCGGTGGCCGCCACGGCGGAGGTGGAGCTGGTGCTGCACCGCCAGTCCGTAAGGCTTGGTTGGCCTGGTCGCTAGCCGCGCGATCAGGGGGGCCGCCAGTGATGTACCTCACCGGAGCCGTCTCAAACCATGCAGTCGGATACGTTGCTGATCGATAGCCGAGATCCCCAGGTAGAACCGGCCTTTGCGAGTTTCAATCGAATATGTCTACCGGACTGGATATCGGCTCAGCCTTCGATCACGATCTTTCCATCCTGACCGGGAACGACGAAGGTCAGCATCCGCTCGGCCTCGGCGCGCAGCTCTTCCGCGTCGGCCGAAGACAACGGATGCCACGGGGTAACCCGAATAGTGGTGTCGTCCAAGGACCACCGGCCGTGCACGAAACCGTCGACCAGGTACATCGGGACACCACCCGACGCCTCCGCGGCGATCCGCTGACGATCCTCGTCGCTGATGATCCGGCGCCGGTCCTTGTGGCCGAGCAGCGCGTTGTCGAAGGCGGGCAGGAAGCGCACCGGCACCGGCAGATTCGGGTCTGCGAGGGGGGCTTCCGGCAGGTCGAACAGCACCCGATGCTGGTCGTCGGTGAAAACGCGTAGGCGGGTACGCATCTCGTCGACCACCTCGGCGAGCCGGGTGACGCCCGCCCACGCCTGCATGTCGGCGACGGTGGCCGGACCGAACGCGGCCAGGTAGCGCAGGATCAGCGTCTCCGCATGCGGGACTGTCTCCATCGGCTCGCCGATCCATTCGTCGGCGAGCGCGACGGTCACCGAGCGGTTGCGCCATTTGCCCCAGGCCCCGGTCACCGGGCTGTGCACCATGGGGACGAGCAGCTCCGCCGACTCGGCGAGCCTGCGCGTGTGCCGACCCGGAAAGCGCTCGCCGAGTAGCGTTCCGAGATCGGCGCGGGACATGATGCGCCCGGACAGCACGTCGCGACCCGCGGCGGCGAGCTCGTCCAGATCGATGCCCTCGATCTCGTCGCGGTAGTACGGCGCCTGCAGTGCCGTCCGCACGACCGGACGCACCGTCGGGCGCAGCCAGCGGAAGTCCTGCGCGTCGGCGAGGTGCACGGTGCGGCGGATCATGGCCGAGCGCACCAGCTTTCGCTCCCGTAGCAGCGCCGCCAGGTCGTCGTGCGCGAAGTCGGTGAGCCGGGTCCACAGCCCGACGTAGGGCCAGTTGGGTTCCTGCCCCTGCACCGCGACCAGATGCCGCACCAGTTCCAACGGTGTCATCGCGACCCGCTGCGCCAGCATCTGACGCACCAGCAGGGTTCGGTTCAGCTCACGCAGCGATAGTTCCGTCATGCCTGCCATCTTCGCCGATACCACCGACAGAACGGGGCCCTTCGCCGGTGAACCCGCATACGTATACGTACAATGGTCGCATGTTCGATCCCATCACCCTGGCTGTCGGAGCCGGAATCCTCGGCGTCGGCTGGGCCGTCGGACGCTACGGCCGGCGCGGGCGCGTCGGCGACAAGGCGATCCGGAGCGTCGCGAAGTGCGGATGCGGGCACGACCTGGCCATCCACGATGCGCAAGCCGGCGAGTGCCATGCCGAGGAGCGCCGGTCCATCGCGCCCGCGACGTGGGAGTGGGTGCGCTGCCCCTGCCGCCGCTACACCGGCCCCCTACCGGTCGAGGACTACTTCACCCGGCCGATGCTGCCGCCGACCGACTGACACCCGGCCCCACGATCGACCGAATGCGCCCTTCGGCCTGGCCGGCGGAATGAAGGGCGCCTTCGGTCGTCGGATGTGCGTGGGTCAGTCCACGTCGGGCTGCATGCGCAGGGGAACGCCGATTCGGTTCCACAGGTTGATCATTGCGGTTACCGCGACCAAACCGGCGGCGGCGGCCTCGTCGAAATGCTGCTCGACGTCGGCCCATACCTCGTCGCTGATACCGTGGTCGCCGAGCTTCGTCACCGCCTCGGCATAGGCGAGGGCCGCCCGTTCGGCATCGGAGTAGAGCAGCGACTCACGCCAGGCGTCGAGTTGGAAGATGCGCTTTTCGGTTTCCCCGGCCAGCCTGGCATCGGTGGTGTGCATATCAATGCAGTACACGCAGCCATTGATCTGCGAGGCGCGAATCTTCACCAGTTCCCGAACCACCGGGTCCAGCGGGCCGCGGCGGATGACCCCCTCGGCCGCGAACCACGCCTGGTACAGCTCCGGTGCTACCTTCGCCAGCTTCATCCGTGACACGTTGTCGTCCTTTCCTCGATGTTTCGGCTACACCAGAGAGACGAGACAGGCCGGAAAAGTGTGACGCGCGATCACGAATCCGGCAGGCACCGGCCCGGGTCGGGCAGCTCGGCGCACGGCGCGTTGCCGTGCGCGCGCAGCACATCCTTGCCGGTCTGATCGACCAGGAAGTGCAGGAAGGCCGCGGCCAGCGAGTCGCCGGGCAGCTCGCCGTAGCTGTAGCCGTATTCCACGCCCCAGAACGGGTAGGTGCGGTTGATCGCGGCGTCGCGGTTCGCGGTGACGCCGTTGATCGCGACGGTCGGCAACCCGGCGTCCACCGCCTCGGAGAACTCGGAATAGCCGATGGCGCCGGGGATCTCGCCGACCGCCTTCTGCATATCCGTGGTCACCTGGACATCGCAGTGCGCCCCGGCGGCGGTCGCCGTGCCCTTGATCGCGGTACAGCTCACGTGCGGGCGATCGGGCTGGCCCGCGCCGAGTAGCCTGCGCTCGAACGTATTTCGGGTGCCGGAGCCGGGGATCCGATTCACCAGCACGACCGGCAGATCGGGACCGCCCACGTCGCGCCAGTTGCCGACCCGGCCCTGGTACAGGTCCCGGATCTGGGTTTCGGTGAGACTCTGCACGCCGACGTCCTTGTTGACGATCACGGTGAACAGCGACAAGGCCAGCGGGCGGTACACCAGCGTGGGATACCCGCTGCCCTTCGGACCGTCGCTGATCGCCAGCAGCGCCGGATTGTCCTTGCCCTCCTCGGCCAGCCGATCGAGCCCACGCTCGGTGCCCTCGAAGTTGAACGCGAATTGCGCTCCGGTACACCGCTTCCCATAGAAATCGGCGGCCTCCCGCACCACCGGCGCGAAGGCTGATGACCCCACAACGGTGAGCTTGCCCGAGGCGCATTCCAACGGGGTCGGCGCGGGCTCGACCGCGGCGACGATGAGCTGAACGGCGATCACCAGCACCAGAAAGATGGTCAGCCCCAACATCATTCGGGGAATACCGGTCTGGCTTCTGGTTTCCTGGACGCGCCCGCCCTTGATGCCGCCGGTCAACACCGGCACGGGATACTCCCCCGAGCCCTCGGAGCGCTGCAGGATGGCCAGGATCTTGTAGTGCTCACTACGATTCAACGGCACCTTGGGCAGATCGATGACGCCGATATGCCCGGCCATGTCCTCGCGCACCGCGATGCCGGAGTCACCGTCCAGGCTGTCCGCCAGGCCGGGATCGCTGAGCTCGGTCACCGCCATGCCGATCACCAGGCGCTGCGGGAACCGCAGGTGCAGGCCGATCCGCGCCGGATCGGGCGCCTTGTAGTCGTGCGTGTCGATGGGGGTCGCGCCGCTGTTCTCGATGCGCACCAAGACAATCGAGAGATCCTTCAGGGCCGGGCTCGCCCCGTCCAGCGCGGGCCGCAGCTGCGGCAGCACGCCGGGGAACACCGATTCGACCTCACCGGTGACGGGCGTGTCCATCTGCACGCGGTAGCCCAGGCGCTTGCGCCCGACGATCACGAACTCGTACAGGAACGCGCCGATCGGCACCGCGATACCGATGAGCGCCAGCACGATTTCGACCGGAAAGTCGCCCAACGGTTAACCCACCCCCACAAGATCTGTCTGGCAACCATTTTCAGTCGCGTTCGACGATGATCTCCGGAACGGCAGAACTATTCGGCAACATTTAACCCGACGGCCATCACGCGCCGGGCGACTCGGTCCAGGCCAGCAGGTCGGCCAGCGGCCAGGTGTTGATGACCCGTTCGGCCGCAACACCATTCGCGAGGGCGCGTTCGCAACCGTAGCCCTGCCAGTCCAATTGGCCGGGCGCGTGCGCGTCGGTGTCGATGGAGAAGTGGCAGTCCATCTCGACCGCGAGTTGGATCAGCCGGGAGGGCGGGTCGCGGCGTTCCGGCCTGCTATTGATCTCGACGGCGGTGCCGTAGGTGCGGCACGCCTCGAACACCATCTCCGCGTCGAACGTCGACTCGGGACGAGTGCCGCGGCCGCCCTCGACGAGCCGTCCGGTGCAGTGGCCGAGCACGTCGACGTTGGGGTTGGCCACCGCGTAAACCATCCGTTTGGTCATCGTCGCGCTGTCCGCGCGCAGGTGCGAGTGCACGCTGGCTACCACGATGTCGAGTTCGGCGAGCAGGTCGGCCTCTTGGTCGAGGGTGCCGTCGTCGAGGATGTCCACCTCGATGCCGGTGAGGATGCGGAACGGCGCTAGGCGGTCGTTGAGTTCGGCGACCACGTCGAGTTGCTTGCGCAGCCGGTCTGCGGACAGCCCGTTGGCGACCGTCAGGCGCGGTGAATGATCGGTGAGCGCGCAGTATTCGTGCCCGAGGGCCGCGGCAACACCCATCATCTCCGCAATCGGGCTACCGCCGTCGGACCAGTCCGAGTGCGTGTGCAGGTCGCCGCGCAGCTGCGCACGCAGCGGCTTACCCGGCACACCGATCGGCTTCGCCGCGTTGCGCAGGTCCAGCAGCTGTTGCGGCACCACGCCGGAGTAGGACTGTTCGATCACGCCCGCGGTCTTCGGCCCGATCCCGGCGATATCGCGCCAGCTGTGCGCGGCCCGGTGCACCGCGCGGTCCTCGTCCGACAGCTCCGCGACGATATCGGCGGCGCGGCGGTATGCCTTCACCCGATAGGTTTCGGCCCGCGAGCGTTCCAGCCAGAAGCCGATCTCGCGAAGCACCTCCACCGGCCCCGGCGTGCTCGTCGGGTCCGCCGCGATCGAATCGTCTTCCGCCACAGCGGTTAACGAATCCTGCTGTATTTCATGAAGGCCACTCCGTCCTCGAACACCCGGCTGGTGATCACCCGGAACTTGGCCGCATCGGGCAGCCGCGGACCCGAGCCGAACAGCGACTTACCGCGGCCGAGCAGCACCGGGTACAGCTTGAGGAAGATCTGATCGATCTCCGGCAGCAATTCCTGCGCCAGCTCGCCGCCGCCGCAGAGCCAGATCCCGAGACCGTTGTCGCGCTTGAGTTCTCGCACCTTCGCCAGCGGATCGGCGGCGATCAGCTCGACGTCGGGATCGGGGTTCTCCGGCAGCGTGGTGGACACCACATACTGCTTCAGATGCGCATACGGGCTCGAAGTGCCGGTGCGCACGCCGAAGTCGTGCGTCTTGCGGCCCATCAGCACGGTGTCGAAGTAGCGGTTGCGCTTGTCGATGCCGATCGACTCGCGCACCTTGGTCGGCAGCGTCTCCGGGTATTGCGCGGTGATCGCAGGCCCATGGTCGCCACCGACCGGGAAGAAATCGACCGATCCGTCCTCGGTGGCGATGTATCCGTCGATGGTCGACGCTACGTAATACGTGAGCTTGCGCATGTGTCCTTCCTCCACGGCCGGACCGACTTCCCGAACCGCCTACTAGCAAGGTAGCTCGCGTCCGCTAACGAGTGCGAGGCTTCGGCTGGCACCGCGGGCAAGAATACGACGAACGATTCATGAACTTTTCCCGCTGGATCGGGGCGCCGCAGCGACGGCACGGCTCGTCCTCGCGGCCGTAGACGGCGAGCGAACGTTCGAAGTAACCGGATTCGCCGTTGACGTTCACGTACAGCGCGTCGAACGAGGTGCCACCGGCCGTGAGCGCCTCCCCCATCACCGCGCCGACATCGGTGAGCAGTGCGCGGATGGTGGGGCGGGACAGCCCGGCGGCGAGGCGGGTGCCGTGCAGCTTTGCGCGCCACAGGGATTCGTCGGCGTAGATGTTGCCGATGCCGGAGATGACGCTCTGATCGAGCAGCACGCGTTTGATCTCGGTCTGCTTGGCACGCACCGCGGCGACCACGGATTCGGCGTCGAAGAGCGGATCCAGTGGGTCGCGGGCGATGTGCGCGACCGGTTCGGGCACCCGGGTGCCGTCCACCTCGACCAGCGGGGCGAGCGCCCAGCCGCCGAAGGTGCGTTGGTCGACGAAGCGCAGTTGCGTGCCGTCGCCGAGGGTCGCGCGGATGTGCGCGTGCTTCTCCAGCGGTGCGTCCGCGGGTTGCACGAGCATTTGCCCGCTCATGCCGAGATGCACGACGAGCGCGGTGTCCGGCTCGTCGAAGGTGAGCCAGAGATATTTGCCGCGCCGCTCGGCGGACTCGACCTTCAGGCCGGTCAGCCGCGCGGCGAGATCGGCGGCGCCCTCGAGGTGGCGGCGCACCGAGCGGGGATGGGTGATCACGACCGATTCGATGACGCGACCGACCACGTGCTCGGCGACGCCGCGCCGGACGACCTCTACCTCGGGAAGTTCTGGCACGATCAGGATTCGGCGGTCAGCGCCTGGTAGGCGGTGCCCGCGGCCTTCTGCTCGGCTTCCTTCTTGGAGCGACCGACGCCCTGCCCGTAGGCCCGGCCGCCGACCACGGTGGTCGCGGTGAATTCCTTGTCGTGATCGGGGCCCGTCGAGGTGATCTCGTAACTGGGCACACCGAGACCGCGTTCGGCGGTGAGTTCCTGCAGGCTCGTCTTCCAGTCGAGGCCGGCCCCCATCCGGGGTCCGCGCTCGAGCAGGTCGGCGAACAGCCGCAGCACCACCTCACGCGCGACGTCGATGCCGTGCTCCAGGTGCACCGCACCGAGCAGCGACTCCATGCCGTCGGCAAGGATGCTCGGCTTGTCCCGGCCGCCGGTGAGCTCTTCGCCCTTGCCGAGCAACAGGTGCACGCCGAGGCCGCCCTCGCCGAGCTGACGCGCCACCTCGGCGAGCGCATGCATGTTGACCACGCTCGCGCGCAGCTTGGCCAGTTCGCCCTCGGACTTGTCCGGGTGCTCGTGGTAAAGCCGCTCGGTGATGCTCAGACCCAGCACGGAATCGCCCAGAAATTCCAGGCGCTCGTTGGTCGGCAGGCCGCCGTTCTCATATGCGTACGACCGGTGCGTCAGCGCGAGCCGCAGCAGATCCGGCTGCAGCTCGACGCCGAGCGCCGCGAGCAAGCTCGCGTGTCCAAGGGACGAGTCGGGTTCGGTCACAGCTGCACCTCGCTAACGCTCGGCTCCGCTGCGACCGGCGGTGCTGTGTTCCTGGTTCCTTCGCTGCGCTCAGTCACGTCTATACGACAGGTTGAACTGTTAGACAGCTGCTGTGACCTGACGGCCCTTGTACGTGCCGCAGGAGGGGCACGCGATGTGCGGCAGGGTCTTCTCGCCGCAGGCGCGGTTCGGGCAGGTGATCAGGGTCGGCGCGGTGGCCTTCCACTGGCTGCGCCGCGACCTGGTGTTGGAACGGGACATCCGGCGCTTGGGAACGGCCACGACTACTTCTCCTCTGTCATATTGCTTGCCATTTCGGCTGACTGGTCTGCTGCTGTGGCCGCACCCTGGTCGGGGCTGCCGTTGCCGGGCGATGCAGTGGCGAATTTCGCCAGCCCGGCCCAGCGAGGGTCAAGTATCTCATGCGAGTGCTCGGATCCCGCAATCGCCATCCGGACGCCACATTCCGCGCACAGTCCGGCGCAGTCTGGCGAGCACAGCGGCTGCAGCGGGAGCTCGATGCCGATCGCGTCGATGATCACCGGTTCGAGGTCGATCGTGTCGTCGATCATGCGGTAGGAGTCGTCGTCATCGGTGGTCTGCTCGGTCGTGCTGTTCGGGTAGGCGAACAGCTCGGTGAGGTGCACGTTCACCGTGTCGGTGAACGGCTCGAGGCAGCGCGAGCACTCCCCCTCGATCGGCGCGGAGGCCGTTCCGGTGACGAGGACACCCTCGGACACCGCCTGCATCTGCAGGTCGAGCTCGAGCTCGGCGCCCACCGGGACCGCGATGAGATCCAGCCCGATCCGCTCGACCGTGGTGATGGTGCGCTGAAGCTCACGCATCGTTCCGGCCCGGCGGCCGAGACTGCGGACGTCCAGCACGAAGGCCGCGTCGGGCTCACGGCGCGGGACCGAGCCTTTACGCGGGGCAGAACTGGAACCGGCGGACATCACGAACTCACTTCACTTTCGGGGGGGATGGGCAACCACACCACGATACGCGAGGGTTCGTGTCGACCCAAATGCAGCCGCCGCACGCTCATTGATTTCCGGCACCGGGAATCGCATGCGAAACCCGGTGCGCGAAATCAGGGGCCGTGCGGCTGGTTGAGGTCAGCGGCGGTAGTCGGCCGCGTAGTCAGGCGCGCCCGCGCCGGAGCGGAGTTGATGGCGGCCGCGGCCGACGGTGCGCAGGGTGTTGCTCAGGGTCTCCTCGAAGTCGGCGAGCTTGGAGTCGACGTAGACGTCGCATTCCTCGCGCATCCGATCGGACTCGCCGTGCGCGGCGTCGATCACCCTGGCGGATTCGGCGTGCGCGGCGCGTACCACCTCGGTCTGTGCGACCAGGCGGTCCCGCTCTGCCTCGCCCTCGGCGACCGATCGATCGTAGGAAGCCTTGCCCGCGTCGATCATTCGCTCGGATTCCAGCCGGGCCCGGCCGGTGACGGCCTCGAATTCGGCGTTGCCGTCGGCGACGACGCGGTCGGCCTCTGCTTGGGCGGTGTTGACGAGGTGGTCGGCGTGCGCGCTCGCCTCGGCGACCATCCGGTCGGCGTGCGCCTTGGCGTCGGCGAGGATGCGGTCGGCCTCCTCGCGGGCCGAGCCGATGGTGTGACCGGCCTGCTCGTTGGCGCTGGTCACCGTGATCTCGGCGGCCGAGCGGGCATCCGAGACGATCTTGTCTCTGATGTCGAGCACGTCCTGGGCATCGTCGAGCTCGCCCGGCAGTGCGTCGCGCACGTCGTCGAGCAGTTCCAGCACGTCGCCGCGCGGCACGATGCAGCTGCGGGTCGGCGGGATGCCACGCGCCTCCTCGACGATGGCGACCAGCTCGTCGAGGGCTTCGAATACGCGGTACATGCTGACTACCCCACTCTCCTACGACTCAATGGCGAACTGTCCGCCGAGCCCCAGTGTGCCCCTCATCACGGCCTGTGCCGAGTCACCCTCCGGTGTGTCGTCGCAGTGTCTCGTACGCCACACAAATCAAGTGGAGGATCTGCCTCCACTTCGTGTTATCGTCAATAGGAAGATCGACAAGGTCTTCATCCCGAGCGCAGCCCCCACCGGGACTGCGGGATTGAGGAAGCCAGAGGGAAGGGCTACCCGGTCCGCCGAGTGTTGACAGATTCCGACTGAACAAGCGGGACCTATCAAGAGTCGGCGGGAAGGAAGCGATCACCATCGCTGTTGTCCCCAGCGAAGGCTTGAGTTCGATCGGAAACACCATGACTGTTCTGGATCTACAGAGATCGGCAGGAGTTAGCACCACCAGCTACTTCATGCCGTGGGTAGGCCCGTACCCGCTCCTGAAGCCGGTACCGACGGCCGCGCGGTTCCAGCAGTTGATGGCTTACCTGCGCGGCGACCGTGCCTTCGCTCAGCTGATTCGCTTCGCGCTGGTCGGTGGGTCCAGCAATATCGCCTACGTGCTGCTGTTCTTCGCTATGCACGGCATCGGCCCGCTGATGGCCAACGTGGTCGGCTCGATCGTCAGCACCGTGATCGCCAACGAGCTGCACCGCCAGCTCACCTTCCACGCCAGCGGCCGCGTCGGCTGGTTCACCGCACAGTGGGAGGGCGGCGGCCTGGCACTGGTCGGCCTGGCCATCACCACCGCGGGCCTGGCGGCGCTGGACGTGTGGGCCCCGACCATCGGCGGCACGGCGGAGGCCACGGCCATCCTCGGCATCACCGCGGTTGTCGGCGGCATGCGCTTCCTGGCCCTGCGCGGTTTGGTGTTCTGAACCTCGTCGAGTGAGGGGAATCAGCCCCGGTCCCAAAGCTTTTGGGGCCGGGGCTGATTTACGTTCTGGACTAGCTCTGGCGCTCGGCCAGACGGGCGAGCAGGCGCTTGTGCACGGACGGGGGCAGCATGTCGGTGACGTCGCCGCCGAAGGTCGCCACCTCCTTGACCAGCGAGCTGGACAGGAAGCTGAAGGCGGGGTTGGAGGCGATGAAGAAGGTCTCGACGCCGGAGAGCTTCTTGTTCATCTGGGCCATCTGCAGCTCGTAGCCGAAGTCGGTCGCGTCACGCAGGCCCTTCACGATGGCCGTGACGCCCTGTTCCTTGGCGAAGTCCACCAGCAGGCCGTACCACGACTCCACTCGGACGTTGGGCAGGTGGGCGGTCGACTCGCGCAGCATCTCCATGCGCTCGTCGATGCTGAACATGCCCTGCTTGTTCTTGTTGATCGAGACGGTGACGACGACCTCGTCGAACTGAGCCGCTGCCCGCGCGAAGACGTCGATGTGTCCGTTGGTCACCGGGTCGAAGGACCCGGGGCACAGTGCTCCTGCCATGGTCAGACGCTATCGTGCGGGCGGGTCACGCGGCACGGAGGGTGCTCGAAACCACACGGTCAGTCGAAAGTCGCCATTTCGATGCGTGTTTCGCCGTACTTGCGCGGCTTCATCGCCGAATAGCCCGCAGGCCATTCGATTTCCGGCGACCGGCGCGCCCGCTCGACGACGACGAGGGCGTCGGGCCGCAGCCAGCCGTCGGCCAGCGCCCGCAGGTCGTCGAGCACCGCGTCGATCTCGACCGCGTAGGGCGGGTCGGACAGGACCAGGTCGAATTCGCCTGCGCCGCCCAGTGCCAGCACGCTCGCCACGGTCGCGAGACGCAGCTCCGCGCCGGGCAGCCCGACATCGGCGATGTTGCCGCGGACAACCTCGGCTGCCTTGCGATCGGCTTCGACCAGCAGTGCGTGGGCGGCGCCGCGGGACAACGCCTCCAAGCCGAGCGCGCCCGAGCCGGCATACAGGTCGAGCACCCGGATGCCGTCGAAGTCGATCCGCGCGTCGAGCGCGCTGAACACGGCCTCGCGCACCCGGTCGGAGGTCGGGCGGGTCCCGGCGGGCGGCACCCGCAGCTTCCGCCCGCCCGCCGTTCCGGCGACGATCCGGGTCATTCGGACTCGCGCACGGCGAGTTCGATCAGCAGGTCGCCGCCCTCGACCTGCTGTACCTGGCCGATCGCGACCCGGCCGACGGTGCCCGCCCGCGGCGCGGTGATCGCGGCCTCCATCTTCATCGCCTCGATGGTGCCGACGGTGTCACCCGCCGCGATCGAATCACCCTCGGAGACAGCCAAGGTCACGACACCGGCGAACGGTGCGGCGATATGACCGGCATTGCCCTTGTCCGCCTTCTCCGCAGCCGGTATGTCGCTGGCGATGGAGCGGTCGCGGACGGCGACCGGGCGCAGCTGGCCGTTGAGGATGCACATGACCGTGCGCATGCCGCGCTCGTCGGGCTCGGAGATGGCTTCGAGGCCGATGAGCAGGACGACGCCCGGTTCGAGTTGGACGCGGTGTTCCTCGCCGTGGCGCAGGCCGTAGAAGAACTGGTTCGCCGACAGACCCATGGTGTCGCCGTACTTCTCGCGGTGCGCGTTGAATTCGGCGGTGGGCGCGGGGAACAGCAGTCGGTTCAGCGTGCCGCGGCGTTCGGCGGAGGTGCCAGCCAGACCCGCCTCGTCGGCTGCGGTGAGCGGGGTCTCCGGCTTGGCCTCGCCACGTCCGGCCAAGGCGCGGCTGCGGAACGGCTCGGGCCAGCCACCGGCCGGGGTGCCGAGTTCGCCACGCAGGAAACCGATTACCGAGTCGGGGATGTCGTAGCGGCCCGGGTCGGCGGCGAAGTCTTCGATGTCGACGCCGGTGCCGACCAGGGCGAGGGCGAGGTCACCAACAACCTTGGAGGACGGCGTCACCTTGATCAGGCGGCCCAGGAGCCGGTCCGCGGCAGCGTATTTCGCTTCGACCTCCTCGAACCGGTCGCCCAGGCCGAGCGCGATGGCCTGCTGGCGCAGGTTCGAGAGTTGACCGCCGGGGATCTCGTGGGTGTAGACGCGTCCGGTCGGGGCGGGGAGCCCGGACTCGAAGGGCTTGTACACCTTTCGCAGTGCTTCCCAGTACGGCTCGAGATCGCAGATGTTCTGCAGGTTCAGCCCGGTGTCGTGCTCGCTGTGCGCCGCGGCGGCGACGATCGCGGAAAGCGCAGGCTGGCTGGTGGTTCCGGCCATCGCGGCGCTCGCGCCGTCGACGGCGTCGGCACCGGCCTGCCAGGCGGCCAGATAGGTCGCCAACTGCCCGCCGGGGGTGTCGTGGGTGTGCACATGGACCGGCAGGTCGAAGTTGCTGCGCAGCGCGGTCACCAGGGTGGCGGCGGCGGGGGCGCGGAGCAGTCCGGCCATGTCCTTGATCGCCAGGATGTGCGCGCCTGCGTCGACCATCTGCTCGGCGAGTTTGAGGTAGTAATCAAGGGTGTAGAGGGTTTCGTCGGGGTTGGACAGGTCCCCGGTGTAGCTCATCGCGACTTCAGCGATGGCGGTGCCGGTTTCCCGCACCGCATCGATCGCCGGACGCATCTGATCAACGTTGTTGAGCGCGTCGAAGATCCGGAAGATGTCGATACCGGTCGCGGTGGCCTCGGACACGAACGCCCGCGTCACCTGCTCCGGATACGGCGTGTAGCCCACGGTGTTTCGGCCACGCAGCAGCATCTGCAGACAGATGTTCGGCACGGCCGCGCGCAAGGCCGCCAACCGTTCCCACGGGTCCTCGTACAGGAAGCGCAGCGCCACATCGTAAGTCGCGCCGCCCCACGCCTCGATCGACAGCAGTTCGGGAGTCAGCCGGGCCACGTGCCCGGCGACACCGAGCAGGCCGTTGGTGCGCACGCGCGTGGCCAGCAGGGACTGGTGCGCGTCCCGGAAGGTGGTGTCGGTGACCCCGACCGCCTTCTGCGCGCGCAACGCTTTAGCGAATCCCTCGGGGCCGAGCTGCAACAGCCGCTGCCGAGAGCCGTCCGGCGGCGGCACCGACAGATCGATCGCGGGCAGCTTGTCGTGCGGATAGACCGTCGTCGGCCGCTCGCCGTGCGGCTTGTTCACCGTGACATCGGCCAGATACGTGAGGATCTTGGTACCGCGGTCCGCCGACCCACGCTGGTTGAGCAGCTCCGGACGCTCATCGATGAAGGACGTGGTGACCCGCCCCGCCCTGAAGTCCGGGTCGTCCAGCACCGCGAGCAGGAACGGAATGTTGGTGGTAACGCCGCGAATTCGGAACTCGGCGAGCGCACGCTGCGCCCGCGACACCGCCGCGCCGAAGTCGCGGCCGCGGCAGGTGAGCTTCACCAGCATCGAGTCGAAGTAGGCGCCGATCTCCGCGCCGAGGTTGGCGCCGCCGTCGAGCCGGATGCCCGCGCCGCCCGGCGTGCGGTAGGCGGTGATCCGGCCGGTGTCGGGGCGGAAGCCGTTGTTCGGGTCCTCGGTGGTGATCCGGCACTGCATCGCGGCACCGCGGATGCTGACCGTCTCCTGACTGAGCCCGAGCTGTTCGAGGGTCTCCCCCGCCGCGATCCGCATCTGCGACTGGACCAGGTCCACATCGGTGATCTCCTCGGTCACCGTGTGCTCGACCTGGATGCGCGGGTTCATCTCGATGAAGACGTGCTTGCCGCGCTCGTCGAGCAGGAACTCGACGGTGCCCGCGCAGCTGTAGCCGATCTCCTTGGCGAAGGCCACCGCGTCGGCGCAGATGCGGTCGCGCAGTTCGGGATCCAGGTTCGGCGCGGGCGCGAGCTCGATCACCTTCTGATGCCTGCGCTGCACCGAGCAGTCGCGCTCGAACAGGTGCATCACGTTGCCGTGCTGGTCGGCCAGGATCTGCACCTCGATGTGGCGCGGGTTCACCACGGCCTGCTCGAGGAACACGGTCGGATCGCCGAAGGCCGACTCGGCCTCGCGGGACGCGGCCTCGATGGACTCGCGCAGGTGCTCGGCATCGGCGACCCGGCGCATGCCGCGCCCGCCGCCGCCTGCCACCGCCTTGACGAAGATCGGGTAGTCCAGTTCCTGCGACGCGGCGAGTAGTTCGTCCACGTCCGAAGACGGCGCGCTGGAGCGCAGCACCGGCAGACCCGCGGCCTTGGCTGCGGCAATCGCCCGTGCCTTGTTGCCCGCGAGCTCGAGCACCTCGGCGGACGGACCGATGAAGGTGATGCCCTCGCGGGCGCAGGCCGCGGCCAGGTCCGGGTTCTCGGACAGGAAGCCGTAGCCGGGGTAGACGGCGTCGGCGCCGGCCGACTTGGCCGCGTCGACGATCGCGTCGATCGACAGATACGCCCGGACCGGGTGTCCCTGTTCACCGATCTGGTAGGACTCGGCCGCCTTCATCCGATGGACCGAATTGCGGTCCTCGTACGGGAAGACGGCTACCGTCCCCACGCCGAGCTCATAGGCCGCGCGGAAGGCCCTGATGGCGATCTCGCCGCGGTTGGCAACCAGAACTTTCGTGAACATCCGCCTAAGGTACCCGGACTCCGCCCCCAGACAGACACGGAAGGGGGCTTCGCAAGCATCTTCACAACCCGGGCTAGCACCGTTGCGAAGATCCGGGCACCGCGACGTCACATCGTCAGATCCAGTGCATCGTGTGATGCCGGAACCCACCGCGGAACTGACCGACCGCGAGGCCGATCATCAATCCGCGTTCTTCGGCGACTAATCCGCGAGTAAAGGGCAAGCGGATCATCCGTAACAAAACTTCGGGCAGATGAATCTCGGGTAAACCATTCTTCGGGAATTCGCCGTTCAGTCGCGCAAGGCCGAGGCCTCTGCTACGGCCCTGTCGATAGCCGGGCCGGAAACCGCGTCGGTACCGATAGGCGACCAGCGCCTCGGCCAGATAGCCGAGTCGGTATCCCTCCCGGTGGGCCCGCCAGCCGAATTCGAGATCCTCGTTGGCGGCATAGCTGACGTCCTGTCCGCCGAGCTTCCGATAGACCTCCGCGCGGCACGCCATGCTCGTGCCGATGATCACAGGAGCATAAACGCCGAGCGGCTGGAATTGGTCCGGTGCCGGGATGTTGGCGACCAGGCGCGGGTGGTCCGCGTTGAGCGAATCGCCCTCGATCGCAGAACAAGTCAGGTCGTAGCCCTCATCCAGGAACTCGACCATGCGGCTGATCCAGCTCGGGTACGCGCGGTCGTCATGATCACAGAACAGTAACACCTCGCCCGTGGCACTACCGGCTCCGACATTTCGGGCAAATGCGGCACCCGACCGGCCTGACGCGTCTACGTACTGGAGCTTCAGCCGATCCCGGACCTGATGGTTTTCGATATGGACGCGCACGTCGACCGGTGAGCCGTTGTCGGCTATGACAACGTCGAATTCCCCCGGATAGTCTTGACGCGCCAAGGCGTCCAGCTGTATATCGAGCAGATCACGACCCTCGGCCGTCGCTACATATGTTGGAATGACGATCGATACCGATCGTTCAGTCACCACAAGCACTCCTGGTATCGACCCCCGCGCCGAAGTTCTCCCCAGAGGGTGACAACTTTAGACATATTCCGGAAAGCTGGGCTACACCCGATTTCCGTGGGGTTCCTCACAGACTTGGACAGATGACCAGACAACGCGGGCCTGACGATCGAGAGCGACCGCCGCACCGCCCGGCCGCACCGCGCTCTCGCCAAGCGCCCTATGCTGGTGGGTGCAGCTGGTTCACCGCGCGCGTACGAGATGGAGCCCCGTCGTCGCGTTGCGGAGCCGAGTTCGGCCGCCTCGAAAGGGCGGACGGGCGAGAGGGAACCCGGTGGGAATCCGGGACTGTCCCGCAGCGGTAAGCAGGAACGAACGCCGTCACAAGCACTGGGCGCACAACACCCGGGAAGCGACGGCCAGTAGGTCGGCCGACCAGGCCGGTGCCTGTGAGTCCGAAGACCTGCCAGCCGTGTCGGATACGCCGTATCCGACGGCCACCGCCTCGTGGATCTGGGCGCGCGGTCTACCAGTACTTGATGTGTCGGGCTCTGTTGTCGAAATCTCCTGACGTGTCACCCGGTAGCCGCGCAGCCCGCATGGCGAGGGCCTACGACACCAGCACTGGAGAGACAACGTGACTGTTGTAAATCAGACACCGTTCACCGCAACGGTTCTCGGGCTACCTAGGGTCGGACCGCGGCGTGAGCTCAAGCGGGCCACCGAGGCCTACTGGGCAGGCAAGATCGACGCCGATCAGCTGCACACCGTCGCACGCGACCTGCGCCACGCCCAACTCGCCGAACTACAGGCGGCAGGCCTGGATTCGATCCCGGTGGGCACCTTCTCGTACTACGACCAGGTACTCGACACCGCCGTCCTGCTCGGCGCGCTGCCGCCGCGGGTGGCCGGGATCGCCGATCCGCTGGACCGCTACTTCGCCGCCGCGCGCGGCAACGAAACCGTCGAACCGCTGGAGATGACCAAGTGGTTCGACACCAACTACCACTACCTGGTGCCGGAAATCGACCAGGACACCGCGTTTTCGCTGAACCCGGACAAGCTGCTCGACGAGGTGCGCGAGGCGCTCGCGCTCGGCGCGCCCGCCCGTCCGGTGGTGGTCGGTCCGATCACCTTCCTGAAGCTGGCCAAGGCCACCGGTGGTGCGGCCCTGGACCGGCTCGCCGAACTCGTCCCGCTGTACTCCGAACTGCTCCGGCTGCTGGCCGAGGCGGGCGTCGGCTGGGTGCAGATCGATGAGCCCGCGCTGGTCACCGACCTCACCGAGGCCGAAATCGAGCTGGTGCGAAGCACTTACACCGAGCTGACCGCTTCGGCCGAGCGACCCGCGATCCTGGTGGCGACCTACTTCGGGCACGCCGACGCGGCGCTGAACGCGCTGGCAGGCACCGACATCGAGGGCGTCGCGCTCGACTTCACCGCCGGCACCAGCGTTTCCGACGTGGCCGGTATCCCGGCACTGGCGAGCAAGCTGCTGGTGGCCGGTGTGGTCGACGGACGCAACGTCTGGCGCGCGGATCTCGACGCCGTGCTCGCCACGCTGGGCACCCTGCTGGGTTCGGCTGCCTCGGTGGCGGTTTCGACCTCCTGCTCGCTGCTGCACGTGCCATACACGCTGGCCGCGGAGACCAAGCTGGACGAGCGGCTGCGGTCGTGGCTGGCGTTCGGCACCGAGAAGGTGGCCGAGGTTCGGCTGCTGGCGACGGCGCTGACCGAGGGCACCGAGGCGATCAGCACCGAATTGGCCGACACCCGTGCGGCATTGGCGGCGCGGCAGGCCGACACCCGGCTGCACGACCCGCAGGTGCGGGCCAGGCTGGCCGAGCTCGGCCCGGACGCGATCCGGCGCGCACCCGCCGAAGAGCGTCGCGTGCTGCAGCAGGAGCAGCTGCAACTGCCGCCGCTGCCGACCACCACGATCGGCTCGTACCCGCAGACCTCGGCGATCCGGTTGGCCAGGTCCGCGTTCAACAAGGGCGAGATCGACGAGGCGGAATACATCCGCCGGATGCGCGCCGAGGTCGCCGATGTCATTGCGCTGCAGGAGAAGTTGGGCCTCGACGTGCTGGTGCACGGCGAGCCGGAGCGCAACGACATGGTGCAGTACTTCGCCGAGCAGCTCGACGGCTTCGCCGCCACCGAGCTGGGCTGGGTGCAGTCCTACGGTTCCCGCTGCGTGCGGCCGCCGATCCTGTTCGGCGATGTCAAGCGGCCGACGCCGATGACCGTCGACTGGATCAGCTACGCCCAGTCGCTCACCGCGAAGCCGGTCAAGGGCATGCTCACCGGGCCGGTCACCATCCTGGCCTGGTCGTTCGTGCGCGACGACCAGCCGCTCGGCGACTCGGCGCGGCAGGTCGCGCTGGCGATCCGGGACGAGACGGTGGATCTGCAGGCCGCGGGCATCCGCGTCATCCAGGTCGACGAGCCCGCGCTGCGCGAGCTGCTTCCGCTGCGCAAGACCGACCAGCAGGCCTACCTCGACTGGTCGGTGCAGTCGTTCCGCCTGGCCACCTCCGGTGTTTCGGACGCCACCCAGGTGCACACCCACCTGTGCTACTCGGAGTTCGGCGAGGTGATCGACGCGATCGCCGGCCTGGACGCCGACGTGACCTCGATCGAGGCGGCGCGCTCGCGGATGGAGGTGCTCGACGACCTCAACGCGGCGGGCTTCGACCTCGGCGTCGGGCCGGGTGTCTACGACATCCACTCGCCCCGGGTGCCCAGCGTGGAGGAGATCACCACCTCCTTGCGCGCGGCACTGAAAGCCGTTCCCGCCGAACGGCTGTGGGTCAACCCGGACTGCGGGCTGAAGACCCGCGGCCAGGTCGAGGTGGAGGCGTCGCTGCGCAACATGGTCGCCGCCGCGACCGCCGTACGCTGACCGTCTCGGCTGTTCGCTGACGCTCGGCGCCTCCGCCTGATCCAGGCGGAGGCGCCGAGCTCAATCACCTTCGCCCTCAGCCCGCCTCGGGCTCGGGTCGGGAGACCCGGCGCCGCCGTGACGTGTATCGCTCGCACGGCTCCTCGGTTCGCTTGACCGGTTGCTGCCGTGACCTGGAGCTCATCCCTCTTCGCCACGCGGTATGACACCCGGGACAACGATCCATCCCAACCCCTCCTTGCACCTAGTGAAACCACTCCATGAATCGCCCCTATCCACCTTCGACGCGTGCGCTCGCGGTTCGGTTCCGACCAGTTGCCACGAATTTCCCGGGGACGGTCAGCCTTCCAGGTTGAACGCGCGGTTGATGACGCCCATGTCGAAGTAGTCGCGCCAGGCGAGGATGGTGTTGTCGGCTACCTCGAAGACGCCGGTGACCGGGAGTGGAATGGTCTTGTCCGCGCTGTGGAGGGTGTCGGTGCGTTCGTTCATGACCAGGTTGCCGGAGGTGATCTGGTGGTGGATGTCGAAGTCGATGGCCCCGAAGGTGGTCAGGAAGCCGGCGATGAAGTCGCGGATGGCCGTGCGGCCGACCACCGGTTCGAGCGGAATGTTGTGGTAGACAGCGTTTTCCGCGAAGAAGGACGCGATCCGGTCCGGATCCGGGTCGGACCAGCTGCGGCACATATCGCGGACGAGTTCGTCGGGAGTCGGCATGGGCGGGCTCACTTTCTGCTGCCGGGCGGGCGAACCGCGTTGTGCGCAACGCCCTCTCGATTGAACCAAGCAATTGCTCGGTTCGGAAGCTTTTTGCCCTTCCGGCGCTGTCGGCCACGCACCCTAGGCTGGCGGCATGAACGACCAACCACTGCGTTACCGCTTGATCACCGGCGTCGACGACGCCTCGTTCTGCGAACGGATCAGCGAGCTGCTCGCGCAGGGCTACCGACTGCACGGCTCCCCTGCGGTTACCTTCAACGGCACCACCGTGATCGCGGCACAGGCGGTGATCCGGGACGACGATTAGCAGGCACGTACGATGTGTTTCTTCGCTACGCCCGCCTGAGTTGGGCCGCGACCGTCCTTCGCACGCTACGCAGCCGGGATATCGCGCAAAATACCTTGCAGCGGCATATTTCCAGGCAAAAGAAGTCCGGAAATGCGATGATTGCGAAGGCCCGGGACTACGATCTTTCCGTGCGGAAGATGTATGCGGGCGCGCGGCTTCGGCGGTTGCGCGAGGAACGCAGACTCACCCAGGCGGCGCTGGCCAAGTCGCTTGATCTGTCACCCAGCTATCTCAACCAGCTGGAACGTGATCAGCGGCCGCTCACCATCCCGGTACTGCTGAAACTGAACTCCACCTTCGACCTCGACGTCCAGTTCTTCGCCGCGGACTCGGACGCGCGCCTCGTGTCCGACCTGCACGAGGTGCTGATCGACGCCGCGGGCGGGCACACCGCGCCGCTGACCGAGGTGGAGGAGCTGGCGACCAGGCAGCCCGAGGTCGCCAGGATCGTCGTCGCGATGCACCGCCGCCTGCGCGCCGCCACCGACCAGCTCGACCTGCTCTCCGCCCGGGTGTCCGCGCCGACCGGCGCGCCGGGCATGCCCATGCCCTACGAGGACGTGCGGGACTTCTTCTACGACCACCACAATCACATCCCGCAGCTCGATATCGCCGCCGAGCAGCTGTTCGAGCAGTCCGGCCTGACCATCGGCTCGCTGGACCGCCAGCTCGCCAGGGTGGCCGAGGAGCGCGCCGGGGTCACCGTGCTGGTCCGCGGCGACGGCGCGGACCCGGCCATCCCGAAGCGGCAATACGATCCCGAGAGCCGCACGCTGACCCTGGCCAGGCGACTTCGACCGGGACAGCGCGCCTTTCAGATCGCGACCACCCTGGCGTTCCTGCTGTACGGGACCGAGCTGGACGGGGTGCTCGCCGAAACACCCTCGCTCACCGGCGAATCCCGCACGCTCGCGCGGATCGGGCTGGCCAACTACTTCGCCGGCGCACTGGTGCTGCCGTATGGACGTTTCCTACGCTCGGCCGAGGAATTGCACTACGACATCGACCTGCTCGGCCTGCGCTTCGAGGTCGGCTTCGAAACCATCTGCCACCGGCTGAGCACGTTGCAGCGGCAGGGTCAGCGCGGGGTGCCGTTCTTCTTCGTCCGCACCGACCGCGCGGGCAATATCTCGAAACGCCAGTCCGCCACCGCCTTTCACTTCTCCCGGGTCGGCGGCAGCTGCCCGCTGTGGGTGGTGCACGAGGCGTTCGCGCATCCCGGCCGGATCCTGCCGCAGATCGCGGAGATGCCCGACGGGCGCCGCTACCTGTGGATCGCGCGCACCGCGATGACCGCGCCGCACGGATTCGGCACCGCGACAAAGAATTTCGCGATCGGGCTCGGCTGCGACATCGAATACGCGGACCGGCTGGTGTATTCGGCCGGACTCCAGCTCGACGACCCGACGACAGCGGTACAGATCGGCGCGGGCTGCAAGGTCTGTGAGCGGCCGTCCTGCCCGCAGCGCGCCTTCCCGCACATCGGCAGTCCGCTCGCGGTCACCGAGAACACCAGCACCGACCTGCCTTATCCGCGCATCGGGCGCTGATCCACGACGCACGTATTCCATTCGTCCAAGCCTCGGCCCCGATGTCCGGTTTACCGTGCGAATCATGGAAACGACACATCGTCCCAGCACGGACCACACGATCGAGGATCGCCTCGTAGCGCTGCTCGACGAGTGGATGGCCGCCATCGTCACCAACGACGCGGCCCGGATCGCCGCCTACATGACCGACGACTGGATCATGGTCTCCGAAAACGGGATCACGCCGGCCGCGCGGTTTCTCGCACTGGTCAAGTCCGGTGTGCTCAGCCATTCGGCGATGCAGCGGGTCAGCGCCGCCACGATCGAATACCGGGGCAACGTCGCGGTGCTGACCGTGCGGGCCACCAATACCGCGCGCTTCCAAGGCAAGCGGTTCGACGCCGACGAGTGGACGACGGACATCTTCGTCGAGACCGAGCAGGGCTGGCGGTGCTCACTCACCCATATCACCGCCGTCTCGACCGGATGATGTGCCCCGATTCGGTTGCCGGTCAGCCGGTTACGACTTGGCCAGGTACTCCAGGCGCTCGGAGTCGACCGCGGCGTGCATCATGCTCGCCAGACCGGGATGCTTCCGCAAACCTGGATCGGCCTCGACCACCTCGCGAGCGAGTTCCTGTGCGGCGGTGATGACTTCGAGATCATCGAGCAGCGACAGCAGCTTCAGCGAGCGGGCGGTGCCGGACTGGGCGGCACCGAGCACGTCGCCCTCGCGGCGGGTGCGCAGGTCGAGCACGGCGAGTTCGAAGCCGTCGGTGGTGGCGGCGACCGCGTCCAATCGAGCCATCGCCGAACCGTTGGGGGCGGAATCGGTGACCAGCAGGCACAGGCCGGGATGCTTGCCGCGGCCGATGCGGCCGCGTAGCTGATGCAGCTGGCTGACGCCGAAGCGGTCCGCATCGACGATCACCATGACGGTCGCGTTCGGCACGTCCACGCCGACCTCGACGACGGTCGTGCAGACGAGCACGTCGACGGCGCCGTCGTTGAAAGCGCGCATCACCTGGTCTTTTTCGTCCGCGGGCAGTCGGCCGTGCAGCAGGCCGACACGCAGTTCGGACAGCGGGCCGGTACTCAGCATCTCGAAGACGTCCAGCGCGGCCTGCGTTGTCGGGCCTTCCTTTTCGGGCTCGGCCGCCTTCGCCTTGCCTTTGCCGGACTTACCGGAGGCCTCCTCGTCGTCACCGATGCGCGAGCACACCACGTAGGCCTGCCGACCGGCCTTGACCTCCTCCACGATGCGCTCCCACGCACGGTCCACCCAGTTCGGATGTTGCCTGCGCGGAACAACTTTAGACGTGATCGGCGAACGCCCCCTTGGCAATTCGGTGAGTGTCGAGGTCTCCAGGTCGCCGAGGGTGGTCATGGCGATGGTGCGCGGGATCGGCGTGGCGGTCATCACCAGCAGATGCGGGCTGGTGCCCGCTTTCGCCTTGGCGCGCAACGCATCCCGCTGCTCGACGCCGAAGCGGTGCTGCTCGTCGACGACGACCATGCCGAGGTCGAAGAACTCGACGTTGTCCTGGATCAGCGCGTGCGTGCCGATCACGATGCCCGCCTCGCCGGTCATCGCCGCCAGCAGCGCGGCCTTCTTGGTCGCGGTCGACATCGAACCGGTGACCAGCACCACCTTGGTCGCGTTCTCGCCCGCGCCGAGTTCACCGGCGTTGCCGAGATCGCCGAGCATCCCGCGCAGCGACCGATAGTGCTGGGCGGCAAGAACTTCCGTCGGCGCGAGCAATGCGCACTGCTGACCGGCGTCGACGATCTGCAGCATCGCCTGCAGCGCGACGATCGTCTTGCCCGAGCCGACCTCGCCCTGCAGCAAGCGATGCATCGGATGGCTGCGCGACATATCGGCGGAGATTTCCGAGATCACCTGCTGCTGACCCGCGGTCAGCTCGAACGGCAACCGCTTCTCGAACTCGGCGGCGATGCCGTCCGGTCGCGGCGGACACGGGCGCGCGGCCCGGCCGGACACCTCGTGGCGGCGTTCGGCCAGCACCAGTTGCAGCGCCAGCGCCTCGTCGAAACGCAAACGCTGCTGCGCCTGTTCGATGTCGGCCTTGTGCTCGGGCAGGTGGATCAGGCGCAGCGCGTCGGAGATCTTCATCAGCGAACGGTCGTCCCTGATCGCGTCCGGCAGCGGATCGTCGATCGGGTCCAGCTGATCGAGCACCTGCCGCACGCAGGCGAGCACGTCCCAGCTCTGCACCTTCGCGGTGGCCGGATACACCGGAATGAACTCCCGCTCCATGAACGAGGTGTCCACGCCCTCAGCGCCTTTCGCGCTCTGCGCCAGCCCGCGCAGGTCACCGCCGCCGCGCACGGTCTGCACCGCGACGACCGACTCGTCGTCGTCGTTCTCGGGCAGGATCAGATAGCCCGGATGGCTCAGGTTCCATTGACCGGGCCGCCAGTAGTTGACGGTGCCCGACATCATCGCCCGAAGACCTTCCCGGACAACGTATTTCACCTTGTCACCGTTGAAGAAGGTGACGTCGACGCCGCGGCCGGTGCCGGATCCGGTGTCCAGCACCACCTTCAGCAGCGAACCACGCCGGTTGCGCATCGGCCGCAGCTCGGCCTTGGTGATCCGGCCGATCACGGTGATGTGCGTGCCGTCTTCCGGCTCTTCCTCGGTGAGCGGCTGTCCCTGCGTCGCGTAGCGCAGCGGATAGTGCCGGAGCAGGTCCTCCACCGTGTGCATGTCGAACGCGTCGACCAGCGAGCCCGCCGCCTTCACGCCGAGAATATGGTCGAGCCGATCACTCAGGGTCGCCATCTACTCCACTCCGATCTGCACCAGATCCCCGTGCTGCCCACCGGAATACACGGTGACCTCCACGCCGGGAAAGCTTTCGCCGATGTGTGCCGCTAGTTCGCCGGCCAGGCCGTCCGGCGCCGCCGCACCCATCAGCAGGGTGACCAGCTCGCCGCCGAACGCGAGCATCCGGTCCAGCAGCGTCAGTCCGGCCGCCCGCACATCATGGTCGATCACTACGACATCCTGGCCGACCAGGCCCAGCCCGTCGCCCGCTTCACAGGTGCCGACCATGGTGAGCGCCCGTTCCGGTGCGGCGCGCAGCGACCCCCACCGGGTGGTCGCGGCGGCCTCCGACATGGCGAAGGCGTCGTCGACGGCGATCCGGCCGCGATCGTGCACGGCCAGCGCCGCGAGGCCCTGCACCATGGATCCGCTCGGCAGCAGGAGCACGTCGCGGTGCGCGTCACGAGCGGCGACACCGACCGCGACCAGGTCGTGCGCGGGTAACGCGCCGTTGGGCAGGACGAGTACCTCACGGTTGGGCATGGCTCGGATCGCGGCGAGCAGGTCGGCGGCGGTCACCGCGCCGTCACCGGCGAGCACCACCGCTCCGGCGTCCTCGAACAGTTCGGCCGCACCGTCACCGGCGGCTACCGCCAGGATTCCGCGGTCGGCGGGTCCGTCGACTTCCTTCGCGGAGTCCATGGTGGTGTGGGTGACGAGGTGGCCGGAGGTCATGTCGTGCGGCGTCTCGCGTCCGGTCAGCCCGAAGCTCTCGATGCGGATACCGCTGAGCTTTCCGGCGGCCAGCCCGGCTTCGACGGCGGCGCCCGCATCCGCGCAGTGCACGTGGGCAGACCAGAAAGAGTCGCCGTCGCCGACGACCACCACGGAGTCGCCGAGCTCGGTGAGGCGGGCGCGCAGCTGCGCCATCCGGTCCTGGTCGGTGTCGGCGAGCAGGTACATCACCTCGTATTGCGGTTCCGCCGAACCGGTTTCGCGGTTGTCCTCGACGGATCGCACGATGACGGGTTCACGCGGGGTGTACTCCGGGCGAGCGGGGATCTCCCCGAAGGTGATCGAGACGAGGCTGTCCAGCAGCACCACCAACCCGCGCGCACCCGCGTCGACCACTCCGGCCGCGCGCAGCACGCCGAGCTGGGACGGTGTGTCACCGAGCGCCTTGGCGGCACCGTCGGCCGCCGCCAACGCCACCTCGGCGAGCGAGGTGTCCTGGCACGACGCCGCGCTGGCGGCCGCGCAGTCAAGGACAGTAAGGATGGTGCCTTCGATCGGCTCGCTCAATGCCTCGCGAACCAGGACCGAGGCGCGGTTCAAGGCATCGCGCAAGGTGGTGGCGGTGAGCGGTTCGCTCCGGACCGCCTCGGCGATACCGCGCAGGACCTGCGACAGGATGATGCCGGAGTTGCCGCGCGCGCCGATGGTCGCGCCGCGCGCCATCGCGGCGGCGACGTCGTGCGCCGACAGTGCGTCCACCGGACCGCGCGCCGCCGCGGCGTCCATCGCAGCGCGCATCGTGGCGAGCAGGTTGGTGCCGGTATCGGCGTCCGGGATAGGGAAGACATTGAGTGCGTTGATCTCCTCGCGCCGGTTTTCCAAACCGTCGAGGCAGGCTCGGCCCCAGCGCAGCAACGCCGTGCCGTCCATCACATCCCGCACTCCGGGCACCGTCACCCCTTTAATCGTCGCCACCTGCACCGCCCGCAAGGTTAGCGGGCGCAACCGACATACTGTTTGCACCCACCGCGCGTGCCAGCCAGGTCCGCAGCCCACCCGGTTTGGTGGATCCGGGGCGGTCCCGCTACCCTTGCAGGGTTGCCTTCGCGTGGCCGTTGCCGGTTTGCGCTGGCCGATGTACATCGGCAGGGGTACGTCAAACATTGTTTCCGGACATGCCGCCCGCGGGCGACGGTCCTCCACATGACATGAAGGAGTTCGCGACTATGGCTGCCGTCTGCGACGTCTGCGCCAAGGGCCCCGGCTTCGGGAAGTCGGTCTCGCACTCGCACCGGCGCACCAACCGTCGCTGGAACCCGAACATCCAGACCGTTCGCGCCCAGGTTGCGCCGGGTAACACCCGTCGCATGAACGTGTGCACCTCCTGCCTCAAGGCGGGCAAGGTCGTCCGCGGCTGATTGCCACGGCTGACCTAGTACGAGAACCGACGCACGCCCCGGCACCCTTCACGGGTGGTCCGGGGCGTCGTCATCGATAGGTGGGTATGACCGAGCCCGACTGGCGCATCACCCCACTTGCCGCCGAGCACGCCTACCCGCTCGCCGAATGCCACATCGCCTGCTGGCGCGAGGCCTACCGCGACCTGGTGCCCGCGCACGTGCTGGACGCCTTCGACGTCGACCGGCGAGCCGAGCAATGGGAGCGCAACCGGGTCAAGTACCCCGGACGCACCTGGGTCGCGCTGGTCGGTGCGCAAGTGATCGGCTTCGCCAGCGCGGGCGAGACCCTCGACGATCCGCCGATACCTTCGCACCAGCTGTACGCGCTGTACGTTCGTTCGCCTTGGTACGGCACAGGCGTCGCGCACGATCTGCTGCGAGCCGCACTCGACCCGTCAGAGACGTACTCGCTGTGGGTATTCGAGCAGAATCCGCGCGCACTGGCCTTCTACCGCAAACACGGTTTCGCACTGGACGACACGAGCAGAGTCGAAGCCTTCTCGCCGTCGATCGAGGTCAAAATGGTGCGCGGGCCCGGAACCGTGGAATGAAACCGGGCGTCCGGACCGTACATATCCACACGCTAGGGTGCTGAACATGACCTCCACCGAGCAAGCCGGGTACGTGACTTCCGTCGACGGCGTTCTGCAGATCACCATCGCGACCGCCGCGAACGGCACGTCCATGGACTTCGGCGGGATCGTCGCGGGCACCGCTGCCCTGCGCTCGCTCGGCTCCGAGGTCGGCGCGGTGCTGCTGACCGGCACCGGCGCGAACTTCTGCGCGGGCGGCAATGTGCGCGGCTTCGCGGCAGCGGCCGATCGGGCGGCCCACATCTACGGCCTGGCAACGGATCTGCACCACTTCGTGCGCGCGCTCGACGCGACCACGATCCCGGTAGTCGTCGGCGTCCAGGGCTGGGCGGCGGGTGCCGGAATGAGCCTGGTCTGCGCCGCCGACATCGCACTCGGCGGGCCGAGCACCAAGCTGCGCCCGGCCTACCCCGGCATCGGCCTCAGCCCCGACGGCGGCATGTCCTGGACGCTGCCGCGCATCGTCGGACTCGGCCGGGCTCGCGAAATCCTGCTCACCGACGCGGTTCTGGACGCCGACGAGGCGGTCCGGCTCGGCATCCTCAGCAGGCTGGTCGCCGACGACGAGGTGCAGGCCGAGGCACTGAACCTGGCCCGAACCCTCGCCGCCGGACCACGTTCCACCTACGCGAGCATCAAAACCCTTCTCGCACAGTCTTCTTCGTCGGCTCTCGGCGATCAGCTGGATCGCGAACGCGACGCGATCGCCGCGGCGGCCAACAACGCGACCGGCCGCGAGGGCGTCGACGCGTTCGTCGAGAAGCGCAAGCCGAACTACGCGTAACTCACTGTTTGGTCTGCAAGACGAACTTGGCGACCGCGTCGGTGAACGAGTCGTTGTCGTCACCGGCCGCGGTGTGCGCCGCGCCGCCGATCTCGACCAGCTGCAGCTGCGGCACCAACTCCTGAAACGCCGCGGCGCCTTCGGCACTCACCACGTCCGACTGCAGGCCGCGCACCAGCATCACCGGAATCGTCAGCTTGCGCGCGGCGGCTTCCAGCTGGTCGGTCATCTCCGACGCGTCCTCGACCCGGCCGGACAGCATGTCCGGGTCCCAGTGCCAGTACCAGCGGCCGTCGCGCTCGCGCAGGTTGCGCAGCAGACCGTCGGTGTTCTTCGGGCGCGGCCGATGCGGCAGGTACTCGGCGACCGCGTCTGCCACCTGCTCCAGGCTGTCGAAGCCGTCGCGGTGCTTGCCGAGGAAGTCGATCACCCGCGCGACACCGGCCTTCTCGGGCCTGGTCACGATGTCGACGAGCACCAGCGCGCTGATCGCCTCGCCGCCGGGCGTTGCGGTGGCGAGCAGGCCGGTGATGCCGCCCATGCTCGCCCCGACCACGACGGCGGGCGCACCGAGCTGTTCGAGCGCGAGCAGTAGGTCGCGCACCATGGTGTCGCGGCGGTAGTCGCCGTCTTCGGACCACGCGCTGTCGCCGTGTCCGCGCGCGTCCAGCGTGACCACGCGCATGCCCGCGGCGCCGAGTTTCGCGCCGGTCTGTTTCCACGAGTGCCTGGTCTGCCCGCCGCCGTGCAGGAAGACGACGAGCGGACCGTCGGCCGGGCCGAACTGGTCGGCGGCCAGCTCGAGCCCACCCGAGCCGCGCAGCCGAAATGGCGCGGGCTCGAGAAGATTGTTCGCATTACTCACGAACCGAGCATCGCATAGAACCGGTTACGGTTCGCGGCGAGCCTCCCGAACGGTTGGTTCAGCAGTCCCACTTGCCGGAGGCGCTGAGGGTGCGCTGCAGCAGGCAGGCCACCTTGGCGTTGACCGAGGAGGAAATGGTGGAGGAGCCGTTGGAGGTGAACTCCTCGCCGATCTGTGTCGACGAGGTATCGGCGGCCGGTGCCGACGTGGTCTCCGTGGCAGGCTCCAGCGGCAGCCCCGAGGCATTCGCGGTGGCGGCGCCACCCGCGAGAGCGGCGCAGAGGGCCAGGGTGGCGGTGGTGCCGCGCAGAACGCCGCGAACGGTGGTGTTGGGCATGGAAAAGCTCCTCACTCGACAATCAATCTAGGTAACTCACACACAGACGCCGGCTCAGGGCAGGCGCCAGTCAACGGGTTCGGCACCCAGTTCGTCGAGCAGTTCGTTCACTCGGGAGAACGGGCGCGAACCGAAGAAGCCGCGCGAGGCCGACAGCGGCGACGGATGCGCGGACTCGATGTAGGGGATCTCGGCCTCGACCAGGGTCGGCTTGAGGGTGGCCGCGTCGCGGCCCCAGAGGATCGCGACCAGCGGCTCGTCCCGCGCGACCAGCGCGCGAATGGCCTGTTCGGTCACCGCTTCCCAGCCCTTGCCGCGATGGGAGGCGGGCTGGCCGGGCGCCACGGTGAGCACCCTGTTGAGCATCAGCACGCCCTGATCGGACCAGGGGCTCAGGTCGCCGCAGGACGGCGTCGGGTGGCCGAGATCCTTGGTGTATTCGGCGAAGATGTTCGCCAGGCTGCGCGGGACCGGTGAAACATCCGGCGCGACAGAGAAACTCAGGCCCATCGCATGGCCGGGAGTCGGATAGGGGTCCTGGCCGACGACCAGCACGCGCACCGCGTCGAAGGGGCGCTGGAAGGCGCGTAGCACGTTCTCACCGGCCGGTAGATAGCCGCGGCCCGCCGCGTTCTCTTCGCGCAGGAACTCGCCCATGGCGGAAATGCGTTCCGCCACCGACTCGAGTGCCTTCGCCCATCCCGGATCCACAATTTCCGACAGTGGTTTCGCGCCCATGACCGCACAACTTATCGTGGTTCGCTCGCGACCGCCGAGTCCGCCCCACCGAATGATTCCCAGCCGGCGCTGCCCGACCGCGCCGCGCCGTCGACCGTGACGCCGTGACCGGCGCGCACGCGGCCGATCGGCACCCATCCGGCGGGCAGGTCACCTTCGGCCGACCAGGTGCCGACGAATGCGTGATCCTCGCCGCCGGTCAGAATCCATTGCGCCGCATCGGCATCCATGCGGGCGGCGATATCGGCGAGTGCTCGGTCGTGCAATGCGGACAAATCCAGATCAATAGCGACACCGGATAATTCGGCGATATGGCCGAGATCCGCCAGTAGCCCGTCGGACACATCGGTCAGTGCATTCAGGCCCGTTTCCGGCTGCGCATTCAGCACTGCCGAGTAGGGCGGCTGCGGGACACGGTGCGCGGCAAGCGCTTCGGTGAAGTCGGCAGATTCGATGCCCGCTGTCAGGATCGCGAGGCCCGCGGCCGACCAACCGAGGCGGCCCGCGACGGCGACCGTGTCCCCCACGCGCGCACCGGCTCTCGTGATGGGCGCCCGGCCACGCAGATTGCCGAACGCGGTGACCGAGATGACGAGCTCGCGGCTGCGAACCAGATCGCCGCCCGCGATGGAGGCGCCCGCGCGGGTCGCCTCGGCCCACATTCCGTCGGTCAGGCCATCGATCACGTCGAGCGCGGTGTCGGCCGGGCAGCCGAGCGCCACTACGAACGCGCTCGGACACGCGCCCATCGCCACCACGTCGGCCGCGTTCTGCGCGATCGCCTTGCGGCCGATGTCCTCGGGGCTCGACCAGTCGAGGCGGAAATGCCGGTCCTGCACGAGCATGTCGGTGGTGACCACGAACCGGCCGTCCGGCGCGGCGACCAGGGCGGCGTCGTCGCCGGGCCCGAGCAGCACGCTCGGCGCTTGGACCCGGCCGCGGTTGATCCGCTCGATCAACGCGAACTCGCCCAGTTCACGCACCGTCCTTGGTCCCGTGTGCTCGCTGATGACCGGTCCTTTCAGACGCGCTGACGGCTGGAATCGACCCGAAGGTACCCTTTTCAGGGCAATCGACTGCTACCGGGCCGGTCACGGCATCGCCGCGCCTTCGCACGGCCGCCGACCGCCCGGTCAGCGCAACAGGAAGGATCGGTGAGCATGGCGGCGGAATCGTCGGACCACGATTCGGCGAAGGACACGGCCGGACAAGTCGCCGAGAGCACCACGCTCGCAGACGGTCCGTCGGACACCGAATCCGCTACCTCGGACACTGCGGCGAGCAGCACCGACTCGACCGCGAGCACGCGCCAGCACTCCCCGGCACTCATCGCCACCGCAGTCGCATTACCGGTCGCGCTGGTCGTCGTCGTGCTGGGGATCGCGATCTTCGCTCGCAACGCCCCCGTCGACCGCGAACCGCTGGTCCTCGGCCCGGTCCCTGCCCCCGCCGCGACCGGCGCCGCCTGCACCAACTTGCTGCCCGCCCTGCCGACCGAACTCGGCGACTACACCAAATCCACCCTCGTCGAACCCTCCCCACCGGCCACCCGCGCCTGGCAGCACACCGACGGCGGCGACCCGATCGTGTTGCGCTGCGGCCTGGACCGCCCGCTCGAATTCAATCGCGCCTCTGCATTGCAGATCGTGAACGGCGTCCAGTGGTTCGAGGCCCGCGACCAAGCCGCCAAAGCAAGCACCTGGTTCGCCGTCGACCGCGAGACCTACATCGCCCTGACCGTCCCCGACGGCTCCGGCCCCACCCCACTGCAAGCGGTCTCCGACACCATCACCGCCAACCTCCCCGCGACCCCACTCGACCCTGGCCCGCTCCCCAACTGAGGCGCTAGCGAAGTCCGGTGCCGCGCGCGAGGGCCGTCTCGACCAGGATCGACACCAGATCCTGGTAGTCGATGCCGGTGGCCTCCCACATCCGCGGGTACTGGGAGATCGGCGTGAAGCCGGGCATGGTGTTGATCTCGTTGATCACCGGTCCGTCGGCGGTGACGAAGAAGTCGACGCGGGCCAGGCCCTGACAGTCCAGCGCGCGGAACGCCCGGACCGCGAGTTCCCGGACGCTGTCGGAGACTTCGTCGTCCAGCTTCGCCGGCACGTCGAATTCGCAGACGTCGTCGAGGTATTTGGTCTCGAAGTCGTAGAACTCGGGATTCGCGGCGGTCGCGCCTTCCTCGGGCATCCGGATCTCCGACAGCACACTGGCTTCCACCCGGCCGTCCGGGAATTCCAGTACGCCGCACTCGACTTCGCGGCCGACGATGCCCGCCTCGACGATCACCTTCGGGTCGTGCGCACGGGCCGTGGCGATGGCCGCGGCCAACTCGGTCCAGTCGTCGACCTTCGTGATGCCGATCGACGAACCGCCGCGCGCGGGCTTCACGAATACCGGCAGCCCGAGCCGGGCCCGGTCCGCCTCGCTCACCGTCTCGGTGCCCGGCCGCAGCACCACCTGGATGCCGACCGGCAAGCCTTCTGCCGCAAGGAGTTTCTTGGTGAACTCCTTGTCCATGCCCGCCGCGCTGGCCAGCACGCCCGCACCGACGTACGGCACACCGGCGAGCTCCAACATGCCCTGCAGGGTGCCGTCCTCGCCGAACGGTCCGTGCAACAGCGGGAACACCACGTCCACCGAACCGAGGGTGGCGCCGGGATCGTCGAGTGCGACAAGCGCACCCGAGTTACTCGGACCGGACGCCAAGGTCAACGCCGTACCGGTGGCGTCGACCGACGGCAACGCGCGATCGTGGAACCCGAGCGCCGCGATGTTCGAATCGGCCAGCACCCAGGTGCCTTCGGTGCTGATGCCGATCGGCACGACGTCGTACTTCTCCGGGTCCAGGTTCGGCAGCACGCTGCCCGCCGACACGCAGGAGACGGCGTGCTCATTGCTCCGCCCGCCGAAAACCACAGCCACCCGGATCCGCTTCGTCATGCCCCGAACCGTACCCGTCGCGGCGCGTAGTCCCCACCGCTACCCGCTGGCGTAACTGCGGCGCGTGTCCGTGCTGCGACTACTCCGGCTTGATCCGCCGGCCGAGGAGATTGCCGACGGCTTCGCGCACCGCCATGCCCTCGTGGCAGACCTGGTTCACGGCGGTGGTGAGCGGCATGTCGACGTCGTGTTTGACGGCCAGTGCGCGAATCGAGGTGCAGGACTTCACGCCCTCGGCCACCTGGCCATGCGTTGCTTCCTGCGCGGTTTCCATCGAACCGCCCGCGCCGAGGGCATGGCCGAACGAGCGGTTGCGCGACAGCGGTGAGGTGCAGGTGGCGACCAGGTCGCCGACGCCGGCCAGGCCGGAGAGGGTGGCCGGTTCGGCGCCGAGGGCCACGCCGAGCCGGATGATCTCGGCGAGGCCGCGGGTGATGATGCTGGCGACGGTGTTGTCCCCCAACCCCATTCCGGACGCGATGCCGCAGGCGAGGGCGATCACGTTCTTGCTCGCGCCGCCGACCTCGCAGCCGATCACATCGATGTTGGTGTAGGGGCGGAAGTATCCGGTGGCGCTCGCGTGCTGCAGAGCCACGGCACGATCGGCATCGGTACAGGCGATCACGGTGGCGGCGGGCTGACCGACGGCGATCTCGTGCGCCAGATTCGGGCCGGACAGCACCGCGATGCGACTCTCGTCGGCCCCGGTGACCTCGCCGATCACCTGACTCATTCGCAGCAGCGTGCCGTTCTCGATGCCCTTGGCCAGGCTGAGCAGCGACGCGTCCGGTGCGATCAAACCCTTCCACTGCTCGAGATTCGCGCGCAGCGATTGGGACGGCACCGCGAGCACCACGATGTCGGCGCCGTCGAGCGCGACGGCCGGGTCGTGGGTGGCCGCCAGCGGGGGCAGCGGAATATCGGTGAGGTAAGAGGGATTGCGATGTTGGGTGTGCAGTATTTCGGCGACTTCGGGTCGTCGCGCCCAGATGGTGACCTCGGTTCCCGCGTCCGCCAACACCTTCGCGAACGCGGTCCCCCAAGATCCCGCGCCCATAACTGCCGCCCTCGTCATCTGCCCAATATGCCATGGAAGGATTGGACGCATGCGCCCGCACGCTGTGCATGCCGTGATCGCGGTGAAGAGCCTCGATCAGGCCAAGAGCCGACTGGCCGACCGGCTGCGCCCGGAACACCGGGCCCGGCTGGTCCTCGCCATGCTCGCCGACACCTTGACCGCCACCGCGGCCGTTCCGGAGATCGCCTCGGTCGTCGTGGTCACGCCCGATCCGGTCGTGGCCGACCTGGCCCGATCGATGGACGCCGCGGTGCATCCCGAGCCACGCTCCGCCGGTCTGGACGGGCTGAACAATGCGCTCGCCGACGCCGCGGCCGGGCTGCGGCACCGGCACGGTCCGGTCGATCTACTCGCATTGCAGGCCGACCTGCCCGCGCTGCGCGCGGAGGAACTGGCCGACGTGCTGACGCTCGCGCCGCGCGGGCTGCGCTCGATCGTGGTCGATCACGCGGGCACCGGCACAGCCGCGCTACTTGTCCGCGATCCCGTCGCCGACCTCGAACCCCGGTTCGGCCCCGGTTCGGCGGGCAAACACATCGCCGCCGGTGCGGTCGATCTGACCGGCGATTGGCCCGGTCTACGGCTGGATGTCGACACGGCCGAGGACCTGGACCTGGCCATTGAGCTCGGGGCAGGCTGTGCGACCAGAGTCGCGCTGCACGACATCGGCTGGCCAGATCGTGTTCATCAGCCGGTTCGCCGAGTGTGCTAGAAGATCGCCAGCGTGTGGTGATACTCACGGCAATCATAGTGTCGGGCTCCACAGCACCCCGTCCGTAGGGGATGATCGTTGGCGTGAGTGAGCGAAGCGAGCTATCCAACTGCCAGCGCGCATCGCGCGTGTCGGTGCCGAGCCCCAGCGAGGTAACGGCATGAGCGATACAGAGACCGTCAAGCCGCAGTTGCTTCCTACGCCGCCACCCGCGGCGACGCCGGTGCAGACCGATGCCACCGGCGAACAGTTGCCACGTGATCGCTACCTCAATCGAGAGTTGAGCTGGCTCGATTTCAACGCCCGGGTGCTCGCGCTCGCCGAGGACGCGTCGCTGTCCCTGCTGGAGCGCGCCAAATTCCTGGCCATCTTCGCGTCGAATCTCGACGAGTTCTACATGGTCCGGGTCGCTGGTTTGAAGCGCCGGGCCGAAACCGGTCTACTGGTCCGTTCCGCGGACGGACGCTCGCCCGGCGAGCAGCTGGAACTGATCGCCGCCCGCGCACAGGAGATCGCCGACCGCCACGCGCGGGTCTTCCTCGACGACGTGCTGCCCGCACTCACCGCGGAGGGCATCGCGATCATCGACTGGACCGACCTGAACGACGATGAGCGCCAACGCCTCTCGGGCCACTTCCAGGATCAGGTCTTCCCGGTGCTCACCCCGCTCGCGGTGGATCCGGCGCATCCGTTCCCCTACATCAGCGGCCTGAGCCTGAATCTCGCGGTGACGGTGAAGGATTCCGCCACCGGCGGCGAGCACTTCGCGCGAGTCAAGGTGCCGGACAACGTCGATCGGTTCGTCCGGGTGCGCCGCACCGACTCCGGTTCGACCATCGCCGCCTTCCTCCCGATGGAGGAACTGATCGCGGCGCACCTCGATCTGCTGTTCCCCGGCATGGAAGTGGTTGAGCAGCACTCGTTCCGGATCACCCGCAACGCCGACTTCGAGGTCGACGAGGACCGCGACGAGGACCTGCTGCAGGCACTGGAACGCGAACTCGCGCGCCGCCGCTTCGGATCGCCGGTGCGTCTAGAAGTCTCCGACGACATGACCGAGCACATGCTCGAATTGCTGTTGCGCGAACTCGATGTCGATCCCGGCGATGTGATCCAGGTGCCCGGCCTGCTCGACCTGTCGTGCCTATGGCAGGTGTACGGGGTGGACCGCCCCAACCTCAAAGACGCGCCCTATGTGCCCGCCACCCCACCCGCGTTCGGCGAGCGGGAGACCCCGCGCAACGTGTTCGCGGCGCTGCGCGAGGGCGACGTGCTGGTGCACCACCCGTACGACTCGTTCTCCACCAGCGTGCAGCGGTTCATCGAACAGGCCGCCGCCGACCCGCAGGTGCTCGCCATCAAGCAGACGCTGTACCGCACCTCCGGTGACTCACCGATCGTCAACTCGCTCATCGACGCGGCCGAGGCAGGCAAGCAGGTCGTCGCGCTGGTCGAGATCAAAGCGCGATTCGACGAGCAGGCCAACATCAAATGGGCCCGCGCGCTGGAACAGGCAGGCGTGCACGTGGTCTACGGCCTCATCGGCCTCAAGACGCACTGCAAGACCTGCCTGGTGGTGCGCCGCGAGGGTGCCACCATCCGCCGCTACTGCCACATCGGCACCGGCAACTACAACCCGAAGACCGCGCGGCTCTACGAGGATGTCGGATTGCTCACCGCCGCACCGGAAATCGGCGCGGACCTGACCGACCTGTTCAATTCGCTGACCGGTTACTCGCGAAAAGAGAACTACCGCAACCTGCTTGTCGCGCCGCACGGCGTGCGCGCCGGCATCATCGAGCGGATCCAGCGCGAGACCGAACTGGCCGCGCAGGGCAAGGACGCCCGAATCCGGTTGAAGGCCAATGCGATCGTCGACGAGGAGATCATCGACGCGCTGTATCGGGCCTCGCTGGCCGGCGTTCCGGTGCAGATCGTGGTGCGTGGCATCTGCGGACTACGCCCCGGCGTGCCTGGCATGAGCGAGAACATCGAGGTGCGCTCGATCCTCGGCCGCTTCCTCGAGCATTCGCGGGTGATGCACTTTCAGGCGCAAGACCAGTACTGGATCGGCAGCGCGGACATGATGCACCGCAACCTCGACCGGCGCGTGGAAGTGATGGCGCAGGTGAAGGATCCGCGGCTGACCGAGCAGCTCGGGCAGGTCTTCGACTCCGCGTTGCATCCCGACACCCGCTGCTGGGTACTCACCTCGGATGGCAACTGGCTGGCCCGACCGGAGCACGCGGGCGACGACGACGTCAAAGTACGTGACCACCAAGAGTTCTTGATGCGCCTGCGGAGGCCCGAACAGCAGTGAGTGGTACCACGGGGTACGAAATGGAAGGGGGACCCTTCTGGGATCCCCGTATTACCGCCAACATTCACGCCGCAGGCGCGGTGGTGTGGCGGCGGGCGACGAACGGCGCGCTGGAGATAGCCGTCGTGCACCGGCCGAAGTATCAGGATTGGTCGCTGCCCAAGGGCAAGCTCGATCCCGGTGAGACGCCGGTGCTCGCCGCGGTCCGTGAGGTCCGCGAGGAGACGGGTCTGGACTGCAAGCTCGGCCGCTACCTCGGTCACGTCACCTATCCCGTTCCGGGACACCGCAAGCTGAAGCGGGTCGACTACTGGGCGGCCGAGGTGGCCGGCGGCGAGTTCACCTCGAATGACGAAGTGGACGTGCTGAATTGGTACTCGCTGGACCGGGTGATGGAGCAGCTGTCCTATCCGATGGATCGGCAGGTGCTGCGCGCGTTCACCCGGCTGCCCGCGAACACTCGCACCATGCTGTTGGTGCGGCACGCGAAAGCTGGTCGGCGAGACCGCTTCTCCGGTCCCGATCCGCTGCGCCCGCTGGATCGGTCCGGACAGGCCCAAGCGCGGGCCCTGGTGTCGAATCTGCTGGCGTTCGGGGCATCTGAGATCCACTCCGCCGATCCGGTGCGCTGCGTGCAGACGGTGACGCCGCTGGCGGAGAAGCTCGACACCGAGATCATCCTCGAGCCGCTGCTTTCCGAAATCGGTTATGCCGCAGCGCAGGACGAGACGCGGCAGCGGATCCTTTCGCTGATCCCCGATACCGAGGTGCCCGTTGTTTGCAGTCAGGGCAAGGTAATTCCCGATCTGCTGCAGTGGTGGGCCGAGCGCGACGGCATCACGCTACCGTCCGCGCGCAACCGCAAGGGCAGTGTGTGGGTGCTGTCCTTCGTCGACGGCCGGCTGGTCGCCGCCGACCATCTGGACCGCTCGCTGAACTCCGACTTCGTGAAGTCCTGACCATCGGAGTAGAAAACCGGACTCTACTGCTCTGAAAGACGCCCCTGGACAACCGAAACGGCCCCGGAACCTTGGTTCCGGGGCCGTGTTCGATCGGTACAGCGGATGTTTGGGCCTTACGGCCGGTCATCCGGCGCCAATACCGTACTGGCGCAGTATCTAGCGGCGACCGCGAGCGGGAGCCTTCTTGGCAGCCGACTTCTTGGCCGGAGCCTTCTTGGCGACCGTCTTCTTGGCGGCGGTCTTCTTGGCCACCGTCTTCTTGGCGGCGGTGACCTTCTTGGCCGGAGCCTTCTTCACCGCGGTCTTCTTGGCGACCGTCTTCTTGGCGGGCGCCTTGGCCGCAGTCGTCTTGCGAGCAGCGGTCTTTGCGGGCGCCTTCTTCGCAGCCTTCTTGGCCGTGGTCTTGGCCGGGCCCTTTGTGGGGGTGGCCTTCTTGGCGGCGGTCTTCTTCGCCGCCGTCTTCTTGGCGGCCGCCTTCTTGGCTGCCACCGGGGCATTCACGCCGCGCTTGACGGCGGGACCGCTCTGGGCGAGCTTCTGCTTGCCCGCGATCACGGCCTTGAACTGAGCACCCGGACGGAACGCAGGCACCGAAGTGGGCTTCACCTTGACGGTTTCGCCGGTGCGCGGGTTCCTGGCGACTCGAGCCGCACGCTTGCGCTGTTCGAACACACCGAATCCGGTGATTGTGACGCTCTGACCCTTGTGCACCGCGCGCACGATGGTGTCGACCACATGCTCGACTGCCGCGGTGGCCGTGCGCCTATCAGTACCCAACTTTTCGGTCAGAACGTCGATCAGTTCCGCCTTGTTCATTGAATCCTCCGCAGACTAATGGCCCGTCGTCGGACCGACTAGGTACCACGGTAAACCCAGAATGGGCAAGAGTCTATGTGCCACGCCAAAATTCATGTGGTTTAGCACACGTCCAGCTATCGGCCCCGGTGCCATCCAGCTAACACCCAAGGGTGTTTAGGACTGCGAAATACGTGCCGGCAGGGTAGTGGGTTTCCATGCTGGCCTTGCGTTTTCGAACTCGGCGATGGTGTCGCTGCGGCGCAGCGTGAGCCCGATGTCGTCCAATCCTTCGAGCAGACGCCACCGCGTGTAGTCATCAATATCGAACGGCAACACGGCGGTTCCGGCAGTCACCGTGCGCGCCTCGAGGTCCACAACCAATTCGAGTCCGGGCTGTTCCTCGAGCAACTTCCAGAGCATTTCGACATCGTTCTGTGACATCTGAGCGGCCAACAGCCCGCCCTTACCGGCATTGCCGCGGAAGATGTCGGCGAAGCGAGACGAGATCACCACCCGAAAGCCGTAGTCCGACAGCGCCCAAACGGCGTGCTCACGAGAGGATCCCGTGCCGAAATCGGGACCCGCTACCAGCACACTGCCCCGGTTGTACGGCTCGTTGTTCAGAATGAAGTCCGGATCGTTACGCCAGGCGGCGAAGAGTCCGTCCTCGAATCCCGTGCGGGTCACCCGCTTCAGGTACACAGCCGGGATGATCTGATCGGTATCGACATTGGAACGGCGGAACGGCACGCCGATCCCCTTGTGCACGGTGAAGGCTTCCATTGATTCTCCTGAGTCGGTAGGGGTATCGCGTCCGGTCAGTCCAGATCCGCAGGTGAGGACAGGGTTCCGCGCACCGCGGTCGCGGCGGCCACCAGCGGCGAAACCAGGTGCGTGCGGCCACCTTTGCCCTGTCGGCCCTCGAAGTTCCGGTTCGACGTGGATGCGCACCGCTGACCGGGCTCGAGCTGATCCGGATTCATTCCCAGGCACATTGAGCAGCCCGCCTGCCGCCATTCGGCGCCCGCCGTGGTGAAAATCTCGCCCAGTCCTTCTAATTCGGCCTGTGCGCGAACCCGCATAGACCCCGGTACAACCAACATTCGCACCGAGTCGGCGACCTTGCGTCCTTTTAAAACCTCGGCGACAGCACGCAAATCTTCGATGCGCCCGTTGGTGCACGAACCGACGAATACCGTGTCGACCGCCACATCCCGAAGCGGAGTACCCGGCTCCAAATCCATGTACCGCAGCGCTTTCGCCGCCGACTCGCGCGCCGTCTCGTCCGCGATCTGGGCGGGGTCTGGCACCGATTCGCCAAGGGGCGCGCCCTGTCCCGGGTTGGTGCCCCAGGTGACGAACGGGGTCAGCTCGGCGGCGTCGATGTGCACCTCGGCGTCGAAAGCCGCGCCGTCGTCGGTCTTCAGCGCCTCCCAGGCGGCCACTGCTGCCGTCCAGTCGGCTCCCTGCGGGGCGTGCGGGCGTCCTTCGAGGAATTCATAGGTCGTTTCGTCCGGAGCGATCATGCCGGCCCTGGCGCCCGCCTCGATGGACATGTTGCAGATGGTCATTCGCGCCTCCATCGACATGGCGCGAATCGCCTCGCCGCGGTACTCCAACACGTAGCCCTGGCCGCCGCCGGTGCCGATTTTCGCGATGACGGCCAGAATCAGGTCTTTACTCGTCACGCCGGGCGCCAAACTGCCGTCGACGGTGATCGCCATCGTCTTGAACGGGCGCAGCGAGAGTGTCTGGGTGGCAAGGACATGCTCGACCTCGGAGGTGCCGATGCCCATCGCCAGCGCGCCGAACGCGCCGTGCGTCGAGGTGTGGCTGTCGCCGCACACCACCGTCATGCCCGGCTGGGTGAGACCGAGCTGCGGGCCGACCACGTGCACGATGCCCTGGTCCAGATCGCCCATCGGATGCAGGCGCACACCGAATTCCGCGCAGTTACGGCGCAGGGTGTCCACCTGGGTGCGCGAAATCGGGTCCGCGATGGGCTTATCGATATCGGCGGTCGGGACGTTGTGATCCTCGGTCGCGATCGTCAGGTCGGGCCGCCGTACCGGCCTGCCCGCCGCGCGCAGGCCGTCGAATGCCTGCGGGCTGGTCACTTCGTGCACCAGATGCAGGTCGATGTAGATCAGGTCGGGTTCGCGCCCGGCGCCCTCACCCGAACCGTGGGTTACGACGTGCTGCTCCCACACCTTTTCGGCCATGGTGCGTGGCTGTGCCATTTCTCGATCACCTTTCGACAAGCATCCGGTCGCGGTCCGGGCTGGGAGCGCGGCGGCGGTTGCACGAGTTTTCGGGTATGTGCGAGGTCGGATGCCTCATAGGAGATTCCACGGCGCGAAGACACCGAAGTGGATTTCCCAACATCCGAGACGCTAGTATCGTTCTATGAGACAGCATAGCGGCATCGGCGTCCTCGACAAAGCAGTGGCGGTGCTGTACGCCGTCGCCGAGCACCCCTGCGGTCTCAACGAGCTGTGCGCCCGCACCGGCCTGCCCCGCGCCACCGCACATCGCCTGGCCGTCGGCCTGGAAGTGCATCGCCTATTGGCGCGCGACAACACCGGAATGTGGCGGCCGGGCCCCGCGCTCGCCGAGCTCGCCGCCGGCGCCACCGATCCGCTGCTGGAGGCCGCATCGGCCGTGCTGCCCCGATTACGTGAGATCACCGGCGAAAGCGTCCAGCTGTATCGCCTGGACGGCAATGCGCGGATCTGTGTCGCCGCGCTGGAACCGCCCGTCGGGCTGCGCGACACCGTTCCCGTCGGAGCGCGCCTGCCGCTGACCGCCGGTTCCGCCGCCAAGGTGCTCGTCGCCTGGGCCGACGCCGACCTGCAGCGCACCATCCTCGCCGACGCCGTCTTCGGCGAACGCGCATTGACCGAGGTCCGCAAGCGCGGCTGGGCACAAAGCGCCGCCGAACGCGCCTCCGGCGTGGCAAGCGTCTCCGCCCCCGTGCGCGACGCGGGCGGCACCGTCATCGCCGCCGTCTCGGTATCCGGACCCATCGATCGAATGGGCCGCCGCCCCGGCGCCCGCTGGGCCGCCGACCTGGTCGCCGCCGCCGAAGCCCTACACAAGCGCCTGTAACACGTTCTAGAAATCACGTTCTAGAGTAGGCCCATGGGAGTCAACCAACGGGCACAGATCGTCATGTCCGACACCGAGATCAGCGATTTCTTGGAGCGCAGCCGAGTCGCCACCCTGGCCACCATCGGCCCCGACGGCAGGCCGCACCTGACCGCCATGTGGTACGCGCTCATCGACGGCGAACTCTGGTTCGAAACGAAGACAAAGTCCCAAAAAGCCGTCAACCTGCGCCGCGACCCCCGCATCACCTGCATGGTCGAGGCAGGCCAGACCTACGACCAGCTGCGCGGCGTAGCCATCGAGGGCCACGCCGAAATCATCGACGACCCCGAAAAGCTCTACGCCGTCGGCGTCAGCGTCTGGGAGCGCTACACCGGCCCCTACACCGAAGACGTCCGCCCCATGGTCGAAACCATGCTCCACAAACGCTCCGCCATCCGCGTAATCCCCGACCGCACCCGAAGCTGGGACCACCGCAAACTAGGCCTCCCCCAACTCCCCTTGGGCGGCACCACCGCCCAACCCCTCGACTGACCTGCCTATGCGTTGCGACACAGCCTCCGACGCGCCCCGATATCGAACTGACATCACCCCCCTCCCCCGACTAACGTCGAACCGTTCGACACAAATCGGCCGGCCACCGCAGCCCGCAAGGGCGCGGCACCCCGACCGCCACCACGAGGAGACGACGGCGATGACGGAATCTGATAGTTCCCCCGGCTCAGGCACCCCCGAGGCCACCAGCGCCGAAGACGTAAAGCGCAAGTTCAAAGAGGCCCTCGACCGCAAAAACCAGCACAACGCCCGCACCGCCGACCACCTCGACGGCCGCTCCAAGGGCGCCAACGCCACCCACGGCAACGCCAGCACCAAGCGCGAATTCCGCCGCAAGAGCGGATAGTTCAAGAGACGAGAAAGGCCCCCTGGTCACAGACCTGGGGGCCTTCGTTTTGCCTCGATGAGACCCGACATCGTCCAGCTGGAGGCCCGCTCACCACCATCGAACGATGCACGCCGACCGAGAGCCGATCAGTCCGACCGAGTTTTGTAAACCGTGGAAACTAAGAGCTCCCCTGCCGACCTGCCCACATGACCGCCAGGGGCGAAGCCTCCTGGCCGGGGGTCCGGGGGCGAAGCCCGCCGGGCGGGGTTTGGGGGTTGCACCCCCAAAAGAAACGCGGAAAACCAGAAAAGGCCCATGCTCTCCATGAGCATGGGCCTTGCACTGGTTTGTAGCCCCGACGGGATTCGAACCCGCGCTACCGCCTTGAGAGGGCGGCGTCCTAGGCCGCTAGACGACGGGGCCAGGACTGCTTCTCGTTTGCACGAGGAGCACCTTTGGTTGATCTTTCGATCAGGAGGCTCGGCTAGCTTAGCTGGCCGGAGCGTGGCGACCAAATCGCCAGCTGCTGTACTGATTTCGGCCGCGCACCGATCTCGACAACAATCTCTCCGCTGGGGTACCAGGACTCGAACCTAGAATGGCTGAACCAGAATCAGCTGTGTTGCCAATTACACCATACCCCAATGACCAGGCGTTTCAGCCTCGCGTCTGGATGACTGCGAGGCCTTGTTCCGAGCCGAGAAGAAGACTACCAAACGGCTATGGGTTAACTACAAATCGCCTGGTCAAAGCCATGTTTTTGGCTCATTCCCGACTTTCAGGCCGTCGCCGACCACTCTTGCGCGGAGCGCAGCCGGGCCAGGGTGGTGTCGCGGCCGAGCAGTTCGAGCGACTCGTAGAGGGGTGGGCTGATGTGTGATCCGGTCACCGCGACGCGCACGGGCGCGAATGCTTTGCGTGGTTTGAGCCCCAGATCGTCGATCAGCGCGGTTTTCAGCGCGTCTTCGATAGCGGCGGTGGACCACTGTGTCAGTGGCTCCAGTGCGGCAATAGCAGATTGCAATACCTGATTTGCTTCGGTACCGAGATTCTTGGCTCCCGCGGCGGGGTCGATCGCAAATTGTTCGGCGGGCGCCAACAGAAAACGCAACAGTTCCCAAGCGTCCGACAAGACCACGATCCGGGTCTGCACCAGTTCGGCCGCAGCGGCGAACATCTTCTCATCGATTTCGGCACCGATATGACCGTGCTTGGTCAGGTACTCACGCAGTCTGTTGCTGAAATCACCCGGTTCCAGCAATCGGATGTGCTCGGCGTTGAGCGCGTCCGCCTTCTTCTGATCGAATCGGGCCGGATTCGAATTCACTTTCGATATGTCGAACGCGGCAACCATCTCCGCCATGGTGAACACGTCGTGGTCGTCGGCGATGCTCCAACCGAGTAGTGCCAGGTAATTCAGCAAACCTTCGGGGATGAATCCACGATCGCGATGGACGAACAGATTCGACTCGGGATCGCGCTTGGACAACTTCTTGTTGCCCTGTCCCATGACGAACGGCAGGTGGCCGAACTCCGGGGTGAAGTCGGCGATGCCGATGCGGCGCAGGGCACCGTAGAGCGCGATCTGGCGCGGGGTCGAGGAGAGCAGGTCCTCGCCGCGCAATACGTGGGTGATCTTCATCAACGCGTCGTCGAGCGGGTTGACCAGCGTGTACAGCGGGTCACCGGTGCCGCGAGTGAGCGCGAAGTCCGGCACGCTGCCCGCCTTGAAGGTGGTTTCGCCGCGCACCAGATCGTGCCAGGTGATGTCCGCCGCGGGCATCCGGAGCCGAATCACCGCGGGGCGCCCGGCATCTCGATACGCCTCGATCTGCTGGGCGGTGAGGTCGCGATCGTAGTTGTCGTAGCCGAGCTTCGGGTCACGTCCGGCGGCCCGGTGGCGGGCCTCGACTTCCTCAGGCGTGGAGAAGGATTCGTAGGCCTCGCCGGCCGCCAGCAAACGCTGGACCGCGTCGCGGTGCAGATCCTTGCGCAGCGACTGGCGGTACGGCTCGTAGGGGCCGCCGACCTCCGGGCCCTCGTCCCAGGTGAGGCCGAGCCAGCGCAGCGCGTCGAGCAGCGCGCGGTAGGAGTCCTCGGAATCCCGTGCCGCATCGGTGTCTTCGATGCGGAAGACGAATTTTCCACCGTGGTGTCGGGCGTAGGCCCAGTTGAACAGCGCCGTCCGGATCAGGCCGACGTGCGGCGTCCCGGTGGGCGACGGGCAGAAGCGGACCCGTACTTCAGTCATGGCTCTCTTTCGACTAGCTGGTCGTTTCGAGTGACCTGCAAGCAGTCACTAGCGGTGCTTGGCGGCAACAGGATTGATCAAGGTTCCGATGCCTTCGATGGTCACGGACACCTGCTGTCCGGCCTGCACGGGACCGACGCCCTCCGGCGTTCCGGTGAGGATGACGTCGCCGGGCAGCAGCGTCATCACGGCGCTGATCCACTCGATGAGCTTCGGAATGTCGTGCAGTAGAAGCGAAGTGCGGCTGCGCTGGCGGACTTCGCCGTCGAGCTCGGTGACGATCTCCAGATCCGAAGGATCCAAGGAGGTTTCGATCCACGGGCCGAGCGGGCAGAAGGTGTCGTAGCCCTTGCCCCTGGTCCACTGTCCGTCGTGGCGCTGCTGGTCGCGCGCGGTTACATCGTTGGCGACGGTGTAACCGAGCACCACGTCCAGCGCGCGGGCGGCGGGCACGTCCTTGCACGGGCGGCCGATGACGACGGCGAGCTCGCCCTCGTAGTCGACCTGAGAGGAGCTGGGCGGCAGGATGATCGGGGCGTTCGGCCCGGTGATCGCGGTGTTCGGCTTGAGGAAGATCACCGGGTCTTCCGGTGCGGGCCCGCCCATTTCGGCCGCGTGTGCCGCGTAGTTCTTGCCGATACAGACCACCTTGCTCGCCAGAATCGGCGCGAGCAGGCGGACATCGGCCAGCGGCCAGCTCCGCCCGGTGAACGTCGGCGTACCGAACGGGTGTTCCGCGATTTCCTTCGCGATGGTGTCGCTTCCGTCCCCTTCGATGCTGACGAACGCGACCCCATCGGGACTGGCTACTCGACCTAGACGCATGCCGGGCAGTCTATCGACCGGCTTCCACCTGCCCGAACGCGCCCAACCGAGCGGTACGCGGGGCCGCATCCGGCCCAATCCTGCCAGCTGTGAGCAGTCCGACATCCGACTGCCGAAATCCATTTGCCCGCGCGGTGTAACGTAAGCCGCATTGTTCATCCAATGGGAACATATTCCCAAATAATGAGATTCAGAGGTGAGACCGATGGCTACCGTGACGCAGATCAAGGAGACTCGACGGTGGTCCATGCTCGGTCTCGGCGTCTTCGCGCAAGCCGCGAGCGCGGTCTTCGTGAACGGCGTCGCCTTCCTGCTGCCCGCACTGACCGATCGCGGTATGCCGTTGGCCACAGCGGGACTGCTGGTGGCGATGCCCACACTCGGGTTGGTCTGCACGCTGATCGCGTGGGGGTACGTGGTCGATCGGATCGGTGAGCGCAAAGTGCTGATCGGCGGGCCGCTGCTGATGCTGATCGCCGGCGGCGCCGCGGCCGCCGCGACGAACGACATCGCTTTGGGCGCACTGTTGTTCCTGGGTGGCGTCGGTGCGGCGAGCACCAACGGGGCCAGCGGCCGCCTCATTGTCGGCTGGTTCCCGCCGCAGCGGCGCGGGCTGGCGATGGGGATCCGGCAGACCGCGCAGCCGCTCGGCGTCGGCATCGGCGCGCTGGCCGTGCCGGCCGTCGCCGCGACATACGGTGTGCCCGCGGCGATTCTGGTTCCTGCGGCGATGGCGGGTATCGCCGCGGTGGGCGCGCTGATCGGCATCGTCGATCCGCCGCGTCCGGCGGGCGCCACCGCGAGCGATGCGGCGTTGCGCGCCAATCCTTATCGCGGCGATACGACTTTGTGGCGCATCCATGCCGTCTCTGTGCTGCTCGTCATACCGCAGGGCACGGTGTGGACTTTCGCACTGCTGTGGCTGCATCGCGATATCGGTTGGTCGTTGGCCGCGGCGGGAATTCTCGTCACCGCCACCCAAATCCTGGGCGCCGCAGGCCGAATCGGGGCGGGCGCCTGGTCCGACCGGGTCGGCAGCCGGTTGGGTCCGTTACGCACCGTCGCCGTCGCCGCCGTGTTGTCGATGGCCGCGCTGGCCTTGGCGGCCTGGACCCACATGTGGTGGGCCGCAATCCCGTTGCTGGTCGTCGCCTCGGTGATCACGGTGTCCGACAACGGACTCGCCTTCACCGCCGTCGCCGAAATCGCGGGCCCCTATTGGAGTGGTCGCGGACTCGGCATCCAGAACACCGGTCAGAATCTGGCGATGGCCGCGGTGCCGCCGGTGTTCGGCGCGCTCATCAGCGCAAGCGGTTTCGCCGCCGCCTATCTACTGGCGGCAGCGCTGGCGGTCGCCGCCATACCCTTGGTCCCGACCGACCGCCGCACCCAATAACCGCCCAGCCCTGATGGATTGACGCCCCTCGCATGCCGGAGCGGGCGTCGATCGTCGGATGTGTCAGACGCGACCCATGGGGTCACGCCCAGGCTGATGCGACATCGATCACTCTGACGAGTCGGGAACGATTAGGCCACAACACTTTTGGTACGCCAGCGCCATTCAGCCCACTGGACAACCTTCGATCCCGAACTACCCACCGCCCGCGATCAGACTGAAGCACGATTGAGTCACCTGCGGCGGGCCCAGATGTCGCTTTTAGCGACATGCTGTCGCCAACAGGTACGATAGAAACATTCTGTCGCTATCACCAGGAGTGCGATGCCGAGGATCGACGCACCAACCGTCGCCGAACACCGGGCGAACCAAGAACGCGCGCTGCTCGATGCCGCCCGCATGGTGTTGCTACAGAACGGACCGCAGGCGGTGACACCCGCCACGGTCGGCGCGGCCGCCGGGCTCGCCCGCAGCAGCGTCTACAAGTACTTCAGCTCCGGCGACGAAATCCTGTTCCGCATCGTGTCGGACGCGCTGCTGGAATGGGGCGAGCGCGTGCGCGACACGGTCGAACGCGCCGAGACCCCCGCGGGCCAAGTCGACGCCTACGTGCGAACCACCCTGGCACTGGCGGCATCTGGCGCGCACCGCATCGCCGTCCTCGGCAGCGCCCTCCCCCGCGACGAGGCGACCCGGCGCGATCTCGCCGACGCACACCACGATTCGGCCGCGCCATTGCGCAAGGCACTCACCGCCCTCGACAACCCGGACCCCGATCTGACCGCCGATCTCATCGACGGCGCGCTCGGCCGCGCCATCGAACGCATCGACGCGGGCCGCCCGCACGACGAGATCGCCAGGGAGACAATCGCGTTCGTCCGCCGCGCGGTCGGCCTCAACCATCGCCCGATCCGCCACCACGGCATGGGCTGACGCCCGCTCGACTCAAACCGCAAGCAGCGCAGCGGGATCGAACGTGACGTGGAACGGAATGTCGGCGTCGACGACCGCGTCGAAGACACTGCCGGAACAGACAACGGGATCGGCACCATAGCCGCCCTCGCCCAACACCATCCGATGCATCACGACATCGGGTTGATGCTCGACGATCCAATACTGCGGAATGCCCACCGCCGCGTACTCGCGCACCTTCCGCACCCGATCGGTGCGTTCGGTCCCGCTGCCCGGCGCGACGACCTCGACCGCCAGCCGCACCTCGGATCCCGGAACTCGCTTCGGCACCTCCGCGACGACCGCGGCCCTGGCGACCTCACGCGGAAGCACGATGATGTCGGGCTTGCGCACTCCGCTGCGCGTGCTGACCTCCCAGCCGCTCCCGACACAGAGATGAACGGCGGCTCCGACGGCACCGGCATCGATGAATCGACCGAGCCGCTGCGTCACGTGATTGTGCCGAGCGCCGCTGGCCACCTCGACCAGCCAGCCGTCTTCCAGCTCGAAACCCTTGCCGCCACCTGGGGCGTCACGCAGATCAAGCCCGGCATACGGACCGACTTGCGATCTCCGATTCCCGTGCTGTGCGCTCACCGAACCCTCCGTCTCACCAGGTAAGCCCGTCGATGAGCGGCCGAGTGCAGCACACGTCATGGACTCAGTCCATGGTTTACCACCCCACGCGCGTTTCACACGTGGCCACAAGGCCCCGCACCGGAATTGCTTCGGTACGGGACCTCGCCGGGTTTCGCTCAGACGATGGCGGCGATGCGATCGCCGACCTCGACCGTCGACGCCGCACCAACGCGCGACGCGAGATCCTTGGCAACGGCGGATTCGATGCGCGCGGCAGCCTCGCTATTGCCGAGATGGTTGAGCAGCAACGACACCGAGAGGATCGCCGCGGTCGGATCGGCCTTCGACTGCCCCGCGATGTCGGGCGCGCTGCCGTGCACCGGCTCGAACATGCTCGGGTTGGTGCCCGAGGCATCGATATTGCCGCTGGCGGCCAGCCCGATGCCACCGCTGACGGCGGCCGCGAGGTCGGTGATGATGTCGCCGAACAGGTTGTCGGTGACGATCACGTCGAACCGGCCCGGATCGTTCACCATGTGAATGGTCGCGGCATCGATGTGCTGGTAAGCCGTTGCCACCTCAGGGAATTCGGCCGCGACCTCGTCAACGGTGCGCTGCCACAGCGAACCGGCGAAGGTGAGCACGTTGGTCTTGTGCACCAGTGTGAGGTGCTTGCGGCGGGCCTGCGCCTTCGCGAAGGCGTAGCGCACCACGCGCTCGATGCCGAAGCGGGTGTTGGTGCTCACCTCGGTCGCCACCTCGTGCGGCGTCTCGACCCGAATCGCACCGCCGGTGCCGGTGTACGGACCCTCGGTGCCCTCGCGGACCACCACGAAGTCGATGTCGGGGGTGCCGGCCAGCGGGCTGGTCACGCCCGGAAAGAGCTTGGACGGCCGCAGATTCACGTGATGATCCAGCGCGAACCGGGTGCGCAGCAGCAGCCCGCGCTCGAGCACGCCGCTCGGCACCGACGGGTCACCGATCGCGCCGAGCAGGATCGCGTCGTGCTGCTTCAACTCCGGCAGCACGGAATCCGGCAGGATCTCACCGGTCGCGTGGTACCGCTTGGCGCCGAGGTCGTACTCGGTCTTCGCCACGCCGGGCTGGACCACGTCGAGCACCTTGAGCGCCTCGGCGATGACCTCGGGCCCGATGCCGTCGCCGGGGATGACAGCAAGCTTCATTGCAACGCTCCGTTGTTAATCGGGGGCGCGCCCAGCCGTGGGCGCGCCCCCGAACCCGATCAGAACAGGTCGACGACGACGACCTTTGCGGCGCCGACGGATTCGGCGATGGCGGCCTCGACCGCGTCGGGCACCTCGCGGTTGACCCGCAGGATCACCGTCGCGCCTTCCTTGTCGACGTCCTGGCTCAGCTGCGCGGCCAGGATGTCGATGCCCGCCTCGCCGAGCTTGGTGCCGATCTTGCCGAGCGCGCCCGGCTTGTCCTCGTAGTTCAGCACGGCCATGTTGATGCCCTCGGCGCGCATGTCGTAGTTGCGGCCGTTGATGTTGACGATCTTCTGCACCTGCTGCGGCTCGGTCAGCGTGCCCGCCACATTCAGGGTGCGGCCGTCGCCGAACACGGCGCGCAGGTCGACCACGCTGCGGTGGCTCGGGCTGTCCGGCACGGTGTTCACCTGTGCGGTGATGCCGCGCTCCTTGGCCAGGGTCGGCGCGTTGACGAAGGTGACCTGGTCTTCGACCAGCGCGGAGAAGATGCCGCGCAGCGCCGAAAGTTCCAGCACCGCAACGTCATGCGCGGCGAGCTCGCCGCGCACCTGCACCTCGACGCTGACCGGCAGCTCGCTCGACAGCGCACCGAGCAGTGCACCCTGCTTGCGCACGATGTCCAGCCACGGCGCGACGTCTTCGTCGACGCTGCCGCCGGTGACGTTCACCGCGCCGGGCACGAATTCACCGGCGAGCGCGAGCAATACGGACTTGGCGACATCGGTGCCCGCCCGGTCCTGCGCCTCGGAGGTGGACGCGCCGAGGTGCGGGGTCACCACGACCTGCGGCAGTTCGAACAGCGGGCTGTCGGTGCACGGCTCGGTCTCGTAGACGTCCAGGCCCGCGGCCCGCACGTGACCGGACTTGATGGCATCGGCCAGCGCCTGCTCGTCGACCAGGCCACCGCGCGCGGCGTTGACGATGATGACGCCCGGCTTGGTCTTGGCGAGGGCTTCCTTGCCGATGATGCCCTTGGTCTCCGGGGTTTTCGGCAGGTGCACCGAGATCAGGTCGGCGCGCTCGAGCAGCTCGTCCAGGCTCAGCAGCTCGATGCCGAGCTGGGCGGCGCGGGCCGGCGAGACGTAGGGGTCGTAGGCGACGATCTTGGTCTCGAAGGCGGCGAGCCGGGCGGCGAACAGCTGGCCGATACGGCCGAGGCCGACCACGCCGACGGTCTTGTCGAAGATCTCGACACCGTTGAATTTGCTGCGCTGCCAGGTGTGCTCGCGCAGCGTGGCATCGGCGGCCGGGATCTGGCGCGCGGCGGCGAGCAGCAGCGTGACGGCGTGCTCGGCGGCGGTGTGGATGTTCGAGGTCGGCGCGTTGACGACCATCACGCCGTGTTCGGTGGCCGCGGGCACGTCGACATTGTCGAGGCCGACGCCGGCCCGGGCGACGATCTTCAGGTTCTTGCCTGCCGCGAGCACCTCGGCGTCCACCGTGGTCGCGGAGCGCACGAGTAGCGCGTCGGCCTCGGGGACAGCGGCGAGCAGAGCCGGGCGGTCGGGGCCGTCGACCCACCGAACCTCGACTCCGTCACCGAGCGCGTCGACGGTCGACTGGGCAAGCTTGTCGGCGATCAGGACAACAGGACGGCCTGCTTGGCTCACTGTGGAGTACTCCTGGGGAAAGGGTTCGGCAATTACCGCCGATCAGCTTAGTGGGCGTCGTTTCGGCATGTTCTACCCCCTGGTAAGGCGGCCGTCGTCAGTATGCCGCATTGGTCAAAATATGAAGACCGGTCTACAGTTAACGCATGGGTGCCAAGGGAACAGAGACGCGCTGCCAACTGATCAGCGCCACGCGCGGACTGGTGGAGAAGCACGGATACTTCGGCACCGGCCTCAACCAGATCATCGAGACCAGCGGCGCACCGCGCGGCTCGCTGTACTTCCACTTCCCCGGCGGCAAGGACCAGCTCGTCGCCGAGGCGGTCGCCCAGGCGGGCAACGAGATCGCGGCGTTGATCGATGCGGTCGAGCCAGGCGACACCGCCGCGGCGGCGACCAGCCTGCTCACCGCGTTCGGTGATCGACTCGAAGCCTCCGCATGGCAGCAGGGCTGCCCGGTCGCGACCGTCACCCTCGACGTTTCGGCGGCCAACGACACCATCCAGGCCGAATGCGCCGCCGCCTACGCGGGATGGGAAGAGGCACTGCGCATTCGGCTGCAGGCCGACGGGCGCCCGGATGCCGAGGACTTGGCCGGGGCGATTCTCGCGATGATCGAAGGCGGCCTGCTCTTGGCGCGCGCCCAGCGCAGCCGCGAGCCGCTCGAGCGCGTGGCGCGGACCATTCGCACCATGATCTGAACGGATCAGTAGTTATGCCAACAGTTTTCGCAGGTCTACAGAATATGTAGACCGGTCTATTAAGGAGAATCATGTCCCACAGCATCGTGCTCGGCGCCGCCGGGTTCATCGGCCGCGCAGTGGTGGCGCAACTGCTCGAGCAGGGCGGTTCCGTCGTCGCCGCCGTCCGTCCCGGCAGCGAGGACCGGCTCACCACATGGTTGCGAGCACGCGCCACCGATCAGACCGGGCTCAGGGTTGTTTCCTGCGATGTGACAGCGAAAGACCTCGGACTCCCTGCCGATCTCGACACCGCCGACATCCGTGACATCTACAACTGCGCGGCGCGCTTCGCTTTCGGTCTCGGTAAGGACGAGGCCTACGCGGTGAACGTGACCGGCGCGCTCCACATGCTCGACTGGGCCGCGACACTGCCCGAGTTGCGGCGTGTCGTCCACATCACCGGCTATCGCATCACCGTCGAGGACTCGAACGAACAGGACTACGAGAGAGGGGCTTACGGCGCGTCCAAGTTCGAGTCGGATCCGATGCTGCGCCGCCATGCGGCCGAGCGCGGCATTCCCCTCACGATCGCCAATCCGAGCAGCGTGCTCGGCGCGGGCCAATACGTCGGGCTCGCAAGCATGGTCGACGATCTGTGGCACGGCAGGCTCGCGGCGCTCCCCGGCGGTCGCGAAACCTTTGTTCCGATAGTCGATCTGGACTACTTCGCGACCTTCCTGATCAACCTGCCGGATCAGGACGACACGGCGGGACGATCCTTCACCGTTCTCGATTCCCGAACCCCGGTGCTGCCGGACCTGATTCGGGTGCTCGCCGAGCATCTGGGCGTGCGCGCGCCGCGCTTCTCGGTGCCGGTCAGTGTCATCGAGAAGCTGCCGAGGGCGCTGACCGGTGCCGATCCCGAGACGCTTCCGTTCATCGCCGACGATCGGTACGACACGTCCGCCGCGGATGCGGTCGCGCGCACCGCGGGACTCACGATGCCGCCCGCCGAGACCGTTCTGCGCACCTGGGCCGATCACCTGGTGTCGAGCCGGTTCGGTGCCGTCGAGGCGGATCCGACCGCCGGATTCGTCGACGGCACTTGGATTTCCGGGGAGCGAGAGCATCCGGCCTACGTTCTGCTGCACGGCCTGCCCGTCGACAGTGAATCCTGGGCCGAGGTACGGGCTGCCCTCGCGGCACCGAGCCTGGTCGCCGACCTGCCCGGACTCGGGCGGTCCGCGCCCGGCGGAATCGATGATGTACTACCGCGATTGATGGGCTCCGTACGCAGTCGTCCAGTGCTGGTAGGTCATTCGCTGGGCTGCGGGCCGGTGCTGAGATATGCCGCCGCACACCCGGATCGGGTCTCGGGTGTCGTACTGGTGTCGCCCGCGTTCCTGCAGCCGCGGACCGGCTGGCTCCTGCGTTCGCCGCTGGCGGCGTTGGCTTTGCGGCGAATGTCAGCCGCCGCCTTGGCAACACAGCTCGGTATACCCGCCGGGCCTGCGGTGGACAGTGCAGCGGACAACCTGCACCGGCCCGGGGTGGCAACCCGCACGATCGCCGCGCTGCGGCACGCGAGTGCGCCTGAACGCCGGAAAGAGCTGACCGGCCTGCTCGCGCGGGTAACCGTGCCGGTGCGGATCGTGGCAGGCACGCAGGACCCGCTCACGATGACCGTGCCGCAGGAACTGGCCGTGATCGAGGGCACCGGGCACTACCCGCAGCTGACCCACCCCGCACAGGTCGCAGCCGAGATCGCCCGGGTCGGTGCCCAGACGGTGCACGCCCGCTAGCGAAACGCGGAGGGCCCCGCACCACTCGGGTGCGGGGCCCTCTCCGGAATCGCGCTCAGTGGGCGCGAGACCCGGTCGATCAATCGACCATTACGTCAAATCAGCGGCCGCCGAAGGAGCCCGTCCACAGGGTGTTGAGGATTCCGTGGAAAGCGGCACCGAAGGTGTCCAGGAAACCGCCGAGGGCAGCGCTACCGGTGTCGATGATAACGGGGATCATTTAAATACCTCTTCATTGAAAGACAATCCAGTCGTACTGGCTGACACAAGGCTCATCGGCGCCCGAACGAGGACGGTTACGAAATTAGGGCATTTAGTGATGCAGGTTACAGTCAGATCACGAAGAACACCTGGTCAGGTGACCATTAGGGGTACGTGCCCTGAGAACCATGGGCTTGACCACCATGTATGCGCCCAGCCGTCCGCAGTCTCGGACCAACGGGCGGTAAACATAAAGATCTTCTAAGAAATCGGTAGCACCCCAATAAGAGGGCTATACACGTTCGACAGACCCGGACATTTCCGACAGCTAACCGAAACTCTGTAACAAGCGCACGAATTCGCCGATTGCACCTCGTAGAAGCAGTCGTGTGCGCATCGTCAAACGACACATTCGGCGCACCTTTGGATCATCCATATCCGCACCGGATAAACGTGCCGCGCACTATCTTTCACCCACCCGCAATCGACGTTCAGCTCACCGCGGCGACAGCCCGGGAAAAGGCCCGCACCCGCGTGGTCTCGCGATTGCGATGCCAGACCAGCCCCAGCCGCGAGTGCGCCAACCCGGTCACCGGCACAAAGCTGACCTCTGGCCGGTCATGGAACACCGCGGTCGGATGGCACAGCAACATCGCGCCCGCACCCGCCGCCACCAACTCGATCCCCTCCCGCAATGTGCCGACGCTGGGCCCGGCCGGAACGGGCCGACCGCCCGGGGTCATATCCACCGACTGCGCTCGTCGCCAGTACTGCGGTGCCGGCCCACGCACGCCGATCAACGAGAACTCGGCGAGGTCTTCCGGCGACAAGCTGGTCCGGGTCGCGAGCGGGTGGCCCTTGCGCACGGCCAACATCTGCGGATTCTCCGAAAAGACCTGCCCGAGAACGAGATCGCTCTCCCCCATCGGCAGCAGCACGACCGCGATATCGACCTCGCCGCGCTGCACCGGACCGAACGGATCGGCCAGCGGAATCTCGACGACCTCGGTGACGCAGGCGGGGAACCGGTGCTGGAACAATTCGAGGGCCGCCGTGAGGTTCTCGCTGCCCGAGCCCTGGATGCCGATGCGCAGTACACCTTCGGTCCCGCGGGCCGTCGCACGGACGTTGTCCACCGTCGCCCGCAGCGCCGCGTAGGCGGGCTCCAGATCGGCCAGGAAGTCCGCGCCGAGCGGCGTGAGCGTGACCTTACGGCTGGTGCGCTCGATCAGTCGCGCGCCCACCCGCTGTTCCAATGCGCGCAGCAGTTGACTCACCCGGCTCTGCGAGACGTACAGCCGCTCCCCCGCGCGCCCGAAGTGCAGTTCCTCGGCGAGCACGAGGAAGGCCTCCAGCTCACGTACCTCCAGGCCGGTCATTGGCGTCCTCTCCAGCGTCGATGAGTTCAGCTCATAGAACGATGAGACCTTCGCCGTTGATTCCAGGCGGGATGATCAGTTGGCTGGAGTCATGACACAGACTCGAGGAATCGCGAATCCGGCTCCGGCAGCGCGCGGTTCGGCGCTGCGCGGCTGGCTCGGCGTCGGCGCCGTGACCGGCGCCACCTTCACGGCGGTCACCTCGGAGATGCTCCCGGTCGGCTTGCTCACCCCCATCAGCGACACCTTGCGGGTCACCGAGGGCGCGGCGGGACTCTCGCTGACCGCCACCGGCCTGGTCGCCGCCCTGTCCGCGCCGCTGATCACCGCCGCGCTCGGCCGCACCGACCGCAGGCTCGTGCTCTGCGCGCTGCTCGCGGTGCTGACCCTCGGCAATCTCGGCGCGGCCTGGTCGCCGAACTTCGCCGTCATGATCGGGGCCAGGGTGTTGATCGGCCTCGGCATCGGCGGCGTGTGGGCCATCGCAGCGAGCATGGCGGCGCGGCTGGTACCGGAGAAATCGATCGGTCCGGCCACCTCGCTGGTCTACAGCGGTGTCGCGGTGGCCTCGGTGATCGGCGTGCCCGCAGGGACTTACGTCGGCGCGCTCGCCGGGTGGCGCGCGGCCTTCCTCGTCTGCGCCGGTCTCGCGCTGGTCGTCCTCGTCGCCATCGCCGTGCTGCTGCCGAGATTGACTGTCGCGCAGTTAGTTCCGCTCCGCGAGGTGCTGCGGATGACCCGCAGGCCCCAATTGCGTACCGCGCTACTGGTTGTCGCGTTCCTGGTGACCGGTCACTTCGCGGCCTACACCTACATCCGTCCGCTGCTCGAGAAGGTCACCGGCATCGGTGCGAGCACCATCGGCGCCGTGCTGCTGGTGTACGGAATCGCCGGTGTCATCGGCAATTTCAGCATGGGCACCGTCGGCGTTCGCGGCCCGCGCCGCACGCTGATCACGATCAGCATCCCGTTGGCCGTCTCCGTGCTGTTGATACCGGCGCTCGGCGGTTCGCTGTGGCTCGCCGTCGTGCTGATGGTGGCCTGGGGTCTGTCCTACGGCGGCGTGTCGGTCACCACGCAGAACTGGGCCTTCGCCGCCGCACCCGACGCGCGCGAGGCCGCGTCCTCATTGAACGCGGGCGTCTTCAACGCAGCCATCGCCCTCGGCGCCCTGGTCGGCGGACGGGCCGCGGACGCGTTCGGCATCAGCTCGGCGATGTGGCTCGGCGGCGCACTCGTGCTCGTCGCGCTGACGATCGCCGCGGCGAGCCGCGCACCGGAAGCCCCCGAACTGCGGAGATAGCGAAAAACGAGATGCGGTGATGATCATCGGGCACCTAGCATCAATGGCATGGCCCTACGCGTGATCCCCGCTTCGATGGACCCGACGGTGGTCGGGTCCATCGACTTCGAGCTGGCACGAGTCGAACGCGAGCATCGCGTCTCGATCCGGCTTGCCATCGAAAGCGGCAGCCGGGCCTGGGGTTTCCCGTCGCCGGATTCCGATTACGACTGCCGGTTCGTCTATGTCGCGAACCTGGATACCTACCTCTCGCCCTGGCGCACCCGCGACGTGCTGGAGACGCCGCTGTCCGGCCTGCTCGACGTGAACGGCTGGGACCTGGCCAAGGCGCTGCGCCTGCTGGTCGCGGGTAATGCCGTGCTCATCGAATGGCTGATGTCGCCGATCGTCTACCGCGGCGACAGCCGGTTCCGCGACGACCTGCGCGCCTTGGCCGCCGAGGTCGCCGACCGCAACCGGGTGGCCAGGCACTACCTGCATCTCGGCGCCAAGCAGTGGGAGTTGTTCGACCGCAACCGATCACTGAAGAAGGTGTTCTATTCGCTGCGCCCGGCAATGGCGTTGCGCTGGCTACGCGAGCACCCGGGTGCGGCGGTCGCGCCGATGCACCTGCCGACGTTGCTGGACGAGTGCGACCTGCCCGCCGATCTTGTTGCGGCAGTGGCGGAGTTGACCGAGCTCAAGTCGCGGACCCGCGAAATGGGCAGTGGGACAGTGCCGGTGCCGATCGCCGCGTTCATCGAGTCCGAATTCGACTTGGCCGCAGCGGCTTTCCCGAAGTCGGTGGAACCTGACCTCGACCGGGCCAGGAGCCTCACTGCGGAGTTCTTTCGCGCCGAGGCCATGGCGGGGTCTTAACCGCTTGTGTCCCTTACGCTTCGGCGACGGCTGACAGGTACGCCTGCTCCAGCCGGTGCGTCGCGGTCGGCCGGTCCGGGTTCGGACGGGGAATCCCGAGGTGGGACTCGCGCAGTTCGTCCATGAACTCCGCCCACAGTTCGGGTCCGCCCTCCTCCAGCAGCTCGGCCCGCACGCGCAACTGCTTGGTGGTCGGCCGGTGCCGCAGCCCCCACGCGCCGAGCTGCGCCATCACCGGCACCAACTCGATGGCAGGCTCGGTCAGCCGGTATTCCGCCTTCTGACCGGGCCTGCTGTTCTCGCGGCTCAGCAGGCCCGCCGCGACCAGCCGCTTCAGCCGATCGGACAGGATGTTCGAGGCGATGCCCTCATCCGATCGGGCGAGCAGCTCACGGAAATAACGCCGGTTGCCGAACATCACGTCGCGCAGCACCAGCAGGGTCCACCGATCGCCGATCACCTCGATCGTCGCGTTGATCGGGCAGCCCGAGCGTCCCTCTTCGCGCATCCACCGCTCCTTCGCCGCGAAACCGATTCGAACTTCTGCTTGCAATATACAACCAGATGGCCTTAACCTCTACGAAAGCGATTGCAAACCGCAAGCAGTAGAGAGAAAGGCAGCACAATGGCGAAGCTCCTGGTCCGCAATCTGGCCATCTCGTTGGACGGCTACGTCGCCGGACCGAATCAAGGCCCCGACAATCCGCTCGGCGAAGGCGGTATGCGCCTGCACGAGTGGGTCTTCGCCACTCGAACCGGGAACGACTGGTCCGGCGGCGCGGGCGGCGAAACCGGTATCGACGATGACTTCATCAAGGCGGGCGAGGTCGGCATCGGCGCAACGATCATGGGCCGCAACATGTTCGGACCGATTCGCGGCGCCTGGCAGGACGAGGAGTGGAAGGGCTGGTGGGGTGACAACCCGCCGTACCATCACGACACGTTCGTGATGACGCATCACCCGCGGGTGTCGCTGCCGATGGACGGCGGGACCACATTCCACTTCGTCGACGACACTCCGGAAGAGGTGCTGCGGCGGGCGTTCAAGGCTGCCGAAGGCAAGGACGTGCGATTGGGTGGCGGCTCATCGGTGGTGCGCCAGTTCTTGCAGGCCGGTCTGGTCGATGAGCTGCACCTGGCCGTCGTGCCGATCCTGCTCGGCGCCGGCGAACGCCTTTATGACGGGCTCGGCACACTGCCCGGCTACGCGGTCAGCTCGGTTATCCGATCCCCAGCGGTCACCCATGTGACGTTCACCAGGGCGTAAGCACTCCCCCGAAACGGGGAAAGGCCCCGCACCATGCCGGTGTGGGGCCTTTCAAAAGCTTAGGAGCGATCAGATCAGAGGACGCGAACGTCCTGCGCCTGCGGGCCCTTCTGGCCCTGGCCGATCTCGAACTCCACGCGCTGCCCCTCATCGAGGGACCGGAAACCCGCGCCGCTAACGGCCGAGTAATGCACGAAGACGTCGGGGCCTCCGCCGTCTTGCGCGATGAAGCCGAAGCCCTTCTCGCTGTTGAACCACTTCACAATGCCCTGAGCCATTTCATACTTTCTGTAGACGAGCCAGATTCTGCCAAATGGAATGGCCTGGTCTCGTGATCAACGATGCCATGATCCGACGAATTTCTCCACATCTTCCTCGGTCAACTGTGAGCAAAACAACGCTGACGAGGGATTGTTGCCGTCACCTCCCATGCTCTGACAGGCCCCGATCCGGGAAAACCACCCGAAACAGTCGTTCAGGTACCTGAGCTTGTTGCCAGGCTCGTTCGTCGTCCCCCTCCGACGAATCCGCCTGTACCGCCTGCACCGCATAGTTCGCCGCGTGCACCGCGTGGCCCGCGACATGTGCGGTCGCCGACGCGTGCCCGGCCGACCGCGCGACCAAACCGGCCGCACCATCGGTCTCGCGAGCGGCGTCATGAGCGGCGAACGCGGCCTTGCGCGCCTCGGGCATCGTCAGGTCGCCACGCACCCACGCCCGGGCGGCTTCGATCCCCGCGGCCGGTCGCGCGTCATCGGGGTGCGCGCGCTCGAAAAGCGGCAGCACGTGCTCGGCACACGCCGCCGCCCACAGCGCGAGCGCCGTATGGTCGACCCGGTTGAGAGTCACCGGCCCGCTCTGCTCGCCTCGGTCCGCACAGGCCTTCCCCTTCTCGACGCAAGTGGTGGCCGATGCTCGGCCACGTCCCAGTTATCTTGTGCCGCAAAGGCCATCGCTACCAGCGCACTAAGGCGCCGCTAAGTCATCCTACGACTTTCTGCCGCGCCGTGCAGCCCCCAGATCGAGTCTTCTGGTCACGGCCGCAGGTAACGCACCTGGCGTGGCTTCGCGGCGTTGTGGGCGGCGCGGCCGGACAGATGCTCGGGGACACCGACCTCCCACCAGGCGCCGGCCTCGGTCCAGGACGACGGTTGAGTGCGGATCACCAGCACGGCCGGTCGGGACTCGCGGACCGCGGTTTCTCGCGCTTCGGTGTAGGCGGTGCGGAATTCGTCGAGGTCGGTGGCGGTGAAGACGGCGCAGCCCAGCGCGCGGGCGTGTGCGGCGAAGTCCACTCGCGGCGGTTCGTCGTGTGTGCTGCGGCAGTCGGCGTAGAAGTTGTTGAACGGTGCGCCGCCTTGGCCCTCCTGGAGACGGGCGATCACCGCGTAGCCGTCGTTGTCGCAGACGACCGCGACGAATGGGTGGCCCGCGAACGCTGCGGAGAACAGTTCGGAGTTCAGCATCAGGTAGGAGCCGTCGCCGAGCATGGTGGTGACCAAACCGTCAGTGTGTGCCATGGCCGCGCCCCAGGCTCCGGCGAGTTCGTAACCCATGCAAGAGAATCCGTACTCGACGTCCATCGTCGGTGCGCCGCCGGACGCGCGCCAACCGCCGACGAGTTCGCCGGGCATGCCGCCCGAGGCGGTCATGACGTAGTCGTTCGGTTCGCTGAGTTCGTTGACGATGCCGACCACCTGGGCGTAACTGGGGATGCCCGGGGTGTGGGCGCGCAGCTTGTCGATGTGGGCGTCCCATGTGCTGCGTTGAGCGGCGGCGCGTGCGGTCCATTCGGGGTCGACGCGCCATTCCTGGGTGCGTTCGGCCAGGTCACGGACCGTTGCGTCGGCGTCGCCGACTATTGCGAGGGCACCGTGTTTCACGGCGTCGAACCGTGCGGCGTTGATGGTGACGAGACGGACTTCTGGCGCGAAGACAGTCCACGAGGCGGTGGTGAAGTCCTGCAGCCGGGTGCCGACGGCGAGGACCAGGTCGGCTTCGGCGGCCAGGACATTGGCCGAGGTCGAGCCGGTGACGCCGAGTGGACCGGCGTAGAGCGGGTGGTCGTGGGGCACGAGGGTGCGGCCCGCCGTCGTCTCGACGATCGGAATGCCATGGCGCTCAGCGAATTCGAGGGCGGTGGCGGCCGCGCCCGAGTAGCGGACACCGCCGCCGAGCACCAGCAACGGGCGCGCCGAGTTGCGCAGTGCCGCGACGGCGTCGGTCAGCGAGCGCTCGTCGGCGCGTGGGCGCAGGATGCGGTGGACGACCGGTTCGAACAGGGCGTCGGGGAAGTCGTAGGTCTCGGCCTGGACGTCTTGCGGCAGGGCGAGGGTGACCGGGCCGGCCTCGGCCGGGTCCGTGAGCACCCGGACCGCCTGGGGCAGCGTGGAAATCAGCTGCTCGGGGCGGGTGATTCGATCGAAGTAGCGGCTCACCGCGCGGAAGGCGTCGTTGACCGTGGCGGTCGCGTCGCCGAAATGCTCGACCTGTTGCAGTACCGGGTCGGGTGCGCGGGTGGTGAAGGTGTCGCCCGGAAGCAGCAGCAGCGGAAGACGATTCGCGTGCGCGACGCCCGCGGCGGTCACCATGTTCAGCGCGCCGGGGCCGATCGATGAGGTCGCCACCCCGATCTGCCGCCGATGGGTCGCCTTGGCGTAGCCGACGGCCGCCAGGGCCATGCCTTGCTCGGTGTGCCCGCGCCAGACCGGGATCTCGTCGCGTCGCTCCTGCAGGGCCGTGCCGAGACCGAGCACGTTGCCGTGTCCGAAGATACCGAAAACGGCGGGGAACAAAGGCACTTCGCGGCCGTCGAGGGTCTCCGAACGCTGGGCGACCAGCCAGGCCACTAACGCCTGTGCCGCAGTCAGTTTCATCCGAGCCGTCCTTTGTGGTTGGTGACCGGGCAACGCGGATCGAGGGGTTCGTCATCCCAACTGCCGCGCACCCAGGTGTGTGCCGGGTCGTCACAGAAGGCCATCGAGCGCTGCGGGGCGGGGCCCGCGAGCACGTTGAGGTAGTACATCGGGTAGCCCGGCGCGGCGACACACGGTCCGTGGTAACCGTGCGGGACCAGGAAAACATCGCCATCCCGCACGGCGACGTTCTCGTCGAGCGCACCGTCCGCGGTGTAGGTCCGATGCATTCCGAATCCGTCACGTGACGGAGTAATCCCATCCCGACCTGCGATGCGGAAGTAGTAGATCTCCTCGTTGACGACCTCGCAGTCACTCGCCTCGTCATGCTTGTGCGGTGGGTAGGAGGACCAGTTGCCGTCTGGAGTGATCAACTCGCAAGCATTGAGCTTGTCGGCGTGGTCCCAGATGCCGGGGACGCCGAAGTTGGTGACCTGACGGGTCGCCTGCCCCGCACCGCGGATATCGACCGGAACCTCTTCAGCGGGACCGTATTTCGGTTCCAGCCGGTTCGTGCAGCGTGCCATCGGCAGTGCGAGCTCGAGGTCACCTTCAGCAACCAGCTCCACCTGAGCGTCACGTGGGACGTAGGCGAAGTCCGTCACGCGAGTGAAAACCGAGTCCCGGCCAGACAATTCGAACGTCATACCGTCGACGCGCACAGTACAGGCTCCGGCCAGCGGGAGAACGAACGCTTCGAACTCCCCTGTCTCGAGTTGTCGAGTCTCACCGGCGCGCAGGTTCAGCACCCGCAGGCCCGTGTAGGTCCACCCGGCATCTTCCGGAGACAGATGGATCGAATCGCCACCCTCGCTGAGGGTTCCGGCCGGTCGATGCAGTTTCATCGCAACCTCCAGTTCTCGGCGATGGCGGCCGCCCCCGAGCCACCTGCCCCCGAACTCGCGCCACGCCCCACGCGCGCACCGGCCCGCAGCGCACGAATTCGCGCGACGCGCCCACAATCGCCCGCAATTCTCCGCGCGCCCTGATGATTCGCACGCGGCGGACGGCCACTGCTGACGTTCGCCAGGTTCACCCGCCTCATCGCGCCTCCTTCGTCACTCTGGTGGCCATCACGTCCGCGAGCCGTAGCGCACGAAATCGCACCGCGCGTACACAATTGCCAGCAATTCCGTGCGCGCCAGGAAGATTCATGCGCGGCAGTCGCCCGCTACGCCGCGCGGCGGCCGTTGGTCTGCTTATCCGCAGTGCGCTTGGCCCGGCGCCACGGGTACATGGCGCGCGCATGATGGTGCGCCGCGCACGAATCCGCTGACGCCGAACTGCGCGAGACGACAATCCGTGCGCGGCGAACGCGGGAAACAGCGCGCAGTCGACTACTGGCAGGCGGCCGCGACTCATCGGATCTCCTGCAGCATCTTGGCTGCCACCGTGCCCGCGCCTGCCGACCGCAGCGCACGAAATCGCACCGTGCGCACATAACTGCCAGCAATTCCGTGCGCGCCAGGAAGTTTCGTACGCAGCAGTCGCCCACCACGCCGCGCGGCGGCCGTTGGCCGGCTACGGCGCTCGACGTGCCGCACGCCACCGTGTGTACTCGGCGCGCACATCATCGTGCGCCGCGCACGAATTCGCTGGCGGGTTCGTGCGCGGGATGACGATCTGTGCGCGGCGGTCGCGAGGAACAACGCGCAGTCGAGCCCGGGGACAGGGGTCGGGAGGTGGCTGCGACTCATCGGGCCTCCTTCAGCATCTTGGCTGCCGCGTCGACCGCGGTGCCGACGTCGCCGTCGGGCGGGTAGAGCAGGGTGCGGCCGACTACCAGGCCGCGGACTACGTCGTGGCCTAGGGCGCCGTCCCAGTAGGCGATGTCGGCGACCTGGTCGCCGGAGGGGGCGCCGCCTAGGACGACTACCGGCAGGGTGGTGGCGTCGAGGACTGAAATATCTTCGGGGGCAGGGATTTTCAGCCAGGTGTAGGCGGAGGTGACGCCGAGGCCGGAGGCTACCGTGATGGCGCGGGCCAGCGATGCCGCGTCCTTGCTCATGACCAGGGCACCGGATTCGTTGCGGTGGTACGGCAGTGGCTCGACCATCGCCATGAGGCCGTTGGCGGCGAGTTCGGAGACGGCTTGCGCGCAGGCTTGCAGCGTCGGCACCGTGCCCGCGTCCGAATCGACAAGGCGCAGTAGCATTTTGCCGCCGTCGAGGCGGAATCTGGCGAGCGAGTCGGCGTCGTATCCGGTGAAGCGGTCGTCGATCTCCCACTCCGCGCCGGCCAGCCCGCCGCGGTTCATCGAGCCGATGACGACCTTGTCGTCCAGGGCGTCCAACAGCAGCAGTTCCTCGACCACGTCCGGCGAGCCGAGCACGCCGTCGACGTCCGGGTGGGCCAGCGCGATCAGCAGCCGCTCCAGCAGCGTGCGTCGGTCCGCCATGGCGGTCAGGTCCGAGCCGACGCCGAGGGCGCCGCGGGCCGGGTGGTCGGCGGCGATCAGGAACAGGGTGTCCTTGTCCGCCAACAGGTTCGGCCGCCGGACCCGCTTCGCATATGCCCGCTCGACCGCCGCCGGGTCCGTCGCGCGGACGCGCAGCAGCTCACGCCAGCGTTCGTCGGTCAAATGCACCGTAGTTCCTCCAGTTCTGTGATGGCCGGCCATATCAGCGGCACAGCAGTTCCTCGATCTCCGAGTTCGTCGGCATGGCATCCGCGCACGCCAACCGCGACGCGACCAGGGCCCCAGCGGCATTCGCGTAGGTCGCGATGCGGTGTGGGTCCCAGTCCGAGAGCAGGCCGTGGATCAGCGCACCGCCGAAGCCATCCCCCGCACCGAGCCCACAGACCACCTCGACGCGACACGGTGGCACCGTCCAGCGTTCATATTCGGTGGCGACGAGCACGCCCTCGGCCCCACGCTTGATCACCGCGAGACGGACGCCGCGCGCCAGCAACCGATCGGCGGCCTCATCGGGATCGGCTGTCCCCACGGCGACTTGGACCTCGGTGCGGTTGCCGACGACGACATTGACGTGGTCGACCATCCAGCCGATCTCGGACCGGGCGGTGTCGATGTCCGGCCAGAACATCGGCCGGTAGTCGAGGTCGAGCACGGTGTGCCCGCGCCGGTCGCGACGTTCGAGGATCCGGCGCTGGGTGCTGCGACCGGGCTCGGCGCTGACCCCGGTTCCGGTAACCCACAGCAGCGGAATCGAATCCACCACGTCCCACGGCACCTCGTCCTCGGTGATGGTGAGATCCGGCGCGATGGGCGCGCGGTAGAACAGCAGCGGCGGATCGGCGGGCGGCTTGAGTTCGCAAAAGACCACCGGCGTCAGGAGATCCGGCGCGGTACCGACGTAGTCGGCCGATACGCCGAAGTCCGCCAACGCCGTTCGCACATAGTCACCGAAACCATCCGGCCCCACCTTCGTGAGCACCGCACTGCGACGACCGAGTCGCGCGGCGGCGACCGCGACGTTGGTCGCGGTGCCGCCCAAGAACTTCGCGAAGGATTCGACCTCGGCTAGGCTGACACCGCTCTGCTGCGGGTAGAGATCGACGCCGACTCGGCCGATCGTCAACGCTTCCAGACCGGTCACGACGGCACCTTCCGCTGCGGCTCGCGACTCACGACACGACCCGCTGTAATTCGTGCTGCAACGCGTCCAGCTCGGCGCCGCCCGCCATCTGCCGCGTGAGCTCCGACAGATCGATCTCGTCCTTCTCGTACGAGCCGAGCACCGTGCCGCGTTTGAGCAACAGGAACCGGTCGCCGACCGGGAAGGCATGGTGCGGGTTGTGCGTGATGAGGATGACGCCGAGCCCGCGATCACGCGCCTGGACAACGTATTTCAGCACCACCCCGGCCTGCTTCACGCCGAGCGCGGCGGTCGGCTCGTCCAGGATCAGCACCTTCGCGCCGTAGTGCACGGCCCGAGCGATGGCGACACATTGCCGCTGACCGCCCGACAGCGTGCCGACCGGCTGCTCCATATCGCGGATCTCGATGCCCATGTCCGCCAACCCTTGTCGGGCGATCTCGCGGCCCTTGCGGCGGTCGAGCAGTCGGAACGGGCCGGTGGTCGGCTCCGAGCCGAGCACGAAGTTGCGCCAGACGCTCATCAGCGGCACCACCGCCAGATCCTGATAGACGGTCGCGATACCGTGATCCAAAGCCGCACGCGGCGAGGACAATCGGACCGGCTGCCCGTCGATCCGCAACTCGCCGCGGTCGTGCTGGTGCACGCCCGCCAGGATCTTGATGAGCGTCGACTTGCCCGCGCCGTTGTCGCCGAGGATGCAGGTGACCTGCCCCGCGTTCACCACGGTGGACACGTCCTCCAGCGCGACGACGCCGCCGTAGCTCTTGCCGATACCAACGGCCTCGATCAATGGGGTGGGCCCATCGCTAGGCGATGCTGTGCTCATCGGCGTACCCTTTCGGCTCGCTTCTGGAATCTGTTGTTGACCAACACCGCCGCCAGCAGCAGCACGCCGAGGAACAGCATGAACCAGTCACTGTCCCAGCGCGCGAACACGATTCCCTGACGGGCCATGCCGAAGATGAGGGCGCCGATGGCGGCACCGATCGCCGAACCGAAACCGCCGGTCAGCAGGCAGCCGCCGACGACCGCGGCGATGATGTAGTGCAGTTCCAGCCCCACACCCTGATTCGCTTGCACGCTGGCGAAGCGCAGGATGCTGCAGGAGCCGACCACCCAACCGGCGAACGCCGTGGTCATGAAGAGCACGATCTTCGTCCGGTTCGCCGGAACGCCGACGGCCCGCGCGTTCTGCAGCGCGCCACCGACCGCGAAGATCCAGTTGCCGAACCTGGTGCGCACCAACACGATCGAGGCGATCACGGTCAGCACGATCCACCAGATGACCGAGGCTTGGATGCGGGCGTCACCGATGTTGAGCGTCGAGGCGAACACCCAGCCCGCCGAGTTGTAGCCGTCCACGCTCCGAATCCCCGACACCTGAACGGTTCCGGTGACCATTCGAGTGATGCCGAGGTTCAGTCCTTGCAGCGCAAGGAAAGTGCCCAGCGTGACGATGAAACTCGGCAATCCCGTACGCATCACCAGCCATCCGTTGAACGCGCCGACGAGCAGCGCGAGCACCAGCGAGGCCAGCAGCGCGAACCAGACGTTCCAGCCCGCGTGCACCGCGAGCAGCGCGGTGACCAATGCGGTCGACGCCGTCATTACACCGGCCGACAGGTCGAACTCGCCGCCGATCATCAACAGCGCCACCGCGACCGCCATGATGCCGAGCGTGGACGAGTCGTCCAGCCAGGTCGCGACGCCGAGCGGACTCAGGAACCGATCGGTGATGATCGAGAAGAACACGAACACGAGTAGCGCGCCGAGCGCGGCACCGATCTCCGGCCGGACAACCATCCGCTGCATCAGCGTCGGCCCCTTCGGTTCGGCGGCCGGGCCGGCCTCGGATGTCTTTGTGGCAACAGTCATTTCATACTCCTCAGCGCGTACCCTGTGCCACGAGCGCGGCGACGGCATCGACATTGCCCTTGTCGACGAAGGCCGGACCCGTCTGTACCGGTGTGCCACCACCGACGGTGTTCAGGTTCGTCCGGTAGGCCTGCAGCATCACCACGGGCAGGTAGCCCTGCTCGTACTGTTGCTGGTCGACGGCGAACAGCAGCTTGCCCGCCCGGATGGCCTCGACCACATCGGGATTGAGGTCGAACGTCGCGACCGTCGCGCCGGACTGCGCCTCCTTCACTCCATCCACCGCGCGAGCGGCGACCTGTGAGTTGAGCGTCAGCACAGCGTCGATGGACTTGTCCGCCTCGAGCGCGCCCTTGATGCGGGACTGCGCATCGGTCGGGTTGTTGATGTCCACCTGCAGCGTCGTGCCATTGCCGAAGGCCTTGGTCGCGCCCTCGCAACGCTGGTTGGCGCCGATATTGCCCGCCTCGTGGATCACGCACAGCAGCTTGGTCTTCTTAGCGTCGGCGAGGCGCTTACCCGCCGCCTGTCCCGCCAGCGACTCGCTTTGTCCCACATGGCCGATGGCGCCGTACTTAGCGCTCTCGCTCTCGCCCGAGTTGATCGTCACCACCGGAATGCCTGCGGCCCTAGCCTTTTCGATCGAGGGCCGCAGTGCGTCGGGGTTGGCCATCGAGACGACCAGCCCGTCGACACCCTGCGCGACCGCGTTGTCGATGAGCTTCGCCTGCTGGCCCGGATCGCCCGCCGAGTTGTATTCGACCCGGACGCCGAGGTCTTTGCCCGCCGCCTCCGCGCCGTTCTTGACGACGTTCCAGAACGCATCGCCGGGGCTGCCGTGCGTGACCACCGCGACGGAGTGCAATTTGCCCGCTGCGACAGGGGAATTCGTCGGCGCGGGCACGTCGGCGCCCGGCCCGCTACACGCGGCGAGCACCGCGGCGGCGGCCAGCCACGGCACCAAGCGGCGCGATCGCTGCCACCCGCGGCGTACTCGAAGAGACATCGTTGTCATCACTTCCCAACTAGATTCGTGCGGCGGAAGTCGCGAGCGCCGCCAGGTGGCGCAGGCTGCGTTCGGTATCCCGGCTCGGCAGCTCCGCCGAGTCGGTGGGGCGCAGAGCGGTGTCCTGCTCCATCACGTACCAGCCGTCGTATCCGGCGGCCTGCATGCTGTGTACCAGAGCGGCGACGTCGACGTCACCATCTCCCAGCGGGGCATACAGCCCGCGTCGCACGGCCTCGCTGTATTCCAGTGCGCCGCCGCGTACTTCGTCGGCGATCGCGCTGCGGACGTCCTTCAGGTGAATGTGCCCGATCCGGTCGGCGTGTCGCTGTGCCAGCAGTACCGGGTCGGTGCCGCCGATCAGCAGGTGACCGGTGTCGAGACAGATGTCGAGGTCCGAATCGGCCAGGAAGCGTTCGACTTCGGGTTCGGTCTCCACGTGCGTGCCGACGTGCGGATGCAGCACCGTGCGCAAGCCGTGCTCGGCGGCGATGTCGCGGATCGCGGCGGAAGTGTCGATGAGCGTGCGCCATTCGTCCGCGCTGAGCTGCGGGCGGGCGTCGTATCCGCCGAGCCCGGTCGCGGCGGCAAGTACGAGCACGTCGGCGCCGGTCGCGGCGAACAGCTCGGCGTTCTCCTTCGCTTGCGCGAGCGCGCTTTCCGGCTCCTCGTGCAGCACCAGCGCCAGGAACCCGCCGACCGCGGTGATGCCGAATGTCGCGAGCAGCGAGCGCAATTCGTCCGGGTCGCGCGGAAGATAGCCGGGCGGGCCGAGTTCGGTCGCGGACAGGCCGAGCGCGGCCATTTCCGAGAGCACGGTGTGCGCGTCGAGCACGTGACCCCAGCCGGGCACTTCGCACACTCCCCAGGAGATGGGGGCGGCCGCGATGCGCAGCGGGTAGAGCGGTTCGGTCATCAGGACTTCTCCGACCTTCGATGTCGAGTTGGAGCGCTCCACACGGTTGGAGCGCTCCAACTATGTAACGTGGGTCATAGTGTGTCAAGAGGCGCACCGTTGGCCAGAATATCGCTACTACCAGGTAATATCCGACCTTCCAGCGAAAACGCCGAGAACTCGGATGAGAAGAAAGTCGGATTAGAGCGCTCTATTGATTAGCGCGCGACAACCTTGTAACGTCCGACACTGCACGGATCATCGAACGCGGAACGGAGACGACATGGCGCGACCGACCATGGAAGACGTCGCCGAACGCGCCGGCGTCTCCCGCGCCCTCGTCTCGCTCGTCATGCGCAACTCACCGAAGGTGAGCGACCATCGCCGCCGCGCCGTGCTCGAGGCCGCGAAAGACCTCGGCTACCAGCCACACATCATGGCCCGCTCGCTGGCCAGCCGGACCTCGAACATCGTCGGCGTCATGGTCTCCGACCTGCGCAACGCCTTCTTCGCCGACGTCGTCGAGGGAATGGACAGCGCCGCACAAGAATCCGGCCTCGAGCTCATCCTCAACACCGGCCGCCGCAGCGCCGCCCGCGAACACACCGCCCTGGAGAGCCTGCTCGCCTTCCGCCCCGGCGGCATCATCCTGCTCTCCCCCATCCTGCCCGCCGCCGCCATTCGCGATGCGGCACAACAGGCTCCGCTGGTCCTGGTGTCCCGCAGCTCCACCATCCCCGACGTCGACACCGTCAACGACGACGGCGAGGTCGGTGTCGGCTTGGCCGTGGATCACCTTGCCTCCCTTGGCCATCGGCGCATCGTGCACCTCGACGGCGGCACCGCGTTCACCGCGGCCCCCCGCCGCAAGGGCTACCGCACCGCGATGGAACGCCACGGCCTCGAGCCGATGGTCATCCCGAGCGAACACACCGACTCCGCGGGCATAGCCGCCGTACAGAAGCTGCTGAACCTCTTCACCCGCGACAACTTCCCCACCGCCTTGGTCTGCGGCAACGACTTCAACGCCGTCGGCGCCATGTCCGCGCTGGAAGAGGCCGGTTTGCGCGTCCCCGACGACGTCTCAATAGTCGGCTACGACAACACCTCTCTAGCCGCCCTGCGCCACGTCTCCCTGACCACCATCGATCAGCCACGCGTCCAAATGGGCCGCCTCGCCGTCGAAGCACTGGTCGAACGCCTACGCGCCGACCGCACCGACCCGGTCCGTCGCCGCCTCCAGCCTTCCCTCGTCGTCCGCGCGACGACCAGCACCCCCATCAGCTGAAACTTCCCCTGCCCCAGGCAGTTTCCCCACCGCACGTCGAGATTCATCAGGAGGAAAAGTCGATGACATCCCACAAAGCCGTCACCCTCGGCCTCGCAGGCACCGGCCGCATCGGCACCTCCCACGCCGAAACCCTCAAAAACCTCCCCAACGTAGCCAACGTCATCGTCGCCGACGCCGACCCCGACCGAGCCCGCACCACCGCCACCAAACTCGGCCTGGAATTCGCCCCCGACCTCGACACCCTCTTCGCCGCCGACCTCGACGGCCTCATCATCACCACCGCCACCGCCTCCCACCCCGAGCTGATCACCAGAGCGGTAGACGCAGGCATCCCCGTCTTCTGCGAAAAACCAGTAGCCGCCAACATCGAAGGCACCCTGGCCGTCCTGGACCACCTCCAAAACACCACGGTCCCAGTACAAATCGGCTTCCAACGCCGCTTCGACGCCGGCTACCAAGCCGCCCGCAAAGCCATCCTCTCCGGCTCCCTCGGCTGGCTCCACACCCTCCGCGCCACCACCCTCGACCCCACCCCACCCCCCGCCGACTACATCCCCCACTCCGGCGGCATCTTCCGCGACTGCGGCGTCCACGACTTCGACATAATCCGCTGGGTAACCGGCCAAGAAATAGTCGAGGTCTACGCCACCGGCACCAACCAGGGCGACCCCATCTTCACCGAATCCAACGACGTAGACACCGCCGCGGTCCTGCTACGCCTAGCCAACAACACCCTCGCCACCATCTCCCTGACCCGCTACAACGGAGCAGGCTACGACGTCCGCCTCGAAGCCCTAGGCTCCAAGAGCAACGCCATCGTCGGCCTAGACGACCGCTCCCCCCTCACCTCCGTCGAACCCGACTACCCAGCCTCCCCCTACCCCGCCTACCCCGGCTTCATGGACCGCTTCCGCAACGCCTACACCGACGAACTAACTGCCTTCGTCTCCGTCGTCAACGGCAACCTCGAAAACCCCTGCCCCCCAACAGATGCCCTAGAAGCCTTCTACGTCGCCGAAGCCTGCGAACTCTCGCGCGCCGAACACCGACCCGTCCAGGTCGCTGAAGTCCGTCACTGATCACCTGTCGGCGCACGCCCGACGGCTTGACGCAATCGCAGACCGCCGGTGGTGTTATCGAACTCCACCAGACGGGTTCGCCCTTCCTCGATCACGGGGCAACAGAGTCGTTCTCAGGACGCCGCGGGCGGTAGCAACGTCTGGCCCTCGAGACAGAACCCCACTCGGCACACCGAGATCAGCTTGCTCACAGGATAGGACTCATTAACCCGATCGCAGGACAGTTTGAGCATGGATTAACAATGCCGTTTGTTCCTAAACTCCAAGGTCAACGGTGCGGCGTGCCAACAAAGATTCTCGAATGCCCGACAGAATGGCAGGCTCCTGAGGGCCGAGGTAAGCAAAGCAGAGATCCTTGCGGGCGCGCGTGCATAACACAAAGAGGCGAAGCCGAGCCTCGACGCTGGTCCGGTCCTCCGTATACGCATGCAAGTCCGGCACAAAGACGCTGTCAAACTCCAGGCCTTTCATACTGGCGGTGGTTACTATCCGGATGGGGCGCGTTGAGAAGTCGACAGTGTGCCGATACTGATCGTCGTGCACGTACGCCTGAGTATACTTCGTGAGCCCGAGCCGAGTGAGCTCGCTCTGAACATCCCGCAGCAGACAGATTGACCTGCAGATAATCCCGATACTCCGCTCCGGATATTGCTCAAAATACTGAGATATTTCAGCAGCGAACTCCCTCAGTGAGGATATCTTCAGGATTCCGGGGATACGCCCCATCCGTACAGGTAGGAATGCGTCGCCGTTTGCCCTCACGGAGAATTCGGATGCCAACATCGCAATCTGGCGAGTACTTCGATGACTCTCTAGCAATGCGAGTGGGCCTGCATTCACCCCCAGCACACGGCATATCTCGGATATGGCACTCTGCTCGTCATCGATCCGCTCGTTCTCGTCTGCAAAGACGGTGACATCGACGCCGACGATACGACACAATTGATAGAAGCCGACAGGAAGGTTTTGCCCTTCGTCAATCACCAGATTCGTTGTGGACCTGACCTTCTGAAAGATACAGCGCCGCTGCATCTCGATCCAGTCGTAGCTCCAGTCGTCCTCACCGGTTTTCGGCGGATCGATGGCGAAGTGTGCCGACCAGAATTCCCTGATCCACCGATGATAAGTGGTGACTACGTAGGCATTTGCCACGTCCGGAGCAAGTTGTTCCAGATATTGATGCAGGAGATTCGAGCGCGTAAATAATGTAACGGCACGCCCAATAGTCGCCAACGCCCAGGCACGATATATAGCCATCACGGTCTTTCCCGAACCCGGCGCCCCGGTGATCACATGACATCCATAAAATGGAATATCAATGACTTTCCGCTGCTCGCTACTGAGGTCGAGGAGGGACGGAATCATGGCAGATCGATGGCCTCAGCTGATTCCTCGAGTGCAGCCTGGACAACGTCACGGAAGAATCCGGGGACCTCGCCTTCGCCTATCAGCAGCATCCTGTCCAACAAGGTGTTGCCTATTTCGCAGCAAGTCTCAGGAAGAAGAGTACAGGCATGACAGGCGGCTCGGTTGAGGTTGGCCAGCGACCTGCCGGTCGAGTCTGCGCACAATGGGTCCTGTGAACACCATTGCGCAGATTCGAGCAGACGGATCACAGTCTCCGAGAGGTTCGGTGGCTGCCCCTGGCGGACGAGTCCGCCCAGCGTCCCTTCTGCGTCCCCGGCCGCCGTATAGATGAACACACCCGCTTGTTGCGGAAGCCCGCTGCCCGAAGGGTGACTTCGAGCGTAAACGCGTTCCCGTAGGGATGCCGCGTTGTACCCGCTGTCGTAGGAGAGTTGACGGATGAAATGATGAGCAAGGGTGTGCAGCATCACGAATCGCGGGAGGAGCTCTGGCCCGGATTTACTTCTCAAGCGGTCGACCTGGAAGGAAGCGTCCAAGTTGCGCTCGATTCGTCGCGTCCATTCTCGAACTTGCTCACCTCTCTCCCAGTTACTTAAACGCTCTTCGTCAACAGAAATGAATATTCCTTCACCATAAGTTTCGATGGCAGGTAGCCACAGTGCCCGGCTTGCTGTGTTGACCGAAACCACACGACCGCCCTGTTCTTCATCGTCACCGGAGCTGGGCTCGTATCGCGAAAACCCTTCGAGGGCGCGGACTTCGCGTACTCGATCTGCCACAACGACGGCAGATATTTTTACGGCCAGCACATGCAGAGACCTGGGATCATTTGGGTGAACTCCGAGTTCAATTCGACGCACAGAGAACGTCCGCGACTCGGCAATGGCATCGGGATTGGAGAATGCTGCCCATTCGGCAATACTGAGATCGTCGTCCGAGCCAGCGCTCGACAACACCGACGAATCCTTGTCGACACAGCGCTGTCGAATATTCTCGACGAAATCCTCCGACACCCCACACAGGTCAGCGATTACAGTCTTGTAGGAATCGGACATGGGACTGCTGCTACCGAGATTGACAAAGGCAGGCCACGGTGAGCTATTGATGACTTTCTGGGTCAGCTCGTCATCCTCAGGCAGATCGCCAGGCGCCGGGATGTCGATTGCCGAGTGAGTGATCGGGAAGTACACGTTAGATGCGCCGCGCTGTACCGCTTGAGGTGTTTCGTCACACGGATCCGCCTCGTCGGCCCCAAGATGCCACGGATGGGTTCCACGACATAGCGGGTTGGTCTGCTTGAGGACGTTCTTCTGGCTGAGCCCCGCCAGACTGCGTTCGGCCCGACAGACGAGACAGACAACTCGGAGGGCTTCCAATCCGGCAGACTCTGGACTAGCGACGAACCGAAGCCGATCGGATTGGCACTGGCGCTGGTCATGTCCGTCATGCCTGAAGTGTGCCCATCGACGCCAGTCGATGTCGGCCATGTGGCCTGCCTTGCAGACCTGGATGAAACGCATCGGAGCCAGCTGCGCCTTCGCCGCACAATGCTGGCAGGTCGGTGGCTTGTCCCGTTGCTCCAGACTCGTTTGCCAGAACTGCATTTCCCTGCATTGAGGGCAGAAGAGCCACTTGGGAAATCGTACGTACGCAGGCCCGACACGGGACGTGTAGGAGGCTTTTCCAGAGGGGATTACAGGGGCCGATCGGAACCCTTCGACCCTCAATTTCATTGCAAGCCTTGGAGACTCGACCCGCTCGCCACTTGCGGCCCAGCTCCGGATATCCGCGGCGACGAACGATTCGCCTCGGAGGTCGATAATGCCGCCGACCCCGAAGGGAACGACAGTCTGCGCTCTACGCACCTTGCGGCGAATATCTTTCATGGCATCCCCCTCACAGCGACAAGGCACTCGCGGTCCACGTTGCGCATCGACTGTGGTGTCTCCCAAAGTCCATCTTGTTTACCGAAGTCAGTGAGGAGCGCTGTATATCCACGTCCCTGAGATTGGTAATAGAGATATCCACCCTCACCGCGGACGATTTCGGCTTCTTGTTGCCAGGCCTCGATCAACGAGTCGAGCTCCCTGATCGCGGCGTCAGCCTCTTCTGGATCGGCCCGTTGCACGTGGTTGACGATGAGATCCCGGACCCGTCTGACCTCGATCATGTGATCAAGGATGTCTCCCGCCATGTTCTCCGCATTCAGGCCGATCCCGTGTCGAACGAGAATGGCGAGTACCGCATGCAGCGCGCGGCCACGAGAGGGCATAGACCACGGCGTGACGCTGGTAGGTTCGACGTGCCGGTACAGCGAGCGGTGATAGGCGCCGAACGACTCGTAATGAGATCGGTCCCGAGGCTTGGTCGAGCGGAAAAGCGTAACAATCAGCCCAGGCACAACCTTCCTGCCGACGCGGCTGGTGGCCTGGATGTACTCCGATGTCGTCTTTGGCTGTCCGTTCATAAGCATGAGCCCCAGCCGTGGAACATCGACACCGACGGCAAGCATGTTGGTCGCGGCGAGGAACGAGATGCTGCCACGTTCCTTGAAGCTCTTGCCTAATCGCTCTAGAAGCCGTGGTTGAGCTGCGCGCGGAATATTGCTGGTGAGCTCAGCTACCGAGTCATCGCTCAAACTCCGACGACGAGCGACGTCCTTCGTCAGATGCTCAAGTCGCGCAGGGATGTCGTCCCTTGCGATCGTTACCGTTCGACCGAGCTCTCGCAGACTGTTGTGGTAGGCGACTGCGGTCCAGTAGGCATCGCGAAGGGTATCGTCTGAACAGATTTCTTTCGGAGCCTGCAGGGCGGCGGCACCCACGTGAATGGTCGCGGTCGAGGCGGTATGCCCCTGCGCCATGACACCCACGTACAAACGTCCGGGCTTATCCTCGTCCGGAGAGGCGAAATAAGAGTAACCAGCCTTGATTCCAGCAGGAGGGAATAGCTGCGCGGGACGACCATACAGGTTGCGGATTTGTTCCTGCGAGCGCCGGATGGTCGCTGTCGATGCGATGATCTTCGGCACGGTGCCGCCCCAGGAACACAGTTCGATAATAGCTGTCTCATACAATCCGACCGTTGTTCCCAGCGGGCCTGCCAACAGGTGTAATTCGTCCTGAATAACCAGCGAGGGGGCACGCTTACCATTCTTGCCGAAGAGATTCCCGGCCTCCGTCTCCCAAGCCAACCGTGCGAATTTATCCACAGTCCCGAGCACGAAAGTAGGAGGCTCCTTATATATCTGTTCATCCACGACGGAGACCGGTAAAATTTCATGGAATACACAAGAGTCGCGCGGACAGAAGAAAGAAGTTGAGATTCCATCCGCCCGTATCCCGAAATCCTTGTTCCATCCGCGTCGCTCCGGAACGATTTCGGTGCCACACCATGGGCAGCGCTCCAACAGAAAGCGATCATCGGGTTCGTTCATCTGCTTCAGGGCGCTGAGCTCGTCTTGCGCCGCGGAGATCTTGTTCGGCGTCGTCTCCTTCCCCACCCAAAGCCCGATGGAGATGGGCTCCTCCCCCAGGTCGTGGAGCAATGGACCGTCAAGTCCCTTTCTGATGTATTCCAGGGCGCAGATGGCCGTTGCCGTGCGCTGGAATTGCTGGGTTGTAAGCAGACTCAGCGTGTACCGACTGAGAACTGCAGTCCCACCGCCCTCCGGTCCGTACCACAGTCGGCGCCAAAGGATCTCGAAGCATGCGGTGAGTAGATATGCCTCCGTCTTGCCGCCACCTGTAGGGAACCAGATCAGGTCAACGGTCTCGCGATCCTCGCTGTGAGGATTCATCAAACATTCGACCACGAGTAGAAAGTAGGCGAGCTGGAACGGGTGCCATGCGTAGTCGTCGTCGGGCTCGGTCTGTTGGAGCAGTTCACTGTCTCTGCGGCGACGGCTACCTGCCAATTCTCGGCGGCTGTGAAGCATCTGAAGCGCCATCGCCCGGTTGGCCAAACGAAACGCCTCACGCGCCTTGCCTCCCGCACGTGTCGATGCGGTGAGTGCCTCCACTCCTAGCGCCATGCGGTTGAGCACGACATCGATGCGGCCGAGGATCCGTTGAGACGGTGTAGCGGCCCATTCCGGGAGGGATTGGGCCTGCACCTGCTGGGTTTCGAACCACACGCGATACCCCTGGACGAACGAGTGCAGTTCGGCTCGAAGAGCGTCCACCGCGAGCCCGGGTCGCGACAAGTATGCGAGATTTAGTATCGGCAAGGTCGTGGGCCCGTCAGGCGTGATGTGCTCGACCACTTGAAGAGGCATAACCTGCGCTCGTACCGTTGCGACCTCGCCGGACATTTCGTCCCACTCGACAGCACAACCATGTCCTACTGCTCTGGTCACGATGTGGCGGTACTGGACGCGAAGCTCCTGTTCCTCTTCATCGCGACTATTGAGGCGAGTGCTCGGATACTCCAGGACCTTCCCTCCGATTGTTGATGCCTCTAGCTCGGCCTGGAAGAGCATCCGGTCCCGGTCCCGGTGTGGGCTCTCTTCTTCAGAGCGCGCGTTAGCCAAGACACACGTTACGAGATGTCCGACTCCGTAAGGGCGCCAACGGGTATGGAGACGACCATGTCCGTCCAGAACGGTGATCGGTGTCTTCTGTCCCACAACGACCGTCTCTGTTGCGGAAAGACGGGGTTGTCGTTGCCAACTGCGACGCCCGCCCTCGCGCAATGTGAGATAGCGATAAGCCCCACAAGACACTTCGATCTGTTGAGCATCGGTGAAGAAGGAGAAACCAAGGGATGAGGGAAGCCATGCATTCGCTTCGGCCACAGGATCGTCGGCGAATCCGTCCTCTTCCCCGGCGCCGGCCTCCGTCTCACTGAAGGTCTGCTCGCCGTCCTCCTGCGCTAGCTCCGAGAGGGATGCTCCACGTGGGTACAACGTGCCCATCAAATAGCGTCGATCGGGTGGATCGACGAGGGTCTCGTTGTCGGCGGCAGCTGGGCCGACCAATTGCTTGCGGAGATACGCCACGAACGCATCCCGATGCTTGGCGAGCGGTGACTCGGAGTCGTTCATGCGAGGTTTTCCGTCCGTGTCAGTATGGCACTGCCCAGGTCCCTGAGTTTGTGGCGGGTGCCTGGGCGACAGGCCACCCAGAGTTGCGCGCGAGCCCTAGTCCAGGCGACGTAAAGCGCATCGAGACGCCCCTCGAGGTGTTCGGGTCCAAAATCGATCAGGCAAACCACATGATTCTCGTGGCCTTTGAACTCGGAGACGGAAGCCCAGGTGAGACGGTGCTTCGTACGGTCTGTCCCGACTACGTTTGCGAATCGCTCAATCTTGGAGGATCGCTGTAACAGACGAGCCGAACCCGTTTCCCAGTCCCCGGAAGCGGACAGTAGCGTAATATCCCGCAGCGAGATGCCTTCCTGCACAAGCTTGTTCACGTAGGCGCCTAGGGCAGCGGCTTCTTCCTGTGCATCCTGGACATCCGTGAAGTGGACCGGTTCTCCTTGCCCTGCGGAGGCAACGCCAAGGTCCGCTCCTGTGTAAGCGTGAACCTGTGTAACGATCTGGACGGTGTTGCGGCAGTTTCTCTTCATGGGCCCGTATACAGAGCCCAGTAGCCGCAAGAAATCCCAAGCATCGGGATCGTAGGCCTCCGGCGCCAGCACCTGGTTGTTTTGGTCGAGCATGAAGATCCATCGGCCATTGGCGAGACCGTCGGAGACGAGGTTGTCCAGGATGCCGAGACTCTCGAAGGTCATCAGATCCTGCGCCTCGTCCACGATCAGTTGGTCGAAGGTGCGGCCCCGAACCTCGTCCAGGCGATCGAACGGCAGCACGGTAATCGCGTGGTCAGCGAGGATTCGGCTCAAATGGGTAGCAAGCGTGGCGCTAGCGCAGGTGAACAAGACGCTGCCGTTGGTGGACTTCCTACGAGCTGCCTCGGCCGCGAGGAAGGTCTTGCCAGTGCCTGCACCACCGATCCATATGAGGCGCGGGTTGGACTCCAGTTCATCGAGTCTGTCGATCTGTTCGTTGGTAAGCCGTTCAAAAGCGACCTCGAGGTTTACCAACCGAGCCTGCAGATTGGGTACGCGGTCGAATTCCGGGCGCACTGCATCGAGCATCTTCTTGCGCAATACGGCAGGTACAGGGGTGCTGGCCCACTTATTGCGGGCCAGCCAGAAGAGAGTGGCGCGCTCGATTCCTCGTGCCAGACCCCGTCCGCCGTCATACGCAGTGGCACCGAGGTACTGCTCTGGTTCGAACTCCGTGGTGCGTTGGATGTCGACGTCCGTGGTGATCACGAGGTACCCGCTGGGCACGCCGTGTCCTCGCAAATTGCCGACAAGTTCGCCGATCTCCCGGTCGAACTCGTGCATACCCCCGCTGGCCTGCGAGAAAGGGCTCTCCCTTGGACCATCTTCGCGACCGGGTGGACCGTAGTACCACTTCCCGTCCCTGAGGCAGACGCGACCGCCCTTGACCTCAATGAAGAGCAAAATCTGGGGCGTGATGACGACGAAGTCGATCTCGCCGACACGCTTCTTATGGTGCTTGGGGAGATGAACAGAGTGCAACGCAACGCTCTGGTCATCGACGATCCTCTCGAGCGCCGCGAACACACTGCGCTCGGCTTGGCTCTTCGTACTGCTCGAGATCTCACTCGGAATGACCCGCATCTACCCTCCCCAACGGCATCTTAAACGTATCATCAAGATATCGAGTCAGATTCGCTCAGGGAGCCGATTCTGAGACAGAGCGTTGACGGGGTGGGTGCAAGGGGCGGTGACCATGGGGCGAAGCGGTGAATCCAACAGCCGGATGAACGGATTTGCCCAAGATATGCTCGCGGGTCTTGTACGGCGTTTCACGGCGGAAGGGGTCGAACTCGACACCGCGCTGGATCAGGTGAGGCGAGCCGCGCGCCTGAACGTGCAGGATGCTCCCATCTTGTACGGAGCTGTGGTTGCGACGAATCCGGGGAGTGGTAGGGCCGAAGAGGATCACAGCGACGAGGAGAGTGAAGTTGTCGGCGCAGGCAACGGTCTGGAAGACTTCGAGGTCCCCGAGGAAGAAAATGCTCCGGACCTCAGGACTCTCCGTGGAAATGTACATGTCGAAGACTTGCGTGCGGCACGTCGCGCCGCTCAAGGCCTGCTCGAAATCGATCGCAGGCGATCAAAGCTCGAGAAGTATCTGCTGACCGCGCAAGAAGAAGTGGGCCTCTGCCTCCTGTTCCGAGGGAATATTAATCCATCGGAATCATTGCCCGATGGATATGTTTCGAAGCTTTCGCGAGACAGTGAGGAACATCGGGCATTTTCCGCAATGATCCTCCACAATCAGGGGCTTGTTCACAATACATTGCGCAACATGAGACGCTCCAAAGACAATCCCATGTATGACGATCTTGCCCAACACGGCATATTCGGATTAATCCGAGCCATGGAGAAATTCGACCTGTCTCTGGGGTGGAAATTTTCCACGTACGCTACCTGGTGGATTCGACAGAAGATAACTCGGGCCGTGATCGACGAAGAGTCTTCTATCAGGATTCCTGTCCATGTATGGAGTGATATCGAGAAGGTGCGGAAGGTTCAGCGAGATTTTTACAACCAGGGCAGGACGCCGAATATGGACGATTTCGCCCTTGCGTGCGGTATCAGTCACGCCCGGGTAGAGGATTGCCTGCGGCTCAGTTGCAACCGAGATGTCCTTTCACTCGATAAGCCCGTCGGCGACAACATAACCCTTGGGGAGCTGACCGCCGATCTGAGCCGAGGCATCCCTGGCCCTGAACAGGCACTCTGGAACGAATTCACACGTCAGGAACTCTTCCAACTCTTCGACGCCAGCAGTCTTCCCACGAGAACACGAAGAGTTCTTCTTTTGCGGTTCGGATTCATCGATGACAGACAATGGACGCTCGATGAAATCGGGAAGGAATTCCGAGTAACGCGCGAGCGGATTCGGCAGATCGAGAATCGAGCGCTGACGGATTTGAGGATTCAAATCGGATTGGCCCCAGACGACCCTGAGTCGAAACGTCGGCGCATGAAGGCTGCTCGAGATTTCGCGCGGGAGGCCACGGAACGGACCGACATAGGCAGTGATCGAGAGAAACCAGGAGAATCCGCAGCTGGCAAGCCGCTGCTACGCAGCGCCGACAGCAGAGTGGAGGCATACAACAGCACCGATACGAGAGAGGAAGCGGTGACCTCACGAAACGCGGAGTTTGGCCGATGGCTGGCTGAACGGATGCAAGGAAATGGGACGGACGAAACCGAACTGGCACGCCGTCTCGGAGTAACGCGAGCGCTCGTCGAAGCCTGGCTCGATAACCGATCCGCGCCTCGTCCGGACCTACTGATCAAGGTTCAAGAAATATTTACCGGGGAGGATGGTGCCCAAGAGGAAATCGGGATTGGTTCGCCCCCAAGCGAACCTACGGACAAATCGATCGCCTGGTACCACCGTCCCGGACACCTCGACGGCGGACGGGAATTCGGCAACGCAGCAGCCTTCGCCTTCGAAGCCGATCTGGAGGTCCTGGCCCGTGAAGCCACCCAGAACAGCCTGGACGAGCGTGACAGGCGCAACGACCGCCCAGTTCGGGTCCGTTACATTCTGCACGAACTAACTGGTGACGCGTTGGCTCAGTTCCGCACCGCCATTCGTTGGGACGACCTCTACCCGCACTACGCAGCGGCCGCTGCCCAAGATCAGAAAGTCGGACGCGTCATCCGCGCCGGCATGCGAGAGATGTACGAGCGGGACCGACTGGTCCTTCTTCGCGTTGATGACTACAACGCCAATGGGCTAACGGGTGATGACTATGAGGACGGCCGATTCTCCGCCGTAGTGCGACGCCAACTCGAGAGTCGTAAATCGGACGCGGTGGCCGGAGGATCGTATGGCCTCGGAAAAGCCACCCTCTGGGCGACCAGCCGCCTAGGGCTGGTCCTCATGAACTCCACGCTTTCCGAACCACACGAGGGGCGTACTGAGCGACGCTTGATCGGCCGCCTCGATCTGCCCTGGAGAGAGGTAGATGGCGCGAGATTCGCGGGTCCAGCTTGGTTGGGCCTGCCAGATACCGAAGCGGACAACGCCAAGGTAGCCCGTTCTTGGTGGGCCGACGACGACATCGTGGAAAGACTTCATCTCACACGCGAAGACGATGATGCCGGCACATCTTTCCTAATTGTCGGAGCACACGACGTGGCCAGTCTTGCCGAGCCCGGACCGGGTCAAGACGGCGACGTAGGTGACGATGAGGACAGCCTCGAGCGGATGCATCAGCGGTTGGTTCGCGCCCTCGGTCGCAACTTTTGGGCCGCGATGACGTCGGGAGGCGGACGCCCGCCCTTGCTCGAGGCATCTGTAAGAACACTGCGCAACGGTGTGGAGTACATCGAGGAAGAACAGGTCGATCCGCAGATTCATCAGCCCGCACGCTCCCGTGCCCTCCAGGCATTTCTGAGCGGCAAGACGGTGGATCGGCTAGTAGAAGCAGGACAAGTTGCGCTAGCCACGGTCCCGTTGAATGTTCCCGATCGAGATGGCCAAACCGGAACAGCCGGTGAGCATCGAGCGGTCCTACTCATTACCGAGGCGACAGATGCCGACGGCAAAATCAATCAGGTGACCGCGATGCGCGGCAACCGCATGACGGTCAAGACCAGTTGGGTGCCAAACCTCCCGGTAGGTACCAATCCGTTCCAAGCAGTTCTACTTGCAGGCGTCGCAGCGGGCGGTGAGGCGCCGTTCGCTGCCGCGGCAGAGGAGTTTCTCCGTTCCGCCGAGCCGCCGGAGCACAATAAATGGGCCCAGACCGAGGAATTGAGAATGCGCTACTCGCCCTCGGCCCATCGGCGAATAGCAGCTCTGACTTCGGCGACCAACAGAGCCGTGCACGAACTGGTGGCAATCCCCAAGGAAAAGAAGCCTGGCGGCACAACCAAGGTACGCAAGCGACTCAAGATTTCGGGCAAGCCCACTGCCAAGGTAAGGGGAACGGTGGCTCCTCCGAAACTGGACAGTCTAGAGGCGAGCATCAATTCCTCCGGGGCATGGCAGATCACTGCAGAGGTCAAGCTGTCACCCGGAGAAGAGCCTTGGCGCATGAGACCCGTCGCTAAGCTCGAGGTTCGCTCTGGTCCTCGTCCAGTGGTCAAATGGGCCGAGCTCGTCGCTGTTAGCAACTGCGAGGTGACCGACGGGGTGCTGCTGTTCACGCCCAACGCCCGCCGTGCTGTCTTTCGAGGCATTACCGATGTGTCGGCACATCCTGTGCGAGCCGCGTTGACCGGTCTCGTTGTCGAACTCCTAGAAAGCAAGGGCGGAGTCGAATGAAGGTATACCCCTACCCTCGACTTGCTGGAGCAGTGACCGTGCGGGTCACAGCTGTCCGGCTCCGCGGTCTCGGCGACAGCCGTGAACAGCTGGACACGAAGGGGTATTCGGTCGTCGAGCAGGTTGTAGCACTGGGCAGGGCCGAACGGAATGACTGGCAGACTGCCCGGATTGCCCTCAGCGCGACTGTGCCCGTTCGCGAGATCGAGGCAAAAGGTCATTGGTCCGACCTCGTAGTAATCGCCGTTTTGACGGAGGGTGCCACCAATGCACGCACCGTAGCCCAACTGCGACCCGGTACGGCAGGTGGCAGGGAATGGATCGGAGAAGTCGAGCTCAACCGAGACGACTACCTGGACCGTGCGTCCCTCGCGGTGCATGTAGTAGCCACGGTAGGAGAAACACATGGCCGGATAATCGGCTCCACCGATCAGGAGTGGATGATCGACATGACTGCCGACGCCCCGCTCCGGGATCGCCAACTCGATGTGAGCACCGTTAGTTTCGCCCGCAGCACCGAGCGTTTGGCGAGATTCCGTGATGTGCCCTGGATCGTGGACACTTCAGGCCGCATACCCGCCGTTCGCATGAACTCGGACTTCGAGGGCCTTGTTGCGCTCGTCGAAGGCGGGGGCTCAAAGGTGGAGAGCGTGTTGGGCGAGATGCTGCTCGCTCATATGTGTTCCGATGTGTGGACCGCTGTATTTCACACCGCTGTAGGCGATCTGGAGATCGAAGACGACGGGAATCCAGTCTTCCCACCGGATTGGCGCGGAGCAGTCCTTCGCGAGATGCTCCCGGATATTATCCCCGGGCGATCAGCAGAGGACGCTTTGCGCGAGGTTCACATCCGACGTTCCGGCGAAGGAAGTTGGAGGGACCTACAACCGCGAATCCAGTATGCAGCCGCACGACGTGCTGATGTTCCTAAGATATTGGCCGCCGCTGTCCGTGACATCGAACGACTCGACCAGGAGACCTCCGCGTGACATCCCGCCCCGAGTATTTGCCGGAAAGGCTTGCGCTGCTGTCCGATATACAGGCCGCTGAGTACATCTCGACAGGGCTACTCGAAGGCCGCGAAGACGTTCCTGCGATTGCGCTCAACAAGGCTGCCACGCCACTGCCGAACGAGGACGCACGACTAGGACTTCAGAACGTACGGGATCTGATCGATTATGCGATTGCCAAGTACCGTGACGAGCGTCCAACTGCAGCGGACGCGTGGCTGGCACCCCGCCTGCATGAGACCCTCCGATTGACACGTCGGGAGGCATCCGACAAGCAACTGTGGACCTATCTGGCCTTGGGCGTGGCGCCGGACTACGTCGTCTGGCGGCATCTGCCCGAGCCGAAGCCAGACGTTCCACATGGCCGTGTGGCTCGAGACAAGTTCGTTGGCGCACACTACAAGCAGGCGTTCGCGCGGCTCTGGTGGGCAGCCGAACTATTCCGTGACGGCCCGGATTACCGACCCGCCGTAATAGCATGTGGTAATCAGGACATGCTCAACTCTGCGCTTCGGCTCGACGTCATCGACCACCGTCCTACCGCTCTGGCGCTTATCAGACTGATGGAACGCGGGATAGTCCGAACCGGTCGAGAAGTGAATGCCCTGACGACCGCGGTCAACACCGCTGCGGCAACTTTGATGTATGACGTTATCGCTCCGGACGCGGAACGCGACGCTGACCCAATGCGGGACTGGATTGCGGGCGCTGAATCGTCCCTTCCCTCGCCCCGGAACAACCTCCCCGAAGGCCCAGAGGAAGAGCGTGCCCCGGAACAGGCGGTCGAGAGATTGGTTGGTCATTTCGCGGAGCTGTTTGCAGATGCGCAGGTCAGGGGGCGGGACTCCGACGAAGGCGAGTGATCTTGTGTGATTCCGGAGGACATTGGCTCTGATCACCACATCCCAGATGACGCAACTCCTCTGAGATTGCTTCGGATACACTCGGCCAGCTGTTTGCGGCCATCAACTCCTCGTCCGAAGGAGGCCTCCCATGCAAGGCTGTGCTGAGCACATGCATGCCTAACCGCGGGGGTACAGCGTTCCCGACTTGCTGGGCCTGGTCCTTACCAGACCAGGGGAAGTTGTGCGGGAAGGTCTGAAGAACCCCAGACTCAGGAATTGTGAACCGGTCGGACCGGTTGGCCTCGTATTCCGCGATGCTCCTATAGATCTTGTTTCGCGAGATCTTTCCGGTGACGGTGAAGGCGGGCTCAGAGGACAGGCGCCGACCTCGCTTCTTCGGATCACCGCCAGAGCCATAGTTCGAGACAACAAAGAACTCCGTCTTGTCTCCTGCACGGAATCGGGAAACGTCAACGGGAGAATCCTCGAGCCGACTTGCCGCGTCGAGGGCACCTGCCATAGATATCCAGCGCTGCTTGGCCCCAGGAATCGCGCAGTCGGTCAGAAGCACATCGGGTTGAGCCGCGTCGCGTTTGCCTCGATACAAGTCAAATGGCAGGTGAGTCGCTCTGATCGGTTCGATCGCTCCCTGCCCCGCGAGACGAGCGACGAGTACCGCGCGGGTGCGAGTTTGCGGCACACCGAACTGTTCAGTCTTCAATTCCCAGCACTCCGCTTCGTACTTGACACCCTCCAGCTTTCCCTCACCACCCCGGAGGAGCTTCGCGTAGACCTCCCAGAGAGGCAGAACCGCTGGCACCTGCTCGAGAACGATTACCTCGTATGGGTTACGACCGTTTGTTTCGATCGCCTTGAGGAGCCAGCGGAGTGGCTCCAGGACCAGGGCGGTGCGGGGATCGCCGAGGGCAAGCAGATCCTCATCGATCGTGGCCTCGTTTTCTCCGCTTACAAGACGGTGGATGAACTGCTTAACAGTGTCCAGAGCTCGCCGCCCCGCGCCGTTTCCTGCGACCGAGAAGGACTGGCAGGGTGGGCCCCCGGCGAGCACATCGACCGACTTCGGGATCTCGTCGAAGCGGGTCTCGCGCATGACTCTCACGTCGGCGTGAATCGTCGGCAGGCCTGCCGCATAGCGCGTTTCGCACGCGTTCTGGTCCAGCTCGATCCCGATGCTCTTGAACTTCAGGAAGTGCGCGGCCACATCGAGTCCCCCAGGACCTGCGAAGAGATCAAGGATGCGGACTCCGTCGAAATGACAAGCGTGTGCTTCCAGGTTCATGGGGTTGAAGTGTAGCCGGCGGCAGGGGCCGCAGATTCTACCAACGCCGCTCGGATCGCCAATCCCACTGCCCTCCCTACTGGAGGCGGGGAGGCATGCCCTATCTGACGATAGCGGGCCGTCTTTTTACCATCGAATCTCCACTCAGTCGGAAAACCCTGTAGGAGCGCGGCTTGGTCCGTGGTAATCCTCACCATTCCGCGCCTACCCGTTTCCGGAGCCCAGATGAAGTCTGGACCGGGAACTTCGTCTGCGACCGTGCCTCCGTCTACGCCTATCTTGGCCCATGCCTTCCTCGTGCCAGTTGGCCCGAGGTCTGCACCTCCGCGCCTGTCCGACCCGCCCACCAATGTCGGGGCAACACTGAGCGCCTGGGCTGCCCAACGGTCGACGTCGCGCCAACCGCGCGCGGCCATGGACCGGTATAGCGCTCGACCTACGGACTGATGCTCGCGCACTGTTGGTTCTGGTGGACAGAACGCGTCGAAATACTGCTTCTGAAGCGCCACGAGCATGCCTTGCTTCCGGTTCTGCGGTACCCCAAAGTCAGCCGCGTTCAGGATGAACCAGTGGAACCGATAGCCGAGATGAACCAGCTCCTGACGGAGGAAGTCGCGTATCGGCTCAAAGCTTGGTGCGTTGACAAGCTCCGGCACGTTCTCGATGAGCAACGCTCGGGGCTTGACTGCGTGCGCCAGATACACGGTTGCCTCGAGCAATCGCAGTTCGGCCTCTGATTCGATCCGCATGACAGTTGCACTGGACTTCACACGGGGCAACCCTGCCGACAGCAGATCAACGTCATAGATCTCCCGGTGCTGCAGAGGTGAGAAGTCCAGCAGATTCTTTTCCAGGACCTGCCACGCCGAACGATTCAACTTCAGCGTGCCGCAGGCCCCGGGCTTCTCGTCCAGAAGCAGCACCGGCTCAAAGCCAGCCTGCTCGAGGCCAAGGGCCAACCCACCTGCCCCCGCGCACACATCAACAAACCGTAGCTCGGTCATCGACCCCACCTGTCGTCGATCGGTCCCTCCCGCTGCCAATTCCACTCGCCTGTTGTATCAATCTGGCACATGACAGTAACCGATGACTCGGAACCGACTTGTGAACTTGGTAGCGGCATCTGGAGGTGGTAAAGGACCTGCCGCACCGCCCGTTCAGTATTGCTGGTCCGCGGGCGAACAGCCAGATTGCTTAGGCAGGCAGCAGGCGGGAGATGACTTCGGCGAGATGCTTGACGTTGCGGCACTCGTGCATGGTGATGTGGTCGGAGTAGAGGTGGGCGGCGGAGTCGCCGGTGGACCAGGAGCGGGAGGGTTCTGGGTTTAGCCAGTACGCGTGTTTGGCTCGATTGCACATCGCTTGTAGGGCAGGGAGATTCGGGTCGGTGCGGTTGGTGCGGGCGTCGCCGAGGATTAGGAGGGAGGTTCGGGGGCCGAGGGCGTCTAAGTAGTTGTCGACGAAGCCTTGTAGGGCTTCGCCGTAGTTGCTGCTGCCGTAGCGGGCTACGTTGGAGTCGCGGACTATGCGGGCGGCGAGGCCTGGGGTGGGTGGGTCGCCGGGGGTGAAGTGGGCGGTTATTTCGTCGCAGGTGTCTATGAAGCCGAAGCTGCGGACCTTGGTGAATTGGTCTTGGAGGGCTTGAGTTAGGTGGAGGGTGAATTCGGCGAAGCCGGTTACTGAGCCGGAGAGATCGGCTAGGACTACTAGGTCGGGGCGGCCGTGTTTGCGGGAGCGGAGGACGAGATCGATGGGGACGCCGCCGGTGGAGATGGAGCGGCGGAGGGTGCGGCGCATGTCTATTTGGCCGTGGGTGGATTTGCGGCGGCGGGCGGCTAGGCGGGTGGCTAGTTTGCGGGCCAAAGGGGTTACTAGGCGGCGCATTTCAGCTAGGTCTTGTTCGCGGGCGCCTAGGAAATCGATGTGGTCGGGGTTGGATTCGACGCCTCGGCGAGCGATGTATTCGGTGCCGCGGAGTTGGGCGGAGCGTAGGCGGGCCTCGGTTTGGACGGCGGTGCGGAATTGGGTGAGGCGGCGGTTGGCTTCGATGGTGCGGACGGCGGCGTCGAGATCGGGTGCGCCGGTTGTGCCTGCGACTATGCGGGCGATGAGGTCTTCTGGGTTCAGGGCTCGCATGGTCAGATAGGAGGACCAGCCTGCGCCGGAGGCGGTTGTCACGGGAGTGTCGGACTGGCCGGTGCCTGCTCCCCCATAGGCGCCGAGTTGGGTAAGCGCTTGGCGGGCGAGGTCGGTGGCGGCGGATGGGTCGTCCTCGATTAGCGCGGCCGCTAGTCGATCTCGCAGTGACTCAATGGATTCCGGTGTTGCGGCGGCGGTCGGCTGCGGCTGCTCTGTGGTCAGGAAGTACAGATCGAAGAGTTGGTCGAAGACGGCGCGTTGACCGTTGCGGCGGAGGAGGCAGGCGGCCATACCCGAGCGGAGTCGGTTTCGGTCGGACAAGCCGAGTGCGAGCATTGCCTCTGCGGCGTCGATGGTTTCGCTGGGGCCCGCCGTGATTCCGTAGTCGCGGAGTAGTCCGACGAACTCGACGAGGCGATCGGTGATCGTGTCGGAGGGCTGTTGCGGAGCAGCTGGTCCACGGTGGGTAGACGTCATGCCGCTGCCTCCATTCGCACCATGATGGTCGGGGACAACATGAATCGCTCGGCCGCGCGGTGATCGGCGATCTCCGCACCACCCTGGCCTCCCGCCCGCACCATGGCGTTCGGCGCGACTTCTCCTTCATGGGCTTCCTCGATGCCGCGGAGAACGCGCGCATGCTGGGTGCTCGGGACAGCAAGTGGATCATCTACCGCGCCAGCGACTTCGATCTCGCGGTTCCGTACGTCGAGGGTGCCGGATTGTTCTTGCTCGAGAGTCGCGGTTTTGCCGGCAATCTCGACGATCGCAACGGCAACTTCGACTGGGTCGAGCTCTGCGCCTACTGACTGACCACTCACCGCTCCGTCCCCTCATCGGAGTCCAACGACAGGCGTTCGGACGCAATGCGGTGGTCTGCTTGGTATTTCAGCAATACACCGAGCGTGGAGCGAACAACTCCGCCGGTCAGCGAGCGGGTGCCGAGGGCTACGAGAGTTCTTGCCCAGTCGATGGTTTCGGCGATGGAGGGCGGTTTGCGAAGGGAGAGTTCGCGTAACGCGCCGACGACGCGGACCACCGGCTCACCAAGGGCCTCGTCTAGTTCAGGGACCTTCATGCGGACGATGGCTCGTTCCAATTCGGCTGTGGGGTAGTCGATGTGGAGGTAGAGGCAGCGGCGCTTGAGTGCATCGGAGAGGTCGCGGTTGGCGTTGGAAGTGACGATGACGAAGGGTTTCCGGACGACGGTGATGGTGCCGAGTTCGGGGATGCTCACCTGGTAGTCGCCGAGCACTTCGAGCAGCAGGCCCTCGAGTTCCACGTCGGCCTTGTCGAGTTCATCGATGAGCAGGACCGTGGGGCTCGGGTTGCGGATGGCGGCGAGTAGGGGGCGGGCGAGCAGGAATTCTTCGGTGAAGACGTGGTCGCGGGTGCTGTCCCAGGCTTCGCGCTCCGAGGTGATGCGGAGCAGTTGCTTGGCGTGGTTCCACTCGTACAGGGCGCGGGCTTCGTCGATGCCTTCGTAGCACTGCAAGCGGATGAGGTCGGCGGTCGACGCGGTGGCGACGGCCTTGGCCAACTCCGTTTTGCCCACGCCCGCAGGCCCCTCGATCAGGAGGGGCTTGCCGAGGTGGTCGGCGAGGAAGACGGCGGTGGCGATGTCGATGGACGGGAGGTACCCGGCATCGGTGAGCCGCCTGGTCACCTCGTCGACGGAGCCGAAGAACTTACTCATCAGTAAGAGTCTAGATCGCCCGGACGCGCGCCGAGATCGGCCGACTGAGGCTTGATCTGAACTGCGATTGAGGTTCTAGGGTCACGGCTATGAGTTTCACCGACATCGAACGCGCCTACCTCGCCGGCCAACGCCTGGCCCGACTCGCCACTGTCTCCCCTGAGGGGGCGCCGCAGGTCAGCCCGCTCGGATTCCGCCTCAATCCGGACGACACCATCGATATCGGCGGCCCGAATCACGCCGCGACCAAGCGCTATCGCAACATCCTGGCCAACCCGAAGGTCAGCCTCCTCATCGATGACATGACCCCGGACGAGCCCGGTGCGGTCAAGCCTGGCTGGGGACGAGGAGTCGAAATCCGCGGTGTGGTGGAGACCCTGACGGTGGACGTTCCCCCGGTCGCGCCCGAATGGTTCTCGAACGACATCATCCGCATCCACCCGCGCAGCATCCGGAGCTGGCACCTCGACCCGGCCAACCCGGACGGGAGCTCCCGCACCGTCGAGTAGGTCCGGCAGGTCCCGCGCCACCCGCATGTCATGTTGATCATGAAATCTCGAGCTCGACCGTCCGCGACGGGACGACTCGAGTAAGCTCTACGTTTGCTGTCAGCATGCCGGGAATCCGGAGGCCGACGCCCTCATGGCCGGTCCCTGACGAAGCGGGAGACTCATGTTCATTGCGATTGCCGCGACGATGACGGTCATCCTCGCGTGGTCCTGTCTGTCGCGCTCGATGGCGCGCTGGAAGGTGACCGCGCCGCTGGCCATGGTGGTGGTCGGTGCGGTGGTGAGTTGGAGCAGCGATCACTGGCTGACGACCGCGGTCAACACCGATTCGGCGCAGCGGGTTGTCGAATTCATCTTGGCGTTGTTCCTTTTCACCGACGCGACCGAAGTACGCAAGGGACTGTCCGGCCGTCGGCACACCGGGATCTTCCGGCTGCTGTTCATCGCCTTCCCGCTGAGTCTCGCCGCCGCCTATCTGCTGGGATTCGCGCTGCTGCCGGGCGTTTCGTGGACGGTGATCCTGCTGATCGCCTGCATCGTCGTCCCGATCGACCTCGTACCAGCCCAGGCGATCGTGCGGGATCTGCGTGTGCCGGAACGGGTTCGGCATGCACTCAATGTGGAGAGCGGGTTCAACGACGGACTCGTCGCGCCGATCTTCCTGTTCGCCTTGGCCGCCGCGGAAGCGAGCGCGGGGTCGGATCAGGCGATGCATGCGCTCGGCGAGGCGGTGCCCGCGGTGGTGAAGTCGGTGCTCATCGGCCTGCCGATCGGCGCGCTGGCCGGATATTGCATGTCGGCGGCGGCCCGTAAACGGTGGACGGACGCGCGGGCCGTGCGCATCGGGACGATCGCGATTCCCGTGCTGACCTACAGCGTCGCGGTGTGGTTGGACGGTAACGGCTTTGTGGCGGCCTTCCTCGCGGGCCTCGCGTACAGCACGCTGCGCCGCGAATTGCCGGGCGAGCCACTGCAATCGACCGAGGATGTGGCCGAGTTCGCCGGGCTGGCAATGTGGTTCGCGGTCGGGAACGTCGCTGCGGCGACGTTCAGCTGGCTGAGCTGGCAGGTCATCGTGTACGGCCTGCTCGCGTTGACGGTCGTTCGCCTGGTTCCGGTCGGGCTGTCGTTGCTCGGCTCGCCGTTCACGCAACGCGAGCGGCTCATGATCGGACTGCTTGGGCCGCGCGGTGTCGCGTCGATCGTCTTCGCGCTGCTCGCGTTCAATGGACTGCACAAAGACGACGATGCGTTCCTCGTGATCGGCGTGACGTTGGTCGTAGTCGTCGGCAGTGTCGTCCTGCACGGAATCGGCGCACCGCTCGTCGCCGAGCGTCTGGGAAAGCGACGGCACGACAAAGCGATCGGTGGCGCGCATGACTGACAGCGTCGCGATGGATCTATGCGATCCAGCCGGTATCGGAGACTGAGGGTTATCCCCTAGTTCCCCAGGTTGAAAATTTCCGTAGACGGGTCAACACCCGTGACCTTTCGGGCGAAGTGCGCGAGAGTGAGACCGTGCAGTCGGTGCTGTGCCGGGTATGCCGGGGGTGCTCGCAAAGCAGCGGCGGCACAGTTGTCCCGACCTGTCGGCGGGGTGCGCCATGGTGCGCGATCGCGTGGGCAGACCGCAGCGGGGGATGGTGAACGCGCAGTTCACCGCAGAGTGAAAGGATCCATGTTGTTCTCCACAACCAAGTCCACGAATTCGCGCCGCATGCTGGCCCGAGTGGCTGTCGCCGGCGCGATCGTCGCGGTTCCGTTGACCGCGTTGGCCATTCCCGCGTCGGCCGACGCTCATCTGGGCGTGCCAAGCGTCACCGACGTCCGGCATCACCATCCGCGCCATGATCCCAATTGCGACTTCGGCCCGTTCAAGAACTGGAGCTGCAACAACGGCCCGTTCGCCGACCGCGGCCAAGATCCGTTCTGGCAGTTCCGCCAGAACCGTCCGCACGGGCTGTTCGGCAGCAGCTAGCGCGTTTCGGCCCGGCACCGCAGTGGGGCCGGGCCGTTCAGCTCGATAAGTCGTCCGGTCGTACCGGGCAGTTCAGCCACTGAATTCGGTCAGGGACAACACGTTTCCGTCCGGATCGGTGAACCATGCGACCTTGTCACCACCCGGCGTGGTCCATACGCCGTTGTCGGCCTGGTCCATTCCGTCATATCGGACGAATTCCACACCGCGCGAGGCTAGTTCAGCGACCGTGCCCGCAATGTCGGCGACGGTCCAGCCGAGCACCGTGAACGCCTGCGGGACAAGATTCTCCACCGCGGTAACCCGAATCATGGTGCCCCCGTTGCGAACCACGCACGCGAACGGTGTCACCTCGACAATCTCCAGGCCTAGCACCTCGCCGAAGAACCGGCGCGACCGCTCCAGATCCGTCGACGGCGCGAACGCGATGACTTCGGCGGCAGCGAGTGACGTCATGGGCGAAGACTACCGACGCCACCCGTCCTGAACGGACACTTTTCGGCGCAACATGGGCACAATTGCCGCAGCAGCGGCGAAAGTGTCCGCGCAGATCGTACCGGCCGCCGTCGTGCCGCCCGCCCGAATCGCTGACCCGCGAACAGCAAACGGCCCGGCACCACCAGGTGCCGGGCCGCTATTGTGCTGAAACTCAGGCGGTTTCGGTGATCGGCCGATCGACCCAGCTCATCAGCCCGCGCAGCTTGGCGCCGGTGACCTCGATCGGGTGCTCGGCGTTGGCCTTGCGCAGACCCTCGAGCTCCTTGTTGCCGCCCTCGACGTTGGCGACGAGGCGCTTGACGAAGGTGCCGTCCTGGATGTCCTTCAGGATGTCCTGCATGCGCTTCTTGGTGTCCTTGTCGATGACCCGCGGGCCGGACAGGTAGCCACCGAATTCGGCGGTGTCGGAGACCGAGTAGTTCATCCGGGCGATGCCACCCTCGTACATCAGGTCGACGATGAGCTTGAGCTCGTGCAGCACCTCGAAGTAGGCCATCTCGGGCGCGTAGCCGGCCTCGACCATGACCTCGAAACCGGTCTTGACCAGCTCTTCGGTGCCACCGCAGAGCACGGCCTGCTCGCCGAACAGGTCGGTCTCGGTCTCTTCCTTGAAGGTGGTCTTGATGACGCCGGCGCGGGCACCACCGATCGCCTTCGCGTAGGACAGGGCGAGTGCCTGGCCCTCACCCTTCGGGTCCTGGTCGACGGCGATCAGGGCGGGCACGCCCTTGCCGTCGACGAACTGACGACGCACCAGGTGGCCGGGGCCCTTCGGGGCGACCATCGCGACGGTGATGAACTCCGGCGCCTTGATCAGGCCGAAGTGGATGTTGAGGCCGTGGCCGAAGAACAGCGCGTCGCCGTCCTCGAGGTTGGGCTCGATGTCGTTGGTGAAGATCGACGCCTGCGCGGTGTCGGGGGCGAGCACCATGATCACGTCGGCCCACGCCGAAACCTCGGCCGGGGTGCCGACGGTCAGGCCCGCCTCTTCGGCCTTCGGCCGCGACTTCGAACCCTCCGTGAGGCCGACCCGGACCTCGACGCCGGAGTCGCGCAGGCTCAGCGAGTGCGCGTGGCCCTGGCTGCCGTAGCCGATGACAGCGACCTTGCGGCCCTGGATGATCGACAGGTCGGCGTCGTCGTCGTAGAACATCTCGACTGCCACTTGGTTGGTTCCCTTCTGGATACTTTGCTTAGGTCTGAAAGTTGTTTAGTTGGAAGCGTTTTTATCCGGCCGGCCCGTCCTTTGGGCTGGCCCAAAAAACACAGCGCGGATACTGCGGCGAGCGCTAGCGAGTCGCGGTGATCGACTTCGGACCACGGCCCACCGCGACCACACCGGACTGCACGATCTCCCGGATTCCGTACGGTTCCAGCATGCGCAGCAGCGCGTCGAGCTTGGACCGGGTTCCGGTCGCCTCGACGGTGAGCGCGTCCGGGGAGACGTCGATCACTTTCGCCCGGAAGAGCGTAACCGCCTCGATCACCTGGGTCCGCACGCTGGCATCGGCGCGGACCTTCACCAGGATCAGTTCGCGGGCCACCGAGGTGTCGGAGTCCTGCTCCACGATCTTGATGACGTTGATCAGCTTGTTGAGCTGCTTGGTGACCTGCTCGAGTGGCAGGTCCTCGACGGTGACGACGATGGTCATCCGGGAGATCTCGGGCAGTTCGGTGCCGCCGACGGCGAGCGACTCGATATTGAAGCCGCGCCGGGAGAACAGCGCCGCGACCCGCGCGAGCACGCCGGGCTTGTCCTCGACAAGCACGCTGAGCGTGTGCGTCGTGCTCATTCGTTCACCTTGTTCTTCTCGTGCGACATCGCCTCGTGGATGACCGCGGGCTCGGCGGCCTGCTCGTCGTCATCGAACAGCGGGCGGATGCCGTGGGCGGCCATGATCTCGTCGTTGCTGGTGCCCGCGGCGACCATCGGCCACACCTGGGCGTCCTTGCCGACGATGAAGTCGATCACGACGGGACGGTCGTTGATGGACTGCGCCTGCCGGATCGCGTCCTCCACGTCCTCCTCGCGCTCGACCCGGATGCCGACGCAGCCGAGGGCCTCGGCGAGCTTCACGAAGTCGGGGATGCGCAGGGTGTGCGTGCCGAGATCGGTGTTGGAGTAACGCTCCTGGTAGAACAGCGTCTGCCACTGGCGGACCATGCCCAGGTTGCCGTTGTTGATCAGCGCGACCTTGATCGGCACGCCCTCGACAGCACAGGTGGCCAACTCCTGGTTGGTCATCTGGAAGCAGCCGTCACCGTCGACCGCCCACACCTCTTTGTCGGGCGCGCCCATCTTGGCGCCCATGGCGGCCGGGACGGCGTAGCCCATGGTGCCGAGACCGCCGGAATTCAGCCAGGTGCGCGGCTTTTCGTACTTGATGAACTGCGCGGCCCACATCTGGTGCTGACCGACGCCGGCACAGTAGATGGCGTCGGGTCCGGCCAGGCGGCCGAGCGTCTGGATGACGAACTCGGGCGAGAGCGAGCCGTCGCTGGGCGCGGTCCAGCCGAGCGGGTAGCTGCTGCGGACGTTGTCCAGGTACTTCCACCAGTCGGTGAGGTCGAGCAGCGGGGACTTCGCCGCGGGATCGGCCTTCAAGGTCTCGATCAGCTCGACGATCACCTCGCGGCAGTCGCCGACGATCGGGACGTCCGCGTGCCGGTTCTTGCCGATCTCGGCCGGGTCGATGTCGGCGTGGATCACCCTGGCGTCCGGCGCGAACGAGTCGAGCTGACCGGTGACCCGGTCGTCGAAGCGGGCGCCGAGGGTGATCAGCAGGTCCGAGCGTTGCAGCGCCGCAACGGCTCCGACGGTGCCGTGCATGCCGGGCATGCCCATGTTGAGCTGGTGGCTGTCCGGGAACGCGCCGCGCGCCATCAGCGTGGTGACCACGGGGATGCCGGTCATCTCGGCCAGCTCGAGCAGCTCGGGCGAGGCGTCGGCCTTGATGACGCCGCCGCCGACGTAGAGCACGGGCGACTTGGCTTCCAAGATCATCCGGGCGGCCTCGCGGACCTGCTTGCCGTGCGGCTTGGTCACCGGACGGTAGCCGGGCAGCCGCATCTCCGGCGGCCAGCTGAAGGTCGTCTGCATCTGCAGCACGTCCTTCGGGATGTCCACCAGCACGGCGCCCGGGCGACCGCTCGAGGCCAGGTAGAACGCCTCGGCGATGATGCGCGGGATGTCGATGCCCTCGGTGATGAGGAAGTTGTGCTTGGTGATCGGCATGGTGATGCCGGAGATGTCGGCCTCTTGGAAGGCGTCCGTGCCGATCAGTCCGCGGCCGACCTGGCCGGTGATCGCGACGATCGGCACCGAATCCATCTGCGCGTCGGCGATCGGGGTGACCAGGTTGGTCGCGCCGGGACCCGAGGTGGCCATGCAGACGCCGACCTTGCCGGTGGCCTGGGCATAGCCGGTCGCGGCGTGACCCGCGCCCTGCTCGTGCCGGACCAGCACGTGGCGCACCTTGGTCGAGTCGAACAGCGGGTCGTAGACCGGGAGAATCGCGCCACCGGGAATGCCGAATACGGTGTCGACGCCGAGCTCCTCGAGCGTCCGGACGACCGACTGCGCGCCGCTGACCCGCTCGGGCGGGAGCTGGCGGCGGTTGGCCGACGTCGTCGAACTGCCAGCGGGCGCTGTCGGCTGGTTGGCCGAGGGCGCTGGCCTGCGGGCCGATGGCCCGGGCCGTGCGGTTGGTGCACTCACCGTCTTCGTTCCTAACTGCTTGTCGTTCTGACCCCGGATTTGTATCTGACATGCGGTGTCTTGCGACTTGCCACGTGCGGATATTTCACCCGAACACAAAAAAGCCCCCGACAGCGCATGGCTGTTCGAGGGTGGCGCGTCGCAACGCGAGCTGACGTATTCGACTCAGATAGTCAGGCTCAACGCTGGACGCGCCGGCCGATTACGAGAAGCTCGTTTCGATTCACGCGCATGACGGTATGTGTGCGTGAGCCGAAGAGTCAAACAGGTCCCATTATGTGGGATAGTGCGGCTGCTTGGGTCCTTCACCAGGATGCGAGGATGGTGGTGTGTCATCACCGCATCAGTCCGTGCCACCGGCTAAATCGTCCCACACCGCACCCGAGGGATCGGACACGGGTGGCGGCTCGGCCGCCACTGTGATCCGCATCCCACGCCTGGCCTTCCTAGGCGTGTTCATCCTGTTCATGTGCGTGTTCTTCATGTTCGTCGGCTGGCCGATCGGGCTGTGGTGGTTGCTGCTGATCCCGGTCGCGGTGAGCGTGTGGGTGCTGCGGACGCAGACGACTGTCTCCGAGAACGGGCTGGATTTGCGGACCGTGTTCGGGTCGCGGCATCTCGACTGGTCTCAGCTGAAGGGTGTGCGTATCCCGAAACGTGGATACGTACGCGCTGATCTGGTCGACGGCACCGAGATGAAATTGCCCGCGGTGAGTTATGACCGGGTGCGTGATCTCGCGCTTGCTTCGCAGGGGCGGATTCCGGATCCGTATGCGGTGCCGCCGGCCGCGCCGAAGTCGGATGATGCGGGCGTTGCGGAGGAAGTCGCCGAGGCCGACAGCTCGGTCACCACCGACGACACCAAGCCCGGCGACAGCAACGTCGAGGGCGACACCCACGACAGCAAGTAGGCACCAGCACCTGACCGAGCGCAGGCGGCACGCGCGCCACGATCAGGAACATTTGCCGACGGTAGGATGTTGTCGGCGTTGTGGTCAGCGTGTCGGGAGGACCGATCCCCGATGCGCCCACCGCAGCCCGACGGCCCGGCAACTCCGGCGACACCGTCAGCGCCGACGATCACCCTTCGCGGCGACACCAGCACGGACTGACACCGAGAACGGTTCGGGACGACGGCCACGAGCCGCCCTGACCGGCAGGTAGGCCGACACCCACGCGGGAGTACCGTGGAGCGGCCGCCGAGCTAACTCTGCGCAGTCGCACACCAGCCCCCGCGACCCAGATCGAGGACCATCAATGCCACCGCTTCGTTCCCGCACCACCACCGTCGGCCGCAATGCCGCAGGCGCCCGCGCACTCTGGCGCGCCACCGGTATGACCGACTCCGACTTCGGCAAGCCGATCGTCGCCATCTCGAACTCCTACACCCAGTTCGTGCCCGGCCACGTGCACTTGAAGAACGTCGGCGAGATCGTGGCCGAGGCGGTGCGCGCCGCGGGTGGCGTGCCACGAGAGTTCCACACCATCGCCGTCGACGACGGCATCGCGATGGGTCACGGCGGCATGCTCTACTCGCTGCCGTCGCGCGAAATCATCGCCGACTCGGTCGAATACATGGTGAACGCGCATACCGCCGACGCGCTGGTGTGCATCTCCAACTGCGACAAGATCACTCCCGGCATGCTGAATGCCGCTATGCGACTGAACATTCCGACGGTGTTCGTCTCCGGCGGGCCGATGGAGGCCGGTAAGGCCGTTGTCGTCGGCGGTGTCGCGCAGGCACCGACCGACCTGATCACCGCGATCTCGGCGAGCGCGAATCAGGCGGTGTCCGAAGAGGGTTTGAGCGAGGTCGAGCGGTCCGCCTGTCCGACCTGCGGTTCCTGCTCGGGCATGTTCACCGCGAACTCGATGAACTGCCTCACCGAGGCGCTCGGACTCGCGTTGCCCGGCAACGGTTCCACGCTGGCCACCCATGCCGCGCGCCGGTCGCTGTTCGAGCGGGCGGGCACCGTGGTCGTCGACATCGCGAACCGCTGGTACCGCGAGGACGACGCGTCGGTGCTGCCGCGGAATGTCGCCAACGCCAAGGCTTTCCGCAACGCGATGGCCCTGGACGTCGCGATGGGCGGCTCCACCAACACCGTGCTGCACACCCTCGCGGCCGCGCAGGAGGGTGAGGTCGACTTCGATCTGCACACCATCGAGGAGACCAGTCGCCGGGTGCCGACCCTGTCGAAGGTGTCGCCCAACTCCGACTACCACATGGAAGACGTGCACCGGGCCGGTGGCATCCCCGCCATCCTCGGTGAGCTGCGGCGCGCGGGTCTGCTGGAGACCGACGTGAGCACCGTGCACACGCGCAGCTTCGACGAGTGGCTCGACACCTGGGATATCCGCTCCGGCAAGGCTTCTGCGGAAGCGATCGAGCTGTTTCATGCCGCGCCGGGTGGCGTGCGCACGATCGAGCCGTTCTCCACCGAGAACCGCTGGTCCTCGCTCGACACCGATGCCGCCGGTGGGTGCATCCGCGACTTCGAGCACGCGTACACCCGCGAGGGCGGACTGGTTGTGTTGCGCGGCAACATCGCTCCCGACGGTGCCGTGCTCAAGACCGCGGGCATCGACGAGGAACTGTTCACCTTCCAGGGACCCGCGCTCGTCGTGGAATCCCAGGAGGAAGCCGTGTCGGCCATCCTCGGCAAGAAGATCAAGGCGGGCGACGTGCTCGTCGTGCGCTACGAGGGTCCCGCGGGCGGTCCGGGCATGCAGGAGATGTTGCACCCCACCGCCTTCCTGAAGGGCGCGGGTCTCGGCAAGCAGTGCGCGCTGATCACCGACGGCCGCTTCTCCGGCGGCACCTCGGGCCTGTCCATCGGCCACATCTCCCCCGAGGCGGCCAGCGGCGGCACCATCGGCCTGATCGAAACCGGCGACCAGATCCGCATCGATGTCAGCACCCGAGCACTCGAGGTCCTCGTCGACGACGCTGTCCTCGCCGAGCGTCGCGCCAAAATGGAAGCGGCCGAACGCCCTTGGCAGCCGGTCAACCGCGAACGCACCGTCACCACCGCCCTGCGCGCCTACGCCGCGCTGGCCACGTCGGCCGACAAGGGCGCTGTCCGCCACGTGCCGTAACACCACCACCCCAACCCATCCGGCGCTCCTCACACCGAGGGGCGCCGGATCTCGTTCTCCCCCAGCCCAACCCCGGCGAGTCGTGGCTGCCACTGGACGATGAAGGCCCCCTCGGAATAGAGGGGGCCTTCGTTAGTCGTGGGTTTGCGGACGCAACAACGGATCTCGCACGGACATGGGTAACTCGCCGGGTACGGGCCAACTTGCCTGCGGCATGACCGCCGGCCGCCGGTGATACTGCCGCGGCACTCGAGTCTGGCCTGAATACGCGGAGAGGCGGATCAGCCGATGCCGGTGAATGGATTGCCGCCGTGCAGGTACCAGTAGGTGCCGACCGCGGCGGCGATGGCCAGGACCAGGATGACGAAGGAGCCGGCGAAGGGGCGGGTGGCCCAGCCGCGGTTGCGGTCGAAGGCCCAGCGGCCGGGGCCGGTGAGGATGATGACGGCGGCGGTTCCGGCCAGGATGCTTTCGAGTTCGACGCCGGTGGGGACCGCGTCCTTGAATTGGAAGCCGGGGATCATGCCTTGCTTCCAGGCCCAGGCGTCGAGGATGACCGCGAGGACCGCGCCCGCGGCGAACGGGGTGGCCAGGCCGAGGACGAGCAGTGCGCCGCCGCCGAGTTCGCCGATGGTGACCAGGATGGCCGCCAAGGTCGGGTGGTCCCAGCCGCCGGTTTCCATCATGTCGCGGGTGCCGTCGAGGCCGGGACCGTTGAACCAGCCGGTCAGCTTCTGCAGGCCGTGGTAGACGAAGACGCCGCCGACGACCAGGCGCAGCAGGAACAGCCCGAAATCCACTGTGCCGCGGCGGTTGTCGCCGTTGCGGCGGCGCAGCCTGCCGGTGTCGGTCGGGGCGTTCGCGGCGGGCGGGATGCTGGCGTAGGCGTAGGCGGGGGGCGCGTCCGGCGCGGTGCCGCTCGCGCCGACCGACGGAACTTGCGGATCCAAGCCGAGTTCGTCGTCGGTGCGCGGGACGTCCTTGGTCAACTTGGGAAACTGCTCGGTCGGCGAATCAAACGGACTACTCACGCCTCGACCGGTGGTCGACACCGCCGACTGCTCAGCCGTGGACGGCACCGAACTTCGGGCCGCCGCGGGGTCGGATGTGTCTTTCGGCTTCTCGGTCACGGCCAATACCCTATGCTGCGTCGCCCGGCCGCGGGCCCCTAACACCACGGCGTGGTGGTCGACTATTTCAAAACCCATCGGCCCACATCGGTGGGCCGGAGGGGCGGTGCCGGACGGTTTTCCGTAACGTCTGAGCTATGAGGTTGGTTGTCGTGGGTCGCGTTGCGGTGAGCTTGGCGCTCGGGTCCGTCCTGGTGACCGGATGTGCGCGGTTCGATGATTCGGCGTCGAGCCCGTTCACGCCGGAGCCGACGCTGCACGGGGCCAACATCGACCCGCAGAAACCGTCGGCGCCGCCGACGTCGACCAACCGTCCCAGCGGGCCGTGCATCGATCCGGATCCGGCGGTGGTGGCGACCTGCCTGGACACCACGGGTGGACTGGTCGCGCTCGGCGACGGCGCGCTGGTCGCCGAGCGGCGCACCGGACGCATCCTCAAGGTGGCGCCGGATACGCCGCCGAGCGAGTACGCGCGGGTGGACGTGGACGGCTCCAGCGACGGCGGGCTCAGCGACATCACCCTCTCCCCGACCTTCGCGGAGGACGGGCTGATGTATGCCTACATCACCACCCCCAGCGACAATCGAGTGGTCCGCATCGCCCCCGGCGGCGGCGCGCCCAAGGACATCCTGACCGGAATCCCGAAGGGCCCCAGCGGAAACCACGGCGCCATCGACTTCGCCACGCCGACCCAGATGCTGGTGCTCACCGGCGACGCGGGCAATCCCGGCGCCGCGAGTTCCCCGTCCTCGCTGGCGGGCAAGCTGCTGCGGGTGAACTCCCCCGCGCCGGGCGCCACCGCGGAGGTCGCGGTGTCGGGCATCGGTGTCGCGGGTGATGTCTGCCGGGACAGCAAGGACAGCATCTGGATCACCGATCGCACCGCCGTCGAGGATCGGCTGCAGCGGCTCGGCGCCGACGGTGTGGTCACCACGGCGTGGACCTGGCCGGACCGCCCCGGCGTCGCGGGCTGCGCCGCCGCCACCGACGGCGTCGCGATCGCACTCACCAAGTCCAAGGCCCTCGCCATCGCGGCGGCCGACGCGACCACCCACGCCGTCACCTCAGCCCCGACCCTCATCGCGCAGGACAAGTACGGCCAGCTCGGCGGTGCCGCGGTAGGCGCGGACGGCGCCATCTGGGTGGGCACCGTGAACAAGACCGACGGCCAGCCGACGCCGAATGACGATCGGGTAGTGCGCATTCCGCCGCCACAGGCCGGTGGGAACGGCCCGGACTAGTCGCCGGGCGAACGACAAAGGGCCGACTCCACGGAGTCGGCCCTTTTACGTTGTGCGCGAACGGATTCGGTCAGTGTCGTGCCTGAATTAGCCGATTCTCACAGCAATTCGTTGACCCACTGCCGCTGTTCGTCGGTATCCGGCACGGGACAACCGCGACTGGATTCGATCAGGTCCCACACCGCAGCGGGATCAGCACCCTCCAGCACAAGCACGCCCGCCGCGATCAGCGCGGACCGGCCGATCCCTGCTCGGCAGTGCGCGACCAAATACCCTCCGGCGCTGACACTTTCCGCCAGCCGCTGCAATACCGGTCGTGCCACGGCCACCCGCGGCACGCTGCGGTCCGGTATCGGAAAGGCGACGAACTCCAGCCCGGCCCGATGCGCCGCAGCCGCCTCGTCGCGCAACTCCAATTCCATTTCCTCACCCGGAGTCAGCGCACTCACCAGTGTCGTCACCCCGGCGGCCCGCAGACCATCCATCAAATCGGCCAACCAGTCCCCACCTCGCGGTCTGGCCATGATGGCTACCGATCCAGGGCCTGGCCGTTCGATGACGAACAAATCTGGACGCATAACTCCCCGAAACCGTTGCGGGCGAACTGAACTCAGCTGCAGGCGGCGATCACGAGCTCGCGGACGCGGGCCGCGTCGGCCTGGCCGCGGGTGGCCTTCATGACGTCGCCGACGATCTTGCCTGCGGCCTGGACCTTGCCGGAGCGGATCTTCTCGGCGATGTCGGGGTTGGCGGCGAGCGCCTTTTCGACCTCGGACTGCAGGGCGCTGTCGTCGCTGACCATGCCGAGACCCTTGGACTCGACGATCTGCGCGGGCTCGCCCTCGCCGGCCAGCACGAAGTCGACGACCTGCTTGGCGACCTTGTTGTTGACCGTCTTCGCCTCGACCAGGTTGATCACCGCGGCGACCTGGGCGGGGGTGATCGGCAGGTCCTCCAGCGAAACCTCGCGCTCCTTGGCCTTTTCGGTGAGGTAGGCGACCCACCAGGAGCGGGCCTCGTTGACCGGGGCGCCCGCGTCGACGGTGGCGATGATCAGGTCGAGCGCGCCCGCGTTGACCAGATCGCGCATCACCTCGTCGGACAGGTTCCAGTCGGTCTGGATGCGGGACCGGCGCAGCCACGGGTACTCCGGAATGGTGCCGCGCAGTTGTTCGACCCAGTCCGCTTCGGGCGCAACGGGTTCCAGGTCGGGCTCGGGGAAGTAGCGGTAGTCCTCGGAGGTTTCCTTGATCCGGCCCGACGAGGTGCTGCCGTCGGTCTCGTGGAAGTGCCTGGTCTCCTGCACGATGGTGCCGCCGTCGGCGAGCACGGCGCCCTGGCGGCGCATCTCGAAACGGACCGCGACCTCGACGCTCTTGAGCGAGTTCACGTTCTTGGTCTCGGTGCGGGTGCCGAACTCCTTGGCGCCGATCTCCATCAGCGACACGTTGGCGTCGCAGCGCAACGAGCCCTGCTCCATCTTCACGTCGGAGACGCCGAGCGACTCGAGCACCTCGCGCAGCGCGGTCACGTACGCGCGGGCCACCTCGGGTGCGCGCTCGCCCGCGCCGGTGATCGGCTTGGTGACGATCTCGACCAGCGGCACGCCGGCCCGGTTGTAGTCGAGCAGCGAGTGGCTGGCGCCGTGGATGCGACCGGTGGCGCCGCCGACGTGGGTCGACTTGCCGGTGTCCTCTTCCATGTGCGCGCGCTCGATCTCCACCCGGAAGGTGCTGCCGTCGTCGAGCAGCACGTCGAGGTAGCCCTCGGTGGCGATCGGCTCGTCGTACTGGCTGATCTGGTAGTTCTTCGGCTGATCCGGGTAGAAGTAGTTCTTGCGGGCGAATCGTCCCCACGGGGTGATCGAACAGTTCAGCGCCAGGCCGATCCGGATCGCCGACTCCACACCCTTTTCGTTGACCACCGGCAATGCGCCCGGCAGACCGAGGCACACCGGGCACACCTGGGTGTTCGGCTCGGCACCGAATTCGGTCGGGCAGCCACAGAACATCTTGGTCGCGGTGTTCAGCTCGACGTGGACCTCCAGGCCAAGCACCGGCTCGAAGCGGGCGATGACATCCGAGTAGTCCATCAAGTCGAGTGTGGGTGTGCTCATGCGGAACATTCTATGTAAGGCCCTCGGACAGGAACGCCCCGCCCTTCGGGGCCTACTTCGGCTGGATGCGCTGGGTCAACCAGCCCGTGACGAAGGTGAGTACGTCCGGCGAGATGGTCGTCTCGATGCTGCCGTATTCGCTGGGTAGACCGGTCTTGGTCGGTTGCATCAGGTGGTTGAGACCGGGGAACACGTGGACTGTCGCGTCGGGGTCGGCGGCGAGGTTGTCGCGCATCGGCTGTTCACTCTGGCTGGGCGGCACCTGGAGATCGTTCCCGCCGAAGAACGCGAGCACGGGAATGCGCAGCGCCTTCAGCGCCGGTGCCGGATCGTAGGCGATGAGGGCGGCCAGGTACGGGGTGATCTGCGCGGTGACTGCATCGTCGGACGCACGCTTCTCGGGTGGCAGTGCGTCGTTCTGCTTGCGAACGAGTTCCTTGGCACCCGCCAGATCGCCCACCTTCAAAAGGGCTGCCATCTCGGCTGTTTGCCGCACCTGGGTGTCCACCTCATCGGCGGGCGCACCACCGGCGGCGATGATCAACCGGGTCTGCTCGACGAGCACATCGGCACCCGGCACACCAGGACCGGCCATCAGGATGGCGAACGCGACACCGCTGTCCGGACGTGAAGCCAACAGTGGCGCAAGGTAGGCACCTTCACTGTGCCCGAACAGTCCGACGCGCGCCGGGTCGATATCCGGGCGGCCGCGCAGGAACCCGACGCCAGCAGCCGCGTCGTTGGCCAGGTCGGTGTAGTTCGCGTCGTCCAGCTTGCCGCCGGTACCACCGACGCCTCGGTCATCGCTACGCAAGACGGCGTAGCCCGCTCGGGTCAAGGTGTCCGCGACGAGCAGGAAAGGCTTGTGGCCTAACAGTTCTTCGTTGCGATCCTGCGGGCCACTGCCGGTGATCAGCAGGACCGCGGGGAACGGACCACTGCCCTCCGGCTTGGTCAGCGTGCCCGCGATGGTGAGGTCGCCACTGCGGTAGGTGACGTCCTCGGACTTGTACGGGAACGGCGCCTTCGGCGTTTGCGGGCGGTTCAGCGGCGCGACCTTGCCACGCTCGAACGACAGCTTGAAGGTCTTCCCGCTCTGGGTGAAGTCACCCGATATCTTGTCGGTGCCCTTGTCGTAACTGCCGTGGAACTTCGGATCGCCCGGCGCATCGGCGAGCGCGAAGGACACCGCGTCGCGAGTGGACTGCACGTCTTTCAGCTGCGCACCCGCCAGCCCCTGCAACGGAATGTCGATGGTCGCCGTGTCCTTGCCGGTGAACGTCACCCCGACCGGAAGCGGCTGACCAGGGAGCTCGATCACCCCGTGCCAGTCACCGGTGGTCGGCTCCGGCGGGTTCGAGTCCGACGAGCAACCCGCAACCAGCACGCCAACAACGAACAGCACCAACGCGATCAGTCGTCCAGAGCGCATGAACCAACACTACCGACCGTCGGTGACAACTCCGGGGCGTGCGGCAGGCCAGACCCGCGCCAACGCCAGCAACTGCCGCAGTTCGGTATCGAAATCCTGTGCGCTCGAGAAGGTTTGCTGCCTGGGCTCCGCGTCCGTCGGCCGCAGCCCGGCCTTCCGCGCGTGGATCGCACTCGCGAGCCCACCGGCATAGACCTCCATCCCACATCCGGAACCATCCGTGTACCCGGTGTTCGTCGGCAGGTACGGGCCGAGATGCAACAGCGCGTCACGGATCTCGACGGTGACCCGAAGCAGCCGGGCGGTGGAATCCCGCCGGTCCAGCCGACCGGGCGGCGGCGCCAACACGATCTCCGGCACCGCCGCGGTGACGTCACGCCACAGCGGTTGCAAACGACGACAGATTCGCCCGTCCCCATCCCAACCGAACTGCGCGAGCAGGTGGCCGACCATCGGGCCCGCGACGAGGGTGGTGGCGACGGTACCGATGAATGTGAAGGCGATTTCCACCCGAACGATATGCGGATAACGCAGCTGGCAGCCGAAGTCCACTTCGCCCGCGCCGAGCACAATATCCAGATAGATGGGTGTGAAGTCCAACAGCAACACCAAATACAGCGCCTTCGCCAGCGGCCTCGGGTTCGCCAAGCGGAGTTCTCGAATACACAACCGGGTGAACGCGAGCGTCATCGCGATAAGAGGAGCACTGTTCGCCGTCCAGAAAACGAGCCCGCCCCAGTTCAGGTTGTGCTCGACCAGTCGCCCGGCACGCCCCGCGAAGGGACCGGCGAGCATTGTCACTGCCGTCGAGAACACGGCAACGGCACAGTAGACCCGCTGCCGCCGCCAGGTCAGGTCAGGATCGGCACCGGATTCCCCCAACCGGGCAAGACCATAGAGATGCATGCTGAGCATGGCGACGCAACCCAGCGCGAGCTGGTTCGTCACACTGCTGACGCTCGCCGTCGGCGTACACCGATACAACACCAGCCCGATCAGAAACCACAGCAGCGCCCGATTGACCAACTGGTCGATAACCGTATCCCTGGTGAGCAGCCCCCTGCCGACCCCGACGAGCACGACATACCCGATCACCGTCCATCCGATGACCCCGGATATCGGCGATACCAACGATCCCCCTCCCGGTCGATCCGCCTCTTGCTATCAGATTCGGCCGACGGGGTCCACGTGGTGTTCCGAGCGCCCGTCCGTCGGCAGCGGGGCGGCGCGGGCAGCGGGCCAGACCCGGGCCAACGCCAGCAGCTGCCGCAGTTCGGTATCGAAATCCTGTGCGCTCAAGAAGGTTTGCGGCCTGGGCTCCGAGTCCGTCGGCGGCAGCCCGGCCTTCCGCGCGTGGATCGCGCTCGCGAGCCGATAGGCATAGACCTCGATCTCACATCCGGCATCATCGAAGTGCGCGGTATTCGTCGGCAGGTAAGGGCCGAGATGCAGTAGCGCGTCACGTATTTCGACGGTGACCCGGAGCAGCCGGGCGGTGGAATCCCGCCGGTCCAGCCGACCGGGCGGCGGCGCAAGCACGATCTCCGGCACCGCCGCGGTCACGTCACGCTCCCGGCAACCGTCACACCGCGACAATGGTCAGTACCGATTCGAGCCCTTCGAAGTCCTTCGCGTTCCGCGTATAGAGGGGCAACCGATGCGCGGAGGCCACTGCCGCAATCATCAGGTCGAACTTCCGCGGCTTCGGGCTGCGCCCGATTTTTGTGACAAGCCCTGCCAATAGCGTGAACCGGCGCGCCGCGGATGAATCGAACGGCAATGTCTTGAAAGAGCTTTCGACTTCCTGCAGTTGCTCCGCCCGCCTCAGCCGTTCGAGGTCGGTGCGCGCGACAGCAACGCCAAGTCCGAGCTCAGCCAGGGTCACCGTGCTGATCCTCACGAAAACCGGCAACTGGTTGTCCGAGAGTCGTGCGAGGTCAATCAACACGCACGTGTCGATAAGACCTACGGCATGCTTGGCTTCAGTCATCCAATCGGTCTTCGCCGAAGACGGCATCGATCTCAGCGATGACCGATTCACCGCTCGGCCCATCAGTGAAACGAGCCATGCGCTGACGAAGTTCGGCTGTCGTGAGTGACAGCTCCGGCCGAAGTGGCGTCAGTTGCCCGACCGGGTGTCCATTGCGGGTGATGACGAAGTCCTCACCCGCCTCGAGCGCATCCATCACCGCAGCGCTGCCGTTGCGGAGCTCCGCTTGGCTGATTGTCCTGGTCATATACCCACTATAGCGGCCGATGCTATCGGGTGCTATAGGAATTAGACCAGCTATGCGCCCTGCTCCCGAACGGCCTGGGGTAGGGCCAACTCGTTACTCCCCGCGCGCGTAGCGGACGGAGACGGCGACGGATTCCAGATCGATGTTCAGGCTCGGGTCGCGGTCTTGCGCCTCGCGGAATTCGAGCATCACGTCGTCGAAGGTGCTGCGGCGGGCGGAGGTGATCAAGGCGTGCCGGACGTAGTCGCTGAGGGGGTGGCCGGTGGCGTAGGCGCGGCGGCCGAAGGTGGCGAGGGTGTCGGCGGGGAGGTCGTAGATGTCGATGAGGGCGATGGCCGCCGTGTCGATCTCCGGGATCAGTTCGTGGCCTTCGGACTCCAGGAAATCGACGACGGTGTCGTCGGCGCTGCGCCTGTTGGCCAGGGCGATCAGTTCCTCGCGCAGGTAGCCGAGCAGCGGGAGTCCGGCGGCGCGGGCCCGACGGCGCAGCACGGCGACGTCGGCGTCCGGCAGGTCGTTCACGTGTAAGTCGGCCATGCCGCCAGCGTAACCCGGCGGGCCGGACGGCACCGCCGGGGCTGCGCTGATCGGCTGTGGCCCTGGTGAATTCGGGTGATCAGCCGAAGAACGCCTCGGCCTCGCGGTAGCGCTCGTCGGGCACTCGCTTGAGCTGTTTGGTGGCCTCGGCCAGCGGGACGAGGTCGATGTTGCTGCCGTGCAGCGCGACCATCTGCCCGAACTGACCGGCATGCACCGCCTCGGCGGCGTGCAGGCCGAACCGGGTGGCCAGCACGCGGTCGTACGGGGTGGGACTGCCGCCGCGCTGCACGTGGCCGAGCACCGTGGTGCGGACCTCCTTGCCGATGCGGCGTTCGATCTCCGCGCCGAGCTGCTGGGCGACACCGGTGAACCGCTCGTGCCCGAATTCGTCGATCCCGCCCTCGCGCAACGCGAAACCGGAATCCTCCGCGGGATGCGAGCCTTCGGCGACGACGCAGATGAAGTGCTTGTCGCCGCGCTGGAAGCGGCGCTTGATCATCGCGCACACCTCGTCGACGTCGAACGGCACCTCGGGCACCAGGGTCAGGTGCGCGCCCGCCGCCATGCCCGCGTTCACCGCGATCCAGCCCGCGTGCCGCCCCATCACCTCGACCAGCATCACGCGCTGGTGCGATTCCGCGGTGGTATGCAGCCGGTCGATCGCCTCGCTGGCGATGCTCAACGCGGTGTCGTGGCCGAAAGTGACGTCGGTGCAGTCGATGTCGTTGTCGATGGTCTTCGGCACGCCGACCACCGGAACACCCTCGTCGGACAGCCAGCTGGCCGCGGTGAGCGTGCCCTCGCCGCCGATCGGGATGAGCGCGTCGATGCCGTTGTCGTCCAGGGTCCGTTTGATCCGGCCGAGCCCGGCGCGCAGCACGTCGGGGTTGGTGCGGGCGGTGCCGAGGATGGTGCCGCCCTTGGTGAGCAGCCGGTCGGTGCGGTCGTCGTTGAGGATCTGGATCTTGCGATCCTCCAATAAACCGCGCCAACCGTCCTCGAACCCGACGATCGCGTCGCCGTAGCGGCCGTTCGCGGTGCGAACGACGGCACGGATGACCGCGTTCAGTCCAGGGCAGTCTCCGCCGCCGGTCAAGACTCCGATGCGCATGGCCGCTATCTTGCCCCGCCGGGCCGCGTTCGGCAGGACGACCCCCGCGAAGCCGGGGTAACGGTGATCATTCGGTGTCACACGATCTCGTAGACCTCGGTGGCGTCCTTACGCAACAACCGCTCGGTCATCTCCTGCTTGAGCTGGGTGAGGTGCGCTTCTTCGGCCGCGGTGCGATCGGGCTTGCGGCCCAACGCGATGAACTCCTCGATGACGAAACCGCCGTCGCGCAGCTGCACCGTCACGGTATTGCCGCGGTAGCTGAATTCCCAGACGTAGCGCTCGAGCACCACGCCACGTTCCGGCTTCTCCAGCTCCGGGGTGACGATGTATCGCTCGCCGGTGACGGCCCGCAGCACCATCTCGTTCGCGTCCCGCCCGCCGGGCCCGCGGAAAGCGGTCCGCACGTGCACCTCTCGGCGCTGCACGTCGGGTGCCAGTTGCGGCAACGCCACCTGCATGGCGGTGTACCCGTGCGCGACTCCACCGGGGAAACCGGGGCCGTGGTACTTCATCAAGTCCTGGAAGGTGAAGTCCAAGATGGTTGTACCTTCACGAACGATCAGCGACATGCCATCTCCTCGTCAGCTCCGCGTGGCCCACTGCATCGCGGAGTACAGCAGTTGAGTTGCCCCGGGCATGAATCCGGAGCCGTGGTGATAGACCGGGTCCATCGTGGTCACGAGCAGCCGCCCGGGAGTGCTGGCCTCGTCGATGTAGAGCAGCGATCCGTCGCGCTCCCCCGTGTCGGTCTCGAGGTCGACCAGGCTCACCGCACCGGCGGGTGGCTCGAGCACACCGTGGTAATGCCAGACCACCGCTCGTTCGGCGAAGCACGGCCAGGCCGGATGGTCGGGCGCGCGCAGCCGGATTCGATGGTCTTCGCCGGTTCGCCACCACCAGAAGATGGTCGGCCGGGATTCCTCCCGAACACCGGGTAACCAGTCGCCGACGGCGTTCACACCGAACACCACGACCGTCGCGCCACGATCCAGGCACGCCAGCACAGCGGGCGACCTGGGGATCAGCAGGTCGGGCCGCACTCGATCACTGACCACCACGACATCGGCGTCCGCGACCGCGACCGCCGTGAGTTCACGAACGTGCACAGGCTGAATCCGGTACGGCGCCAACGCCGGATCGGCAAGCGTAGCCAGCTGCGCGTGCGAGCCGCCGTACACGCAGGCAACCCGCTTCATCGCCGCAACCATGACAACACCTGTCCAGTCAGGAAACTCGTGCCCCGATCCACACTAGCGAACTGCAACAGGTCATTGCCGCCGTGCACGAGCACGTTTCCCGCACCGAGCGGATACGTGTAGTCGATCGGACCGGCGGTCGGCCCGATGGTGTGGATCACCTGCGCTTGATCCGGGAGATCCAAGTAGTAACCGCGACCATAGAATCCGGCGACGCCGATCCGCGAAAGCTCCTCGAACGACAGGTGACCGGGCGTGCCGGTGCTGTACAGCAGCACTTGCGGATCGATGCCCGCCCACACCGGATGCTCGGACACCTTCGTCAACGCGAGGTCGGCGGGCTTGCGGAACTCCAGCTTCCGCCAGCGCGTCAGACCGTCGAGAAACACCCGCTGCACGTGGCCGTTGACCACCACCCTGCCGCCGCCGACAACGAACCGCCCCAACCACTCTCGATGCTCGGCCAGAAACTCCTGATCAATATCGCCGTGCAGGTACATCCCCGTCACCGTCGCGAGGTCGGTCTCAGGAAGGTCGTAGACGTCGATTCGCCGCCACCCTTCCGATTCGGTGACACCCGGCTCCATCACCACCCGCAGCACCGTCACGACACGCCTCGCCCGAAGTCGGGCACGATCAATCGCCGCACCGAACTCGCGGTCCGGACGTCCGCGGTCACGATGTCGAGCTCATACAGCTCACTCAACACGCTGTCGGTCAACAACTCTCGCGTCGGACCGACCCGCTGATCGTCCGCGCCGACCATCAACACCACCCGCTCCGCGATGTGCAACGCATGATCGGGATGGTGCGTCGTCAACACCACCGCCATGCCCTCGTCCGCGAGCGACCGCAGCAACGTCAACACCCGCGCCTGGTTCCGCAGATCCAACGCCGACGCCGGTTCGTCGAGAACGATGGTGGCGCAATCGGATACGAGCGCCCTGGCGATCAGTACCAACTGCCGTTCGCCACCGCTGAGCCGGGCGTAATCCCGCTCGGCGAGGTGGCCGATCCCCACCCGGGCCAGCGCGGCCGCGGCGGCACGGCGATCGGCCCTGGTCGGCGCGCCGTAGATCTTGACCTGCCGGGCCCGCCCCATCAGCACCGTGTCGGCCACCGAGAACGAGAACACCACCGCATGACTCTGCGGCACGAACCCGACGTTCCCGGACAGCTCGACCGTGCCCTCGGTCGGCGGCACCAGCCCGGACAGGCATTTGAGCATCGTGGTCTTGCCACGCGCGTTCGGCCCGAGCACCGCGAGCACCTCGCCCGGCCGCGCGTCCACCGTGACGTTGCGGAAGATCCACGGCCCCTTGGCCGAATAGCGAAACGAGATCGAGCGCGCCTCAACCATCGGCACCCCACAGCTGGCGGCGATTGCGGATGAGCAGCAGCACGAAGAACGGTGCCCCGATCATCGCGGTAAGGATCCCGATCGGGATCTCGGCGGTGCTCAGTGTTCGGGACAACGTGTCGATCAGCGTGAGATAGGACGCGCCGAGCAGCGCACTCATCGGCACCACAATTCGATTATCGGTGCCGACCAGCATCCGGACCAGATGCGGGACCATCAAGCCCACCCAGCTGATCACCCCGGCGACCGCCACCGCACCGGCGGTGATCAGCGCGACGCAACCGAGCAGCAGCAGGCGCATCCTGGCGGGCCGCAGACCGAGCGACAACGCGTCCTCGTCACCCATGGCCAGGATGTTGAGCCGCCACCGCAGCGCGAGCACCACCGACCCGCCGAGCGCGATCGGCACCAGCGCGATCAGCACCTTGTCGTAGCTTGCCGTGGCGAAGGAACCCAAGAGCCAGAACACGATCGACGGCAGTTCCCGGTACGGGTCGGCGATGTAGGTCACGAACGACACCATCGCCTGGAACATCGCACCGACTACGGTGCCACCGAGCACGATCATCAACAGCGGCGAACCGGGCGTCGCGCGGGCGATCAGCAACACCAGGACGAGCGCGAGCACACCGCCGACGAACGCACCGCCGACGAGGTAGCCGCCGCCGACGCCGACCATCAAGATCAGCACCCCGCCGAACGAGGCCCCGGACGACACACCCAATACCTGCGCACTGGCCAACGGATTCCGGAACACCGCCTGCATCACCGCGCCGGTCACCGCCAGCCCGGCACCGACGATCATCGAGAGCAGTACCCTCGGCAACCGGATGTCGAGCACCACGCTGCGTTCCTGCGGATACCAGGTCTCGTCGAGCGGAAACACCTGTCCCAGCAGCAATCTCGCGACCTCGTTGGGCGGCACGTAATACCGGCCGACGGCCAGCGCGGTGATCGCGACGACCACCAGCAGGACGACCAGCACCAGCAGCACGGCTGCGGCTCGCCACTGGCGGGGCGGCGTGAACGTCGGCTCGTCCTCGACTACCTGCTCAACCGCGGAAGTGGTCATAGCCCGCGGAGTTCGCGTTGAGGTCGAGCCGCAGCACCTGATCGATCTCCTTGTCGGAGATCTTGTAGCCGAAGAGGTTGTCGAAGCTGTCGCGGACGTTCTTGCGCAGGTCGCTCGGCGCGGTCTTCGGGTAGAGCACCTCGTGCATCCACTGCCACATCAGCGGCGACTCCACGCTGGGCACCTGCCACCGGTAGCCGCCGAGCGGCGTCTTGTACACCCGCCGGTGCTGCACGGCGCTCACGCCGGCCAGCCGCGGATCGGCATAGATTTCCGCGGGAGTGCTCTCATCGAAGCCGCTGAGCAAGATCACCTCGGGGTTCCAGGTGAGGATCTGCTCGGCGGTGATCTGCGGGGCGTCGCCGGGGAAGCCCTTGGTCACCAGATCCGCACCCACCAGGTCGAATTGGAACCCGTCGTAGCCACTGGCGGAGGTTGTCGAATACGCCTCGCCGACCCGCGACAGGATCATCGCGCGCGGACGGGGCGTCTTCTCGGCGGCCACCTCGGTGCGCGTCGCGTCGATCTCGCTGTGCAGCCAGTTCACCAGCTCCGTGCCGCGTGCGGGCTTGCCCGCGATATCGGCGAAGAGCTTGATCCAGCCTTCTAAGTTTTCCTGGGTGCCGTATTTCAATCCGACCACCGGGAATCCGGCTTTCACGATCGGCTCGGTGACGTCGGGGCCGCGATCTCCCCATTGCACAACGACATCCGGGTTCAGTTTCAGCAGGGTCTCGACATTGGGGATGAAGTTGTTTCCGGCCACCACCGTGGAGTTCACCGACTGCGGGAAGATGGTGGCGAACATGCCGCCTTTGTTGGCGACCAAGGTGGACTGGTTGATGCCGACGATCCGGTCATAGCTGCGATCTACCGCGGCGAAGATCGCGGGCGCGGGAATGACCGCGAAGGCGATCTTCTTGACGTCCTTGGTGATCGTGACTGTCTGACCGCGCTGATCGACGATCTGGATGGTCGCCGAACCCGCCTGGTCCGCGCTGTTCGATTCGCGGCTCGAGCAGGCCGAGAGCGCTGCGGTCGCGACCAGTGCGATCGCGATGATTCGTCGCGCGGAACGGCCTCGAGTTCTTACCGGTACAGCGTGCACAACGTCCCTCTCGCGATACTTCAGCACTGTCGATTCGCCGTTCTCAACCAGGCGAACCGGATGAAGCTCGGAGAAAGTGAGGTTAGCATAAGCTAATTCGTCGAGAAGGCAAGCGAGTGTCGGCCACACCGACGTTGCCACGGGTTCGGCGAATGCCGAGAATTCACCGGAAACGTCGGTGGGCCAATCTCTTTCGGGAACGTCAGTAGATATAGACGAACGCGTTCTCGCCGCCGGTGCAGGTGACCAGACCGTCGCGGGTGACGCAGTCCATGGTGTAGTTCTTCTGCGTGGCCGGGCTGAACGCGGTCACTTGGCGGGACCCGTCGGCGTCGGAGCCCTCGCCATAGGCCTTGCGGACTTCCTCGGCGAAGTCGCACGACGTGACGCCATTGCCGATCGCCGAGTAGGTGAAGCGGCCTGCGGGTGGGTATTTGGTCGCGCATCCCCTGGCGGTGGCGGGTACCGGCGCGAGTGTCGGGGCGGTGGGACGGGAGATGAACGCGTCGCGCTTCAGCCAGCCGACCACACCCGCGAGGGCGAGCACGATGATGAGCGCCCCGACCACCCGGGGCCAGTTGGCTCGGGACCGAGATTTCGACGGGGCAGGTTCGTCCGCACCGGTCGGCACTACCGTGGCCGGTCGCGGGCCGGTGTCGGGACGCGGGCCGGTGATGTCCGGGCGCGGTCCGGTATCCGAGCGTTCGACACGGCCGCGGTTCGGCTCTTGGCCTCGAACCGGTTCCCGCCGAGCGACTTCGGCGCGGCGCGCGACCTCGCGGGCGGGCTCCGGCGGCCGGGTGATCCGGCCGGCGCCGGGTTGGCCACCGGCGGGCTGTCGCGGAATCGCGTCCGTCGGAAGGGCATTCGCTACCGGCTGGACCGGCCCGACGGTCGGGAACACGACGGTGGGCGGCGCTTTCGGCCGCACCGTCCCCATCCGGTCGGTCGGCAACTCCGTTACCGCGACGATCGCCCGTCCGGTGAGCGCCGACTTCGCCGCCGAGGCCAGCCCACCCGCGGTCGAGTAACGGTCCGTCGGTCGCTTGGCCATCCCGCGCGCGATCACCTCGTCCAATGCGGCAGGCACGCCACGTCGTACGACGCTCGGGCGCGGCGGCGGCATCGAAAGATGTGAGCGGATAAGCACACTCATCGCATCGGCCTGGAAAGGCTGTGCCCCGGTGAGGCATTCGTAGAGGACGCAGGCAAGCGAGTAGACGTCGGCGGTGCCGGTGATCGGACCGTTCTCGAAGCGTTCCGGCGCGATGTAGCTGTAGGAGCCGACGGCGGCGGCACCGGTGGCGGTCATATCGGAATCCTTGGCGGACCTGGCGATGCCGAAGTCGGCCAGATAGGCGAAGTCCGATGCGGTGACGAGGATGTTGGCGGGCTTGACGTCGCGGTGCACCAGCCCCTCCGCGTGCGCGGCGTCCAGGGCCGAACCGATCTGCTCGATGATGCCGATCGCGCGGGCCGGGGTCAGCGGGCCCTCGCCCCGCAGCACCGAACGCAGATCGTGACCGCGTACCAGCCGCATGTCGATGTAGAGCACGCCGTCGATCTCGCCCCAGTCGTGGATCGGGATGACGTGCGGTTCGGCCACTCGCGCGGCCGCCTGCGATTCGCGGCGGAACCGCTCCTGGAACATCGGGTCTTTCGCGAGCGCGGGCGACAACAGCTTGACCGCGACGACCCGGTCCTTCACCGTGTCGTAGGCCTCGTAGACCTCGCCCATGCCGCCGCGACCCAGCAGCGAGCGCAGCTCGTAAGGACCGAATCGAGTCCCGATCCTCGTCCGCGGTCCGTCCACCCCGTCACCTCCACTCACGTGCGCGACCCGGCGCACCGTAGGCCCGGCGGCCTACATCCGATACGTCGGGATTCTCGGGGGTACCCGTTACCCGGTCAAGTCAGGTGGATCAGGTGGGACAGCGACCGCCGGTCAGCTCGCTCAGGTGCTGGGAAATAACGGTGGACAGCTTGTCCAGCATGGTCATCCCGTCGGAGAACGCGCCGGAATCCGGCTGCGCGGCAAACGCGATCGCGATCTGCCCCGACGGGGTCGAGATCAAGCCGAACTGCCGGACCAGATAGGCGCCCGAGGCGTCCGGGCCCCAGCCGCCCTTGAACTCGGCGCCGGTGAAGGCGCCCAAGCCCCAGCGCTGGGCCGCTTGGATCTGTTCCATCAGGTTGATCACGGGCGCGGTTTCCGGCAGGCATGGCAGCCGCGAGGCGAACCGAACCTGGTCGGCGAGTGACCAGTCCGCCTGACCGAAGGCCGAGTTCTCGGGTCTGGTCCTGGTGGCGGGCACGGTGGTCTTGGCGTCACCGCCCTCGCGCAGGACCGACTGCACCGCCTGCGCCGCTTCCTGATTGCTGCCGAGCGATTGCCACAGCGTGTCGGCGGCGGAGTTGTCGGAGGCGGTGATCGCGGCCGTCGCGGCGTAGCTGGGGTTGCCGCCGCTGAGGCGCAGCGCGGCAATTGCCAACGGCACCTTCATCGTCGACCAGGCGGGGCCGGTGGTCCAGTCGCCGAAGCTGACCACCTGGTCGCCGCCGACCGGCATGATCGCCATGCCGACCTTGCCGCGCACTCCCGCCTGTAGTTCCGCGACGCCCGCGGCCAGCGTGCCGGGAACCGTGATGGACAGGCCCTTCTGGTCCGCGTGCGACGCGGCCGCGGTAATGCTGGTCTCCTCCGATTCGGAACCGCCGCTGCGGGTTCCGCATCCGGCCACCAGGAACATAGCTAATACCGCACAGCTCAATGCTTTTCGCACACGAGCCGCACGGGGTCGATCAATATACATACACCACCGCATTTTCGCCGCCACTGCATGTGACGAGCTGGCCTTCGCTGAGGCAATTCATCGTGTAGGTCCGGCCGGTGACCGGACTGGTCGCCGTCACTGTGCGCGGCGCCTCCCGCGAAACCGTGTTCGCGGTGTTCGTTTCGGCGTACGCCCGCCGGACTTCCTCGGCGAACGCACAGGTCGTCGCGGCAGATCCGGTGGCGGACTTGGTGAATGTGCCCGACGACGAGTTGCCCTGGGTGCACGGCTTGGCACCGGCGGGCAGGGTGACGGTCGTCGGCTTGGCCGGGGTGGACGCGACCGGCGGGGCCGAGGAACTGCCCGACGCGGGGGCCTGCGGGCTCGCCGTCGGTACCGGGGCACCGGCTTGCTGCTCGGTCGGGTGTGCGACGTTGCGGGAGCTGAATACCTGCCAGCCGACCGCACCGACGACGGCGATCACGACGATCACCACGACGCCGACCAGGATGGGCAGCACGACGGATCGGCGTTTGCCGGGCTCGGCGTACGGATCCTCTTCTGGCCCATAGTCGTCGTAGTCGTCCGCGTAGCCCTGATCCGGGTACTCGCCCTGGTTCGCGTAGTCGCCCGGACCCGCATAGTTGCTCTGGCTCGCGTAGTTGCTCTGCGGCGGCTGCTCGGTGCGGGCGTGGCTGCCGTGGGCGGAATAGCCGCCGGCACCGTAATACTCGTCCGGCTCGGAGTAGGCCTCCGGCGCGGCGTACCCGGCCGGGGGCGAATACGCCTGAGTGGCCGAGTAATCGGGGGGAAAGTCGGCCGGTGGTGGCGGGCTGCCCGGTGCGTCCGGGAATCGCGTCGTCTCGTACTGCTGGGCGTCCGAATACGCTTGCCCGCCTACGTAGGGCTCATTCTGCGAATACGCCTTCGCCCCGGGATGTTCGGTGAACGGCACATCGACGTGCGGTTGCGCCCCACGATCTCCCGAATACGGCTGGCCGGGTCGATCCGAGTACGGCTGTCCCCCAGGCTGATTCGAGTAGGGCTCGCCACCTGACTGATTCGAATACGGTCGGTCGCCGAATGGATCCGAGTACGCCTGCCCCTCGGGCTGATCGGAATACGGTTGCCCACCAGAACGATTCGGATACGGCTGGCCGCCGGGATGCTCCGAGAAGCCTTGGTCCCCGGACGGTGCCGGGTACGGCTGACTGCCGGGACGGACCGAGTAAGGCTGTACCCCAGGCTCATCCGGGTACGGCTGACCTCCGCGCTGATCCGAGAACGGCTGTCCTCTGACCGGATCCGGATAAGGCTGCCCGGCCGGCCGATCCGGGTACGGCTGATCGCCGGAATGCTCCGAATATGCCTGCCCACCGGGCTGTTCGGCGTACAGATGCGCGTCCGGGAACGGCCGCACCGGCGGCAGGCCCTGCTCGGGCGTCCAGCGCGCGGGCGGCCCGAACGGCGGCGCGGGCTCCGGCGCGCCGGACAACGTCGTGAACTGAATCTCGGTCGGCCGCACCACGGTCGGCGCACCGGGCAGGATCACCGCGGAGATCTCCCCCGTCGACTCCGGCGGCACCGCCCCGGGCGCACGAACGACGAGCATCGGCCCGGTCGGTGGTGGGGTGTTGGGCGCGGGTACGTCCGGAATCGCGCCGGTCGACGGCGTTTCCACCGGCGGCGTACCCGTCGAGGGCGCACTGGACAACGCGGCCCGTGCGGCCAACGCCAGCGCGGCGGCGGTCGGCCACCGATCGGCCGGATTCTTGGCCATGCCGCGGCTGATCACCGCGTCGAGTCCGGCCGGGATGCCCGCCTGCTGTGCGCTCGGCCGCGGCGGCGGATCGGACATATGCGACCGGATCAGCACATTCATGCTGGCCGCGGGGAAAGGCGATGCGCCCGTCAGACACTCGTGCAGCACACAGGACAGCGAGTAGATGTCGGCCCGGCCGGTGACCTGGGCGACGTCGAAACGTTCCGGCGCCATGTAGATGTAGGAGCCGACGGCCATGCCGACCACCGTGACGGCGCTGTCGCCCTCGGTGTGCGCGATGCCGAAGTCGGCGAGGTAGGCGTAATCCGCCGCGGTGACCAGGATGTTCGCCGGTTTCACATCGCGATGCACCAGGCCGCCCGCGTGTGCGGCGTCCAGCGCGCTCGCGATCTGCTCGATGATGCCCACCGCGCGAACCGGACTCAGCGGACCTTCCTTGCGCAGCAGCGTGCGCAGGTCGACGCCGGGCACCAGCTGCATGTCGATGAACAACACGCCGTCGATGACGCCCCAGTCGTGAATGGGAACGATGTGCGGTTCGGCAACCCGCGCCGCCGCTTGCGATTCGCGCCGGAACCGGACCTGGTAGGCGGGGTCGCCGGCGAGTTCCTCGTGCAGCAGCTTGACCGCCACCACACGGTCCTTCACCGTGTCGTAGGCCTCGTATACCTCGCCCATCCCCCCCTTGCCCAGCAGTGATCGCAATTCGTACGGCCCAAACCGTGTACCGGTTCTCGGCCCAGGTGCCTCCACCCCGTCAATCCTCCACATCCCGGGCCAGGAGTGCACGCATAACTCTCGCGACGCCTGCCCGTCAAAGAGTGGATTCTCCTGGCGTCACCACCCCGTGGTCAAACGCAAAGACGATCGCGGCGGCCCGATCCCGCAGCTCTAGCTTGCCGAATATGTGTCCGACATGGCTTTTCACCGTGACTTCGGAGATACCGAGTTCGCGGGCGATCTCCGTGTTCACCCGGCCGCGTCCGATCAATTCGAGCACCTCGTACTCGCGCGCGGTCAGCTCGGACAGCCGGGCGCTCGTGCGGGTCGGCCGCACCGTCCGATAGGCCGACAGCACGCGTTCGGTGACCGACGGGTCGAGCCAGGCGCCGCCGCCCGCGACCATCCGCACCGCGCGAATCAGGTCCTCGGCGGGTGAGTCCTTGAGGATGAACCCGGCCGCGCCGGCCCGCAGCGCGCCGGAGAGCAGCTGATCGTCGTCGAAGGTGGTCAGCACCAACACCGGCGGCGCCCCGTCGCGGGCGCGCAGGATGCGGGTGGCGTCGATGCCGCCGACGCGTTTCATCCGCAGGTCCATCAGCACCACGTCGGGCCGCTCGGCCGCCACCGCGGCGACTACCTCGTCGCCGTCCGCGCATTCGCTGACCACGAAACCGTCGCGGCGCCGCAGGATGCGGCGCAGGCCGCCGCGGACCAACTCCTGGTCGTCGACCACCAGCACGGTGACCGTGTCCTCGGCCTGCGATGGCGCTGTCACATGGCCTCCTGTTCGCCGTAATGTCGCATCACGTCTCCCGTATCGCCGAGAGGCCGCCGAACGGCATCCCGGTCCATGACGTGCACGCGAACCCGGAGCGGGCCGGAGCGAGCGGTATGGCCACCCGGACCGACCAGCCGTCGTCGCACGGTCCCGCGATCATCCGGCCGCCGAGCAGTTCGGCGCGCTGCACCATCCCCGACACCCCCATCCCCGTACCTCGCTGCGCGGGCAGACCCGCAGGCAACGTGTTGTCCACCGTCAATATCGCCGACGCGGCATCCACCGCGACCCGAACGCGCGCGGTGGCACCCGGCGCGTGCTTGACGACATTGGCCAGCGACTCCTGCCCGATCCGATACAGCGCGAGCCCGACCGCGGGCGAGACAGCGCGCAGGTCCTCGGCGCACGCGAACCGCACCTCGAGCCCGGCTCTGGCGAAATCGCCGACCAGGCTCGCGATGTCTTCGACACCCGGTTCCGGCACCTGCTTCGACGGCCTGGCGTCGAGCAGCCCGACGGTGCGCCGGATGTCGGCCATGGCCTGGCGGCCGAGTTGCTCTGCCTCGGTGAGCGATTCGACCGCCTCGTCGACCTCGCGATCGTTCTGCAGCGCGTGCCGCGCCGCGGTCAAGTGCAGCAACGTGACGCTCAGCGAGTGCGCGATCACGTCGTGCACCTCGCGGGCGATCCGGCGGCGCTCCTCGTCGGCGGCCTGGGCCGCGCGGATCTCCTGATAGCCGCGTTCCTGATAGAGGAATCGGCGTTGGTATTGCAGCAGCAAACCGGCCGTCCACCCGAACGCGACGGTGACCAGGATGGTGATCAGGTAGGTCGGCAAGCCTTCGGACAGGTGTCCGTACCTGTCGTACAAGACCAGTTCGAGCATCATCGCGACGGTGATCAGCGCGCTGATCCGCAGCGTCGTGAGCGCCGCCACCTCGCCCGCCGCCGCGACGAGCAGAAACGGCGCGAGGTCCTGCGAGACCGGCTGCAGGAGGAACACCGCCTCGGACGCCATCGCGAGCAATCCGAGAGTCACCGGCCGTGGCATCACCCCGAGGAACGCGTACATCGGACCGAAGGCGGTGGCCAGCAGGATGGCCAGGATCGGGAGGGCGGTCGGGAAGTAGCTGTGCCGCTGGACCGCAGCCCCGATGGCGACCAGGCAGACCGCCGCATCGACCACGAAGATGACCGACGGCGGATAGTCGAACGGAAGTTCCTCGACCCGGCGCCGAAACGCGGCCACCGGCTGTCTGGCGAACTCGGCGACACGGTCACCGGAACGGCGCAGACCGACGACCACGCGCCGGAACGCGCGGGCCACCAGCCTCGGCGCACGCACCGGGTTGGGCACGTCGATCACACCCATCTGGTAAGGCTAACTGCCCGGTCGTGGCCCGTACATCGTTCCTGGAGTGGGTCGTTTCTCCTACCGTGGGCGGAGATCGATCCGGGTCTCTGGCACGAAGACAGCGCGACCCGCTCGTCCGTACCGTGAAGCGCAGCGTTTCATGGAACGGCGGAGCTCATGTCCAGTATCGTCGCCGCATCCAAGCGCCGGACGTCATGGCGCGGTAGTGCGCGACCACGGAACTGATGACCGACCGAACAGGGTGGGGACAACGATGTCGAATCCGGCAATGCTCGAATTATCCGGGGTGACCAAGGAGTATCGGGTCGGCGGGCAGACCGTTCGCGCGCTCGATGACATCAGCCTGCGCATCGAACCCGGCGAATTCACCTCGATCATCGGGCCGTCCGGCTCGGGCAAGAGCACGCTGCTGCATCTGCTCGGCGCGCTGGACACCCCGGACGCGGGCTCGATCCGGTTCCAGGGCGAGGAGATCGGGTCGCTGGACGACGAGCGCCAGTCCGAGTTCCGCCGCCACCGTGTCGGTTTCATCTTCCAGTTCTTCAACCTGCTGCCCACCCTGTCCGCGTGGGAGAACGTCGCGATCCCGAAGTTGCTGGACGGCACCGGGTTACGCAAGGCCAAGCCGCGCGCGCTGGAATTGCTCGAGCTGGTCGGATTGAGTGACCGGGCGAGTCATCGGCCCGCCGAGTTGTCCGGCGGTCAGATGCAGCGGGTCGCGGTGGCCCGCGCGATGATCATGGATCCGCCGCTGATCCTGGCCGACGAGCCCACCGGGAACCTGGATTCCAAGACGGGCGCGACCATCCTCGAATTGCTCGGGGCGATCGCCGGATCCGGCAATTCGGTGGTGATGGTGACTCATGACGCGGGCGCGGTGGCCTACTGCGACCGGGTGGTCACTTTGCACGATGGGCGGATCGGCTCGAACGAGATCGCCGAGCGATCGGCCATCGCGTGATCGCGGCCGCATGGGATCGACTGCGGCTGTTCAACATCGGTGAGCTGCTCGTCCATCGCGGGCGTACCGCCATGTCGCTCGTGGTGATGGGAGTGTCGGCGGGGCTGCTCGTCGCGGTGCTCAGCATCTCCGGTTCGGTCACCGGATCGGTGGACCGGCTCACGCACAGCCTCGGCGGCCGGGCCGCGCTCGAGGTCACCGGTGTCACCGACGCAGGCTTCGATCAGCAACTGCTGCAACGGATCGCGACCACACCCGGGGTCGACAAAGCGGTGCCGATGGTGCGCGCGCAGATCGGCAGCGGTGCCGATCGGGCGTTGCTGATCGGGGCCGACCAGAATATCGGCGCGCTCGGCAGCGAGCTGACCGGGCCGATGACCGCGCTGCTCGGCAAGCTGCTCACGGTGCCCAACGGCGTCCTGGTCGGCGCCGCGATGGGGCACGCGGAGGGCGAGCAGTTCACCCTCGGCTCCGGAACCGTCACCGTCGCAGGCATTCTCGACAAAGAAACGTCGAAGCAGCTCAACGGCGGTCATCTCGTCGCCGCGCCGCTCGGGCTCGCGCAAAAGGTCACCGGCCGGGTCGGCCGGCTGGATTCCATTCAGATCATCCCGGCGCCGGGCACTCGGGTCGACGCGTTGCGGGCCGAGCTCACCAGGGTCGTCGACGGTCGTGCGGTGGTCGCCGAGCCGAGCCTGCGCACCGCGCAGGCGGGCGGCGCGATCCAGCTGGTGCGATATTCCACCATGATGGCTTCGGCTGCGGCACTGATCGTTTCGGCCTTCCTCATCTACAACGCCATGAGCATGGCGATCGCGCAGCGCCGACCCATGCTGTCGCTGTTGCGGGCGATCGGTGGCAAGCGCGGGCCGATGGTGCGCGATCTGCTCGCCGAGGCCGCGTTGCTCGGCGTACTCGGCGGCGGCGTCGGCGCGGTGCTCGGAATCTTCCTGGGGCGCATGGCGATCGGCCAGTTGCCCGCCGCCATCGTGTCGTCGGTGGAGGCGCGCACCGAGTACCTGGTGCCGGGCTATGCGATTCCAGTAGCGATCGGTGCCTGTGTGATTGCCAGCGTGACCGCGGCCGGGCTGGCCGCGCGGCAGGTGTACAAGGTGGAACCCATCGAGGCGCTGGTCCCGGTCGGCGTGGGCCGCACCGACGCAACGAGTCCGCTGCTGCGCTGGGCGGCGGTGGTGGCCGGCCTCGGGCTGGCTGTCCTCGCGGTCGTGGTCGCCGAGCTGGACCTCGGCCGCTATTCGCTCGCCTCGATCTCTACCGCGTTCGTCGCCGCCATCGCGCTGTGTTTCGCCGCGACCGGGCCACTCGTCCGGGCCGCCGCGGCGACCGCACGCACATTCGGTGCGCCAGGTGCCCTCGGCGCGACCACGCTGGAACGGGCGCCGCGCCGGGTGTGGGCGACCGCGATGACGGTACTGATCGGCGTAGCGGCCACGGTCGGCATGGGTGGGGCGTCGAGCAACATGATCGACTCCGCCACCGAGACTTTCGACGACCTGGCCAAGAGCGATCTCTACATCAGCCCCGCCTCGATGGCGGAGTTCCCGACGGGTCCGCTGCTGCCCGCCGGACTGGCCGACCAGATCGCCGCGGTGCCCGGCATCGCACAGGTCAGCCCGGCGCAAATGGCCTTCGCCACGCTCGGCACCGGCCGGGTGATGCTCGAGGGCTTTGCACCCAACGCCCGCGAAACCCAGATGGGCATGCTGACCGACGCGGTTTTCGCACAACTTTCCGCCGGTCGAGGCGTGGCGATATCGCGCGATGTCGCGAAATCACTCGACGTTGGAGTCGGCGCCGAGCTGACCTTGCCGACCCCGACGGGCGAACGCACCGTGACTGTGCTGCAGGTGATTCCGTATTTCTCGGCGGTCTCCGGCGTGGTCCTCATGGACCTCGACCTGCTGCGCCAGTGGTACGAACGGCCGGGCGAGACGGTCGTGACGGCCGATATCGCGCCCGGCGCCGACCGAGCCGCGGTGCAAGCGGCAGTGCGGCAGGTGGTTCCGCCGGAGATCCATGTGGACACCGGCGCGGACGCGGTCACCGCGGTCGCGGCCAGCATTCGGCAGGGTTCGGCGATGAGCAACGCCATCCTGTGGATCGTGGTGCTGGTGGCCACGGTGGCCCTGTTGAACACGTTGATGCTGTCGGTGCTCGAACGCCGCAGAGAACTCGGCGTGCTGCGGGCCATGGGCACCAACCGCAAGTTCCTGATGCGCTCGGTGCTCGCCGAAGCGGCAGGCATCGGATTAGTCGGCGCGGCACTGGGTCTCGTCGTCGGTATCGCCGTGCAGTACCTGGCCACCGTCGCTATCGCGCACGCGCTCACCATCGATATCGTCTATCGGCCGAGCCCGATGCTGCTGGTCTATGGTTCGGCCGCGCTCGCGCTCGCGTTGCTCGGTTCGATACCGCCCGCACTGCGCGCGGGCCGGATGCCGATTGTGGCGGCGCTCGCCGTCGACTGAATTGTGTTGGCTACAGCGGCAAGTTGGCGAACCACGCCTTGAACTTCTGCTGGGTCATCCCGAATCCGGAATCCGGTTGGCTGTCGGTGAGCGTCACCTTGGCGAAGAACAGATAGCTCGACCGCGCCGGATCGGATTCGAAGCTCACGACCAGAAACCCGTCGGGAAAACCGCTTTCCGACTTCTGCCACCGGTAAGTCGTGTAGGACTTGCCGCCGTTGCGTTCGGTCGCCTTGGTGTTCGACGGCAGGTCGCGCACCGCCGCCTTGGCGTCCTCGGGCGTGGTGAAGGCGACCGCGATGAAGTCGGGCTCGTTGATCGGAACGCCCCAGCAGTTCCAGCCGGACTGCCACTTCGCGAAGGCGGGCGCGTCGTCGTCGCTGGATATCTTGTCGCCCGCCTTGGCGGTGTCGAGGAAGCAGGTCTTGTCGTGATAGCCCTTGCCGCTGCCGATGCCGAACTGGGTGTCGACGCCCTGCGGCAGGATCTGCGGGAAGGCCTTGGCGACGGTCGTCGGATCCGCGGGCGTGCCGGCCCCTGGTGTCTTGCCGAAATCCAGTGGTGACGACGGATCCGTCTTCCCCAGTTTCGCTATCACGATTCCGGCGATCACCAGCACGATCACGACGACCAACACCAGTGCCACGATCAAGCCCGTGTTCGAGCGGCGCGCGGGCGGCGGGTAGGCCGGGTTCGACGGGCCATAACCCATCGGCGGCGGTGAGAAGGATTGCCCAGCACTGGAATTAGGCGGCACGTAGCCGCCACTCGCCTGGTTGACCGGGGAAAACGACTGTCCGACAGCGGAGTTCTGTGGTGGCGCCGAATAGCCCGCGGACGGGAACTGCGGCCCGGCAACCGGGTTCGACGCGAACTGCGACGGTGCGGCGAAGGTAGGGGCCGACGTGGCGTACGAGGGCGGGTACTGACCCTGGTTCGGCGTCGGCGGCTGCGCGACCACCGTCGGCGCGGGCTGCGGGGTGTACGGCACAGCAGGCACCTGCCCGGCGAGCGCTTGCCGTGCGGCAGCGGCGAATTCGAGGCAGGACGCGAACCGGTGGTCGGGTCGTTTCGCCATCGCCACCGCGATCACCGTGTCCAGCCCGGCAGGCAGGCCCGCCCGGCGCGCGGCCGCGGACGGCGGCGGTAACTGTAAATGGCCCCGAATGATCTCGGCCGGTGCGGGCGAGTCGAACGGTGCGATCCCGGTCAGCAGCCAGAACAACGCGCACGCCAGCGAGTACTGGTCGGAACGGTGATCCAGATGCGCACCGGTCATCTGCTCCGGCGAGGCGTAGGCCAGCGTCGCGGTGAACATGCCGGTCTGCGTCAGGTGCGTGGAATCCTCACGCAGCCTGGCGATTCCGAAATCGGTGAGGAACACCCGCTCCTTGTGCCCGCCGCTGGACCTGGCCAGCATGATGTTCGCGGGCTTCACGTCGCGGTGCAGCACACCCATGCCGTGCGCGTAATCCAGTGCTCCGGCAACGCCTTCGATGATCTGCACGGCCCGCTCCGGCGGCAGGTTGTGCGGGTTCACCGTCGCCGCGTCGACGCCGTCCACGTACTGCATGGAGATCCACAGCTGATCGTCCTCGGTGCCGCGGTCGTACACCGCGACGATGTTCGGATGATCGAGTTGCGCGGCCAGATCGGCCTCCCGTTCGAACCGCGCCCGCACCTCGGTATCGGTGAAAAGCTCTCGCTTGAGCAGTTTGAGTGCGGTTTGCCGTGGCAATCTGGGATGGCGGGCCAGGTACACCGATCCCATGCCACCCTGACCGAGCAGCTTCTCGATGGTGAAACCGGCGAAAACCGCACCGCTGGTCAGCAACACAATCCCTTCAGTCGAACCGCGGCCCCCGGATGTCACGTCCGAGCGCGTCATACAGAGCTTGGAGCATAGCCGGTAACCCCGTGGCCACGCGGTTTCGAATTCTCGAGGAAGATCGGTGAAACTATGGAGGAGACATCATGGTCACGTCAACGAAGTACGGCGCGTTCATAATGGCCTTACGCCCGGTTACCGACCGGGTGGGACCGATGAGCTAAATTTTGCACCGCCGACTGACAGCGATGACACGCAGTGATGGGTGGTGGGGAGGACGCGTGGTGAAGTCGACGGGTACCGGTTCTGCGTTGCGCGGCGTGCTGCGCGGCTCGGCCCTGGTCGCTGTGCTCGCCCTGTCCTCGTGCGCGCTGCTCCCCGGCGACCGGCATCAGTCCGACCGGCCCGCGGTCGTCGTCGACACCGCCGGATCGTTTCGCCCCGGCCTCTCGGTGTCCATCCCCGATTCGCTGGCCGCGGACTTCACCCAGCTGCAACCCACCCTCGGCGGCCAGGTCGGCCTGGCGGTGATGCCGGTCGGCGGCGGCCGGATGACCATCTTCGGCGACTGGACCAGTGGTATCGCCTGGTCGACCATCAAGGTGCCGCTGGCCATCGCGGCGCTGCGGCACGACTCGGACACGAGCATCTTCGAGGACGCCGAGGCCGCGATCACCGTCTCCGATAACGATGCGGCAGAGGAACTCTGGCAATCGCTCGGGGACGGACTCACGGCCGCCCAGGCGGTGCAGGACGTGATCGACGAGGGCGGCGACTCCACCACCGGCGTGGCCGGACCGCGAACCAAGCTGGACTACACGGCATTCGGGCAGACCGAGTGGACGCTGGCCAACCAGGTGCGGTTCGCGTCCCGGCTGCCGTGCCTGCCGCAGACGTTCAAGGTGACCGAGCTGATGTCGGAGATCACGCCCGATCAGTCCTGGGGCCTGGGCACTTTGGCGGGTGCCGCGTTCAAGGGCGGCTGGGGCCCGGACGACGACACCGGCATCTACACGGTCCGCCAGTTCGGTGTGGTGCCGACGCAATCCGGCATGGTCGCCGTCGCCCTTGCGGCACAGGCCGATTCGGGCACCTACGACGACGCCACCGCCATCCTGACCCGGATGTCCGTGCTGCTCGGCAGGCACCTGGCCGAGCTGCGCGGCGGGACCTGCGCGGGCTGACCTGTCCGGGCGTCAGCCCGGCGTGACCAGACCGGATTCGTAGGCCAGCACCACCGCCTGTGCCCGGTCGCGCAGGTTCAGCTTCGAAAAGACCTTGGAGACATGCGTTTTCACGGTCTGCTCGGCGACGAACAGCGATTCCGCGATCTCGGTGTTGGACATGCCCTTCGCGATCAGCTCCAGCACCTCGCGCTCGCGCGGGGTCAGCGAGCCGAGCGCGGGCGCGGGCTTCGCGCGGGTGGCCGAGCGGCGGCGGGTGACGTCGGCGATGAGCCGCCGGGTGACCGTCGGTGCCAGCAGGGCCTGACCATCGGCGACCACCCGCACCGCGCGCACCAGCTCTTCGGCGGGCGCGTCCTTGAGCAGAAAGCCGCTCGCGCCGATGCTCAGCGCCTCGTAGACGTAGTCGTCGATGTCGAAGGTGGTGAGCATCAGCACCCGCACCGGCGGATCGAACCCGGCGGCCAGGATGAGCCGAGCCGCGTCGAGGCCGTTCATCTCCGGCATCCGCACGTCCATCAGGACCACGTCCGGGCGCAGCCGCTTGGCCTCGGCCACCGCGATCTTCCCGTCCGGCGCGTCCCCCACCACGCTGATGTCAGTCTGCGCGGCGAGCAGGGCACCGAAGCCCTGCCGCACCATCGCCTGGTCATCAGCGATCAACACGGTTATTGCCACGCACCTACCCTAGGCGGACGCGGGTGCGGTCAGCGAGACGGCTCAGTTACCGGCTTGACCGAGCAGCGCGGGGTCGAGGGTCACCGACTGGCTCAGCGGAATGCGCGCGTGCACCTCGAAACCGCCGTCGACGCTCGGGCCCGCGGTCAGATCGCCGCCGACGGCGAGCGCCCTGGCCTGCATGCCCGCGATGCCGTGGCCGCCGTTGCCGACGGGGCGGGCCACCGTGGCGGTGGCGCCGTTGCGGACGGTGAGCTCCACGATCGGGCCGACGCGCAGGTGCACCTGGACCGGCGCCTCCGGTGCGTGCCGTGACGCATTCGACAGCGACTCCTGAGTGATCCGGTACAGCGCGAGACCCGCGGCGTCGGGCACGGTCTCCAGCGGGCCGTCGACCGTCCACGCGATCCGCACACCGGCGCGCAGCGCGCCCTCGCACAGGCTCGGCACATCGACGGCCTTGGGTTGCGGCGCGTGCTCGGGAGCCTGGCCGTCGCTGCGCAGCACGCCGAGCATGCCGCGGATCTCGTTGAGCGCCTCGCGGGCGGTGGCGCCGATGGACTCGAATTCGGCACGGGCAGCGGGGGTTACACCCTCCACCCGGTAGGGCGCGGTCTGCGCCTGCACCACCACCAGCGACATGTGATGCGCCACCACGTCGTGCAGGTCGCGGGCGATGCGGGCCTTCTCCTCCAGGATCGCCCGGCGGGCCCGCTCGACCTCGGTCACCTCTTCCTGCTGCATCAGCTGCTTGCGCGACTGCACCAGCCACCGCACCAGCAGGCCGAACAGCACCACCGCGCCCAGCGCGATCGGCCAGCCCCACACCGAATTGCCGCCGCCCTCGCTGGCCATCGTGGTGCCGAGCAGCAGCGACGTCGCCACCCAGGCCACGCCGATGATCGGCACGGTCGCCCGCACCGACACCGCGAGCAGCAGCACGAACAGCGTCAGGATGTGCACGACCTGGATCGGCATATCGTTGTTCGGCTGATGCGGAATGGCCAGGGAGATGAGCAATCCGCTGCCCGCCGAGATCGCCCAGCCGAGCGCCGGATTGATCCGGACCAGCAGCAGCGGGAACGCGGCCAGCGCCGCGATGAACGGCTGCACCGCGATCGGCACCGCATGGGTGACGTGCAGCGTCGGCCACGCCACCGCGAAGAAGATGAGGGCGACGCACACCGTCAAGGCGTCGAACCGCATCCGCCTGTTCATTCGCTTGTTCTGGGCACGGATCTGCTGCTTCATATCTACGACCCTAGAAAGTCCAGCGTGCTGCCACGTCATACCCCCGGGTGATTTCGTACCCCGTACCCAGGTGCGAGGGCATAACCGGGCTCACCCGGCGGCATGGCCACCGATACCGCTCCCCGGCGTGAGGTCGGTGAGCGGGGCGGATCCCTAACTTGTAGATCATGAGCACAACGACCAACGCAGGGCCCGCAGCGGCGCGGTCCGCACAGGCCGCAGGCGCCTCCCTTTCTTCTTCCGGCACAACCAGTTCCGCGACCCGGCGGGCCGCCGCACTGACCGCCGCGGCGTTGACCACCATGGCGGCCGGCATCTTCCTGGCGCCCGCGCCACACGCCGCGGCGGCGAGCGCGCCCGCTCCGATGGAGAGCGCCATGGCCAGCACGGCGGTTGCCGAACTGACCTCGGGTGGTCCCGGTTCGGTCGCCGCTATCTCGGACGACTTCACCGCACAGTTCGGCTATCGGCCGAGCACCGTCGACGGGCTGGTGGTGAATCCGCAGGGTGACTGCTCGTCGCCGGTGACGCTGCCCGCCGAGTTCGAGACCGCGTGCAAGGCGCACGACCTTGGCTACGACCTGCTGCGCTACGCCGACCAGCACGGCGAACCGCTCGGACCATGGGCGCGGCAGGCGCTGGACAGCACCCTCGATCGGCATATGCACGAGTCGTGCGACAGCCGGGTCGATTCGTTTTCGCGGGCTCGGTGCAATGCCATGGCCTCGATCGCGAGCACCTTCGTCGATCTGAATTCGCAGCGTCAGGGCTACGGTGCGCCGGTCGTCGAGTCCGGTCTCGGTGTGGTCGAGGCTGATTCGACCACCAACTGGACGGCGCTCGGGGTGCTCGGGGCAGGCATGGTCGGGCTCGGGGCGGTGCTCACGGTGCGGAACAGGAAGCGGAGTCCGTCGACCGGCGGTTCGGCGATGAGTGGCGCTGCGGCACTGGGGGTTCAGCGATGACGAGCACGCAGTTCAGACCTGTCGGCGCATTCGGTTTCGATGATCTGCGGGCGCGAACTCCGCTGCGGCCGTATGAAGCTCGCTGGCGACTGGCGGGCACCGCGGCATCGGCTGCGGTGCAGCGTCTCTCGCGGCCGCGGATCGGGACGACGCTGGCGATCGGGGTAGGCGCGCTGGCGTCGTTGGTGCCGGGACTGCTGCCGCGGACGCCGGGCGCGCAGGCGATGCTGACCGGATTGCTGATTGGGCTGACTTTGGGGATCGCGGGGATCGTTCGATTCGTGGTGCGGCGCTGCGGTTTCGATATCAATCGCAGGTTGCCGCAGGTTCGGCTGCCGTTGCTGATCGTGATGTCGGCGTTGGTTGCCGGCGCGGCCGCGCTTGCTGGGCATTGGCAGAACAAGTTGCGGGCGGCGATGAGCACGGCTCCGATCGAGGCCGACTACTGGCTGCGGTGGTTGATCGAGGCGGTGCTGATCGTCGTTATGTTCGTGGGGATTTCGCGTGGGGCGGGTTGGGTGCTGCGCAAGTTGCGATGGGCGCGTGGGGTTTCGCTGGTCGCGGCCGTGGCGGCGTTTCTTTACCTCGTCGCGACGCCCATGGTGGTCGGGTGGCGGCAGGCGGCGTATGCCGGTGCCAATGCGGCGCTGGATCCGGCTCTGGTGCAGCCGATCTCGGACTCCTCGGGTAGTGCGGAGTCGGCGGTTAGCTGGTCGTCGCTCGGTGCCGAGGGACGGAAGTTCGTCAGTGGTGCGGGACCGGACCGGGTGTACGTCGGGGTGGAATCGGCGCCGGATCTGGAATCCCGTGTCTCGCTGGCCGTTCGGGAACTGGACCGCTCCGGCGCCTTCGCGCGCTCCAACTTGGTGGTGATGGTGCCGACCGGTTCGGGCTGGATCGACAGCAATGCCGTGCGCGGCTTCGATGAGCGCTTCGGCGGCGATGTCACCCTCGTCGGCCTGCAGTACTCGTACGCGCCGAGCTGGGTGACCTTCGTGTTCGGCCGCGATCAGGCGGTCACCGCCGCGCACGAACTGTTCACCGCCGTCGAGAACCGGATCCGCACGCTCACCCACAAGCCCAACCTCTACCTCTACGGTCAGAGCCTCGGCGCCCTCGGCGGCAGCTCGGTCTTCGCCGACGACGCGGACCAGGACCGACGCACCTGCGCCGCCCTCTGGGCCGGACCGCCCGCCGGGCAGGTCCATCACGCCGGCGCGACCGTCCTGTCCAACAGCTCGGACCCGGTGGTCCACTGGTCCCCCGCCCTGCTGTGGCGCGCGCCCGACCTGACCGGCACCCGCCTGGATGCCCCACTGCCCCAGTGGCTTCCGGTCCTCAGCTTCGTCCAGACAACCGCCGACCTGCTCGCAGCCCTCGACGCCCCCGCGGGCCACGGCCACCGCTACGGCACCGACCAGGGCACCGCGATGGGCACGTGCTGACCGGGTCGAGTGCGATCGCGTAGAACGTGTTCTAATTGCCGACATGGCCTTTGTCATCGACGCCACCGTGGATATCGACGCGCCCGCCGACCTCGTCTGGCAGGTGATCACCGACTTCCCTCGCTACGGCGAGTGGAACTCCTTCGTCAGCGAATGCAGCAGCTCGTTGGTTCCCGGCGAGCCGATCGACATGCTCGTGCACCTCGGTCCTCGCCCCCGCCGCCAACGCGAATTCATCCGCTCGCACACCCCGGGCCGCGAACTGAGCTACTCGATGAAGCGGGTCCCGCTCGGCACCCTGCACAGCCTGCGTTCGCACACCCTCACCCCACTCGACGGCGACCGCACCCGCTACGAGTCCCACTTCGAACTCGCAGGCTGGCTACATCCCGTAGTGGTAGCCCTGCTCGGCAAGCACCTCCAACGCGGCTTCGCCGGGATGACCTCAGGCATCAAAGATCGAGCCGAGTTCCTCCGCGCCAACTGACCATCTCCGCGCCCACGCATCCATGATCAGGGGCGGAGGTGGGCCAGAGCGGCATCGAGGGCGGCGTCGGCGTAGGACTCGGTGAGGCCGCCGAGACCGAGAGACCAGCGGCTTTGAATAGGCCCGAGCAGTAGGTCGGTGGCGATTTCCAGGTCCAGATCGGAGCGGAGTTCGCCGGATCGGACGCCTGCGCTGAGGCGGTCGGCGAGGGCGGCGCGTTGCGGAAGTAGGAGGCGTTCGCGGTAGGCCGCGCCGATTTCGGGGTCCTGTTGGATCTCGATGTACATGGCGCGGAGGAACGCTTCGAAGGCCGGGTCGGTGAGGGCGGCGACCGAGCCGCGGAGCAGGGAGCGCAGGTCGGCGGCGATGTCGCCGGTGTCGGGGAGTGCGAGACCGTCCGGACCGGAGTCGAGTTCGAGCATCGCGTCGAAGACAACCGCGCCCTTGGACGGCCACCAGCGGTAGATGGTCTGTTTGCCGACGCCGGCGCGGGCCGCGATGGCCTCGACGCTCAGTTTCGCGTAGGGCAGTTCGCGGATGAGCTCGGTGGCGGCGGTGAGGATCGCGGCGCGGGCGCGTTCGCTGCGGCGGGCGACGCTGGGAGTGTCGGGCACGTGGTCAGCGTAACATCAACGAGACGATACGTCTCGTATTGACATGAGTCGGTCCGCTTGGCATTCTCGCTTAAACGAGACGGCGCGTCTCGCGACGAAAGGATCTCCCCCAAATGACCAGAACATGGTTCATCACCGGCGCCAACCGCGGACTCGGCCGGGCCTGCACGCTGGCCGCGCTCGCCGAGGGTGACCGCGTCGTCGCGACCGTTCGTGACCCGCGATCCATGGCCGACCTCACCGATGACCGACTCACCGTGCTGCCGTTGGACGTTCGCGACCGTGACGGCGTAATCGCCACCGTGGACAAGGCTTTCGCGCTGATGGGCACGATCGATGTGATCGTGAACAACGCGGGCTACGGCCTGGTCGGCGCGATCGAGGAACTCACCGAGGCGCAGATCCGCAACCAGATGGACACCAATTTCTATGGCGCCCTGTGGGTTTCCCAGGCGTCCTTGCCACACCTGCGCGCCAAGGGCTCCGGTCACATCGTACAGATCTCGACCGTCGGCGCGGTCGGCAGCCTCCCGCTGTTCGGCCTGTACAACGCGAGCAAGTGGGCGCTGGAAGGATTCAGCGCCTCGCTCGCCGACGAACTGCGACCGTTCGGCATCGCCGTCACCCTCGCCCAGATGGGTGGCTTCGACACCGACTGGGCGAAGACGAGCATGCAGTTCGGCACCGGACTACTGGCCTACCAGGAGCTACGCACCGGGATCCTCGGCATGCCGGACTACCCGGACCCGAGCGCGCCACCGCCCACGACCGACTACGAATCCGAATGGAAAGAGGCCGCACCGGAGGTCGGCGCGGCAGGACTCATCGCCCTGGTGAACGAGACCGATCCGCCGGTCCGCAAAGTCATCGGCCCCGGCGCTCATCACATGGTCGCGATGGCCTTGGACCAGCGGCGCCAGGACTACTTGAAAGACCCCGAATTCACCTGGCCTGCCTGACAATTCGGGTAGACGCCCGGGATGCCGACAATGCCTGAAACCGACTTCGCACACCCTCGGGACTTCGCACAGGCGTCAGCTAGCTGGCCGATGTGCGAAGTCCCAAGCAGGCGTGCAGAGTTCGACGGCCCGTCAGGCGATGGGACCGCGGGCGGCCTCGTACGCTGCGCCGACGCGGTACAGCCGGTCGTCGGCGAGGGCGGGGGCCATGATCTGGAAGCCGACCGGCAGGCCGTCGTCCTTGCTCAGCCCGGACGGGACCGACATGGCGGGGTGACCGGCCAGGTTGGTGGGCAGGGTGCACAGGTCGGACAGGTACATGGCCAGCGGGTCGTCGACCTTCTCGCCCAGCTTCCACGGGGTGAACGGGCTGGTCGGCGAGACGAGTACGTCGACCTGCTCGTAGGCCTTGTCGAAGTCGCGCGCGATCAGCGTGCGGACCTTGAGCGCCTGGCCGTAGTAGGCGTCGTAGTAACCGGCCGACAGCGCGTAGGTGCCGATCATGATGCGGCGCTTGACCTCCGGGCCGAACCCGGCGGCACGGGTGGCCGCCATGACCTGCTCGGCACTGTGCGACCCGTCGTCACCGACGCGCAGGCCGTAGCGCATCGCGTCGAAGCGCGCCAGGTTCGACGACACCTCGGACGGCATCACCAGGTAGTAGGCCGACAGCGCGTATTCGAAGTGCGGACAAGACACTTCGATCACCTCGGCGCCGAGTTCCTTCAGCACCGCGACGGCGGCATCGAAGGATTCGAGCACGCCCGGCTGGTAGCTGTCGGAGTGAAGTTCCTTCACCACACCGACTTTCACGCCGCTCAGGTCGCCCTTGGCGCCTTCGCGGGCCGCGGCGACGACCGGCGGCACCGGCACGTTGCGCGAGGTGGAGTCGCGCGGGTCGTAACCGGCGATCACCTCGTGCAGCAGCGCGGTGTCGAGCACCGTCCGTCCGCAAGGACCGCCCTGGTCCAGCGAGGAGGCGCAGGCGACCAGGCCGTAGCGGGAGACCGTGCCGTAGGTCGGCTTGGTGCCGACGGTCGCGGTCACCGCGGCGGGCTGCCGGATCGACCCGCCGGTGTCGGTGCCGATGGCGAGCGGCGCCTGGTTCGAGGCCAGCGCGGCCGCGGAACCGCCGCCGGAGCCGCCGGGGATCCGGGTGGTGTCCCACGGGTTGCGGGTGGGGCCGTAGGCCGAGTTCTCGGTGGACGAACCCATCGCGAACTCGTCCATGTTGGTCTTGCCGAGGATCGGGATGCCCGCCGCGCGCAACCGGGTGGTCAGCGTCGCGTCGTAGGGCGACACCCAACCCTCGAGGATCTTCGATCCACAGGTAGTCGGCATGTCGGTGGTGGTGAAAACGTCCTTGAGCGCCAACGGAACTCCGGCCAGCGGCGACGCGGGCGCGGCACCGGAGCCGATCGCGGCATCCACCGCGGCCGCGGCTTCGAGCGCCTGCTCCCCCGCGACGTGCAGGAACGCGTGGTACTCGCCGTCGACCTGGGCGATCCGATCCAAATGCGCCTGGGTGACCTCCACCGAGGACACCTCACCGCCGTGAATCTTGTCGGCCAGTTCGGCAGCAGACAAGCCGGTCAGGTCGCGCCCACCCGTCGCCCGACCACCGCCCCCCATCGAATCGCTACGCGATGCTTCACTCATTGGGACTCTCCCAGGATCTGCGGAACCACGAACTTCTGCTCCTCGGCGGCCGGAGCGCCGGACAGCGCTTCCTCCGGGGTGAGGCAGGGCACGACCACGTCGGGTCGGGTCACGTTCGTCGTCGGATTCGGCGACGCGGTGGCCGGGACATCGGCGGCGGCGACCTCGGAAATGGTCCGCACGTGGCTCAGGATCGAATCCAGCTGACCGGCGAACTGATCCAGTTCGGCTTCGGACAGCGCGAGCCGGGACAGCCGGGCGAGGTGTGCTACCTCGTCACGGGAGATGGCGGGCACCGCGGGACCCCTTTCGGCTTCGGTTTCAACAGTGGGGATCGCGTCGCTGGGACGCAATAGGATACGGCCCGTCCGATGAGACAGGGCATATCCAACCGGTACAGCCTAGCCACCGCCGCCGACACCACACCGACCGGCCGCCCATGCCTCCGCCCAGCGCGATCGCATCGCACGACCGCAACGGGATACGGCCTCGCCGACCGGATATGACGCGTCCAAGCGGTGCACGCTCGCCACCGGCAACCCGCCGCCACATCTCGACCCGGCACGGATCGCGACGCTGGGACACAAAGGAATACGGACTAATCGACGGAACATCGCATATCGGGCGCAGCCTAGCCACAACAGCGCGACACCCGGCGATCCTGTCCGAGCCCGGCGGTAGGCTAGCCGGGCCGCGCACGGCACTGATTCGTCGATACGGTTCGACGACACGGTTTCCGAACTAGCTCGACACGCCGTATTGTCACGAAATCGCCGCGTGGCGTACATCACTGGCCGTACTTCGAGTCGATTACTGGGGCGCGGGGGTGTAAGTATTGCGTGACCCGGGTATCCGTTCAGAGCCTCGGCCGCCCTAGGAAAGGAACGCACGTGTCGTATCTGCTCCGCGTGCAACTTCCGGATCGACCGGGAAGCCTCGGTGCCCTCGCGCTCGCACTCGGCTCCGTCGGCGCCGACATTCTCTCGTTGGACGTGGTGGAACGCGGCGCCGGTTTCGCCGTCGACGACCTCGTCGTCGAGGTGCCGCAGGGCGCGCTGCCCGACACTCTGATCACCGCCGCCGAATCGATCGGCGATGTGCGCGTCGACTCCATCCGCCCGTACTCCGGCGTGCTGGACACCCACCGCGAACTCGAACTCATCGACCAGGTGGCCAGCGCCAAGGACGACCGGCTGCAGGTGCTCGTCGACGGCGTGCCCCGGGTGCTGCGCGTCGGCTGGAGCACCATCATCGACATGGGCCCGCAGGGCGCCTACCGCGTGGTCGGCAGCCCGAGTGCGCCGGAAACACAAGCGGGTTCGGCCCCGTGGATGCCGCTGGAGAAGCCCGCCATCCTCGACCCCGAGTCCGACTGGGTCCCCGAGATCTGGCGCGACATGGACACCAAACTCGCCGCCGCGCCCCTCGGCAACACCGGCAAGGTGCTGCTGCTCGGCCGCCCCGGCGGCCCCGACTTCCGCCCCTCGGAAGTGGCCCGCCTCGGCTACCTCGCCGGCATCGTCGCCACCGTCCTCGGCTGACCGTTCACCAAAAGCGCACGCGCCGAACAGGACACAAGAGCAGAGACGCCCTCATGTCCCGTTGGACGTCAGCCCTCCAGGTCCAGGCGGAGGACGGTGAGGAGTTCGCCTGAGGGGGTATACCAGTCGCGGTCGGGGGTGGGGATGAAACCGAAGCGGTCGTAGATGCGGCGGGCGTCGGTCATGGCGGGCATCGTGGTCAGGGCTACGGCTTGGAAGCCTTCCGCCTTCGCGATGTCGATCACGGTGCCTACCAACGCAGATCCCGCGCCGAGCCCGCGCGCCGACTTCGATACGGCGAGCATGCGGAACTCGAGTTCGCCGGGCCGCGCGATCTCCGCGTACGGCGTGCCGGGACGAGCGACGGTGAGCGATCCGGCAATCCGATCGGCATGCGTTGCCACCAGGAGCTGGGCGGATGCACCGCGATGCGCGGTATCGGCCAACTCGGCCGCGTACGGGGTGTCCGGCCGAACAAACCCTTCGCCGACATAGACCTCGACGGTGAGCTCACCGATTGCCGCGTACTCGTCCGGGCGGGCCATCCGGATCACCAGACCCGCCTTCTCGGCACCGATACCTGCCTTCGCATCCATACCAGGCATCGTGCCATCCGACGTAGAACGGTCTACGTCACACATGCCTTCGTCAGGATCCGAGACTCGGCCGGGCGCCGGGATGCGCGATCTGCCAGCGTTCCGGCTTGCCCGCCGGGTAGACGACGGTGATGAGATCGCCGATCGACGGCCAGGCGTTGACGTCCCAGGCAAAGCGCCCGTAGACCACGGTCCCCTGCACCGTCGGGCCGGTCACGTTGCCGGTGATGGTCACGAACTGCTCGCCGACCAGGTCGTCCGGCCGCGGGCTCACGCCGGTGACATAGAGCGTGCCGGTCTCGCCCTGCGCGGGCCGAAAGCTGCCGCGGCCGCGCAGATAGACCGCGACCACCCCGACCAGGGCGACGATCATGATCAGCAGCATTCCGAACTCCAGCATTGCCCCATGCTATTGCGCCCGGCGGGCAACCTCGCGCACCCGCCGGTCGCTACACCGTGGCGAGCTCGCTGGTGCCGTGTTCGGTGCGGCGAACCTGCCAGACCACGCTGCGGGTGCGCGCGGAACGCCCGTTGCCGCGATCGATCAGGGCGCGGTTGTTCGTGGTGTAGATCAGTTGGGCGCCACGGGAATTGGTTTCCGGGTTCTGGAACAGCTGGATCAGCCGGTCGGTCTCCTCGGCGGGTAGCTGCGCGCCGATGTCGTCGATGGCGAGGACACGGCCGGAGTCGAGGGCGTCGAGCATGGTCGGCAGCACACGCAGCAGCGACTGGGTCGCGGCGGATTCATCGGTGATGTCGAACGGGTTGACGATGCCGTCGTGCACCAGGCCGAGGCCGACACCGCGCCGCGCCACCATCCGCGCGTACAGCACGTCCCTGGCGGCCTTCAGGTTGGTCAGCTCGCGCTCGAGCAAGACGGGCGTGAAACCGTTCTCCTGCAGCAGCCGGTCGGCGAAGTCGGGCGAGGTGGCGCACAGTTCGATCTGCTTGCCGAGCGCGGCGATATCGGCGTCCAGGTCGCGCAGGTAGTCCGCATACATCGGATCGTTCTCCGCGATGAGCAGATCGGTGATGCCCAGTTCGGCGGTGCGCAACAGCATGAGCAACCGCGCCGCGTTCTCCGGCGACCGGGAGATGTGCCCGCCGAGCCGATGCGCGATGGCGGCCGGGTCGGCCGGGCCGAGCTGCACCTCAAGCATCGACTCGAACCAACGATAGGCGGGCACCAGTGCGTCGGCATACATCTGCCCAGCGAGACTGAGCAACAACGCATTCGGGCGCACCAGCGGCACCAGCGCGGCGATCCCGTAGCGCGCCGCCTCGAACATCGGCCCGATCTTGATCTGTTCACCGTTGCGCTCGAACACGATTCGCTTGCGCGAGCGCGGCTGGGTGTAGAGCCACTCGGCCGTCACATCGGCGTTGTCGAGCCGGAAGCCGTAGGTGTAGGGCACCCCCTCGGCGACGAAGCCCGCCACGAATTCCGAAGGGCGGTCCGGGAATCCGAGATGTGGCGAGCGTGCCGGCCCGGCGTAGGGATCCCAGCCGGTCACCGAGTGCAGTACCGCGTCACGCATCTGCCCGAGCGCATCGATCAGGTTCGTCTTGCCCGCCGCGGCGGCACCGTGGATGGCGGTCACCGGTACCGCGACCGGTCCACCTCCCTTGGTCAACCGCAATTCCTGCCCCTCGGCCAGCGATCTGTGATTCGTCACCTGAAAACTGCGCAGCATCCCGACATCCTTTCGTCCCCGCCGGCACGCCGCGACAGCAGGGCTTGCCCGTCGGTACCGCGGACAGGCCGAAAACTATTCATAGCCAATATGCATAGAGCAAGCGTCAGCGGTTGGCGAAGGCTGATCCCCCGACAAAGACGCTGGTTACGGGTTAGCATGCTGGACGCCACGACTTGTTCGTGTGCCGTTATTGCTGGAAACGTTCGAAACTGATGGGTAACGATAGGTATGACGGTTCGTCGTCTTGTAGTCCGAAGCTCCGTCGCCGCGGCCATCGGCTTGGGGTCGATAGTGGTCGTCGCGCCGCAGGCCGTCGCCGAGACCTGTCCCGACGGCTCGGCTCGCATCTTCTTCGCCAATGCCGAACCCAGCTGTCAGACGGGGAGCGCGAGCTACAGCGCGGAGACGATCTCGAAGGTGTGCTCGATGACGGGGGCGGATGTCGTCGCCGAGGCCACCTACCTCAACTCCAAGAAGAAGCCGGTCACCACCCGGCTCGACCTGAGCAACGGCACCTGCGGGCGATTCGTCATCGCGGGCCAACTGAGCGCCACCGTCTCCGTCACGCCCAACTGACCACCGCTGCGCACTCTGCCGCACACTGCCGCGGATCATCGGCCGCCGTCGCGCTCGATTCAGCGTGCCGCGCACGGAATTGCCAGCAATTTCGTGCGCGCGAGGCGACAACGCGCGCCCCGTGGGCCGACGACGTCGCTGACCCCGGCTCACCGCTCGCGCAGGAGCAAGGCGCTGTCGCCGAACTCGTGCCAGAGGTATCCCGTGTCCAATGCCGCCGAATAGGCCTCGTGGACGGTGTCTTCGCCTGCCACCGCGACCAGTAGATCCAGGTGTGAAGCGCCGGGTGCGTGCCAGCCGGTGATCAGCCCGTCGACCACCTGGGCCGGGCGATCGTCGCCGAGGACCAACTCGGTCCAACCGTGTGCCGCATGAACACGACCCGTTGAGTCCGCAGCAGTCTCCAGGGCTCGGGTCACCGTGGTGCCGACCGCGATGATGCGACCGCCCGCAGCTTTCGCGTCGTTAACCGTGCGGGCGGTCGAATCCGAGACGACGAAGCGTTCTGGACTCGGTGGTTCGCCCGCCTCCGGCGAGGACACTCCCGTGTGCAAGGTGATCGGTGCGATCCCGACACCGGCCGCAATCAGGTCGAGAACTAGACGTTCAGTGAACGGTCTTGCCGCGCTGGGCATTTCCGCACTGCCGGGAATGCGACCGAAGACCGTTGAGTAGTAGGACGCGGACCATCGTTGCGGCACATAGGAATAGGTGATCGGGTAGCCGTAAACCTCCAGCAGGCAACGCGGATCGGTAGTCACGTCGACGACCCACAGGCGACGCGCACCGGCCAGCCAAGGTTCACGAAGGGTGGCTCGCGCACCCTCTGGCAGCTGAATGATCATTCCTGCCGAAAGCTCGTGCGCCGGATAGGGAGTGCGCGCGGTAGTGCGAACCTCCACCACCCAGCCGCCGTCGTCCAGCCAGGTCGCGAAGTGCAGGGCGATCGGTTTGCCCGCCATCCGGCCATCGACAGCCGCGGCGAGCGTTGCCGAATTGTTCACCACCACAAGGTCACCCGGCCGCAGGTGCCGCGGCAGCTCCCGGAATTGCGCGTGGGTGAGGCGATCTCCGGCGACGAGCAGGCGGACCTCGTCACGGGCCAGTCCGCGCGCCTCCGGCGGGGCGACGGCATTGCGTTCGGGTGGCAGGACGAACGAGCGCTGCGCCAGCGTGACCGTCATGAGGCGCGACCCACTGCGAAATCGCTTGCGGCATAACGGGCGTTCTTAGGTTTCTCGTCCAATAGTCGCAGCAGCGCGGGCACTACCGTGTCGGGTTCCGGCCGATCGGAGATGTCGTCGCCGGGGAAGGCAGCCTGGTGCATCTCGGTCCGCATGTCGCCCGGATCGAACGCGTAGATGGACAGTTCAGGATGCTCGGCGCCCAGGATCGCGGTGAGCTGATCGAGCGCCGCCTTCGACGAACCGTAACCGCCCCATTCGGGATACGGCTCGATCGCGGCGTCGGAGCTGATGTTCACCACGCTGCCGCCCGGCGCGAGCAGCGGGAGCGTGAACTGCAATATCGCGAGCGGCCCGAGGACATTGGTCCGGTAGACCAGTTCGAGCTCGTCGAGCGGATAGTCGGCGAGCCGGACCAGCGGGCTCGGCCCGAGCCTGCTCGCGTTGTTCACGACCAGCACGAGTTGCCCTGCGCTCCTTGCTGCTTCGGCCAGCAGTGCGCGATGCGCCGGGTCGGTCACGTCGCCAGGAATCGCGATGAACGCGGCGCCGAGTTCCTCGGATACCCGCGCCAATCGTTCGGGCCGTCGGGCGGTGCCGATCACTCGCCACCCGCGTTGCACGAGTGCGCGACTGAGCGCCAGCCCGAAACCGGCGGACGCGCCGGTGATCAGTGCGGTGGGACGAGCCATGAGAACCTCCTGGTAGTTGCCTACCGGTCCATCCTCATACCTGAAGCGAAGTTGAGGTCAAGCGCTGTTCGCCGACAGGCGAATACCGCTTGCTCGCTTACTCTTCCGCTTCGGCATCCTCGCTCGCCGCAGCGGGCGTCACCGCCTCCGGACCGGACTCCAGCAACAACCGGAATCCGTCCTCGTCGAGGATCGGCACACCGAGCTCCTCCGCCTTCGCAGCCTTCGTGCCCGGCGAATCACCGATCACCACGAACGCCGTCTTCTTCGACACCGATCCAGCGGCCTTGCCGCCGCGGAGCAGGATCGCCTCCTTGGCACCGTCGCGCGAAAACCCTTCCAGCGAGCCGGTTACCACGATCGACAGGCCTTCGAGGGTGCGCTCGATGGACTCGTCGCGTTCGTCGGCCATCCGCACGCCCGCATCGCGCCACTTGTCCACGATCTCGTGATGCCAGTTGACGGTGAACCATTCCGCAACCGCGGCGGCGATGGTGGGTCCGACGCCGTCGGCGGCGGCCAGTTCCTCGGCCGAGGCCTCCTGGATCCGATCGAGGCTGCCGAATTCGCGGGCGAGCACCCGGGCCGCGGTGGGGCCGACGTGCCGAATGGACAGCGCGACGAGCACCCGCCACAGCGGCCGGCTCTTGGCCGTGTGCAGGTTTTCCAGCAGCCGCCTGCCATTGGCGGACAGTTCGCCGTCCTTGTTGGCGAACAACGTGGTGGTGAGCAGTGTTTCTGCATCGAGGTCGAACAGGTCGCCCTCGTCTGCGATCGCACCCGACTTCAGCAGATCATTGGCGGCCTCATAGCCGAGCGACTCGATATCGAAGGCGCCGCGACCGGCGACATGGAACACCCGCTCGCGCAGCTGCGCCGGGCAGAACTGCTGGTTGGGGCAACGGATGTCGACGTCGCCCTCCTTTTGCGCCGCCAATTCGGTGCCGCACGCCGGGCAGTGCGTCGGCATCACGAATTCGCGCTCGTCGCCGGTGCGCGCGTCGACCACCGGGCCGAGCACCTCCGGGATCACGTCGCCCGCCTTGCGGATGGTGACCGTGTCGCCGATCAGCACGCCCTTGCGCTTGACCTCCGAGGCGTTGTGCAGGGTGGCCATCGCGACCGTCGAGCCCGCGATGGAGACCGGTTCCATCACCGCGAACGGGGTGACCCGGCCGGTGCGGCCGACGTTCACCTCGATGTTCAGCAGCTTGGTGGTCGCCTCTTCCGGCGGGTACTTGTAGGCGATCGCCCAGCGCGGGGCCCGCGAGGTGCTGCCGAGCCGACGCTGCAGCGCCATCTCGTCGACCTTGATCACCTGGCCGTCGATCTCGTGCTCGATATCGTGGCGGTGCACGCCCCAGTACTCGACGCGCTCGATGACGGCGTCGATGCCCTGCACCAGCTTGGTGTGCTCGGACACCGGCAGGCCCCACGCGGCCAGCGCGCGGTAAGCCTCGTGCTGCGAGGCCGGGGCGTACCCCTCGATGCGGCCGAAACCGTGGCAGATCATCCGCAGCCTGCGGCGCGCGGTGACCGACGGGTCCTTCTGCCGCAGCGAGCCTGCCGCGGTATTGCGCGGATTGGCGTACGGCGGTTTGCCTTCGGCCACGATCGACGCGTTGAGCGTCTCGAAATCCTCGAGCCGCATGTACGCCTCGCCGCGCACCTCGAGCAGCGTGGGGAGCGGGAATTCGCCGGTCGGCGTCAGCTCTCCGGGGATGTCCTCGATGGTGCGGGCGTTGAGCGTGACGTCCTCGCCGGTGCGTCCGTCGCCGCGGGTGGCGCCGCGCACCAGCCGCCCGTTCTCGTAGACCAGGTTGAGTGCGACACCGTCGATCTTCACCTCGCACAGATAGTGCAGATCGGTGCCGGTCTCGACCTCCACCCTGGTCGCCCAGGTGCGCAGCTCGTCGAAGTCGAACACGTTGTCCAGCGACAACATCCGCTCGAGGTGGTCGACCGCGGTGAAGTCGGTCGCGAATCCGCCGCCGACCAGTTGGGTCGGCGAATCGGGAGTACGCAGATCGGGATGCGCCTCCTCCATCGCCTGCAACTGCCGTAGCAGCGTGTCGAACTCACCGTCGGTGATGATCGGTGCGTCCCGCACGTAGTAGCGGAACTGATGCTCGCGCACCTCGTCCGCCAGTCGCTGCCACTCGACGCGCTGCTCCGCCGTCGCCGGGGCCGCCGCGCTCGCGTCATTGTTCACCGCACCGCTGTCACTCACCCAACGCACATTAGCGGAGCCCACCGACATCTCCCGGCAGTGTTCCCGCACGTCGCAGCACTGAATGGCGGCGAGGTACGGCAAGCGGGTCAGGCGAGGCCCGACGGCTCCTCGAAGGTGAGCGATTCGGGGTCTTCGGCGTAGGCGCGGGCGACCTCGGTGGCCAGGCTGACGGCCTTGCGCGCCCAGGTCAGTGGCGCGTTGCCGAGCCCGCAGGCGGGGCTGACCAGGACCTGGGTGGCCAGGGTGGTGCGGGCGAAGCCGAGGCGGTCGATGAGGCGGACGCCGGGTTCGGCGATGTCGCGCCAGGTCGGCGGGGTGGCGGGGGCGGTGGTGGGGACCAGGCCGAGAACCAGATGTTTGCCGGCGTCGAGGATTTCGCCGATGCTGTCGAGGTCGCGGGTGGCGATCGTCGCGATATCGAATCCGATTGCGGCGGCGGTACTTCGGCGGAGGAAGGCGAGGGCGGGCGGTTGGGCGCAGCTGTGGACGAGCACCGGCAGGGACTGTGTGCCGATGACGGTGTCCAGGATGGCGAGGGCTTCGGGTTCTGGCATCGAGCGGACGCTGTCGAGCATGCTGACGCCGCTCAGCGAGCCTTCGAGGACGGCGGTCAGCGACGGTTCGTCCAGTTGCAGAACGACTTCCGCGCCGAGTCGTTTGCGGACCTCGGCGACATGGTTCACCAGGCCCTCGGCGAGGGATTCCGAAAGATCGCGCAGCGCACCGGGATCAGTGACCGCGAGGTGCCCGCTCGGCAGCTCGACCTGTGCGGCGAGGGTCAACGGACCGGCCACCTGCAGCTTGACGGGTCGGCCGGAGCCTGCCAATCCCGCTGTCTCCCAGGCTTCTTCGAGTGCGTCGAGGTCGCCGCGGAGCAGATCGCGGGCCCGCCGCGATACGCCCCCTGGCCGCGGCGCGAGCCGGTATCCGCGGGTGGTGGTGTCGAATCGCATGTCGACCAGCAGCGCCGACATGCGGCCGATCATGTCCGCGCCCGCGCCGCGACTCGGAAGTTCTGCCAGGTGTGGCAGATCCGGCAACTCGCCGAGCACGGTGGTGGCGGCCTCACGGGCGTCGGTGCCCGGCCAGGAACCTACGCCGGTCGCGATCCCGCCGCGCAATCCGGACTTGTCCTCGGCGTCGCTCGCTCGGTCGATTTCTGTGCCTTTCGCGTTCTGGTACACCGTTGTCCGCTTCCTCAGTCGATCGTGGTGCGCGCCACCGGATACCCGGTCGCGGTCAGATCAGTGTGCGCGCAGGCGGATTCGCCGACCAGCCGCGCGGCGGACGACCACGCCGGCCTGCAGTCTCGGCAGGTCGGCGCGGGGTTCACCGCGTGGCGGCGGACTCCACGTCGCTGTCGATCGCCACGCTGTCGGTGCCGGAGATTGTTCCGCTACCGATCACCATGTCCCCCAGCTCATCCGGGCGATACAGCACGACCGCCTGGCCGCGCGCGACACCGGTCAGCGGCTCACGCAGCCGTACCGACAGGCCCTCGCCCACCGCCTCGGCAATCGCGGGCGCCGTGCCACCGTGCGCGCGCACCTGTACGACGCACTCGATCGGCCCGTCCGGTGCGGCACCGGAGGTCCAGATCGCGCGCTCCGCCTCGATGCCCCACACCTGCAGGTCCTCGACCGAGCCGACCCGGACGGTGCCGGAGTCGGGATCGATGCCGGTCACGTAGCGCGGCTTGCCGTCGGCGGCCGGGCCGGGCAGCCCGAGTCCCTTGCGCTGACCGATGGTGAACCCGTGCACGCCTTCGTGATCCGCGAGCTTCTGACCGTCGGCATCGACCACGGCACCCGGCCGGATGCCGATCTTCGCGCCGAGGAACGCCTGGGTATCGCCGGACGGAATGAAGCAGATGTCGTGGCTGTCCGGCTTGTTCGCGACGGCCAGCCCACGCTCGGCGGCCTCTTCGCGGATCCGCGGCTTCGGGGTGTCACCGACCGGGAACATGGCGCGCGACAGCTGCTGTGCGTTCAGCACTGCGAGCACGTAGGACTGGTCCTTGTCGGCGTCGACGGCCCGGCGCAGCACGCCGTCGTCGAGCCGCGCGTAATGACCGGTGACCACCGCGTCGAAGCCGAGCGCGAGCGCGCGATCGGCCAGGGCGGAGAACTTGATCTTCTCGTTGCAGCGCAGGCACGGGTTCGGCGTCTCGCCGGCCGCGTAGGCGGCAACGAAATCGTCGATCACGTCTTCCTTGAAGCGCTCGGCGAAATCCCAGACGTAGAACGGGATGCCGAGCACATCGGCGGCCCGCCGCGCGTCGCCCGCGTCCTCCTTCGAGCAGCAGCCACGCGACCCGGTCCGCAACGTGCCCGGCGACGCGGACAGCGCGAGATGCACGCCGACCACCTCGTGACCAGCGTCGACCGCACGTGCCGCCGCCACCGCCGAATCAACACCACCACTCATCGCGGCAAGTACTCGCATCAAACACCTCCCTTCGCACCGGCCAGACCCGCAGCCCTGGCCCGATCAACCACCTGGGGCAAGACACCCAACAGCGCGTCCACATCGGCACGAGTCGAGGTGTGCCCCAATGAAAATCGCAGCGACCCGCGGGCCTGCCACTGTTCGACACCCATCGCGATCAGCACGTGGCTCGGCGACGCGACACCCGCGGTACACGCCGATCCGGTCGAACACTCGATCCCCGCCGCGTCCAGCAGCATCAGCAGCGAATCGCCTTCGCAGCCAGGGAAAGTGAAGTGCACGTTGCCGGGCAGCCGCCGTTCGCCGGGCGCGCCGTTGAGCACCGCGTCCGGCTCGATGGCGAGCACGCCGTCGATCAGCGCGTCCCGCAGCGCGGTCAATTCCGCAGTGCGGGTGGGCAGTTCGATCGCCGTCTGGTGCAGCGCGGTGGCCAGGCCGACCGCGGCCGCGGTATCCGAGGTGCCGGAACGGAGGTCGCGTTCGTGCCCACCGCCGTGCAGCAGCGGCACACACGGCACCTGCCTGCCGAGCAGCAGCAGGCCGACGCCGTGCGGCCCGCCGACCTTGTGCCCGGCGAAACTGGCCGCCGACAACCCGCTCGCGGCGAAGTCGATCGGCAGCTGCGCCGCCGCCTGCACCGCGTCGCTGTGCATGGGCACGCCGAATTCCTGTGCCACGGCGGCCAATTCACCGATCGGCTGGATGCTGCCGACCTCGTTGTTCGCCCACATGACGGTCACCAGCGCGACGTCGTCGGGATCGGCCGACAGCGCGGCCCGCAGTGTGCGTGGCGAGACGACGCCCTCGGCGTCCACCGGCAGCCAGGTGACCCTGGCCCCTTCGTGCTTCTCCAACCACTCGACCGCGTCGATCACCGCGTGATGTTCGACCGAGCTGACGATGATCCTGGTCCGGCGCGGGTCGGCGTCCCGGCGTGCCCAGTAGATGCCCTTGACCGCCAGATTGTCGCTCTCGGTCCCGCCGGAGGTGAAGATGACCTCCGAGGGCCGGGCGCCCAGATCGGCGGCGATCGACTCGCGCGCCTCCTCCAGCGTCCGCCGGGCGACGCGGCCCGATCCGTGCAGTGACGACGCGTTACCCGCCATCCCGAGCGCAGCCGTCATCGCCTCGATGGCGGCAGGCAACATCGGAGTGGTGGCCGCATGATCGAGGTAGACCGTATGGGCCGCCGCACCGTGGACCGGACCCGAAAAAGCCGCCTTCATGACCAATAAAGCCTATCCCAGCCTTGACCTGCGCATCTTGGGGGTATCCCCTCGCTGCCTACGTTTATCTACGACTCACCCACGATGCGCAACAGGCCGACCGTCTTCCGGTATTCCCGAAACCCGCGTGTCCAGGCACTCGGCGGCCGTGTCCCGGACCGGCGGTGGCGTCGTTGCGTCGCATGGATGTCACACCCGTGGGTGCCGCGTCGTCTATCAGGCAACCAGGCAGACAAGCTGCTGAAAGAACAAAGGATCGGTCGATGAACGTCGCCTACTACATCGTTGGTGTGCTCGCTGCCCTGTGGATCGGGTTCTCGGGGTACTCGCTGGCTTCGCAGAAGCAGTTCGTTGTCGAGCCGCTCGAGCAGTACGGGGTGCCGCGGGCATGGTGGAACTGGCTGGCCCTGGCCAAGTCGGCGGGCGCGCTCGGCTTGATCGTCGGCTTCTTCATCCCAGCCATCGGCATCGCCGCGGCCGTGTGCTTGATCGCGTACTTCTTCTTGGCGTCGGCAACAGCCATCCGGGCCCGCTCGTACCAGACCGCGATCTTCCCGGTGCTGTACCTGGTCCCGGCCGCCGCCACCCTGGCGTTGCAACTCGCTCGGTAGTGCGCAGGACAAAGCAGCCGCAGGCAATTGCCTGCGGCTGCTTTGCGTTGGTGACTGCTCAGACCGTCTCGACCCGGCGGCCGCGGCCGCGCAGGATGGGGCGAATACGGCGGGGTGGCCTGCGGACCTCTGGGGCGTCCGAGGCGACCGACGGGTCCTGGACTCGGGTCTTGCCTGCCTCGATCCAGACCGTGGCGTCGAGCGCGCCGTGGCGGGACTGTTCCGCGCCGCGGATCGCGGCCTCGCAGCGGCGGGCCAGATCGCGGCGATCAATGCCGGGCCGCTGGACCGTTTCGAGCACGACCTCGGCGACCATGCCGCGCGAGCGGAGCACCCGGCGGGCGGACGAGGCGAAGGTGTCCTCGCCGACGAAGCCGGGGACCGTGCACTGGACGCCGTGCCGATCCAGGTAGCGCAGTCGCACCGGCTGGACCGGAGTCCCGGTGTCGACCGCCGCCTGGAACAGCGCGGGCCGCATGCTGCCGTACGCGCGACCGCACCAGGTGGTGCCCTCGGGGAACACCGCGATCCGCTCGCCCGCAGTAAGCCTGGCACTGATCTGCGCGATCACACCGGGCAGCGCGCGCAGCTTTTCCCGTTCGATCGGGATGACCCGCATCAGCGTGGCCAGCTTGCCGAGCACCGGCCAGTCGACCATGTCGGCCCGGGCGACGAAGCCGAGCGGCTGCACCGCGGCGAGCGCGACGATATCGGTCCAGCCGATGTGCCCGACGACGACCATGACGCCGGTACCGGACGGCCCGTAAACGGCGGGCGCGGTGCTGCCCTCATCGACAGCACCGCGCTCGTTCGGGTCGATCCGGCGATCGACGACCCGCAATTCCATGCCGAGACAATTCAGCAGCGTGCGCGCGTAACCGCGCTGTAGACGTTCCCGCTTGCCCTGTGGCGTAACCAGATTCACCATCGGGAAGCTGACAAGCAGCCCGGCTACGCCGAGCAGTCGGCCGATCACCCGGCCGGTGCCGACCTGGTCGATCGACTCGATGCAGCCGGGCCCACACGGGCTCGACGGCATCCACGCGTGTGCGGTGGCCTGTGCGGGCGGCGCGTCGAAGACCACGGTCCTCACCGTCCCCCGTCGAAGGTCGCGGCGGCGTCTTGTAATCGGTTCAGGTACCGGGTGTTGATGGTGTCGAGCCCGAGGATGGCGACGAAGTCGGCGACCCCGAAGTCCGGGTCGTGCGCGGGCTCGCCGCAGATCTCCGCGCCGAGGCGCAGGTAGCCGCGCAGCAGCGGCGGCAGCTTGGGGCGCGCGGGCGGTGTCATGTCGTCGAGGGTCTTGCCGTCGACGACCACCGGGCGAATCGGGTGCACCCGCTGTTCCGGATCTGAGGCGTGCCTGCCGAGCAGCAGGTCGCGCACGCCGCGCACGTTCACGCCGGGTTCGTCGGTGGGGCTGTCCTGCATCGGCACCGAGACGCAGCCCATCACCCAGTCGTAACCGGTGAGCTGGATGTAGTGCAGGATGCCCGCCCACATGAGCGTGAGCACCGAGCCGTTGCGGTGGTCGGGCACGACGCAGGCGCGGCCCATCTCGACGATCCGGCGACCTGCCGGATCCAGTTGGGAGAGATCGAATTCCGTGGCCGTGTAGTAACCGCCCGCCGCGGCGACCTTGTCCGGCGGCAGCATCCGGTAGCAGCCGACGAAGTCTTCGGTCAGGTCGTCACGGACCAGCAGGTGATCGCAGTGCTCATCGAATCGGTCGGCGTCGAGGCCGGTGCCGTTGTCGGGGATGTGGAATCCTGGCTCGCTCGCGAACACTCCGTAGCGCAGTCGCTGCGCCGCCGCGCGGTGCTCTGCGTCGGACGAGACGACCAGCGAGTACCGTGACCGTTCCACCCCGGAGTCCGTCGAGCGCGCCGGGGCTGTCAACACGGACGTAATAGTCATATCGTCAATGAACCCAGCCGGACACTGCGCTGGAGCAACCCCGAAGTGTCCCCGCGATGCCGGTTTAGTGAACGAGACGATGATCACACCGAGCGTTCACCGGACCGTCGCGCCCTGTTCGCGCCCTCGCGCCGCAACCGCGTCTTTTGCCTGATCAACGCTTCTCGGCGAACACATTTCGACATTCGGCGGCCGTCGCGAAAGAGCCGCATCGCGAGGTCTTCGCGATGCGGCTACGGGCGTACGAGCGGGGCGTTAAGCCGCGGTTCGTTCCGCTTCGCGGGCCGGCTTGGCGACCTTGTTCACCTCGGCGAAGCCGGGGCGGCCGGTGCCGATGAAGGCGATCAGCCAGGAGGCGACCGCGGCGAAGCGGTTGCGGAAACCGACCAGGTAGAACAGGTGCACCGCGAGCCACATGAACCAGGCGATCAGGCCGCGGAAGGTGATCTTGTCGTTCAGCTTGGTCACCGCGCTGAACCGGCTGATCACCGCCATGCTGCCCTTGTCCCAGTACTTGAACGCGGTGCCCGCCTGCTTCTTTCGGCGAATGATGTCGGCGGCGTGCCTGCCCTCCTGCATGGCCACCGGCGACTGGCCCGGGTAGCCGTTCAGGGAGGTCATGTCGCCGATCGCGTAGATGTCGGCGTAGCCACCGACGGTCAGGTCGGGATTGATCAACAGCCTTCCGGCCCGGTCGGTTTCGACGCCGGTGGCCTCGGCGAGCACCTTCGCGAACCCACCGACCTGCACGCCCGCCGACCAGACGATCGTCTCCGCCGCGATGCCGCGCTCGACGCCGCTCTTGTCCTTGACGGTGACCTTGCCCTCTTCGATATCGGTGACGAAGGTGCCGAGCAGCACGTCGACGCCGGTGCGGGTCAACGACTTCTTCGCGTACTCGGACAGTCCGCCGCCGAACGGGGGCAGCACCTCGCCGGCGCCCTCGACCAGGGTGACCGAAACTTCTTGGTGGTAGTACCTTTTCGCGAGTTCCTTCAGCTGACCGGCCACCTCGACGCCGGTCGCGCCCGCCCCGACCACCACGAAGCTCAGCAGCCTGCGCTTGGTCTCCTCGTCGGCACCCGCCGCCTCGGCGAAGACCCGTTGGATCTGCGCGCGAAGCAGTTTCGCGTCGTCGATGGTCTTGAGCGAGAAGGTCTTCTCGGCGAAATCGTCACGGCCGAAGTAGGACTGGCTGGCACCGGTGGCGGCGATCAGCGAGCCGTACCGGATCCGGCGCTGCTCGCCGTTCTGCTCATAGGTGACGATCGCCTTATCGGGATCGATGGCGACCACCTTGCCGAGGCGCACATCGGCCTCGCGGTGGCGGCGCAGAATGGCGGCGATCGGCGGCGCAATCTCCTCCGATGCCAGCACACCGGTCGCTACCTGGTACAACAACGGTTGGAACAGGTGCTCCGGCGTGCTGGAGATCAGCACGTAATCGATACCCGACTTGGCAAGTTGCTTGGCGGCGGAGAGTCCGCCGAACCCCGATCCGACGATGACGACACCCGCGGTTTCGATTCCCGCATCCACGTACTGCATGACAGCCTCCTTCTCTCATTACCAACCGTCATCGGGAACGAGGATATTTCAGGAGTTAGGGCGCATAATTCAGATGACTCTTATCTCGATCCGTCATTAATCGGAGGCGCTGTGGAACTTCGGCAGCTCACCTACTTCGTGGCCGTCTGCGAGGAGCTCAGCTTCAGCGGTGCGGCCGCGAGGTGCTTTATCTCACAGTCCGCGATCAGCCACCAGATCTCCCGGCTCGAGCGCGACCTAGGCGTGCAATTGTTCGAGCGTTCGACAAGATCAGTGGTGGCCACCGACGCCACCGCACGGCTACTTCCCCTCGCGAAACAGATGCTGAGCCTGGAGTCGGCGATCCGGGCGGCGGTGCGGACCGTCGGCCCGCGGATCCGGCTCGCCGCCAACATGTCCTTCGCGACCAGGTCGCTGTCGGCGATCGCGGGTGCCCGCGCGACGCACCCCGAGGCGGAGATCGAGTTCGTGATCAAACCGTTCCGGCAGCGGATCACCGCGGTGGCCGACGGCGACTGCGATCTCGCGCTCATCCGCGGCAGCGTCGATCAACCGGGGCTGGAGGTGGAGCAGCTGTGGGTCGAGGATCTGGTGATCGCGACCTCGAGCGCGCATCCGTTGGCGACCAGGGAGACGGTGACGCTGTCCGATCTGAGCAGGTATCCGTTGCTGCTGCCGCCGGAGCAGGAACAAGTGTTGCTGCACACGGTGATTCGGTCCGCGTTCGCCGAGTTGCCCACCGGGCCGACGTTCGGGCCACCGATTCCGCCCGATCACACCGCGACCCTCGAACTGATCAACCGGCCGGACGCCTGGACGGTCCTCTACGCCGAAAGCTCCACCGAGGGTCTGGTCGTCCTGAAACTAGCCGACGAGAAGCTCCGCATCCCGGTCTCCGCGGTCCTGCGCAGCGACGTCCGCCGCTCCCCCATCCTCACCACCCTGCTCGCCGGACTGCACCGCCACTGATCGACGGAACGACCCCGAGCGTGGGCCCGGGGTCGTTCGCTATGAATCCTGCAGTGCACGAGCTGGTTTCACTCAGGCGTTCTCCCGAGCGAAGCTGCGGGCACCGATCACCATGAGTACCAAGGCAACCGCCACGGTGATGCCGGTGCCGAGGTAGACATCGGTGCTACCGAAGTCGCCGCGGAACAGCGCCCGGGCGGCATCGACGGTGTGCGAGAACGGATTCACCTTCGCGATGTACTGCAACCAGTTCGGACCGACGGTCATCGGCAGCAGGATGCCGGACAGCAACGTGACCGGCAGCGTCACACTGTTGAGCACGGAGGCGAGCGTGCCTTCCTCTCGCGCCCAGAGCCCGAGCGCGTAGGACGCGGCCGCGAGACCGGCGGACATCACCGCGATCAGCAGCACCGAAAGCACCAAACCCAGTGGGTCCGGCCGCAATCCGAACGCCAGCACCGCCACCCCGACCAGGACCAAGGCCTGCACGATCAGCACCGCCATGTCCTTGAGCACTCGGCCGAGCAGTAGCGCACCCCGATCCGCGGGCGTAACCCGTTGCCGTTCGATGACTCCCGCACGCAGCTCCGAAATGATGGCGAATCCGGCGTACAGCGAACCCATCAGCCCGGTCTGGATAACCAGTGCGGGAGTGAGGATCTTCCAGGGATCGACGTCGCCGAGCGAGGGCGCGATTCCCTTGATCAACGGACCGAACAGCACCAGATACAGGATCGGCTGGGACAGCCCGATGATCACCCACATCGGGTTGCGCAGGTTGGACCGCAGTTGGGACCAGAAGATCAGTCCGGTGTCGTGCGCGAACCTCATGACCGATTCCCTTCTCGCAGTGAACGTCCGGTGATAGTGAGGAAGACATCGTCGAGGCTCGGCCGTTTGACGGTGATCGCGCCCGGCGTGATCCCCTGCTCGTCCAGCGCGCGCAGCAAGGGAACGACCGCCGCATCGCCCCGCTCGACCGTCAGGTGCACCACCGTTGCGCCCGCGTCCGCCGCGCGGACTCCCGACCGCACGTCGAGCACCGTTTCGGCCACCCGCAGCGCGAGATCGGCTTGCTCGTCGGCGATTTCGAGGCTGACGACATCGCCGGAGATCCGTCGCTTGAGTTCGTCGGGCGAGCCCTCGGCGACGACGACACCGTGGTCCATCACCAGCAGCCGATCACACAGCGCGTCGGCCTCTTCCAGATAGTGCGTGGTGAGCACGACCGTGGTGCCCCGATCCCGCAGTCCGCGAATGTGTTCCCACAGGTTGGCCCGGCTCTGCGGATCCAGCCCGCTGGTCGGCTCGTCGAGGTAGATGAGTTTCGGGCCGTGCATGAGGCCGAGCGCGATGTCGACCCGCCGCCGCTGGCCACCGGACAGCTGGGCGCATTTGCGCCCACCCAGTCCGTCGAGGTCCAGCGCCGCCATCAGCTCTTCGGCATTTCGTAGCGCCTGCGTCTTGGTCAGACCGAAAAGCCTTGCCTGCAGGACCAATTCGTCGATGACGAGTTCGACGTCGTTGCTCATGCCGCCCTGCGCGACATATCCGATGCGCGAACGCACGGTCCGCGCCTCGGTGCGCAGATCGGCGCCGGAGATGGTCGCCTCGCCCGCGGTCGGCCCGAGCAGCGTGCTGATCATCCGCAGCGTAGTGGTTTTGCCCGCGCCGTTCGGGCCTAGGAGACCGAGGATTTCGCCGTCGTGCACGGCGAAATCGACCCCCTTGACCGCCTCGACGGGACCGGTTCTGGTGTTGAAGGTTCGGGCAAGCCCACGCACCTCGATGACCGCGGTGCGTGTGCGGCCACGAACAGTGTCGATCGTTTCCACACCGCTTACGGTAGGAACGATCGACCAAATAGTCAAGCTTTACTATTCAGGCTTGACCATGACAGCGGCGGCTCTCAGGCATTCATCTGATCGTTCGGGCCGCCCCACACATCGAGCTCACCGGTTTCGATGCGCTCCAACGTCTTTCGCGACCAGTTCAGATCCGCCCTGAGGTGGTCGGCGGACAGGCGCATCGCGTCGGCAACGTGGTGCGGCTCGGCCTCGGCGGGATTACCACTACCGGCCAAGATCCGGTCCACCTCCCGCTCGGTGAAGACCAGCTCGGCCTCGAACTTGAGAATCCGGCTGTTCAACGCGGCGATGACTTCCTCACGCGGCGCCGCCGGAAACAGCGCGACCGCGGCGAAGTACGGATTCTTCGGCTGTTCGGCGGAGAACAGCGACTCACGCAGCATCTCGCCGAACTCCTTCTCACCCTCACTGGTGAGCCGATACGTGGTCCGCTCCGGCCGCGCCCCGTCCTGCGCAACCCCCTCGATCGCGATCAGCCCGTCACGCTGCAACGTATTCAGCGCCCCATAGATCGACCCCGGCTTCACATTCGCCCAATCATCGGCATGCCAGGACAGCAGCTCACGCCGAACGTCATACCCGTGCACCGGTTGCAGCAGCCGGACGATGGCGAGCACCAGCATCCGGGTGGTAGGAACAGCCATACTCGCAGGCTATCGCACCCGCAGCGCCTCCTTGGAACACGTTCCCACACAACCGGTTCCAGCTGACCGGAGACTCGAACCCAAATATCGGAGCGACCACCGACACCGACTATTGATCACCGGCAGCGATCAGTCCCGGCGGTCCACAAAGTTGGGATCTACAGTGATTGTTCCGGTCAGCCGCCAAACACCACGCTCGAATATCAGATCGCCTGAAACGACAATTGGCTGCTTGCTCTGATGCGCACGAATTGCCCACGCATATTCCTCGCCCGCCAGCGGGACATGGACCTTTCGCGGACGGCCGTCTACATGTGTAGACAGCACGATACTGCTGGCTTCCTGGTCCTCGTCACCCGAATCGTCTCGATTAAGCGTACGAACTGTGCCGAGTAGCGTCATATAACGCGGCGGCTCCTCGCGCCGAACCAACCGTTCCCGTACGCGGGGCAGACCTGCCATTGCATTGCGATCGACGATGATTCGCGAAGTACCGACGTCGGGGCGCGGCTCAGCGGCCGCCCAATCGAACGACAGCTCCAATGCGCGTAGCATTTCCGGCTGGGTGAGCTCCTGCACCGACTCCACCAAACTTGCGCTCAAGCCCAGCTGTCCGGCCCGGTCCAGTGCACCTTCGTCCCAATCGAGGGCAAGCTGTCGTGTCGACTGCAAACCCGTGGCCAGCGTTGTCATCACCTTGCGCGGAAAAGGCACAGCGGGCGAACCATCCTCGTGTGACGGCAGAACTTCACCGAGTCGAGTTACGACAGTGAATACGAAACTGCCCCGTTTCGTGTGCCCCAGCCGGATGTCGTCTTCGAGAAATTCGGTGACAATGGCCGACCTCCTGCCGCGGTGCGAATGAGTTGGATCATCAGCGGTTGTAGCGGCGGCCCGCATCATCGTAAACAGTGCTTCCAGAGTCTTCTCGGCTTGTCGAAAGGGGATTGTCCCATCCGTCATTTCCTGGTCGAGTCGCACGAAGAAAAGATCGGCACGTGCCGCGACGATACGCTCGGCCAGCTGCCCGGGATTCCAATCATAAATGGTGGCGAGAGCTTGCAGCGTGTCACGAAAACGCACGGAGAAGTCCGCGTAGTCAGTAGCCAACGGCAGCATTACCCGGCCAAGCGGACCGTCCGCGCCCGGCAGCCGCCAGATCTCTCTGACGTCTTGGTCCCGGGCCTCGAGCTGCCAATCGTGGCTCGCGAGGTACTGGGACACGGCGGGCGGCGACAAAGTGGACGCGATCTCCTGGAGACCGTCGAGCGGGACCTCTTTCACCACTGACCTCCTTCGCCGATAGCCTGCATGATGCCTTTAAGGCTGCTCACATCAAACAGGTTGCTCCTGGGCAGATGGACCGTCTTGCTGGCCTTACCATCCTCGATCGCGCCGAGTTCTCTCGCATGCTGCCAGTACATTCGGCTCGAACTGCTCAACCCTGCTTCAGAGAGGTCCAGTAGTTGGTCAGGATCCTCAGGGACGAGCAGGACGCCGAGCAGTGCCGGGGCGAACCGTTTCGGGTTTACCAGCTTGAGAAACCGATCGCGCTCCAGCGACCATGCCAGGTGTTCGGCTCCGAGCAGCCGCTGCTGTGTCGTGCACTTGAGCTGCATCTCGAACTCAGGGCAGTAGTACCGCACATACTCAGCTGACGCAATCGTGATGTCGACTCCGTCATAGTCGGTCAGATGACTCTGATGGAACAGCCCGCGGCAGCGGCAACCATATGCATGAAGGCGAGGCTGAACTGTTCCTGTCGAGCGGTCATCGGCAGACCGCCGTCCAGGGCTGATGACACCGAGCCCAGGGGCATACTCCCGCTGCCGTCGACGTCCACCATGCAACCCCTCCCCTGATTCCCCAGAATATGCACCCCGTGGCGCCCCACGGAGACAATAGCTGCCTTGGTCCGCCCGTCACCCGGCAACGAAAAAGGTGGCCCCGACTGAACTTCCAGCCGAGGCCACCAATTATCGCGCGAAGCGAGCGATCAGCCCTTGTGGGACTTGACCGCTTCGGTCAGCTGCGGGGCGACGTTGAACAGGTCGCCGACGATGCCGTAGTCCGCGATCTCGAAGATCGGGGCCTCTTCGTCCTTGTTGACCGCGACGATGGTCTTCGAGGTCTGCATGCCTGCCCGGTGCTGGATGGCGCCGGAGATGCCGAGGGCGATGTAGAGCTGCGGCGAGACCGTCTTACCGGTCTGGCCGACCTGGAACTGGCCCGGGTAGTAGCCCGAGTCGACCGCGGCACGCGAGGCGCCGACGGCGGCACCGAGCGAGTCGGCCAGTTCCTCGACGACCGAGAACTTCTCGGCGGAACCGACACCGCGACCACCGGAGACGACGATGTTCGCCTCGGTGAGCTCGGGACGGTCGCCACCGACGATCGGCTCGCGGGCGGTCACCTTGACGACGCCGTCTTCCTGCGCGGGCACCTCGACGGTGACCTTCTCGCCGGCGCCGGCCTGCGCGGACGCCTCGATGGCGCCAGGGCGCACCGAGATCACCGGCACGTCGCCGGTGGCCTTGGCGTCGACGGTGAACGCGCCACCGAAGATGGAGTGCACGGCGGTGCCGTCGGCCTTCACGTCGATCACGTCGATCAGCAGGCCGGAGCCGATGCGGGCGGCGAGGCGGCCCGACACCTCCTTGCCTTCGGCCGAGGCGGCGACGATAACGGCGGCCGGGGAGACCTGCTCGGTCAGCGCGGCGAGCACGTCGATCTTCGGGGTGAGCAGGTAGTTCTCCACGTCGTCGGACTCGGCGATGTAGATCTTCTCCGCACCGGCCGCGGCCAGCGCGTCGGCCAGCTTCTCGCCGGTGCCCGCGGTGCCGAGCACGACGGCAGCCGGCTCGCCCAGGTTGCGGGCGGCGGTCAGGAGCTCGGTGCTGACCTTCTTGATCGCACCGTCCGCGTGCTCGATGAGCACAAGTACTTCAGCCATTTGTGTTCTCTCCTAAGCAGATCGGCGGGATCAGATGATCTTCTGACCGACGAGGTACTGGGCGATCTTGGTGCCGCCGTCGCCCTCGTCCGCGATCTTCTCGCCCGCGGTGCGCGGCGGCTTCGGGGTGGCTCCGGTGACGGTGGTGCCCGCGTTCGCGACACCGACGGTCGACGGGTCGACGCCCAGATCGGCCAGCGTGAAGGTCTGCACTTCCTTCTTCTTCGCGGCCATGATGCCCTTGAAGGACGGGAAGCGCGGCTCGTTGATCTTCTCGGTCACGCTGACGATGGCCGGGAGGGTGGCCTCCAGCTTGAAGACGCCATCATCGGTCTCGCGCTCGCCGGTGACCTTGTCGCCGTCGATGGTGAGCTTGCGCAGGTGAGTGAGCTGCGGCAGGCCGAGGTACTCGGCGATGATCGCGGGGACCGCACCGGCGCGACCGTCGGTCGCCTCGTTGCCCGCGATGACCAGCTCGACACCTTCGACCTGGCCGAGCGCGCTCGCCAGCACCCAGGCGGTCTGCACGGCGTCGGAGCCGTGGATCGCCGGGTCGTTGATGTGGATGGCCTTGTCGGCGCCCATGGACAGCGCCTTGCGGATGGCCTCGGTGGCCCGGTCCGGACCGGCGGCCAGCACGGTGACCTCGCCGCCCTGGGCCTCCTTGATCAGCAGCGCTTCTTCGACGGCGCGCTCGTTGATCTCGTCGAGGACGGCGTCGGCGGCTTCGCGATCGAGGGTGTAGTCACCATCGGTCAGCTTGCGCTCGGACCAGGTGTCGGGAACCTGCTTGATGAGTACGACGATGTTCGGCATCGGTCTTCGTCGACCTCCTGTTCTGGTTACACGTATGGAGTGGTCGCACAGGCGGCGCCGTACGTCCGTGTGAGTAGCTCAGGGCGTGACACTACCCTACGTTAAGTTACCCGTGGGTAACTTAGCCGCTTCTCTCTCATAACGCCAGACCCAGCGATATCGTGCCGGGCTGGAGCACCCCTGCCGAACGGTCCATCTGGACTGGTAGCGGCATCCCGGTGACCGGGTGCGGGTATCCCGCAAACACTCAGTGCCAGTAACGTCGGAACGCATGAGCGAGCGAAGCGAGCGAGCAATAGACACAGCCGAGCACTCGCTCGTGACGGAGCCGAGCGCCAGCGAGGTGGAGTCATGAGCGAGGCTGTGATCCCTGCCGCAGTGGACGAACCGACGGGCATGACCGGCGCCCCGGAAGCGACCATCGGCGCCGTCGAACCGCTGCCGTTGACCGGCGAACGGACCGTCCCCGGCATCGCCGAGGAGAACTACTGGTTCCGCAGACACGAGATCGCCTACGCCCGCCTGCTCGAGCGTTGCGCCGGAAAAACCGTGCTGGAGGCCGGATCCGGCGAGGGCTACGGCGCGGACATGATCGCCTCGGTGGCCACCAAGATCACCGGCGTCGACTACGACACCGGCGCGGTCGAGCACGTGCGCGCAAAGTACCCGCGGGTAGACATGATCCAGGGCAACCTCGCGGCACTGCCGCTCGATGACGCATCGGTCGACGTCGTGGTGAACTTCCAAGTGATCGAACATCTTTGGGATCAGGGCCAGTTCCTCCGGGAGTGCCTGCGGGTGCTTCGCCCCGGTGGCGAGCTGCTGATCAGCACGCCTAACCGGATCACCTTCTCGCCCGGTCGCGATACCCCGCTCAACCCATTCCACACCCGCGAACTGAGCGCCGCCGAGCTCGCCGAACTGCTGGTCGACGCGGGCTTCGAGGTGGCGCAGATGACCGGCGTGCACCACGGCGCGAGCCTGAAAGCGTTGGACGCCAAGCACGGTGGATCGTTCATCGACGCGCAGATCGAGCGGGCGCTGGCCGGCGAGCCGTGGCCCGCCGAGCTCACCGCCGACGTCGCGGCCGTCACCATCGACGACTTCACTCTGATCGCCGAGGACATCGATGCGAGCCTCGATCTGGTCGCCATCGCGGTGAAGCCTTGAGCAACGAGGCTGTTCCCGGCCAGTTCACCCTGGTCTTGCACTCCCATCTGCCCTGGCTGGCGCACCACGGCCGCTGGCCGGTCGGCGAGGAATGGCTCTACCAATCCTGGGCGGCCTCTTACCTTCCGGTCGCCGAGGTGTTGAGAACCCTTGCTGCCGAAGGGCATTCACATCTGCTGAGTCTCGGCATCACGCCGGTGCTCGCGGCCCAGCTCGACGACCCGCACTGCCTGTCCGGCATGCACCACTGGCTCGGCAACTGGCAGCTGCGCGCCGACGAGGCGGCGATGGCAGGCAACGTCGCCCTCGGCGGGCACGAACATCGTTTGGCCACAGCGGCTTTGGCGGATTTCGAGGAACGCTGGCGGCACGGCGCCGCGCCGGTCTGGCGCGAGCTCATCGACGCCGAAACGATCGAATTGCTCGGCGGGCCGCTCGCCCATCCGTTCCAGCCGCTGCTCGAGCCGCGGCTGCGCCAGTTCCAGCTCGCCGAGGGGCTGAGCGACGCGCAACATCGCTGGGGTCACACACCCACCGGCATCTGGGCCCCGGAATGTGGCTACACGCCGGGCATGGAGGTCGGCTACGCCGCCGCGGGCGTGACCCATTTCATGGTCGACGGGCCCGCGCTGCGCGGCGACACCACCCTCGGACGGCCGGTTCGCGAGTCCGATGTGGTCGCGTTCGGGCGTGATCTGCAGGTGAGCTATCGGGTCTGGTCGCCGAAATCGGGCTACCCGGGCCAGAGTGCCTACCGTGACTTTCATCACTACGACCATGCGACGGGTCTCAAACCGTCCCGGGTCACCGGCAAGACGGTGGCCGGTCCGGACAAGGCGCCCTACGACCCGGAACTCGCGGCCGCGGCGATCGGTCGCGACGTCGACGACTTCGTGCAAACGGTGCGCGAGCGACTGATCAGCGAATCCGAGCGGATCGGCAGGCCCGCCCTGGTGGTCGCCGCGTTCGACACGGAATTGTTCGGTCACTGGTGGCACGAGGGACCGCAGTGGTTGGCCCAGGTGTTGCGGGCGCTGCCCGAAGCGGGCGTCACCCTCGGCACGCTGGCCGACGCGCGGGAACGCGGATTCGTCGGGGAGCCGGTGCCATTGGCCGATTCGTCCTGGGGCTCGGGCAAGGACTGGCGGGTCTGGGCCGGGGATCAGGTACAGGACCTGGTCGAACTCAACGACGACATCGTGCGGCTCACCCTCGACACGATCGACAAGATGCGCGCCGTCGACGGTGCGACCGCGCTGCGCGACAACGTCGCCGACCAGTTGCTGCGGGAAGCCATCCTCACCGTGTCCAGCGACTGGGCGTTCATGGTCAGCAAGGACTCCGCCGCGGGCTACGCGCGCGACCGCGCGCACCGGCACGCGCACGCCGTGCGGGAGATCGCGGCCGCCGTCGGAGCGGGTCAACTCGCGAAAGCACAGCAGTTGGCGGCAGGATGGGGGGCGGCTGACGGACTCTTCCCCGGTGTGGACGCGCGACGACTCGGGAGCGCCGGGTCCGGAGGAAGCTTCGCCGCGGCTGCCGAGCACGCCGCGTCCAGCGCAGAAGGACATGCATGAAGATCTTGATGGTGTCGTGGGAATACCCGCCGGTCGTGGTCGGCGGGTTGGGCAGGCATGTGCATCACCTGGCGACCGAGCTGGCCGTTGCGGGCCACGAGGTGGTCGTGCTGGCACGCCGCCCCTCCGGCACCGACTCCTCGACCCATCCCACCCACTCCTTCATCGCCGAGGGTGTGCTGGTGGTCGCGGTCGCGGAGGACCCGCCGTGCTTCGACTTCGGCGAGGACATGCTGGCCTGGACGCTGGCCATGGGGCACGCGATGGTGCGCGCCGGTATCGCGCTCGGCAAGCCGGGCATCGGTGACGGCTGGGCGCCCGACGTGGTGCACGCGCACGATTGGCTGGTCGCGCACCCCGGTATCGCGCTGGCCGAGTACTACGACGTGCCGCTGGTGTCGACCATTCATGCCACCGAGGCCGGACGGCACAGCGGCTGGGTCGCGGGCAAGGTCAACCGGCAGGTGCATTCCGTCGAGTGGTGGCTCGCCAACGAATCCGACGCGCTGATCACCTGCTCGGCCTCGATGCAAGACGAAGTGGAGCGGCTCTACGGCCCAGAGCGGGTGCCGATGACGGTGATCCGCAACGGAATCGACGTGGGCGCCTGGACATTTCGGCCCCGCTCGCCGCGCACCGGCCCGCCGCGGCTGTTGTATGTCGGCAGACTCGAGTACGAGAAGGGCGTGCAGGACGCGATCGCCGCGCTGCCGCGCATCCGCCGCGCGCACCCCGGCACCACGCTCACCGTCGCCGGCATCGGCACCCAGTTCGAGTGGTTGCGCGAGCGCGCCCGCGTGCACCGGGTGGCTCGCGCGGTGCACTTCGCCGGCCAACTCGACCACTCCGAACTGCTCAGCTGGCTACACGGCGCCGACGCCATCGTGCTGCCCAGCCGCTACGAACCCTTCGGGATCGTCGCACTGGAGGCGGCCGCCGCGGGCACCCCGCTGATCACCTCCACCGCAGGTGGACTCGGCGAGGCCGTCATCGACGGCGTCACCGGCGCCTCGTTCGCCCCCGCCGACGTCGACGGCCTCGTCGACGCCGCCCGCGCCACCCTCGACGACCCCGTCGCCGCGCAGGACCGCGCCTACGCCGCCCGCGAACGCCTCACCGCCGATTTCGCCTGGGACGTAGTGGCCGCCGAAACCGCCCAGGTCTACCACTCCGCAAAACGCCGCGTCCGCAACCCCCTCGGCCGCCCGACCATCATCGAGCGCCCCCTCCCCGAGCGCGACCCGAAGTAGTTCACCGCCTGAGCCGAGCCGCGCACGAATCAGTCCCCCGCGCACAGTTTCGCTGACAATTACGTACGCAGCAGCACAATTCACACGCAGCGAACGAAAAGCCCCGCGCCAAGCCGGGCCGCTCCAGAGTCAGCGCTGACGTCGCGCGCGTCCCGTCCAGCCGCGCACGTCCCATCCAGTCGCGCACGTCCCATCCCGCCGCGCACGAGATCGCTGGCCAAACCGTGCGCAGCAGAACAATCCATGCGCAGCGTGGTAAACAGCGCCACGCTGAGCGAGTCTCAGCGTCCGCAGCCCCTCACCAACACCGCGTACGTTTCATCCCGCCGCGCACGAGATCGCTAGCCAAACCGTGCGCAGCAGAACAATCCATGCGCAGCAGGTAATCGCACCGCGCTAAGCCGGTCTTCATCCGGGCCACCCCCACTGTCAGCACAGACGCCGCGCACGTTTCAGTACGCGGCGTACGAAATTGTCGGCAATTCTGTGCGCGACAGAACAATCTGTGCGCGGCGAACAAACAGCGGCGCGCGATCGCGCGTTCACGGCAGCCAACGTTCACGAATCGTTCCGCAGCGGACGCCGCGACCCGTCCAGCGGACGCCGCGCACGATTTCTCTTGGTGCGCGCGGAATTGCTGGCTAATCTGCGCGCGCGACGCCAAAATGTGCGCGGGGCAACGTTATCCACAGGCGGGTGGTTGTGCACAGGGGGTACTTTTCGGAGGTTGGGGCCGTGGGCGGGAGCGCACTATGGGCGGATGGAGGCCTTACCGGTACAGCGACGCGAGGCGTTGGCGAAAGGATTCAGCGATGCCGAGTTGCGGCGATTGACTGCTCAATGCAGTTGGCTCCGGCTACGGCCGGGATCGTATGTGCTACCTGAGGCATACGAGGCGATGGATCGGGAAGCGCGCTACAAGGTGCTGGTCCGGGCGACCGCGGGACATCTGTCGGTACCGGCGGCGATCAGTCACCAGTCCTCGGCCGCGGTTCACGGTTTGCCTCTGTGGGGGTTGCCGCTCGATCGAGTGCACGTGACCCGGCATCGCAGTAGCGGTGGGCATCGCGGCAAGCACCTGCATGTGCACTGCGCTCCGGTCCGGGATGAGGACGTCACCCAAGTCGGATCACTACTCGTCCTTTCGCCGGCGCGCACAATTGCCGACATCGCACGGACGGTCGGATTGCAGGAAGCAGTGGCGATCGGCGATGCGGCCGGGCGGCAGTTCGGACTAGGTCACGAATCCTTTTGCCAAGCACTGACTTACGCTGCGGGCCGTCCCGGCTACCGTGCCGCGCTGCGCGCTATCGGGCTGCTAGACGGACGCAGTGAAAGTATCGGCGAGTCGCGGAGTCGGGTCGTCCTCAGCGACCTCGACCTACCCGTACCCGAACTTCAAACGACAATCCTCGACGACGCAGGTAGGTTCGTCGCGCGTGTCGACTTCTGCTTCGAAGACCTGGGCATCATCGGCGAATTCGACGGCAAGGTGAAGTACGGCGGGGAACTGAACCCAGAGGAAAGCCCCGCAAGAACCCTCTACCGCGAAAAACTGCGCGAGGATCACCTTCGCGATCTCGGCTGGGAGGTCGTCCGCTGGACCTGGCCAGACCTGGACACCCCCACCATTCTCGACACCCGATTCCGTCGCGCTATCGCCCGCACCGCCCACCGCCCACGCCCTGTCGGCTCAACCATCCATATGCCGCGCACCAATTAGCCCGGCACGCACGAAATCGTCGGCAATTTCTTGCGCGCCGTCCTATTTCCTGCGCGGCAGGCCAACTCTCGAACCGCAGCTCACAACGCAATCGAGCCTCCGCACGCCCCAGCAGTCCAGGTACGAGGCGCGGCAAAGCGTCGCCTTCTGCCCCGACACAGGTTCCACGCTGCCGCGCACTCTTTGGCGGGCTGCGCACAATAAAGCCAACTGATTCGTGCGCGGCGCAACAGGACGTGCGCGCGAGGCGAGGAGAGCTACGGGGGTCAGCGCTCAGGCTTGAAGACGAACAGTTCGCCGATGCGGGTGGCGACGATGACTTCGCCCTGCGCGCCGATGGAGGTGCCGGTGGTGCTGCCGTGCGCGCCCGGCAGGACATCGGAGTCGATGGTCGTGCCGGTCTTGGTGTCGAAGGTGATGAGGTTCAGGCCCTCGCCGATCGCCGCGGCGGTGTAGCCGGTGCCGCCCGCCGTCTGCACCGGGGTGCCGCGCAGGTCGAGGTCCTTACGCGCCCAGGCGATTTCCGGCGCGTCACCCTTGTCGCGCAGCGCGAGCAGGTAGCCCTCGTCGCCGGACGGGATGATCAGGCCGTCGCTGGACACCGAAATGCCGCCGCGCGGCGTCCATTCCAGCGGCTGCACCCATTTGGTGCGCCCGTCGGCGGCGTCGACGGCGATCAGCCGGTTGGTGTTGTCGCCCACGTAGACGGTCTTGCCGTCGGGCGACAGGGTCGGGCTGGTCGCGCTGCCGCCGAACAGCAGGTCGGCGCTCCACTCCTGCTGGATCTTGTTGTCCGCGTAGCGGAGTGCGACGAGCGCGGCGGTCGGCTGACCAGGCTTCCATACCGTGACGAAGAAGCGTCCGGTCGCGGTGTCGAGGGCCGAGATGTTCGCGACCGGGCACTGCGGTTCGCCGACGCGGCACTGGTCCAGGCCCTGACCGGCGTCCGGCCAGGTGAGGTTCGGGTTGTCCAGGAAGTCCGGCTGGCCGAGCAACTGCACGGTGGAGACGACGCGCTGGCCGGTCTGCCGGGAGAGCACGTCGACCTGACCGGATTGGGTGACCGTCAACAGGTTTCCGTCGCCGGTGAACTGCGCCGAGACCGGCGCGCCCGCCACCGTGGTGCGCCACCTCGGCTGTCCGAGGTAGTTGAAGGAGATCACCGCGCCGACGTTGTCTTTGTCGTCGCCGACATAGACATTCGTCATGCCGTCCACCACCGACGGTGTCGCGATCGCGGTCGGGCCGAGCCCACTGCAGAAACGCTTGCGCCCGGTCAGCATCTGGAAGGAGTAGAGGGTGCAGCTCGGCGTGTTCGTGGTCAGGAACATCTGCCCGTCCGGGCCGATGGTGACCGGTTCGGCGATCGGCCCGCCGATCGGGCGCGACCAGCTCAACGCGATCTTCTTGGCGCCGACCACCGGGCTGCTGCCACCGTTGCGCCCGTCGTGATACGCCGCAGGCCAGCCCTTACCGGGGCCGACCGCGATGTCGTCGACATCGGTGCCGCATCCGGCCAACGCCAGCGCACCGACCGCGGCCAGCGACGCAACTACCCGCAGCCGGGACGGTCGCCACATGGAACTAGCCAGTACGCCACTTCGCACCTGCTGCACTCCTGTCGTCGTTTCCGCTCGCACGAGACTAAAGCGTGCCGACCCACCGCTCTGGAGCGACCCGGTTCGGGTGTACGCGTGTGGATTCGGGGGCGCCGCCCGCGGCGCAGCAGTCACTGTACGGTAGGGGCTCGCGCGAGTGTACGAGTCCTGCCATTGCGGTCCGCGCGCGTGCGCGGTCCGTGCCCGGATCGGGTCCGAGCGCGCCCGTTATGCTCTACCCGTCGCCGTCGAGGTGGCGACGAGCCGTTGGACCACGACAGGAGAGCCGTTCGTGACGAGCATGTGGGGCGCACCGTTGCGCTCGCGCTGGCGGGGATCGCGCCGCCGGGATCCGCAGCAGGCGCGCTTTCTGACCGCGGCGTCGCTGCGCTGGATGCTCGCGAACCGGGCCTACACGCCCTGGTATCTGGTGCGCTACTACCGGTTGCTCAAGTTCCGGCTGGCCAACCCGCACATCGTGTTGCGCGGCATGGTCTTCCTCGGCAAGCGGGTGGAGGTGCACGCGACTCCCGAGCTGGGCCGGATGGAGATCGGCCGCTGGGTGCATATCGGCGACGGCAACGCCATTCGCTGCCACGAGGGTTCGCTGCGCATCGGCGACAAGGTGGTGTTCGGCAAGGACAACGTCGTCAACACCTACCTCGACATCGAGATCGGCGAATCCACCCTGGTCGCCGACTGGTGCTACATCTGCGACTTCGACCACAAGATGGACGACATCACCCTGCCGATCAAGGATCAGGGCATCGTGAAGAGTCCCGTCCGGATCGGACCCGACACCTGGATCGCCGCCAAGGTCACGGTGCTGCGCGAGACCCGCGTCGGCCGCGGCTGTGTGCTCGGCGCGCACGCCGTCGTCAAGGGCGAGATCCCGGATTACAGCATCGCCGTCGGCGCACCCGCCAAGGTCGTCAAGAACCGCAAGGCCGCCTGGGAGGCGAGCGCCGAGGAGCGCGCGAAATACCTTGCGGCGCTTGAGGACATCGAGCGTAAAAAGAACGGTGCCAAAACCGCCTGACCCGATGCGCGGCTCGGTCCTGATTCAGCGATGCCAGATCACGGCATCTGTCGGGGGACTTCGGTAGGTTCCCCGATATGAATCGCTATGCCGCACTGTTGCGTGGGATCGCACCCAGCAACCCGAACATGAGCAACGAGAAGTTGCGCGGCGTGTTCGAGAAGCTCGGGTTCGAGAAGGTCGCCTCGGTACTGGCGAGCGGCAATATCGTGTTCCAGAGCGCCGACACCGATGTCAGCGATCTCGAGGATCGAATTCAGCAGGCGCTCAACGCCGAACTCGGCATCGCCGGTGGCACGATCATCCGCAGTTACGAAGAGCTGCAAGCACTGCTGGACTCCGATCCGTTCCCCGGCCTCACCCACGGCCGCGGCACCTATCTCATCGCCACGTTCCTCAAGGAGCGCAAAAAGGTGGCCCGCAAGCTGCCCGACCAGCCCGATCCGCTGGCCCGAGTCGTCGGCTACGACAAGCCGTGCAGCGCCTACCTAGCGGTGATCGACAACAGCGAACCCGGCAAGACCCCGGACTTCATGGCCTGGCTCGAAAAAACCCACGGCAAGAACATCACCACCCGCACCTGGCTCACGGTCCAGCGCGTCGTCAACAAAATGAACCAATAGAGATTCCGACGACTGCCGCGCACGATTCGTTGCGGCGCGCATGAAATTGCCAGCTATTTCGTGCGCGGGAAGCTAATCAGTGCGCGGCGAGGGCACTGGGGCAACGGCGGTGCACAGGAAGACGGTGGGTGTGCGGCCTATTCGGGTGATCACCAGGGTGTAGGGCTGGGTGCCCTGGGGTTTGAGGGTGCGGCGGAGTTTGTCGGGGTCTACGTCTACGCCGCGGACCAGGATTTCCAGGGGGCCGCAGTCGTGGCGGCGGAGTTCGGTGCGGAGGGTTTTTTCGCGGTAGTCGAGGCGGTCGATGATGTGGAAGCCTCGGGTGCCGGGCGGGACGGTGTTGCCGGTGAGGTAGGCGATGCGTGGGTCCAGTTGCCAGAGGGCGTGTTTCGCGGCGTAGTGGCGGACCAGGCCGGCGCGGACGACGGCGCCGTCGGGATCGATGATCCAGTCGCCGGGGTCTTGTTCGGGGATTTCGTCGGGGTCCGCGTCGGTGAGGGTGAAAGATGTTCCGGCCGAGGACGATACGGTCGCGCGGCGGGTGATCCCGGGTTCGGTCAGGCCCGCTGACCACAGGCACGCCTCGCGGACGGCGCCGTCGAGGGAGACGACTTCGATTTCGCCGGACCAGTCGAGTCGATCGAAATCCAGTCCGGGGGCGCACTTTACGGCGATATCGCGGCCAGGATAGGCAGCGAGCAGGTCCGGGAGGGGTGGCTGCAGTTTCGCCGGATCATGGGTGCGCCGCCCGTCGGCTCGTCGCGCGGGATCGGCAATGATCACGGTGTCTCTACTCACCGGCACGAGCGCATCCGCCTTGGCCAGCAGCACATTTCGCGGACGCTGCACGGCGGCGGGGCGAAGCACTCCGGCAAGCTCGGGCGCATCCGGCGATGACAAGCTGTGCGCACTCACCCGCCGACTCGCCCCGCCGTCGAGGTACACCTGCGCTCCGGCGAGGTTGTGCTCGGCCATCGACAACCGCACGTCATCCAAGTCGCTGCCCACCACGACAGTGCACACTCGCGCCAGCTCGGCCAGCTCCGCGCCGATCGAGCAGGTCACGTCGTGTACGGCCCGCCCGGCCAACCGGGCGGCCCGCTGCCGGGCGACCAACGTCGGAGTCGCCTGCTGTAAGGCGTCGTCGGTGAACAACCAGTCCCCCGCGTCGACGAGCTTGGCACCCGCCTTGCGCCGCAGCCGCACCGTTTCGACGAGCGCGGCCGCCCAGCCGCCGTGATCGCGCCGCACCCGTTCCAGATCACGCAGGTGCGAGGCCTGGGACAGCTCCAGCCGGTCCACCTCGGTCAGCGCGGCAGTGCCCGCCGTGCTGCCGAGGAAGGCGACATCGTCTCGACTGAAGCCGTAGCCCACTACTTGGCGGACGAATCCGGCTTCACGCCGGTGATCATCGCGTTGTAGAAGAACTGACGCGGCACCACGCGGCGCATGACGTTCTCGTCCAGCCAGCTCAGCCGCAGCCACGCCTTGTACATGGCCAGCCGGTAGCCCATGGTGAGCTTCTCGTCCGGCACGGCCGCCTCGAAGGTGCGCACCGGCCAGCCCCACAGCGCGGCCGCGAACTCCTCGGTGGTCGCCTTGACGTCGACGGCACCGGCCGAGCTCGCCATCCGCTCCAGGTCGCGTGGGTCGAACGTGTGCAGGTCGACGACCGCCTCGAGCGCCGCGGCCCGGGAGGACTCGTCGAGCTCGGTCTGCGGACGCCGCCATCCGGCCAGCTGCGGCAGCTTGGTGACGGTGGTGGTGGCCTTCCAGGTGGCCCGGCCGAGCCAGCGCGCGTAGAAATTGCCCGCGGTGGTCGGCTCGCCCGCGAAGACGAAGCGCCCGCCCGGCTTGAGCACGCGCAGGCATTCCTTCAGCGCCAGTTCGACATCCGGGATGTGGTGCAGCACCGCGTGGCCACACACCAGATCGAACGTGTCGTCCTCGTACGGGATGGTCTCGGCGTCGGCGACCCGGCCGTCCACGTCGAGGCCGAGGTTCTCGGCGTTGCGCAGCGCGACCTTCACCATGCCCGGCGACAGGTCGGTGACGGAGCCGGACTTGGCCACGCCGCCCTGCATCAGGTTCAGCAGGAAGAAGCCGGTGCCACAGCCGAGTTCGAGGGCCCGGTCGTACGGCAGCGGCGCCGGGCCGACGGCCGCGTCGAACCGGCCGCGGGCATATTCGATGCAGCGTTCGTCATAGGAAATCGACCATTTGTCGTCGTAGGTCTCCGCTTCCCAGTCGTGATAGAGCACCTGGGCGAGCTTCGTATCCTTGCGCGCTGCTTCGACCTCTGCCTCAGTTGCATGCGGGTGAGGCGCGGGGTCGTCGGGACGTACCGTCATGGAGGCCAAGCCTACCCAAACACGCAGATCCGGCCTGCTGTCGGCCCATGGTTTCCGGTCACAGCTGGACCGTTGGCCAGATAGGAACCTGTTCCGATCAGGTGATCTTCGACAAACCGCTGCTCAGACCGTCACAAATCGGACGTCGAAGATCGTGTTCGGGGCACTTCACCGACCGACGAATGCGGCCGATCCCGGGCCGTCGGCGAGGTAGGACTCGGTGCCGATTCGGCGGTCTTCGGTGGCGAACAAATCAGACCATTCGGTCTGTGCGCGGTCGAGGCCATGTGGGCCCGCCTCGAACACCGCCTTCGCGGCGGCGAGGGCGCGGGCCGGACCGTCGGTGAACTGCCGGGCCCAGTTGAGCGCGGCGGTGTACACGTCGTCGGGTGGCACGACCTCGTCGACCAAGCCCAGGGTGCGGGCCTCCTCGGCTTCGACGAAGCGGCCGCTGTAGACGAGGTCCTTGGCGGGGCCCGGTCCGATCAGCAGAGACAGCCTGCGGATCCCGGCGAGCGGGATGAGCCCGGCCTTGATCTGCGGCAGGCCGAGTTTGACGTTGTCGCCGATGATGCGCCGATCCGCGCCGAGCGCGAGCTCGAGGCCGGCGCCGAGGCAGTAGCCGCTGATCGCCGCGACGGTCGGCTGCGGCAGCCGGGCCAGGCAGGCGAGGTCGCGCTGCAGATCGGCGGCCAGCGCGCGCGCCTGGTCTTCGCTCAGTCCGGCCAGCTCGGTCAGATCATCGCCCGCCGAGAAGACGCGCTCGTCGCCGTAGAGCATGACCGCGGCGACGGACGGGTCCGCGGCGACCGTGTCGGCCGCTTCGGCCAGCTCCCGCGCCAGCTGCGCGTTCACCAGGTTCATCGGCGGGCGGGCGATCCGGAGGACGGCGACGCGGCGCGCGGTATCACCCTCGAGCAGATCCAGGGTCACGAATTCGGCCATGGGACGCCACGCTACCGGCCGTCCGGTGGCTCACTTGCGGACGGATCCCTTGAGCCTGCTCGCATCCGGGAGACCGGCGAAGTAGCGCGGACTGTCCGGGAACGTCAGCACCCGCCCGCCGGCGGCCTCGGACAATATCGGCATGATCGGCTCGATCGTCGGCTCGGCGGCGAAAATCTCGGCGGTGGAACCGAATTCACCGAGCGCGTCCAACTGCGACCAGGTGGGCGGCAACAGGATGTCGGTGCCCGCCCGCCAGCGGTCCAGTGCCTCGGCCGGTGTCCGCCACTGCACCTCGGCCGCCTCGGAGGTGGCGCCGTCGGCCAGCTGCCCCGCAGGCAGGACCGCGACGAAGAACCTGGTGTCGTAGCGGCGCGGCTCGACCACCGGGGTGATCCAATTCGCCCACGGCCGAAGCAGATCCGCGCGCAGCACCATTTTCTCCGCGGCGAGGAAACCGGCCAGCGAGAGCTCGCGTCGTTCCAGTTTGCCGCGGGCCTCGCGGTAGCCCGTGGTGTCGGAGACAACGCTGTCCGCGGTCGGACCGGCAAGCAGCACACCGCATTCCTCGAACGTCTCGCGTACGGCGGCGCAGACGAGCGCCTTGGCGCGCGGCTCGGTGGTAGCGAAACGTTCTGCCCACCAAGCGGGTTCGGGCCCGGTCCACTCGATGTCGGCGGTGCCGTCGGCGGGATCTACGCCGCCGCCGGGGAACACCGTCATCCCGGCCGCGAAGGCCATCGCGCCGACCCTGCGCTGCAGAAATATTTCGGGTCCGGCAGCGCCATCGCGCACCAGCATCACCGTCGACGCGTCTTTGGACGACGGACCCGGCTGAGAGTCATCCCGCACTTCTGTCTCACTCACCCCTGCACCCTAACGCGCGCTCGCCCGACCGAAGGCGCCCTTCACCCGCCCACACCAGCCAAAGGCCCCCTTCAGTCGGGACCCGGGCAGCGACCGAAGGTGACCTTTAGTGGGGCGGACGGGGTGAAGGGCGCCTGCGGTCGAGGTGGTGGTCAGCGGGTGCGGTGTTTGCCGGCTCGGCGGGAGCGGCGGGCAAAGTAGCGGCCGTCGACGCGGTCCAGCGCGATGGATTGATGGAAGGCGTCGCTCAGGTTTTCGGAGGTCAGGACGTCGGTGAGTAGACCCTGGGAGACGACTTCGCCTTCGTTGAGTAACAGTCCGTGCGTGAAGCCGGGCGGAATTTCCTCGACGTGATGGGTGACCAGGACGATGGCGGGCGAATCCGGGTCTGCGGCAAGATCGCCGAGCCGCTCCACCAGTTCCTCGCGACCGCCGAGGTCGAGCCCGGCCGCCGGTTCGTCGAGCAGCAACAGCTCCGGGTCGGTCATCAGCGCGCGGGCGATCATCACCCGTTTGCGCTCACCCTCCGACAGCGTGCCGTAGGTGCGGTCCGAAAGATGTTCCGCGCCTAGACTTTCCAGCATGTCGACGGCACGGTCGGTGTCGACATCGTCGTAACGTTCACGCCAGCGGCCGAGCACCGCGTACCCCGCCGACACCACCAGATCGCTGACCTTCTCGTCCTTCGGCACGCGCCCGGCCACCGCGGCGGAGGACAGGCCGATCCGCGGCCGCAGCTCGCTGACGTCGACCTTGCCGAGCACCTCGCCGAGCAGATGGGCGATGCCCGAAGTCGGGTGCATCTCGGCGGCGGCCATGCGGAGCAGCGAGGTCTTGCCCGCGCCGTTGGGGCCGAGCACGACCCAGCGTTCGTCGAGCTCGACCTGCCAGGTCACCGGGCCGACGAGCGTGTGGCCCGAGCGGCGAACGGTGACGTCGGTGAAATCGATGAGCAGATCGGGATCCGGTTGCGGCACGCGGTCCATCTTGGCCCACCCGCCCGGCTACTCGCCAACGCGGGCGGGTCTGAAAAGCGTGTCGCTCGGGTCAGCGGCGGCGGCCGAGCGCGAAGAGATCGCGAAGGCGCTGGTCGTCGGGTTGGGTCGGATGGTGAGGGTCCTCATCGTCCGACTTGTGTAGGAGCCGGGCCACGATGAGAGCCAAGGGAACCGACAGGAGCACCCACAGTGCGAGAATCACCAGCAGCGTCGTCATAGCTGGTCCTTCCTTAAGTCGGCAAGGTTGCGATGCCGATACAACGAGCCTCCGCCTGGACAGCTCGGCGCGGGTAGGGCACAACGTCCTCGGTGAAGTTGCGAAAAGACATACCCAGATCAGACCCACGCAACGCGCATTCGGCGCGGGCGTTTCCGGCGGTCACGACAATCGAGCAGGCACCGCGATCACCGTCATCGAGCCGGGCGCCACTTCGGTGAACCCGGCGTCGCGCACAGCAACCGCCGTGCCACGCGCGACCTCATCGGCCAACGCCTTCCATTGTCGCGCATCGGCTTCCCTTACGGAGCAACGGAATTCCTGCTCGGCCCAGCGCAATGCCTGTTCCGCGGTCAGCGCGCCCGCCAGCAACATGCTGGCGTGCCCGACCTGTGCGGCGGCCTTGCCGAGTGTCATGCCCAGTTCCGCGTCGATCCACAGCACCGGCAGTTCGGGATCGGCAGGCCCTGGGTCGTCGTGTTCGAGGTCGGTGCCACCGATCTGCAAACGTTTGATCCGCGGGTCGACCGCACCGACCGGCCCCGGCACGAACGCTCGGGCCTGCGCGCCGTCGACATCGACCGTGACACCGTCGACCTCATTCGCCGCGAGCCACTGGGCACCACGAGCGCGCCGCGCCACCTTGCGGATGCGTGAACGCTTCCAGGCCAGGTAGCGATCCGCCCACTCACCGCAGGGACCGACCCGTTCGTCCAGGCACAGCGCCACCGAGGCGGTCGCCGCCGCGGCGAGCAACGCGCTGCGCGGCGGCGGATCCAGCTTGGGCAGGTGCAGCACGATCTGCATGGCCTGCACCATGGCCGGATCGTCGGGATCGCCAGCGCCGCCGTAGCCCTGCGCGAGTTCCGCGTGCCGGACGCGGAACCCCGCTTCATCGAATTCCACCGGCGACACCGGGTTTTCCAGCGCGTCCCGGACTCCGGCACCACATTCCGGGATGCTCGACATCACTCCACCTTGATCGTCAATGAATACGTTTGCGCGGGTTCGACACCCTGCTCCCACGGCCGCAGATAATCCATCGAGAGCTTGGTGGTCCCCGCGGCCTTACCGACAAAGGTCCACACCGTACCGCCGCCGGAGCCGGGCGCGACGGGCACATTCGGGTCCGGCTTGAATCCCGGATCGCCTTGCGCCTGAAGCAGATTCGCGTCCAGCTCGGTGATCTGCCACATATATCCGGTGGACGGATTCGCGGGCAGCGTCACCACCAGCGACTGGCCGACGGCGACCCGGCGTTCCTGCCCGTTGTCACCTGCTCCGGCCGTCACCGGGGCAGGCCCCTGGGCCGAGGTCGGCACCGCCGAGGAGGTCGGGTCCGAGGACGAATCGTTCTTGCCGCACCCGACAACAGCCAATCCGAGCAGCAGCACAAGCAGAGATTTCCGCAACGCACCCTCCGATTTCGCCTAACGATCCTGGTTGGCGCCAGCTTACCGACGGTGTCCGACGAATCCGCCCATTGGTAGCGCCCGGTCAGTCGAGCAACCCCTGGTAGGTCTGGTGCCATGGCTGAATCCGCTCGAAAGCCGCGGCCAGACTCAGCACGGTGTCGTCACGGAAACGCCGACCGACGATCTGCATCCCGACCGGCAGCCCCTGCGCCGTCGTACCGCCGGGCACCGAGATCGCCGGGTGGCCGCTGTAGTTGAACGGATGGGTCAGACACCAGCCGAGCACCGGATCGACGGTCTCCCCCGCGACCGAGTCCGGCCCGACCGTCCAGCCGTCGTCCGCATTGGGCACCCCGGCCACCGCGAGGGTCGGGCTGATGATCGCGTCGTAGCCGTCCAGGACCGCGAGGATCGCATCGAAGATCGCGGTGCGCAGGAACTGATCCCGGCGCGTCTGCGCCATGGTCATCGCGGCGCCGCGATCGGCGACGGCGCGCAGTTGCGGCGGCAGGTTGTCCCAGGACACCGCGCGCAGGTCGAGTCCGAGATCGCCGAACATCTCGAGCAACGACACCATGGCCGACCCGGTGAGCCGCAGCCACAGATCGGTGACCTCCTGATGCGGTGCGGGCAGCGCGAATTCGGGTGTCTCGACCTCGACGCCCGCGATCTCGAACGCGCGTACCGCCGCGTCGACGACCGTACGCACCTCGGCCTCGACCGGAAAGCCGCCGAGCGTCGGAAGATACGCCACCCGCAGGCCCGCCACCGGCGCGAAGATCGCGTCGCTGTACCGCTGGGTGGCCAATGGCACGCTGCCTGGGTCGTTTTCGTCGAAGCCCGCCATCGCGTCCAGCATCAGCGCGCAGTCCTCGACCGAACGGGCCAGCGGGCCGTTGCCCATGAACGGATCCATGGTGAAGAAGGCATCCGGCCGCACCACCCCGGCGAGCAGCCCGTAGCTCGGCTTGAGGCCGACCACGCCACACATGGCGGCCGGAATACGTACGGAGCCACCACCATCGGAGCCTTGCGACAACGCGCATAGGCCCGCCGCGACCGCCGCCGCGCTGCCGCCCGACGAGCCACCCGCGTTGTGGTCCAGGGCGAACGGGGTGCTGGTCGGCCCGAACAACCGGTTGTCGGTGGTCGCCTTGTGCCCGAACTCAGGCGTGTTCGTCTTGCCGAGCACGATGGCGCCGAGCTCTTCGAGCCTGCGCACGTGCGGAGCGGTCTCCTCCGGCACATACGCGGCAAACTCCTTGACGCCGAACGTATTCGGCACGCCCGCCTTGAAGTCGAAGAGATCCTTGATCGCGATCGGCACCCCGTGCAGCGGTCCGCGCACCCGCCCGGCGGCCACCTCGGCCTCGGCCGTCTTCGCCGCGGCCCGGGCCTCGTCGGCGAGCACGCTCACGTAGGCGTTGATCTGGGTGTTCTTGTCCTCGATCCGGCTCAGGTACGCGTCGACCACCTCGACCGGCGACACCGCACGACTGCGGATCCGCCGCGCGAGCTCCGCCGCGGGCGCCAGGACGAGTTCTGCCACTTCGTTGTTCGTCATGCAGCGACGCTAGCGACGAAAATCACTGCACTACTGTCGAATTAGATTAACAACAGCGAAAACTACGGTGCGACAACGACAACCGATTCTTGTCTTTGTCTCGAACGGCCCGCGCTACCTGGCCGTTCACTGATCGAGTGGCACCCGCCGCACGCCGCCGTCCCTGGCGTCGGCCGCCTCCACCTCGTGCCGGGTGACGCCGAGGACGTACAGCACCGCGTCCAGGTAGGGATGCGACAGTGCCGCGTCGGCGATCTCGCGGAGCGCGGGCTTGGCGTTGAACGCGACCCCGAGCCCGGCCGCGTTGAGCATGTCGATGTCATTGGCGCCGTCGCCGACCGCGACCGTCTGCTCCATCGGCACCCCGGCCTCGGCGGCGAACTTGCGCAGCGCGGTGGCCTTGGCCGCGCGGTCGACGATCTCGCCGACGACCCGCCCGGTCAGCTTGCCGCCCTTGATCTCCAAGGTGTTGGCCTGTACGAAGTCCAGCTCCAACTCGTGCGCCAGCGGCTCGATCACCTGACGGAACCCGCCCGACACCACGCCGCAGCGGAAGCCGAGCCGACGCAGCGTGCGAATGGTGGTGCGCGCGCCGGGGGTCAGCTCGATCTGGTCGGCTACCTCCTCGATCACCGACTCGTCCAAGCCCTCCAGGGTCGCGACCCGCTGCCGCAGCGACTCGCCGAAGTCGATCTCGCCGCGCATGGCCGCCTCGGTGACCTTGCGGACCTGCTCCTCGACGCCCGCGTGCGCGGCGAGCATCTCGATCACCTCGCCCTGGATGAGGGTGGAGTCGACGTCGAACACGATGAGGCGCTTGGCCCGGCGGGCCAGCCCGGCGCGTTCCACCGCGACGTCGACCCGTTCGGCCACCGCCACCTCGGCCAGCGCCGTGCGCAGCCGGTAGTCAGTGCCTGCCCCGGTGTCGGTCGCGGTGACCAATAGCTCCATCCCGGTAACCGGGTAGTCCGCGATGCCGCGAATGGTGTCGATATTGGCGCCGAGGGTGGCAAGCTGCCGTGACACCGCGCTGAACGCGTGTGCGGTGACCGGGGCGCCCAGGATGACCACGGCGTGGGTGGACATCGGCTCCCGGCCGATCGCCGCGTCGACCTCCACGTCGACGTGCACGCCGACGGTGTTCATCGCTTCTTCGAGCTCTTCCTGCAGCGACTCGGGGTCACCTGGGCAGGTAACGAGCACGCCGAGGGTCAGTCGGCCGCGAATGACGACCTGCTCGACGTCGAGCAGGCTCACGTGGTGCCTGGACATCGCCGCGAGCAGCACGGACGTCACACCGGGACGGTCGGGTCCGGTGACGGTGACGAGAACGGTGGTGTCGGCCACGATGGTGTAGCTCCAAGTCCTGTGTTCGATGGAGACGCTCTGCGCTCAGTGTAAAAAGCTGAGCACAGCAGCGACCTACACCTGGGCACCAGCGCCACCTAACGGAAGCACCCTGCGGTGAGCAATTGACACATGCGAGGGGCCGTATTGCGTAAACATTTGCAATGTAAAACGCGCATGCACCCGCTATGACCAGCAGGTGCACACTCGTCGTTGTATCTGAAAATCCTACTTGGTTACCACTGCGCCTTCGTGGACGTCGTGGGCGTGCTTACCCGAACCCCAGCCCACGTGCGCTTCGGCGCGCATCCGCTCGACCATGTGCGGATAGTGCAGCTCGAACGCCGGACGCTCGGATCGGATCCGCGGCAGCTCGTAGAAGTTGTGCCGTGGCGGCGGGCAGCTGGTGGCCCATTCGAGCGAGTTGCCGTAGCCCCACGGGTCGTCCACGGTGACGACCTCGCCGTACCGGAAGCTCTTGAAGACGTTCCAGATGAACGGCAGCATCGAGGCGCCGAGGATGAACGCGCCGATGGTGGAGATGGTGTTCAGCGTGGTGAAACCGTCGCTGGGCAGGTAGTCGGCGTAACGACGCGGCATGCCCTCGGCACCCAGCCAGTGCTGCACCAGGAACGTGGTGTGGAAGCCGACGAACGTGGTCCAGAAGTGCCACTTGCCAAGGCGCTCGTCCATCATCCGGCCGGTGATCTTCGGGAACCAGAAGTAGATGCCTGCGAAGGTGGCGAACACGATGGTGCCGAAGAGCACGTAATGGAAGTGCGCGACAACGAAGTACGAGTCGGTGACGTGGAAGTCCAGCGGCGGGCTGGCCAGGATGACACCCGAGAGACCACCGAAGAGGAACGTCACCAGGAAGCCGATCGACCACAGCATCGGCGTCTCGAACGTCAACTGCCCGCGCCACATGGTGCCGATCCAGTTGAAGAACTTCACGCCCGTCGGCACCGCGATCAGGAACGTCATGAAGGAGAAGTACGGCAGCAGCACGGCACCGGTGGCGTACATGTGGTGCGCCCACACCGCGATGGACAGCGCGGCGATGCCGAGCGTCGCGTAGACCAGCGTGGTGTAACCGAAGATCGGCTTGCGCGAGAACACCGGGAAGATTTCGGACACGATGCCGAAGAACGGCAGCGCGATGATGTACACCTCGGGATGCCCGAAGAACCAGAACAGGTGCTGGTAGAGCAGCACGCCGCCGGAGGCCGGGTCGTAGATGTGGCCACCGAGGTGGCGGTCGTAGGCCAGGCCGAACAGCGCGGCGGTCAGCAGCGGGAAGGCAAGCAGGACAAGCACGCTGGTGACGGCGATGTTCCAGGTGAAGATCGGCAGCCGGAACATGGTCATGCCGGGGGCACGCAGGCAGACGACGGTAGTCAGCATGTTGACGCCACCGAGGATGGTGCCCAGACCGGAGACGGCGAGGCCGAGGATCCAGAGGTCGGCGCCGACGCCCGGCGAGTGCAGGATGTCGGTCAGCGGGGTGTAGGCGGTCCAGCCGAAGTCGGCCGCGCCACCCGGAGTGATGAAGCCCGCGGTCGCCATCGTGCCGCCGAACAGGTACAGCCAGTAGCTGAACGCGTTCAGTCGCGGGAAGGCGACGTCAGGGGCGCCGATCTGCAGCGGAAGCACGATGTTCGCGAAGCCGAACACGATCGCGGTCGCGTAGAACAGCAGCATGATCGTGCCGTGCATGGTGAACAGCTGGTTGAACTGCTCGGGCGAGAGGAACTGCAGGCCGGGGCGCGCGAGTTCGGCGCGCATCATCAGCGCCATCAGGCCACCGACGAGGAAGAAGCTCATCGCGGTCACCAGGTACATGACCCCGAGCACCTTGGGGTCGGTGGTGGTGACCATCTTGTAGAGATACGAACCCTTCGGCCCGGTCCGTGCCGGATACGGCCGAGTCGCTTCCAACTGCTGGACTGGCTGGGGCTCTACCGCAGTCACTGATCCTCCTGAAGGTGCCTTTAGGTTCGCTCCGCAGGCTCCGCTGCTTGCATCCATCCCCATGTCGGAACAGACGACAGTTCGCTTGCGCTTCTGGAATCGTAAACCGTGCTGCCGCAGCAATCCGCACGGGTCCTACTCTGTGTCGTATTTCGTTGGTGAGCACGGACCGACGGCAGCGATGAGTTTCGTTCGCGGCAGGCGTCTATATCGGTGACCAGTGTTCCACCCCTGCCCAGGAGACCAGCGATGAGCGACCAGAACCAGCCCAAGCCCGGCGATCCCTGCTGGGTCGATCTCTACACTTCCGATCTCGACCGCAGCATCGCGTTCTACGGCGAGCTGTTCGGGTGGACCGCCGAGCGCGCCGAGGAGTTCGGCGGGTACGTCACCTTCCGGCAGGACGGCCTCGCGGTCGCGGGCGCCATGGGACACACCGAAGGTGAGGCCGACGCGCCCGAGCAGTGGACCATCTACCTCGCGAGCACCGATATCCAGGCCACCACGGACCAGGCTGTCGCACAGGGCGGCAGCGTGGTCGTGCCGCCGATGGCGGTCGGCGATCTCGGCAGCATGGCCGTACTCGGCGACGCGGGCGGCGTAGGCGTCGGCGTCTGGCAGGCGGGCACGTTCCGGGGCATCGAGACCGCCGCCCTGGTCACCGGCGGAAAATGGGGCGCCAACGAGGGCGTGCCGTCCTGGTTCGAGCTGCACACCCGCGCCTACGGCACCGCGCTCGATTTCTACCGTGACGTGTTCGGCTGGCAGGACCCGTTCACCGTCTCGGACGCAGACGAGTTCCGCTACACCACCATTCATTCGGACAGCCCCATGCTGGGCGGTGTCCTCGATGCCTCGGCCTTCCTGCCCGAGGGCGTCCCCGGCGCCTGGAGCGTGTACTTCGGCGCCGACGATGTGGACAAGACGGTCGCCAAGGTCGTCGAGCTGGGCGGTTCGGTGGTGCGACCGCCCGAGGACTCCGAATTCGGCCGGTTGGCGACGGTCACCGATGTCACCGGCGCGCGCTTCAGCATCGGCGGGGACAAGGCCTGAACCCGCTACCGTGCGGAATTCCCTGTCCGACAGCGGGATTCCGCGCGACCTAGCCCGGTGTGCCGCGGGGATGCGGCACACCGGGCGGCCGCCGACCCATGCGCGCCACGGAATACGGCACGCGGTGGCGCTGACCTGTCCCCGTCCGGCCGCACCCACGCATGTACCCTCACCCGCATGCCGCTGAGCGCCTTCGTTCGCACCCGAAACCGCACAGCTTCACCCCGATCCGGCACCGCCCGTGTGGCCCGCCGGATCATCGCCTTCGCGGCGTTATCCGCGACCGTCGTCGCGGCGGGCTGCAGCAGCAAGCCCGACGACGCGAGCAGCATCGTGCGCACCACCACGAACATCGCCGGTGCGGGCGTCATCGGGCTCGAGCGCGACACCACCAAGGCCTGTGCCCTGCCGAGCGCACCCGATCCGGCGAGCGGCAGCACACGCAGTGTCACGCACGCCGTCGGTGTGTCGGAGGTGCCCGCCGATCCGCAGCGCATCGTGGTGCTCACCACCTCAGCCCTGGACGCGGTATGCGCGGTCGGCCTGTGGGAACGCGTCGTCGGCGCGGTCACCCTCGACGGCCCGGATCCGCAGCCCGCCTACCTCGGCACCGGCGTGCTGAAGATTCCCGGCGTCGGCACCGCCGCGCAGCCGAATCCGGCGCTCATCGCCGACCTGCACCCCGATCTCATTCTCGGTGACATCCCCACCGCCACTGCGAGTTTCGACGCGCTCCGGCAGATCGCGCCCACCGTCCTGGTCGGCGCGAACAACAGCTGGCAGGCCGAATTCACCGCGCTCGCAACGGGATTGGGCCGCCGCGCGGCTGCGGACACCGCGCTGGACAACTACCGCACCGAGGCGACCGACATCGGTAACGCGATCTCGGCCACGCAGACCCAGGCCTCGCTACTCCGATTCACCGCCGATACCAACGAGGTTCAGGGCAGCAACAGCTTCGCGGGCCAGGTCGTCGGCGACGTGGGCGTGCAGCGGCCCACCGCCCAGCGCGGCCCCTCCTTCGACGTCAACCCCGACCAGTTCGCCACCAAGGTGGAGGGCGACCTGATCTACGTGATCCTCGCCGGTGAACAGGGCAAGAAGCACGGCGAGACGGTGATGCGCACCGACGACTGGAAAAACCTCGGCGCCGCGACCGACAAACGCGTCTTCGCCGTCGAGGACACCGTCTGGCACGGCAACGGCCTCGTCGCCGCCCGCGCGTTGCTCACCGATCTGAACGGCACCCTCAACGGATTCGTGACTGACTGATCTAGCTCCGCAGTACCCCCTGGGGTGAATATTTCCCCACCCTGGGAGGTAGCAGCACCAGCGCTTGGGTTGCTGTCGAAGTTCTCCCTCGTAGACGAGATTTAGAGGTACGCAAGACCACCTCTGCACCGCGACTTCGAGGGACAACCACAATGCATACGCTGACCGATTCGCTCGCCGACAACCTCCGCCTGCTGCCGCTCGCGCGGCCCGTCGCCGAGGTCGATCCGAACGCGGTCGTGGTGTCCACCGACGACTGCGCGCTCACCTACGCCGAGCTCGATCGCTGGTCGAACCGGCTGGCCAGGCTGCTGCTCGGGATCGGCGCGGGCGCCAACACCCGGGTCGCCCTCGCCATCGCCGACGAGATCGAGTCCGTGGTCGCCGAGCGGGCCATCGTCAAGATCGGCGGCACGCCGGTCCCCGCCGCCGCGGACGGGGCGTTCATGCTCGGCACCACCCTCGGCGTGACCACCAAGGCGCAGCGCGGCGAGCTCACCGACGCGATCTCCTGGCTGGTGCTGGACGACCGCTCCACCCTGCAGCGCTACCTCGCGGGCTCGGACGCACCGCTCACCGAGGCCGACCAGCTGCCCATGGCGGCCTGACCCGCCGGGCGCACCTGGTTCGGGCGCGCCTCGCGGCATGTTTGCCGGACTTGTCGGCAATCGGCATCGGTGCACACGTCATCGGTTCAGAATGAATCCTGTCGCGAGCTGTGCGGCAGGGTACTACCACTACCGCACTGGCCGGCGGCGGTCACTCCGCGGCAGCTGCGGGCGGTAAGGACGTAGGACTATTCATGCAACAGCCTCTCCCCTCGCCCCTCGAGACCGGCGGAGCTCTGCCCGAAGGAGCCTTCCCGCTGTCGGCCGCTCAGCGCGGCATCTGGTTCGCCCAGCACATCGCGGGCGACACTCCTATTTCGATCGCCCAGTACGTCGAGTTGAGCGGACCGATCGATCTGGACGCGCTCGGTAGCGCGGCGCGGCAGGCCGGGCGCGAGTTCGGCACCGGGTATCTGCGGCTGCTCGACGTCGACGGCCATCCGTACCAGTTCGTGGACACCGGCCTGGATGACAGCCTGCTCACCATGGATCTGCGCGGCGAACGCGACCCGGAGGCCGCCGCGCACGCGTGGATGCGCGCGGAATACGAGGCGCCGCTGGAGTTGACCAGGGATCGGCTGGTGCGCGTCGCGATGCTGCGGCTCGCCGAGGACCGCTGGTACTGGTACTCGCGGATTCATCACATCGTGCTGGACGGCATGGGCGCGCTGACCGTGGTGCAGCGCACCGGTGAGCTCTACAACGCGGCGGTCGAAGGCAACGAGCCGCCCGCCGCGAAGGCCGAGGATCTGCGCAAGATCGTCGAAGCCGATCTGGCGTACCGCAATTCGGATCGTTTCGGCGCCGATCGGGAGCACTGGCTCGCGCATCTCGACGGGATGGCCGATCCGGTGAGTCTGGCCGGGCGCACCGCCGAGGTCGACGCGCACCCGAGTCGCGTCGCGGGCGCGTTGCCGCAGGAGACCACGGCGCTGCTCGATACCGTCGCGAAGGCCGCCGGGTCGGGGGTCGCGCCGACCGTGGTCGCGGCGTTCGGGGCGTATCTGGCCGCGATGACCGGGGCGCCGGAAGTTGTGCTGAGCCTTCCTGTTTCGGCGCGCACCACTGCGATACTGCGGCGTTCCGGCGGGATGATCGCCAATGTCGTGCCGCTGCGGCTGACCCTGACGCCGACCACGACGATCGGCGACGTGATCCGGGCGGCGCAGGGCGAGCTGACCGGGGCGCTGCGGCGGCAGCGCTATCGCCAGGAGGACATTTTCCGCGATCTCGGCTGGCCGATGGACGAGGCCGCCTCGTTCGGGCCCTCGGTGAACCTGATGATGGTGGACACCAGGATTCAGCTCGGCGCGGTCACCGGGCGGCTGCATGTGCTGACCTCCGGGTTGATCGATGATCTGTTCGTCAACGTGTATCCGGGCGTCGGCGGCGAGAGCACCCATATCGATTTTCAGGGCAATGGAAACCTGTACAGCGACGCCGAATTGGCGGCGCAGCATCGCCGGTTCCTGTTGTTCCTGCACGCTTTTCTCGCCGCGGGAACCGAGGCCGCGCTGTCGACGGTGCCGGTGGTGTCCGACGACGAGCAGGCCGAGCTGGTGCCTGCTCGTGGGCCCATGGGTGTCGCGCCCCGCACGCTGCCCGAAATCCTCGCGGCCGGTGCGGCTCTCGACCTCGACGCGGTGGCAATTCGCGCCGGGGCGACCTCGTTCACCTATCGGCAAGTCGACGAGCACACCAATCGGCTGGCCAAGGTGCTCATTGCCGCGGGCGCCGGACCTGAACGCACCGTGGCTATTTCGATTCCCCGGTCGGCGGAGTCGGTGCTGGCGATGATCGCGGTGGCCAAGACCGGCGCGGCGTTCGTGCCGATCGATCCGACCTACCCGGCCGACCGGATCGAGCACATGGTCGGCGACAGCGGCGTAGTCGCGGGTGTGACCGTCGCGGCTGCCCGGAAGTCGTTGCCGGACAAGGTGAACTGGCTGATTCTCGACGAAGAGACGATCGCGCGCAGGATGCGCGAGCAGGATGCGGGACCCATCGAGCCGTCCGCCGCGATACACCTCGACCAGGTCGCGTACATCATCTACACCTCGGGATCGACCGGATTGCCCAAGGGCGTGCTGGTTTCGCATCGCGGACTGGCGAACCTGGCGACCGGCTCGGCCGCAGGCTTCGGAGTGACCGCCGATTCCGTGGTGGCGCACGCGGTATCGCCGAGCTTCGACATCTCGGTCGAGGAGATCCTGGTGACCCTGGCCGCCGGTGCCACGCTCGCCGTGGTGCCGCCCGCCGCGTACGCGGGCGAGGAGATGGCGGAGGTGCTGCGCACCCATCGCGTCACCCACCTCAATGTCACACCGACCGTGGTGGGATCGCTCGATCCGGCGACGCTGCCCGATCTGCGCACCGTGATCGTCGGCGGCGACGCCTGCCCGCCCGAGTTGGTGGCCAAGTGGGCCGGGCGCACCCTGCTGAATGGGTACGGCCCCACCGAAACCACCGTGACCGTGACGCTGAGCGAGGCGCTCGTGCCCGCCGCGCCGGTCACCATCGGCAGCCTGGTGCGTGGCGTCTCCGCTGTGGTGCTCGATCCGTGGTTGCGGCCGGTGCCGCCCGGCACCATCGGTGAGTTGTATCTCGCCGGTGCGGGGCTCGCGCGCGGCTACCATCGGCGCAACGGGCTCACCGCGGGCCGATTCGTCGCCAATCCCTATGAGGCCGGTGCGCGGCTGTACCGCACCGGTGACCTGGTGCGCTGGAGCACCCGGGGCGGGCGTCTCGAGCTGGAGTACCAGGGCCGCAGCGACTTCCAGGTGAAGGTCCGTGGCTTCCGCATCGAGCTCGGTGAGATCGATGCCGCGCTGCAACGGCATCCGGACATCGACTTCGCGATCACCCTCGGTGCCGAGACCGGCGCCGGTGCCACCGCGCTGGTGTCGTACGTGCTGCCGAAGCCCGGTGCCGAAGTGCATCCCGAGGCGCTGAAAGCCGCTGCCGGGGAGACACTTCCGGCCTACATGGTGCCCGCAGTAGTGATGGTGCTCGACAGTATCCCGCTCACGCCGCTCGGCAAGGTGGATCGTAAGGCGTTGCCCGCGCCGGATTTCGGGGCGCGCACGATCGTCAGCCGCGCGCCGTCCACCCCGCGCGAGGAGGCGCTGGCGGCGTTGTTCGCCGAGGTGCTCGGACTGGAGACCGTCGGGGTCGACGAGAGCTTCTTCGCGCTCGGCGGCGACAGCATCGTGTCCATTCAGCTGGTGTCGCGGGCCAAGGCCGCCGGCATCGGGCTCAGCGCGCGAGATGTGTTCGAGCGCAAGACCGTTGCCGCGCTGGCCGCCATCGCCACCGAGGTGCGGGCGCAGGTGGTGCACGAACTGCCCGGTGGTGGGGTCGGCGCGGTCGAGCTCACGCCGATCGTGCACGCCATGGTGGATCAGGGTGACAGTTGGCCGCGGTTCAGCCAGGCGGTGCTCGTCGGGCTGCCCGTCGGCTTCCAGCGGGGCGCGGTCGTCGCGGCGGTGCAGGCGTTGCTCGACCACCATGATCTGCTGCGTTCCGCGCTGCGGCGCGGGGACGACGGCTGGGAGTGGACCGTCGCCGAACCTGGCGCCATCGACGCCGAATCACTGGTGGAGGCCGTCGCGGCCGGTGCGGACAGCGCGGAGACGCGTGAGCGCGAATTGCAGCGGGCCGCCGACCTGCTCGACCCGGCGGCGGGTGTCGTCGCGCGGTTCGTGCTCATCGAGCAGGCCGAGCCCGTGCTGTGGCTCGTGCTGCATCACCTGGTGACCGACGGTGTTTCCTGGCGCATTCTGCTGCCTGATCTGGCTACCGCCGCCATGGGCGGGGTGCTCGCTCCCGTGGGGACCTCGTTCCGGCGCTGGGCGCACGGCCAGGCCGAGCAGGCCGGTGCGCGTGCCGCCGAACTGCCGCTCTGGCAGGGCATCTTGGCGACACCCGACCCGGCGCTCGGAGCCGACCTCCCTGATCCGGCGGTCGATGTTGTCTCGACGATGGCACACCACCAGACCGTCATCGATCCGGCGATCGCGCAGACCGTGCTCAGCACCGCGCCTGATCGATTCCATTGCGGCGCGGACGATGTGCTGCTTGCCGCGCTCGCGATGGCGGTCGGCCGATGGCGCGGACGGACCGCGACGCTGTTCACCCTGGAGGGCCACGGACGCGCGGAAGAAATACTGCCCGGCGCGGATGTCGCGCGCACCGTGGGCTGGTTCACCAGCGTGTACCCGGTGGCGGTCGATCTGGCGGGTATCGATCTCGCCGACGCGTTCGCCGGTGGTTCAGCGGCGGGTGCCGCGATCAAAGCAGCGAAGGAACAGCTGCGGACGGTGCCGGACAAGGGCATCGGCTTCGGCATGCTGCGTTACCTCGCTGCCGAATCCGCTGCGGCACTCGCCGATAGCCCCATCCCGCAGATCAGCTTCAACTATCTGGGCCGGGCGAACACCGGCTCGGATACGGGACCTTGGTTGCCGCAACGCTTTGCGGCCACCCAGGACGATCGTGCCCCGCTGGCCGCAGTCGTCGACATCAACGCGGTGCTCACCGACACCGGCCTGGAAGTGATCTGGGCCTATGCCTCGCGACTGCTCGACGCGAACGACGTCGCCCAGCTCGCCGAGCTCTGGACCGAGGCGCTGCGGGCCCTCGCCGCGCACGCGGAGACTGCGGGCTCGGGCGGGCGCACACCGTCCGACTTCGACCTGGTCCCGGTGACGCAGCGGCAGATCGACACGTGGGAGCGCGATTACGCGAACCTCGCCGACGTGTGGCCGCTCTCGCCGCTGCAGTACGGCCTGCTCTTCCACGCGCTGTACGACTCCGACACCGCCGACGGCTACACCGTGCAGTCGCTGCTCACCCTGGCGGGTACCGTCGACGCGGCCCGATTGCGGACCGCCGCACAGGCTTTGGTGGCCCGGCACGAGAACCTACGGGTCGCCTACGTAGAAACCGACGACGGTCCCCGCCAGCTCGTGCTGGCCGACGCCGAAATCCAGTGGCAAGACGCCGATCTGACCGATATCGCCGATCCCGAGGCGCGGCAGCGGGAATTGGATCGGGTGATCGCGGTGGACGCCCGCACCCGATTCGAACTGACCCGACCGCCGCTGGTGCGGTTCACCCTGATCCGGACGGCTGCCGACAGCTACCAGTTCGTCCTCACCAATCACCATCTGGTGCTGGATGGTTGGTCGACGCCACTGTTGGTGCGCGAGCTGCTCGCGCTCTACGTCACCTCGGGCGACGCGTCCGCGCTGCCACCCGCGCACTCCTACCGCGAATTCCTGTCGTGGCTGGACGACCGGGACGACGCCGAATCCATTGCCGCATGGGCAGAATCGCTGGCCGGGATCGATACCCCGACCCGCGCGGTGCCCAGCCTGGCGGGCATCGAGTCGACCGAGACAGGGATGGTGTCCACCGATCTGTCCGCCGACACCGTCGCCCGGCTGGAGTCGACCGCCCGCGAATCCGGTGCCACGGTCAACACACTCGTGCAGGCCAGCTGGGCGATGCTGCTCGCCATGCTGACCGGCCGCACCGATGTGGTGTTCGGCGGCACAGTCTCCGGCAGGCCGCCGGAGCTGGCCGGTGTCGAGGAGATGGTCGGCCTGTTCATCAATACGCTGCCGGTGCGGGTGCGGCTCGACCCGGCCGAGAAGGTGGTCGATCTGCTCGCCCGCCTGCAGGCCGAGCAGGCCCGGCTGATGGATCACCAGCACGTCGGGCTGGCCGCGATCCACCAGGCCGTCGGGCTCGCCGAATTGTTCGACACCCTCACCGTTTTCGAGTCCTATCCGATCGACCGCGAAGCCCTCTCGCAGGCCCTGGACATCGCGGGCATGCGGGTGCTCGACGTCGAAGGCACCGACGCGACGCCATACCCGTTGAACCTCATGGTCATTCCGCTGCGCGGCACCGACGGCCACGACACGCTGCGGGTCAGCCTGAAATTCATGGCCGACCAGCTCGATCCCGCTGCGGCACAGCCACTGCTGGATCGCTTCGTCGGGCTGCTCACCCAGCTCGCCGACAATCCGCGTGCCCTCGTCTCGCACCTGCAGTACTGCGACGACGCCGAACGTGCCGCGCTGCTGCCGGTTCGGGGACCGGAGTCGCTGCCGGTGCGCACGCTGCCGGAAATCCTGGCCGCCGGTGCCGCGATCGACAGCGACGCCATCGCGGTCAGCGTGGGCGAACTCACCATGTCCTACGGCGAACTCGACGCCTGGTCGAACCGCTTCGCGCGGCTGCTGCTGCGCCGCGGCGTCGGGCGTGAGGTGTTCGTCGTGCTCGCCCTCACCCGGTCACTGGAATCGGTGGTCGCGGTGTGGGCACTGGCCAAATCCGGCGCGGCGTTCGCGCCGCTGGACCCCAACTATCCGGTCGAGCGGATCGAGCACATGCTCACCGACTCGAAGGCGCCCATCGGCGTGACGGTCACCGCGACCGGCGAGACGCTGCCCGGCAGCATCGACTGGCTGCTGCTCGACGACCTGAACACCATCCGCCGCGTCATGACCGTCTCCGCCGACCCCATCACCGACGAGGAGCGCGGCGGTCCGATCGATATCGACCAGACGGCGTATCTGATCTACACCTCGGGTTCCACCGGCAAGCCGAAGGCGGTGCTGCTCAGTCATCGCGGCATCGCGAATCTGGTCTCCACCCAACGTGATTCGCTCGATCTCGATCCGACGGCGAGTGCGCTGCAGGTGGCGTCGCCGAGCTTCGACGCCTCGGTGTTCGAGTTGCTGACCGCGCACGGCGCGGGCGGGCGGCTGGTGGTCTCGCCGCCGGATGTCTACGGCGGCGCGGAACTCGAACGACTGTTGCGCACCGAGCGGGTGACGCACGCGGTGATCACGCCGTCCGCGCTGGCCACCATGGAGCCGACCGATCTCGACCACCTGCGGGTGCTGTCGGTGGCCGGTGAGGCGGCGACGCCGGAGCTGATCGAACGCTGGTCCGTCGGTCGGCGGATGGTGAACCTCTACGGCCCGACGGAGTTCAGTATTTGGGCGACGGGCCCGGCGGAACTCGTTGCGGGCGAACCGATCACGATCGGCGGTCCGATCCGTGGCGCGGCGAACATGGTGCTCGACACCTGGTTGCGGCCCGTGCCTGTGGGTGTCGCGGGTGAGCTGTATCTGGCGGGGCCCGCACTCGCGCGTGGTTACTTCAACCGTTTCGAGATGACGGCGAGCCGGTTCGTCGCCGACCCGTTCGGCGCGCCGGGCGAGCGGATGTACCGGACCGGCGACATGGTGCGCTGGGTCGCCGGCCGCGACGGCTATGAGCTGGAGTACCTGGGGCGCAGCGACTTCCAGGTCAAGATTCGTGGTCTGCGCATCGAGCTCGGTGAGATCGATGCGGTGCTGTCGCGCGACGAGGAGGTCGAGTACGCGGTGACCATCGGCCGGGCCGGGCCCGCCGGTGCGACCGTGCTGGTGTCGTATGTGCTGCCCGCCGAGGGCGTCGAACTGGATACCGAGCGGCTGCGCGTGCGGATCGCCGGTGAGCTACCCGGGTACATGGTGCCCGGCTATCTCATCGTGCTCGACTCGATTCCGTTGACACCGGTCGGCAAGCTGGACCGCAAAGCCCTTCCGGTGCCGGACTTCTCGGACACCAACCGGCCCTACCTCGCGCCGCGCACGCCGGTCGAGCAGGCCGTTGCCGAGGTGTTCGGTGAGGTGCTCGGTAGCGAGCGGGTGAGCGTCGACCAGTCGTTCTTCGAACTGGGCGGCAACTCGCTCAGCGCGACGAAGGTTGTCGCGCGGGTCAATTCGACCCTCGGCTCGACCATCGCGCTGCGGGATCTGTTCGACGCGCCCACCGTCGCGCAGCTGTCGGCGCGGGTGGTCCCGGCGAACGGCGAACGCCCGGGTCGCCTCGCGCTCGCGCCGCGGATCCGGCCGGATCGCGTTCCGTTGTCGCCCGCGCAGCAGCGCATGTGGGTGCTCAACCGGCTCGATCCCGCCTCGCCCGCGTACAACATCGCGGTCGCCCTGCGGTTGACCGGCGAACTCGACGTCGACGCCATGCGCCTGGCCTTGACCGACGTCATCGAACGGCACGAAAGCCTGCGCACGATCTACCCTGCCGACTCCGAAGGCCCGCGTCAGGTGATCATGGGCACCGAGCTGGCCGCGCCCGCACTGACCGTGCTCGAGGCCGAAGATGGCGCACCTCTACGGGATCGGATCAATGCCTTGGCGGGCAAGGGATTCGACATTGCCAAGGAGCCACCGCTGCGCGTCGGGCTGTTCCGCATCGCCGGGAATTCCGCGGCAATGGACCGCGATCCGTTGGGCGGCACTCCGGTAACCGCCGAAGCCGATGTGGTGCACGTTGTGGTGCTGGTGGTGCACCACATCAGCGCGGACGGTGCGTCGATGGCACCGCTGGCCGCCGACTTGGTCGCCGCGTACTCGGAGCGCTCGTCGGGTGCGGAGACCACCCGGGTTCCGCTTGCCGTGCAGTACGCCGATTTCGCGATGTGGCATCGCGAGGTGCTCGGCAGCGAGTCCGATCCGGAATCCCTGGCCGCGCGCCAGGTTCGGTACTGGACCGACACCTTGGCCGGGGCCCCGGATGTGCTGGAGCTGCCCGCGGACCGGCCGCGGCCCGCCATCCAGACGATGCGCAGCGCCGACGTCGAGTTCGCCGTCAATGCCGAACTGCACAGCGCCCTGGTGGAATTCGCCGGAGCACACAACGTCAGCGTGTTCATGGTCGTGCACGCGACACTCGCCGTACTGCTGGCCCGGCTGGGCGGCACCGACGACGTGGTCGTCGGAACACCGGTGGCCGGGCGCGGCGAGGAAGCCCTGGACGAGCTCGTCGGCATGTTCGTCAACACGCTCGCCTTGCGCACCGCCGTCGATCCCGGTGCCGGATTCCTCGACTTCCTGACTGCGGTCCGCTCGGCCGATCTCGACGCGTTCGCGAACGCCGACGTGGCCTTCGAACGGCTCGTGCAGGCGTTGAATCCCACCCGGTCGACGGCGCATCATCCGCTGTTCCAGGTGTCGCTGTCACTGCAGAACTTCATCGAGCCGGTGCTCGAACTGCCCGGCCTGCGGTTCGAGGTGGAGGACTTCGACCGGCGCGCTTCGCAATTCGATCTGACACTGGACCTGCGTGAGCGTTTCGACGCGACGGGCCCGGCCGGGCTGGCCGGTGTGCTGACCTACGCGACGGACCTGTTCGACGAGGCAACGGTGGCGTCGTTCGGCACGCGCTGGCGGCGGGTGCTCGCGACCGTGCTCACCGAGCCGGACGTGCGTGTCGCCGATATCGACATCCTCGACGACAGCGAGCGCGCGACGCTGGTGCCGGTGCGTGGGCTCGAAAGCATCGGAACGACAACGCTTCCCGAGCTGCTCGCCGCGACCGTGGCCCGATACCCGAATCGTCCCGCCGTGGTCGCCGCCGGTGACACGACGACCTACCGGGAACTCGACGCGCACGCCAATCGGCTGGCTCGGCTCCTGCTCGAGGCGGGAGCGGGCCCGGAAACCGTGGTCGCCCTCGGCCTGCCGCGCTCGCCAGACCTGCTGACCGGGATGTGGGCGGCGGCGAAGATCGGCGCGGCCTTCCTGCCGGTCGATCCGAAGCACCCGATCGAGCGGATCGATCACATGCTCACCGATTCCGGTGCGCGCGTCGGCCTCACGATGGTCGCCTACCGATCGATGTTGCCGGACAGCACGCAGTGGCTGGTGCTCGACGATCTGACCCTGGTGGAACGCTGGTCCGCCGCAAGCCCACGCCCGCTGCGGGACAGCGAGTTGCCGCGACCGGTCCGGCTGGACAACCCCGCCTGGCTGATCTACACCTCCGGGTCGACGGGCACACCGAAGGGTGTCTCGGTCTCGCATCGCGGTGTCGCGGACTTCGTTGCGGCGCAACGCGACCTGCTCGACCTGGATTCGAGCTCGCGGGTGTTGCATGTTGCCTCACCGAGTTTCGACGCCTCGATCCTGGAGGCGCTGATGGCGTTCGGGTGGGGCGGCGCCTTGGTTGTCGCGCCCGCGGAGGTCTTCGGCGGTAGCGCGCTCGCCGAGCTGATCGACTCGGAGCAGGTCACGCACGTGATGATCACCCCGTCCGCGCTGGCCACCATCGATCCCGCCGAGGTTTCCGGAGTGCGGGTGCTCGCGGTGGGTGGCGAGGCGGTGGGTGCCGAGCTCATCGAGCGGTGGATCGGCTCCGACGCGGTGGCTCAGCGCGGTCGCGGCGATGTGGCGCGGCGGCGCGGTGTGCGGGACCGGCGGATGGTGAATCTGTACGGGCCGACCGAGTTCACCGTTGTGGCAACGGGTTCCGAACTTTCTACCGGCGCTACGGTATCGCTCGGCCCGCCCATTCGCGGTGCATCCGCGATGGTGCTCGACGGTCGGCTGCATCCGGTTCCGATCGGCGTCGCCGGCGAGCTCTATCTCGCGGGGCCCGCGCTGGCGCGTGGTTACCACGCCAGGCATGGGCTGACGGCAGGCCGCTTCGTCGCGAATCCCTATGGGGCGCCGGGCGAACGGATGTATCGCACGGGCGACCTGGTGCGCTGGACGCACGATTCGCCAGAGCACGCGCTGACACTGGAGTACCTGGGCCGCACCGATTTCCAGGTCAAGGTGCGCGGGCAGCGGATCGAGCTTGGCGAGATCGATGCCGTGCTCGGTCGGATCGACGGCGTCGATTTCGCTCTCACACTCGGCGTCAAAGGCCCCGCAGGCTCGACCGCATTGGCGGCCTACCTGGTGCGTAAACCGAACGTAGAGCTCGACATCGCTCGGGTGCGCGCCATCGCGGCGGACACTTTGCCCGGCTATATGGTCCCGTCCGCCTTCGTCGTCCTGGACGAGATCCCGCTCACCGCGGTCGGCAAGCTCGACCGGAAAGCGTTGCCTTCCCCGCAATTCGGTGCTGAGGAGACCGAATACCTGGCGCCACGGACGCCGACGGAGGAAGCGCTGGCGCAGATCGTCGCCGAGCTGCTCGGTCGCGACAAGGTGGGTGTCGATGATTCGTTCTTCGAGCTCGGCGGCGACAGTATTCTCGCGATCCAGCTGGTGTCGCGGGCGAAACAGCGAGGCATCGTCTGCACACCGTTGCAGGTGTTCGAGCACCGCACGGTAGCGGCGCTCGCCGCGGCCGTGGACACCGGCAGTGCCGTGGCACCCCTGTCCGAGCTGCCCGGCGGCGGCATCGGTGCGGTGCCGCTCACGCCGATGATGCGGTACCTGATCGAGCGTGGCGGGCAGCTCCGTTCGGCTCGGACGGCGGTGCTCGAGCTTCCGGTCGGTATCGAACGGGCGCAGCTGATCGCCACGCTCGCGGCGGCCGTCGACCGGCACGACATCCTGCGCGCGCGGCTGGCGAACGAGGTGGACGGCTGGCACCTGGTGGTCCGTGCGCCCGGCTCGGTCGATGTCGGCGCACTGGTGCGCCGCATCGAGTTCGACGGGGCCGCCGATCCTCTCGATCTACGCGAATACGTTGCCGCGGAACTGAATTCCGGGTCGAACCGACTGGATCCGGCGAACGGCATTGTGCTGCGGTTCCTCTGGCTCGATCCGGTCGGCGATGCCGGGACGCGGACCAGGGCCGGTCGGCTCATCGTGCTGGTGCACCGCCTGCTGATCGACGACGCCTCGTGGGGCATTCTGCTGCCGGACCTGATGGCCGCTTGGGCACAGGTGTCGGTCGGCAATGCCCCGGTGCTCGCCGAAACCGGCACGTCGATGCGCCGGTGGGCGCACGCCCTCGTGGACGAAGCACGCTCGGCCGAAAGGGTTTTCGAGCTCGGGCATTGGCAAGGCGTGCTCGCGGGCGCGGACCCACTGCTCGGTGCCCGCGCGCTGGACTCGACCGTAGATCAGGCACACACGCTGCGCACCGTGCGATGCGAGGTGTCGGCGGAGGTGAGCACCGCGGTGCTCACCACGTTGCCCACCCAGTTCGCGGGCACCGCCAACGACACCCTGCTTGCCGCGCTCACGCTGTCGCTGATGCGCTGGCGTGCACGACGATCCGGGGAGACCGGGACGGACATCATGATCCGGCTCGAGGGTGACGGCAGGGTGCTCCCCGGTGCGGCGCTAGCTCGCACGATTGGTTCGTTCAGCACCAGCTACCCGGTGCGGCTCGAGCTGGACAGCGTCGACGTCGACGATGCGTTCGCCGGCGGGCCTGCGCTGGGTGCGGCCATCCGCGCGGTGAAGCATCAACTGAAATCGGTGCCGGACAACGGAATCGGGTTCGGACTGCTGCGCTACCTCAATCCCGACACGGCACCGCAACTGGGCGGCGCCAACTCGGGCCAGGTCAGCTTCAGTTATCACGGCCGCAGCACTGCGGGTGATGTCCCGGCCGGGCTGGACGGCCTCGGCTGGACGCCGACCGACGAGTTCGGCGACCTGGCCACCGGCGAAGATCCCCGGGCCCCGGCGCAGTCGGTGATCGAGGTGAACGCGGTGGTGGTCGGTGATCGACTGCGAGCGGACTTCACCTACCCGAAGACGCTGCTGGACCGTGGTGAGGTCGCCGAGCTGGCGGGTCTGTGGGTCGATGCGCTCCGTGCGGCGGCCGCGTTCACCGGAACCCCGGCAGCGGAAGCCGCCGCGGCCGAGGAGGCGGCGGCCGTCGCGGCCAGTCAACCGGGCCTAGAAGCCATTCTCGGGCTGGACGTGGTGTTGCCGATCCGGACGGACGGCACCGAGCCCGCGTTGTTCTGCATCCACCCGTCCTCCGGCATCTCTTGGAGCTACCTGGGATTCGCGCAGGCGCTGCGTCCGGGCCGCCCGATCTACGCGTTGCAGGCACCGGATCTCAGCGGCAACGAACCGTCCCTGCGCTCGATCGAGGAGTTCGCCGCCCGGTACGTGCGCGAGATCCGCGCCATCCAGCCGACCGGGCCGTATCACCTGCTCGGCTGGTCGTTCGGCGGGCTGGTCGCGCACGCGATCGCGGCCCTGCTGCAGGAAACCGGTGATCGGGTCGGGCTGCTCGCGCTGCTGGATTCCGATACCGCCGACGTCGACGGTGACGCCGTCGAGCAGCTCACGGCGGGGGCGTTCGTGAACAGTTTCGGCGCGATCTTCGGGATCCACGATGTGCCCGCCGAGGCCACCGCGGGCGAGGCGGCCGACCTCATCCGCGACCGGCTCGGCGGCGTGACGATCGTCGACGCGGACATGATCGAGCGGCTGGCCGAGTCGTACAACGCGGCGGCGCGCGCCCGGGCGGGCTATCAGCGGCCGGTATTCGACGGTGACGTGCTGTATTTCAGCGCGACCGTCGACAGCTCCGACGTCGTCGGCCCGGACGGCTGGCGGCCGTACGCGACCGGGGACGTCATCAACTACGACATCGACGTCACCCACAACGAGCTGACCGCACCGCACGTGCTGCCGGTCATCGCGCGCGTACTCGACGAACAGTGGAAGGGACAGGCATGAATTCCGATCAGGGCGTAGTCGTCGAGGGAGTCGAGAAATCCTTCGGCGCCGTAAAGGCATTGCGCGGAGTCGATTTCACGGCGGCGCCGGGTGAGATCCTCGGCATCCTCGGCCCGAACGGCGCGGGCAAGACCACCATGGTGAACATCCTCTCGACGCTCATCGCGCCGGACCGGGGACGCGCGCTGGTCGCCGGGCACGATGTCGTCGCCGATCCGGCGTCGGTGCGCCGATCTATCATGCTGACCGGGCAGTATGCCGCGCTCGACGACATGCTCAGCGGCTACGAGAATCTCGTGATGTTCGGCAGGCTGATGGGGCTGCGCAAGCGGGCCGCCCGGGCTCGCGCGGACGAGCTGATCACCGAGTTCGATCTGGTCGGCGCGGCAGGCCGCCGGGTCGGCACCTATTCGGGAGGTATGCGGCGGCGCATCGACATCGCCTGCGGTCTCGTCGTCCGACCGGACGTGGTGTTCCTCGACGAACCGACGACCGGGCTGGATCCGCGCAGCAGGCAAGGGGTTTGGGATCTGGTGCGCAGTTTCAAGAAGGCAGGCATCACCACGCTGCTGACCACCCAGTATCTGGAAGAGGCCGACGCGCTCAGTGATCGGATCATCGTAATCGATCACGGCGTGGTGATCGCGCAGGGCACCGCGGACGAACTGAAGTCGCGGACCGGTGGCAGTTACTGCGAAGTGGTGCCGCTGGATCTGAAGGATCTGTCCGTCATCGCCGACGCGCTCGGAACGCTGTTGCCGGAGGACAATCGGGCCGCGATGACACCCGACTCGGACCGGATCACCATCCCCGCTCCGGACGGCGCGAAGACGCTCGCGGAGGCGTTGCGCCGCTTGGACGGGGCGGAGGTGGAACTGGTCGACATCGCGCTGCGCAGGCCGTCACTCGACGATGTGTTCCTCCAGTTGACCGGGCACCTTGCGTCCACCGACGGCCAGGCCGACGCGAAAGCTGTTGATGTGGAGGCTGTCTCGTGACCGCGGGTACCTGGCTGGCCGATGTCAGAGCGACGCCGGATCGAGCGCGGCAGTGGTGGGTGCTCACGACGCGACTGATCGTTCCCTCGGTCAAGACCGGTGAGGTATTGACCTCGCTCTTGGCGCCTGCGACCTTCACGGCGGGGTTCTACATTCCGCTGAAGACGGTGATGACGTTCGCGGGCACCGGATTCAGCAGCTACGCGCAGTTCATGATGCCCCTCGTCGTGCTGCAGGCCGCCGCGTTCACCGCTATCTCGGCGGCCTTCCGATCGGCTACCGACTCGGTCGCCGGTCTCAATCGGCGATTCGGGTCGATGCCGGTCGGGCGGCTCGTGCCCGCCGCGGCACGGATGTCCGGCAACGTTTTCCGGCTGGCGCTATCGCTGTGTGCTGCTATCGCCTGCGGTTACGTCATCGGGTTTCGGTTCTATCTGGATACCGCGCACACCATCGGCTTCCTACTGTTGTCGATGCTCATCGGCACCGCACTGACGCTCGGCGCTGATGTGATCGGCACCGTGTCACGCAGCCCGGAAGCGGTCACCCAGGCCCTTGTGCTGCCGCCCTTGATCTTCGGCATGCTGTCGGCGGGTCTGGCTCCGGCACACCAGTTTCCGGCCTGGGTGCAGCCGTTCGTGCGCAATCAGCCGGTGTCGCAGTTCGTGCTCGCCCTGCGCGCATTGGCAGGCGACACGTTGGGGAACGCGGGCCAGGTGACATGGTCCCTGATGGGACCGTCACTGGCCTGGACGGCCGCGATCCTCATCCTGTGTATTCCGCTGACCATCCGGCTGAGCTCGGGGAGGGCATGATGGCACTACTCGCCGATCGCACTGAGGATGTCCGCATCCAGTCCGAGGTATCGTCCGCATCTCTGGTGCGGCACACCATGATTCAGACGCAACGCCTGTTGCTGCGCTGGGTGCGCAACCCGATCACCCTGCTCGAAGCCCTGATCATCCCCTGCCTGCTGCTGATCATGCTGGAAACGGTTGTCGGCGGCCAGATTCGGAAGTTCACCGGCGACAGCGCCCTCTATGGTTCCGTCCCGATGGTCACCATCACCGGTGCCGTCTCCGGCGCCGTCGCCTGCGGTGTCCTACTCGGCCGCGAACGCGAAGCAGGCCTACTCGCCCGCTTCTGGGTACTCCCCGTACACCGCGCCTCCGGCCTCGCCTCCCGCATTCTCGCCGAAGGCTGCCGCATCTTCGTAGGCACCCTGGCCATCATCCTCGTCGGCTACCTACTCGGCTTCCGCTTCCACCAGGGCTTCCTGCCCACCCTCGTATTCCTCACCATCCCAGTGCTTTTCGGCCTGGCCTTCGCCACCGTCGTCACCTCGATAGCCGTCTTCACCGCCAAAGCCGCCCTGGTAGAAGGCATCACCATCCTCACGTCCCTGATGATGTTCTTCAGCACCGGTTTCGTACCTTTGGCCGCCTACCCGCAGTGGATCCAGCCGGTGGTCCGCAACCAGCCCATGTCCGTCGCCGTGGACGCCATGAAGGCCCTCGCCCTCGAAGGCCCCTTGGCCCGCCCGCTAACCCTCACCCTCATCTGGTGCCTCGGCGCGATCATCCTCTTCGCGATCCCAGCAACCATCGGCTACCGACGCGCCAGCAGACGATAACGGCCCACCCAGCCTGTTCGTGGGTGATCGTTAACCGTTGCGCTCGCCGGATAGGCGGCGGGCGATGAGCCAGCTGCCGCCAACTATCAGGAGAGCGAAGAGGAGGAGTCCTGCGCCGAGGACGGTGACGATCCATAGGCGCTCGGACAGGCGCAGGTTGCCGTTCAGGGAGACGTTCAAGGAGCCGACGGCGAAGGCGATGACGGCCGCGAAGATCGAGACGACCTCTATGGTGCGCAGCATCGAGTTGCGCACTGTGTCGGTCATTCCGGCGATGCTGTGCTCGTGTCGCTGCACGCGTTCACGGTCCGCCGCGGCGCGGTGCGCTTCGGTGCGGCCGTTGAGAATCGCTTCGCGCTTGGTCAGGTACTGGCCTTGAAACAGTTCGTGGCTGACCCGCCAGCCGATCGCGGGCAGCAACCGCAGGGCGGTGTCGATGCTGTTCAGCGCGGCATCGTGGGCGCCGGACAGATATTGGCCGGTGGCCAGTCGGTAATGGAAGATGTGACTGTCGGGATAGTCGGCCAGCGCCTCGGTTGCGTGAGCGCTCAGCAGTTCGCCCTGGTCGTCGAAGGGAACACCGACGGCAAGGCCGTTGAGCGCGATATCGGTTGCCGCGTAGGTCCGGTCGGGCGCGCGCCAAACTCGGTCGAGCAGGCTGCGCGCGAACTCCTCGGTGATCCGGCGGCTGCCGAACGCTGCGCAGGCTTGCAGAGCGACGAAAAGCGGTGTCGCACGGTGTGATCCGGCGGCCATGGACAGCGGCGACGACTCCAGGAATTGGTTGAGCTCGTCGAAGCAGAAGTTCGCGCGCAGCTTTCCGGCGTGATAGAGCGTGGCGAAATAGGCTCGGCTGCACTCCTGGTCGTCGTTGGCGACGATGTCACGGGTCGCGTCGGCCACCTCGTCCAACGACTCCACCGAGTCGCGGGTGATGAATGCGTAACCGAGCGCCCACTTCTCGCGTATCGCAGTGCGGCAGCCCGGTGCGACGTGCTCGCGCAGCCATCCCGCGCATTCGACGGCGATCTGCAGGGTCGGTTCGTCCTTCAGCCGGTGATTCCAGTACCGATCGGCGCAGATGAAGTAGGGATCACTGTCGAAATCTGTTGAGCTGACTTCGAACTGCGGTTCCACCCGCTCGTCGATATAGCGCCGCGCATAGAGATCGCAGTCGCGGTCCAACTGTCGCGAACCCGACGCCACCAGTGCGGCGAGTGCCTGTTCGACCACTTCGTGATCCATGCCTGCCCCTGCCTCCCGACGACCCCAGAATGCCCGAGTCCACTGCCTACCACATCCGAACCACGATCGTCACGATGGCACACTGCTCGATATGCGGGTAGAGGTCGTCACAGCGGTGCACGCCGACTACGCCCGCTATCTACCGTCGGCGTGGCGGTCACTGCGCGCGCAAACCCATCCGGACTGGCACTGGCTGGTGCAGGTCGACGGCGACGCCGCGGCGGTGCGCGCGACGCTGATCGAATGCGGCGCTGCGGACGATCCTCGAACCCGCCTGGCGTTCAACGGCACCCGCGAAGGTCCCGCGATCACCCGGAACGTCGCACTCGGCCGCGCCACAGCGGCACTGATCCAGAATCTCGACGCCGACGACGAACTCGAACCGACCGCCTTGGCGGTGCTCAGCGCCGCGCTGCACCGGCACCCGTCCGCCGGTTTCGCCGTCGGCCCGGCCGGTGATCTGTTGAATTCCGGTGAGCTGGTGGATGTTCCGCTCCCCTTCGAGCCCGGCCTACTCCCCCGCGGCGCACTGTTCGACGCTTGGATAACCGACCCGGAACATCGCCTACCTGTACACCCGGCCGGCGTGATGTGGCACCGCGATCTCCTCCTCGCCACCGGCGGCTGGGCGGCCATGCGCGGGATGGAGGACACCAGTCTGCTCATGTCAGCCTCCGCCTTGTCCCCCTGCGCGATCGTCGATACCCGCACACTGCGCTATCGCCGCCACCGGAACCAACGCTCCACCCAGAAGTCGCTTTTCACAGGGGGGGGGGATCAGATTTCGCTGATTCGCCAGCGCGTCGCCACGCTTCGAGCCGGACCGGGGTGGCTCGGCCTACTCCCAACAGGTGAGCAGCACTAAGCAGGTCACCGGCTCGCACCGGTCCTCGGTTCGGGTCGGGCAAACGTGCCGCGCCTCGATCATCCGGTGGTGCCCGCGCGCGGCGGACCAGGAGAACTCCGCAAGCAAACAATGGGCGATCTCGCGCGGCGCGCCAGCACCGATGTGGCTGTTCGCGCGATCGTGGCGCAGAATAGGGGCCGCACGCGATGGCTCCCGGCGTTTCTCGCCTCGGTGACACGCATCGCTGCGACACAAGGTGTTGTGCTGCACGGACTTGTCACCCCCAAGGAGTAGTGTCCCGGGGAGAGAAGATCCGTCACGGCAGCGGGCTCGGGAAAGGTGTGGAGGCAGGATGAAACTGATCGATCGGGTATCGGCCATCAACTGGAATCGGGTGCCCGACGAAAAGGATGCCGAGGTCTGGGACCGGCTGACCGGCAACTTCTGGCTGCCCGAGAAGGTTCCGGTGTCCAACGACATCCCCTCGTGGGGCACGTTGACCGCCGACGAGAAGCAGCTCACCATGCGGGTCTTCACCGGCCTCACGCTGCTGGACACCATCCAGGGCACCGTCGGCGCGGTGAGCCTGATCCCGGACGCGCTCACCCCGCACGAGGAGGCGGTGTACACCAACATCGCGTTCATGGAGTCGGTGCACGCCAAGAGCTACAGCTCGATCTTCTCCACGCTGTGCTCCACCAGGGAGATCGATGACGCGTTCCGCTGGTCGGAGGAGAACCGCAACCTGCAGCGCAAAGCCGAGATCGTGCTGGACTACTACAACGGCGACGATCCGCTCAAGCGCAAGGTGGCCTCGACGCTGCTGGAGAGCTTCCTGTTCTACTCCGGCTTCTACCTGCCGATGTACTGGTCCTCGCGGGCCAAGCTCACCAACACCGCGGATCTGATCCGGCTGATCATCCGCGACGAGGCGGTGCACGGCTACTACATCGGCTACAAGTACCAGAAGGGTCTGGAGCTGGTCAGCCAGGCCGAGCGCGACGAGCTGAAGAACTACACCTTCGAGCTGCTGTTCGAGCTGTACGACAACGAGGTCGAGTACACCCAGGACCTCTACGACGAGGTCGGCCTCACCGAGGACGTCAAGAAGTTCCTGCGCTACAACGCGAACAAGGCGCTGATGAATCTCGGCTACGAGGGCCTGTTCCCGAAGGACGAGACCGAGGTGAATCCGGCCATCCTGTCGGCGCTTTCGCCGAACGCGGACGAGAACCACGACTTCTTCTCCGGGTCGGGTTCGAGCTATGTGATCGGCAAGGCCGTAAACACCGAAGACGAAGACTGGGAGTTCTGAGCGACACACCCGGTTGCGACGGCGGCGGATTCTTCCGCCGCCGTTTCGCGTCTCGGGGATGAGGTGCGGCGACGCTTGCGTTGACACCGGCGACAACGTTTAGCGTGGCCGTGACGGTCGCTCGGAGGAGGTCGGATGCTGATCGGTGAGCTGGCGCAACAGGCCGGCACGAGTACCCGCACCCTGCGGTACTACGAGCAGCACGGGCTGGTGCGGGCGCGGCGCTCCACCAACGGGTATCGCGTCTACGACGAGACGGAACTGCCGGTCGTCCGGCAGATCCGGCGGCTGCTCGACGACGGTTTCGACCTCGACGACATCCGCCCGTTCGTCACCTGCCTGCGGGCGGGCAACAGTTCCGGCGACGGCTGCCCGGATTCGGTGGCGGTGCTGCGGCGCAAGCTCGACGAAGTGGACGACGCGCTCACCCGGCTGACCGCATTGCAGGCCGAACTCCGGCTCCGGCTCGCCGGCGCCGGGAAGCCTGCCTGCGAATTCGGGTAATCACCTGTCCGGCACCCGGTTTCGATAGGCCGGTTGTGCGATCGTCGCTGCCCACGTCACCCGAGGAACGCTCGATGAAGTTTGCGATCAGTTACAGCACACCGTTTTACGGCACAGATCCCGATCGGATCATCGCCTTCGCCCAGCATGCGGAGGCGTGCGGATTCGAGGGGCTGTATCTCCCGGATCACATCGCGCTGTATCCGGGAGCGAAGGTCGGCAATTTCGAGATGCCTGCCACCCTGCCCTATCCCGATCCGCTCGACTGCCTGAGCTTCGTCGCCGGGGCCACCCAGCGAATCCTGCTCGGCACGGGCGTGCTGCTGCTGCCGTATCGGCACCCGGTGGTGCTGGCCAAGCGGCTCGCGACCATCGATGGGCTGTCTCGCGGACGCATGCGGTTGTTGACCGTCGGGCTCGGGACGTTGCCCGGTGAGGCCACTGCGACGGGTGTCGACTTCGCCACCCGCGGTCGACGGGCCGATGAGGCGATCGATGTGCTGCGGCTGCTGTGGTCCGGCGGCGCGGACGGGGTCAGCTTCGACGGTGAGTTCTTCCGCTTCGACTCGCTGGTCAGTTTCCCGAAACCCGTTGGCGTGTCCGAGTTGCCGATCCACGTCGGCGGCTCCAGTCGAGCCGCCGCCCGGCGGGCCGGGCGACGGGGCGACGGGTACTTCCCCGGTGGCATGCTCGGCCCCACCGAGCGCGGCAGCCAACTGGACCTGGCCAGGTCGGAAGCCGTTGCCGCGGGGCGTGATCCGGCGGCGCTCGAGTACACGCGCTGGGGATCGATCGATATGCCCGTCGAACGTGTCGAAGGGCTTGCGGCAGAGGGCGTTACCCGAATCGTCGTCGGCAGCATCGATCCCGAGGACCAGTTCGACGAAATGTCGCGCTTCGCTGAGCGATTCGGTCTCAGCGGCTGACCTGACCGATCAGCCGTACTCGGCCCCGGCACTCCCCTCCGAGTGCCGGGGCCTAGCACTGTCCGCCCCCGGTTGCCCGAACTACCTGCGGCCATAGATGTCCCGGAGCAGGCACAACACATCCGCACTGTCCGCCGCGAGACCGCCCACATCGAACCGGATGGCACCGACGGCTACCTCCAGCGATCGCAGTCGTTCCTCGATTCGCCCCGTTCGGTCCGCGAGCGCCGATAGTCCGAACTCCACGTAGGACTCTCGATTCTCCATGACATCCAGCCGACATTTCATATTTCCGCACACTTTCTATTGAACCTTTCCGATAAGGAATTGCCGTTCTGGATTGTTCCTGTTGTCGTGCGGCACTGAGCAATTCGGCAATTCGGTGCACCTCCATTACAGTCAGCTGATTGTATGAGCACGGAAGCCGATTGGGGTCGGCTTTTTGACAGACCAGCAGTGCAACTTTCGCAGCCAAACATTTGGAACATTCCAGGACTGAGCTCGCCAGCATTTCTGGAATGTTCCACAGTTGCTGCCGCATATGAATTCCACAACAGACCCGCTTCAGCAACCTTCGGAGATGCCACCATGACGACTGGTTCGACCCTTCCGCGCAGGCTACTGGCCCGCGAGCTTCGCAACGCCCGTGCGGCGGCGCGTATGAGCTCGGAAGCCGCACGGAATCAGATCGGTGTCAGCAAACAAACGTTCTGGCGGATGGAGAACGGAATCCCGACCCGGTTGAATCCGTTGTTCGTCAAGCGGTTATGCGAAATCTATGGGATACCGGCCGACCTGACGCAGGTACTGCTCACGCTCGTCGAAGAGACCAAGGACAAAGGGTGGTGGCATGCGTTCGATGAGGCGATCCCCAAGAGCTTCGAGCTGTTCCTCGGACTGGAAGACGCGGCCGACCGGATCATTTCATATCAGACAACGTTCCTGCCTGGAATGTTGCAAACCAACGAGTACCGCCGCGCAATGCTGTGGATCGAAAAGCCGAACAGGCCGGAATCGAATGTCGAGACGGCGATCAATATCGTGGCACTGCGACGGGCTCGGCTGTTCAGTGATGACAATCCCCTGACGCTGGATGTGTTCATCGACGAATCGGCGCTACGCCGTTCGACCGGCGACGCGGGAGTCATGGTCGGCCAGTTGACGCATCTCGCCGAAACCGCACAGCGGCCGAATGTTTCAGTGCGGGTGGTGCCGACTTCGGCAGGTACCTATCAGGCGCTGACGTTCGGCACGTTCGTCCTGCTCGAGTTCCCGCCACACCCTGTCGCACACCTGACGGAGCCGCCGGTGGTGTACGTCCAAGGCTTCACCGACGATTTGTATTTGGAGAACCCCGAGGAGGTTGCGATGTATCGATCGGCGCACACAGACCTCGATCGCCTGGCCTCGAGTGCGGCTGATAGCCAAGCCCTCATCCTCGATATCGCAAAGGAATTCGGCGCATGAACATCGCCGCCGGCGTCCACGGCGATTTCAGCCGTTCATAGATCTACTCGACACACGAGACCCCCACTTCCCGTGGGGGTCTCGTGCGCTAAGTCGAACTACTTGTCGCCGTTGGGCTTCCGCAAAATTTTCAGGATCTGTGCGACATCGGTCTTGATATCGCCGACACCCGACTCCACTGTCGCCAGCCGACCATCCATCGAACCGATCCGGGCGTCCATCGACTCCTGCCGAGACGTCAGGTTGCCGATGTCGATACTCATCGAAATCAACCGGGACGCAACCGAGCGCCCGTCCAAATCACCGATACGGCTGTCCAAATCACCGATACGGTTGTCCAAGCCATCGATACGGCTGCTCAAACGGCTGTCCAAGCCATCGATACGGCTGCTCAAGCCATCGATACGGCCGTCCACGAGGGCGATGCTGGCCCGAATCTCTCGCAGGCCAGCGTGGACGGCGTCGAACTTCTCTCCGAATCCGGTCACTGTGACAGTATCGCGCGTGATTTGCTGATCCCGCCACCTTTCCAGCTCACAAACACGAGCTTCCAGAGACTCCTTGCTACTCATGGTCGAGCTCTCCCCTCGTTCGCTACTGCATCGAAAATTACGAGCGGATCGTATCTCCGGGCACCGACACTTAATTGCTATGCGAGAGAGCGGTTTTCAGGAAGTGTGCGATTGCCGCACGGCATCGGCAGCCACATACTTTTCAGCATTGTCAGCCGCAATGAAGTTCACCAGTGCCACGTCGAACGCGGTGGCACTGGTGAACTGGTCGAGCAGGTCAGTGGCCGACTACTACCAGGACGAACTGCTGGGTCGGGTTGTTCTGGGCGGGGCGGCTCACTACGCCGTAGTCCTTTTCGGCGTACTCGTGGGCATCCATGTAGCGGTTGTTGGAGGCTTGCTGGATGGTGTACTTGCCTGCGCCGATGGAGTTGATGTGCCAGACCTGGGTGGGGTTGTTCTGGGCGGGGCGGGTGACCAGGTGGTAGTCGAGGGACTCGATCTCGTGGGCGTCGAGGTAGCGGTGGCTGCTCACTTGCTGCACGGTTCCGGTCCCGGTGCCGCTCTGATCCCAGTGGATGCGCCACTGCTGGCTGGCGTCGCCCTGCTTCGGCCGGGTGACGACGTTGTAATCGTGCGAGCCGTCGGCCCACGCATCGAGATAGCGGCCGCTGGATACCTGCTGGATGGTGACGACGTCGTCCGGCTGTGCGGCGTTCGCGGTGGCGGGAACTGCGACGATGCTGACGGCGGTCAGGGTTCCGAAGAGCAGTCCTGCTGCTGCGCGGCTGATGAAGTGAGTCAAAGGACTGATCTCTCTGGTGGAAGGTGTTGCGTTGCTTGTCTGAACCAATGTTCGAGCAAACGCAACCACTCCGTAAGGCACCCTTGGGCGGTTGCCCGGCCGCTGCGGGGTGCGGAAATCACCCCCGAGGGTGGACCGCCGACGCTGAGCGTTCTCGTTCGGTCAGCCGATGGCGGCGAGGTATTCGCCGTAGAAGAGCATCAGGCCTACTGCGGAGGCTATGCCTGCTAGTAGCCAGAAGCGGATGATTACGGTGGTTTCGGCCCATTCGCTGAGTTCGAAGTGGTGGTGGAAGGGGGCTAGTTTGAATAGGCGGTTGCCGGTGGTGCGGAAGACGACGATTTGGAGTAGGACCGAGAGGATTTCGGCGAAGAAGAGGGCGCCGACTACCGCGGTGAGTAGTTCGGTGCGGGTGGTGATGGACAGGCCGGCGAGCATGCCGCCGAGGGCCAGGGAACCGGTGTCGCCCATGAATATTTTGGCCGGGGCCGCGTTCCACCACAGGAATCCCATGCAGGCGCCTGCGCCGGCGGCGCAGACCACGGCGAGGTCGAGTGGGTCGCGGACGTTGTAGCAACCGGCGTTGGGGGTGGCCGCGCAGGAGTTGGTGTACTGCCAGAAGGTGATGATCACGTAGGCGCCGAGGGCGAAGCTCATCGATCCGGCGGCCAGACCGTCCAGACCGTCGGTGATGTTGACCGCGTTGGACCAGGCCACCACCAGGAAACTGACCACGAGCAGGAAGCCGATCAGCCCGAACGATACGGTCTCCACGTCTCGCACGTAGGACATGTGCCGACTGCCCGGCGTCAGCCCGGTGCTGTCCGGAAACCGCAGCGCGAGCACGCCGAAGATGATCGCGGCGGCGAGCTGGCCGATGTACTTGCCGGTCGCGGTCAACCCGAGGTTGCGCCGCTTGTGGATCTTGATGAAGTCGTCGAGGAAACCCACCAAACCCAGCGCGGTGGCCAAGCCGAGCACGAGCAGCCCCGATACGGATATCCCTTCCGCGTCATGCCGGATGCCGATCAGATGCGCGCCGAGATACCCCGCCCACAGTCCGATCAGGATGGCGATGCCACCCATCGTCGGCGTGCCACGCTTGGCCTGATGGCTGGCCGGCCCCTCGGCCCGGATCTCCTGCCCGACCTTTCGCCTGGTCATCACCTTGATCAATAAGGGTGTCAAGGTGATCGAGACCGCGAGCGCGATCATCGCCGAGTACAAAATCTGTCTCATGCGCCCCTCATGCGGCCGTCATCGGAAAGTCGAGTAATTGAAACATCAACGCACGGGCGTCTTTTCACTGCCCGGCCTGGTCGATACCCGACGCGTGCTCGTACCGCTGCCGTCCACCGAACCCGCCATCGTCCCTCGCGAATCGCTCCGACGTTAGCAAGCCGAACGGATCGATGCGGACTCCTGAAGCTGGGCTAAACGCCGCTGCCGCGACCGTCGCAGAGGACGGCCGCGGCAGCGGGAGGCGTCGGCTCAGATACCGAGGACCAGCTTGGCGGTGGTGAAGTAGATGATCAGGCCGGTGGCGTCTACGAGCGTGGTGACCATGGGTGCGGACACCACGGCAGGGTCGATTCGCAACTTCTTGGCGAGCAACGGCATAGTGCCGCCGATGGTCGCGGCCCAGCCGCAGATCAGCACCAGGGTGATGCCGACAACCACCGCGACGCGCGGCCCGACGAACAGCCCACCGATCACCAATCCGGCTGCGGCGAGCATGGATCCGAGCACCAGGCCGACCCGGCATTCGCGCCAGATCACCTTGAACAGGTCGGATACCCGCACCTCGCCCACGGCGAGCGCCCGCACACAGGAGGTGGCGGCCTGCGCTCCCGCATTACCACCCGCGCCGATGAGCAGCGGAATGAACAGCGCGAGATGCGCGGCCTGCTGCAGCGTTCCCTCGAACATGTCGGTGACGCTGACCGTGAGGGTCGCGGCGAACAGCAACAGCAGCAACCACATCGCGCGATAGCGGGCCAGCTGGAACACGCCTGCGGCCATGTAGTGGCCCTCCCAGGGTGCCGAGCCCGCCTGCCTGGCCACGTCCTCGCTGTCCGCGGCCTCGATGACCTCGACCGCGTCGTCGATGGTGAGCAGCCCGACGAGCCGGTTCTCGCTGTCCACCACAGGCATGTTGAGGTCGTTGGTCTCGCGCATCAGCCGGGCCGCCTTCTCGGCGGAGTCGGTGGCGCGGACGCAGACCGGTTCGGTGACGACCAGTTCGGCGATCATCGTGTCCGGCTTGCTGAGCACCAGCTCGCGCAGTTCGACGATGCCGGTCAGCCGTCGGCCCGCGTCGACAACGGGCAGCGTGTAGACGGTTTCGGCGTTGGCGCCCTTGGCCCGCACCATGGCCAGCGCCTCGGCGACGGTCAGGTTCTGCGGCAACGCGACGACCTCGGGGGTCATGTACTGGCCCGCCGAACCCTCCGGGTAGCCGAGCAGCGCGGCGGTCATCCGCCGTTCGCGCGGGCTCAGTCCGGCGAGCACCTTCTTGGCGACCTTGGCGGGCACCTCACGCAGCATCCTGGCCCGGTCGTCGGGTGCCATGCCCTCGATCAGGTCGCGGAAGCTCTGGTCCCGCAGGCCCTGCAGGATCTGCTGCTGGTCGACCGGTTCGAGTTCTTCGAAGACCGCCAGCGCCAGGTCCTTGTCGAGCAGCCGGAACGCCATCCCGGCCTGGACGGCGTCCATCCGGGCGAGCTGATCGGCGATGACATGCGGCGGGTGGTTGTCGAGCCAGGCGAGCGCGGCGTCGACGCGGTGGCTGTCGTCGATGTCCTGCAGTGATTCGGACAGCGACGGACGTACTTCGATGATCTGCGACATGGGATGTCCTCAGCAAATACGCGTGAGTGAATGGGAGCGCGAAATTCACACCGCGGGCGCCGGCCCCATCCGTCGCTGACTACTCAGGAGTGCGAAGGGGCGACGCCGCGCGGCCTTCGACTGGGAGGTTCGTTGCGCATGACAACCCCACCTCCTTCTCGTCGCTGCCGCAGACCTGACTCGCCTGCACCATCAGTGAAACGTTGATCGGATGCGAAAGCATCCTTGTGCAGGATACAGCCAAATGGTTGAAGTTCTCACCACGAACGAGCGCGATGGTCAGTCGACCAGCGTGGCTGTGACCGCGGTCTCCACGTCGCGCCAGGCGGGCACATGCTGCACCCAGTCGGGCACCGGGTCCGACTGCACGCCGAAAAGGTAGAGGTGCGGCACCAGGTCACGCAGCGCGTGGTGCACGTCGATCCGGTCGTCGATCATGTGCGTGATGCCGAGATCGGCGCAGTGGCCCGCCTTGTCCGCGCGCTTGCGGCAGAAGCGCAGGTTGTCGCGCGGGATCCCGGCGCGGTCGTAGAAGTCGTGATGGTCGAGCCATTGCCGGGTGCGTTGTTCGATCCGCTCCCCGCACTTGGAGATCACCCACACCCTGCCCTCGAACAGCTGGACCAGCCGGGGCAGGACGTCGAAAGCGTTGGGGCTGGCCGGAGTTCGCAGGGCCTCGTCGAGTCCGCCTGCGAGGAATACCGTGTCCGCGGCACCGGCCTGCAAGGCCGCCCCCTGGATGACCCGGCCGAAATCTACGCCGAGTCTTGGTTGTCTTTCTGTAGTCATTTCCGTCCCAGCATGACTCGGACAACTGGGTTGAGGCGAGCGAATTTCTGCCCGCACAGCGGTCAGACCGGCGGCATCGGGTCATATTGGATGAGGCGGCGCACCTCTTTGGCGCGCTCGGCGCTCGCCAGCCGTCGCACCAGGTGCAGTGCCATGTCGATGCCGGCGGAAATACCCGACGAGGTGATGATGTCGCCGTCGTCGACGTACCGATCCTCGGTGCGTACCTCGATGGTTGGATCCAATTCGGCGAGCCGATCGAGTGACTTCCAGTGCGTGGTGGCCGGTCGACCGGCCAGCAGCCCAGCCGACGCGAGCACCAGCGAACCGGTGCACACGCTGGTGATCAGCGGCGTCGTTGCGCGTTGCGCCCTGGTCCAGGTCAGCATCGCCTCGTCGTCGATCATCGGCCGGGTGCCCATGCCGCCGGGGAAGATCAGCACGTCCCGGCGCGGCGCGGTGTCGAACGAGTACTCCGCCTCGATCGTCATCCCCTTCGCGCACTTGATCGGTCCGCCGTCCATCGAGAACGTGAAGGCCGTGTAGCCGTCGTCGGGGTAGAACTGGGTCCAGAAGGCGAGCACCTCCCAGGGACCGACCGCGTCGAGCTCTTCGACTCCGGGGAACAGCAGCAGGCCGATGGTGCGCGTCATAGCTCTCCTCATGCCGGAAGCACTCGCTGGATCTCCTATCGACCGTAGCGGTCGATGGCGGACGACACCGTGTCCCGAACTGTCAGCCAATCATTTGCCAAGAAACTCACAACGGGCTAGTGGCTTTCTCGTACCTCAAGTTTGGTTCCCACCCGACGGGCGGACCGACCATCACGGCATTCCGGTAAAAAGCCGCTGGCATCACGCGTTATGGTCCAGCGAATCACGGACCGCAACCCTCTTCCATGGCCCATAACGTTATCTTCGAACAGGTGACGTGGCTATTAGCTGCAAGTTAGCCTGTGGCATGACCAAAATACTGGCATTCACCTCACCGGCAAAAGGACACCTGTATCCGGTCGCGCCGGTCCTGGCGGAGCTGGTATCGCGGGGCCACGACGTGACCGTGCTGACGCTGCCCGGCAGCGAGGAGGCCTTGGAACCGTTCGGCATCACGGTGCGCGACCTGCCGCCGGCGCTGGCGCGCGACACCCTCGACGACTGGGCGACCACCTCGCGGATCGCGACGCTGCGCGCGGCGTTGCGCGCCCTCATCGGCCGCATCCCGGACGAGATCCAGGCCTTGCGCAGCGCGATCATCGCCGAACGACCGGACGCGCTTCTGATCGACGTCACCGCGCCCGGCGCGCACATCCTCGCCGAGGCCAGCGGGCTGCCGTGGGCGTCGTGGGCACCGGCGCTGCTGCCGATCCCCTCGCGCGACGCGCCGCCCTTCGGCCCCGGACTGCGGCCGCGCACCGGCCTGCTCGGCCGGGCCCGCGACAACAGCCTGGCCTGGTTCCTCAATCGCCGATGGAACGAGGTGCTGCCGCAGCTCAATCACATGCGTCAGTACTACGGGCTGGATCAGTTGGACAACACCGTCGACTACCTGCGGCAGCCACCCCTCATGCTCAACTTCACCGCGCCGCCGTTCGACGACGCGCGCGGCGACTGGCCGCTGACAGTGCACCAGATCGGGCCCGGCCTGTGGGCACCGGACGTCGAACCGCCCGCCTGGCTGGACGAGATCGATCGGCCGCTGGCGCTGGTGACCTGTTCGACCGAGTTCCAGGACGACGGCAAACTCGCGCAGGCCGCGATGGACGCGCTGGCCGACAGCGGGCTGTACACGGTCGTCACCTCCGGCGCCATCGACCCTGAAACGTTCACCGTCCCGCCGAACGCGCGGGTCGAGCAGTTCGTGCCGCACCACCTGCTACTCGACCGGGCCGCCGTCGTCGTCTCGCACGGCGGCACGGGGATCACCCAAAAGGCCTTGGCCGCAGGCGTTCCGGTGTGCGTGGTGCCGTTCGGCCGTGGCCAGTCCGAGGTGGCACGGCGGGTGGTCACCAACGAGGCGGGCAGCTGGGTGTCCGCGAAGCGGCTCACCGTAGCCACCCTGCGCGCCGGTATCGACAAGGCGATGGCCTGCCGGACAGGCGCGGCCAGCGTGGCCGCCGGGTTCGCGGCGGCCGGTGGCACGCTGCGCGGCGCCGAACTGCTGGAACGACATTTCGCCGGGCACCCGATCGGACACGCGGCCAAGACCGGTGCCACGCCGATCCACAGTTCCCATCCCTACCCGACCAATGAGGTTGCGCCGGAAATCACTCAGGGCGAGCCGGACCCGATTGTCCTCCCGCCCAACGACTCCCCGCCCACCGAAGACCGCTACTGGACCACCTGGCAGCGCCGCGATCGCTGACCAGACAGTCGGCGGCTGCGTGAAAAGCATGTGCGCCGTGTGGGTTTGGCGCGGTACGGTCCGGCCATGGACGACCACTTCGGCGAGCGGGTAGCGGCCAAATACGACGAGTCGTACGCGGAATTGTTCGAGCCGGATGTCGTCGGACCGATGGTCGACCTGCTCGTGCGGCTCGCGGACGGCGGCCGGGCCTTGGAACTCGGCATCGGCACGGGGCGTATCGCCTTACCGCTGGCGCGCCGCGACGTCCCGGTGCACGGCATCGAACTGTCGCCCGCGATGGTCACCCGGCTGCGCGCCAAACCCGACAGCGCCGCGATCGGCGTGACGATCGGCGACTTCGCGACAACTCGGGTGGACGGCCAGTTTTCCGTCGCCTACCTGGTCTTCAACACCATCATGAACCTGACCACACAAGCCGAGCAGGTCGCGTGTTTCGCCAACGTCGCCGCCCATCTCGAACCAGGCGGCTGCTTCGTCATCGAGGTCGGCGTCCCCGACCTGCGCAGCCTGCCGCCCGGTCAGACCATGGTCCCGTTCCACGACAGCCCGACCAGCTGGGCCTTCGACCGCTATGACGTCGCCACCCAGCAGATGAGCTCGAACTACCTCGAAATAGCCGACGGCCGAGGCGAATACCGATCGATCCCGTTCCGCTACGTGTGGCCCGCCGAGCTCGATCTGATGGCCCAGCTCGCCGGGCTGCGACTGCGCGAGCGCTGGGGTGGCTGGCTGCGCGAACCCATCACCAACGAGAGCCGCAAACACGTGTCGATCTGGGAAAAGCCCATCGGCTGACAGGGTTAGACGCATCCGGCGTCGAAGGGTTGTTCGCGCGACCGTGCCACGGGAGAGTTGGCCGGTTGGAGCGAAACAGCCAGGAGGGCGCTATGGCTACTGCCGACCAGCCACGTTCGGGATCGCAGGCCGTCGAGCGGGCGGTGCATCTGCTGAATTGCTTCGAGGGTGACGATCCGGAGCTGTCGATCAGCGAGTTGGCGCATCTGGCGGGGGTGCCGGTGAGTACGGCGCATCGGCTCGCGCAGGCGTTGGTGCGCGGGCGGCTGCTGGAGCAGGATCCGGTCACCGACCGGTATCGGGTCGGGCAGGGGCTGGCGACGCTGGCTCGGCCCGCGCTGACCAGGCTCGGGATCGACTCGGCCGCACCACATATGTATGCCCTCGCGGCGGGGATCCGGATCACGACGAGTTTGAGCGTCGCCGATGCGCGGGACGCGGTGACGGTGCTGCAGGCGCGGCCGCCGGTGCGGTTCTGCACCCATCAGCTGCCGCGTTTGCGGCAACCGCTGGGTTCGAGCGCGTCGGGGCGGGCGCTGCTCGCCCATCTGCCCGCCGCCGCCTATCTCGCCACCGAGTTGGATCTGGTGCGGCGCAAGGGTTTCGCGGTCGAGGAGTTCGAGGGTGCGGACGATCCGATCCGGTCCGTCGCGGTGCCCGTGTTCGGCGCGGACAAGCAGGTGTGGGGTGCGTTGAGCGTGCAGGCGCGTTCGGCGCGGCTGAACGATGAACTGGTGCGCGAGATCCTGCCCGCGATGCGTCAGATCGCCGTCCGGATCGGCGGGGTCGTGCAGAACAGCTCCGCCCAGGGGATATACACGCCGTAATTAAACTCACCGCGGTTTTCACAATGTGGAATGGCCGTTGTCTGGCGCAGCGCAGGGCAACACCATAGAAGGCCATGGGGCACCTAATCCGGCGCCCGCCACAGTTCACGGAAGTCTCGAAGAGTTGACACCTACCGCGCTGATCCGCCGCCGCGCGATCGACCTGATGCGGGTGCCGCACGGGATCTGTCGCCGCTGACGCCAGTTTCCCGGCGTCCGCATTCCATTGTCGCTTCTCTTCTGTTGTCGCCGTGCCCTTTTCCCATTCGCACGCGCATTTATTCGAAGGACTTCCAGCATGCCCTCCTCCGCTCCCCCACGCCGCGCGGTCCGCGCGTTCGCCGTGGCCCTCGCCCTGCTCACCGGCGTTTCCGTACTCGCAGGCTGCGGCAAGTCCGAGCCGGGCAGCACCGCCGACGGCAAGACCGTGCTCCGTTATCAGGGTGCCACCGGTCAGGTCTCCGCCTACGAATTGGCCGAGGATCTCGGCTATTTCAGCAAAATCGCGCTGCGCTGGGAGGGCGACACCACCAGCGGCCCGGCCAATATTCAGGCGGCGGCGACGAATCAGGTGGAATTCGGTAGCGCGTTCAATGGCGCGGTGGTGAAACTGATCGCGGGCGGCGCGAAGGTGACCGCGGTGCTCAGTTCCTATGGTTCGGACGATGATTCGTTCACCGGCTACTTCGTCCGTGACGATTCCGGCATCAATTCCGCGCGCGACCTCATCGGCAAGAAGGTCGGCGTGAACACCCTCGGCGCGCACCACGAGTTCATCACCCGGGAATGGCTGCACCAGCAGGGCCTGTCCGACAAGGAGATCAAGCAGGTGGAACTGACGGTGGTGCCGCCGGCGAACACCGAGGATGCGCTGCGCAAGAACCAGATCGAGGTGGGCACGCTGGGCAGCATCTTCCGCGAAACCGCGGTCGAGCGCGGCGGTATCCACCCGCTGTTCACCGACAAGGGGCTGTTCGGCACCTTCGACTACGGCACGTACGTCTTCCGCAACGACTTCATCGCCAAGAACCCGGAGGCGGTCAAGGATTTCGTGCAGGGCACCGCCCGCGCGACCCGCTGGCTGCAGGTCACGCCCCGTGACCAGGTGCTCGCGCGGTTCACCTCGATCATCGAAAAGCGCGCGCGCAACGAGAACACCGGGCTGATCAAGTACTGGAAGAGCTCCGGGATTCCGGTGCCCGGCGCCGTGATCGCCGAGAAGGAACTGCAGATCTGGATCGACTGGCTGGTGCGCAACGGCGAGCTGAAGGACGGCCAGCTGAAGGCAACGGATCTGTTCACCAACAAGGACAACCCGTACGCCAACGGCACCTTCACCCCGCAGAGCGGCCCGACCGGCGAGGCGGTGGCGTCGAAATGACCGCGAAACTGTCGCTGACCGGGGTGCACAAGCAGTTCGCCATCCGCGGCTCGAACGAGAAATTCACTGCCATCGAAGACATTTCGCTGGAGCTGCGCGAGGGCGAGTTCCTCGTGCTGGTCGGTCCGAGCGGATCCGGGAAGTCGACCCTGCTCGATCTGCTCGGCGGGCTGAGCAAGCCGACCTCGGGCGAGATCCTGCTGGATGGCAAGCCGATCACCGGGCCGGGACTGGATCGCGGCGTCGTGTTCCAGCAGTACGCGCTGCTGCCGTGGCGCACGGCGCGCAGCAATATCGAATTCGGCCTGGAGGCCAAGGGATTACGCCGCAGGGCCCGGCGCGAGATCGCCGAGCACTACCTGGAGTTGGTGGGGCTGACCGGGTTCGGTGATCGCTACCCGCACGAGCTGTCCGGCGGCATGAAGCAGCGGGTCGCCATCGCGCGCAGCCTGGCCTTCGATCCGGAGGTGTTGCTGATGGACGAGCCGTTCGCCGCGCTCGACGCGCAGACCCGGGAGTCGTTGCAGGACGAGCTGTTACGTATTTGGCGGGCCACCGGCAAGACCGTGCTTTTCATCACGCACGGCATCGATGAGGCGGTGTACCTCGGCCAGCGGGTTGCGGTGCTGACCTCGCGGCCCGGTCGAATCAAGGCGGTCGTCGAGGTGGCGATCGACCGGGAGGCGGGCGGCGATATCCGCTCGTCCGAGCGGTTCCGGGACTACCGCCACGAGATCTGGACGCTGCTGCAGAGCGAGGTGCAGCGGGCGGCGTCGCTGGAGCGAGAGTCGCTGTCGGACAAAACAACCCAGGCCGAAGCGAATATCGAGAGGCTGACCCATGTCTAGTGCAGTGGACTTCACCGAGCGTTCGATCGTGGTGAGCGTCGCCCCACCTGATCGCCCCGCCACGGATCGGTCGTTCGACGCCGGAGCACGCGCGGTCCGGCTGGTCGGTCGTTTCGCCTGGCGGGTGTTCAAGCCGACCATCGTGATCGCGCTGTTCCTGCTGCTGTGGCAGGTCGCGCCCGCGCTCGGACTGGTGGACGAGGTGTTCCTGCCGCCGTTCTCGGTGGTCGCGCAGGCCTTCGTCGACCTGGTCGTGAGCGGTGAGCTGTGGACGCACATCTCGGCCAGCCTGAGTCGCTCGCTGGCCGGTTACGCGATCGCGCTGACCGTGGCCATCCCGCTCGGCGTGTCGATCGCCTGGTACAAGCCGGTGGCGGACTTCCTCAACCCGATCCTGGAGCTGTTCCGCAACACCGCGGCGCTGGCCCTGCTGCCGGTGTTCATCCTGATCCTGGGCATCGGCGAGACCTCGAAGATCGCCCTGGTGGTGTACGCGAGCGCCTTCCCGATCCTGCTGAACACGATCAGCGGTGTCCGTACCGTCGAGCCGCTGCTGATCAAATCCGCTGTGTCGCTCGGTCTCTCGCCGATTCGGTTGTTCCAGAAGGTGATCCTGCCCGCCGCGCTGCCATCCATCTTCACCGGCCTGCGGATGGCGGCGGCCAGTTCGATCCTGGTGCTGCTGGCCGCCGAAATGTTCGGCGCCAGAGCGGGACTCGGCTATCTCATCACCGCCGCACAGCAGAACTTCCAGATCCCGAACATGTACGCGGGGATCATCGCCATCTCACTGCTCGGGCTGGCCTTCAACGGCCTGCTGGTCGCCCTCGAACGCCGATTCTCGCGCTGGCGCACCGAACCGAACGCCTGACCATCCGCTCCGCAACGCAAGGAAGAACCATGTCTGGTAAACAGTTCCACCTCAATGCCTTCCTGATGGGCGTCGGTCATCACGAGGCCGCGTGGCGGCATCCGCGCACCGAGGCGCACCGGGTGCTCGATGTCCGGCACTTCCAGGAGTTGGGTCAGATCGCCGAACGCGGCAAGCTGGATTCGGTGTTCTTCGCCGACGGGCTCGCGGTCGGTCCGCGGATCAAGCGCAACACCCTCGCGGTCTTCGAACCGATCACGCTGCTGGCCGCGATCGCCGCCGCCACCACGCATGTCGGGCTGATCGCGACCGCGTCGACGACTTACCACGAGCCGTTCAACCTGGCCCGCAAGTTCGCCTCGCTCGACCACATCAGCGGTGGTCGAGCCGGGTGGAACATCGTCACGTCCGCGGGCGAGGACGAGGCGTTCAACTTCGGCTACGACGGCGTGCCCGAGCATGCGCGACGTTATGAGCGAGCGCAGGAGTTCGTCGAGGTGGTCAACCAGCTGTGGGACAGCTGGGAGGCCGAGGCGATCCTGCTCGACGCGGAGTCCGGCATCTTCGCCGACCCGGACAAGGTGCACACCATCGACTACGACGGGCCGCGCTTCCGGGTGCGTGGACCGTTGAACTCGCCGCGCACCCCACAGGGCCGGCCGCTGCTGGTGCAGGCCGGATCATCGGAGAGCGGAAAGGAATTCGCCGCCAGGCACGCCGAGGCCGTGTTCACCGCGCAGCGGACCTTGGCGGAGGGGCAGGCGTTCTATCAGGATCTGAAGTCACGGATGGCGAAGTACGGCCGCTCGGCTGACGAGCTCAAGGTGCTGCCTGGCCTGGTGCCGTTCATCGCCGACACCACCGAGGAGGCGCAGGCGCTCGAGCAGGAGTTCACCGATCTGATCTCGCCGGACTACGCGCTGCGCCAGCTGTCCACCATGCTCGGTGTCGATCTCACCGAGCACGCGCTCGACGCGCCACTGCCGCCGCTGCCGACCGAGAACGAGATCGAAACGCACAAGAGCAGATTCACGTTGGTCAAGGAGCTGGCGGCGAACGAGAACCTGACCGTGCGGCAGTTGATCGGCAAGCTCGGCGGTGGGCGTGGGCACCGGACGTTCGCGGGCACGCCGACCCAGATCGCCGACGAGTTGCAGAGCTGGTTCGACAACGGGGCCGCCGACGGGTTCAACATCATGCCGCCGTATCTGCCCGGCGGGCTGGAGGACTTCGTCGACCAGGTGGTGCCGATTCTGCAGGAGCGCGGGCTGTTCCGCACCGACTACCAGGCGGACACGCTGCGTGGGCATTACGGGCTCGGGCCGGTGGAAAGCAGGCACACGCAAGAACGGACCGAGGCGAGCGCATGACCGTCGACGTCCTCGTACTCGGCGGCGGCCCGGCCGGTACCTGGGCGGCGCTGAAGGCCGCGGCCACCGGCGGCTCGGTTGTCTTGGCCGACAAGGGTTTCTGCGGTTCCAGCGGTGCGACGGCCGCTGCGGGAACCGGGATCTGGTACGTCCAGCCCGAGCCGGAATTGCGCGAGAAGGCGATGGCGAGTCGCGAGGCGCTCGGCGGGTATCTCGCCGATCGCGGGTGGATGGCCCGGGTGCTGGACGAGACCTATGCCAGGGTCAATGAACTCGCCGAGGTCGGTCGCTATCCGTTTCCGACCGATCGCGAGGGGCGACCGTTGCGGACCGGCGTGCAAGGGCCGGAATACATGCGGCGCCAACGGCTCCGGGTGCAACGCGCCGGAGTGCCCATCCTCGACCATGCTCCGGCGATCGAATTGCTCACCGCCGCAGACGGTTCGGTGGGAGGAGCACGCCTGCAACGGTTGGCTACCGGTGAACTCGTCGATATCACCGCGCGGGCAGTCGTGCTCGCCACCGGTGGTTGCGCGTTCCTGTCGAAGACGCTGGGCTGCAACGTCAACACCGGCGACGGTGCCCTGATGGCGGTCGAGGCGGGTGCCGAGCTCTCCGGCATGGAGTTCTCCAATGCCTACGCCATCGCGCCGGAGTTCACCTCGGTGACCAAGACGGCCTACTACTCGTTCGCGACCTTCTACCTGGGCAATGGTGAACCGCTGGCGGGTGCGTCCGGCAAGAGCCGCTCGCCCATCGCGCGGGCACTGCTGGACGGGCCGGTGTACTGCACGCTGGATCGGGCGGACGCGGCGCAGCGGCGGGCGATGCGGCTCGGGCAGCCGAACTTCTTCCTCACCTTCGACCGGCTGGGGATCGATCCGTTCACCGATCGGTTCCCGATCACGCTGCTGCTCGAAGGGACCGTGCGTGGCACGGGCGGGGTTCGCGTGGCGGGCGAGGATTGTTCGACCAGCGTGCCGGGACTGTATGTCGCTGGCGATGTCGCGACCCGGGAACTGATCTGCGGCGGTTTCACCGGCGGCGGCAGTCACAATGCCGCGTGGGCGATGTCGTCGGGCAGTTGGGCGGGCGCGGGAGCAGCGGAATACGCACGGCAGCAGGGTGATTCGGTCGATGATCGGCAACGGTTCGGTACGGGCGGGGCGGGTGTGCGGCCCACCGGGCGGCCGGACACCGAGTTGCGGCCCGTCGACATCGTCGCGGTGGTGCAGCGGGAAGTGCTGCCGTACGACAAGAACTACCTCCGGCACGGCGATCGGCTGCGGCCCGCGTTGGCGACGTTGCACGAGATGTGGCAGCAGGCTCGGGCGAGTTTGACCTTCGCGGAACAGGATCCGTCCAAGGTGCGCTCGGCGGCGGCGATGCTCGCGCACGCGCGGTGGATGTACACGGCGGCGCTCGCCCGCACCGAGTCGCGCGGCATGGCGCGGCGTCAGGAGTTTCCCGACCTCGATCCGGCCCAGCATCACCGGCTGATCACCGGCGGGCTCGACGAGCTGTGGACCGCACCGGAACCGACGTTCCTGGCTCAGTCACAGCTGGTGTCGGCATGATCGAACTGGTCTCGGTCGACCGATGCATCGAATGCGACAAGTGCATCGAGGTCTGCCCCACCCACGTCTTCGATCGTGGCGCGGACGGAATCCCGCTGCTCGCACGGCAATCCGACTGCCAGACGTGCTTCATGTGCGAGGCATACTGCCCGGCCGACGCGCTGTTCGTCGCCGCGCGCACGGAACCGCTTGCGCCGGACGATGTTCAGCGCGATGAGGCATATCTGATCGAACACGGCCTGTTGGGCAGCTACCGCAAGGCGCTCGGCTGGGGCGGTGGCCCGCTGGGCGCGCGCTACGCGATCGGACCCGAATTGCCATGACGCCGTTGACGAAACGCCGCGAGATCGACTTCATGCGGATGTGCCGCAGCGCCTGTCGTCCCGGCGATCGAACCCGCCTCCCCCACCACACCTTTCCCTAGCGAGGTTCCCATGACCACGGTGCACGAACCGATCGCCACCACCGACACCCTGCGGATCACCCCGGTCGCCGGGTACATCGGCGCAGATATCGCCGGTGTCGATCTGCGCGAGACACTCACCGACCAGCAGGTCGAGCAGATCACCGCCGCGCTGCACAAGCACAAGGTGCTGTTCTTCCGCGACCAGCACATCGGGCACGCCGAGCAGATCGCCTTCTCCCGGCGGTTCGGCGCGGTCACCCCGTCGCATCCCTACGACACCGACGCGCCGACCGAGTTCCCGGAGATCCTCGCCGTGGACAGCCGGTTGTACGAAAAACGTTTCGGTGTAAAGAAATTCAGCTACACCAACTTCTGGCACACCGACGTCTCGCCGCTGATCAACCCGCCCGCCGCCTCGATCCTGCGGGCCGAGATCGCGCCCGCACAGGGCGGCGACACCGGCTGGACGAACCTGGTCGCCGCCTACGAGAACCTGCCGGAATCGCTGCAGCGTTTCGTCGAGGGGCTGCGCGCCGAGCATCGGTTCGGCGGGCGCAGGCCGGTCTGGCAGGAGGACAGCGACTACGCCAAGAAGGTGGCCGCCGCGCCGTTGGTCACCGAGCATCCGGTGGTCCGGGTGCATCCGGTGACCGGCGAGCGGGCACTGTTCGTCAACCCGGGCTTCACCACCCGCATCGTCGGATTGAGCCCCAATCAGAGCGACGCGCTGCTGAAGCTGCTGTTCGACGAGGTGTCCAACCCCGCCTACACCGTCCGGTTCCGCTGGGCGAAAGGCAGCATCGCGTTCTGGGACAACCGGGTGACGGCGCATCTCGCGCCGAGCGACCTCGATCATCTCGACGTCACCCGGGTGCTGTACCGGACGACGCTGGAGGGCGACATCCCGGTCGGCGTGGACGGTGCGCCGTCCACGTCCATCGCCGGGGCGCAGTTCACCGGCGCGTAGGAGTAGACAGGTAGGTGCCCGGCCGGGCTGCGCTCGGCCGGGCACTGCGCTGCCGCCAAGCCGCGATCGACCCATCACGGGATGATTGACTAGGTTTGGGGCAAACACACGAAGGAGAAATCTGTGCGCTTCGGCATCTTCATCCCGCAGGGCTGGCGGCTCGACCTGGTCGGCATCGACCCGGCGGACCAGTGGCGGGTGATGCGGGATCTCGCGCAACGCGCGGATGCCAGTGACACCTGGGAGTCCCTGTGGGTGTACGACCACTTCCACACCGTTCCGGTGCCGACCGAGGAGGCGACGCACGAGGCGTGGACCCTGATGTCGGCGTTCGCGGCGTCCACCTCGCGGATCCGGCTCGGGCAGATGTGCACCGCGATGAGCTACCGCAATCCGGCCTACCTGGCGAAGGTCGCGGCCACCGTCGACCTGATCTCGGGCGGCCGGGTCGAGATGGGCATCGGCGGCGGCTGGTACGAACACGAATGGCGCGCTTACGGTTACGGCTTCCCCGGCGCGGGCGAGCGGCTCGGCCGGTTGGACGAGGGCGTGCAGATCTTCAAGCAGGCGTGGACCACCGGTAAGGCCACCCTGGACGGCAAGCACTACCAGGTCGACGAGGCCATCGTGCGGCCACTTCCGTTGCAGGACGGCGGGATTCCGGTGTGGATCGCGGGCGGCGGCGAGAAGAAGACCCTGAAGATCGCGGCGAAGTACGCCCAGTACACCAACTTCAGCGGCGCGCCGGACGAGTTCGCGGCCAAGTCCGAGATCCTGCGCGCCCACTGCGCCGACGTCGGCACCGATTTCGACGCCATCGTCCGCTCCTCGAACTTCAACGCGGTGATCGCGTCCACCGAAGCCGAAGTCGAGGAACGACTTGCCGAGGTCCAGGCCAAACTGGCCTCGGCGATCGGCGACGACGAGGCAAAGACGTACGTGGACAACATGTACCGTCCCTCCTTCGCGGTCGGCACGCCGGAACAGGTCATCGAACGCCTCACCGCAATCCGCGACCTCGGCCTCGGCTACGCCATCTTCAACTTCCCCGAGGCCGCCTACGACACCTCCGGCATCGAACTCTTCGAGAAGGAAGTAGCTCCCGCCCTCGCCTGAGCGAAGAGGTTTTCATTCGCGGTGCCGCCGGGTCCGGCGGCACCGCGGCTCACGTACGACCCTCCTTGTTGAGGCCCGTCGCCCGCAAGTTTGATCTGCATAAATGACTCCGCCGGTCGTGCGAACAGCCGATACCGATGTGCTGGCGCCGGGCGTACCGTCACGTTGATGATGGCCGACTCGGTCGCATGGCCCGAAATCCGCTAACAGCTGCCGGTGTTCGTGATCTCCCGGTTTCGCGGCGTGCTCGGGACTATTCTCGGTCGGTCGATTGGCGGGAGGGCGCGGATGACTGTCGAACACGTTGGTCGGTTCGTTGGTGTCGGCATCGCTAATTACGCCGATCATGAACCGCTCGAGTACGCCGTGACCGAGGTGCGGGCGGTGGCATAGCCGGCGGCGGTCCCGCGTGTTCGCTCGATCGGTTACTCGAAGCGACCGTGGATTTCATATTCCACTGTCAGACTTGGCGCATGTACGACTACGACGTGCTGGTTCTCGGGTCGGGGCCCGGCGGCCAGAAGGCGGCGATCGCCACCGCGAAGCTCGGGAAACGGGCGGCCGTGGTGGAGCGGCGGGACATGGTCGGTGGGGTGTGTATCAATACCGGCACCATTCCGTCCAAGACGTTGCGCGAGGCGGTGCTGTACCTGACGGGGCTGAGTCAGCGCGAGATGTATGGGCAGAGTTATCGGGTCAAGGACGACATCACCGTCGCCGATCTGCTCTCGCGGGCGCAGCATGTGATCGGCCGTGAGGTCGATGTGGTCCGTAATCAGTTGTCCCGCAACCGAGTTGCCCTGTTGCCCGGGCTCGGCGCCTTCGTGGACGAACACACCGTCGAGGTGATCGACGGCACCGGTCAGGAAGCGAAGGTGACCGCGGCGAACATCGTGATCGCCACCGGCACTCAGCCCGCCCGGCCGGACACGGTGGACTTCGACGGCAAGACCGTGATCGACTCCGACGGCATTCTGGAGTTGGAGCGGGTGCCGCAGTCGATGATCGTGGTCGGCGCGGGGGTGATCGGCATCGAGTACGCGTCGATGTTCGCGGCGCTCGGGTGCAAGGTGACCGTGGTGGAATCGCGGGAGCGGATGCTGGACTTCTGCGATATCGAGGTGGTCGAGGCACTCAAGTATCACCTGCGCGATCTCGCGGTGACCTTCCGCTTCCAGGAGACGGTTACCGCGGTCGAGCGGCATCCGCGCGGGGCCATCGCGATCATGGCGAGCGGCAAGAAGATTCCGGCCGAGGTGGTCATGTATTCGGCGGGCAGGCAGGGCATGACGGCGAGCCTGCGGCTGGAGAAGGCCGGGCTGAGCGCGGACAAGCGTGGCCGGATCGAGGTGGACGAGTTCTTCCGGACCGAGGTGCCGCACATCTACGCGGTCGGCGACGTGATCGGGTTCCCCGCGCTGGCCGCGACCTCGATGGAGCAGGGGCGGCTGGCCGCGCACCACGCGTGCGGCGAACCGGTGCAGGCACTGTCGTCGTTGCAGCCGATCGGCATCTACACGATTCCGGAGATCAGCTTCATCGGTAAGACCGAGGACGAGCTCACCGCGGCGCGAATTCCGTTCGAGGTCGGCGTTTCCCGGTATCGCGAGCTGGCCAGGGGCCAGATCATCGGCGACTCCTACGGCGTGCTCAAGCTTTTGGTCTCATGCGAGAACCGGTCGCTGCTCGGTGTACACGTATTCGGCACCGGCGCAACCGAACTGGTGCACATCGGCCAGGCGGTGATGGGTTGCGGCGGCACGGTGGACTATCTGGTGGACGCGGTGTTCAACTACCCGACGCTGGCCGAGTCCTACAAGGTCGCCGCCCTGGACGCGATGAACAAGATCCGGCAGATCGAGCGAATGGACTGACCGGGTGGCACGCTCCGCGGGCATCTCCGGCCGCATACTCACGGCGCTCGTCGCCCTCGCTGTGGCACTCGCCGGCGCCTTCGTTTTCGCCCCGCGCCTGCTCGCGGCGGGCGGGTCGAGCGGCGGGTTCGCCGATGAGGGTGAGCTCCGCGACGCGCTGCGCGTGGCGTTCGTCGAGTACTGGGGTGCCGGTGATCGGGATTTCCCGCCGAGCTTGGCGCGGGTAGTGGACTACTGGTTTCGCTATCACGTGGCCAAGGCCGTGACCGCGGCGGCCTTACTGATCGTGCTCGTTGCGCTCGGCGTTCTGCTCTGGCAGGCCTTCCTGCGCGCCGATGGAGTACGGGTGAGCAAGCGGGTCGCTCTCGCATCGGGCTGCGGTCTTGCCACGATACTGGCGCTGTGCTCAATGGTGTTGGTAATGGCCAATATTCAAGGTGCGGCAGCGCCGTTCGCCTCGCTGCTACCGATGCTGACGGCCAGCACCGCGGACGGAGCGCTCGCCCCGGCGCTCGAACAAATCCGGCAGCAACTGGCCGACTCCAGGAATGCGGGCGGCCGAACCTCGCCCGCCCTCGAAGTGATGATCAGCGACTTTTCTCGATATCACCTGGCAATGGCGGTGCTCGCTGCGGTCGTCGCGCTCATCTTTGTCGGCATGAGCGTGATGTTCTGGAGAAGGTTCGCCAGAACGGGGTCGACCGACCGGCGGACGAGGCGCGTATCGGCGGCATCGGGCGTTCTCGCCACGGCGACGTCGGTGGCGGTTCTCCTTGTCGCGGTGGCGAACACGGGCACCGCGGCGGACCCCGGCCCGGCGCTCGCCGCCTTTTTCGACGGAGGCTGGTGAGGCCCGCGCCACCGAACTGGTGCGCGTCGGCCAACTGCGGAACCTCAGGACACGGGGTACTCGGGCGGGTCCGGGAGGTGTAGCGATGCGAGTTCGGCGGGGTCGGACACGATCGCGATGGCAGTGATTCGATTGTCGGTGACGGTGAACGAGATGACGGAGAGCAGGGAACCGTCTGTTCGCCAGGAGACGTATCCGGGCAGGCCGTTGACGAGCACCGCCCGCTGCTGTGCGACCGCGCCCGCGAACAGTTGCGCGCCGGCCGCGACCTCGGTGGCACCCAGGGTGACGATCACCCCGCCCGGCGTGGCGACCGTCAGTCGCACCTCCGGGTCGAGCACCCGCAGTAGCGCCGCGAAATCGCCGCCGAACGCCGCCGCGCGGAAGGCTTCGACCACCGCGCGCTGCTCGCGTCCGGCGGCGGTCGGCGGTGCGGTCGACCGCACCTTCCTGCGGGCGCGGCTGGCGATCATCTTGGTGGCGTCGGCGGACTTGCCGAGGATCTGGCCGATCTCGTGGAACGGCACCGCGAACATGTCGTGCAGGACGAAGGCCAGCCGCTCGCTTGGACTCAGCGAGTCGAGCACGACGAGGAGCGCGAGGCCGACCGAGTCGGCGAGCGCGACGTGCTCGGCCGGCTCGGGCGCGTCATCGGCCGTCACCACGAGCTCCGGCAACCTGTCGCCGTAGGACGCCTCGGGATGAGTATGCCGAGACCGCAACACATCCAGGCTGATCCGGCCGACCACTGTAGTCAGCCAACCCGCCAGATTATCGATCGCCGCCGCGTCCTGCCGCGCGAGCCGCAGCCACGCTTCCTGCACCACATCCTCGGCGTCGGCATGCGAGCCGAGCACGCGATAAGCGACCGCGCGCAGCCGATCGCGCTGAGCCTCGAACGCCGTGGCCACCAGATCCGGACGGTCAGCCATCGGTACGGCGCTGTTGACGGAGCGCGATCCGGTTACCGTCCGGATCCAGCGCGTCGATGCGGACGCCGAACGGATAGTCCTGTGGCTCGGGCTGCGTGAAGGTCACGCCGCGCTGCCGGAGCACCTCGAAATCCCTCCTCAGGTCATCGAATTCGAGGACGACCGGCCCGGGAACCTCATCCGCGGCCGCGGCAACCGGCTGCCGCGCAGACGCCGCATGCGACCACAGAATGATCCCGACCGGACTACCGGGAACACCGACGGTGAGGAACCGCCCACCAGGCCCCTGGGCGTCGATCCGCTTCTCCATCCCGAGCGCTTCCGTATAGAACGTCAGCGCCCGGTCTTGATCGGTCACATAGATCGTCGTGTACATGATGTTCGTCAGCACCGTTGTTCTCCACTCCCATTGTCGCTCAGACGACCCCGGACATATTCGGTCGTCGGCTATATGACGGGTGCCGACGGGAGAAGGTAACCGACGGACAACACTTCCAGCACGACGTCCGGAACTCGGTGTGTGCGCGCACTGGGCTGGTGACGTCCGAAATCGGCTGCCCATCTTCGGGATTGGTCGAATGTACGACGGTCTCGGGTCGGATGCACAGTCGCTGACCGCTTACCGAACGGTCACAGTGGCATGGATCACTAGTTCAACGAGATGACCGATCCAAGCTGGACGCGGGTCCGAATAGATGGTCGTACCGAACGACCGTAAGGGACCACTGCCATGGAGGAGGATCGTGTACCGATCGTGCGCGTACCGTGCCGGTCACGGCATCCTCTCCGCCGAGGAGGCCAATTGTGAACCACCGCACCATCACTCGTCGGACAGGCCTACTTGTCGCGACAACCCTGATCGCCGCGTTGTCCTGTACCGCGATCGATACGGCCTGTGCCGCTCCGTCATCGGCCGCTGAAAGCCCCTGTGCCGCGGAGACCTTGGCGATGATGGATGCCGAGGACGCTGTCTCCGACTACAACATCGACACCGTCCCCGAAGTCCAGCAAGCGCAGAAAGCTGTCGACGACGCCTGGAAGAAGATCGATCGGTACGAAGGCCTCAACAGCAGGTCCGACTCGCCGTTCGAGCCCCTGTCCGAGGCCGAAAAGAAGGAGCTGGACGAGCTGCACAAGAGCCCATCGCAGCTTTACGGTAACTCCTTAGACGCCTCGAATAACCTGGAGAGCTCCAGGAACGGCGCCAGGCATCAGCTCGCGCAGCGCCAACAGGCCCGAGCAAAAGCTCGTCAAGACCTCAAGACCTCAAGACCTCAAGGCCTGCCTCCGCGCCTGATCCCCGGTGTGGAACGACGCCGCGCACGTTGTGGTCCGGCGCGCACGAAATTGCTGGCAATTACGTGCGCGGCAGGACAATTCGTGCGCGGCGTCGGTCGGCCCTAGGTGGCGACTACAGCATGCAGGAGACGCAGCCCTCGACTTCGGTTCCTTCCAGCGCCATTTGGCGCAGGCGGATGTAGTAGAGGGTTTTGATGCCCTTGCGCCAGGCGTAGATCTGGGCGCGGTTGAGGTCGCGGGTGGAGGCGGTGTCCTTGAAGAACAGCGTCAGCGACAGGCCCTGATCTACGTGCTGGGTGGCGGCCGCGTAGGTGTCGATGATCTTTTCGTAGCCGATTTCGTAGGCGTCGTCGTAGTACTCGAGGTTGTCGTTGTCGAGGTAGGGGGCCGGGTAGTAGACGCGGCCGATCTTGCCTTCCTTGCGGATCTCGATCTTCGACGCCACCGGGTGGATGGAGCTGGTGGAGTGGTTGATGTAGGAGATCGAGCCGGTCGGCGGGACGGCCTGCAGGTTCTGGTTGTAGATGCCGTGCTCCATGACCGAGGCCTTGAGCTCACGCCAGTCGTCCTGCGTCGGGATCCGCACCTCGGCGTCGGCGAAAAGCTGAGCAACCCGTTCGGTTTTCGGCTCCCACACCTGCTCGGTGTACTTGTCGAAGTACTCACCGCTGGCGTACTTGGACTCGGGGAAGCCACCGAAGTAGCTGCCGCGCTCCTTCGCGATCAGGTTCGATGCCCGAATCGCGTGGTAGACCACGGTGTAGAAGTAGATGTTGGTGAAGTCGATGCCCTCTTCGGACCCGTAATGCACCCGCTCGCGGGCCAGGTACCCGTGCAGGTTCATCTGGCCGAGGCCGATCGCGTGCGACTCGTTGTTGCCCTGCTCGATCGACGGCACCGAGTAGATGTGCGTCTGATCGGACACCGCGGTGAGCGCCCGGATGGACGTCTCGATGGTCTGCGCGAAGTCGGGTGAGTCCATCGCCTTGGCGATGTTGAGCGACCCGAGGTTGCAGGAGATGTCCTTGCCGACCTTGGCGTAGGACAGGTCGTCGTTGAAGATCGACGGCGTCGAGACCTGCAGGATCTCCGAGCACAGGTTCGAGTGGGTGATCTTGCCCGCGATCGGGTTGGCCCGGTTCACCGTGTCCTCGAACATGATGTACGGGTAACCGGATTCGAACTGCAGCTCGGCGATGGTCTGGAAGAACTCGCGCGCCTTGATCTTCGACTTGCGGATCCGCTTGTCGTCGACCATCTCGTAGTACTTCTCGGTGACGTCGATGTCGGCGAACGGCTTGCCGTAGATGCGTTCCACGTCGTACGGCGAGAACAGGTACATGTCCTCGTTCTTCTTCGCCAGCTCGAAGGTGATGTCGGGGATCACCACGCCGAGCGAGAGGGTCTTGATGCGGATCTTCTCGTCCGCGTTCTCCCGCTTGGTGTCCAGGAACCGGTAGATGTCCGGGTGGTGCGCGTGCAGATACACCGCGCCCGCGCCCTGACGCGCGCCGAGCTGGTTGGCGTAGGAGAACGAGTCCTCCAGCAGCTTCATGATCGGGATGACGCCCGAGCTCTGGTTCTCGATCTGCTTGATCGGCGCGCCGTGCTCGCGAATGTTGCTGAGCAGCAGCGCGACCCCGCCGCCACGCTTGGACAGCTGCAGCGCGGAGTTGATGGAGCGCCCGATGGACTCCATGTTGTCCTCGATGCGCAGCAGGAAGCAGGACACCGGCTCGCCGCGCTGCTTCTTGCCCGAGTTGAGGAAGGTCGGGGTGGCCGGCTGGAAGCGGCCGTCGATGATCTCGTCGACCAGCTTGCCCGCGAGCACCTCGTCACCGGCGGCGAGGGTGAGCGCGACCATGCAGACCCGGTCCTCGAACCGCTCCAGGTAGCGCTTGCCGTCGAAGGTCTTCAGCGTGTACGAGGTGTAGTACTTGAACGCGCCGAGGAAGGTGGGGAACCGGAACTTCTTGGCGTAGGCCTGCTGGAACAGCTGCTTGATGAACCCGCGGCTGTACTGCTCGAGTACCTCCGGCTCGTAGTACTTCTCGTCGACCAGGTAGTCCAGCTTCTCGTCCAGGTTGTGGAAGAAGACGGTGTTCTGGTTGACGTGCTGCAGGAAGTACTGGTGCGCGGCCTCGCGGTCCTTGTCGAACTGGATCTCGCCGTTCGGGCCGTACAGGTTCAGCATCGCGTTGAGGGCGTGGTAGTCCATGACCTCGCCGGCCTCCGCACCGCGGCCCGATGACTGCTCTAAGCGAGCCGTTTTTCCGGCCGGTGCTGTCGTTGTTGTTGCCAAAACAATCCCAATCCCTCTCGGACGCGCTCGACGTCCTCAGCGGTTCCCATGAGTTCGAAGCGATACAGGTACGGCACCCCGCATTTACGCGAGATCACGTCTCCCGCATAGCAGTAGGTATCGCCGAAGTTCGTGTTTCCCGCCGCGACCACCCCGCGCAGCAGCGCGCGGTTGTGCGGATCGTTGAGGAACTTGGCGACTTGCCGCGGCACGAAATCCTTGTCGGATCTGTTCCCACCCAGGACGTGCCGACCGCCCCCGTAGGTGGGGACGATCAGCACGAAGGGTTCGTCGACGCGCAGCGAATCGGCGGTGTGCAGTGGAATGCGAGTTGCCGGGAGACCCAGCTTCTCGACGAAACGGTGCGTGTTCTCCGAGGCGCTGGAGAAGTAGACGAGCGCGGCCTGATCGGACACGGTCACCCTCTCCTCCCGGAGGAACGAAAGTGGAAGCGGTCAGGCCGCCACGGTGGCGAGCGACTTGATGCGATCGGGACGGAAGCCGGACCAGTGGTCCTCACCGGCCACCACGACCGGAGCCTGCAGGTAGCCGAGCGCCATGACGTAGTCACGTGCCTCGTCGTTCTCGGAGATGTCGATCACCTCGTAGTCCACCCCGGCCTTGTCGAGGGCCTTGTAGGTGGCATTGCACTGGACGCAAGCGGGCTTGGTGTACACGGTGACGGTCATTGGATTCCCTCTTCTCCTTGTGCCTGATCCACAGCCTGTGATCCGTATGCAGTGCACGATCGGCCTTGCTGCGCAAACTCCTGGATCTGGCTGTAAATCCCCTGCTCAACCCCTTCGGGCTGATGCTCGCAGAGCGGGGTGTCATGCCGTCTTCCAGTACCGAAGACACTACACCTAGTGGCCGACAGATTCATCCAACACGACATGTTGCGAGTCACATTGATGAAATTCGAAGGCGGTAAGTACCTGGACGCTCGATTCGCAACCCGACACGACCGTGGCGCAGATCACAATTTCGTACCGTAGCTGATTTCCAGCAAACCCTCGGATCAGACAAAGAGGGCCACCTCCGCCGCGCGGAGATGACCCTCGAGAAGACCGGACGCGAAGCTTACACGGCGGCGAATTCGCCCAGAGTGGCCTGCACCAGTTCGTGCACGGTGGCGGCCAGCTTGGTGAGCGCCTCGGCATCCTCGCGCGGATGCGTCGCGCCGAACCGCTCACCGATCGTGGCGAAGTGCAGATGCGCGGACTCCACGACGCTGGCACCCGCCACGCCGAGCGACTTGACCGTGTCGCCATGCGCCCACTGCGCGGCGTTCGGGCTGATCGACGCGCTGACCACGGCGGTCGGCTTGGCCTTGATGGCACCGGCGCCGTACGGACGGGAGGCCCAGTCGATGGCGTTCTTCAACACGCCGGGCAGCGTGCCGTTGTATTCGGGGGTCACCACGAGCAGGCCGTCGGCGGCGGCGACCGCGTCGCGCAGCGCCTGCGCGGCGGCGGGTACGGCACCCTCGACATCGAGGTCTTCGTTGTAGAAGGGAATGTCGGCGAGGCCTTCATAGATGGTGATCTCGACGCCCGCGGGGGCCGTCTGTGCTGCGGTCTCGGCAAGCTGCCGGTTGATGGACGCGGCGCGGAGGCTGCCGACGAGAGCGAGGATGCGGGTCTGGCCCATGACAACTCCTGGTGTACTGAGTATGTGGTGTCCGAACTTTCACTGATGACTAACCGGACCGTGGTCCGATTACTTCCCGCGGAGATTGCGTGGCTGCTGTGAGCTACCCCACATCGGATCTCCCCATGCCCGGGGCACGTCCGCTGCTCGGGATCGGCGCGCCGCCACCCGGCGCGGCCGGACCGACCGAACGCGCCGACGCGGCACGCAACCGGCAGCTGCTGCTGGACGCCGCGCAACAGCTGGTGCGCGAGCAGGGCGTCGACGGCCTCACCATGGACGCGCTGGCCAAGCGGGCCGGGGTCGGCAAGGGCACCGTCTTCCGGCGGTTCGGCAGCCGGTCCGGGCTGCTGCTCGCGCTGCTCGATCATTCCGAGCGCAAGGCGCAGGAGGCGTTCATGTTCGGGCCGCCGCCGCTGGGACCCGGCGCGGCACCGGTGGAGCGGCTCGTCGCGTTCGGGCGCGCGCGGCTGCTCGATATCGATGTGGAAGGCGAGTTGTATCGCGCCGCGGAGGTGGGCGAGGCGCGCGATCGATACTCGGGTGCGCCCTACCTGTTGCTCAAGGCGCACGTGTCGATGCTGCTGCGCCAGGCCGGGGTGCCCGGCGAGATCCCGTTGGTCGCCGACAGCCTGCTCGGTGCGCTCAGCGCCGCGCTGATCATGCATCAGATGCGCGCGCAGGGATATACCCGCGATCAGATCGGCGACAACTGGGACGCCTTGGTTCGCCACGTTGTTTCGCGGTGAACAGTCAGTAAAGTGGGCTGCCATGCGGAACCTGCGCGAACAGATCATCACGGAATTGGGCGTCCAGCCGACCATCGAACCGAAGACCGAGGTACGGCGGCGGGTCGATTTCCTCAAGGATTATCTGAAGGCCACTCCCGCAAAGGGTTTCGTGCTCGGCATCAGCGGCGGGCAGGACAGCGCGCTGGCGGGTCGGCTGTGCCAGTTGGCCGCGGAGGAGTTGCGGGCCGACGGTGCGGAGGTGACGTTCCTCGCGGTGCGGCTGCCCTACGGGGTGCAGGCCGACGAGGTCGACGCGCGCACCGCGCTTCGGTTCATCCAGCCGGACAGGTCGGTGTCGGTGAATGTCCGCCCGAGCGCGAACGCGACCGCGGGCGAGGTGGCCTCCGCGCTGAAGATCGATAAGCTCCGGGATTTCGTGCGCGGCAATATCAAGGCGCGCGAGCGGATGGTGATCCAGTATGCGCTGGCCGGTCAGGAGAACATGCTCGTGGTCGGCACCGACCACGCGGCGGAGGCGGTCACCGGCTTCTTCACCAAGTACGGCGACGGCGGCGTCGACCTGACCCCGCTGACCGGGCTCACCAAGCATCAGGGTGCGTCGCTGCTGCAGGAGTTGGGCGCGCCGGCCAGTATCTGGTCGAAGGTTCCCACGGCCGACCTGGAGGACGATCGGCCGTCGCTGCCCGACGAGGAAGCGCTCGGCCTGACCTACCGCGAAATCGACGACTACCTCGAGGGCAAGGACGTCACCCCCGAGGTCGCCGAGCGAATCGAGTCGATCTATCTGAACACCAGGCACAAGCGCGCGGTTCCGGTGACTCCGCTCGACACCTGGTGGCGCGACTAGCTTGTCGCGGTGCCGGGCGGGTCGGCGCTGGCGGCGTAGTTCTGCATCGCGTCGGCGATCGCGCCGGTGTTGTCGGTCAGCGCCTTGTCACTGATGTTGGTGGTCGTGTCGCAGGACCGGTGGTAGCAGGAGTCGTAGGCGCGGCCCGCCTGGCCGCCGAACATCTGCTGCTCCTGCTGGGTCTTGATGCCCTCGGCGCCGGTGAACAAGCCGCCGACCGCGATGCCCGCACGCATGAACGCGCCGTAGTCCGAGCGGCCGTCGAGCGCAGCGCCGTTGTGCCGCAGGCCCTTAGAATCGAAGTAGCGGGCGAAGTTCTGCTCGATCTGGGCGGAACCGGCCGGGCCCTGGCTGCCGCTGTAGATCTTGTAGGCGTAGTTCGGCGAGCCGATCATGTCGAAGTTGAGATAGAGCTCGAGCTTGGCGCGGTTGGCCGCGGACAGGTTCGCCACGTAGTACTTGGAGCCGACCAGGCCGAGTTCCTCGGCGCCCCACCAGGCGAAGCGGACCTTGTTCTTCGGTGTGGTCGTGGCCATTTGGAGGGCGACCTCGAGCAGACCCGCACTGCCGGAACCGTTGTCGTTGATGCCCGCTCCGGCACGCACCGAGTCGAGGTGCGCCCCGGCCATGACTACCTTGTCCGGGTTGCCCTGCGGGGACTCCGCCAGGATGTTGTGCGTGGTGGCGGGGAGGGCCTCAGTGTCGGTCTTGAGCCGGACGACCGTGTTCGCCTTGGCCAGGTCCTTGCCGACGGCGTAGCTGGTGGCGACCACCGGCACGGTGATGCCGGTCTCGTCGAGCGGCTCGGCGAAGGTGTCGGTGCGGCCGGGCTGGCCCTCGTTGAAGATGATGACGCCGGAAGCCCCTGCGGCCTGGGCGTTCCGGGCCTTGTCGGCGGATGTGCAGGTGCCGCGCTGCAGCAGGGCGATATTGCCGCGGGTGAAGTTGGCGAAGTCCGCGGTGTCGCAGCCGGAGGTCGAGGCGTTCGCCGTCGAACCGGGCGACAAGGCGAGATCGACGCCCTGGACGGTCGCCTTCGTTTCGCCCGAGCCCGAATAGGTCAGGGTGGCGAAGTCACCGAGCTGGTTGCGGTCCGGTGCGGTCGGCTTGTAGGCCGTGCGGGCGGACGAGACCTGCTCCAGCACCGGCGTGGTCCGTTCCCGGAAGGACTGGAAGGTGAACGGCTGCAACGTCACCTGGTAACCCGCGCGGCGGAGTTCGCCTGCCACGTAGTCGCGGGAGGCGTCGTAGCCCGCGGTGCCCGCGGCCCTGGTGCGGCCGTTGGCATTGGCGATCGACTGGAACTTCTCCAGATGTTGCTTGACGGCGGGCGCCTTGATCGAGTCGGCCAGTCGCCCGGGCGGCGGACTGGGGTCGGCGTACGCCGACCCCGCGATAGCGAGGGATAACGCTACTGGCAGCGCGGCGGCGGTGGCGATGACGCGACCGGCGGTGGCACTGCGGAAGATTCGGGGCATAGTCAGCTCCTCCAAAGGGACGGATGAATCCCGATGGATCGGAGATTAAGCCGGGGTGTCAGCCTGATGAAACCCCAGTTGTAGTGGGGAAATGGGTTGAGCCGGTGGGCAATCCGCCCGCACACCCGCCGATCTCACCCCACGTGCGGCGCGCGCGATCGCCTGCCGACGGCCGGGACGAACCGCCCGACCTCGGCGGTGTAGGAGCGGTAGCGATCGCCGTGCACATCGCACAGATACGGCTCCTCGACCACGCGCACCTGTAGCTCGATCACGCCGATGAGTAGCAGAAAGCCCACTACCGCAACAGGATTAGGCGCCATGAGCGTGACGCCAGCGGCGAAGGTGAACATGCCGGTGTAGATCGGGTTGCGCACCATGCCGAACACGCCGGATCGCACCAAGGTCGTGCGTTCGGTGGCGTCGACGCCGATCCGCCAGGATTCACCCATCGCGTGCTGGGCGTAGAGGGTGCCCGCGACACCGGCGAGCGCGACGGCGAGACCGATCCACTGCACAATTGGCTTGTCCAACAAGGGAATCGGCGCAACTACGTCAGCCAGTTGGAGGATCGGCGCGGCAAGACTCAGGACGAGCACAACGACTAGCCCGACTCCGGCAAGCCATTCGAGCGAACCCGGGCGACCGGCGATGCCGTGAAAGCCGGTTGATCCGGTGCGGTGCCATTGCCACCAGGTTCGCCAGCCGAACGCGGCCGCGGCGAACACGAGATACAACACCAGTGCGACTGCCACCATGGCACTCCCCTTCCTCGACTTGCGATCACCATATATGCACCAATACGCATGTGTCTACAGTCTTGGAATACTCTGCTGCACAGCAGTTCCCACCTCGATCTCCCGCCCAGCGACTTGCCGCGCGACACACCGCCTACCGCGTCACAGGGGGCGCGGGGATACCGCGCGCTCCACCTCGGCGAGGCGCCGGGACAGGAAGCGGTGCACCTGTTCGTTCGGTGTGCGTTCCAGTGCGGTGCGGTAATTCGTCGCGGACTCCACGTAGCGGCCCGCGCGGCGGAGCAGGTCGGCCCGAGTAGCGGGGACTAGGTGCGAGGCGGCCAGCCGTGGATGGTCGGCTACCTCGTCGAGCGCGGCAAGACCGGCGTCGAAGCCGCGCAGGAAGCCGACGGCGATCGCGCGGTTCACCGCGACCATGGGCGAGTCGGAGTACTCGAATAACTCGTCGTAGGCGGAAACTATTGCCGCCCAGTCCGTTTGCTCCCAGCCGGCGGCGATAGCGTGCGCACCGGCGATGCGGGCCTGGGCGAGGTAAGGACCGGTACCGTCCGCGGCGGCGGAGATCAGACAGCGCAGCCCGGCTTCGATCTGCGGCCGATTCCACGCGGTGCGATCCTGGTCCTCGATCGGCACCAATTCCCCTTCCGCACTGCGCCGTTGGGCGCGCCGGCTGTCGTTGAGCAGTATCAGCGCGAGCAGCGCCCGCGCCTCCGAATCATCCGGCAACAGACCGCACAACAACTTGCCGAGCCGAATTGCCTCGTCGCACAACTCATCCCGAACCGCAGTCGGCCCAGCGGTAGCGAAATACCCTTCGGTGAAGACCAGATAGACGCACGCCAGCACTGCGGGCATGCGCTCCGGCAACAGCGGCGCGGGCGGCACCCGCAGCGGAATCCCCGCCTGCCGGATCTTCGCCTTCGCACGGGTAAGTCGTTGCGCCACCGTATGTTCCGGCTGCAGAAAAGCCCTGGCGATCTCCGAAGTCCGCAACCCGCACACCAGCCGCAGCGTCAGCGCCACCTGAGACTCCTGCGACAATGCCGGATGGCAGCAGGTGAAGATCATGCGCAGCTGGTCGTCCGATACCGCCGACATGTCGGCCTCCTCGCTCGGCGCGGTCAGCAGGAAGGCGTCCTGCTCCTTGCCATTTCGGGCCGACTCGCGCCGCAGTCGGTCCAATGCGCGATTGCGGGCCGCGGTGGTGATCCAGGCACCCGGATTGGCAGGCACACCGCGGTCCGGCCAGCTGCGCAACGCGTCGGTGAACGCCTCCTGCACCGCGTCTTCGGCCAGCCCGATGTCGCCGACCAGCCGGGCGACGGTAGCCAGGGCCCGGCCGAACTCGGCGCGGTAGATACCGTCGATCGAGACGGCCGGGCCCACCATCGTCAGAAGCCGACGTCGACGATGCGGCGAACCTCCGAGCGCCCCTGCGGGCCCCGCGGGATCAGCGCCGCGATGTCCGCCGCTTCCGCCGGACCGGCCGCGGTGAAGACGTACAAACCGTCGACCACCTCCGCGCCCTCGGTGAACGGCCCATCGGTGAGCAGCAATTTCTCGTCGCGCACCCGTACGGTGGTCGCCGTCGCCGGTGGCTGCAGCGCCCCGCCACCCCGGATCGCGTCGCCGACCTTCTCGGCGAACTGCCCGTGTCGGGCGATCATCGCGTCCCACTCCGCGGTACCCGGCGCGATCACGTCCGCCTGCGACTCCCACAGCAGCGCGACCCACCAGTCCGCAGCGGGTGTGTCGTGCGGCGCCCACATCACCATCGGACGCACCTCGACCGCACCGCGCGCGGCCGCCGGGATCTGCCGGGCGAGTTGGATGGCCTCATCCAGATCCTTCGCGTCGAACACGTAGAACCCGGTGACCACCTCGGCCTGCTCGGTGAACGGCCCATCGGTGATCAGCGCCCGATCACCGCTGTGCCGGACGTTGACCGCGGTGGCCGACGGGAACAACGCCGCACCACCCGCGATCGCCGCGCCCGCCGCCTCCTGGAAGGCCGCGTACTTCGCCACCCCTGCGGCGAACTCCGGACTCCCCGGCTGGGCGCCCTGCCCATCTCCCACAATCGTCGCCAAGTAGTGCATGGTCGCCAACCTTCCTCGAATGGAAGAGTCCGTCACCCTTCCCTACCCAGACGACGAACAACACACGGCCATATACACACCGCCGCCAAACTATTTCTACTCCGGTTTCGCGTGATCCCGACGCAGCAGTTCGGTGGTCATCGCGTGGATCGCCCTGGTCAGCTCGGTGTTGGTCTTGAGCTCGAGCTCCTGCTGGGTGAAGTCGTGGTCGGCCTTGATCTGCTGGAACTGGGCCTGGCGGTTCTGGCCGATCATCACGAACGTGGACAGGAAGATCGCCTCCAGCGAGACGATCAGGGTCAGGGTCGGCCAGGGGTTCGACTCGCCCCACACCATCCACACGACGAACAGCACGGCGTGGATGTAGACGAACTGCATGGATCCGGCGAACTTGGTGATGGCGTCGGCGAGCCGGAGTTGCAGGCTGGCCGCCCGGATCTCCTGCTGCTTCAGAATCGCGGGATGGCGTGGGAACTGCGACGGCTGTGACATGTCCGGTCGGCCTCCTCGAGCGGCGAAAGGCGTTGGCGCGCCGATGCTAACCCGCTGGTGCCGACCGAGCACGCAACCGCAAACTGTAATGCGCCCGAGGGACGGCTCAGCCGCCCGCGAACGGCGGCAGCACGTCCACCCGCGGCGTCAGCGCAGTGTGCGGGTCACGGGTGAGTTCATCGCCGACGAGGTAGGCACACACCGACAGCATCTTGTCCAGATTCGGGCCATACGACGCGGACAACGTCGAACGCAGATCGGCGACGGTGGCGCCGATCGGCAGGTCGAGGGTCTCGCGGTCCTTGCCGACGGCGTCGGCGATGGCGGCGAAGTAGCGGATCTCAACCACCGATGGCTCCCATCGTGCGTTCCGGCGGCACGAAGCCCTCGATGTCGATGCCGTGACCGGCCCACTTGTTCCACATCGCGCCGCGCCACAGCGTGGCCAGTTCGGCGTCGTCGGCGCCGGAGCGCAGTACCTGCCGCAGGTCGTACTCCTGGTCGCTGAACAGGCAGGAGCGCAGCATGCCGTCGGCGGTGAGCCGGGTGCGGTCGCAGGTGTCGCAGAACTTGCGGGTGACCGAGGCGATGATGCCGACGGTGGCGGGACCGCCGTCGACCAGCCATTTCTCGGCGGGGGCCGAGGGATCGTCGCGGCCCGCCGGGGTGAGGTCGAAGCGGGCGCCGAGCACGCCGAGCAGTTCGGCGGCGGTGACCATGTTGGCGCGGGCCCATTCGTGGTCGGCGTCGAGCGGCATCTCCTCGATGAACCGCAGCGAGCACGATTCGTCCAGGCACCACTGGAGCAGATCCGCTGCGCCGGAGAGGGTTTCGCGCATGAGGACGGCGTTCACCTTGACCGGGGCGAGCCCGGCGTCGCGGGCGGCGCGAATGCCAGCCAGCGCCGAGTCGAGCCGGTCGCGCCGGGTCAGCTTGGCGTATCCGGCGCGGTCGACGGTGTCCAGCGAGACGTTCACCCGGCTCAGTCCGGCCGCGGCGAGCGCGTGCGCGCGGTGCTCGAGTCCGACGCCGTTGGTCGTCATGGCCAGGGGCGTGTCCGGCACCTGTTCGTGGCAGCCCGCGATGATCTTTTCCAGGTCGCGGCGCATCAACGGCTCGCCGCCGGTGAACCGGACCTCCTGCACACCGAGTTCGCGCACCGCCAGCGTCACCAGGCGCACGATCTCCTCGACGGTGAGCAGTTCGTGGTGCGGTATCGCGGGCAGCCCCTCCTCGGGCATGCAATACGTGCAGCGCAACGAACACTTCTCGGTGATGGAGACGCGCAAATCGCGGGCCACTCGCCCGAATCGGTCGAGCAGAAACGGCGTATCGGGCCGCCCGTCGAGCGAGGGACGCCCGGAACGCACGGCAGGAATCCCCATCTCGACCAGAGTCACCTGTCCATTATGACCTCTGCCCGCCGTTGGTCAGTCGCAGAAGGTACGGAATCGCGCACCGCGCGCCCCACGAGATTGTGAGGTTCACACAAGCCAGACGGCCGATTGACCTCGATCGGCGGACGTTAGGCTGGCTCACATGAACCCTCGGCCCGCCAGCGTCTCGGCCCGGCCCGTCGACGACTACCGGGACAGCATCGAACAGCTGTTGCGGCCATTGGCCGCGCGCTCGATCGAAGACGTCTCGGTACCGGCGGCACTCGGCAGGCAACTAGCCGAGGACCTCCGTTCCCCGGTCGACCTGCCGGTGTTCCGCAACTCGGCGATGGACGGCTACGCGGTGCGCGCCGCGTCCGTGGTGGTCGCGCCGGTCACGCTGCGGGTGGCCGGTGTCGTCGCGGCGGGCAATGCCGGGCAGACGCCGCTGCCGCCCGGCGCCGCGATCAAGGTGATGACCGGCGCGCCGATCCCGCCCGGCGCGGACTGCGTGGTTCCGGTGGAGGACGTGCGCGCCGACAACGGCACCATCACCATCGAACGCGGCCGCAGCGCAGGCGAATTCGTGCGCGAGGCGGGCACCGACGTGCGGGCCGGTGACCTGCTCGTGCACGCGCGCACCACGCTCGATCCCCGGCATATCGCGGCGCTCGCGGCGGTCGGTTTGCCGACCGTGCCGGTGTTCCGCACGGTCCGGGCGGCGGTCATCACGACCGGCGACGAGCTCGTGCCCGCCGGCAGCACGTTGGCGCCGGGGCAGATCTACAACTCCAACGGCATCGCGCTGGCCGCCGCGCTCACCGCGAACGGGGTCACTGTCGTCTCGGTCGCGCACAGCACCGACGATCCCGACCAGTTCCGCGCGCTGCTGGCTGACGCGACCGGATCCGCCGATGTCGTTTTCACCTCCGGCGGGGTGTCCAAGGGCGACTTCGAGGTGGTCAAGGACGTGCTCGAGCCGCTCGGCGGCACGTTCGGCTCGGTCGCCATGCAGCCGGGCGGGCCGCAGGGCCTGACCGTGGTCGACGGCGTGCCGGTGCTCAGCTTTCCCGGTAATCCGGTCAGCACCATGGTGTCGTTCGAGGTGTTCGCCCGGCCGATCCTGCGCGGCCTCGCCGGGCTGCCGCACGTCGACATCTACGAGCTGCCGCTGCGCAACGAGGTGGCCCGCTCGCCGCACGGCAAGCGGCAGTTCTTGCGCGGCAAGCTGATTCGCGCGAAGCACGGCGATCTGCCCGCGCTGCACCGACATCCAGAGGCGGTGGAGGTGGTCTCCGGACCCGGGTCCCATCTCGTCGCGAGCATGGCGTGGGCGGACGTACTGATCGATATTCCGGCCGAGGTCACCTCGCTGCCCGCGGGGGCCGTCGTACGCGTGTGGTCGCTGTGATCCGCCCTGTCCCAGGAGTTTTCGATGAGTGAGTTGTCGCATGTGGACGGCGAGGGCCGCGCCCGCATGGTCGATGTCAGCGCCAAGTCCGACACCACCCGGATCGCGGTGGCCTGCGGCGAGCTGCTGACCACCGCCGAGGTGATCGCGCTGGTGCGGGCCGACGACATGCCCAAGGCCGACGTGCTGTCCACCGCGCGGATCGCGGGCATCGCCGGGGCGAAGAAGACCTCGGAGCTGATCCCGCTCTGCCATCAGCTCGCCCTGTCCTCGGTGAAGGTCGAATTCGGCTTCACCGAGTCCGCCATCACCATCGAGGCCACGGCAAAGACCAAGGGGCCCACCGGTGTCGAGATGGAAGCGCTGACCGCGGTCGCGGTCGCCGGGCTGACGCTGCACGACATGGTGAAGGCGGTCGATCCGGCGGCGACGCTGAACGGAGTGCGGCTGCTCACCAAAGAGGGTGGCAAGCATGGACATTGGGTGCGTCCCGAGTCCGCTGATCATCATCAGGTCAGCGCTGCAACGGAATCCGTCCCGAGCGAGGCATCCGCAACGAGCACCGCGTCGCCGGAACCCGTTTCGGACGCTCGTTCCGCGGTTGTCCTGGTCGCCTCGACCGGTGTCGCGGCGGGCACCCGGGAAGACACCACCGGGCCGGTCCTCACGGAATGGCTTGCCGGACTCGGCTTTTCGGTCCACGGACCGCTGGTCTACGCGGACGCCGACATCGCCGTCGGACTGGCCGACGCGCTGCGCTTCGAGCCGTCGCTGGTGATCAGCACCGGCGGCACCGGTGCCTCGCCCACCGATGCCACCCCGGAGGCCACCCTCGCCGTGCTGACCCGCGAGCTGCCGGGCGTCGCCGAGGCGATCCGGCAGCGCGGCACCGCGAAGTTCCCCCTAGCAGCGCTGAGCCGCGGCGTGGCCGGGCTGGCCGGACGGTCAGTGGTCGTGAACCTGCCGGGCTCTCCCGGCGGCGTCAAGGACGGCATCGCGGTGCTCGAACCGCTGCTCGATCATCTGCTCGCGCAAGTAGCCGGAGGCGGAAGCCATGACAACAACTGAACCCACCGTCCGGCTGGCCCGGATCAGCGACCGGCCGCTCGACGCCGCCGCGGTCGAGGCCGCGGTGACCGGGCCGCACTACGGCGCCGTCGTCGTGTTCACCGGCAAGGTCCGCGACCACGACGGCGGACAGGCCGTTTCCGCGCTGGAGTACTCGGCGCATCCCGAGGCCGAGCGCTTCTTGCACAAGGTCTGTGCCGAGCTGGCCGAATCTGCGGGCCTGCCGGTCGCCGCCGTGCACCGGATCGGCGCGTTGACCGTGGGTGACGACGCGATCGTCGTCGCGGTCGCCGCCGCACATCGCGCCGAGGCCTTCACCACCTGCGCGGCCCTGGTGGACCGGATCAAGCACGAGGTGCCGATCTGGAAAAGACAGCTGTTCGCCGACGGGTTGTCCGAATGGGTCGGCGCCTGCGGTTAACCGATCCGTGACAAGAACCCCATGACGAATCAACACGCCGGAGATAGCGTTTCCGCACACGCAGTTCGCCGGAGGCGCGGGAGGACGCGATGGGTACCGATCAGGTTTTGCTGCACCGGTTCGTCATCTCTCAGCTCAGCGCGGCCGGTCTCGATCGCGATCGACTGATCCGCGAGACCGGGCTGCCCGAGTGGACGCTGGCCGACGACCAGGTGCACCTGCCGAGCCACACCTTCTCCCGGCTGTGGGAGATCGGTGAGCACGGGCTCGGCGATCCGGACGTCGCGCTGAACGTGGCCAAGCGCTACCAACTGCCCACGCTCGGCCTGTACGACTATCTGTTCTCCACCGCGCCCACCCTCGGCGCGGGTCTGGCGACCTGCGGGCCGTATGTCACCGCGGTCACCACCAACCACCGCTTCGACCTGGTCGCCGAGCACGACGGCGAGGTGACGCTCTACCTCGACATGATCAAAGGCGAGGGCCGTGGCCGCGACCTCACTCAGCTGTGGGGCCTGGCCGCCGTGCTGAGCCGGGCGAGGCGAGTGGTCCGCGAGCCGGTGATCCCGCTACGGATTTCGCTGCGCCAATCGGCGCCGGTCAAGGTGGCGACGTTCGTCGAGGTGTTCGGCACCGCCGCCATCGAATTCGACGCACCGTTCGACGCGATGGTCTTTCGCGCCAGCGATATGGACCTGCCGCTGACCACCAGCGATCCGGTGCTCGCCGCGGTGCTGCAGCCACTCGCCGAGGCCTTGCCGCCACCGCCGCCGCTGGCCTCCGCCTGGCCGGCCCGGGTCGCGGCCGCGCTGGCCGACGCGCTGGAAACCGGCGATGTCTCGCTCGATCAGGTGGCGCACCGGCTGGCCACCAGTCCGCGCACGCTGCAGCGCCGTTTGATGGAGGCGGGCACCACGTGGCGGCACGAACTGGATCGGGCGCGGACGGCGCGGCTCAACGAGGCGACGTCGGCCGGTCCGCTCACCAGATCACGGCAGGCCGAACTGCTCGGCTACTCCGACGCGGGCTCAATGCGCCGCGCGGCCCGGCGCTGGACGGTGGCGCCCCGCGGGCAACAAGCCGCCCGCTTCGACTGACACCTCACTGTCTGAGGAAACGCGCCACGGTTCCCCAGAACGTGGTGTCCTCGATCGCGCGGAAATCCCAGCCATTGGCGATGGCATGCGATTCGGCAACAATGCCGGGAACGTCGAAGTCGTAGCGCGTAGCGGTCCCCTTGGCCTCCAGCGCTTCGATCACGTACGCGGTGGCGCTCTCCAGCGAATCTGACACGGAAAACTCCCATCGGTCGCAAAACGAATCTGCTCGATCATGAATCGGTGCGCCGACCCGACACCACGCTCGGTACGTTCGCACCTTTGCGCACGTGCCGACGCGGCGAGCACCAGGACAGTCTCGTGTCCGCCCGACGCCGCCGCTAGCACCGAACGCGCCAGATTGTGGCCGAATGCGCCAAACTCGTCGCGCAGGGGGACTCAGTGCGGCGTGTAGCGCCACACGCCGAGCATGGACTGCGGGTCCAGCGGGGCGTCGTCGAGGTGCACGGTGTCCTGCAACCGTTTCGTAGCCACCTCGGCGTCCATGCCCGCACCGATCAGCACCAGCTGGGTCGTGCGGGGTTCGCCGCGCGCCCAGTTCGCCGGTTCGAACACGAGATGGCGGCCGACCAGGTGCAGTACGAACTTGCGGCGCTCGTCCGCGACGGCGAAGGCGGCGAAGCCCTTGGCGCGGAACAGGCCGGGCGGTGGGTCTTCCAGGAAACCGATCAAGCCGCGCGGGTCGAGCGGCTGCTCGCTGGTGAAGGAGACGCTGAGGTAGTCGTCGTGCAAATGACGGTGCTCGGTGTGGTCGTGGTCGTGCTTGTCGAGCAGTGCGTCGAAGCTCAATTGCTCGGCGACCGTGGGTGTTTCGCGCAACGGCTCGTCGAACAGCAGGCCGGGCTCGAGCCGGCCGTGCGTGGTCGCGTACACCGGTACCTGGCCGATCAACTCCGCGATGTCCTGTCGCAACGCGCTCAGCTGCGTGGCGGGCACCCGGTCGGCCTTGTTGACCACCACCAGGTCCGCCAGCCGCAGATGCGTGGTCAGCTCGGGATGACGCGCGCTGCTTGCCTGGAACTGCTCGGCGTCGACCACCTCGACCAGACCGCCGTAGCGGATGCGCGGGTTGTCGCTGCCCACCACCATCCGGATGAGGTTGCGCGGTTCGGCGAGGCCGCTGGCCTCCACCACGATCACGTCGATCTTGGCGCGCGGCTGGGCGAGCCGGGTGAACAGCTCGTCCAATTCGCTGACGTCGACCGCGCAGCAGACGCAGCCGTTGCCGAGCGAGACCATGGCGTCGACCTGCCCGGCGACCAGCATCGAGTCGATGTTGATCGCGCCGAAGTCGTTGACAACCACGCCGATTCGAGTGCCTCGACTGTTGCGCAAGAGGTGGTTGAGCAGGGTTGTTTTCCCGGAACCGAGAAACCCCGCGACGATCACAACAGGAATCCGGTCAGCCACGCCGACCACCATACTTGGCGGCGCGATAGGCCCGGAAAAGCCGAACGTCACCCTCGGCGGGGGTGACGTTCGGCCGTGCGGTGGGTGCTATTTGGCGGGAGCGATGAACTTGGCCGCCAGGGCGTAGGCGAGGTTGATCAGCTCCGCGGTGACCAGGTTGTTGTCCACGCCGAGAGACTTGGCCAGCGGCATCAGCAAGGTCAGGACCATGTCCATGATCTCGCGGACGGACTGCATGTCGCTCGACTCGCCGGGCACGGTCGGCTGGGTGCCCGGCATGGTCGGGCTCTGCTGGGTACCGGGGGCAGTCGGCGATTGCTGGGTGCCCGGCCACGTGCCCGGGCTGGTCTGCGCCGGTGGCGTGAAGGGCGACGCCTGACCCTGGGGTGCGGTCTGCCCCTGAGGCGCGGTCTGGAACTGGGGCGCGGTCTGGAACTGCGGTGCGACCTGGCCCTGCGGTGCGTTCAGCGCCTGCGGTGCCTGAGCACCTGCCGGAGGTTCAGTGGACGCCGGATACGGCTGCGGTTGCGGTTGCGGCGGATTCGACTGCACCTGCGGTGCGTCCAGCGCCTGCGGTGCCGCCGCGCCCGCCGGGGGCTCGGTCGACGCCGGATACGGCTGCAACTGCGGCGAATTCGACTGCGGCTGCGGCCCGGCCAACTCCTGCGGCGCCGACTGCGCCTGTGGTGCCGACTGCGCGGGCGGTTCTATCGCCGCCGGTGCGCCCGCCTGCGGTTCGGTCGATGCCGGATGCTGCTGCGGCAGCGGTGCCGCGGCGGGCCGCTCGCCCGTCACGTTCGGCGTCACCGAGTGCGACCCGAGCAGATAACCCACCAGCCCGGTGGTGATGGTGACGGCGTGCTTGAGCTGACCTTCCTTGCTCTCCAACTCCGCGGCATCCTCGGCATTGGCGCCGTTGCCCATCTCGATGAACACATCCGGCACGGCGGTCAGCGCGGGTCCGGCGATGTCCTTGCGCGGCATCAGGCCATCCGCGCTCGCGTACTGCGCCGGACGGAACCCGGCCCCGAGGTAGGCGTCGCGCATCGCGGTCGACGCGGCCAATCCGGCATTGGACTGGATCGCGTTGATCGCCGGGTCGGGAATCGGCAGCTCGGGCACGATCAGGTGGAAGCCACGCTGGTCGGCGGGCGCACTGTCGGCGTGAATGCTCACCGCGACGGCAGCACCGGACTCGTTGGCGGCCTTGGCGCGGTCATCGATGCAACCGCCCCAGCCCTGATCATCCAGGCGACTCAACTTCACCTGCGCGCCGAACTGTTCCAGCGCGGTCTTCACCAACTGCGCGACATTCCAGTTGATGGTGTGCTCGGGCACCCCGTTCACGGTGACCATGCCGGTGGTCTGGCAGTCCTTCGTGCCACCGCGACCGTCGCTGACCTGCTTGGCGACGTTCTCGCCGTGGCCGGGCCCCTGATGGCCCGGATCGAGGAACACGGTCTTGCCCGCGAGCTTGGTGGTCAGGTCCGGCTGGGCCGGATCGGCGGCGGCGGTTACCGGAACCAACCCGGACAGCGTCACCGTGACCGCGGCCGTGACGGCGGAACAGATTCCGGCCCTGATGATGCTTGGTTGCTTCATGTTCGGTCGGTGCCCCGGGACAGGGCACCCCTCCCTTCCCATTAGTAACACCAAACCCAGTGGTTCACTCTCGCAACGCGAGCATCAGCATAGCAACCCCAGTTATCCAACCGTTACCGCTGGCGCGGCGTGTTCAGGAGCAATCAGGCGCCGCGGGGCAGGCTGCGCAGCGACCGCAGGGCATAGTGCACGCGGGTCTTCACGGTGCCGACCGGGACACCGATGTCGTCGGCTACTTCTTGATAGGCGCGGTCGCGCAGGATCACCTCGACCACGGCCTGGCGCTGCGGGTCGGGCAGCCGGGCCAGCAGCTCCGCGACCAGCAGGCCGTCCACCAGCCCGTCCGAGAAATCGGGATGCGCGTAGCGGATGTCGCTGAGTTCGCCGATCTCGTCCCAGCCGGTGTCCCCCGGCCGGGACGCCCGCGCGCGCACGGTGTCGATGATGACGTTGCGCAGGATCGCCAGCAGCCAGGTCCGCACGCTGCCCTTGGTGTTGTCGAAGTACGCGCATGAACGCCACGCCCTGAGCAGCGACTCCTGCACCGCCTGCTCGGCCAGCCCGCTATCGCCCAGCGCACGCATGGCCCGCCAATGCAATAACGCCCGGTCGGTTGCCAGCACGGCGGCTAGCCCGTCGTCGGTGCAGAGTCCCGCGCACTGCGCGCCGCATGAGGTGGGCTGCCGCACCGTCCGGACGGACTCGAGCCGAGCGCATGTCATACCTCGGATATCGCGGCACGCCCGGCCGATGACAACATCGTGCGCGATTAAATAATGCATCCGCACAAGAAATGTGGAATGCGGCACATTCAGCCGGGCGGTCTGGTAGACCTTGGCCCCGGAGATTCCGGGGATCTCCCAGGTCAGCCGCCGTGCAGCGGTTGCAGCACGATTCGAGGAGAACATCGCCATGCGCGCAAGCACACTCCTCATCGCCGGCGCCATGACGTCCGCGATGACCATGCTCGGAGCCGCGACGGCGGCGGCCGAACCCGCGAACACGATGCCCGCGGACGGCGTCTACCTGGTGGGCGTCGACATCTTCCCCGGCATCTGGGAGGCACCCGGCACGCCCGACCCGGCCTACGGCTGCGATTGGCGCAGGCTGTGGAAGGTGGAGGGCGACAACACCAAGATGGAATACATCATCGGGAACAACTTCACCCGGCTCGGCCCGATCCGTGCGGAGATCAAGCCGACCGACGTGGCCTTCAAGACCACCAACTGCGGGCCGTGGCGGCTGCTGCCCCCGCCGCCGCGCACCGGATCGTTCGGCGGCTGAGGCCGGCGCCTCGCTAGGGTCAGGCCCATGACGAGGACCAAGATTCTGATCACCGGCGCCAGCGCGGGCCTCGGCGCCGCGATGGCACGCGACTTCGCGAGCAAGGGCCGCGATCTCGCGCTGTGCGCCCGGCGGCAGACCGCGCTCGAGGCGCTGCGCGACGAGCTCATCGCGGCCCATCCCGGCATCACCGTTGCGGTCCGCGCGCTAGACGTCGACGAGCATGCGGCCATACCCGGGGTGTTCGGCGAGCTGCGCGACGAACTCGGCGGACTGGACCGGGTGATCGTCAATGCGGGTCTGGGCAAGGGCGCGGTGATCGGCACCGGCCGGGCCGCCGCCAATATCGCTACGGCGACAACGAATCTCGTCAGCGCCCTCGCGCAGGCCGAGGCGGCGCTGGAGATCTTCCGCGCGCAGAACTCCGGGCACCTGGTGCTGGTGTCGTCGATGAGCGCGGTGCGCGGACTGCCGGGCAAGAAGGCCGCGTACTCGGCGAGCAAGGCGGGCCTGGCCGCGCTCGGGCAGGCGCTGAGCACCGAATTGGCGAAGTCGCCGATCGCGGTCACCACGCTGCTGCCCGGGTTCATCGCCACCGACATGGCGGCCAAGGCGGGCGACACCCGCTTGGTGGCGCCGCTGGACAGGGGTGTTGCCGCGATGGTCGGCGCGATCGAGAAGGAGCAGCGGCGGGCGTGCGTTCCGGCATGGCCGTGGCGCGTGCTCGATCTGGTGCTGCCGGTGCTGCCGGGCGCGGTAGTTTCTCGCATCAGCTGAATCCGCGCGTTCGGCAAAAACACGAAATAACGTGTCGCGCGCCACATAATCGGATGCTAAAAGTTAGCCAAATGTCCGAATTTATGTTTCTTTAACACATTCCTGTTCTATTTGACGCTTCCCTTGCGTCCGCTGTTACATCTTCGTAATAAATTACGACGAACCTTTGCGGAGGTTCGTAACGATGGGCCGCGCCAGCTCGAGTCCCAACGAAGGGCCGAAGGTGCTCCTGCTGAGGAAAGTGTTTGAAAAGTATGAGGGTCAAGAAGTTCGCTGCCGCGTCCACACTGGTAATCGCGGCTGTTGGGATCACTAGCGGCACCGCCTACGCAGAGCCTGCCGCACCGGCCCCCGTTCCGGGGTCGACCGTGCAGACCGACATTCTGCCCGGGATCCACTACACCGCGAATGTGGTGGACAACTCGGTTGTACTGAAGACCGAGGCCGGGTCGTTGACGACACAGGGCACACAATTCCAGGTTCTGGATAACCAGGGACATCTGGTTGCTGGCATGCCTCTCACCTATCTCAAAGACGGCATGGAATGGCCGATTGCGGCCCGGATCGACGGCAACACCGCCACTTTCACGCCGAGCACCAACGCGGCGGACGCGCACCCCGCCGCGATGCTGAAGCCGGTGGACGCGAAGGACGTCGCGGGCGTCGACTTCAACACCGCGCTGAGCACGGCGGCCACCCAGTTCGGCCTGGCCACCGCCATCGGCACGCTGGTCGGCACCATCGTCGGCGGCGCGCTCGGCTGTGTCGCGGGTGCGATCATCGGCGCACCGCTGGTCGTGCCGACGTTCTTCGCCGGTCCGATCGGCCTGTGCATCGCGGGTGCCGGCGTCGGCATCGCGCTCGGCGCGGCGGCGGGCATGATCCTGCTCGGCGTTCCGGTCGGCATCGCCAGCGCGGTCCAGTTCTTCAGCTCGGTGTATGGGTAAATAACACCGAATACCGCCGAGGCCCGGCAGGTGACTCTTCGTCGCCTGCCGGGCCTTGTCGTCGTTGTCTGACCTCTGCCGCTCAGCGCCAGGACCCAGTGCTCGCCGCTTGGGAATACTTCTGCCTCGAACGTCGTTGAGCCCAACGAGACCATTGCGCGCCGAAGATCGAACCTGTACTCTCGGCCACGTCTTCTACTTGTGGATGTAGGTAGTTCTCCCACAAGAATTCCGAGATCCCCTTCCGACCCGGTCAACAGAGCCGTTCCGGAATATCACTCAGGATCCTGCCCCGCGACGTGCCCTACGCCGTCGCATTCACGGCTGTTCGCCGTACCCAAAAACTCACTCCCCAGAAGGAAATCCCATGAACACCAACACAATCAACGAAACAACCACCGACGACCCAGCGGCCGAACAGCATTCGATCCGCACCGTCACCGGCATCCTCGACCTGCACGACAACCGCGGCACCCTGCGCCTCGACGGCTACCTGCCCGGACCGGACGACATCACCGTGCCACAACGGCTGATCCGCGAACACCGCCTGCGGCGCGGCGACTTCCTCACCGGCACAACACAATCCGCAGGCGCCAACGGCAAGCCCGCACCGCTGCACACCGTCGGCACGGTCAACGGGCAACAGCCGGACAAAATCCGGCACCGGCCCGCCTTCGCCGACCTGGTGCCGATCTACCCCAACGAACGCCTGCGCCTGGAAACCGAACAGCACGCCATGACCACCCGGGTCACCGACCTGGTCATGCCGATCGGCAAAGGTCAACGCGCACTGATCGTCGCACCGCCGAAAGCGGGCAAAACCTCTGTGCTGCAAGCCATCTCGCACGGCATCGCGAAGAACCACCCGGAATGCGAGCTCATGCTGGTACTGGTCGGCGAGCGGCCGGAAGAGGTCACCGACCTCACCAGGGCCGTGCCCGCCGATGTCGCGGCGGCCACCTTCGACCAGCCCGCCCGCGAGCACATCGCGGTCGCCGAACTGGCCATCGAACACGCCAAACGACTCGTCGAAATGGGCCGCGACGTCGTGGTCCTGCTCGATTCACTGACTCGCCTTGCCCGCGCCTACAACCTGGCCAGCCCGGGCTCCGGCCGGGTACTGTCCGGCGGCGTGGAGGCCTCCGCTCTGGCCCCGCCCAAGCGCTTCCTCGGCGCGGCCCGCAATATCGAGAACGGCGGCTCGCTCACCATCATCGCCACCGCACTGGTGGAGACCGGCTCGCTGGCCGACACGGTGATCTTCGAGGAATACAAGGGCACCGGCAACGCCGAGCTCAAACTGGACCGCGCCGCCGCGAACCGCCGGGTCTTCCCCGCCGTCGACATCAACCAGTCCAGCACCCGCAAGGACGAACTCATGCTGGCACCCGACGAGCTCGCCGCGACCCAGACCCTGCGCAAAACCCTTGCCACACTGGACAACCAGCAGGCTCTCGACCTCCTGCTGGAAGGCCTGCGCAAGTCCGAGACGAACGCCGAGTTCCTCGCCCCGATGCGCGCCGGGCGCGGCTGAGCGGGTTTTCGCCGTCATACGGCGGTGGCGTAAACCCGCCAGAGCCGCGACCCCGCCGCTGGTGGACTTGGCGACGTGTCCACACTTCTCGCCACTCCCGCCCCGGCGCCCGCCCGCAGCACACTGACCGGCTGGCTCGCCGTTGTCTCGGTGATGATCGCGATCTTCTCGATCGTCACCACCGAGATCCTGCCGATCGGCCTGCTCACCTCGATCGGCGCCGACTTCACCATCTCCGACGGCATGGCCGGGCTGATGATGACCGCGCCCGGACTGATCGCCGCCGTCGCCGCGCCGGTGGCGACCGTCGCCACCGGGCGGATCGATCGGCGAATCATGCTGTGCCTGTTCATGTTTCTGCTTATTCTTGCCAACGCGCTGATGGCGGTCGCGCCCGAGTACTGGGTCGTGCTGGCGTCCAGGGTGCTGATCGGCATCACCATCGGCGGATTCTGGTCCATCGCGGCCGGTTTGGCCGAACGCCTGGTGCCTGCGGCATCGGCGAGCCGAGCCAACGCGGTGATCTTCTCCTCGGTGCCGCTCGGCTCCGTGCTCGGCGTGCCCGCGGGCACGCTGCTCGGCGAGATCGCCGGTTGGCGAACGGCATTCGTGGTGGTCGGGGTGCTCTCGGCCGCCGTGCTCGGCATGTTGCTGACGTTTCTGCCGCCGCTGCCCGCTCGGGCGGTCACCCGGGCGTCCGTGCTGCGCGGGCTGCTTCGCGGCATCAACATCCGATTCGCCTTGCTGGCAACGTTTCTCGTCGTGCTCGCACAGTTCGGCGCCTACACCTATGTGACACCGTTCCTCGAGCAGGTCACCCATGTCGGGCCGGGCATGATCACGCTGCTGCTCCTGATCTATGGCGTCGCAGGCATTCTCGGCAATTTCCTCGGCGGTGCCGCGATCACGCGGCGACCGCGCGCCACCCTCGGCTGCGCGGCGGCCATGATGGCGATCGCCACACTGTCGCTGCCCGTCCTCGGCCGATGGGAGGCGGGCGCGCTTGTGCTGCTGATCATTTGGGGCATCGGGTATGGTGCCGTCCCGGTGTCCACCCAGGCTTGGTTCGCCAAGGCCGTGCCGAACGCGCCGGAGGCGGCCTCGGTGCTGTTCACCGCCGCGTTCCAGGCGACGTTCGCGCTCGGCGCGCTGACCGGCGGGCTGGTGGTGGACCGCGGCTCGCCCGCCACCGTGATGCTGCTCGGCGGGCTCACCGCGGCGCTGGCGATCGTCGCGGTGGTAACCCACGCCGGGCAGCGTCGGACCTGGCCGGACCGGCAGGACTTACCTCGCGGGTAATCGACCAGCGGCACCGGATCGGGCAGGATCGCGAACATGATCGATGAGACGGGCACCAAGCTGTTCCACCAGACCATGCCGTTCACCGAGCGACTCGGCCTCGAGGTGCTCGAGCACGGGCCCGAACTGGTGCGCAGCCGGATCGCCTGGGACGAATCGCTGTGCACGCTGGGCGGCGTGCTGCACGGTGGCGTGCTGATGTCGCTGGCCGACGCCACCGGCGCGGTGTGTGCCTACCTGAATCTGCCGGACGGCAAGGCGGGCACCACCACCGTCGAATCGAAGACCAACTTCGTCAGGGCGGTCCGCGCCGGCTACGCCACCGCCTCGTCGACCCCGCTGCACGCGGGCCGCTCGTTCATCGTGGTGGAAACCGAAATCCGCGACGACGCAGGCAAGCTCGTCGGGAAGGTGACGCAAACCCAAGCCGTGCTGTAGGCCGTCGAGCCGGTCCTCGGAGTCCGGCAGCGCACGACAAAGCCCGTCTGGCAACGGTTCTCGTTGCCAGACGGGCTTCTCGCATTCAGGCGAACAGGACGACACCCAGGGCCGCGATGAAGATGACCTGGACGAGGGTGCGCAGCGGGAGCGGCATGGTCTTGATGCCGAGTTCCGCCTTCGCCGCGCGAATGTTGGCCGGGAACAAGCAGATCAGCATCACGATCAGTGCGCCGGCGGCGAGTTTCGAGGTGGCCGGGATGAGCAGTCCGGCCGCTCCCGCCAGTTCCAGGACGCCGGTGAGGGCGACCAGCGCGGCCGGATTCGGCAGTTTCGGCGGCACCATCGCCACCAGAGCCTCGCGGCGCGGCGAGAGGAAGTGCGCGCTGGCGGTCAGCACGAACATGGCGGTGAGGCCGAGTGCGACGGCGTGCGGCCAGGAATCCAGCCACTCGGGTCCGGCCAGCCAGCCGATGAGCCGGGCCAGTGCGGTGACGACGGCGAGTACAACCAGCGGTGCCATCAGGGTCTCCTACGTATTCTCACGATCAATCTTGACAGTGGAAAGATTAGATCCGCCGCGCAAACTTGTCAATGCCTAGATTCTCGGGCACCATCGAGGCATGGCGAAAAGCGGCTATCACCACGGGGATCTGCGGGCGACCATCCTGGCCGCGGCGGCCGATCAGATCGCGAGCGACGGCGTCGACGCGGTCTCGCTGCGCGAGCTGGCCCGCCGGGCGGGCGTCTCGCACGCGGCGCCCGCACACCATTTCGGCGACCGCGCGGGTGTACTGACCGCGCTGGCCATCGAGGGTTTCGAGCTGCTCACCGCGGAACTCGCGCAGGCCGGGGCCGACTTCCGCGAGGTCGCCGTCGCCTACATTCGTTTCGCGCGCGAGCACCCCGGGCATTTCGACGTGATGTTCCGGCACAGCCTGCTGCGCGCCGACGATCCGCGCCTGGACGCGGCCCGCCTCGGGGCCGCGAGCGCGCTCCGCTCCGGCGTGTCCGTCATCCACCCGGCCGACGCCGACCAGCAGCAGGCCACCCAGTTGGCCGCCTGGTCGCTGGTGCACGGTTTCGCGGCGCTGTGGCGCGAAGGAGCGCTGGATAATTCGAGCCTGGCCGCCGACACCGACCCCGAAGTCCTTGCCCGCCGTATGCTCGCCACCGTGCGCTTCGACTGACCGGCAAACTCCACCGTCCGGCAGCAAATCCCGGACAACGCGAGCAACCGCCGCGCGCGTACGGCACAGTGGGGCACCAGGATTGCGGAAAGGAGTTGGCGCCACCACCGGTGGCCGCCGTCGACACCATGGACATCCATGCTTACCCGACCGAGTGCACCACTCCGGTGACGCTCGCCGAAGCGGAACGCCTCACCGAGCGCTACCTGGCCTTCGACGACGACGCCGGACGCGGGATCACCAATAGGATCACCGAATTCGACAGCTGCTTCGTGGTGGTCGCCATCTTCACCCCGCCACCGCCGACCGAAACCCGCACTCCGCCAAGCCCGCTGCCCATCGGCGGCACGGTGAGCACCATCGACAAGGCCAGCGGCGCCATCACCCTCTGGCCGACCTACCCGCCCGACCTGGTCGCCGAGCACCACGCGGCGGCGGTGCGCACCGACCGGCTGATCATCGAGGAAACCTGGCCCGCGAGTAGCTGATTACGGCGACCACCACCTCATCCGCAGGGGTGAGTAGGGATCACCCCGGAGAGTGAGGCCAGAAAGCCCGCAGACAGTCCAGACTGATGTTTGTGAGGTCTATCGATGCGGTTACCCGGACCGCGAGTGCGGTGGACGACGCGACCCGGCGGGTGACGGAACGGTTCGAGCGATTCCCGGCCGGTGCGGTCGATCTCGTGTTGACCGTGGTGATCACCATTGCCACCGTCGGGCCCGCCGTGCTGGCCGGTCGGCCGTGGTGGGTGATCGTGCTGTCGGCGGTCGCGTCCGTGCCGGTGCTGTGGCGGCGGCGCGCGCCGGTCACCATCTTCCTCATCGTCGGTCCGGCGATCACCGTGCTCGCTTGCCTGCACGCCCTGTCCGATCTGCCTTACGGCACCATCGTCTGTGCGTACACGATCGCCGCGTACAGCCCACCCGTGCGGCGACGCACCGCCTTCGTAGCGGGCATCGTCGGCATCCTGGTCTCCCTGATCATCCCCAACGAGAGCCCGGATTCCTACGCCTACGCGGCCATGTCCTTCCTCACCGCGTGGGCGCTCGGCACCGGCGTCCGGGCCAGACGGGCGCAGATCGAGATGCTCGAGGAACGCGCCCGCCGACTCGACGAGGAACGCCAGGCCGCCTTGGACCGGGAACGCCTGCGGATCGCCAGGGACATGCACGACATCGTCACGCACTCGGTGGGCGCGATGATCGTGCAGGCCGAGACCGGCCCGCTGTTCACCGGCACCGACCCGGCGCGGGCGGACGCTACCTTCGCGAGCATCGCGGAGACGGGTCGTGTTGCGGTGCACCAACTTCGGCGCAGCCTCGATACGTTGCGCGGCGAATCCGCCGACCCGCGCCACCAACCGGGGATCGAGGCGATCGCGGACCTGGTCGAGCTGTCGCGGCGCGGCGGGCTCGCCGCGTCGCTGGACGAGAACGGACCACGACGCGCGGTGTCCGACGATGTCGGCGTCACCGCGTATCGCGTGGTGCAGGAGGCGTTGACGAACACCATGAAGCATGCGCGGGCCACCGGCGTGCGGGTCTCGCTGCGCTGGTCGGATCAGCTACTGACGGTGCGGGTTTCCGATGACGGCTCGGAACCGGTGCACCCGAAACCCGGTGGCTACGGACTGCTCGGGATGCGCGAACGGGTCACCGGCAACGGGGGAACGCTGCGACACGGCCCCTCGGACCACGGTTTCGACGTCGCCGCCGAACTGCCGCTCGGACAAAGGAGTTGACCGTGCGCGTACTGGTGGTCGACGACCAGGACCTGTTCCGCGCCGCCTTCAGCCTGATCCTCGACGCCCAACCGGATATCACCGTGGTCGGCGAGGCCGCCGACGGACTGGAGGCGATCGAGAAAGCCGGCACCCTGGCACCCGATGTGGTGGTCATGGACGTCCGCATGCCGCGGCTCGACGGCGTGGCCGCTACCCACCGCATCTGTGCCGAGACCTCAGCGAAAGTGTTGGTGCTCACCATGTTCGACCTCGACGAGTATGTCTTCGATGCCCTGCGCGCGGGGGCCAGCGGGTTCCTGCTCAAAGATGTTCGCCGCGAGGAACTGGTCGAGGCGGTCCGCGTCGTCGCCAAGGGCGAGGCCCTGCTCGCGCCGACAGTGACCCGGCGCCTGATCGCCGAGCTCACCGAGCGCGGGCACCCGCGACCCGAGCTCGCGCGGCGCCTCGACGAGCTGACCGAGCGGGAGCGAGACACGTTGCGCCAGTTGGCGCGTGGGCTCTCGAACGCCGAGGTCGCCGCCGCGATGATGGTCAGCGAGCACACGGTGAAGACCCATGTCAGCTCGGTGCTGGCAAAGCTCGGCCTGCGCGATCGGGTGCAGGCGGTGGTGTTCGCGTATGAGGCGGGTCTGGTGCAGCCGGGGGCCGCGCAACCGAGTTGACCCACCGCACGAGGGAGATCGAATTCGGTCGTCTCGGCGATGTGCTCGACCGGTCGCGCACCGAATATCGAAGGGGTGAAACGCTTTCCGCTCGCCGTGTCGGCGATTCTGATCTCCGCGCTGCTGTGGCATTTCGGTACCGGTCTGCGGCCGCTGCCCGGGTTGGCCTTCCTGGCCCCGCTACCGGTATTGCTGCTGATTCCGCGAGTGTCCGCGGCGACGGCTTTTCTCGCCGGAGTCCTGTCCTGGCTGGGTGGCGAGCTCCCCATGTGGTCCTACTTCACCGAAACCCTCGAACAGCCGGTCCCGGTGACGGTGCTGCTGCTGGGCGGAACCGCCCTGCTGTTCGGCGGGATCGTCGCCGTGACGCGGGCGCTGTTGGGGCGCGGGCGCCCCGGTCTCGCGGTGCTCGCACTGCCCGCCGGTTGGGTGAGCGTGGAATTCCTGCTCGCGGTGGCGGGTCCGTTCGGCGCGTGGTGGAGCATCGCCTACACCCAGGCCGACGTGCTGCCGGTGATCCAGACGACCTCGCTCACCGGCGCGTGGGGTATCACCTTTCTGATTCTGCTGGTGCCGTCGGCGATCGCGGTGCTGGTCGCGCCGGAAGTTACTCGGACGCAACGCCTTCGGGTGGTCGGCGCGACGGCGACGGCGCTGATCGCGCTCGGCGCCTTCGGCTTCTGGCGGTTGGCCGCGCCGCAGGAGGGGGCCGCGGTGCGGGTCGGATTGGTGGCGGTGGCGCAGCCGCCGGACTATGTTCCGGTCGATTCGGCCGACGGCCGCGACATGGTGGCGCGGGTCGTCGTCGAGATCGAACGACTGGCCGACCAGGGCGCACAGGTAGTGGTTCTGCCGGAAAAGGCTTGGCGCGCCGATGATTCCACCATCGCGGCGCTGTCGGGACCACTGACGGAGGTCGCTACTCGCCGCAACATCGACGTGGTCGCCGGACTGATCCTCACCACGGGTGGCATCAGCTACAACGCCGCGATCGACTACCCCTCCGGCGTGCGCTACGCCAAGCACTACCTGATTCCCGGACTGGAGGACGAGCACCAGCCGGGCACCGAGTGGCAGAGCGTTCCCGGCAAGCCCTGGGCTTTGGCGATCTGCTACGACCTGGACCATCCGAACCTCGTCCTGGCCGATCAACGCCGCGGCGCGACGTTACTGCTCGTTCCCGCGCTCGACTTCACCGACGACTACTGGCTGCACAGCCGGATGGCGGTGCTGCGTGGCGTCGAATCCGGGATGGGTGTCGCGCGGGCACCGCAACTCGGTGAACTCGTGGCCAGCGATTCCCGCGGGCGGATACTCGCTTCCGCGACAACGGATGTCACGGTGACCAGGGCGGTTCTCGCGGAAATCCCGCTGACCTCGGACAACACCGTGTACGCGCGATTCGGCGACTGGTTCGGCTGGACCTGCGTCGCGCTGTTCGGTGTCGCGCTCGGCGCGACGATGTGTCGACGACGCACAGTCTGACCATCGAAGTTCGGCCCCGCCGACCGGGCAAACCTCGGCGGGATCAGCGCTGCCCGGTTGCGGGTCCGTTATCAATTCGTTACCCTTCTGACATACGTGCACTTCACCGCAGGTCGTGACGTTCGTCCGGTGCGTACGCACCGGGGGGTCACCGTTTGCGCCGATTGAAACGTGGGTACCGGTCTAATTCGTGCCCAGTCTCTGGTGTCAGGACCCGGAGGTAGGACGAAACGAGGTCCGCTCGACGGGCTGGAGAGGACACGCACGTGACTGATGGGGACCCGGAGAGTTTTCCGCTACGGCGATCGGTCGCCGCTTCCGCGATGGGCAATGCCACCGAATGGTTCGACTACGGGGTGTACGCCGCGACGGCCACCTACCTGACCGATGCCTTCTTCCCTGGGAATCTCGGCACGCTCGGCACCATGCTCGGCTTCGCGGTCTCGTTCCTGCTGCGCCCGCTCGGCGGCATGGTGTGGGGCCCGCTCGGCGACCGGATCGGCCGAAAAGCCGTGCTGGCCACCACGATTCTGCTGATGGCCGCGGCCACCGGCGCCATCGGCATCCTGCCAACGCACGCTCAGGTCGGCGTGCTCGCGCCGATCCTACTGATCTCGCTGCGCGTCGTGCAGGGCTTCTCGACCGGCGGTGAATACGGCGGCGCCGCAACCTATCTGGCCGAATGCGCGAGCGACAAGCGACGCGGTTTCCTCGGCAGCTTCCTCGAATTCGGCACGCTCGCAGGCTTTGTCGGCGGCTCCGCGACGGTGCTCGTCTGCCAGCTCGCGTTCGGCTCCGACGCGATGCACAGCTGGGGTTGGCGCATCCCGTTCCTGCTCGCCGTTCCGCTTGGTCTGGTCGGCTGGTACCTGCGTTCGAAACTCGACGAGAGCCCGGTGTTCAGCGAGGTCGCCGAGGAGGACAAGCAGCATCCGCCCGGCGGCCTGCGTGGCCTGCGCGAGCTGGTGACCACCTATCGGCGCGAGCTGCTCACCATGGCCGGGCTGGTCGTCGCCCTCAATGTCGTGAACTACACGCTGCTCACCTATCAGCCCACCTACCTGCAGAAGACCATCGGCATGGACGAGTCGACCGCCACCACCATGATGCTGATCGGCCAGACGGTGATGATGCTGGTGCTGCCGTTCTTCGGCCAGCTGTCCGACCGGGTGGGCCGCCGCCCGATGTGGCTGTTCTCGCTGGTCGGCCTCGGCCTGCTCGCCATCCCGATGTATTGGCTGATGGGCCAGGGCACCGGGTGGGCCATCACCGGCTTCATCGTGCTCGGCCTGCTGTACGTCCCGCAGTTGTCGACGATCAGTTCGACCTTCCCCGCGATCTTCCCGACGCAGGTCCGCTATGCGGGCTTCGCACTGGCCTACAACGTGTCCACCGCGGCCTTCGGCGGCACCGCTCCGCTGGTCAACGAGGCCGCGATCGAATGGACCGGCTGGTCGCTGTTCCCCGCCGCCTACATGGTCGGCGCGAGCCTCGTCGGCCTGGTCGCCTGGTGCTTCCTGCGCGAGACGGCGGGCACGTCGCTGCGCGGCACGGAGGTCCCCGACGCGGGCGACGACCTCTCGCTGGACTCATTGCTGCCCCACAAGGCCGCCGTAGCCCCATAACCGGCATTGCATGGACATGGCAGAGCGTCTTTGCCACGTCCGTGCCCTGCCAATTATTCGCGATTCACGGGTTTAATTTCGTTCGATTCGGGAACAGACCTCGCCCGGTAAATGGCCGGACTCGATTAATTCGAATTCCGGCCCGGTGGGTTGCCGGGGTCGTGATCGCAAGTGACTTGCCTGGCCTACCGGCGTCCTGCTCATTTCGAAGTAGCGGCACTAACGTGTGGAACGTTTGTACAGCATGTACCACTTCGAAACGAGAAGGGGCTACACATATGATTTGCAAGATCGGAGCCGCGGCCGCCGCAGGGCTGACCGCGACACTATTGCTAACCGGTGCCGCCGGAGCGAATACATTCCAGCCCGATCAATCGGTCGGTGGATTCACGGTGGTCAGCAAGCAAGACCCCGAGAAGTGCAAAGAGGAAGGCAAGAAGAAGAGCGAACCGGCCCCGGGCGGTGCGGCTCCGAGTGACCCCGCACCAGGCAGTGACCCATCCAGCCCCAACCCGGCTCCCGCGCAGAACGCACCTGAGCCGGCCGCAGGCATCCTGCCGAACACCGGCAGCGCGACCGGCAAGACCGGCGACGAAGGCGCCAAGAAGGCCGACCCGAAGACAAAGAAGTGCGAAGCCACCCCGGGCACGGGCGCTGATACGCCCAGCACAGGTGCGGATACCCCGAGCTCCGACGGCACCGGGAGTCCAAGCACCGGCGGCGCGGGCTCGCCGAGCACCGGCGGCGCGGAAGCCCCGAGCACCGGCGCAGGCACAGGTAACAGCACCGCCCCCGGAACAGGCGCAGGCACACCCGGCGCGGGCACGACCGCCCCGGGTAACGGCTTCACCACCACTCGCTGAGACTCACCCTGGTGCAGTCCTGCAACTGAACAGACGAGCTGTTCGGCGTCGTCGCCGTGGTTCCGCCCGGCGACGACGCGCACCGGTTTCAACTCCGCCTCAGCTGCGTCGAGTTCACCAAATCCAACAGTCGGGCCTTCTTACCGCCCGCTTCCGCGACTGTCCGCCGGAAATGGCGCTGAAACGCCTCGCCGACACGGACCAATTCCCCCACGTCACACCCATTTCATACCGACCAGTTTTGCTCATTGTGATGTGAGCCACTATCGTGTTGAACGTTTGATCAGCATGTACGGATGTACCACTTCGATACGAGAAGGGGCTACACATGAAAATCATGCTAGGAACCGCGGCCGCCGCTGGGCTGACCGCGTCACTCATATTCGCCGGTATCGCGGGGGCCGAAACCCCGCAGGCCGGCGGATTCACTTCGGTCAGCCAACCCCCATCGGGCGGTGCGGGTGGCGGCGGCCAGGTCAACCCGCAGGGCGGCGGCGCACAAGGCGGCGTCCAGACCCCCGGCGGCGCCGGACAAGGCGGCGGCCAGGTCAACCCACAGGGCGGCGGCGCACAAGGCGGCGTCCAGACCCCCGGCGGTGCCGGACAAGGCGGCGCCCAGGTCAACCCACAGGGCGGCGGCGCACAAGGCGGCCTCAACCTTCCCAAGATCCCAGGCGTGCCCCCGCTGAATCTCCCGGGCATGCCAGGACAGGGCGGAGGCGGCGCACCGCAGGGCGGCGCACCCGCACCGCAGGGCGGCGCACCGAGCATGCCGAGCTTCGGCGACCTGCCTCGCTTGGGCGGCTGAACACCCTGAGCGACGCAGCCAGTCCAGCCGGAGCGCAGCAGAGCCGCTTGCGCTCGAGCGATCCGGATTGGCCTTAGCCGCGGAATCGAAGCTGGTCGGCGTCGTCGCCGAATGTGCTGCTCGGCGACGACGCTCGGCCGTACTCCCGACCGATCCGATAGAGGACCATGACCGCCCCATCGGGCCGCGGGTAACTGTCGACGGCGTAAGCCCAGCAAGTCGGACGTTTTTGCGCATTCTGCCGAGCGACTAGCGGGTTGAGCGTTTGATGAAACTGCACTCATGTACCACTTCGAGACGAGAAGGGGCTACACATGAAGATCTTGCTAGGAACCGCGGCCGCCGCAGGGCTGACCGCGTCACTGCTGCTCACCGGCGTCGCCGCGGCGAACCAACCGGCACCGGCACCAGCGGCACCCGCACCCGCCGCGCCAGCCGCACCGGCACCGGCAGCACCGGCACCGGCGACACCGGGCGGGCAAGCAGCGCCTGCCGCACCGGCACCTGCCACCCCGGCCACGCCCGCAACCCCGGCCACACCTGCGAATCCGGCCACGCCCGCTAACCCGGCTAACCCAGCCAATCCGGCCAACCCCGCTAACCCGGCGACACCGAACGGCGGCGGCCTGACGGAAAACCTGGGCAGGCTGACGCAAAGCTTGAACGATCTGAACAACCTGCTGAAGCCGTCGGGTCCCCCGGCAGCCCCGCCCGCGGCCCCGCCCGCAGCTCCCCCGGCCGCGCCCTAGAGCTTCAGCGTCTGGTCGACCCGCGACGTAGGATCCTGCGATCCTGCGGCCCGGCCACAGCGAACTCCCGCATCTTTCCTCAGGAAAGGTTGCGGGAGTTCACTTTTGGGCGGTATTACAGCGGCGTCACGTAGGCGCCGGAGATGCCGCCGTCCACCAGGAACTGGGATGCCGTGATGAACGAGGCATCGTCACTGGCGAGAAACGCTACGGCGGCGGCGATTTCCTCGGGTTCGGCGAAGCGGCCGGTCGGGATGTGCACCAGACGACGCGCGGCCCGCTCCGGGTCCTTGGCGAACAGTTCCTGCAGCAATGGCGTGTTCACCGGTCCGGGGCAGAGTGCGTTGACCCGGATTCCATTGCGGGCGAACTGAACTCCGAGCTCGCGGCTCATCGCGAGCACGCCGCCCTTGGAGGCGGTGTAGGAGATCTGTGAGGTGGCGGCGCCCATGACCGCGACGAACGAGGCGGTGTTGATGACCGACCCCTTGCCGCGTTCCAGCATGTGCCCGATGGCGTACTTGCTGCACAGGTAGACCGAGGTCAGGTTGACCTCCTGAACCCGTTTCCAGGCGTCGAGGCCGGTGGTGAGGATCGAATCGTCTTCCGGCGGTGAGATTCCCGCGTTGTTGAAGGCGATGTCGAGACCACCGTAGGTATCGACCGCGGTCTGGAACAGTGCTTGGACCTGTGCCTCATCGGTCACATCGACCTTGACGTACAAGCCGCCGACCTCGGCGGCCGCCGCCTCACCGGTGGTGGCGTCGATGTCGGCGACGACGACCTTCGCCCCCTCGGCGGCGAAGCGGCGGACCGTGGCGAGGCCGATGCCGCTCCCGCCGCCGGTAACAACGGCGACTCGATCCTGTAAGCGCTGCAAGGCATCTCCTGTCGGGTATGGGGTTTGGTTCACTGAGTGGCGATGAAGACGTTCTTGGTTTCGGTGAACGCGAGCGCGGCGTCGGGGCCGAGCTCACGGCCGAGCCCGGACTGCTTGAAGCCGCCGAACGGCGTCCAATACCGCACGGAGGAGTGTGAATTCACCGACAGGTTGCCTGCCTCGACGGCGCGGGAAACCCGCAGCGCGCGGCCGACATCGTTGGTCCAGATCGAGCCGGACAGCCCGTACTCGGTGTCGTTGGCGATCCGGATGGCGTCGGCCTCGTCCTCGAACGGGAGCACCGCGACCACCGGGCCGAACACCTCCTCGGTCAACACCCGATCGGTCGGCGAGTCCGGCAGCACAACCGTTGGCGGATACCAGAATCCGGGCCCGTCCGGCCGCTCACCGATGAACGCGACCTTCGTCGACGGCTCGATGAACGCGGCGACTCGCTCGCGGTGAGCGGCGGAGATCAGCGGCCCCATCTCGGTGGACTCGTGCGCCGGATCGCCGACCTTCACCCCGCGAACCGCAGGTTCCAGCAGCTCGAGGAACTTGTCGAAGACACTGCGCTGCACCAGAATCCGCGACCGAGCACAGCAATCCTGCCCGGCATTGTCGAACACGCCGTACGGCGCGGTGGCCGCCGCCCGCTCCAGATCCGAATCGGCGAACACGATATTCGCGCTCTTGCCGCCGAGTTCGAGCGTCACCCGCTTCACCTGCTGCGCGCAGCCGGCCATGATCTGCGTGCCGACCTCGGTCGAACCGGTGAACACCACCTTGCGCACCGCGGGATGGGTGACGAACCGGTGCCCGACCACGGAACCCTTACCCGGCAGAACCTGGAAAACATGCTCCGGCAAGCCTGCTTCGAGCGCCAGCTCACCCAGGCGAATCGCGGTCAACGGCGTCAGTTCGGCGGGCTTGAGCACCACGGTGTTCCCCGCCGCCAGCGCGGGCGCGAATCCCCACGCCGCGATCGGCATCGGGAAGTTCCACGGCACGATGATCCCGACGACACCGAGCGGCTCGTGGAAGGTGATGTCCACCCCGCCCGCGACCGGAATCTGGTTGCCCAGCAACCGTTCCGGGATGCCGGCCGCATAGTGCAGCAGGTCGCGGGCATTGCCCGCCTCCCAGCGCGCGTTGCCGATGGTGTGCCCGGAGTTGGCGACCTCCAGCTGGGCCAGCTCTTCCAGATGCGCGTCGACGACGTCCCCGAACCGGCGCAACAACCTGGCCCGATCCCCCGGCGCCACCTCGCGCCAGGTGACCGCCGCCCGCTGGGCCCGCTCGATCGCGGCGTCGGTCTCGGCCACGCCGACCAGTTCGACCCGCGCCACGACCTGCTCGGTCGCCGGGTTGACCACCTGCGCTGTCGTCACGAATTCCGCTCCCTTCGATAGTCTTCGGCCGCCGCGACCAGTGCCCTGATCAACCGGCGGTCGACCGCATCCACCTCGGGATGCCATTGCACGCCGACGAGAAACGGGCCGTCCGCCGTTTCCGCCGCCTCGATGGTGCCGTCCGCCGCGTGCGCGGTCGCCACCAACTCCGCGGCGAGCACGTCGATCGCCTGATGATGGTGACAGTTGGCCTTCACCTGCGGACCCGCGATCGCGGCGACCTTGCTCCCGGCCACCGTCACCGCCTCGGTCGCGGTGAACCCGCCGACGGTGCCCGAATGCTCGGCATGCCCGACGACGTCCGGCAGATGTTGCAGCAGCGTCCCGCCCAGGGCGACGTTCACTACCTGCAAGCCGCGGCACACCGCGAGGACCGGCAGTTCCGCCGCGCGCGCCAGCGTGAACAGCTCGAACTCGGACTCGTCCCGATCGGGCCGGGTGTAGGTCTGCTCGTGCTCCTGCGCGCCGTAGCGCGACGGCGACACGTCCGCGCCGCCGGTCAGCACCAACCCGTCCAGCCGCGCCACCAGCTCCGGCCGGGCCACCCCGACCGGCGGCAGCAGCACCGGAATGCCGCCCGCCTCGACCACCATCTGGACATAGCTGGCGGGCAGCACGGCACTGTCGACATGCCACGAGCCGAAACGGGCAGGCTCCAGGTAGGTCGGCAGGCCGATCACGGGACGCGGCCCGGTGTGCACAACTCCAGCGGGGACAGCCTCAGAGTCGTTCGAATCCACGAATTCGCTCCCAGTCGGTGACGGCCGCGTCGAAGGCGTCCAGTTCGACCTTCGCCGCGTTGCGGTAGTGCTCCACTACATCATCACCGAACGCGGTCCGCGCCACCTTGCTGTCCCCGAAGAGCTGCGCGGCCTCGCGCAGCGTGCGCGGCACCCGCGGCCGCTCCGATCGATAGGCATTGCCGTTGAACTCCGGCTCCAGCGGCAGCCGATGCTCGATGCCGTGCAGCCCGGCCGCGATGGCGGCGGCCACGGCGAGATAGGGGTTCACGTCGCCGCCGGGCACCCGGTTCTCCAGCCGCAGCGACTGCCCGTGCCCGACCACGCGCAGCGCGCAGGTCCGGTTGTCCCGGCCCCAGGCGACGGCGGTCGGCGCGAAGCTGCCCGGTACGAATCGCTTGTAGGAGTTGATGTTCGGCGCGAGCAGATAGGTGAACTCGCGCAGGCAGTCCAGCTGGCCCGCGACGAAATGCCGCATCAGCGGCGAGAATCCGTTGGCCTCGTCGCCGGCCAGCACGGCCTCGCCGGATTCACCGCGCAGGCTGATATGAATGTGGCACGAGTTGCCCTCGCGCTCATTGTATTTCGCCATGAAGGACAGACTGCGCCCCTCCTGGGCGGCGATTTCCTTCGCGCCGGTCTTGTAGATGCTGTGGTTGTCGCAGGTGGTCAGCGCCTCGTCGAAGCGGAAGGTGATCTCGTGCTGACCGGGGTTGCACTCCCCCTTGGCCGACTCGACATACATTCCCGCGCCGTCCATTTCGGTGCGGATGCGGCGCAGCAGCGGTTCGATGCGCCCGGTGCCGAGCAGCGAGTAGTCGACGTTGTACTGATTGGCCGGGCGCAGATCGCGATAGCCCGCGGTCCACGCCGCCTCGTAACTGTCGTCGAACACCAGGAATTCGAGTTCGGTCCCGACGAACGCGCGCAGCCCGCGCTCGGCCAGCCGGTCCAGTTGTGCGCGCAGCACCTGCCGCGGCGACACCCCGACGGGCTCGCCCTCCGGCGATACCTTCTCGACATCGCACAGCACCAGCGCGGTGCCCGGCCACCACGGCACCTGCCGCAGCGTGGTCAGGTCCGGCCGGAGCACGAAGTCCCCGTAACCGGTGTCCCACGACGAGATCGCATACCCGTCGACCGTCGCCATGTCCACGTCGACGGCGAGCAGATAGTTGCACGCCTCGGTCGCGTGCCGCACCACCTCGTCCAGGAAATACTGTGCCGCGCAACGCTTTCCCTGCAACCGACCCTGCATGTCGGTCATCGCGACCAACACCGTATCGATCTCCCCGACCGCGACCAGTTCCCGCAACCGCGCCAGACTCAACATCCCGCTACGCATCCACAGCCCCTCTCGGCACCAATCGTGCCCACGCTAGAGCAAAACCCGGACATTCGTGATCGGACACACAAACTTCAGCGCGGACAGTCCGGGATGGACTCATCGGCCCGGGCTTCAACGGTCGACACGTTCTGCGCTCCATCCGCCGCAGCGGAGATCGGGCACAGCTGGAAGACCTGCGGACCTCGACCGGTGCGGCTACTGCCGTTGTCGAAGATGATCGGTCCGCCCGCCCTTGGCACCGTCGTGCCCGCCGCGGAGAAGCCGCTGACGGTCGCGTTCACCTGGATGCGCTTCAGTGGCGTGGTGGCGGCCAGGCTGCGCAGGCCGTATCGATGGCAGGTCAGGGCTTACTCACGCCAAATAGACGGATTCGGCTCTGGGACAACATAATTGGTGGCACGAGGCAAAACGGGCGCCGGTGTCCCGTACAGGCAAACCAACCGGCCCCGACCATATGGCGCCCGACCACCACCATCGGTGGCACACGAATGGGCCCGCAGCCGCCTCCAGTGAGTTAGGTTCGCAGCCATGGGTGGGCGATTTGCGGTCGTAATCGGATCGGAATGCGATGCGCTGCCAACATTGGACTTCCCTGAACAACTTGCGGGTGAGCTGTATTCGAGTCTTTGTGAGCTCGGCGGGTGGGAGCCCGCGACGAAACGTGACGGGCCGATTCTGAACCCAACTGTCGCCGAGTTGCAGGCAGCTGTCGATGAGGCCTTCGCCACCGCATCCGAGGAGCAAGCCACCTTGTTGCTCAGCTTCGTCGGGCACGGCAGGGCGACCGGTGCTGCCGACTTCTACCTGCTCGTCTCCGACTCGCCGGAACGTCCGAATTCACGAAACGCCTTTCACCTACCGCAGGAGATCCGCGAACGTTTGGACAACGCAAAGTTGGACGGCTTGATCGTGCTGGTCGATGCCTGTGAGACGGAGCAGAGTGTGGTGGGCGCCGCCAGCCGCTGGCCAGACAAGGTCGACCTCGCCGCCGGGCGGATGGAACTCCTTGTGGCCACTGGTGACGGACCCGCCTATAGCGGCTGCTTCACGCGGTCGTTAGTCAATATTTTCTTCCACGGCCTGCCAATGAGCGGCGAGAATTTGCTGCCGTCAGACCTTCGCGCGCCGATCGCACAAAGGTGCCGCCGGCAAGAGCCGCAACACTTGAGCTTGGCGTATGGCGGGGACCCTGGTCTTTGGCTCGTACCCAACGCCGCTCGCCGAGACGATGCCGTAGCAGGGCGGCCAGCGGCCGGTCTTGTCGACCAGTTGACCAGGCGCCTGGTGATGACCGACACGTTACGCCACCGATTGGCCCAGGTCGTGGACGCGGGAAATCAACGCCTCCGCGTGGTAGTCGGGCCAGCAGGCGCTGGCAAATCAACCTTGATGGCGATGCTGATTCGTCCACGCCTGGCGGACAACTTGACAGATCTGTCTGCCAAATACATCACTGCGGCGATTTTCCTCGATGTGACGAGTTCCATGGAGTCCTTCGCCGATGAGGTATCGACTCAGTTGCGCCAGCGAGTAACCGACTTCCCGGCAGCCGCTCAACTCGTCGAACACCAGTCGGACAGTAGCGGAGCCAAGCAGAACCGTTTTGGTTTGACGGTGCTCGAGCCACTCGCTCGAATCGGCAAGCCTGGACTGCGCCTCCACATCGTGATCGATGGCCTCGACCAGCCTGAAGAGGGGACCAGGAAGCTAATCTGCGCAGCAATCGCTGAACTGACTCGTCGTGACGACCTAGCCCATGTTCGATTGATCGTCGGTATCAGGGAAGGAGCCGGAGTTGAACGCTCTGCAGAGCTCAGCCACATGGCCCGGATCGACCTGCAGGCGCCGACGCCCCGCGACATCGCCGAGGTTGTCTCGACCCGACGCGGTAGCGCCCAGCCGAACAGCTGGATCGGTTGGATTCACAATGTCATGGCGGAACTCATCGAGCGGTCACCAGAAGGCGGTTGGCTTCTCCCTCGTCTTTTGGTGGAGCTGGACCTACACCAAGCCCCCAGCTCGTGGCTGTATGGGCAAACAAGTTTCGATGGAGTCGTCATCGCCCGAGTCCGTGCCGCCACGCAGACGGCGGCACCACCAAAAGACCCGACCGTCGCCGAGATAATCGCAATCCTCGTCGCCGCAGGAGCGGGTCCGGTTCTTCCCGTCGAGTTGCTTCGAGCCGCGCTTACGTTTCGTGCTGTCATATTGAGTCCGAAACAGATTCGTGATGTGACGGTGGCCTTGGGCGCCCTGATAAGTCGAGGCCATGCTGGCAAACCGCAAGAGATGCTCGGTATCGCCCACAACGCTCTACTTCGCCCGCTGGAGTCGTGGATCAACCAGAATCATACGACCGCCGGCATCGCCCATCGCGCGCTTGCTGCAGCAATAGAAGTCGGCACCAGTACGCAAGCTGTCGAATACGCTCGCAAGTCGGCGCCTCGTCATTACCTCGCCAACGGCGACTCTGCAGCCGCATTCCAGTTCCTCGAACGTATGGAGACCCCGAGGGCCGCTGACAATCGCGACCAATGGGCGGCCTGGCTCCCCGCGTTCGTTGAAACCATCGGATCAATCCATCGACAGACGATGGCCGTTCGGCACAAGATCGCATCGTGGCGGACCGAAAGTGGCGAACTCAACAGGGCCGCTTCCGAACTCGAGCAGCTCGCGAACGAGCAGCAGACCATCCTTGGCGCCGATGACATCGACACCCTTCGCACCCGTTACAGTTTGGCTGAATGCCACGGGATCAAAGGCAACTTGTCTGACGCGATCCTCGAACTCAAGCAACTGATCAACGACCAAACTCGCATATTGGGTCCGGATCATCCAGACTGTATGCACAGCCGCCGCAACCTCATGCGCTTCGTCGGTATCCAGGGAAATCTCGTGCAAGCTGTGACGGAACTCGAGAGCTTGCTCGTGGATCAACAGGAAATTCTGGGCATACACCATCGCCTTACACTGCAGACGCGAAACACCCTTGCGATCTACCGCGCGCAGGTCGGCGACTTCTACCAGGCCATTGCGGAGCTCGAGCAGCTACTCGTAGAGCAGATTCAAATCCTCGGATCTGACCATCTCGACGCCCTTGTCACCCGCCACAATCTCGCAAGGTATCGGGCACAATCCGGCGACTTCGACCGCGCCATAATCGAATTCGAACAATTACTCATCGATCAGAAACGAATCATCGGGCCTGACCATCCACGAACACTCCGCACTCGGAATAATCTCGCCTACTGGCGCGGCGAAAGTGGCGATCTCGCACTCGCAATCACTGAACTCGGCAGCCTGCTGACAGACCGCCTTCGCGTCCTTGGTCCCGATCACCTGGATACTCTCATCACTCGCCACAATCTTCTCAGATGCCGTGCCCTGGCGGGCGACACGGGGCGGGTCATCGAGGAGTTCGAACTGCTTCTCGCGGATCAGCAACGCCTACTCGGGCCGGACCATCCGCATTCACTACGCACCCGTAACAGCATCGCCCGTTGGAGCGGGGAGGTCGGCGACTTCGCAAGAGCTGTAGCGCAATACGACAGTCTACTTCGTGATCAGCTCCGCATCCTCGGGCCGGATCATCCCTCTACGCGGCTGACCCGAGCCAGCATTGCCCACTGGCGTGAAGAAGCTCGCGGCACGTCACAGCCACGCACACCCGATCGAGACAAACTATTGTGAAACTTTGCTGGCCGGATCATCAAGACGTTGTATCCCAGCCGGTTCTCGCAATAGCCGAATCGGGCGGGCGAACAGCATTCGGGTGAGGAGGCGGGCGAAGTCGAGGTGGCCTGCCATGGCGCGGCGCGAGAAGGCCAGTGACCAGGCGGTTTCGGTGGTCGCGGCGGGTAGTTCGCGGGCGGCGAGGCGGTCGGCGAGCCAGTCGATCATCACCGGGAGGGCGATGTATTGCAGTAGGAGGTGGGTGCTCAGGCGGTCGCGGAGGTAGCGGACGTGGGTGCCTGCCGCGGTGTAGCGGGCTACCTGGGCGTCGACGTCGGTGACGGCGATGACCTCGTCGTAGACACCCTGCAGGATGAGCATCGGCATGGTCGGGGTGCGGCGGCCGGGCTGGATGTCGCCGAGGACGCGCTGGAGTTCCGGTGCTTCCAGGAGGGCGGTGAGGCCGCCGCGGCAATGCTTGTCGATGTCGCGGCGGGCGAAGCGGTACAGCAGCGGAATGGTCGCGGTGGTCTCGGTTTCCGCGAGCCAGGCGAGGTAGCGCGCGTCCAGGTGGGTGCGCAGGAGCAGGTCGAGGTCGGGATAGGCGCGGCGCAGGCCCGCGGTGAAGACGGCGGCGAATCCGGCGAACAGTGAGCCGTTGAGGCGGATGAAGGCGGCGGCGGGGTCGCCGACGGGCGAGGCGGCGACGGCGCCGACGAGGTCGAGTTCCGGCGCGTATTCGGTCGCCAGTTCCGCAGCCCATGCGGTGGCAAGGCCGCCGCCCGAATAGCCCCACAGCGCAACGGGTGTCGACGCAGTGAGGCCGAGCGGCTCGAACGCCAGGCTCGCCCGGATCGCGTCCAGCGCACGGTGTCCTGGTTCGCGCGCCACCCCGAACCGGCCTGTGGTTCCGCCGTGGTCGGGCACCGATACCGCCCAGCCGCGGGCCAGCGCGCTGGCGATGAGTGGCAGCTCCAGTTGCGGAATCGAGCCCGCCGCCCGCGCGCCGCGCCGAAGGGCGTAGGAGGGAAGGCATTTCGAGGCGACGGCGTCGATCGCGCATTGAAACGAGACGAGCGGCCGCGGTTCCGCGGGGTCGGCGCCCCACGGCAACAGCACGGTGGTGACCGCGACCTCGGGGACGTTGTCCAGATCGCAGGTCCGGTAGAGCAGCTGCCAGGCGGAAATCCGCTGCGGCACAAGGCCGAACAGCGCGATCTCGATCTCTCGGGTGCGGACGATGGCGCCGGGCGGCAGTTGGCCGAGCATGGGCGGAGGTGCGTAGAACGGATCCGCTTCGGGCAGCAGCGGATAGGTGGAGCGCGGCTCGATCAGGGGGCCGATGACGCCTAGCGCGGGGTCGGCACTCATGTTGTTCATCCTCTCGATGGCGTCCGGCATCGTCGCGCCGTCGGTGTATGCCCACGTTCAAGCTAGCGAACTAGCCGGTGGGAAAAGAATTGGCGTGGAAGACAATTCGTGCGCAGATATTTCTTCATCGCAGCACTCGGCGACTGCCGTCGCCGCGCGCACGCCAGGTACGGGCAAACCGCTGTCACTGCACGCCGGAGAGCAGAATCCGCACGGGAAGTTGTTGTCCGAGACAAAGTTCCGGCCGATGCATGGGTTATCTTGCCGCCAAACCTGTCGTTGGAAACAATCGATGCATGTCCCTCGCCCTTTCCCCGCCGACCGGCAACGCGTCCCTGGTCACCCGGCTGCTCACCCGCTGGCCGCAGATCGCCGAACGCATGCTCGCCGCGGGGCTCGGCGCCACCCCACCCGCCGCGGATCTGCCCGAGGGCCACTTCACCGCCGAGGTGCTGCCCGCGATCTACGCCTGCGGCCGGGCCGTTCTGCACGCCATCGGCGAGCAGCGGCCGTTCACCCGGGCGGAGGTCGCGGCCTTCGTCGTTCCGGTGGCGCAACGGCATGCGGAGGACCGGATTCCGCTGCCGCTGCTGTTCGAGGCCATCCACGGCTCCGCGCAATCGGTGCTGCAGGAGGCGGTGGCGCTGGCCACGACGGCGGAGATGCACGATCTCACTGTTATCGGTGGCCGACTGCTCGACTTACTGATGCATATCAACATCACCGTCGTCGAGACCTACACCGAGGTCGAACAATCGATCTACCACGCCGAGCGCGAGGCCCGGCGGGCCCTGTGCGCCGCGCTGCTCGGCGGGTTACCCGCCGAAGAGCTTGCCGCGCGGGCCGATACCGCGCTGGCCGAGCGATACACCGTGCTGGCCATCCATATTCGGCACGACGAGCAGCCCAGCACCGTCGACACCCTGATCAGCAGGCGGCGGATCAGAATCCTGCAGCGGGCGCTGGACGGTCTCACCGGCACCACCGCGCTGGCCACCTTCGACGGCTCGACCGGAATCGCGTTGCTGCCCAACGCATCCGAAGCAGACCTCGCCGAGCAGCGCTACGAGCACCTGGCCGCGGAGCTCGCCGAGCAGTTCGGTGTCGCGGTGTTCGTGGCCGAATATCGTTCGGTCGCCAGGGAATCCGTGCCGGAGGCGGCGCGCGAGGCGACCGATCTCGCCGAACTGGCCCGGCTGCTCGGCAAACCGCCGGGCATCTATCGCCTCGACGATCTATTGCTGGAACACCAGCTAACCAGGCCGGGTCCTGCGCGGGAGCGACTGGTGCAGCGGATCGCGCCGATCCTGTCCAGCCCACATTTGATCGATGCGTTGGACGCGCACCTGCGCCACGGGTCCGACCGCAAGGCCGCAGCCGCGGAGATTCACGTCCATCCCAATACGTTCAGCTATCGCCTGCGCCGCATCGCGGAACTCACCGGCATCGATCCGACCGAACCATCCGACTCCCGGCTGCTCGCGGCGGCGTTGACGATCCAGCGCCTGTGCCCGGCGGCCGACGCGCAGCCGCCGGGTCACGGGGTCGATTAAATGACGTGCCAGGCCTGCAACAGGTAGGTGATGTTGGCGGCAATGGACGTCACGACGTTCGCGAGATTCAACGCTGACGAACCCAGATCGATAAGCGGCACCGAAATTCCTCCATCAGATGGGACTGCGAAATCCCCTCCAATGTAATGATCGCGAGCGGTGTCCGGGCTGTTGGATCAACGGAATCGGCATCACATGATTCGTAGCTACGTCGCGAAATGATATGCCGGACAGGGTTTTCAGTGTCCGCCGAAGAACTCGGCCAATAGATCGGACCGTGGCCGTTGTGAGACAGTTCACCGGAAATTCCGCCACAGCAACCACAGCAGGCCCATACCGGAGGAATCGGTCGCGGTACGCCAGGCACGAGGGTCGGCGTCGGCCGGGCCGCGTAGCAGAGACGAGCCGGGCGGTCGCGCCACGCCGCCCACGTTTGCCCCTTGCTTTCCGCAGATGCGGCAATAAACTACGGATCGTGTCAGATTTGCGGATCAGTGAGGTGGCGGTGCTCGCGGGCGTCAGCGACGACACCGTGCGACGGTGGATCGATCAGGGCAAGCTCACCGCGATCCAGCTCGGCAACGGACGCAAGGGCGTGCGCGGCCGGGAACTGGCCGAATTCCTGCAGGCCACCGCGGAGACCCCGCAGCCGGGCGTCACCGTGGCGGCGTCCGCCCGCAATCGGATGCGCGGCATCGTCACGCGGGTAGTCAAGGACACGGTGATGGCGCAGGTCGAGATGCAGGCCGGACCGTTCCGGCTGGTCTCGCTGCTGAGCCGGGAGTCGGTCGACGAGCTCGGGCTAGAGGTCGGCAGCGTCGCGGTGGCATCGGTCAAGTCGACACATGTCGTAGTCGAAATTCCAGAAAGTTGATGAGGTCGAAAATGATTCGTTCGCTGAGCGTCGCCGCCGTTGCCGGTGTGGCCGCGCTGACCCTGGTCGGCTGCGGCTCCGACGACAAGGCGGCGCCCGCGGCCACCGACAAGGTCGGCGGCACCGTCACCGTGTTCGCGGCGGCCTCGCTGACCGAGACCTTCACCGAGCTCGGCAAGCAGTTCGAGGCCGCGCACCCCGGCGTCAAGGTGGTCTACAGCTTCGGTGCCAGTTCCGCGCTGGCCGAGCAGATCAACCAGGGCGCCCCGGCCGACGTCTTCGCCTCGGCGGCCCCGAAGAACATGCAGCAGGTGCAGGACAAGGGCGAGGTGACCGGCGCGCCGTTCACCTTCGTGCGCAACCGGCTGGAGATCGCGGTGCCCAAGGGCAACCCCGGCCACATCACCGGCCTGGCCGACTTCGGCAAGACCGAGCCGAAGATCGCGCTGTGCGCCGAGCAGGTGCCGTGCGGTGCCGCCGCCAAGACGGTGTTCGACGTCGCCGGCGTCAACCCGCAGCCCGACACCCGCGAGGCCGACGTGAAGGCGGTGCTGACGAAGGTCAAGCTCGGCGAGGTCGATGCGGCGCTGGTGTACCGGACCGACGTGCTGTCCGCGGGTGCGCAGGTGGAGGGCATCGACTTCCCCGAGGCGTCCAAAGCGATCAACGACTACCCGGTCGCGCCGCTCGCGCACGCGCCGAATTCGGCTGCGGCCGCAGCGTTCGTCGACTTCATGAAGTCCGATCAGGCGAAGACGGTGTTCGCCAAGGCGGGATTCGACGCCCCGTGATGCGGGTGCCGCGGCGACGGGCAGCCCAGGGACGGCGACCGCTCGTTCTGGTGCTGCCCGCGCTGTGCGCACTGGCGTTTCTGCTCGTTCCGCTGGTAGGGCTGCTATGGCGGGCGCCGTGGCGCGGTCTGCCGAGTCGGCTGTTCAACGCCGAAGTCGGTCAGGCCCTGCGACTTTCGCTGCAATGCGCGAGCCTGGCGACGCTGCTCTGCCTGGTGTTCGGGGTGCCGTTGGCGTGGCTGCTCGCGCGCGGCGAGGTGCCGGGACGCGGGGTGCTGCGGGCGCTGGTCACCGTGCCGCTGGTGCTGCCGCCCGTTGTGGGCGGTGTCGCGCTGCTGCTCGTGCTCGGCAGGCGTGGGCTGTTCGGGCGTTATCTGTACGAATGGTTCGGTGTCTCACTGCCTTTCACGACTGCAGGCGTTGTTGTCGCGGAAGCGTTTGTGGCGATGCCGTTTCTGGTGATCTCGGTGGAAGGCGCACTGCGGGCGGCGGATCCGCGTTTCGAGGAGGCAGCGGCCACGCTGGGCGCGTCGCGGTGGCTGACCTTCCGGCGGGTGACGCTGCCGTCGGTGCTGCCCGGTGTCGTCGCGGGCGGGGTGCTGTGCTGGGCGCGGGCGCTCGGCGAGTTCGGCGCCACCATCACGTTCGCGGGCAACTTTCCCGGGAAGACCACCACCATGCCGCTTGCGGTCTATCTGGCGCTGGAAGCTGATCCGGAGGACGCGATCGTGCTCAGCCTGGTGCTGCTCACGGTGTCGGTCGCCGTGCTCGTCGCGTTGCGCGAGCGGTGGATTCGAGGCGCGGTATGACCGTGCACGCCGAATTGCGGGTCACCCGAGGGCAATTCGAGCTCGACCTGCAATTGTCCGTGGCACCGGGTGAAGTCGTTGCCCTGCTCGGCCCCAACGGGGCGGGCAAGACCACCGCGCTGCGGACGCTGGCCGGGCTCACGCCGCTGACCGACGGCGTGCTGCGGATCGGCGAAAAGACTTGGGACGCACCGCCGAAGGTGTTCGTGCCCGCCGAGCGGCGCGAGGTCGGCGTCGTCTTCCAGGACTACCTGCTGTTCGGCCACCTGAGCGCGCTGGACAATGTCGCGTTCGGCCTGCGCGCTCGCGGCCAACGCCGCACTGCCGCCCGCGCCCGTGCCGCCGAGTGGCTGGACCGCGTCGGCCTCGCCGAGCACCAGCACGCCAAACCACGGGCCCTATCCGGCGGGCAGGCCCAACGCGTCGCCCTCGCCCGCGCCCTCGCCACCGACCCCGCGCTGCTGCTGCTCGACGAGCCCCTGGCCGCCCTCGACGCGAGCACCCGGCTGCGCGTGCGCTCCGACCTCGCCCATCACCTCGCCGACTACTCCGGCCACACCGTGCTGGTCACCCACGACCCGCTCGACGCCATGGTGCTGGCCGACCGCCTCGTCATCCTCGAAAACGGCGTCGTCGTCCAGGAAGGTTCCCCGAGCGAAGTAGCGCACCGCCCCCGCTCCGACTACGTCGCAAACCTGGTGGGCCTCAACCTCTATCGCGGCACCGCCAACGGCACCACCGTCGAACTCGACACCGGCGGCACCCTCACCGCCGCCGAACCAGGCACCGGCGCCGTACACATCGCCTTCGCCCCCACCGCCGTCAGCCTGCACCCCGACCGCCCCACCGGCAGCCAACGCAACACCTGGCCCGTCACCATCACCGACATCGAACAACACGCACACACCATCCGCCTCCGCCTCGACGGCACCCCACCCGTCCTCGCCGACGTCACCCCCGCCACCGTCGCCGACCTCCGCCTCCGCCCCGGCCGCCAACTCTGGGCCGCAGTGAAAGCCACCGAAACACATACATATCCTGCGTAATCCGCAGTCTGGTGCAAAACCACCAGCACATACCTCGGATGCCGAAATAAACTGTGTGCCAAGCTAATCGGCGTGTCACAGCCGACACGACCTGAGCCACAAAAACCTGTCGGTGGCCCATGACAATCTTCCCGCCATGCCGAGCATCCGCCACGAAGTCCCTCTCGAATTGCTGCGCCACAACCCTCATTTGGCCGCCGCGCTGTTGACGGATACCGGCGTCGAGCTACCCCCCCCGGAGCGAGGGCTACGGTCAGCGACAGCAACCTCAGCACCTGCAACCCACCCGAATTCCGCGCCGACGCCGTGACGCTCCTGCGCGGCACCGACGGCAGCAAGCTGGCCGTCATCACCGAATCTCAGTCGGCCGCGCCCAAACGCGGGAAACGTAGGGCGTGGCCCGCCTACGTGGCAGTAGCCCAATCCCAGCACGACTGCGATGCCGTCCTGGTCGTCATCGCGTCGAGCCAAGCCACGGCGAACGCCTGCCGCCGCACCATCCACACCGGGCACCCAGGATTCAGCCTCGATCCCATCGTCATCGGCCCGCACAACACCCCGGATCCCACGGACCCGGCATTCGCGGGCGTCGCCCCCGAACTCACCGTCCTCGCCGCTCTCACCCACGCCCTCGACCTGACCGACGACACCAACCGCCGCCTGGTCCTCGACAAACTCGCCACCCTCGATCGCGAGACCCGCACGACTTACACTCGATTTGTCCAGCACGCCGCATCGGATGCGGCTAGAAAAGCCCTGGAGGAGCTCATGGCCAGCCCTACCTACCGAGATGACTTCGTCGATGGCCTGCTCGAGCAAGGAGAGGCTCGTGGCGAGGCTCGTGGCGAGGCAAAGATGCTGGTGCGGTTCCTCGTCGCACGCGGATTCGAAGTTTCGGACGATCTCCGCGGGCACATCCTGACTTCCTCGAACACCGAACAGCTCGAAACATGGTTCGACAAAGCAGTAGTCGCCGATTCCTTGGATACGATCTTCGGCCACTGACCGAGCCAGATTCGACGTCCAGATGGCCGTGGCAGGACTCGTTCAGGGGCAAACGGTCGCCTCCTGGTGGACGGTAGCTTCCCATGCCACCACGAGGCGAATCCGTGTTAACTTAGATCGGAATCGATACTAACTTAGTTGATCGGAGGCGACCATGCGGTCTGCCGTCATCGTCGATGTCGTTCGTACCCCTTCGGGCAAGGGGAAGGTTGGGGGTGGGTTGTCGGGGGTGCATCCGGCGACCTTGCTTGCCGGGGTGTTGGCGGAGTTGGTGGCGCGGAACGGGCTGGATCCGGCGTTGGTCGATGATGTGGTCGGCGGGTGTGTGACGCAGAGTGGGGAGCAGGCGTTCAACATCAGTCGGACGGCGGCGCTGGCTGCGGGGTTTCCGGAGTCGGTGCCTGCGACGACGGTGGATCGGCAGTGTGGGTCGAGTCAGCAGGCGGCGCATTTCGCGGCGCAGGGGGTGATCGCCGGGGCGTATGACATTGCGATCGCCTGCGGGGTGGAGTCGATGAGCCGGGCGCCGATGTTCTCGAATGCGCAGGGTAAGGATCCGAATCAGGGGCCGCTGGCGCATCGGTATCCGGAAGGGCTTGTGCAGCAAGGGATTGCGGCGGAGGTGATCAGTGCGCGGTGGAAGTTCGATCGGGCGGCGCTCGACGAATTCGCCGCTCGCTCGCATCGGCTGGCGGCGGAGACGGCCGCGGCGGGTGGGTTCGCGAACGAGTTGGTTGCCGCGGGCACCTTGACCGCGGATGAGACGATCCGCCCGACGACGACCGCCGAGGGATTGGCGGGGCTGAAGCCCGCGTTCGTGGATGAGCAGTTCTCCGAGCGGTTTCCGGAGATCGAATGGTTGATCACGCCGGGCAATTCCTCACCGCTCACCGACGGAGCCTCGGCCGCCTTGATCATGAGCGAGGAGTCGGCGAACAAGCTGGGCCTGCGTCCGCGCGCCCGGTTCCATTCGTTCTCGGTGGTCGGCGACGACCCGCTGCTCATGCTCACCGCCGTCATCCCGGCCACCCGCAAGGTCCTGGAACGCGCCGGGCTGAGCATCGACGATATCGACGCCTATGAGGTGAACGAGGCGTTCGCGCCGGTGCCGCTGGTGTGGCAGCACGAGCTCGGCGCGGATCCGGCCAAGCTGAACCCGCGCGGCGGCGCGATCGCCCTTGGTCACCCACTCGGCGCCTCCGGCACCCGTATCCTGGCCACCATGGTCAACCATCTCGAGCAGACCGGCGGCCGCTACGCCCTGCAAACCATGTGTGAGGCAGGCGGATTGGCGAACGCCACCATTATCGAGCGCCTCGGATGACGCCCGCTGTCAGGCGACGGACCCTCGACGAGGCGAACCGATGACGGCGGCCCTGGCCGGCCTCGATCTGCCAGCGCTGCAACGGTATTTCGAGGCCCACGTGCCGCAGACCGCCGGACCACTCACCGCTTCGCTGCTGAAAGGCGGCAAGTCCAACCTCACCTACCGCCTGAACGACGGAACGAACGACTGGGTGCTGCGCCGCCCACCACTCGGCCCGCTCACCCCCACCGCGCACGACATGGCCCGCGAATACCGCATCGTCGCAGCCCTCCAGGACACGAACGTCCCTGTCGCACAGGCGATCGCGCTATGTGAGGACACCGAGGTGATCGGCGTCCCGTTCGCGGTGGTTTCCTTCATGGACGGTCACGTCCTCCAGGACGGCGACCAGACCGCCGCACTCACCACCGACCAGGCCCGCGCCTGCTCGGAGGCCCTGATCGACACCCTGGCCGCACTGCACGCGGTGGACTACACCGCCGTCGGCCTCGCCGAATTCGGCCGCCCCGCCGGCTATCTCGCCCGTCAGGTGAAACGCTGGCGCGGCCAGTGGGACCGGGTCGCCACCCGCGAACTCGACGCCCTCGACCGCCTCACCGACGCCCTGCGCACCGCACTGCCGGAACAGGCGGCCGAAACCATCGTGCACGGCGACTACCGCCTGGACAATACGATCGTCGACCGCAACGACTTCGGCACCATCGCCGCCGTGGTCGACTGGGAGATGGCCACTCTCGGCGACCCGCTCGCCGATCTCGGTCTGCTCCAGGTCTATTGGGACGCCCGCTGCGAGCCGGTGCTCGGCGTCCGGCACGCCCCGAGCGCCAACCCCGGCTTCCTGTCGGCCGACGAGATCGCCGAACGCTACGCCGCTGCAACGGATTACCCCCTCGAACACCTCCCCTTCTACCGCGCCCTCGGCTACTTCAAGCTGGCGGTCATCGCGGAGGGCATTCACCAACGTTTCCTCGCGGGCAAGACGGTCGGCGACGGCTTCGCCACCATCGGCGCGGCCGTGCCGCTGCTGCTCGACGCCGGATTGGAGATGCTCGAATGACCGTCCGCAGCGCCCTGGTCACCGGCGGTTCACGCGGCATCGGCGCCGAGGTGGCCCGCCGCCTGGCCGACGAGGGTTACCAGCTGACCATCGCGGCCAGGAACAAGGACGTGCTCACCGACACCGCGACCCGACTGCAGGACGAGACCGGCGTCGAGGTGAATCCCGTTGTCGCCCAGATGAACGACCTCGACCAGGTGCGCGCGCTGGTCCACGCGCACGCCGACCGCTTCGACGGCCTGCACGCCCTGGTACTCAGCGCGGGCACCGGCACCGCGGGCACCATCGCCGACATGCCGGTGAAAACCTACGAGCGCATGCTCGACGTCAACTTCCGCGCACCCATCACCCTCATCCAGGCCGCACTCCCGCTGCTACGCAAGAGCGCACAGGACGATCCGCACCGTGGCGCGAAAATTATTGCCCTCGCCTCCATTACCGGTGTCGCGGGCGAGGCCGGTCTCGCCGCATACGGCGCGACCAAGGCCGCACTGATCTCGCTCTGCGAAACCCTCTCGCTGGAGGAGTCGGCCAACGGCGTCAGCGCGACCGCCATCTCCCCCGGCTACGTCGACACGGACATGACCGCGTGGAAACGCGACGTCCTCGATCAGTCGGCCATGCTGACCACCGGCGACATCGCCGAGATGGTCCTCGCGATCACCCGGCTCTCCCGCAACGCGGTGGTGCCGAACATCGTCATCTCCCGCGCCGGAGACCAACTCTGGCGGGCCTAGCCTCGACCACGTGATTTGAGCCTCAGCCGCCCATCCAGACCTGGCCCGGAGTTACGCTCGAACCTCGAGTCCTGTTCATGGGACGACTAGGGAAGGGGCCCTGATGGCGAAGGTCTTCTCGCATCTCGATGACGCGCTACGCAAGTTCATCAGCGAGCAGTCGATGTTCTTCGTAGCGACCGCACCGGTCGAAGGCGGGCTGGTCAACCTGTCTCCCAAGGGTTATCGCGACACCTTCGCCGTCCTCGACGATCACACCGTCGCCTACCTCGACCTCTTCGGCAGCGGCTCGGAAACCATCGCGCATCTGCGCGAAAACGGCCGCATCACCATCATGTTCTGCTCGTTCGACCGCACCTCGAAGATCCTGCGCCTCTTCGGCACCGGCCGGGTGGTGCGCCCCGACTCCGCCGAATTCGATACCCTGCGACCACATTTCGGCCTGCAGCACCCCGGCCTGCGCGCCGCCATCGTGATCGACGTCGAGCGCATCGCCGACTCCTGCGGCTACTCGGTCCCCTACTTCGAACTCGTCGACGAACGCCCGGTGCTCGACGCGCTGCACAACCGCCGCACCGACGAGGATTTCGCGCGCCGCATCGCGGGCGACAACTCGATCAGCCTCGACGGCCTGCCCGCGCTAGAGCCGGACCACCCGCTGCCCTCGGCCATTCCCCGCTAGACACCGTTCGCATATCCCGCCTCGTCGGTGCCGGTCTGCGTATGCTCGCCGACATGCGACTGAGCACCCGCAATCAGATGGACGGCACCGTCATTTCGGTCACCCGCGGCGAGGCCATGGCGGTGGTCCGGGTCCGCCTCGCGGGCGGCGACGAGATCACCTCCTCGATCACCCGCGACGCCGTCGACGACCTCCAACTCGCCGACGGCGTCCAGGTCAAGGTGCTGATCAAGTCCACCGAGGTCACCCTCGGCGTCGAGTAGCCAGCCGGTTACCGAGCGGGTATCGGCGTCAACTCCGCCAGCTCCTGCTGCACCAGCCGGTCGTGCGCCGCCGCCTCGGCCGCGGCCTTCTTCGGGTTCCAGTGCCCTGCCATCAGGAAGACGAACGGCAGGAACACGATCTGGGCGATCAGGCAGATCCACCACCAGCGTGCCCACTGATGCGGCGAATCGGCCTTGGCCTGCTGCACCTCGGTCGCGTGCGCGGCGAGGTAGGCCTGGTCGTCGGCGGGGATGGTGCCGACCGACTGGAGTTGCGCGCCCGCCTGCGCGAGCTTCGGGCCGACGGTGCCGAGGACCGCGAGGTCGGCGGGCGGAATCTGCTGCACGGCGGTCAGCCGCGCGATCGCCTGATCGACCGGGATGCCGAACTTCTTGGCGACCTGCCCCACCGCCGCGAGTCCGGCGTTCCCGTCACTCGGATTCGCGGCGAGCGCCGCCTGCGTGGCCGGTTCGATGGCCTGCAGTGTCGCGAGTTCCTCCGAGTATCGGACGGTGAGCCCGAAGGCCGTCTGGATCTCGGCGGGTGACGCGCCGGTCAGCTTGGTCAACGCCGTCACCTGGGCGACCTGGTCGTTCGGGTTCTTACTCAGCGCCGCAAGGGTTTCCGGCCCGACCTGTTGAATGGTCGCCAGCTGCGGGCCGTACTTCGCCTGGATCTCCTGCAGCCGCGGACCGTAATTGACCAGCGGACCGGCCGCGTTCACCACCACCAGCAGGCCGAACAGCACGACCGTGACGACGCTGCGCAGCGTGCCGCCCCACACCGCGAGACCGACCGCGGTCGCCGCCGGATTGCGTTCCTCGACGGTCTCGGTGAAGCTCGCCATCCAGGTCGAGTAGGCGATGCCGGTGCCGACGGCAATGATCACGAACACCCAGGCGAAGGTGTAGTAGCCGGTGTCCGGTTTGTCGGTGTACCCGATGAACAGATACATGCCGATCACGCTGATCACCGCCCCGACGATCATGAACGGCTTGCGCACCTTGAGGTAGTCCGAGGCGATCCCGGCCAGCACCAGCGCGACCGCGTTGGCGGTCCAGTACCAGTTGCCGAGCGCGTTGGCCTTGGCCGGACTGAAGCCGAAGTTGGTCGCCATATAAACGGGCAGGAACGACACGATCGTATAGAAGAAAGCCAGGAACAGGCTGATCGCCAACGCCGAACCGATGATGTTGGGGCGCAGCATCTGGCGCCACTGCCCCTGCTCCAGCTTCCCGACGTCGAGTCCGCGGGCCCGCGCCTCGATCAGCGCCCGATCGCGCAGCGACACCATGATCTGGTCGCGCAGCCGCGGGCTGAGCTCACGCAGGCCGACCAGCGCGATCACCGCGATGACGAGGCAGATCACGCCGCACAGCCGGTAGTGGTACTGCCAGTCCGGGTGCGCGTCCAGCGACCGGGTAGAGATCTGGGTGGTGACCAGGGCGCCGATCACCGGGCCGAGGGTCCAGAAGCCCATCGCGGAGGCCCGGCCGAGCTGCGGCGAGAAGTCGCGGATCAGCGCGGGCGTGGCCACCAGCACCGCGCCCTCGACGATGCTCACCACGACGTAGACGAAGAGGTACTGCTCCTTCGTGGTGGTCGCGGGCACCGCGAACAGCGTCAGCAGCGAGCAGATCACCACGCCGTAGGCGACGATGTTGGCCCGGCCCCACCGGTCGAGCAGGCCGGCCAGCACCGAGGCGGCCGCGCCGAACGCGGCGCCGATGATGAAGATCCAGACGAAGTAGGCGAACGACAGGTGGAAATAGGCGATCAGCTCATTGCCCACCGCGCCGGTCACGAACAACTGGTAGTAGAGCCCGATCGACGCGATGACCACAACGGTCAGATACCAGGAGCGGGCGGGCGTATCGGGATAGTGCGGTAGCTTGCGCTGCCACAGCCCGGTGAGAATGGTGGGCGGTGCGGCGGTCTGGGTCGAACTCATGGTCGAGATGCCTTTCTAGCCACGGCATCTCGTCCGGCTCTACCTCGAGCCGGCACGAAGGACCGGGTGGCAACAGGCTAGTGATTGGCACCACTGCCCGCAGGCATTTCGCGACACGAGACCGAAACGTGTTCTAGTTATAATTCGTGGGATGAAATAATTGAGCATTCGCCAGAGCAGAACCTGATTCGATATCGCAAGGGCACATTCACCCTTGCGATATCGAATCCATTAGGGCAGCAGAGCTATAGATGTCCAGTCGCTCCAAAGTAGCCGAACAACTCGATGCGACGGGACATCTGATTTCGCACGAACATGGGTAACTCGTCGGGTACAGGCCAACCTGCCCCACGACGTCACCGCCTGCCGCCTAGGCGGCAGCTCCCCGCACCTAAGTCTGGCCTGAATACGCGGAGCGGCGGGCTAGCGCCGGTAACGCTTACAGGTAGGCGCCACAGACGGGCCAGGCACCGGGACCCTGGGTGGCGAGCACGTTCTCCGCGACGCGGATCTGCTCGGCCCGGCTGGCGTTGCTCGGGCTGCCTACGCCGCCGTTGGCGGACCAGGTGCTCTGGGTGAACTGCAGACCGCCGGAGAAGCCGTTGCCGGTCTCGGTGCCCCAGTTGCCGCCGCTCTCGCACTGTGCGACGGCGTCCCAGTCGTGGGCCGACGCGGTGGCGGTGGACAGGCCGAACGGGACGGCCACGAGGGCGCCCAGTGCGGCGGTGAGGCCGAGGACGCGGGTGAACTTGCGGTTATGCGACATGGCGGATTTCCTGCCTGCGCCCACCGGCACGGCACGTGCTCGCCGTGTCCCTGCCCCCAGGTAGGTCGGGGATCCTCGAACCGCGGGACAGGGTTACCGGCATTCAGCGGTTCGAGTTCGGGCCCGTCGTAGATCGGGCTCCGGCGACGGTAGCGAAGAAGTCGCTGCGAATCACGCTTCGATCACATCGAAACTCTCTAGACCGCAAGTAGAGGGTTATCCCGTTTATGCATCACGAGCAGGTAAAAGGAATCGATCAGGCAAAAGTCAATTGTTACGTTATGTGCCCGAGATCACGGATAGACTGTGTTGTCGGTCGCACGCCGGGCATCGGCGTCCCACTCAGCGGGACGCCGATGAAAACTTCGCTATGTACGACTCGAATACGCGGCGAACCGCGCGATGAACGCCGACCTCGGCAATCTCCTACTTGCCGTGCGCCCGCAGTTGATAAAGCCCCTCGGTCTCCGCGACAAGCACGCCGTCGGCATCGGTGACAACCGCGCGCAAGGTGAAGTCCGACTTCCCGTTCGCGGCAGCCTCTTCGGCGATCCTGGCGATCTCCGCCGCGGGCAAACTCGCCTCCGCGCGCACATCGGTCTTCGCGGCCTTGCGGAAGAACACGTGCAGATCCTTGACCAGCGGATAGAACGCGGAGTTGTCGAACGTGGCGATCGCGATCGCGCCACCGAGAATCTCCGCCACCGTGAACAGCACTCCCGCGTACATCGTGCCGAAGTGGTTCCCGTTGCCCTCGATCGGCACCGTCGTCGCGGCAAACCCCGGCCGCACCTCGACCGCCGTCACGCCCATCCGGTGCGCGATTGGAATGGTGAATTCCAGTGCCCCGTTGACGATCTCCGCGAACGGCGGCGTCTCCACCTCGTCACTCATCCCGCATCATCCCTTCGCGCCGGTGGCGACAAGCACCTCGTCTCGGCCGCCTCACCGAAGCGTAGCCCGCCCGATGGCAAACCCGGTGCGGCGCTGACCGTCTCGCGGGTGCCACGCCAGGATCACCGGCGTTGCGTGAATCTCGCACGCCACGGGCGCATACTGCACTGGGTTCGCCAGGCCCATTCGGCGATTCGTGCTCTGTCGCGGCGAATCGCACCCATCACCAGACAGCCGAGGTGTGCAATGACCAGCATGGACAAGGCAACGGTCGCCGTGGCGGCGCTGACGTTCGCCGCATTGTCGGCGGTTGCCGCGCCCGCGGCGAGTGCCGCACCGGTGTGCGGCGGGGCAGGCCAGCCGACGGTGGTGGCCGCGGCACTGCCCGGTGCGCTGGAGGGATTGACCGTCGACGCACGTGGGCGGGCCTATACAACAGACCTGGCGACCGGTCGGGTGTATCGGATCGACGCGCCGGGCGCGGCCCCGGTCCCCATCGCGACCGTGCCCAGCGGCGGTGGCGGCGCGCTCGCCTGGACACCGGACGACAAACTGCTGGTCGGCTACGGCGCGGACGCACGATCCTTCGTCGGCGACACCCTGCGCCATGCCGGGATCATCGAACTCGATCCGGACACCGGCGCGGTCCGGCCCTTCGCCGCGGGACTCAGCGCCGCGAACGGCATGGACGTCGCGCAGGACGGAACCGTCTACGCCACCAACGATTTCGGCAATCTCGTCGGCCGCGTCTATCCGAACGGTGCGGTGCAGGCCGATTGGACATCGTTCCCGAGTGCGAACGGCGCCGTCCTCGGCAAGGACGACGAATACCTGTACGTCAGTAGGACATTCGCCAACCCGGGGGTGAGCCGGATCCCCACCGCCAACCCCGGCGCACCCCAGTCACTGCTCGATCTCGGCGGCGGCGACGCGCTCGCCGCACCCGACGGCCTGACCCTGGACTCCCTGGATCGCCCGGTGGTCCCCCTCAATACCGCGGGGCAGGTCATCCGGATCGATGCCCCGAACCAGTACTGCGTCCTCGGCGGCGGCAACCCACTGACCAGCGTCCTCACCTATGGCCGCGGCACGAGCGGCTTCTCGGCGGGCCGCCTGTTCGGTGCCACCTTCACTGGCGTGGTCTACGAGATCCCCGGCGGCTTCGACCCGAACGCCCGCACCGCGACCCCCTGACGCCGAGACCTACCGCTATTCGGCGGCCGCCCAGCCGATCATAGGATGGCTGGTGCAGAGCTGTTCCGGGTCGTGGCCGCATGGAACTCGGGCCGGGTAGCCGAGTACGACATCGTCCATGCGGCACATGGAGGTACGGATTGCGTTCTCGCACCAAGATCCTGATCGGCACCGCATTGATCGTGGCGATCGCGTTGGTGGCCGGTGGGATCCTGTTCGCCGTCCGGGACGCCGCACGGGACGAGGCCGCACCGATCTGCCCAGGTGACGAGGCCTCGTCCGCGCCGGGATGGACGTCGACGAATACCGATGTGGCCGCCGGGTTCGAGCAGCATCCGTTCGTCGGCAACGGCTACCTCGGGCTGCGGGTGCCGCCGCGCGGCACGGGATACGTGTCGACCGGCGAGATGAGCGGCTGGCCGCTGTACACGCCCCGGTACGACGGCGCCTTCGTGGCCGGTTTGTACGGGCACACGCCGGGGCTGGCCGACGATCGTGAGGTCGCGGCGGCGCTGCCGAACTGGTCCGCACTCAACGTCGGCGTCGGTGACGACACGTACTCCGCGAGCACACCGGCCGCCCAGATCACCAACTTCTCGCAGACCGGGTATCTGCGCTGTGGATTGGTGCGCACGACGCTGACCTGGACCAGCCGGGACGGCAAGGCCACCGATCTGGTGTACGACGTCGTCACAGATCGGGTCGATCAGCATGTGGGCGCGGTGCATCTCACGCTCGTCCCGCACTGGTCCGGTGCGATCACGGTGACCGATCTGCTCGACGGCGCGGGCGCCCGCCGGATGACGCAGACCGAAGGCGGCGCGGGTGATGGCGCTATCCGGGTCGGCTTCCGCACCGAGGGCACCGGAGTCGTCGGTGCGGTCGCGTCCGTGTTGAGCACCGGGGCTGCGCAGCAGCCTGCCCCGGCGCGCGATCTCACCGTCAGTCAGCAGAACCGGCTCACCGTGCGGGACGGAAGGACTTACGAGGTAACCAAATTCGTCGGCGTCGACACCGCGCTCACCGCGCGAGATCCCGTCGCCGCGGCTCAGGACGCGGCGCAGCGGGCGGCGCGACAGGGCTGGCCGGAGCTGCTGGCGGGCACGGCGGCGCAGTGGCGTTCGCTGTGGCGCGGCGACATCGAGATACCGGGCGGCTCCGACCTGCAGACGTGGGCCCGCGGCGCGCTCTACTCGCTGTACTCGAGCACGAATTCCCAACAGGACAACAGTATTTCGCCCGTCGGACTCAGCAGCGACAACTATGCGGGGGCGGTGTTCTGGGACGCGGACATCTGGATGTTCCCTGGCCTGCTCCAGTTGGCGCCGGATCTCGCCAGATCCGTGGTGGACTACCGGTTCAAGACTCTGCCCGCCGCGCAGGCGAACGCCCAGCAGCTCGGCTATCGCGGCGCCTTCTATCCGTGGACCAGCGAGAGCCGGGGTGCCCTCGCGGAATGTCACAGCTGGGATCCGCCGCACTGCCTGACCCAGGTCCATCTGCAGGGCGATATCTCGCTCGCGGCCTGGCAGTACTACCTGGCCACCGGCGACACCGATTACCTGCGCGGCCGCGGTTGGCCGATCATGCGGAACCTGGCCGAATTCTGGGCCTCGCGGGTCACGCCGAATCCCGACGGCAGCTACTCGATCGAAAATGTCGCGGGCCCTGATGAATACAGCAACGGCGTCAACGACGGGGTCTACACCAACGCGGTTGCCGCACTGGCACTGCGCAATGCGGCCCGGGCCGCCGAGATCCTCGGCCAGCCCGTCCCGCCGGAGTGGACCGCGATCGCCGACCACTTGCGTATGCCCTTCGATCCGGCGCGGCAGATATTCGCCCAGTACGACGGCTATCCTGGGACGCCTATCAAACAAGCGGATACCGTACTGCTGATCTATCCGCTGGAATGGCCTATGTCGCAGGATGTTTCGGCCAACACTCTCGAATACTATGCCGAGCGTACCGATCCCGACGGTCCGGCGATGACCGACTCGGTGCACGCCATCGATGCCGCGGCGATCGGCACGCCGGGCTGTGCGACGGACACCTACCTCGAACGCGCGGTTCGGCCGTTCGAGCGCGCACCGTTCGGGCAGTTCGCGGAGGCCCGCGGCAACAAGGCGGGCGTCAAGGACGCACTCGCGGGTGCGCCCGCCTTCACCTTCGTCACCGCCGCAGGCGGATTCCTGCAGACGTTCACCAATGGTCTGCTCGGGTTGCGCTTGCGGGCCGACGAGGTTCGCATCGATCCGACCCTGCCGCCGGAATTGAGCGCGGGACTGCGTATTCGCGGCATGCATTGGCAGGGAAGGACTTTCGACGCGGAGATCGGACCCGACGACACGAAGATCACGCTGAAGGACGGTGCGGCGATGCAGGTCCGGACCGCGACCGGCACCCAGTTGGTCAGCCGCGACCAGCCGCTGAGCGTCAAGACCCGTCGACCTGACCTGACGCCCACCGACAACCTCGCCCGCTGTAAGTCCGTATCCGCGAGTTCGGCCGAACCGGGCCGGTACGCCGAGGCCGCGGTCGACGGCAGCATCGCCACCGGCTGGGCGCCCGACGCCGATCGAGGCACGCTCACCGTCGACCTGGGCACGGAAACCCCGGTCGGACGGATACTTCCGCACTGGTCGGATCCGGCGCCGACGGCACCCTCCGTCGCGGTGTCTCCCGACAACAAGACCTGGACGGCAGTCACCGTCGACCCGGCAACCGGGACCTTGGCGAGCCCGATCTCCGCCCGCTACGTCCGGCTGGACATCGCGGCGGCGGACCCGACTGTCCATCCAGGTCTGCGCGAGCTAGAGATCGCCGCCCCACCGAAGTAGGCCTCGCTTCGTCCCGAGCCGAGTCCGCGCAGTCTCGGTACAGTGAGCGACGATGAACCCCGATCGTGCCAGCGAGCTTGCCGCGCAACGGGTGGCAGCCGCGCACGCGGACCCCGAGCAGCGGTTGGCGCTGGCGTCCGGCTGCTATCCGGCGCGGCTGAGCGCCTACGCGCGCGCCGAACTGACCTTTCTCCGCTGGGAACTGACCCGCGGCGTCCTGCACCCGGTTTCGGGTAGTCCGTGGTGGCGCGCGGTCAACGATCGTCTCCTGCATGATCAACTGGAAGCCACGCTGCTCGGCGCAAGCAGTCCCGCGTCGACGCCCGGTGCGCGACTGTGGCAGCGGTTTCTCGCCGCACCGTCGCCGGTCAGCTGGTATCGGGCGCACAACCTCAGCATCGTCGCGGGCTATCTGGAGAACCAGCAGCTGGCCGAGGCCGAACTCGAGGTCGAGCAGCTCATGATCAACGTGACGCTGGCTCGGGTGCTGTTCACCCATGCCCTGATCGAGTGCCCCGCCCTGGCCCTCGGCCGGTTTGCCCGCCTCGGGCCGCGCGTCGCCGATCCGCGCAGCAGCTCGGTCGGGCTGTTCCTGGACCTGCGCAATGTCTTCCCACGGCGATACCCGTTGCACGACTACTCGATTCACCAGTTGCTCGCGGACGAGGGACGCGCGGCTCGGGCCATCGACTTCGGTCTGATCCTGCCGAAACGGGTCCCGGTCTATACGTTCGCCGCGAACAGCCTCGGTGAACCGCGGCTGGCGGCGCTCGTCGAGGGCGACCTGTTCCGTTATGGCGGACCGACCGTCGATCCGACACAACTCGAGGCCGACGCGCTCACCCGTGTTGTCGCGGCCGCCACTCGCACTCGTGGTGACCGGCGGATCCGGGCCAAGCGCGCGGACCGGGTTCAGCGGCCGACGGCGTAACCCTGCATGCCACGCGGGTTCGCCGCCGCGGACAGCATCCCAGACTCCGGGTCACGCGCGACAGCGCACAGGCGACCTTCCGACCACGGTCCGCCAACTGTGACGTCGTGGCCGCGGCGGCGCAGGTCTTCGATGACCGACTCGTCCATCCTCGACTCGACGACGACCCGGCCCGGCTCCATCTCACGCGGGTAGAACGAGCTGGGGAACGACGAGTTGTGCCAGTTGGGCGCGTCGATCGCGGCCTGCAGGTCGAGGCCGCCGTAGGCGACGGACAGGAAGAAGTGCACCTGCCACTGGTCCTGCTGATCGCCGCCGGGGGTGCCGAAGGCCAGCACCGGCACGCCGTCGCGCAGCGCCAGTGCGGGAGTCAAGGTGGAGCGCGGACGATGGCCCGGGACAAGGGTGTTCGGCAAACCCTCGTCCAGCCAGGCCATCTGCAGGCGGGTGCCGAGCGGGAAGCCGAGCTCCGGGATGACGGGGTTCGATTGCAGCCAGCCGCCGCTCGGGGTCGCCGAGATCATGTTGCCCCACTGGTCGACGATGTCGAAATGGCAAGTGTCGCCGCGTACTTCACCGGTGCTGGCGAGAGCTGGTTCACCCGCACCGACTGCCTCGGGTACCGGCTCCGAGCCACCGATATGCGAGCTGAGCAGCGGTGTACGTCCATCCGGGCGGCCGGGGCGCAGCTCATAGGACGCCTTCGCTTCGATCAGCTTTCGGCGCTGTGCGTTGTACGACGCCGAAAGCAGCACGGGCACCGGCACATCGGGCACGTCGCCGTACCACGCCTCGCGGTCGGCCATCGCCAGCTTGCAGCCCTCGATGAGCAGATGGACGTACTCGGCGGAGCCATACGCGGGCAGCTCATCGGGCAGCAGGGCGAGCTGCTGCAGGAAGGCAGGCCCCTGACTCCACGGCCCGACCTTGCAGAGCGTCCACCCCTGCCAGTCGTAGGTCGTCGGCGATTCGTAAGTCGCCGACCAGTCGGCCAGATCCGCCGCCGCCAAAGTGCCGACATGCCGCTCGCCGCTGGTATCGAGGGTGGGTCGCGCCGACTGCCGCACGATCGCCTCGGCAATGAACCCGGTGCGCCAAATCCGCCGTGCCGCTTCGATTTCGGCGACTCGGTCGCCACCACCCTCGGCAACGGCCTGATCGATCAACCGACGCCAGGTCCGACCGAGCGCCGGATTGCGAAACAGCTCACCGAGTTTCGGCGCCGCGCCGTCCCGCAAATAGACCTCCGCCGAGGAGGTCCACTCGGTCGCGAACAGCTCGCGAACCTTCGCCACCTGCTGCTGAAACTGCGGCACGGGCGGATGCCCATCCTCGGCATACCCGATGGCATAACGCAGCAGCTCAGCCAAAGACCTTGTGCCGTAATCACGCAACAACACCATCCAGGCATCGAAAGCGCCAGGCACCGCGGCCGCCAACGGCCCGGTACCGGGCACGAAGTCGAGCCCCAGCCCACGATAATGCGCCGCGCTCGCACCCGCCGGCGCCGCCCCCTGCCCACACAACACCCGCACCGACTCCCCCACCGGAGCCAGCATCATCGGCACCTCCCCCGCAGGCCCATTCAAATGCGGCTCCACCACATGCAACACGAACCCAGCAGCAACCGCCGCATCAAACGCATTCCCACCCCCCTCGAGCACCCCCATAGCCGACTGCGACGCCAGCCAATGCGTAGACGACACCATCCCGAACGTCCCCCGCAATGTCGGCCTGGTGGTGAACATCCCAACCCCTCCGATCTCACTCCGCACCCGGACAGGCGCGAATACCCATGAAAAAGTACCGACCCCAACGCCATACCCCCTACACCCGTCCACACAACGGCGCGCCCTCTAGCAGCGTGTGGCCTACGACGATGCGGGCGCGCTCAGAAGTGCTGTGAGGTCGACTGCGTTGAGGTGTTGCCGAACCCGCTCGGCAAACAACGGCGCACCGGCCTTCTTCAACATCTCAGGTAGGGACACGCTGCCATTGCCACTCCTTCGAACGTGGTAGACGAGTTGTTCCCTCGTCACAGCAAGCACGGCATGCGGGGCGGTATCGTCGACGAGCTCGAAAAACTCGTCGGCCGAGTAGATCTCGTACGGGAGATCGTCGATCTCGCGGAAATGTTTGACGTTGTCTGTCAGCAGGATATCGACGTTGCCATGGACAGCGGCACAATGGACGTGCGCATCACCCGGATCCGGATACGTCCCAGCGGCATCAACCGGGTAACCGCTGATCCGTCCGGCCTTGAACACACTCTCCAGCCTGCGCCGGATACCACCCACCTGAGCGTCATCGAGGAACGGGTTCTTCTTACGCAGGTGATAGTGGAACTCTGCCATGATGTCGTCGGTCCACATGACCTCGAACATCTCGCCGCCACCCTGCAGGTACAGCAAGGCTAGCCAGTCACGGAGCGTGCGTGAGTACAAGATGTTGGCGTCGACCAGAACGTTCGTACCCCACCCGCTGACCATGCCGAGCATGGTACAAGCGACAGCATGTGCGTTACCGAAATGGGCTGTTATGCAGGCAAATTGGTCAGTCGACCAGGCCCAAGTCGTCTTCGAGTTGACGGAGTTCGTCGAAGGCGTGACGTTGCTCTGCGCTTTGCTGTTCTTTGAATGCGAAAACGTCTTTGCTGAGCAGCCTGGTGTGGGATCGGACCTTGTGCGCAGGGATTGCGCCCTCCTTGACCAACTTCATCAAGGTGGGGCGAGACATACCGAGAATCTTCGCGGCGGTCGTTGTGGTCAGTTCGTTGGGCACGCTGGCTACGGTGACCGTGCAGCCACGGCTGACCAAGTCGAGAACCTGGCCGATGAGCGAGGACAGTTCGGCAGGCATCTCCACGGTGTCGCCGCCGCGGAGACCGATCAGAACTCCAGCCGCATCCGCGTCTGCGGCAGCATGCTGGACCTGGTCGACGCGGGCCTTGAACACACGAGCCTGCTCGACTTCGCTGGAGCTAATCGACAGGACCGCCCTGTCGTCGCGAATGATCGTCTCGCCCATCGGCTCGTGCTCCTTCCTGCGATAGGTGGTCAGTCCAACGTAGCTCTTTGCACTTATAAGTGCAACCAACTTGGGCGTGGCGGACCTCGGGCGGGTCAGGTGAGTTTGTGGGCGTAGACGGCTAGGCGGACTCGGTTGTCGCAGGCGGTTTTGTCCATCAGGTTGGCTACGTGGGTTTTGATGGTGGTTATGCCTAGGTGGAGGTGGGTGGCTATTTCTTGGTTGCTGAGGCCTTCGGCGATGAGGGTGAGGACTTCGTGTTCGCGGGGGGTCAGGGGCGGTTGTGCGGGTTGGGGTTTGGGGGTGGGGCGGGTTTCGATGGCGCGGTCGACCAGGCGGCGCATGAGGGGTGGGGAGAAGAGGATGTCGCCGTCGGCGGTGCGGCGGATGGCGGTGAGCAGGTCGGTGGGGGCGGTGTCCTTGACGAGGTAGCCGGTGGCGCCTGCGGCCAGGGCGGGGAAGAGGTGATCGTCGTCGTCGAAGGTGGTGAGTACCAGGACTTTTGCCTCGGGGCGGGCCGCGACGATCTGTTCGGTGGCGGCGACGCCGTCCAGGCCGGGCATGCGCAGGTCCATCAGGATCAGGTCGGGCGACAGTTCGGCGTTCAGGCGGATGGCTTCGATGCCGTTGGCGGCCTCGCCGACGACCGCGAAATCGGGGGTGGATTCGATGAGCATGCGCAGGCCGGCGCGGACCAGGCGTTGATCGTCGACCAGTAGCACGGTGATCATCGCGTGGCCTCCGCTCCGATCGATGTCTCGACGCCGGGGAGCCAGGCGTCGACTTCCCACCCTTGTGCGGTCGCCCCGACGGCGAACGTACCGCCCGCGAGTTCGACTCGTTCCCGCATGCCGATGATGCCGTGACCGGCGGGGTTCGTGCCGGAGACGGCGGTGCCGCTGCGGACGTGGACGGCGATCCCCTCGGCGCGGCGGACCACCCGAATCTGAACCGGGGTGGTGGGCTCGGCGTGCTTCATCACGTTGGTGAGCGATTCCTGCACCAGCCGCAGCAGGGTGAGCCTGCCGATCGCGTCGAGTCCGGTCAGCTCCGGTGCGATGTCGGACTCGACGGTGAACCCGGCTACCTCGACGCGGCGCACCGCCGCGGCCAGCTCGGTCCGCACGGCGTCCGCGTCCACCAGCGCGACCTCGCCGAGCGCGGGATCGCGCAGCGCGGCGAGCAACCGGCGGATGTCGGCGAGCGCGTCGGCCGCGGTGGCGCGCACGTCGTCGAGCACCGCGTTCACCCGGGGATCCTGATCGGCGACGACATGGCGGGCGATGCCGACACGCAGCACGATCGAGGCCATATGGTGCGCGATCAGATCGTGCAGCTCCCGTGCCATGGCGCTGCGTTCGGCCGCCCTGGTGCGCAATTCGGCTTCGGCCCTGCGGGTTTCGGCGTCGGCCGCGCGCAGGCGCAGGCTCGCGGCGAGGTCGCGTTGGCCGCGCAGGTACAGCCCGAGTAGCAAGGGCACACCGACGTAGGTGCCCGTCTCGACGACGGTGGCCGCACCCCAGAGGGTGGCTTCGTGGCTGCCCCACTGGCCGAGCAGCACGGCCAGCGCCCAGCAGGCCGCCGCGACCGCCACCCGCCAGTTCTGCCGGGTGCGCATCGCCACTTCGACCAGCGCGACGGCACCGAGAAACGGCACCAGTCCCGACAACCCCCACGGGTGCATGCGGAACATCGGCACGGCGAGGGCCGAGAGCGCGATCGAGACGGCCAGCGGCCACCGATCCCCCACCAGGAACGACCAGCACGCGAACATGGCAAGCAGCCAGTAACTCCAGGGCACCTGGTACTGGCCGGGGAAGGTGCTCGCCACCAACAGCACCGGGACCAGCACCTGCGGCAGGCAGCGCACGATCAGCCGCACATCGCGCCGCACCCGGATCTCCGTCACACGTCAACGGTAGGGGACTGCGAATCAGCCGCCGCAGATGGCACCGGGCGCGTCACCGCACGGCGGCCTGCCGCTAGCACGTCGTGCCCGCTTCCACAAGGGTCCGCGGGCGGAGCGAACACCCACAAAAGGCGACTCCTCGAACGATCTCTGCAACCCCTCGGCAATCAAAGCTGGATGGGACACCGATCGAAGGAGTAAACCGTGGTCTCGAGACGAGGCTTCCTCGCTGGACTCGCCGTAGTGCCGCTCGCCGGATGCGCGGCGCGATCCGGCGCGCCGACCCCCGGTTCCGTGACGAACGCCTCAGCCACCAGGCCACTCCCGATACCGCCGCTCGCCGCGTCGTCGGTGGGTGCCGACGGCGTCCGCCGCTTCACCCTCGACATCCAGCAGGGCACGTCGGAGATCCTGCCCGGCAAGCGCACGCCGACCTGGGGCTACAACGGCGCGATCCTCGGCCCGACACTTCGGGCCAAGCGCCACGAGTCGGTGGCGTTCACCATCCAGAACTCCCTGCCGGAGCCGACCACGGTGCACTGGCACGGCATGCACGTGCCCGCCCGGTGCGACGGTGGCCCGCACCAGACGATCGCCGTCGGCGGCACCTGGGAACCGGCGTGGACCATCGATCAGCAGGCCGCGATGCTCTGGTATCACCCGCATCCGCACGGCGCCACCGAAAAGCATGTCTACCGAGGACTTTCGGGGCTGTTCTTCGTCGACGACGAGACCACCGACACCCTGGATCTGCCGAAAGAGTATGGGGTCGACGACATTCCGCTCGTCATCCAGGATCGGCGCTTCACAGCGACCGGCGCACTGGACGAATCCGATCCCACCGACGTCGGCCTGCTCGGCGACACCATCGTCGTCAACGGCATCGCGGGCGCGCATCTGGACGTTCGCACCGGCCGGGTTCGCCTGCGCGTACTCAACGGATCGTCGGGCCGGATCTACAACCTGGCCTTCGACGACCAGCGCGCCTTCCAGCTCATAGGCACCGACGGCGGCTTGCTCACGGCACCGGCAACGCTGCGCGACATCCAGGTGAGTCCGGGCGAACGCGTCGAGATCGTGGTCGAATTACCCAGTGACGAGCGAATCATGTTGCGCTCCTTGCCGATCGAGCAGCGCAGGAACATCGATCGCGCCGCCGCCTTCGGATTCGACGACACCTTCGACATCCTGCAGCTCCGCGCGGGAAAGCTCGAACAGTCTGCCCCCGTGCCGGATTCGCTCACCACGATCCCTGCTCTCGCGGCACCCGGAACCACACCGGACTACACCTTCGAACTGAAGTGGTTCATGATCAACGGCCGTCAGATGGACATGAACCGGATCGACATGACCATCCCCGTCGACAGCACACAGGTCTGGTCGGTGCGCAACAACGACAACTGGCCGCACAACTTCCACGTGCACGACGTCCAGTTCCAGGTGGTCGACATCGATGGACAAGCCCCACCACCCGCCCTGGCAGGCTGGAAGGACACGCTCTACACCGAGCCACAATTCACCTACCGGCTGGCCATGCGTTTCGCGCAGCACAGCGACCCGACCTATCCCTACATGTTCCACTGCCACCTATTGCTGCACGAGGACCACGGCATGATGGGCCAATTCCTGGTGCTCGCCCCCGGCCAGCAGGCCGCGCCGATGCGAATGGACATGCCCGGTATGGGTTCCGGGACGACCGGGAGCAAACCGGGTCATCACGGCTGACCCGCACCGACGGTCAGGAGCGGTTACGGACGTCACGAACGTAAGTGACAGCCTGCTTACCTTCCCCGGGGCTACGCGTATCCAGATCGAAAAGCGTTGTAGCGGCGAAGAGTTCACCGAGCTTGCTGTAACCGTAAGTGCGCGGGTCGAAGTCGGGCCGCTGCTTGTTGATGATCGAGCCCACACTGGACAACGTCGCCCAGCCCGAATCATCCGAGGCGGCATCGACGGCATTGCGAAGCAGATTCATCAGCTTGGCGTCACCCTTGAGCTGATTGGCGGCGGGCCGCCGCGTCGGCGTCGGCGACTCGTCCGTTGTGCCGGTGAGGTTTTCGGTATAGATGAACTTGTCGCAGGCGGCGACGAACGGCTTCGGCGTCTTGTGCTGACCGAATCCGTAGACGGTGCGCCCGGATTCGCGAATGCGGCTGGCCAGGCGGGTGAAATCGCTGTCACTGGACACGATTACGAAGCCGTCGAGATTGCCGGTGTACAGCAGATCCATCGCGTCGATGATCATCGCCGAGTCGGTGGCATTCTTGCCGGTGGTGTAGCCGAACTGCTGGATCGGCTGAATCGACTGCGCGAGCAGCTGATCCTTCCATCCCTTCAGGTTCGTGCTGGTCCAGTCGCCGTAGGCCCGCTTGACGTGCGCCGTCCCGTACTTCGCCACCTCGGCCAACAGCCCGTCGGCGATGCCGGGCTGGGCATTGTCGGCGTCGATCAGCACCGCAAGCCGGGTAGCGTTGTCGCTGCTCAAGGCATTCCCCATTCGTCGGTCGGCTACCGGACAACGGTAGCCCGCCAGGCCCTCGCCGACCGACCGACACCACAGAACGTGGCATCAGGGACTGGGCGCTCAGTAGTAGTGCCGCCTGCCGCCCACCGGATGGCCGGTGCCGCCCGCGACCATCAGCACCGCACCCAGGATGAGGACGAGGATGCCGGCGACCGTGAGGAAATGGATGCCGAGGAAGAATCCGGCGATGAGAAAGACCAGGCCGAGCACGATCATGAACAGCTACCCGATTTCGAATTACGTTGAATGACTTAAGGATTGAGATAACTGCACGATCAGCCGCGCGCGGTGTCCACGGGTTGGGAGTCGGCAGGCTTCGATTTGAACAATCGACCTTGGCTACCGGTTGCGGGCCGATCGTTACCCGCGGCGTCGGCCGGGAGCGGGCCGGCAGGCTTCGCCCTGAACAATCGGCGCTGGCTACCGCGCGCGGGCTGAGTCTCGGAGGGCTGCGGTCCAGCAGGCGGACGGCTTTGGCCGCCGGGTAGGGGTTGACCGCCTGTTCCCTGCCCGGCGACGTTGCGGACCGCACCAGACCCGGCGTCGGTGCCGGTGGGATCGGTGCGGACGGGCATATTCGGCGGCGGCTGATCTGGCATCCGCCGACTGCCGTACACCGGAGTCTGGCGGGTTTCTTTGAGCTCGCGGCGCGCGCTGGCACCGCGGCGGGCGGTGTGCCTGGCCCCGGCGAGTAGCAGGCTCAGCCCGGCCAGCCCGATGGCGCCGACGACAACGCCGTAGAGGAATAGCACTCCGGTGGAGCCGGTGACGTGATAGCCGAAAACGCCGAAGTTGTCGGTGAGCGCGTGCGTACTGCCGCTGTTGGCGAAGACGCCGGTGACCCCGACGATGACGGCGGCCAGCAGCACGACGAGCCCGATGATGACGATCATGATGATCCTCGGATCTGTGGGTGTCTTCCCAGTACACGCCGCCCAGGCCACTATGTCAACAGTGTAGACCTACACTGATGAACTACAGTTGAGACAGCACGCTCCGAACCGCGATCCCGAAATCAGGCGCTCGTGCATCCCCAGCCCGTCGACGGCCGCACCGCACACTTCCGGCACACCGCCGCAGGCATCGCCTGGGCGATGACGTTCCTCTATCTGCTCGCGGAGTTGGTCACCGCCACGGCCTGGAAGAAGGCCTACAGCTTCCGCCACGACACCATCAGCGACCTGGGCGTCACGGCCTGCACGCCGAACATGTGCTCCCCACTGCACCTGGTCATGAACGCGACCTTCGTGACGCTCGGCCTGGTGACGATCGCCGGCGCCATCGGATTCCGCGACTTCCTGCCGTGCGGCCGCCGCCAATGGGCGATCGTGGCGCTGGCGATCATCATCGGCCTCAGCACCGCGGCAACCGGCCTGGTCCCGTCCAGCGACGGCGTGGTCGTGCACTTCCTCGCCGTCCTGCCCGCGTTCGTGTCGCGGCACATCGTGTTGATCCTGCTGACGGTCTGGCTGTGGAAACAGCGTCGCCTCGCCGCGGTCTGGGCCGCCGTCTGCGCGCTGGCCGGGATCACGGGCATGATTGTGCTGGCCGTCGGCCTGCAGATCGGCATCACCGAGCGGCTCGTCTTCTACCCGCTGCCGACCTGGATGGCGGTGACCGGTGCCGCCATCGCGCTCAGTCCGGTCCGCGACGCCGTGCGTCAGCTGATCCGGCCACCGCTCATTTACGAAACACCGGAGCCGGTCGGGTCAGTCGCGTAAAGCCTGTTCCCGCAACGTACTCAGTGTTTTGGACAGAATGCGCGAGACCTGCATCTGCGAGACGCCCAGCTGCGCGGCGATCTGATCCTGGGTCTTGGACTCGAAGAAGCGCATGATCAGCACCTGGCGTTCGCGTTCCGGCAGCGCCGCGATGAGCGGTTTCACCGCGAGATAGTCCTCGACGGTTTGATATTCCGGCTCTTCGGCCCCGAGGGTGTCCAGCGGCGAGCGCGGCGCGTTGTCATCATCGCTGTCCAGACCCACATCGATCGAGGAGGTCTGGTAGGCGTTGCGGGCGATCAGCGCCTGAGTGACCTCGACGAGGTCGGCGCCGAGCTCCTCGGCGATCTCGCGCGCCTTGGGCATCCGGCCGAGCCGCTGCGCCAGCGTCTCGATGGTCGGCGCGATGGTCTGCTGAATCTCCTTGAGCCGCCGCGGCACTCGCACCGACCAGGTGTAGTCGCGGAAGTGCCTGCGCACCTCACCCATGATGGTCGGCACCGCGAACGCCAGGAACGGCGAACCGTGCGACGCGTCGAAACGATCCACCGCAGCCACCATGCCGACACGGGCGATCTGCAACAGGTCGTCGAAGTTCTCGCCGCGCCCGGTGAACTTGCGGGCGATGTGCTCGGCCAGCGGCAGGCAGCGACTGATCAGCTCCTCGCGCACCACTACCCGCTGCGGATCGTCGGCGTCGAGCTCGCTCAGCTCGTGGAACAGCGGCTCGATATTGTCGTAGCTGTCCCCACCGCGTCGGCGCGGCTCATGGCCTACGCCCGACGCCGTTGCCTCATTGTTCATCGAGGTCGCCCCGGGCCCAGACGAAGTCGACGACAGTCGGGTAGCCGGAGACAGCGTCATCGAACGGCGCCCTGGTCGCGGTGACCGATTCGGTCAGGGTCTGCACGATGTGCCAGCCGAAACTGCCTGTCCCGACCTCGGTTTCGGACAAGCCCACCGCGCGGATATTGGCGTTGAGTACGCCTTCGCGATAGGAGAACGCGCAATCGATCGTCGAACCGGGTGCCGCGTCCTGCATCAGCACGGTCGCGATCTCGTCGAGCGCGAGCCGGATATCGGTCACCTCGTCGAGCCCGAAATCGGCGATCAGCAGCACGGTCTCGGCGAGCGCGCGCAGCATCGTCAACTGCTCCGGAGACGCGGGCACCGTGACGGCGACCGTGGTTGTCCCCGTCACGGATTCGGATACCCGTTCACTCATTCCGCCACCACCTCATTTACCTGCGCGTGTCCGATCGACGGGTCAGCCTACTCGGATCGCACCGAACCCGGCAGCGGGCACACCCGTGCCGCCGCGCCGTCGTTGCCGACGGCGCGACGCATCGGGGTGTTACTTCTCGATATTCTCGAAATCGAACTGGCCGTTCCAGGTGAGTTCGGCCTTCTTCACCTGCGTCCCTCGCCCCGCGGTGGCGATGTAATCGAGCACCGGAATGTCGGCCATATCGCGGAACAGCAAGCCCTGCGCCTGTGCGACCAGCTTGTAGGACTCCGCCGGGGACGGCGCGGCCAGCGCGGCGTCGATGAGCTTGTCGAACTCGGGGTTCGCGTAGTCGACATTGTTGGTCCCCGCGCCCGTGTAGTACTCCGCCGTGAGGAATTGCAGCATCGTCGGGTAGTCGCCCTGCCAGCCGTAGCGGAACGCCTTACCGATGGTCCGCGCGGTGATCGCGGTCCGGATGTCCTTGAACGTCGGGTACGGCGAGCCGATGGCCTCGATGCCGAGCGTGTTCTTGATGCTGTTGGCCACCGCCTCGATCCAGGCCTGGTGGCCGCCGTCGGAGTTGTAAGCGATCTCGTAGCGACCCGACCACGGCGAGATCGCGTCGGCCTGCGCCCACACCTTCTTGGCTTCTTCCGGGTTGTACTTCAACACCTCGGAACCGGGCAGATTCCCGTCGAAGCCGGGCAGTGTGATCGCGGTGAAGTCGCGCGACGGCACCCTGGTGCCGTGGAAGATGTTGTCGCAGATCTGGTCTCGGTTGATCGCCATCGAGAGCGCCTTGCGGCGCAGCACGCCTTCGGCACCGCCGAGGTGCGGGATGTTGGTCTGGCTGCTGATGTGCTGGTTCTGCGCGGTCGGCTTGGTGATCGCGCGATCGCCGAGGTCCTTCTTGTAGGACGACACCGCGCTGTCCGGGATCGTGTCGAGTGTGTCGAGGTTGCCCGCCAGCAGATCCGCGTAGGCCGTGTCGAACGACTGGTACATGGTGAACCGCAGGCCCTTGTTCTTGGCCGGGCGCGCGCCCTTGTAGTCCGGGTTCGGCACCAGATCGACCTTGACGTTGTGTTCCCACGCGCCGGTGCGCGCCATCTTGTACGGGCCGTTGCCGATGGGGTTCTCGCCGAACGCCTTGATGTCCTTGAACGCCGCCTCCGGCAGCGGATAGAACGGGGTGAAGCCGAGCGCGAGTTCGAAGTCGATCGACGGGCTCTTCAGCGCGATGGTGAAGGTGCGGTCGTCGACCACCTTCAGGCCCGACATCGCCTGTGCCGTCGGCTTTTCCGCCGCCACCTCGTCGTAGCCGACAATGTTCGAGAAGACGTAGCCCTGCAGCTGCGTGTTGGTGCCGAGCGCGGCGTAGTTCCACGCGTCGACGTACGACTTCGCCGTCACCGTGGTGCCGTCGGTGAACTTCCAGTCCGGCTTGAGGGTGATCTTGTAGTTCTTCCGGTCCGTCGTCTCGATCGACTGCGCCATGTCGTCATGGGCCTCGCCGTTGGCGTCGTAATACTTCAGCCCGGCGAAGAGCCGGTCGACGACGCGGCTGCCGTTGTTGTCGTTGTTGTTGGCCGGCAGCAACGGGTTCTGCGGCTCGGTGATATTGGTCGTGACGATGCCCGCGTCGGTGCTGTCGTCCGACGAACATCCGGCCAATCCCAGGCTTGTGGCCAGTAATGCCGCCGCCGCCAACGCACCAGCTCTTGTGAATCTCACTGCGTTCTCCCCAGGTCGAGAAGGGGCAGAACCCGCGACACGCGTGAGGTCACCAGCGCTTGCCGACACGATCTGCCTTGAATGTCCTCGGACAGTAGCGATTCCGCCGAGCGCTGTCATCAGATCGGCAGCTCCCGGCCGTTCTGGGCGGCGTTCGGACTGGCCACGGCCTGATGGATGGCGGCGCGGAGCTGTTCGCGCAGCCAGGTGTGGGCCCGGTCGCCGTCGTAGCGCTGATGCCAGGCCGCGATCACCGGAATCGATATCGGCGCCAGCGGGAGCGGCACCAGCCGCAGTCCGAGTTCGGCCGCCACCGCACCGGTCATCCGCTCCGGCACGGTGGCCACCAGCTCGCCGCGCTGGACGAACCGCAGCGCGGCGGCGACCGTCGGCACGGTGGCGACGACGCGGCGGGTCAGCCCGCGCGCGTGCAGTAGCTCATCGATCGGATCGTGCAGGCGTCCCCGCCGGGACACCGTGATGTGTTCCGCGGCAACGTAATTCTCGATGGTGAAGGTGCGCGCCGGATGGTCGGCGGGCACGGCGACCACGAGGCGGTCGCGCGCCATGACGTCGTGCCGAATGTCCGCCGACACAGGCGGATTCGCGCCGATCTCGAGATCGACATGACCGTGCCGCAGTTCGTCGGTATCGGCGTCCGTCTCGGCCAGCAGGCGCAGCCGGACGCCGGGTGCTTGCGCGCGGACCGCCGCGAGTAGCTCGGGTCCGATCGTATTGACCACGGCGTCATGCCATTTCAGCGTGAACGTGCGATCGAGCGTGGCCAGGTCGAGGTCGTGTTCGGCGGAGAGCACCAGCTGCGCCTGCTGCACCAGCGCGTGCACCTGTTCGCGGACCGCGAGGGCGCGTGGCGTCGGCGTCATCGTCCGGCCGGTGCGGACCAGGATCTCGTCGCCCATCACCCGCCGGATCCGCCCGAGCGCGCGGCTCACGGCGGGTGCGGTGAGATGCAGCCGATCCGCCGCACCGGCCACGCTGCCCTCTTCCAGCAGCGCGTCCAACGCGGTCAGCAGGTTCAAGTCCAATTGCATGGGAGTAATTCTATTACTTACTGGAATGCATTTGACGACAACGGTCACGGATCCTAGCGTTGAGGTAGCAACTCACGAAAACACTTCTCCCGATTTCTCTTTCGAACAGGATCACGATGTCGAACTTGCTGAATACCGAGACGGACCGAGAACTGCTTGGTGCAACGGTTACCGCAGTGCGCGCCGCCGGGGCACACCTACGCGAACGCTTTGTGCCGAGCACCGAGCTGGCCGATCTCGAGGCCGTAGTCGCCGCGATCCACGCCGCCGACGCGGAATCGCTGCCGTTCCTGCGCGAACCGCTGCTGGCGGCCAGGCCGGGCTCCGGCTGGATCGACGACGAGCTGGCGGCAGGCGACCTGCCCGCGGGCGAATGGTGGGTCGCCGACACGGTGGAGGGGAATATCAACTACATCCACGGCATGACCGACTGGGCGGTGACCGCCACCCTCGTACGCGACAACCAGCCGGTGCTGACCGCGGTACACCTCCCGCTGGTGAACGACACCTACACCGCGGTGCTGGGCGGTGGCGCCTTCCGCAATGGTGTCGCGTTGCACGCGTCGGCCAAGACGCAACTCGACGCCGCGCTCGTCGGCACCGGGCAGGCGAAGCCGGGCGAGGACCGAAATACCTTCCGCCGCATCGGCGAATCGGTCACCGCCATGCTCGACGCCGCCCTCGTCACCAAGGTGTCGGTTCCGGCGACGCTGCAGCTGATCCAGGTCGCGGCTGGGCGCTCGGAGGTGTTCTGGCAGTACAGCGACGTCCGCTCGGGACTGCTGGCCGGCGCGCTACTGGTGGCCGAGGCGGGCGGCACGGTCACCGATACCCGCGGCAATCCATGGCAACTGAGCAGCCCCGACTTCCTCGCGGCGGCGCCCGGCGTGCACGCGGCCGCGCAGCGCGTCCTCGCCACCATCCGTTGACCGAAACCCTTTGTCCCGCAACCACTGAGGAACGCATCATGAGCACCATCGGAATCCTGGGATCCGGACGCGTCGCGACCGGGCTGGCGAACAAGCTGGCCACCGCCGGACACGACATCGTCGTCGGCACCAGGAATGTCGACGCAGTAAATTGGACCGGCTCCCCCGTCGCCATCGCCGATTACGAGTCTGCGGCACGGCGCGCACAAATCATCATCAACGCCACCCCGGGTGACGGCGCGGTCGAACGACTCGGCGCACTGTCCGCCGCGCTGGACGGCAAGATCCTCGTCGATGTCTCGAACTCCCACAGCCCCAGCGGATCCGGACACAGCCTCGCCGAACAGCTCCAAGCAGAACTGCCCGCGACCCGAGTCGTGAAGACGCTCAACACCATGTTCTTCACCGTCATGACCGACCCGCACAGCCTGCGCGTGCCACCCACCGTATTCCTCTCCGGCACCGACACATCGGCGAAAGCAGTGGTCACGACGCTGCTCACCGACCTCGGCTGGCCCACCGAATGGATCGAAGACCTGGGCGACCTCACCACGGCCCGCGGCACGGAAGCCCTGATGCTGCTTGTCCCTTCGCTGATTCGAAATCGGGGATTCGTCCCTTTCGCACTGACCATCGCGGCCTGAATACCCTGCGCCCTGGCGATTTCCGACAAATAAATTCGCCGGATTTCGTTGCGCGGAATTCGCGGAATCGATCACTCGACGCGGGTCGCGGAGTGAGAATGGAGGTGGCCTGATCCGGCTTCACGGGGACGTATCGGCTGTCGTGGCCGACAGAACATGTGGGGAAACACGATGAAAGTCAAAGGATTTGCCACCGCCCTGCTCGCAGTAGGCGCCACCGGAATCACCGCGGGCATCGTCAACGCCCAGCCAGTTATGCAACCATCGGCCGAGGTCAGCGTGTCCAGCGTCGATCATGGAGTCGGATACACCACGGCGACGGACGGCAGCGGGGTGAGCACCACCGTCGACGCCGGTGTCTTCACGCTGACCAGCGACGCCGCCGCGGTCACCCTGACCGATGGCGTCGGCAATGTCATCGCGACGCTGCCCACCTCGTTCACCGCCAACGGCCAAACCTTCGGCCTGCGGCCACAAATCAGCGACACCGGGCGCACCCTGACGATGACACCCGTCAGCGCCCCGGAAATCAGCTCGCACCTGGCACAACTCGTCGATCAGCAAGACGACACGACCGCCCGCAAGCAGTACAACGCGGGCATCGGCGCCCTGATCGGCGCGGGCATCGGCGCGGTGATCGGCTTCTTCCTCGGCGGCGTCGGCGCACTGGTCACCATCCCCATCGGCGCGGGCATCGGCGCCCTGATCGGTTACTCCACACCGTGATTCCCTGAACCTCGGCTGACGCGGACACCCGCAGACTGTCCGCGTCAGCCGAGCATTGCGGCGGGTGCGCGTCACGCCCGCCGCAATACAACTGTGTAAGCGACCACGCTCGCTACCATTTCCCCAGTTCACGTGTCGAGCGAATGTTCCAGACGTAGGACACCGGAAAACAAGCAAGCGCGCGAGGATGGTCGGCATGACCGACCACGTGCTCGCGATCGACCTCGGTAAGACAGGGTGCCGCGGCTCCCTTCGGCTCGACGGACGCGAGACGCGATCCGCCGATGGGCCCGGCGCGCCCGGGCTGGCGTACGCCGGAGGTGTCGCGGCGGCGGAAAGCGCTATCCGCGCTGTGGTCGGTCAATTGGCGCTGGCCGACACCACATTCACACTGTTCATCGGTGCCGCGGGTGCCGCCGCCGCGCCGGACGCGGCCGAACTCCTCGCGCGACAGCTGACCGATATCCCCGGCGCGCAAGCAGTCGCGGTCACCTCCGACGCGGTGACCGCGCACGCCGGGGCGCTCGGTGGCGCACCCGGCGTCGTCTTGGCGGCCGGGACCGGAGCCGTGGCCACCGCGGTCGACGCGACGGGACGATTCACCAGAACCGACGGCTGGGGCCCGCTGCTCGGCGATGAAGGCGGCGGCGCCTGGATCGGCGTCGAAGGCTTGCGCGCCGCGCTGCGCAGCTACGACGGGCGCGGCGCACACACCGAACTCGCGGCGAAGGCCGCCGAGCACTACGGGGTGCGGCTCGACGAACTGCCGAAACACCTCGGCCAGCACGAAAATCCGGCCCTGCTCGCCGCCCGCTTCGCCCCGGTCGTCGCCGCGACCGCCGCGACGGACGACACCGCGGCCGCCATCATGACCGCGGCCGGACGCGCACTCGGGCGCACTGTCCGCGCCGCGATCAACCGCTCCGGCCTCGCCGCGCCGGTGCCCTATGCCATCACCGGCGGACTGGCCAACCTCGGCCCGGCGCTGCTCGATCCGCTCGACGCGGCGATAGCGCAGGTGATCGACCGCCGGACCGCGCTCGGCGACCCGATCGACGGTGCCGCGCTGCTCGCGGTTGACACGACAACAGTGCTGGAGACATTGGTGGTGCGAATCACGTGACACTCGTTGACAGAATCCACATCGACCCTGACACTTACTTTCATTCCGCCAGTCGCGTTACCGAGGAGCTGCGATGAACGCACTCAACGTCGCCGTCATCGTCGTCTACCTGATCGTCGTCGCGTGGATCGGCCTGCGCCTTTCCGGCAAACAGAAGTCGAGCACCGACTACTTCGTCGGCGAGGGCAAGATGCCGTGGTGGACGGTGTGCTTCTCCGTCGTGGCGACCGAGACCAGCGTGCTCACGGTCATCTCGGTGCCCGGCGGCGCGTACACCGACCAAGCCTTCGGTAACGTCGAACTGGCCATCGGATACATCATCGGCCGCACCATCGTGGCCACCGCGCTGATCCCGCTGTACAAGCGCGGCGGGTTCGTCAGCGCCTACCAGTATCTCGAGCTGCGCTTCGGCCGCTACCTGCAGGGTGTCGCGTCGGTGACGTTCGTGTTCACCCGGCTGCTCGCCGAGGGCGTGCGGCTGTTCGCGTCCGCCATCCCGATCAAGCTGCTGCTCGCCGAGTTCGGCCTCGACCTCGGCTACGACATCATCATCATCGTGCTGACGCTGCTGACCGTCGTGTACACCTACCTCGGCGGCATCAAGGCGGTCATCTGGACCGACGCGCTGCAGATGGGGCTGTACCTGTCCGGCGCGATCATCGCGATCGGTGTGCTCACCGGCCACGTCGGGGCCAAGGGCTGGTCGGACGCGTTGCACAACGGCAAGTTCCACATCTTCGATACCGACTTCGGCCTGGCGCACGTGCTCACCAGCACCTTCGCCTTGCCGACGGCGATCATCGGCGGCGCGATCTTCGCGATGGCCTCGCACGGCTCCGATCAGCTGATCGTGCAGCGCATCCTGTCCACGCGAACGCTGCGCGACAGCCAGAAGGCGATGATCGGCTCCGGCATCTTCGTCGCCATCCAGTTCGCCGCGTTCTCGCTGGTCGGCGCGCTGCTGTGGTCGTACAACGGCGGTAAGACGCCCAAGGAGCTCGGCCTCGCCACCACCGACAACCTGTACCCGAACTTCATTCTGCACGGGTTGCCGGTGGTGATCTCCGGGCTGCTGGTCGCGGGCATCCTCGGTGCCGCGATGGGCTCGCTGTCCTCGGCGCTGAACTCGATGGCGAATTCGACCGTCGCCGACATCATCCGCAGCTTCTCCCGCCGCGAGATCTCCGACGACGCGCTGCTGAAGCTGGCCCGCTACATGACGCTCGTCTGGGCGGTGCTGATGGCCCTGTTCGCGATGGGCTTCAGCGCGACGACCGGCAATGTGTATCTCACCGCGCTGACCATCGCCGGGTACACCTACGGCGCGCTGCTCGGCGCGTTCCTGCTCGGCCGACTCATCAAGCGCGCCAACCAGTTCGACGCGGTGCTGGCGTTCGTGGTCACGGTGATCGTGATGACATTCGTGGTGCGGGTGATCAAGATCGATGTGACCGTCGCGGGGAAGATGACGCAGAAGGGCATCGCCGCGCAATGGCTGGTGCCGATCGGCGTGCTCGTCACGCTGGTCGTCGGCGGGGTGTCGAGCCTGTTCCATCCGGCGCCCGAACCCACGCCGGCCGAGTCGGTCGAGGCGGTGGCCTAGTGCGCGTCATCGGTGTGATGTCCGGCACGTCGCACGATGCGATCGATGCGGTCGGCGCGGATATTCACCTGCGAGACAGCACCATTCACGTCGAGGTGGTCGGGCAGCTCAGCCGCACCTACCCCGATCGACTGCGCGCCGAACTCATCGCCGCACTGCCGCCCGGCACGGTCGATATGGCCACGGTGTGCCGACTCGATACCGCGATCGGCCAGGAGTTCGCGGCGGCCGCCGATGCGGCGGTACGCGAGTTCTTCGGCGGCACAGCCGATCTCGTCGCGTCGCACGGACAGACGGTCTACCACTGGGTGGCCGACGGAAAGGCTTACGGCACACTACAACTCGGCCAACCGTCCTGGATCGCGGAGCTCACCGGACTGCCGGTCGTCAGCGATTTCCGCTCGCGCGATATCGCCGCGGGCGGGCAGGGTGCGCCGCTCGTGGCGCTGTTCGATGTGTTGTGGCTTGCGGGTCGGCCCGGACGCTCGGCCGCACTCAATATCGGCGGCATCGCGAACGCGACCGTCACCGGCGCCTCCCCCGTCGCCTTCGACACCGGCCCGGGCAACGCCCTGATCGACGCGGCCGTCGAACTGGCGACCGGCGGCACGGAACACTTCGACCGGGACGGCGTGCGCGCCGCCCGGGGCACGGTCGACGAACAGCTGCTGAAAGCCCTTCTCGCCGACAGCTACTACCGGGCGGCGCCGCCCAAGACGACCGGCAAGGAGCTGTTCAACCGCGCTTATGTCGAGCGAGTGTTGCCGGACTACCCGCTCACCGCGGACGATATCGTCGCCACCATGACCGCCCTGACCGCACATACCATCGCCGACGCAGTGGCACCCTACGAGCCGGACGAAGTGATCGTGTCCGGCGGCGGGACCCGAAATCCGACGTTGATGGGCATGCTCGGCGCGCGATTGGGTACCGCGACCCTATGCACCTCCGACGAGCTCGGGCTGCCATCGGCCGCCAAGGAGGCCGCGGCGTTCGCCGTGCTCGGTTTCCTCACGATGCACGGGCTGCCCGGTAGTCATGCGGCGTGCACCGGCGCGACGCGTGCGACGGTGCTCGGTTCGATCACGCCCGGCGCGGGCCGGCTCACGCTGCCCGAAACGCCCAGCGCGGCACCGCGACAGCTGAGGCTGGTGAGCCATGTCCGAGGGTGACGACGTTCGCACGCGCTTACTCGGGGCGATCCCGCGGCTCACGCCGACCGGGCTGCGGGTCGCCCAGGTCATCCGCGACGATCCCGCCGCCGCAGCGCAATTGACGGTGAGCGAGCTCGCCGAGCGCGCCTCGACCAGCACCTCCGCCGTCGTCCGATTGTCCAAAGCCCTTGGCTACGAAGGCTATCCGCAGCTGCGGCTGGCGCTCGCGGCCACCAGCAAGGACGACGGCTCGCCGGTGTTCGCAACCGACATCGCCGTCGACGACCCGCTGTCGAAGGTGCTGCACAAGCTCACCGCCTTCGAGACCGAGGGCATGGTGGCCACCGCCGACCTCGCCGATCCGGCGACCATGGGCGCGGTCGTCGACGCCCTGGTGCACGCGCGGCGGATACAGCTCATCGGGATCGGCGCGTCCGGACTGGTCGCGATGGACATGGGGCAGAAGCTGACCCGGATCGGCATGTGGTGTTTCGCCTGCACCTCGGAGGACGACGCGCTGGTCCAGGCCAGCCTGCTCGAGGCCGACGACGTGATCATCGCCTTCTCCCATTCGGGCGAGACCGCCGCCGTCATCGACGCCGTCGACCGCGCCGCGGGCAGGCAGACCACGACCGTTGCCGTCACCGCGGGCGCGCAGTCCAGGCTGGCCCGGTCGGCGGCACACACGGTGCTGGTGGCCGGGCGCGAGGACGGTTTCCGATCCGCTGCGATGGCGAGCCGGATGAGCCAGCTACTCATCGTCGATGCCCTCTATATCGGCGTCCTGCAACGCACACCTTCGGCCGCGATCGCGCTGCGCCGAACCTACGACGCCGTGGCGGATCGCCGGATCTCGCGCGGCACCAGAAAGGCGCCATGACTGCCCCACTCGTTCGACCGGCACTGCCGTATGACCCAGGAGGCGATATGCGCGAGCTCAGCACTTTGACTACCGAAGAGGCGAATCCGCGGACATCCGCGCTCGACTCCATGTCGGTCGAAGAGTTGTTGCGCACCATGAACTCCGAGGACGCGGGCATAGCTTCCGCTGTCGCACAGGCGATTCCGGAGATCACCAGGGCGGTCGACCTGATCGTCGCCGCGCGCGGGCACGGCGGCCGGTTGATCTATGTCGGCGCGGGGACCAGCGGCAGGCTCGGCGTGCTCGACGCGGTCGAGTGCCCGCCGACCTTCGGCACCGCGCCCGACGAGGTCATCGGGCTCATCGCGGGCGGCTCGGTCGCCTTCGCGCACGCGGTCGAGGGTGCCGAGGACGACCCGGCGCGGGCCGTAAATGACCTGACCGATATCGACCTGACCGCCGACGACGTGATCGTGGCGCTGGCGGCGAGCGGCCGCACCCCCTACGCGATCGGCGCGGTACGGCACGGCCGCGCCATCGGCGCCGCCACCGTCGGCGTCTCGTGCAATCGCGGCGCCGAGCTGAGCGCGTACGCCGACGTCGGCATCGAAATCGACACGGGCCCCGAGGTTTTGACCGGCTCCACCCGGTTGAAGGCGGGCACGGCGCAGAAGATGGTGTGCAACATGCTGTCGACCGCGACCATGGTGCAGTCCGGCAAGGTGTACGGCAACCTCATGGTCGACCTGAAGCCGACCAACGCCAAACTCGTCGACCGGTCGCGCCGCATCATCGCCGATGCCACCGGCGTCGACCTCGCCACCGCCGCCGCGCTGCTCGACGCGGCCGACGGGCACCCGAAGACCGCGATCGTCATGCAGCTGGCCGGCGCCGACGTGGCGACGGCCCGGCGGTTGCTCGCGGGGGCCGGTGGATTCGTCCGGGCCGCCGTCCGCAGCGACGGGTAGGCGCGCCAGGTCGCCTCCGGCGTCGGCGCCGCACCCGCCGGTACGGTGCAGTCATGCCCTTCGTGATCGATGGTCCGATGACGTGCTACCTGATGCCCGACGACCACGCGGAAGCCGAGCAACGGTTCCTCGAAATGGTCGCCGGGCCCGGCGAAACCTGGCTCATCGCCTACGGTTTCACGCTGACCGACGCCGCCGACAACCTGATCGCCGCCCACCAGAAGGGCGTGCCGCTGCACCTGTATCTCGACTACACCCAATCCTCGGGGCACACCCAGAAGCCGATCGTGCAGCGGCTCGTCGACGCGGGCGTCGAGGTCACCATCGGCACCAGCACCAGCGGCCGCAAATACATCTGCCACACCAAAGGTCTGGTGGTGGACGCGCCGACCGGCCCGCAGTGCTGGGAGGGCTCGGTCAACTTCAGCACCAGCGGTTGGTTGCAGGTCAATACCGCGATGAACTTCGGCGCGCAGACCTGGCGCGACCACTTCGTCGCCCAGTTCAACACCCTGCGCCACTACGCCTGGACCGAGGAACGCGAACTACAGCTCATGAAGGCACCACCGGTCGACTTCGGCGACGAGTCCATCCCGATGCTCCCGCTCTCGGTCTGAGCGCGACACAATAGATCGGGCTGAGCCGATCTCACCGATATGGAGGGGGTATCCGTGACGGGTATCAAAACCGCTGCGCGCCTGGCACTTTCCGCGCTGGCCGCGGTCGCGTGCTGCGCCGGATGTAGCTCCGACGAGAAGTCCGACAACACCAAGCCCATCACGTGGGGCTCCTGCCCAGCGGAGTATGGCAACGCGGTGCAGTGCGCGACCGTCGATGTGCCGCTCGACTGGAACAACCCGGGCGGCAAGAAGATTCAGGTCGGCGTCAACCGGCTCCCGGCGACCGACCCGGCGCGGAAGATCGGGGATCTGGTGTTCAACCCGGGCGGGCCCGGCGGCGCGGGCACCGAGATCGTGGCCGCCGAAGGTGCCCGGCCCGGCCTCTTCCCGACCAGCATCCGGCAGCGCTTCGACCTGATCGGCTACGACCCGCGCGGCGTCGGCACCAGCCGACCGGGCATCCGATGCGATCCGACCTACCCCCACCACCTGGATCAATTCCCTAGCAGTCAAACGGAATTCGATGATCTGGTGACAGCGAACAAAGCATTCGGCACCTCGTGCCAGGAACAGACCGGTGACCTGCTCGACCATGTCGACACCGTGCATGTCGCCCGCGATCTCGAGGTGCTACGCCAACGACTCGGCGGGGCACCACTGAACTACCTCGGCCTGTCCTACGGCACCGAGATCGGCGCGGAGTACGCCCGCCTGTTCCCCGACAAGAGCCGCACCCTGGCCCTGGACGGCGCGCTCGTGCATTCGCAACCGGCCGGCACCATGAGTTACTACGAGTCCATCGCCTTCGAGGACAGCTGGAACCGGTTCGCGCAGTGGTGCCGATCCGCCGCCGAATGCGCACTGCGCGAACAGGATCCGTCGCAGGTCCTGGACGATCTGGTCACCCGGGCGAAGCAGCGGCCGCTGCCAGCGCCGAGCTGCCGCCCCGCCGACGCGTGCCGCTCCCCGGTAGGCGTCGTCGCGCTGTTGACCAACCTCCAGGGCCAACTGCTGTTCAAAGATCCCATCCCGAGCATCGGCATCAACGGCTGGCCCGGCCTGGCCACCCTGCTCGACCAGGCCCGCAACGGTGATGCAGGCGACCTGGCCGCGGACGCGCCCAACTATGCCGACCTGGCCGTCGGCTGCGCGGACTTCCGGTCCGATTTCGACACCTATCCGGCCTTGAAGTCCCAGCAGACCCTGCTTGCCACCATCGCACCGCACACCCGCGGCGTCAGCCAGTCCTACAGCTACATCACGCGCTGCCAGGGCTGGCCTGCCGAATTCACCAATCCCCCAAAGGAAACCACTGCCAAGCCCACCATTACACCGCTGATCGTCAACGCGACCCACGATCCGTCGACGTCCTACGGCTGGGCGCAACTGCTGTCGACCCAGATCCGCGGAGCCGTCCTGCTGACCAGGGACGGTGACGGACACACGTCCTTCCTCCGCCCGGGCCGCACGCAGGACGCCATCGCCCGCTATCTCATCGACGGCACCGCACCGGCCGCGGGAATCGTGCTACCGGACTAGTCCTTCGGCCAGTGCCGGTCGAGGAAGTCGGCGATGAGCGGCGCGATGTCGGGCAGCTTTTCCTCGAGCGCGAAGTGGCCGGTGTCGAAGAGGTGCAGTTCGGCGTCGGGGACGTCGTGGAGGTAGGCGTGCGCGCCGGGTTCCGGGAAGAAAGGGTCGTTGCGGCCCCAGATGATCAGGGTCGGCGGGGTCGCGGTGCGCAGCCAGTCCTGCCACCGCGGATACTGCGCGACGTTGGCGTGGTAGTCGAAGGCAAGGGCCACTTGGGCTTCCTTGCGTCCGGGCAGGTCGAGAAAGTGCTGGTCGAGAGTCCAGCCGTCCGGCGCGAGCAGGTCGGGATCGAAGACGCCGTGCTCGTACTGGCCGCGAGTGCCGGCAAGGGTGAGCAGGTCACGGATCGCGGGCTCGGCCTCGGGCTGGTCCGGGCGCAATGCGACGAAATCGCGGGCCCCGTCGGAAAGGCCTTCCTTGTAAGCGTTGCCGTTCTGCACCACCAGCCCCGCCACCCATTCCGGGTGCCTGGTCGCGATGCGGAAGCCGACCGGCGCGCCGAAATCGAAGGCGTACAAGAAGAACCGGGTGAGTTCCAGGCGCTCCAGGAATCCTTCGACGATGTCGGCCAGCCGATCGAAGGAGTAGGTGAACGACTCGGACGCCTCCGTGTGCCCGAAGCCCGGATAGTCGGGCGCGATGAGCCGATAGCTGCTGCCCAGCGCGTCGATCAGCCGACGAAACTGGTGCGAGGCCGACGGAAAACCGTGCAGCAGGAGCAACACCGGCGCGTCGTCGGGCCCGGCCTGCCGGTAGAACACCCGAACACCATCGACCTCGACGAACCTGTGCTCGACCCGAGGTAAATCATTAACCGGCATAGCTGATCCTTCTCCTGATAGCCCAAGCCCGGCGCCGCAGCGCCGGAACTTGTGAAACCACCGGGAGTACGCAGGCATTCCATTACCGATGACTGCGTTCGGCCTAGATGGGAGACACACCCTACGGCCTTCCGATGTCGATGTCCGCGAGCCAACCCCATCGGTTCACGGCTCAATCAACCGGGGGTTCCCTTTGCCAACACCCCAGCCACGACCAACCACAGCCGCTTTACCGGTGGTCAGGCCGACCAGCGGACGTCCAGAGAACGCGCGGTAATGCCGAATTCCGTGCATCTCTCTGGAGACTCGGACAATCTGGCGGGCGATCGGCCTCTCGGCAACTAGATTGCGCTTGGACCCATTCGCCGATAGACCAGCCTGGGGTTCGCGGCCAAAGCCCCTCCGAGCGGCAACGACTACCGCCGGACGGCGACGGCCCCGTTATGTGGCTGCCTACCCAAAAGCGTCGCTAGAACATTGCGGTGCCACCAGCTCGAGGTCCGCCTTGATCTTGGCGCGGGTCTTCGTCGAAAGGTCAGGCAGTCTCTTCGTGATCTCTGCCTCCATTTGTTCGCTGACCTTGCGTTGCTCCTCGACCGGCAGTTCCGTCGGGGGTCGCTCGAGTGCCTGGCTGTCGAGGATTTCATCGAGTACCTTCAGCTGCTTGGCGGTCAGCGTGTACCCCTCGTGGGGCTTGTGAAGCTCCGCCTTCAGGCACGTAACATACTTCTTCATCTGGAGCTCTGTCTGTTTCGCGTGCGCTGCGCCCACGACAGGACCGGTCAGCGCAAGTGTGGCGATAGTCAACGTCGCAACGAGCAGACGGCGAGATTGCACAGTTCCCCTACCTTGCTTTCGATGGGATCGGCGCTCGTCATCGTTCTCGAAGCCGATAGCGCCAGGGCCGCAGACGCTACCGGCGAGGACCTGGTGAAACTGCCTGACACGCGAAGAACTCGTCCGGAGACTCGACTGTTGCGGCCCCGCAAACGTCCGGTATTGCCGATTACCGTGCATCGATCCGCGGTGAACTTTCCCTTCGATCCGTGGCACTCTCCGACGGGTTTCCGCAAATCCACGCGCGACTTGCACGAAAAGTTCACTTCTACGGGCGAATTCATGGCCGATCGCAGCCAAGTACACCCTGGTTATCGGAGATTCCGTTTGCTGCTACCGGCGGGATCGGTGGGTCTGGTCGAGACGCGTGAGCCATTCGCGCAGCAGGCCGGCTTCGAAGACGCTGAAGCCCGCGTCGGTCACGGGGTCAGCGTTGCCAGCGGGGGTGATGATTCCGAGTAGTGACTGTGCACGGTCGGCGATGGGGGAGCGGTCGTCGGCGCGGGGTGCGGCTTGCTCAGTGAGGGCGTCGAGCACGATGTCGCGTAACGGCCGGATCAACTGGGCGTCCTGAGACTGTTCCGGCTGGGCCAGCAAGAGTAGAACCGCGCCGGTCGTGGACGCCTCAATGGCTACCATGGCCGCCTCGACAGGCACCCGGAGCAGCCCTTGTTCGTTGGCGCGTTCGAGCATGCCGCGCAGGATGGCCCGGTTTTCCGTTACTGCCGCGGGGTGGCGGTCCGGTCGCAGGTTCGTGTACATCAGCGTATAGATCGCGGGGTTGGCCAAGCCGAACTCGACGTGCGTCTCCCAGCCTCGGCGCAAATCCTCGACCGGGTCCTGACTAGGCAGGAACGCACGCTTCTCGGCGAGGTAGCTCTCGAAACCGAAGCTGGCCACCGCGTCGAGCAGTGCGTCCTTGTCGCCGAACAACCGATACAGCGTCGGTGTCTGAACTCCGGCCGCTGTCGCGACCGCGCGGGTGGACAGCCCGGATGGCCCGGCGTCGGCGAGCAAGGTCACTGCCGCGCTCAGGATGCGCTCGCGTTGATCGTCCGAGCTGCCGCGTCGATCCAGTGATGACATGTTTCGATGGTAACGGAAAGTTGTTGACGTTGACAATGACACTGTCATGGTAATAGCGTTATCAATGTCAACAACAGGTGGAAGTGGCAGAGAACCCCGCCGCCCTGCACGACGTAAGGATCCAACATGCCCTCCGTTCACGTCGCTATCGCTTACTACTCCGGCTACGGGCACACCCTCGAGCTCGCCAAGGCCGTTCACGACGGCATCGAGTCGGTACCCGAGGCCTGCGCCGACATGGTCGATGTCGCCGACATGACCGACGCCAAGTGGGCGATCCTCGATTCCGCTGACGCGATCATCTTCGGAACGCCGACCTACATGGGATCGGCATCCGGGGCGTTCCACGCATTCGCCGAAGCGACCTCCAAGCGCTGGATGGCCCAGCAATGGCTGGACAAACTCGCGTCCGGCTTCACCAACTCAGGATCGATGAGCGGCGACAAGCTGCACACGCTGCAATACCTGGCTCTGCTGGCCGCCCAACATGGCATGCACTGGGTCAGTCTGGGCCTGCTGCCCGGCTGGAATACCACAACCAGCAGCGAACACGACGACAATCGGCTCGGGTTCTACCTCGGCGCGGGCGCCCAAACCTGGAACGACCAAGGACCGGACGCCGTCCACACCGCCGACATAACCACCGTCCGCCACCTCGGAGCCCGGGTCGCAACTCAAGCACTGCGCTATCGACATCCTGTCGCGTCATAGACCCCGCTGTTTCCCGGCGCGCGTTCCGGGTCGTCCATCTTGCTCGGTTCGGAACGGCCCGTGCAAGCACTCGAAAGGTCAACGGGCCGCGGGCATCCCGCACCGGCCGAACGACGCTTCTGGAAGGGGTAACAGCCGCCGCGGATCAGATCTCGGAATTGTGGTCAATGCGATGCGATAACCGCTCGGCGAAAGTTTCCGCCCCATGCAGCCGACTCGGAGTCGTCGTCGATCTCCGGGTTCGATTCGCAGTTTTCGCCTGACCGAGATCGCCTGCCCGCTTGCCGCCACCCGGACGGGCCTGCAATGCGAAGATCCGAATACACCACGAGGCGTATGCCTCCACCGACATGCCCGCAGTGTCGATCAAGGTGCGCCAGTCGTCTTCGCCGACGGTCACCACAATCTCTTTGCTCGCTATGGGGGACAACGCTAGACCCTGCATGTCGGCTCAGCGCGTTCCCCAGGACCCCCTCGGATATCCGCACATGCCGCGAACCGCGCGATTCCAACCGGCTATGGGGCGTCGCGAACAGACGCCTTCAGCTGGCAGGCATGATGCCTGTCATGGTCATCGAAAGCCCGGACGGTGAGCAGTTTCGGTTTCTCGTCGAGGCGGCTTTCACCGTGACAGGTCGCGGGACCGCTGTCGTTGGATACGTCGAGTCCGGCGTGACGTCCGTCGGCGATCGGCTGCGGCTAGTACGAGCCGACGGCAGACTAGGGCCGTCGGATATCTGCTGGGCCATAGAGGCCGTGAACAAAGGCGGGTGGCAACCGGATCAGCCTGCACCGATCGGTCTGGTCTTCCGAGCGCTTAGAAAATCAGATTTCAAGCCGGGCGATGTCATCGTTGGTGATGTCGAGGGGTCGTAGCCGCAGCCCCTTGAACATCGCTTATCAGCGTAAGACGTTCTGCGTCACGTCTGTACGCGCTGACTCTAGTCAGGACTAATGAGCGGTAATGCCGCGTGGCGCGCGTTCTGCGTGGCGAGATCGACTGCGGCGCAGAACGTCCGATATTGCCGATCATGTTGTGTTCGCAGCGGCCGTCGCACGCTGTCGAGCACGAGCTCAACTGGATTGCGTGACCGAGGACCATAGGCCAAGCCACTGCTCGGCGCCGTACTCCTGGAACCGCTCCACCTCGGTGAATCCCAGTTTCGCCGCGAGGCGCATCGCGCGATCGTTGGCCGTCTGGGTGCACAGCGCCAGCGGCTCGCTGGGAAGTGCGGCAGCGAACCAGTCGAGGACGGCTGTGCAGGCTTCGGCGGCATACCCGCGTCCCCACGCCGCCGGCAACATCATGTAGCCAAGCTCGGCATCCCCGGCATCCGGACGGACGCGACTCGGACGCGCTGTGCCGCGCCGATCGAGAGTGATCATGCCGATCATCGTCCCGTCGAGCTCGACGACGAAAACGCCAGGACGCCGCCCTGGTACCTCAGGCATCTCACGCTCGAGCGCATCACTTGGTCGAGGGCCGCCGACGTAGGTACCCACCTCGGGTGAGGTGAACAGCTCGATGAACGCCGCGCGGTCCCGGGCTGCGGACCCGCGCAGGACCAGCCGCTCGGTGCTGATCGGAGAAGGTGGCCAGGCGACGGGTCCGAGCTCGGTCATGGCGGCAACCTATCGCACGCCGGGCGAGCGCGCTCTCGCGCAACTTGCGACCGAAAGCTCATGCCGCCTATCGCGCTTGGGCGAACGTCCGCCTCTGCCGCGTTGCGCGCTGATCGAACCGGCCAGTGCGGCTCTGCGGAAGATCGACCAGCAGTACCGATCCGAGGCTGGGTTCAACGCCGAAACTGCCGATTTCACGTCGTGGGTGAAGGCCGGACCGTGGGGGCCGATCGCGGTCGGGTTGAGGCGCGGATGTCTGCTCAGCTGAGATAGACGGCCATCCCGGCTGCTGCGAGACACGCTGCGGCTAAGAGCTGCAGAATTCGGTCGTCCAACACGATCTCTTCGGGTTCACCGGCCTGGCCGCCATCGACGTCGACCGCGTAGCGCAGGAGGCTGATCGTGAAGGGAATCATCGAGATTGCGAACCATGGGTTGTCCTGGTGATCGGGCTCGAACGCCCACAGCCCGTAAAAGACCACGACCGCGGTACCGGACAAGGTCCATATGAAACGCAGATAGGTAGGCGTGTAGTACTGCAGCGACTTGCGAATCTTGGCACCGGTGTCGAGCGCGATCCTCAGCTCGGCATAGCGCTTGCCCGCGGCCATGAACAGCGAGCCGGAGGCCGCGATCAACAGGAACCATTGGGACAGATGAATGTTGGCCGCCACACCACCAGCGACCGTGCGCAATACGAAGCCCGACGACACGATGCAGATGTCGAGCACCGCTTGATGCTTGAGCCCGAAGCAGTAGGCGAGCTGGATACCGATGTACACCGCCATCACCACTGCCAGCTGCCACGTGGCCGCGAATGAGATCAGGATCGAGGCGCCCAGGAGTACCACCGACAGCACGTACGCCAGATTCACCGGCACGACACCGGCGGCGATCGGCCGGAAACGTTTGGTCGGATGCGCTCGGTCTGCCTCCACATCGAGCGCGTCGTTGACCAGATAGATCCCCGAGGCCGCCACACAGAACACCACCAACGCGATACCGATATGAAGGACGCGGGTCAGGTCGGACAAGACGAAGGTGTCAGTTCCCGGAATCGTGCCTGCGGCCAGCGGCGCGGCCAGCACCAAGACGTTCTTCACCCACTGGCGTGGCCGCACAGCTTTGACCAGTCCACCAGCCATGGTCTTGGGCGGTCCGGAAAGGACAGCGTCGTCGAGTTCGATGGTTGTTGGCTCTTCACTCATATCAACCTGCCTGCTTCCCGTCGCGGTGCACTAATCTCGTTGCGCGGCTGGCACTGCCGCCATTACGCCGCCGGGATTGTGTCGACCGTAGAACCGCCCACGACATACTCCCAAACATCCACCCGTATGTCTTCGGTCAATCTTTCTTCTACCTCCGCCAGTTCGACGGAACGGGCGCGAAGCCAGCAGCACAGGCAGTTGAGCGAGCGATCGGCAAGTCGAGATCGACTGCCTCGCAGAACGTCCGCTTCTGCCGCTGGGCGCGCGTTGGTCGGCCGTCCAAATCGATTGGCTGACAGCGCTTCCCAACGCCCGCACATGCCGAATACCGGCGTCGGCGCGCGCCCCAAGGCACAGGGGCCGCCTGTTGCTCGCAAGCGAAAGTTGGTTGCGGCCGTTCCGAATCCAGGTTTCGAAACGGTCGCACAGACTTTGACGATGCCTCGATTCACGAACTCGCGCGCCGCATGTTCGTGAAATACGCCGCCGGTTCCCGCGTGATCAGCCCGTACCCGCCGTCCGGAGTCGCCGCGAACGGAGCGGGCAGATACAGCACCGGCAGCACCTCACCGATCAACGCCCGCTTCTCCCGCGTGATCCGATAACCGATCTCGACCACCTCGGGCACATCATCATCCACAACCCCACCGCCGTCGCGCCGGACGCACCCATACGGTTCGAGCCGCACCGTCCGAATCGCCGTCCGCGCCCATCGGAACAGCACACACGCACTCGCACCTGGCCGCGCGTACTCCACCAACCCCACACCATCACCCCAGAAGACGAACTGCTCATCCTCCATCGAGCTGTGATACCCGGCCTCCACACTCCACTGACCGATGATCTCGTCACCACGCATCGAGCGATTGAACCACCGCACCACCGCACCCGGCGAGCACGTCCGCAACTAGCCGAACCCGGCGTGCCGGCTTTCCCGGCACCGGGCTCTCCAGTGACCTATACCGCGAGGTCACGGGCGACACCCGAAACCGTTTAGCCGCAGCTTCACCCGGCCGGTTATGGTCGACCACATCGGCGCTGTCGTGCGGTGACTGAAAACGCAACGCGCACCCGTTCTTTCGGCGTTCGGATGACATCCTGTCACGGGTTCGGCGCGGGTTCTCTTCGGTCGTAATCCATTTGGCGCGCTTGGATTTCGTCGGCATTGGCGACCGTCCAGGCGTATAACCGGTCGAACGGCTCCTGCAGGGATTCGCCGAGCGGGGTGCGCGAGTACTCGACCCCGACCGGGGACGTCGCCAGCACGCGGCGAACGATCATCCCGTTGCGTTCCAGACGGCGCAGGGTCTGGGTCAGGACCCGCTGGGTCACACCTTCGAGGCGGCGCTTGATCTCGTTGAACCGGCGGGGCTCGTCGAGGATCGTCATCACCATCATCGACCACTTATCGGCGATCTGATCGAGGATCGGGCGGCTCGGGCAGTCGGATCGGAACACGATGGCGGGGTCTGAGCTGGTCATATCGGTATCCTTCGCCATCCTTACGATGCTGAAAGTGCGTTATTGACGCCGGTCTCCCGTCGCCGCAGGGTAAGTATGCATCGGGAACCTAGATGCCTATCGGGTACGGATCGGAGATCTCCATGAACCATGACGCCTACACGACCCTGCACGTGCGCCGTGCGGCAGGCATCGCCTACGTCACGCTCGACAACCCGCCGGTCAACGTGCTGAACGTCGCCCTGATGAGCGACCTGCGGAACCTGCTGGCCGCAGTGCGCGACGACGATTCGATCCGGGTGATCGTGTTCGACAGCGCCGACCCGGAGTTCTTCATCGCGCACGTCGACATGTCGCTGGTCGACACACCGGACGCTTTCGCGGAACTCGCGGCCGACCTGCCGGACGGCGTCAACGTCTTCCAAGCCCTCGGCGAATTGCTCCGGCACCAACCCCAGGTGACCATCGTCAAACTTGCCGGGATAGCGCGCGGTGGCGGAGCGGAATTCGTTGCGGCCGCGGACATGTCGTTCGCGGCGATCGGTCGGGCAGGGATCGGTCAGATCGAAGCGCTCATGGGCATCGTCCCTGGCGGTGGTGGCACACAGTACCTGGCCGCCCGAGTCGGACGGCACCGCGCGCTGGAGGCGGTACTGGGTGCCGAGCTGTTCGACGCCGAGACCGCGCAGCGCTACGGCTGGGTCAACCGGGCTGTTCCCGCCGACGAGCTCGACGACCTGGTCGACCGCCTCGCCCGCAACATCGCGGCCCTGCCCGAAGGGGTGATCGCGGCGGCCAAGCGCGCCGTCGCCCCCGAGGACCTCGGCGAGGGCTTGCTGCGCGAGCACCTCGCCTGGGCGGGCACGTTCGCCCGTCCCGCGGCCGAGCGATTGATCCGCGGCGGAATGGCCAACGGCGCCCAGACCCGCGCGGGCGAGCGCGATCTGGAGGGGCTGCTTCGGGGTCTGGCCGGATAGGACTGAAGGATCCGGTCCAGCCGTGTCTCTGCTACCCCGCCTTCTTGGACGGGCACAGCGCCGGATCCACCACCGCCAGCATGTCGGTTGCGGCCCCACTGTTGCTGGGGTGTGCGTTGACGGTAACGGTGACCGCAATTCCATTACCCGCGCGCTTTTGCGCAGCCCGCGCCCGAGCAGCATCAGACGACCTCTCGTCATGCGCACCTTTGTCTCGCTCACCGCCATCGCCACCATCCGTCGGCCTTGCCGCCACCACCCCGGCCGACCCCGGCACAATCGGCTTCACCGCCGCTACCGACCACGAATCGGCCACCATCACTGTCGACTCCGGCACGTTCGTGGTCGAGAAAGGCACACTCGAGATCGAATCTGTCGACGGTTCGGTGCTGGCCGGGACCGAATTGTCCTTCCGGGTAGGCGATTTCACCTTTCCCATCGACACCGAGATCCGGGACCGCACCGCCACCCTGACTCCGCGCCTGGATCCGGCACAGGCGGTGTACCAGCCGGTCGCCCTCCCCTTCGAGGACACCGCATCGTTCAAGACGCCCTACGAGCGCGAACAAGCCGCCGCGACGATCTGTGCACAGCGGTATCGGCGGTGGCTGGACCGAAGCGAAGCTGAACTCCTGAGGCCGAGCGATTGCGTCGCCTGGCCCAGCGCCAGCCCCGCCGGCGGGGCCGGTGCTCCGGCTTGACTTGGAGTGCGCTCCAAGTCCTAGTGTCGGAGGCGTTCGTCAGCCCTTCGAGGTACCGCCCGGTCCGCCGGGCAGAGGAGTATCCGCACATGATCACCCGAACCACGCTCGGCTCGCCCGGTCTCACCGTCAGCGCGATGGGACTGGGATGCATGGGGATGAGCGAAAGCTACGGCCCCGCCGACTGGGACGGCGGCCTGGCCACCATCGACCGGGCCCTGGAACTGGGCATCACGTTCCTGGACACCGCCGACGCCTACGGCACCGGGCACAACGAGGTGCTGGTGGGCCGGGCCATCCACGGCCGCCGGGACCAGGTGCAGTTGGCCACCAAGTTCGGCATCGATCGCAGCGCCGGCGACCGGGCACGCCGCATCCGCGGTGCCCGCGACTACGTGCTGCGCTCCTGCGACGCCTCGCTGCTGCGGCTGGGCGTCGAGGTGATCGACCTGTACTACGCCCACCGCCCGCCCCAGGACGTGGAGATCGAGGAGACCGTCGGGGCGATGGCCGAGCTGGTCGAGGCGGGCAAGGTGCGCCATCTGGGCCTGTCCGAGGTCGACGGCGAACTGCTGCGCCGGGCGCATGCGGTGCACCCGATCACCGCGGTGCAGAGCGAATACTCGCTGTGGACCCGCGACGTCGAGGCGGTCACCCCGGTGATGGCCGAGCTGGGGGTCGGGTTGGTGCCGTACTCGCCGCTGGGGCGAGGGTTCCTGACCGGCACCCTGGACCGCTCCACGCTGGGCGACAAGGACTTCCGGAGCACCAACCCCCGCTTCGCCGGCGAGGCGGGCGAGGCCAACGAGAAGATCGCGCAGACCGTGCGCGAGGTGGCCGACCGGCTGGGTGCCACCCCGGCCCAGGTGGCGCTGGCCTGGGTGTACGCCCAGACTGAGCGGCTCGGGGTGGCGGTGGCGACCATTCCGGGCACCCGCAGCCCGGCCCGGCTGGAGCAGAACGCGGCCGCGCTGGAGCTCACCCTGGACGCCGAGGCGCTGGCCGCACTGGACCCGCTGAGCGACCAGGTGACGGGCGAGCGCTACACCCCCGCGCACACCGCTGAGGTCGCTCGGGGTTAGCCGGTCTTTCAGGTTCGATACTCCCCTCTGAGCCCGAAAAGTGGACTGCTGCAACATGATTGTGGCTTCGCCCATCCGCACTTCATGTGATGATCGGACCCATGACTGATACGCCTGAGCCCTCGAGCGACTTTCAGCCTCCCAGCAACTTTCAGCGAGCTGACTTGCCCATCTCGTCGAAGAGTCCCACATTCTGCCGGGGCCACCGGGACTGCCCGACCGGCTCTTGCCGCACGGCGCGCGTATTCGGTGACAGTTGCCAGCTCCGTCGCGCTACGCGGAGGGGTTGTTCGTTTCCAGTATGTCCGTCCGACCTGGATGTTCGGTCAGGGCTCAACTCACCCGATCGTCACTCCCTGAAGGCGGGATTGTCGTCGATGGAGACGTTCTCCGAGAAGTCGCAGACCTTCAGGGTTGGGTTGAAAACCTGCCGCTTGCCGTTGGTTTGTAACGGGCACGGCGTCACCACGGTCCTGTCCCACACGCGGGTGATGAACCTGGTGGCATCGTCTGGATCTGGATAATCGTCGTTCGCCAACTGGGAGAAGTCCCGTGCCCGCCACTCCGCCAAGGTCGCCCGCTGTGCGTCGGTGAGAGCCGCTTCCCATTGTTCATTCTTAGTCATGCCGGATTCCCTGCCTGAAGTAGTGACAGCCGTTGCACCCCAACTGATTTCAAGCTTGCCGGTGTATATGGTCGCATGTTAGCGCGCTCGATACCGGCGTATCCGGCGATCCCAATGTCTGCGGGTAGTCGTGCGGCTCGTCTGCGAACGTCCGCATCTACCGATGAGCCCGCACTTGATGCCCTCGAGCTCAGCTGGATGTTTGCCTGAGAGATCGGGCAGTTCTCGGGGCCTGGCTAGGCGGGGCGCAAGTCACCCGATTACACGTGGGCCGCGTTGCCCTCGCCGACAAGAACCACCTTCTCGTCGAGGACCGCCGAGTGAACACCGACCGACGTCTCACACATGTACTCCGCCCGCAACGCGGCCGCACGCTGATAGCTCTCAGCCTGCAAGGCTCGCCGCATGTCCGCTTCGGAATCGAAGCTGATCTCCACGATCGCGTCGATCGGCGGCTCCGCACCGTCGCTCATAACGTCGGAAAGATAGTACTGGACATAGGATCTGGTTTCCGGCAGGCCGACGTAGGTCGGTCCGTACTCGTATCGCATGAAACGCCGGAATTCCTCCGTCGTCACATTCGGGCGCTTCCGGATGACCGTCATCATCGTGAACATTGCTGTCCGCCTTTCGAGTTCGTTGCCGGTGGCGCGGCTATCGGCGCCGCGACCCGAAGGAGGTGCGCGATCGCAGGAAGACTCGTACCCACTCTACACTTAAACGGAAACTGATTTCCGCTTAGCCTCGCGAACCCAGAAGGCCGGACATGAGCAACAACAGCGCACCCAATCCGTCTCGGCCGCGCAAGCTGCGTGCCGACGCGGAAGCCAACCTCGATCGCATCATCGACGTGGCCGAAGCAGTCTTCGCCGAGCACGGCTTGGACGCGAGCATCGACCTGGTCGCCAAACGCGCAGGCGTCGGACTGGGCACCATATACCGGCGCTTCGCCAACAAAGACGCCCTCGTCGCCGAACTGATCGACCGACTCCTCGCTGAAACCATCGCCATCGCCGAACGACATCTCCACGACACCCACGGCGACGGACTCACCCGCTACTTGTACGAGGTATGCGAGCTACTGTCCACCAAACGCGGCGCCCTCGCCCGACTGTGGAGCGACGCCGCCAACGGCCCCATGATCACCCGCTCCCGCGAAGTCCAGCAGCAACTCGTAGCCAACGCCCACCGCCACGGTGCCATTCGAGCCGACCTGACCGGCGAAGACGTAGCCGTTGCACTCTGGTCGATCCACGGCATTCTCGACGTCACCCGCGGCTCCACCGTCAACGCCTGGCGCCGCCAATTAGACCTACTACTCCTCGGCTTCGCCGACAACACCGCAATCCCCACCCACCCCCTCACCCCCGCCGCGATGACCGCGATCATCACCAACAAATCCGACAGAGGCAACGCACGATAACTAGCCGCATACCGCGCGTTAGCCAGTCGTCCAAATTGGTGGGCTGACAGCGCTTCTCAACGCACAATATTGCCGACTCTGTGTGTTGGCGCAGACCGTTCAGGCACGCCGGTGCCGCTATCTCGACGCTCGGATCGGTACGTGACGCGGTTCCCGGTTCTACAGATCTACTGCGCTTTGGTAAGTCGCGGGATCTTCACCAGAAATACTTTCAGGGTGCCTCGACTTCCACTGCCGGTAGGCAGGACGCTCGATATTGGCTGACTTTGCCAGCCGTGCGCACGGTTTTGATGCAACTGTACTCATTCACGTAGGCGACGCGCTGGCCGTCGATGAGAAAATTATCCTCGAAAGGCACGACAACCACCTTAGTTCCGTCATCGAGAGTCCGGCTCCTGAGAACGCGCGCTGGCGACTTGCCGGCGGGGACTTTCATTCCCACCCCGGTGGAGGTAGCGGTGGCGGTCTGGGCCGCTGACGCCAGTGGGGCCATGAGGCCGGCGTCCGCAACGAGCAGGGCGCCGATCACGTGCTGATCAACAGCGCCAAAGCATAAAGGCCACCAGCTGTTTCGAAGGTGGCGGGTGCTGGAGTACCACCCCCGGAGCCCCAGCCGCACTGTGGCTGGGGCCGGATCTACTACTGCGACACTGAACCCATCGCGACCCGGTTCAGGGTGAAAGTGCCGAGATCGGTCTTCTTGTGGTCGGTGGTTGTGTTGACTACGTCGGCGGTGAAACTGATCGGCTTGTTGTTCGCGTCGCATGTCACCGTCGATACGAGGGCGTCGACTGTGCTGCCGTCGCCGATGAGCTGTGTTCCGCTCCATTTTGTCAGCAGATTTTTTGCGTCCACCGTGAATTGGCCGAGCCAGACCACCGGCTCGGACCCCGCCTTGGTGTACTTCGTCTCCCCGAAGCCGATCATGCCGTTGAATCCGGTCACCAGCGTATTGTGCTCGCCCCCTTTCCATCCCCCGTCATAGGCGTTGCGATCCGACACAGCCGCACAGGTAGTCGCATGTGCGGCCGGCGCAACACCGACCAGCATTCCCACTCCGAACACACCAGCCAACACGAGTACGAAGCCCTTGACGGACCTCAGGATCTTTCCAGGTAGCACGTTTTCGAGTCCCTTCCATTTCCGGTAGCCGCTATAACCGACCAGCCAGTATTGCAAGAGAATTCGCGCGCACCCGCGCGGGCACGCGGAGGAATTGACCCGGCAATTCGATTTACGACTCCGGTTGCGGATTTTCGCGGCGGGCGCGGGCGCGGCGTTTGCCCTCGTGCATTGCTTGGACGCGGGCGACGGGAATGGTGTGCCCTTCCTCGACGAGATCGGCGGGCAACGTTTGCGGTTCGGGCATTTCGTCGGCCCACGGGTCGCGGTCGCCGAGTTGGGTCGGCGCGCTGCGGACGGTGAAATCGCGGGGCGTGATGTTGTCCAGGTCGGACCAGCCGACGGGGAATGACACCGTGGTGCCCGGCCGAATCCGCGGACTGTAGGCCGCGACGACCGTCGCGCCGCCCGCGCGGGTGGAGTCGAGGAAGACGCGCCCACCACGATCCTCGACGATGAAGGCCGTGGTCGCGAGGTCCGGATCGAGGCGCTCGGCGCGGGCCGCGACCGCGCGGGTCGCCGCGGCGACATCATCGATGGCGAGGCCCGGTACCAGCGGCACGAAGACGTGCACGCCCTTGGCACCACTGGTTTTCACCGCACCGGCGAGTCCGTCGTTGGCGAGCGCCTCGCGGATCAGCTTCGCGGCGAGCACGGCCTGACGGAACGGCTGCTCCGGTGGCGGGTCGAGGTCGAGAATCATGTGCGTCGGGCCCTGGCTGCGATCGGCGAGCAGCAGCGTCGGGTGGTACTCGACCGCGCGCTGATTGCCGAACCACAGCAGCGTGCGCACGTCGTTGCCGAGCGCGTAAGTCACCTCACGGTGCGAACTCTCGGCCCACACGGCCACCCGAGGCAGCCAGTCGGGGGTGTATTTGGGCAGGTTCTTCTGCATGAACGGTTCCTGCCCCGGCCGGACCCGTTTCACCGACAGCGGGCGGTCCCGCAGCTGCCGCACGAGCCGCTCGCCGACGGCCTCGAGGTAGTCGACCAGATCGCGCTTGGTCGCCTCGGCACCGTCGAACAGTGGCTTGTCGAGATTGGTCAGCGTTACCCCGTCGCGGACCTCTTCACTGCCCATCGGCTCACCTTGCCCGCCGCGGCGGACGCGGTCAACCCGGGTGTTTTACCGGCGGCAACGCAGCGAGCGCATCGACGACCGTGCGGTGGCGCCCGTCGGCGGTGCGGCCGAGCTGCGGCCAGCCCATACCGTCGGGACCGCACAGCTGCGTCCAGATCGCGCGGGTGCGGTCGAGCAGTTCGCGCTGTTCGTCGTCGCCGAGCGCCCAGAGGAAGTCGTCGGGAAAGCAGGCCGCTCCCAGCCAGGCCACCGGGTCGATCTTGGCGCCAGGGTCGTACCCGTGCGGCATGACGCTCAGATGCAGGTGCGGGCCGGTGGATCCGCCGTTGTTGCCGACGTAGGCGATCAGTTGCCCCGCCTCGACGCGGTCACCGACCGACAGCCCGGTCGCGCTCGCATCCCACATGTGTCCGTATTCGCTCACCCCGCCACCGTCCGCGGCCGGATGGTCGATGACGATCCACTCGCCATATCCCGCCGCGGCCCCGAGATACAGCACGGTGCCGCCCGCGCACGCATAGATCGGGGTGCCGTCGGGCGCGGGAAAATCCTGCCCGCTGTGGAAGCCGTCGTCGCGCGGGCCGAACGGCGAACCGACGGTGAGTGTTTCTCGGGCGATGGGCCAGTATCGGGTCATGGGTGCCCTCCTCTCCGATCCGGATATCGGGAGGAGGGCGCCGAACGTGCGGGCTCGGTCCGCTCAGCGGGCCGTGATGGTGGTGGGCAGGGCGGCGAAGCCGCGGTTGTTGGACGCGTGGATGCGGCGCACACCCTCGGGATCGATCTCGTAGTCGGCGACCTTGGCGACGATCTCCTCGAGCGCGACGCGCAATTCCAGCTGGGCGAGATTGATGCCGAGGCAATGGTGGCGACCGCTGCCGAAGACCAGGGACGCGCTGGTGTGGCGATCCAGGTCGAACGTGTCGGGGTCGGTGAACACCGCGGGGTCGCGGTTGGCGGAGGCGAGCAGCAGCAGCATCCGCGCGCCCGCCGGCACCGTCACCCCGTGCAGCTCGAACTCCTCGGTGGCCGTGCGCAGCGAGGTCTGGCTGGACGGTTCGTAGCGCATCGACTCGGCGATCCACGCTTCGATCTGCCCGTCGAACGCCTTGCGGCGCTGGTCCGGGTGCAGCCACGCGGTGTGCCAGAGGTTGCCGAGGGTCAGCATGGCGGTCTCGATGCCCGCGCCGATCAGCAGGATCAGCACGCTGACGATCTCCTCCGGAGTGAGGCGATCGTCGCCGTCGGCCGCGTCGAGCAGCCCGGAGAGCAGGTCGTCGCGCCGATCCTGGCTGCGTTCGATGGTCAGCTCGGTGTAGTAGCCGATGATCGCGCCGATCGCCTGGATCGCCTCGGGGCGCAGGTCGGTGGACTCCTCGTCGTTGTACATGATTTCCATGCCGAGCTTGCGCAGCATGTCGCGGTCGCGCTCGGGCACGCCGACCAGTTCGGCGATCACCTCGGTCGGGTACGGACCGGCGAAATCGGTCATGAAATCGAAGCTGCCGCGCGCGAGCAGGGGGTCCAGCAGCCGACGAGCGATCTCACGCAACCGGGGTTCCAGGCCCTGTACCCGGTGCTGGGTGAAGGCCCGGGTGACCAGCCCACGCAGCCGGGTGTGTCGCGGCGGGTCCATCGCGACGAAAGAGAACATCTGCTCGGCCTGCGGTCCCCAGAACGCCGGTTCCATCCGGATGGCACCGTTCGCGCTCGAGAATCGCTCCGAATCGCGCAGTGCGGCAAGCACATCCGCGTGGCGGGAGAGCGCCCAGAAGTCGTCGGTATCGTTACGGTAGACCGGCGCCTCGACACGCAGCTTGGCGTAGTACGGATATGGGTCGCGGTGTACGTCAAAATCATATGGGCTGTACTGCAGTGGCATGGCGGAGCCTTCCGGGAGGTGCGACATCACCATCGCTACCGGTTCGCAACTCGAGCTGACATGATGACAATAGTCGAGATGAATTGAGGGCGTTGTGGACTCGGAACCGGTAGCCGCGAAGATCGATGTGTCGAAACCGCATCCGGCCCGCCGGTACGACTACTGGCTGGGCGGCAAGGACAATTTCCCGGCCGACCGGGAGTCCGCCGACATGGTCGCCGAGGCCTTTCCCACCATCCGCCTGGCCGCGCTGGAGAATCGCAGCTTCCTGCGCCGCGCGGTGGCCTACCTGGCCGACGAGGGCGTCCGGCAGTTCCTCGATATCGGAGCGGGCCTGCCCACCGCGGGCAACGTGCACGAGATCGCGCAGAGCATCGCCCCCGAGTCGCGCGTCGTCTACGTGGACAACGACCCGATCGTGCTGGTGCACGCCCGCGAGCTGCTCAACAGCTCACCCGAGGGCGCGACCGCCTATCTCGACGCGGATATCCGCGATCCCGACCGCATCCTGAACCACCCCGACCTGACCCGGGTCCTCGACATGAACCAGCCGGTGGCGCTGATGCTGGTGGCGATCATGCACTTCATGACCGACGACGACGGCCCGTACGAATTGGTGCGCAAGCTGTGCGACGCGCTGCCGTCGGGCAGCTACCTGGTGATGACCCACGCCACCAGCGACCATCTGTCCGCCGAGGAACTCGCCGAGACGAACGCGGCCAACCTGCGCAGCGGGGTCCCGTTCCGATTACGCACCACCGAGGAATTCACCCGCTTCTTCACCGACTTCGACGTCGTCTCGCCGGGCATCGGCTCGGTGATGACGTGGCGGCCGGGCGAGTGGCGACCGCACCCGAGGCCGGAGGCGGTCTCCATGCTCGGCGCGGTCGCCCGCATCCCCTGATCACCTGCGGTCGGCGCCGCCCTCGGTAACCCAACGCTGTACCGCGGTAACTCCGTCGGCGCGATCGCCGCGCTGGCGGGTGCCGGCGCTCAGCAGTTCATCGACCGCCGACTCGTTGTCCGCGGCGGACGCCGAGGTCATCGTCGCGGCCGCGTCGCGCTCGACGGTGGCGGGCGGCACGACCAGCAGCACCATCCGGCGGTTCTTCACACCGAGCAGCTCGACGGTGTGCCCTGTCCCCTGCCGAATGCCTTCGACCTGCACCGTCTGCCCGGCGACGACGAGTTCACCGGACGTTCTGGCCCATTCGCCGAGCGGATAGGCCACGTGATGGATCGGCCCGATCCGCCCGGCGACCGCCGTGAGCAGCGCGGGCAGCTCGGCCGCCAGCTCATCGCTGTGCGGCCACCAAGCGCCGTCGACGTAACCGGTCTTCGGCGCCTTGGGCTTGAGCCGCAGGCGCAGCGTGCGTTCAGCGACACGGGTCTTCGTCATGGCCGATCCTCCTGCCTGGGCCGAGTATCGGCCGGATTGATTCGAATCGGGCGCCGCGGTGACCGGCGAACGGCCACGCGGGACTTCTCGGCGCGGCGCAGCGCGGTCCGCAGGCCATTGCGGCCCAGCGGCCTGCCGGCCTCGGGTGCGTCGAATGCTTTGTCGCCGAAGAACTTTCGTTCCGAGGCGGTCTCCGGCGCGTCGTCGGACGTCGCGGTCAGGAAGCTGTCCGGCAGCGCCAGTTTGTGGATGGTGCGCAGGGTCAGCAGATATTGGTGCAGCAATGACCCACTGGTGTAAGGCAAGTCGTACTTTTCGCAGAGTGCCCGTACCCGCAGCGCGATCTCGGCGTATCGGTTGCTCGGCAGGTCGGGGAACAGATGGTGTTCGATCTGGTAGCAGAGGTTGCCGCTGAGGAAGGCCAGCATCGGGCCCGCGTCGAAATTCGCGGTGCCGAGCATCTGCCGCAGATACCACTCCCCCTTGGTCTCGTCCGCCACCACGGTCGGCTCGAATTTCTCTGCGCCGTCAGGGAAATGACCGCAGAAGATCACCACGTAGGCCCACAGGTTGCGCAGCAGATTCGCGCTCGCGTCCGCGGCCAGCGTGCGCCGCCAGCGTCGCCCGCTCATCGCGGGGAAGAGCAGATAGTCCTTGCCCGCCTGCCTGGCGATCTTGCCGAGGAACGCCTTGGTCTGCGCGGCCTTCTCCGCCGCACCCTCGGCCCGGTCGCGTTCGGAATACAGGCCGTGCAGCGCGATACCCCATTCGAAGGTGGCCGCCAGCAACAGGTTCCGCAGCGGCTGCAGCAGATGCCCCGGCTTCCAGCGTTCGTCGCGGGTCACCCGCATGACGCCGAACCCGATGTCCTCGTCCATGCCGAGCACGTTCGTGTAGATGTGGTGGCGATAGTTGTGCGAATAGCGCCACTGCGCCGACACCCCGGCCATGTCCCACTCCCAGGTGCTGGAGTGGATCTCCGGGTCGTTCATCCAATCCCACTGGCCGTGGCAGACGTTGTGGCCGATCTCCATGTTCTCGATGCTCTTCGCCAGGGCCAGCCCGACCGTCCCGGCGAGCCAGCCGGTGCGGCTGCGACTGAGCCCGATGGTCAGCCTGGCCGCGGCATCGAGGGCCCGCTGGAAGGCGATGGTGCGACGGATGTAGCGCGCGTCGCGGGCACCGCGCTGCTCCTGGATGTCGCGGCGGATCGCGTCTAGTTCCGATCCGAGCGCCTCGACATCCGCCGCGCTCAGGTGCGCGTAGGCAGTGACTTCAGTAATTGCCATTCTTGGTGTCCTCGAGTTCCGTCACAGCGTATGTCTACAGCGTAGGCTTACATCGTTGACAACGCACCCTTTAGATGGCGAGGTGCTCGATTCCATGAATCGAATCAGGGCCGGACCCGGCGACCCCCCGGACGCCGAAGTAGGTCCGCCCGCAAGTAAGAACCGCAAGAACACCCCACTGACGCGGGCCGCGATGCTGGCGGCCGCCCTGGAGATCATCGACAGGGACAGCGTCGACCAACTGTCCATGCGCCGCCTCGGCGCGGCGCTCGGGCGCGACCCGATGGTGCTGTACCGACATGCCGCGAACAAGGCCGCGGTGCTCGACGGTGTCGCCGAGATCGTCTTCGCCCAACTGTCGGTCGACGCCACCGATCCCGACTGGCAGCACCAATTGCGCGTCGTCGCACGCGATTTCCGAAGGCTGGCCGTCGCCCATCCGAATGTCGTTCCGCTGCTGGTCACCCAGCCGCTGGCGACGCCGATCGGGTTGCGCCCCACGGGCACCCTGCGACCGCTGGAACACCTGCTCGAGTTGCTCGCGCACGCCGATTTCAGCGGCACCGACGCATTGCACATCTATCGCGCACTGTTCGGATTCCTCTACGGCCACATCCTGACCGAGCTGCAGGAAGTGGTGGAACGACCCGACGAAATCACCGACCTGCTGCGCATGGGCCTCAACCGCCTGCCCATCGGCGAATTCCCGCTGCTGCGCGGCCTCGCGTCGGATCTGGCCGCCTACAACGGTCTCGCCGAACTCGAACTCGGCCTCGATATTCTGATCAACGGTCTCAACACCACCATGACCCCGACCTCCGATCGATCGAGCGAACTCGACGACGACGCCCGAGCCACCGAAATGGTTGCCGCGCACCAGCGTTGGGATTCCGAGGGCGGCGCCGGTTGAGCCCGTCAGCCTGGTCCTGGCAAGGTGGCGGCGAGCCCGTTGAGCAGGATGTCGAGCCCGCGTTCGAGTTCGACGGCGCCGTCATAGGCGGCCAGCACCGGCGCGAGCTCACGCAGCAGCGGGAACTCGGCGATCGGCAGCCGATGCAGCCCGAGCCGCAGCACGTCGTCGGTTTCGTCGGGGCGTTCGACGATCTCCTGCAACTCGTTGAGCACATGCCCGTAGAGGAACCCGAACAGCGCGCGATAGATATGCAGCGCATCCGCTCCGCTGAAGCCGGCCCGGGTGAGCAGGGCGAGCATGTCCTCGAGCGGCCGGACCACCGACGTCGGGCGCAAACCGAGCGGCGTCGCCAGCGGGCGAGTCACCAACAGCGGCACCACCTTCGGATGCGCCAACGCCAGTCCACGGAAATCGCGCGCGACCTTGCGCAACTGGGCAACCCAATCCGAGTCGCCGGCATCCACCACCAACTCAGCGAACACGATCTCGGCGACACCGTCGAGCACGGCGGCCTTGTTCGGCAGATGCCGATAGATCACCATCGGATCCCGGCCGACCGCATCGGCCAGTCGCCGCATGGACAGTCCGTCCACACCGTCGCTGTCGATAATCGCCAGCGCCGCGTCCAACACCGCGGCCCTGGTGACCGGACTCTCGCCCCGGCCCGGCGTCGCGCCGTTGTTGTGCGAGTTTCCCGATCGAGAATTTCCGCGTTTCGCGGGGGGCTCGGTCATTTGCGTAAACCTCATTCCCTCAGCGTTCTCAGTAGGTCTCAGGTGTAGACCTACGACGTTGACACTATGCCACACGCGGTGTCTACTGGAGGCAACCCACAGATCCGAGGATCGTCATGGTCAGGACTCCGCGCGGCCGAAACGGGAGCACACCGGCACAGAGCCACCCGCAGTCGGCCCGACATCCGGTTCCACCCGAATTCACCCCACGACTGCGGTTGAAGCCCAAAGCCGACAGCGCCGGATACGTCGACGGCGCGTGGTGGCCACGCTCCCCCGACCTCACCCTGGAACTGCCGGATCTGCTGGCCGTACTCACCGTCCGGCTCGGCCCGATCTGGCGGGTCGTCTACGACCCGGCGGGCTGGTCGCCGGCACCGCAGCAAACGACTATCGGCGACAAGGTAATCCGGCTCGACGCCTATCGCTTCGAAGTGTGGAACACCATGTACGTCTTCGGCCGCGACACCGGCATGATCGTGCTGCGCGTCATTCCCTCGGCCACCGACGACGACCGCGCGCACGCGGCGCTGATGGCCGCCGTCGACCCCGAACCAGTAGCCCTGAGTTAGGCGCAAATCATGAATGTATTCGTCATCATCGCGGTTGTAGTCGTGCTGGCGCTGATCGGTGCGGCGCTATCTATTCGGATAGTGACCCAGTACGAGAAGGGCGTGCTGTTTCGCCTCGGGCGGGTGATCTCGATCCGCGAGCCGGGTCTGAACTTCATCATTCCGGTGGTCGATCAGCTGCGGAAGGTGACGATGCGGATCATCACCATGCCGATCCAGTCGCAGGGCATCATCACCAGGGACAACGTCAGCGTCGACATCTCCGCCGTCGCCTACTTCCGCATCGTCGACGCCGAGAAGTCGGTTGTCGCCATCGAAAACGTCTACGCCGCCATCGATCAGATCGCGCAGACCACGCTCCGCAAGGTCGTCGGGCAGCACACCCTCGACGAGGCGCTCTCCGAAACCGACGTCATCAACGCCGGCATCCGGGAGATCCTCGACACGACCACCCTGGAATGGGGCGTCGAAGTAACTCTGGTCGAGCTGAAGGACATCCAACTGCCCGAAAGCATGAAGCGGGCCATGGCCAGACAGGCCGAGGCCGAGCGGGAGAAGCGCGCGAAAATCATTGCCGCGGAGGGTGAATCGATGGCTGCGGCGGCACTCGGTGACGCCTCCGACACGATGATGGCGCACCCGTTGGCGTTGCAGCTGCGCAACCTGCAGACCCTGATCGAGCTCGGTGTCGACAAGAACACCACCGTTGTCTTCCCGGCTCAGCTGATGAGCGCGATCGGCGACGTCGGCACCTTCTTCGCCCGCGAAACCACCGCGGCGGGCGCGCTGCACGCGGCAACCCAAACCCGTTCGGCCACAACGCTACCCAACGGAGCGCCCGCGACCGCGCCGGAGTGAGGCGTCACCAACCCGATTCGAAACGACCGCTGCCGGTGGAGTGCGCGTCCTGTCCACGCCGCTCCCCCTCCAGCCGGGCGGCATTGGCGTCAGCGAAGATGCGCGCGGAACTCACCTGCGGGTCCTCGGTGAGCTCACGCATCGCCTCCTCCACCTGAGGCTGCTTGTCCAGCACGGCGGCCTCGTAAGCGGCGAGGATGCGCTCCGCGTTCGGCACGCTGATCGAGACGAGCCGGTTGTCGGCATCGACCTCCACCCGGACACCGTCGACCTTGCCGACACCGCGGATCTGTGCCAATTCGTATTGGGCTCGCTGGACCTTCAGACCCAACTCATCGTGCGATGGGTGCGACACGGAAACCTCACTAGATCAATAACATTCGCGGTCAGCCGCCGGCCGACGCCTGGAAGATCAGCAGCGGCCGATCCGGGTGCAGGTAGCCGCGCGCGGTGCCGCCCCATTCCGCCGACCCGCCGAGCGCGGCGTCGAACGCCGGTCCGGTGGCATAGGTTGCCGCTGGAACCGCCTGTTGCAGTCCGGCTTTGAGCGTCGGAGCGGCGACGGACTCGGCGGGCGCGTACCGGCTGCGCAGATCCGCGGCGGTCGCGGGCTCGAGTTCCACAACCGCGTCGACCCAATAGATCGTCGGCCCTGGAACGCCGGAAGAATTGTTCCAGCCGATCCACGAGACGGACGTCGGGTGCCCGATGAGCGGAAAGTACTTCATCAAGGTTTCGGGGTCGGAGCGGACGGCGTCGGACACCTGGCTGGTCCTTTCCTGGTGGGCGGGGTCGGACAGTGGCGAGGTACAACCGACCAGCGCCAGTACCGCGACCGAGACGGCCGCGGTGACCAAAGCTCTTGCCGGCACCATCATTTCGGCCGCGACCGGCCGGTGTCGCGGTCGTTGTCCGGCATCCGCTTGCCGTCGCCGGAGTCACGATTGTCGCTGCGATCCTCGCGCCCCGGATTGCGCTCCGGATCGGAGCCGCTGTCCACGGTCGCGGTCGAGGGCGGGTGACCGACCTCCCAGGACACGGTTCTGGTGAGGCTGCCGTGCGATTCGAACGGTTTCGCCCAGCCGATCTCGGCGAACCGGCCGTTCTCGGCGTCCGAGGCGCCGGTGGCGATGTCGGACTTGCCCTTGTCGAAGTTGTAGTAGTCCTGGGCCTCCACCGTGACGTCCATGATCACGCGGTTGCCCTCGACGCGAACGTTCGAATGGCTGTATTGCTGGTAGCCGCCGACCGCCTTCTGCCAGTTCTCGGTTTTCGGATACGGCGCGTTGGGATCGCTACCGACGCCGATCGGCTTGCCGTTCATCTGGAAGTTCTTGTTGCCCGCCCGGACGAACTGGTCGGCGGCGACCGCGGAACGGCCGATCTCGTAGTCCACCGCCTGCTTGATCGACGGGTCCTCGTTGTAGGCCTCGGCGTAGTCGAACTTCATCGGCTTGCCGTCGTTGTCCCAGTAGTGGCGGTACAGCGAGGTGGCGTCGTCGAGGTCGGTGAAGGCCTCGCCCGCGGCCAGCTTCGCCTGCCATTTCTGCTTGTTCAGCCAGTCGTCGAAGCCGCCTTCCTTCGTGTTGTAGAGGAAGGTGTCGTTGTGCGGGAGGTTCGGCGCGTGCGGCGGGCCGATCTCGTACCGGCCGTCGGTGGAGTGCAGCGGTTCCAACGGGGGCAGCTGGGGCATCGCGGCCCCGGGGGACTTCGCCAGCACCTGCAAGCCCTCCACCCCCTTGTTGATGGATCCGGCCGCCTTGTCCTCGTCATCGGCGAAGCTCTTCAGCAGGGCCTGGATCCGGGTCTGGAAATCGGTGGCCTGCCCGTCGAGTTTCGCCTGCATGAGGCTCGCCAGGAACGGACTACCAGGGTACTTGGGTGCGGTGACCGTGCCGTCGTCGGCGACCTTCATGCCCGCGGCGGCCGCCTCGTTGTCGACGACCGTCAGCAGCGAGGTTTTGGTGAGATCCAGCTGCAGGCCGAACGAGGCGAAGTACTGCGCGATCCGGCCCGCCACCTCATCGATGTAGTTGGCCGACAACTTCTCACCTACCGCGCGCACCGACGCCGCCGAGGCGGCTTCGCCCTTCCAGCCGTTGGCCACCGCGTCCACCTCGCGCCCCATGCCGTCCACCTCGCGCACGAAATCGCCGGTGCGTGAGGCGAGTTGGGTGCCGTAGGTGACCATCGTCGATGGCACGCACTTGCGCACGTGGCTGATCGTCGTCGTCATTCCTGCCCCCGGTGCGGGCGCGGCGAGCCGAGCTTGCCGATCTGCTCGGCGAAGTAGTGTTCGACGTCGCCGTACGCCTTCACCCCGGAGTTGGTCACCGCCGCCATGTGTTCGAGATTGCCGCCCACCGCGCCGAAGGCGGCGAGCGCGGCCGGGCCGACGCCCGACATGGCCTGCTGAACCGGTGAATCCGGCATCGTCGTGTGCTCGTCGATCTTGATGCCGGCGATGGTCGTCGCACGTCCGGTGAGGGCTTTGCCGAGTCCGCGCAACGCTTCGAGATCGGCCTGCAAGATGTCGCCCATGAGCTCCCCTGTGGATAACAGGGGCACCACACCCCCGCAACCAGGCACCGTAACAGCTGGCGAAAACCCTTGAGAAGACACAACTTCCATTGGCAGGTCGGCCCCGGCCAGTGTCGACGCGGCTAACTTCCCGGCAAATCCCGGCCCGCCTGATCACCGAGGTGGTCGAGAACGGCCGAGCGGGCGGCGGTAGCGTCCTCGGTTATGACTCCGCCACCGTCCGGACAGCAGTTCTCGATCAGCAGCGGCGACCAGCGGGCGGTGATCGTCGAGGTCGGTGGCGGCATCCGGGAGTTCCGGGTGGGTGGCCGGGACGTGTTGGAGCCCTATGACGTGCAGGCGATGGCCGACGGTGGTCGCGGCGGCGCGCTGATTCCGTGGCCGAATCGGTTGGCGGACGGCAAATATCGCTTCGACGGCATCGACCAGCAGCTGCCGCTGACCGAACCGGCGAAGCGCACCGCCATCCACGGGCTGCTGCGCTGGCGGCCGTGGCGGGCGACCGACGCGCAGGAGAACGAGGTCACCATGCGGACCACGCTGCACCCGCGCAAGGGTTACCCCTTCTATCTGGACGTCGCCATCTGCTACGCGCTGTCCGACGGCGGCCTCACCGTCACCACCACCGCATCCAATCTCGGCGATACCGCGGCACCGTACGGCTGCGGTCACCACCCGTATCTCTCGCCTGGGGAGGGCGGGATCGATACCGCGATCCTGCATTTCGACGCCGCGACCCGGATCGTCACCGACCCCGACCGTCAGCTGCCGGTCGGCACCGAAGCCGTCAGCGGCACCCCGTTCGACTTCACCACACCGAAGCCGCTGGGCGCGTTGACGATCGACCATCCGTTCACCGACCTGGCCCGCGATGACGACGGGCGGGCCTGGGTTCGGTTGCGGGGCAACGACGGAGCGGTAGCCGAGCTCTGGGCGGATGATTCTTATTCGGTGATCCAGTTGTTCACCGCCGACACGCTCGCCCCGTCGCACCGCCGGACCGGCCTGGCCGCCGAGCCGATGACCTGCCCGCCCAACGCTTTTCAGAGTGGAGACGGGCTGATCCGGCTGACGCCGGGCGCCACCGTGCAGACCAGGTGGGGCGCACGGCTCACTCGGCCGTGACCGCGATTCAGGCCGTGATGGTGCCGCGCTGGAACTGCTGCGCCACCCGGCCGTCGGCGACGGGGTACTGGTCGCCGATCGGGTACCCGTAGGAGCCGCTCTCATAGCCAGCTCTGCGCCAGATGTCGTAGATGGTGCCCGAAACCGGATGCGCGCCTGTGCCTTCGGTCCAATAGATCACCCCGTGCTCGAACTTGCTCCACAGGCCGGGGGTGTCGCCGAAATAGCCGATCAGCGGCACGGCGAAACCTCCGGTGGACAGCTTGTACACGTCGCTGGTCGGATAGCCGAGGGCGCCGCGCTCCCAGCCGAGCTCGCCCCATTTCGCGAGGATCGGCCCGTTCACGGCATAGGCCTTGCCGCCGTTGATGTTCGGCTCGGTGTAGAAAACGCCGCGTTCGAACCGCTGGAACTGTCCGTCGGCGGTAGCGCGCGCGTCGTCCAGCGGTAGACCCCACGCGGCCGGTCCGCCCGTTTCGAGGAAAGCCTGCTCGATCTGCCCGGCGACCGTGAACTTGCCGACGGCCGTCTCGGCACCGGCGGGCACGGCCAGTACCGCGACCCCTGCGGCCGCGCCGATGGTGAGCACCGCCAGTACCCGAATCACAGTGTCCCGCATTGCCGTACCTCTCAGAGCTGCCATTGGTCGGCCTTGGTGTTACGCCGGACGTTCAGGTAGTTCGGGTCATCCGGCAGTTGCCAGTCCGGGCCGGTGAAGAACCGACTCGCCACCGGATCCCCCGTGCCCGCGGCGAGCAGCCAGGCCAGCGCGAGGCTGTGCTCGCCGTTCAGCGCGAGCAGCGCGTTCTCTACATCGTTGTGCGTCACCGCTTTACGGGTGGCCACGTAGGCGGGCGCCTCGCGCAGCCCTGGGTACTGATACCAGTCCACCCACCATCCGGCGGGTACTACCGAATCCCTGGCGTTCTGGATGATCAAGGTGGGCGTCGGCACGAAGTTGGTGGGCGCCAACGGACCAGGCTCGAGCGCCAGCGATCCGACCACCCGGAAAGTGGGGTCGAGTGCTCGAAATCGGGGCGCGATATTCGAGGCGAGTAACGCACTGCCGCCGCCTGCGGACTGACCGGCCAACAGGATTCGACTGAAATCGACCTTCCCGGCCAGCGGCGAGGCCGGATCGAGGTCGCGCTCCTTCAGCCCACCGAGGCCGATGAACTGCATCTCCGACAGGGTGTTGAGGTAGTCGAAGGACACGGCGACGATGAATCCGTAACTGGCCCACTGCTTCAGCATCGCGTCGTAGAACCCTGGGTCGGCAAGGATTCCGGGGGTGAAGACGACCGCGGGCACCTTGCCCAACCGGTCGATGTCGCCCGGGTAGTAGTACTGGACGCCGACCGGCGATCCGGACCCGAACGGGAAGGTGCCCTGGCAGCGGCGGGGAACGACCATGTTCTCACCGCTGAGCGCCCCAGGCCCTGGACAGGGCACCGTCGCGGCGGTCTGCACCACCTGGTGCGGCCCCAGCCCGCCGAAGAGGGTGTCCAGATCCTGGGTATCGGGGTCGGCGTGCGCGACGTTCCCGGCCAGCACCGAAATAACTACGCCCAGAACGAATCCGGACAGACGCGGCAGTACAGCGGTTCGAACATCCATCGTGCTGATACCTCGTCCGAGAGAAAAGATGTTGGGACGCCACGCTAGGGCCATGTTTCAAGACACGTCAACATAGGAAAGGGTCGCTCGCACGGTAATAGTTGTCACAAACAAGCACCCTGCCGACCATCCCCTATTAACCGCCCAGACACCCGATTACGCCCCCACCAGCCCATGCGCCGCGGTCTCGATTCGATCCAGCAAAGTTGCCGACGCCGCAAGCAATACCCTACGCATTTCTCGAAAATGCCATGTGAAAATACGCAATTCGCTTTAGCTCGCATACGCTCCGTAGTAATCGGCACCAAAAAGGCGTAGGCTGAATTTGCTGCTCCAGCCCATGGCGGCATCAGATTGATGCCCACTGCTGGCAGATGAGTCAAAGCATGGATGAATATTCGCAAATGTCAGTGCTTCATTACCGGCATCGAGACGTTCCACAGCGATGATGGCCACGCGATGCGGCCATCCGTAACAGTCTCGGTAGCAACGGATTACACATGACAGCCCGAACTCAGCGACGACTACGTCCACTGCAGATTTCCAGCCTTCACACGCGCTGACGAAACCGGCGAAGTAATTGGCTCGCGATCAATAGCGGGCCGGTGAATGCGCCGTGACGCGCCGCGCATTCGCCGTACTTCGCACCGAAGCGGAGCAATCGAAGACGCGCGCCACCATGGCCGAATTCATTTCGACCGCAGCGCATCAGCTATATAGGAGAATTATCATGACCAACAATCGCACCGCACGTACCCGTATCGCCGCATTGTTCGGCGGCATCATCCTCACCACCGGCGCCATGATCGCCATTGCCCCACCGGCTTTCGCCACGTGCAGTGCCATGAACGGCGCCAACGGTGCCCCCGGTACGGCCTCACAACCGGCAGGCGGCGCAGGCGGGAACGGCAGCCCCGGCACCCTGAATTGCCCTGGCGGTAACGGCGGTAACGGCGGCGCAGGCTACGGCGGCGGGGCAGGCGGCGCGGGCGGTATCGGCGGCAACGGCGGGCTCGGAGCCCTCGGCGCGGGCGGCGCAGGCGGCCTCGGCGGACTCGCCGGACCCATCGGTGGCTCCGGCGGGGCAGGCGGCGCAGGCGGTAACGGTGGCGCGGGCTCTATCGGCGGCGCGGGCTCGGCGGGCGCCTCCGGCGGCGCGGGCGGTCTCGGCGGCAACGCGGTGGCTCCCGATAGCGCCGGACGCGGCGGCAAGGCCGGTAACGGCGGCAACGCCTCGGGCGCGAATAACAACGGCGGCGCGGGCGCACGCGGCGGCAACGGCGGCGCCAGCGGCCAGGGGACCGGTGGCGCGGGCGGTGGTGGCGGTAACGGCGGAGCCAAGACCGGCACCGGCGTTCTCGGCAGTTGCGGCGCAGGCGGCGCAGGCGGCGCAGGCGCCCCTGCGGGCGCACCCGGCACGGCAGGCAGTGGCAGCGGCTCCTGCTGATCCGGACCGAATCGACCCGAACCACATCGCACAGACCGTGCGGTGTGGTTCGTCGCTGAGCCGACCCGTCAGCGCTGTTATCGTCGGTATTGCCCGCGCCGGGCGGAGGGACCGCGCGAAGCACACCCCCCGCCGACGAGGATGGTCTCTTGAAATACGTGCCCCGCGTTGCCCTTTTCCTGGCGATCCCCGCCATCCTGTTCCTGGTCCCGTGGTGGACCTTGGTCGGCGCGCCCACCGAGGGCACCGGATTGTTGTTCTGGCTCGGTACCGCGGTGTTCGCGCTGACCTTCGTCGGCCTGCCCGCGTCGATGTTCCTCGGGCACGGACCCGCGCAATCGGATGCGGCGTCCATCGTCGGCGACACGTTGCTCGGTATCGCGTGGGTGGTGTTCAGCTGGTCGGTGATCGGCAACGTCGTCGGACTGGCGCTGACCGTCGGCGGTGTGCACGATCCGGCCCGCTCACGCATCGTGGCAGTGGGTGTACTCGCGGTGTCAGTTGCCCTGGTGATCTGGGGAATCATCGAGGCGCGAAGGGTGCCGCGGGTGCGCACGGTCGATGTGTCGATCCCCGGCCTCGGACGCGGCCTCGACGGACTGCGACTCGTTGTCGTCACCGACACCCACTTCGCCGCACTCGATCGGCTGCGCTGGTCGGCGAAAGTGGTCGCGGTCGTCAACGAGCAGCGACCCGATATCGCCTGTCACGCAGGCGATCTCGCAGACGGCTCGGTCGCGAAGCGGCACCCGCAGGTCGACCCGCTCGGCAAGGTCGACGCGGCACTCGGCCGCTTCTACATCACCGGCAACCACGAGTACTTCGGCGATGCCCAGGGCTGGATCGACCACATGGCCTCGATCGGCTGGCAGCCACTGCACAACCAGCACCAGACGGTGACCCGCAACGGCGACAGTCTGGTGATCGCAGGTATCGACGACCCCACCGGCGTCGGCCTGCCCGGCCACGGCCCCGACCTGCCGACCGCGCTCGCCGGCGCCGACCCGCAACTGCCGGTGGTGCTGCTGGCCCACCAACCCAAGCAGATCACCGCTGCCGCCGAGGCGGGCGTCGCGCTGCAGATCTCCGGCCACACCCACGGCGGCCAGATCTGGCCGTTCCACTACCTGGTCCGCCTGGACCAACCCGTCGTCGCGGGCCTGAGCCGCCATGGCGAGCACACCCAGCTCTACACCAGCCGCGGCACCGGCTTCTGGGGTCCCCAACTGCGCGTTTTCGCCCCGAGCGAGGTCACCGTGCTGATCCTGCGCTCGGCCCCCGCGCGCAGCTAGCCCGCCGGAACCCGATATCGGAGATGACGCGGAAACCGAGCCAAGATCGGTTCCGCGTCTTAAACTCCCACCACTACTGCACTCGCCCAGCAGGTTCGGTGAGTTGGGTTGCGGGGTATCGCGTTTCAGGAGGCAAATATGGGTAGGTGGCTGCACACCCTCACCGCTGCCGGTGTTCTCGTGCTGACCGTCGGCGCGTGCGGTAGTCCGCCGGCCGAACAGAGCAAGAGCGGCGAGGCGGGCACCAAGGACTTCAAGGCCTGCATGGTGTCGGACTCCGGCAAGTTCGACGACAAGTCGTTCAACCAGACCTCGCTCAAGGGCGTCACCGACGCGGTCGCCGCCCTCGGCATCGCGAAGGCGCAGCTGGAGTCGAAGTCGGACAACGACTATCCGACCAACATCAACACGATGGTCCGGCAGAAGTGCAACATCATCGTGACGATCGGCTTCAAGCAGGGCGACGCCACCTACGCTGCGGCGAAGGCCAATCCGGATATCAACTTCGCGATCGTCGACTACGCCTACACCGATACCAAGCAGAACCCGCCGCTGCCGAACCTGCAGGGGCTGACCTTCAATTCCGCCCAGCCGTCGTTCCTGGCCGGCTATCTGGCCGCGGCCCAGACGAAGACCGGCAAGGTCGGCACCTTCGGCGGGATCAACATCCCCACCGTCGCCATCTTCATGGACGGTTTCGCCGAGGGCGTCGCCTACTACAACAAGGCGAAGGGCAAGCAGGTCCAGTTGCTCGGCTGGGACGAGGCCACCCAGCAGGGCGTGATCACCAATGACTTCCAGGACAAGAACATCGGCAAGACCAAGGCCAACGACCTGATCAGCCAGGGTGCCGACATCATTCTCCCGGTGGCGGGTCCGGCGGGCCTCGGCGCGCTCGAGGCCGCGCACTCCTCCGGCGGCAAGGTCACCGCGATCTGGGTGGACACCGACGGCTGCGTGAGCGCCGCCGAATACTGTTCGTCGCTGCTGTCCAGCGTCGAGAAGGCGATGGATATCGCGGTGACGAAGACGATCACCGACGCCTACAACAAGCAGTTCAGCAACCAGGCCTACGTCGGCACCATCGCGAACAAGGGCGTCAGCCTGGCGCCCTACCACGACTTCGACGCCACCATCCCGGCCGAGCTGAAGAGCGAAATCACCTCGCTGACAGCCGATCTCGCGAGCGGAAAGATCACCCTCACGTCGAAGGCCCAGCCCGCAGCCAAGTGAGCCGCGGCCGTCACCGGGAGCGATATGCGGCTCGAACTACGCGGTCTCACCAAAAGATTCGGCACCCTGCTGGCCAACGACCACATCGACCTGGTGGTCGAACCGGGCGAAATACACTGCCTGCTCGGCGAGAACGGCGCGGGCAAGAGCACGCTGATGAACATGCTCTACGGGCTGCTGCAGCCCGACGACGGCGAGATCCTGCTGGATGACAAGCCGGTCACCTGTCTGTCGCCCAGCGACGCGATCGCCGCGGGCATCGGCATGGTGCACCAGCACTTCATGCTGGTGCCGGTGTTCACCGTCGCGGAGAACATCATCCTCGGCCGGGAACCCACCAAGGGTTTCGCCGTGCTCGATCGCGCGGCGGCGCGCAAGCAGGTGCGGGAGCTGTCCCAGCGCTACGGGTTTCCGGTGGACCCGGACGCGCTGGTGGCGAACCTGTCGGTGGGTGAGCAGCAGCGGGTGGAGATCCTGAAGGCGTTGGCCAACAACGTCGAGGTGCTGATCCTGGACGAGCCGACCGCCGTGCTCACCCCGCAGGAGATCGACGAGCTGATCGGCGTGCTGCGCGCCATCGCCGCGAACGGCACCTCGATCATCTTCATCACGCACAAGCTGAAGGAAGTCACCAGGATCGCCGACCGGATCACCGTCATCCGGCGCGGCGCGGTGGTCGGCACCGTCGATCCGGCCACGCCCGAGGCCGAACTCGCGGAGCTGATGGTCGGCCGGTCGGTCGAACTCGTGGTCGCCAAGACACCCGCCGCACCCACCGGACCCACCCTGGTCGTCACCGACCTGACCGTGGTCGACGCGGCCGGAACCGTGGTGGTCGACGAGGTGTCCTTCCGCGTCGACGGCGGCGAGATCGTCGGCATCGCGGGCGTTGTCGGCAACGGGCAGTCGGAACTGGTCAGCGCGCTGCTCGGGCTGCGGACACCGGTGGCGGGCACCGTCACGGTGGGCGGGTGGGAGGTGGTCGGCCGATCGCCGCGCCAGCACCTGGACGCAGGCATCGGCTATGTGCCCGAGGATCGTTCGCACGACGGCTGCATCGGCACGTTCAGCGTCGCCGAGAACCTCGTGCTCGATCTGATCGACCGCCCGGAGTTCTCCCGGCACGGCGTGCTGTCCCCCACCGCGGTGAAACGCAATGCCGCGCGACGGGTCGAGGAGTTCGACATCCGCGTCCGGTCCACCGCCGATCCGGTCAGCACCCTGTCCGGCGGCAATCAGCAGAAGGTCGTTCTCGCGCGGGAGCTGTCCCGGCCGCTGGAGGTGCTGATCGCCGGTCAACCCACCCGCGGCCTGGACGTCGGGTCGATCGAGTTCGTGCACAAACGCATTGTCCGCGAACGGGATCAGGGCACCGCGGTACTGATCGTCTCGACCGAGCTCGACGAGATCTACGCGCTGTCGGACCGGATCATCGTGATGTATCGCGGGCAGATCGTCGGCATCGTCGGCCCGGACACCCCGCGCGATCAGCTCGGCCTGATGATGGCGGGCGCGGCACCGGGGCGTGATCGATGACCGGGGCATCGAGTAGCGGTGGTAGCAGGGTGGCGAGTTGGTTCGACCGGCCATGGGTGCGCGAACTGATCGTCAGCGCGCTGGCGGTACTGCTCGCGCTCGTCGTCGGCGCGCTGCTCATCATCTTCAGCGACCCGAAGGTGACGGGCGCGTTCGGCTATTTCTTCGCACGGCCGATGGATACGGTGTCGGCGGCGTACAACGCGGTGGCGGACACCTATAAGGCCCTGTTCCTCGGCGCGTTCGGCGGCAAGCATCAGATCGCCGAAACATTGGTAGCGGCAACGCCGTTGATCTGCACGGGCCTGGCGGTCACGCTGGCGTTCCGCACCGGTTTGTTCAATATCGGCGCGCAAGGTCAGCTCATCGCCGGTGCGCTGTTCGCGGGCTGGGTCGGTTTCTCGGTGCATCTGCCACCCGTGCTGCACGTGGTGGTCGCCCTGGTGGCCGGGATCGTCGGTGGCGCATTGTGGGGCGGGATCGTCGGGCTGCTGAAGGCGCGCACCGGCGCGCACGAGGTGATCTCCACGATCATGGGCAACTACGTCGCGCTGTACGCGCTCACCTGGCTGCTCACCACCTCATGGTTGCAGCGGCCCGGCCGTAACGAGCCGATCAGCCCGGTGGTCGACGACACCGCGCAACTGCCCCGATTCGGCGACACCCGACTGCATCTCGGGCTGCTGGTCGCGGTCGGCGCGGCGGTGTTCGTGTGGTGGCTGCTGTCCCGATCGACGCTGGGTTTCCAGCTGCGCGCGGTCGGCGCCAACCCGGACGCGGCGCGCACGGCAGGCATGAATGTCGGGCGCGCGTATGTGCTGGCGATGCTCATCGCGGGCGGCCTCGCCGGACTCGGCGGCGCTCAGCAGGTGCTCGGCACCGATCTGCCGCTGACCAACGGGATCGCCGGGTCGTTCGGCTTCGATGGCATCACCGTGGCACTGCTCGGCCGAGGCAGTCCGATCGGCACGGTCTACGCGGCGCTGCTCTTCGGCGCGCTGAACGCGGGCGGCAACGAGATGCAGGCGGCCACCGGCACCCCGCTCACCCTGGTGACCGTGTTGCAGGCGGTGATCGTCGTGCTGGTCGCGGCGTCGGCCTTGGTGCGCACCGTCTTCCGGATCCGCGCCGAGCGCGCGGACGCGGTACTCGCGAAAGGGTGGAACTGATGGTGACGACCACAACCGGTGCCGCCGCTCGCGCGCTCGAATCACCGGAGAAGCATCAGCAGCGGCTGCGTCTGGGGATCTTGCTGTTGATCCTCGCGGTCACCGCGGTCGCCCTCGCGGTGTTCACCAAGTCGGGTGACGTCGACTTCCGCTTGGCCGCACCGGACGCCGCGGGTCCGTCCGATATCGACGTGCCCGCCAAACCGGCGGCGCTGCTGCTGTCGGTGGTCGCCCTCGCGATCGCGATCGCGCACCTGTGGCGTGGACTGACCGGGCGGTGGGCCGCGGTGCTGTTCACCGTGTTCGGTATCGCGTTCGTGGTGACGTTCGTGTGCTGGGCGGCGTCGGGCAAAATCTTCCCGCTCACCAACCAGATTCAGGGCACCCTCGCCCTGTCGACGCCGCTGATTCTCGGCGCGCTGGCGGGCGTGCTGTGCGAACGGGCCGGTGTCATCAATATCGCCATCGAGGGACAGTTGCTGGCCGGTGCGTTCGCGGCCGCGATCATCGCCACGGTGAGCGGCAGCTTCCTCGTCGGGGCGCTGGCCGCGGTGGTCGCGGGCGTGTTCATCGCCTGGCTGCTCGCGGTGTTCTCGATCCGCTATCTGGTGAATCAGATCGTGCTCGGCGTGGTGCTGGTGGTGTTCGCGACCGGCATCACCGGCTTCCTGTTCGATCAGCTCACCGGCCTGACCGACGGCCCGGCCCGGTTCAACAACCCCGGAACGATGCAGCCGCTGGCCATTCCGGTGCTGTCCTCGATCCCGATCATCGGGCCGACGATCTTCGATCAGACCGCGCTGGTGTACGCGATGGTCGTCGCGGTCGCCGTGCTCGGCTTCGTGTTGTATCGGACCCGCTGGGGACTGCGGGTGCGGGCGGTCGGCGAGCATCCGCGTGCCGCGGCCACCGTCGGCATCAAGGTGCTGCGCGTCCGCTATCAGGCCGTGCTGCTCGCGGGCGCGATAGCCGGACTCGGCGGCGCCTACTTCACCATCGGATCGACCGGCGGTTTCACCAAGGAGATGACGGCGGGCAACGGCTTCATCGCGCTGGCCGCGGTGATCATGGGCCGCTGGCACCCGCTCGGCGCGACCTGTGCCGCACTGTTTTTCGGCTTCACCAAGGCTCTGCAGGGCCAACTGCAGGTACTGGCGACACCCATCCCGACCGAGGTCCTGCAGATGACCCCCTACCTGCTCACAGTGATCGCCGTGGCGGGCGCGGTCGGGCAGGTACGGCCACCGAAGGCCGACGGCGAACCCTACGTCCCCGGCTGATCACGCGTAGCGTGCCGCCGAGACCAGCTTCTCGTCCATCGCCAGGATTACCGCGCGGCTGCCCTTAATATGGGGTCCGATCCCAGTTTGTCGATCTCGACCGCGCGCTCGGCGCCGACCGGCGCGCGAAAACCGGGGCGTTCCCGCACTTCTCGTCGATAGTCGATCCGAGGCAGGGCAAATGACACTCAGCGGTTCCCGAATGCTCGACGTGGTAGGTAGTCGCCGGACGGCGGTCGCGGTGCTGGCGGCGATCACCGGCTTCTATTACCTGTTCGTCGCGGTCTCCAATTGCACCGACACCGTCACCAACCGGCGCGGGGTGGCCGCCGTGCTGTCCATGCGGTCCACCATTCACAACTCGGGCACCGACTGGCGGGCCATCACCAGCGGCAACGTCGCCCTCGTCGCCTACATCCTGATCGTGATCTGGGAGTTCCTGATCACCTTCGTACTGCTGGCCGCCGCGGTGGCCTGGCTGCGCGAACTGAGCGGGTGGCCGCGCCGCCTTCGGGTCGGTCCCGGCGTGGCCGCGAAACTGTCGAGCCTCGGCTGGACCATGGTGATGTTGCTGTTCCTCGGCGGATTCTTGACCGTGGCCGGGGAATGGTTCCGGATGTGGGCGAACAAAGAGGTCAATGCGTCGTCCGCGGCGCTGCAGAACTTCCTGATCGCCGGGGTCGGGCTGATTCTTGTGCACTTGCCCGAGCGGGACGTGCCGCGACCGGTAGAACCGACCGTCTCCGATAGCAAGTAATCAGCATCCAAAATTCGGACAAAAGGGACAAAACGTATAAGTCGGGGCAATTGGAAATTCTGTACCGACACATCACGGACAAGGCCCCTGACGGACTTCGCTAAGTTGCCACTGATTCACCACCTTAGTGGCTATACTCCTCGCACGCAGAACCAGGCTCCGCCGACCGCATCAACGTCGATTCCGTGTGCGACAGACTTTTCCCACGTCAGCCCGTTGCCAAAAGGTTCTGCGGCACTTCTGGAATGGCGCCGCACCTGCGCCGAGAACGGTTCGCAACAGTAACCAGATGATGTCTGTAGCTAATATCAAGACCCAGTCAAGAAAGATCAAAAACCTTGCCACGCAGGGTGGTTGGCATGTGTATGCTATCGATTCATCACGTCCCCCACTATGAGGTGGGGGTATGGGCGAGGGCGGTGTCGGTGTGGACGTGAATAGGATCCAGATACGTCGCGCGGCTATTGCCGCGATCGCTCTGGGTGTGCTGGCTCTGGGCATAACGGGCCTGATAGACCGACTGTTGCTCGGTACCTTCATCTGCGCGGGACTCGCGGTCGGTTGGTTGAATGCCCAACTCACGTTGTGGGCCATCACCCGAATTGCCAGTTCCGAAGCGCCGAGCAAGCAGCGTTTGGTAGGTTCCTCCGCGCTTCGCCTGCTCGGCATTACCGCCGTCGCCATCCTGGTGGCTTTCTTCGCACGCCCCAATGGCGTCGGCATCTTCTTCGGCTTGGCGCTCTTTCAAGTCGCCCTGGTCCTCAACACTGTCCTGCCTGAATTGAAAGGGCTTCGCCAGACGCCATGACGATCCCAGCCATTTCATTTACCCAGCTGGCCTCGAGCGTCACGCTGCTCGCGCAAGAGGCGCCCGCCGAGGAACCGAAGATCAAAGTCGGCCACCATGCGGTCGCGCACGCCTTCGGCATGGCCTTCAACGTCGACACCATCGTGTCCACGTCGGTCGCCGCGCTGATCGTGCTCGGCCTGGCCTTCTTCCTGCGGCTCAAGATCACCTCCGGGGTACCGAACGGCGTGCAGCTGTTCTTCGAGACCGTGACGACCCAGGCGCGCGCCCAGGTGGAAAGCGCGATCGGCATGAAGGTCGCGCCGTTCGCGCTGCCGCTCGCGGTCACCCTGTTCGTCTATATCCTGCTGTCGAACTGGCTGTCCGTGCTGCCGGTGCAGATCGGCGACGGTGAGTTGCTCGCGCCGCCCGCCTCGGACGTCAACTTCGTCTACGCGCTCGCGTTGTTCGTGTTCATCGCCTACCAGTCCGCAGGCGTCGTGCGGCGCGGTCCCTTCGGCCACCTGAAGGCGACACTGAAGGGGCACACGGGCTGGGGCCCGATGGTGTTCATCAATGTCATCGAAGAAATCGCCAAGCCGCTGTCGCTGTCCCTGCGATTGTTCGGAAACATGTTCGCCGGCGGCGTGATGCTCTCCGTGATCACGTTGTTCCCCTTCTGGATCAGCTGGGGACCCAATGCCATCTGGAAAATGTTCGACTTGTTCGTCGGCGCAATTCAAGCTTTCATCTTCGCGCTGCTGACACTCCTGTACTTCAGTCAGTCGATGTCGTTGGAAGACGAACACCACTGATCGGCGAATTGCCGATCGAGCCAACATCCGAGAATAGGAAGTAGAAAATGGCAGACCCAACCACCGCGTCCATCATCCAGGGCGCCCTCATCGGCGGCGGCATCATCATGGCCGGCGGCGCCATCGGCGCGGGCATCGGTGACGGCCTGGCCGGTGCGGCGCTGATCAATGGTGTCACCCGGCAGCCCGAGGCCGAGAGTCGGTTGCGCGGCATCTTCTTCCTGACCGTCGGTCTGGTCGAGGCGGCCTACTTCATCAACCTAGCCTTCATGGCGCTTTTCGTATTCGCGACTCCCGGCAAGTAACCGGGCATGTCTCCGAGAACCGATGTAGTTGCCGCGGAGAACTTCCTTATCCCCAACGGCACCTTCTTCGTCGAGTTGCTGATCTTCCTGATCGTGCTCGGCGTCATCTGGTTCTTCGTCGTTCCACCGATCCGCAAGGTGCTGGAGGAACGCGAAGAGCGGGCCGCAGAGACCATGGCGACGACCAAAGAGGCGAGGCAGTTGTTCGCCGAGGCCGAAGCCAAGCATCAAGCGGCACTGGAGAAGGCGCGGTCGGAAGCGGCCGCGATCCGGAGCAAGGCGCGCGCCGAGGGCCGGGAAATTCTCGAGGAAATGCGCGGGCAGGCGCAGCAGGAGGCCAACGGCATTGTCGCGGAGGCCGAGGCGCAATTGCGGGCGCAGGCGGATCAGATCGCCGCGGAGTTGCGTGAGACGGTCGAGCCACTCGCTCGGTCTTTGGCCGACCGCGTGGTCGGTGTCGATGATGAGCGGCGGGCCCAAACAAGCCGAGGCCAGCAGACAGGACGGGCGTCGTCATGACTCCTAACAGCGACATCCTTGCCGAAGGTATCTACCAAATCCATTTCGAGTGGCAGGTGTTCTTCAGCCAGCTGTTCGGCTTCGCGGTCATTATCTGGGTTTTCGTCAAGTACCTGCTGCCGATTGTCAAAAGGATGATGGCCAAGGCGCAGGGCGACATCCGGAAACAGATCGAGGAGAACGAGCAGGCGGCGGTCCGGCTCAGCAAGGCCAAGCAGGTGTACGACGAGGGCCTGGCCGAGGCGAAAGCCGAACTCGCCCAACTACTCGAGGACGCGCACGCCGACGCCGACGCCATCGTGGTGAAGATGCGGGAGACCGCCGCCGCCGAGGTCGAACGGGTCGGCAAGCAAGGCCGCGACCAGATCGAGTTGATGCGCAGGCAGCTGATCCGCGACCTCAAGGCCGATTTCACCAAGCAGGTCATGACGCACACCACCGAGAGCGTGCGCGAGCAGGTCCAATCGCCGCAGATCAAGTCCGACGCGGTCGAACGGTTCCTGGACGACCTGCAGGCGATGGCGAACACCGGCTCGTCCGGCCGGGCGCACACGCAATCCCAGTGGAACTGACAACCCACCCTCGACGGACCTGAGCCCCACTCGCTGCACTCGAGCGGGGCCCTCCGGCAAGAAAATCGCTCGTCCTCCCGCGGCTGCGGTCATTATGCTGGCTTTCGTTCGAATACTGCCATGCCGTTATGGATCGGAGTTCAATAATGACGGAGGCAACGCCCACCCTCTACGAATGGGCCGGTGGCACAGCGGCTTTCGAGGCGCTCACCGAGGTTTTCTACCGCGAGGTCCTGAAGGACGAGCTGGTCGGCCCGCTGTTCGCCGGCATGGATCCGGGACATCCGAAATATGTCGCGATGTGGCTGGCCGAAGTCTTCCGCGGTCCCGAGACCTACAGCACCGAGCGTGGTGGCTACGCGCATATGGTCCGCCAGCACCTCGGCAAGGCGATCACCGAACCACAACGCCGTCGCTGGGTGAATCTGCTCATGGACGCCGCCGACGAGGTAGGCATGCCCGCCGACCCGGAGTTCCGCTCCGCCTTCTTCGCCTACGTCGAGTGGGGCACCCGCCTCGCCCATTCGAACTCCCAGCCCGATGCCACGCCACCCCTGAAAGCGCCGATGCCGCACTGGGGTTGGGGCGAGGCGCCGCCGTACCAGCCCTGAGTCAGCTGAAGTAATCCTTGAACAGGATCTCGCTGACCTTGGTGACCGTCTCCTTGCCGACCTGGTAGCCGTCGGCGACCACCTGGGTGTTGTTCATGATGGCGACGGTGAATTGCTCACGCGGCCCGACGAATCCGACCGAGTTCATCAGCCACGAGCCGTCCTCGTTGTCGTCGGACCAGCCGTTCTTGTTCCCCGGTGCCGCCTTATCGCCCGCGCCCCAGACACCCCACTGCTGGTTGGTGTCGAGCGAGTCGCCGCCGTCGACCGAGCGCATTTCGCCGACGAGGTAGTCGCGGTGCCGCGCGGGCACCTTCTCCAGGATGAAGTCGATGAGCTGCTCGAGGTCGTTGGCGGTGGCCAGGATCCAGCCCCAGGTATCCGGGTGCCCGTCGGCGAACTTGATGCCCGCCATGCCGAACGACCGGAACCGCGGCGCGAACGCCTTCTCTCCGCCGTAGCGTTCCCACAGGGTGGTCGCGGCGTCGTTGTCGCTGGCGTGCAGCATCCGGTGCATCAGCTCGCGGTCCTCGGCGCCCAGCGTGATCGAGCCGAGGTCGTCGCGCAGCAGCAGGTCCACGGCCATCGCCAGCTTCGGCGTGGAGCAGGCCCAGATCGGGGTCGCCGCATTCGCGTTGCGCCACACCGCACCCGTGCGGCGGTCGCGCACCACGATGCCGGTGAATCCGGGACGGCTTTTCGCGTAGGCCTCCGCCTGGGTGATCCGCGACCTGAACGCGGGATCGAAACCGCGCGGTGATCCGATCGCCTCGCGCGCCGGACCCGTCGGCGCCGGTGCCGCGTGCTCCGCTCCGCGCGGCTCGTACATCAGCGCGGCCGCGACCAGTGCCCCGGCGACCAGCACACCGGATAGCACCAGGGGCACCCTCGATTTCCGCATGAACGTCCATCCCTCGCTGTGTCGCTAGACGGGCTGTGTCGCTAGACAGAAGATGCAGGTCACCGGTATTTCTCAATGGTCTGCATCTTTCCCAGCAGACCGCGCCGGAGCAACCCGACACTCAGGGCGGCGGCAAATCGCAACTGGCGTGTCGGTGCCCCCGACATTGGGGGCACTATGTTTACTCCGCCTCGAATCGAGTGAAACTTAGTAACACACACTGAAATTGACCCGATGACCAGTTAGTCGACGCAGGTTCGTGGATGGAGGACCGCGATCGTGTTTCGGGCGACCGGGGCAGTTGCGAAGACGCCGCACTACGGAAAACTACAGACCGACCACACCGATTCCGGGGGTTCAATGAACGTCAAGTCATGGGCTTTTGCCGCACTAGCCGCGAGCGTCGTGCTCGGCGCGACGGGGTGCGGTTCCAACAGCCCGGCGCCACAGGCGACCAGGACACCGATCCCGTCGACAGCTCCCGCAGCGCCGGGCACGCCGGGTAACGCACCGGGGCCTGCGCAGCCGGGCAATACTGATCAGCCTGCCAATCCGCCGCAGGCGCAAACGAATGCGCCGGAGACCAACGAGGCACTACCGCCCGCGAGCGTGCCGGTCGATCAGAAAGAACCCGCACCCGCCCCGCCGCCGGCCTCGAACCAAGGGCCTTACGGCAGCGGACATGGGTTGTGCTTCGACCTGAACTCCGAACTCGCCCACAACGCGGTCGGCCGATTGGCGCCGAACGCCGGCGGCTACCCGTGGACCATCGTGGAGGCGAGCACCGACCCGATCTCGGCGGGCTGCTCCGGCGTGCTGTCCTACCTGGTGGTGAACTGGGACGGCAGCCATCCCGGGTACCACGTCCTGTACTTCACCGACGGCAAGTACCTGGGGACGGCGACGTCCAAGTACTACAGCTACACCACGGTGCTCGGTAAGACCAGGAACACCGTTTCGCTGCAGTACCGCTGGGCCAAGCCCGAAGACGCGCTCTGCTGCCCGTCCGGCGGACCGACCAACGTGACGTTCACCTTGAACGGCACCACCGTCACGGCACAGGGACAGTTCCCGCCGAACCCGGACAAGTAACCACAGCCGCACCAAGCTTCGCCTGATGTCTGGTTTGTCGTCGTAGTTCGTGGATGGAGGACCACGTTCGTGCCTCGGCAGACCGGTCAGTTGCGAGGACATCGCAGTACCGATCTATCTACCGACCACACCGATTCCGGGGGTTCAAATGAACATCAAATCATGGGCTTTTGCCGCACTGGCCGCGAGCGTCGTCCTCGGCGCGACCGGCTGCGGTACCAACTCGACACCGCAGGCGCCGATCCCGTCGGCCGCATCGCCGGGCCAGTCCGCCGATTCACCAGCCACCATCGCACCGCCACCGGCGAGCGTGCCCGTCGACCAGAAAGAACCGGCGACTTCCCCGCAGAACGCCAACCAGGGACCCAATGGCAGCGGACACGGCTTGTGCTTCGACGTGAACTCGGAACTGGCCCACAACGCAATCCAGCGCCTGGCGTCGCCCCCGGTGGGCAGCAACGCACAATGGGAGGTCGTCGGCAGCGGCACCGAGCCCATCTCCAGCGGCTGCTCCGGCGTCCTGTCCTACCTGACGGTGGAGTGGCAAGGCATCCACCCCGCCACCCACATCCTGTTCTTCGCCAACGGAACCTGGCTAGGCACCGCCACCTCGAAGCCCTACAGCTACACCCAGGTCCAGGACCGAACCAGAAGCACCCTCGCGGTGCAGTACCGCTGGGCCAAGCCCGAAGACGCCCTGTGCTGCCCCACCGGCGGACCGAGCATCGTGACCTACGTCCTGAACGGAACCACAGTCGAGGCCCGAGGCCAATTCCCACCCGACAACTAACCCACCAAAATCCTGACCGCCCCACCGGCGGTCAGGACCCACCCACCTAATTTTCGTTATCCAAAGCGCTTGGGACGCAACCCCAACCCGATGACCACCGCGGGAACGCAACACCGCGCACCTGACGCACACCTAAAGCCGGGTACGGCAGGCGACGCGCCCAGCACTACTCACGGGAAAACGTGGACAGGTCGTCAGCTTCTATGAACTGCCCCACCTGCGAAGTCCTAAGAAGCACTTGCCCGATAGGTGCACCTTTCCGGGGGTCTCTGGGTGCACTGGTCCGGGCTTAGAAGGACTACATACCCTGTAAGGCGTACGGAAAGTGTGTACGGCTGACAGAGGGGTGCGCAGGTACACGATCAACGGCCCCCGGGGTGGCGCTATCGGCGAAATCCGCACTGACACTTGGGATCTGCACTCGGAATAGGGCCCTATTCTGAGTGCAGATCCCAAGTAAGAGTGCAGATCCCGAGAGGGGGTGCGGATTTTTTGGGGGGCTAAGGGTGTTCTGCGGTGGAGCGTAGTCGGGCGAGGTCTCGGCGGAAGGTGTGGACGAATAGCGGTGCGAGCAAGTGCATTCCGGCTGCGCCCGCCAGGCCGAGTGGGGGTTGTAGGCGCTCAGTCCAGTCGAGGTGGGTGTGGGCGTTGGGCAGTTCGGTCAGGTGGATGTCGCCGCGGCCCTTGCCCCAGCCCAGGTGCACGATTCCGAGGTGGGCGGGGGCCGATTCGGCCGGCGGTTCCCAGACGTCGACGCGGATCCGGTCGCGGGTGGCGATGCCGGCGATTCGGACGGTGGTCGCTACCGTTACGCCGACGCCAGAGCGGTGTGGTGATGTCACCTCGAAGTCGGAGGCTTCGCGCATCCACTCGCCCTGGTTCTCCCAGTCGGTGAGTAGGTCCCAGAGTCGTTGTGGTGCAGCCGAAATGTCGGCGCTGACAGTAACTAGCACGGGGCGCATGGTGAATCACCGACCGATCAAGGCCGCGATGGCTTTGGGGGCGGCGAGCCATTCGCGGATATTGTTGCGTATCAATGTTGTTCGACGGCAGTCGCAATCGGCGGTGACTCCGTCGGCGTCGATGCCTTCGGCGCGGCACAGCGCGACTGCTCGCGGCACGTGGCGGTATTGCGAGACGATGATCGCGCGATCGATGCCGAACAGCCGCTTGGCGCGTTCGCAGGTGGCGCGGGTCGACAAGCCTTCGCCGTCGGATCGCACGAGTGCCGGATCGACTCCGTGTTCGACGAGATACTGTGTCATCGAAGCGATCTCATCCCCTGAGGTACCGGCCGCGTCACCGGACACCAGGATCTCGCGAGCCTTGCCGGACTCCAGGAGCTCGATGGCGACATCGAGCCGACCGCGCAGATACGCCATCGGCGCACCGTCCGGTCCGACCTTCGCCCCGGGCACGATCACGACCGGAACCGTCGGCGCGGCGTCAGGGCCGAACCGATGGCCCGCCGACACCATCCACAGCCGGACGTTCGAGCCGACCACGACCAGCACCAGTCCCGTCGCCGCGACCGCGGTCACCCCGAGCAGCCTGCGCGTCCAACGCTTCCCCGAACCACTCGGCAGCTTCCGATCGTCCGCCAAAGCAACCTCTTCCAGTCGGTCTCGCTGTGCACTCGCCGACTACGGCTGACGTCGGTCGTTATCAATGACCAGCGTAGGCGACCTGGTAGACACGCTGGTCACAGCAGCAGCCGCCACGTCGTCGACCAACGCACCATGGACCGTCCCCGCGAGCAGTCCCGGTGTGGCTGTTACGTCGGGTTCGATACTTCCTGTGCCACTGCATCTTCGGGCTCGACCGGCTTATCCGCCCGCGACCTGGTGATCGCCACACCGGACAGGCACAGCAAACCGCCGATCACGGCAAGCAGTCCGGGGACCTCGTCGAGCGCGATCCAGGCCATCAGAATCACCAAGGCGGGGACGGCATAGGTGGTCACGCCCATCTTTCCCGCTGTAGTGCGCGACAACGCGTAAGCCCAGGTGGTGAAGGCCAAAGCCGTGGGAAAGACGCCCAGATACACCACGCTCAGTGTCGAGGACAGCGGTGCGGCGGCGGCCTCGCTGAACAGCTGCCCCGCGAATGGCAAGCAGGCGATGGTGCCGATGACGCAGCCACCGGTGGTCACCTGCAACGCCGAGGCGTGGGCCAGCGCGGGCTTCTGCGCGACGACCGCGATCGCCCAGGCCAGTGCCGCGGTCAGGCACAGGACGACACCGAGCACCGCGGCACTTCCGCCACTCGAATTCGACAGCCCGACCACGACCGCTCCGGCGAACGCCACCGCGATGCCAGCGATCAGCCGCGCCGGAAATCCTTCCTTCAGCACCAGCCCGCTGAGCACCGCGATCAGGATGGGACCGATGTTGATCACCATCGCCGCGGTGCCCGCGTCGACATGCTGCTCGCCCCAGTTCAAAGCCACCATGTAGACCCCGAACCACAGCACTCCGGACACCAGGATCCCGCGCCACGCGGCCCGGGCAGGCATGCCCTCGCCCCGGATGATCAGGATCAGCACCAGCGTGACGGCCCCGGTCAGCAGCCGCCCCAACGCCAGCGCGCCCGGCGAAAAGTCCTCCCCCGCAGCACGAATGAACACAAAGGCCGAGGCCCACAGCACCACGGTGACCGCGGCCGCGACAACGGCCTTCCGATCACCCGAGCGAACAACTTGCTCCATCTAGCGAACGCTAGATGACCGACGCCACGAACTCACGCGGTTTTCGGCCACCGCGATTGTCGTGGTCGTCACCTACGGAACCGCGATCGAATAGGCCTGTTCGGCCAGCTTGGTGCGTTGACCGTTCTTATTGAAATAGACGTCGTAGAGCCCTGCGCTGCCCGGCTTGGCGAGCTCGACGGTCGCGCCTGCAGAGGTCTTGGCGCGGTCGGCGATCGGCGGATCGAGTGGTGACCAGGTGCGTTGCTTGCTCTGCCAACGCGTTGTCTGTGCGTCGGTCGGTTTGGTGAACGCAGGCCAGCGATCGACGGCCAGGGTTGGCCCGTCGGGTGTATCCCAGCGGAGTTTCAGTGCGCTGGAACAGTTCCCGGGTGACGGGACCGTGGATTGCAGATCGCCCGACGACAGGTCGAGGAAGTAGACAACCGCCAGGCTGCACGCCATGTCCCGCAGATAGCTGCTGGGCACCGCGTATTGGGACAGTGCGGCCGACTTGCCGTCGGGACTGAAGACGGCGCTGTAGAAGTAGGCCTTCAAGTCGGAGAGCGGTCCGTGCGTATGCGTGGTGCCGTCGGCATCGATCGTGAAGAGCTGGCATTTGATCGAGTCGTACTGCTGCTCTATCTGATAGCGGTTCAGCAGCAGTTGATCCCCGTGGACAGCCAAGAGATCTATCCGCTCCTGCGCCTGTGGCGCGGGTGTGATCGTGCGCCACGCCGTCGGCTTCGGCTGTGCCGCACCGAGATCCATGCGCATCACGGTGCCCGGCGCTTGCAGCCACACGATGACGCTTCCGGTGAGCGGGAGAACCTGACGGCAACCACAGGCGACCCGGACAGGCGCCGCGGATGCTCCGGTGGACACCGCCGCGACGAAGGACTCGTCACCGGCGCGCGAATCCTCCTTCCAGAAGGCGAATTTCGAGTCCTTGGTGACGCCGACGTCACGCGTTGTGTCGAAAGATCCCGGCGTTCGGGACAAGGTCGCGGTGCCATCCGCGACGACCAGTTCGGTACTTGTCGCGTAAGCGAATATGTCCGTGCTGGCGACGGGTTCGGTCGCGCTCGTCGGTGTGCCCGCGCACCCGGTGACAACGAGCATCACCAGCGCCGCGAGCGCGACCAGTCGATATCTGGTCATCTCTGCCTCCTCCGACGGTGGCACAGCCCCACATGCGGTCTAGATCAGGGCACAAGGCCGTCAGACAAAGTTTGTCCGATTACCACGCATCATGGTGGTCGATTCACAACCAAGGCACGCCGGCACGAAGCAGCACATTGGCGTACGGCCGCGCCTCACCTGTGCGAACGACGAAGCGGCACTGCCCGATCCGCCGTTTGAACTCCTCGTGGTCGAGCAACTCGGCGTGCAACCGCGTCAGGATATCGGCTGCCTCCGGGTTCGCGGCGACCACGTCGGCGCTCCCCCACGCTGCTTCAACGGCCACTTCATCGAGGATCAGTTCGAGCACCGGCGCGAATCGCGGCAAGCCGTAACTGATTCCGAGATCGATCACCGGCACGCCCAGCGGCACCGGCAGACCCGAGTCGCTGACGGCGAAGGTGTCCGTGTGGCGGAGGGCGACGAGTGCCGACATCAGTTCGGCGTGAATCAATCCACCGGTGCGCAAGGTGTTTCCAATCTGGTTGTGCGGAAACTCGAGTCGGCGGGCGGCAGCGCGGTGAGCGCCGCGACAACCCGCTCCCGTGTGGGATAGGAGGCGTGGGTGCCCGGCGACTGGACGGACAGGGCCGCGGCGGCGGTGGCAAAGGCTACCGCCGCACCGAGATCGGCCCCATCGGCCAGCGCGGTGGACAGCGCACCGACGTATGCGTCACCCGCCCCGGTCGAATCCACCGAGTCCACCTGCGGCGCGGGCTGATACGTGACGTCGACGGACCCTGCCGAGCGCCGGGCCAGGATCGAACCGGCGGCACCCAACGTGACAACGACCGACGGCGCCCCGCGCGAACACAGCGACCGCGCGGCGTGACCTGCTTGCTCTCTGGTCGCGGTCGGTGCCCCGCTGATCGTGGCCAACTCGTACTCGTTCACCACGAGCGGATCACACCGACCCAACAGTTCATCGTCGAGTTCCGCCGCTGGAGCAGCATTGAGGACGAACCGGCGGGCCAGTCCTGCGGCCCAGGTGACCACCGCGAGCGGTATCTCCAGCTGTGCAACAACCACATCCGCCGACGTGATCAGCTCCGCCTCGGCCAGCACCGCCAACTCGGCGTCGGACTCCCAAGCGAAGTTGGCACCGGGATCAACGACAATCTGGTTCTCCCCGGCAGCGACCGTGACGTAAGCCCGACCGGTCCGCACGCCCGGAACCTCCCGCAGCCCAGCCGTTTTCACCCCCGCCGCGGCCATCGAATCCAAGAGGCCCGCCGCGACCGAATCACCGCCGACCCGGCCGACGAACTGCACCCTCCCGCCCGCCTTCGCCGCGGCGACCGCCTGGTTGGCCCCCTTGCCACCCGGGTTCGTCCGCGACCCGACTGCCAGCACGGTCTCCCCCGGCCCGGGCAGCTTGGCCACCTCGCAGACCACATCTTGGTTCATCGATCCGATGACCGTGATCCGCCCGGTCACGAGACCTGTTGTTCCACAGCAGGCTTCGCCTCCAGGTTGCCCGGCGCGGCCCCGGTGATCAACGCGACCAACCGGTCACCATCGATCTCCCCCACCCGATGCGCCGCCACCGAGCGACCGCGCCGCAGCACCACCACGTTGTCGCAGATCCGCATCACCTGCGCCAGATCATGACTGATGATCAACACGGTCACCCCGCGATCGCGCAGCCCGCGCACCAGCTTCTCCACCGCAGCGGTCTCCCGCACCCCCAGCGCGGCGGTCGGCTCGTCCATGATCACCATCGACTTACCCCAGGCGACCGCCCGGGCGATGGCGATGCTCTGCCGCTGACCACCGCTCATCCGCCGCACCGTGGTGCGGACCGAGGGCACGTCCACGTCGAGATCCCGCAGGATCTCCCCGCTCCGGCTGATCATCGCCTTCCGATTGACGATCTTGATCGGCCAGGACGGATAGACGAGTTCCCGGTTCAGAAAAAGGTTCTGCCACACGGTCAAATCGTCGATGAGCGCGAGATCCTGATACACGGTCTCGATCCCCATCTTCCGGGCATCCTCCGGCGAGCCGAACCGCACCGGCGCGCCACCGAACAGCATCTCCCCGGAATCGGGTGGGTGCACACCGGTCAGGCAGCGCACCAGGGTGGACTTGCCGGCCCCGTTGTCACCGACGAGCGCGGTGACCTCCCCTTCCGGAATCGTCAGCGAGACATCATCGAGCGCACGAACGGAGTCGAACGACTTCGTCAGCCCACGCGCCTCGAGCATCGGCTTGGTCATGTCGTACCTACTTCCGGAATCGCGAAATAGCCGCGGCGAGAAGCAATACCGCGCCCACCGCGATCGGCTGGTAGTACTGCGAGATGCCGAGAATGGTGAACCCGTTGATCAGCGACGTGAACAGGATCGCGCCACACACGGTGCCGAGCACTGACGCCTTGCCGCCGCTCAACGACGAACCGCCGAGCACCACCGCCGCGATCGAACTCAACAGATAGGTGGTTTGCAGCGACGGGTCGGCACCGCCGTTGCGGGCGACCAGCATCACCCCGGCGACACCGCACAGCAGCCCGCAGGCGCTGTAGGCGAGCAACCGGATCCGGCGCACCGGAATGCCGGTTTCCCTGGCCGAGTCGATATTGCCGCCGGTGGCGAGCAGGTGCGTGCCGACCCTGGTCCGGAACAGAATGCCCGCCACACCGAGCGCCGCGACCAGGGCGAGCAGCCAGAACCAGCGCAGCGGTCCGGCACCGTCCAACGCGAGACTCTGCAGGAACGACGAATTCACCGCCACACTGTTGCCGCTGGTGAGCAGCAGGGTGCAGCCGCTGAGCACGCTCAACGAACCGAGCGTGACGACGAAGTCGGTCATCTGGAAGTGCCCGATCAGCACACCGTTGATCACCCCGACCAGCAGTCCGCCCAGAATCGCCACCACGATGCCGGTCGTCACCGGATAGCCGTGACTGGTGAAATAGCCGAGCAGCGCCGCCGACCACGGCAGCGTCGCACCGACCGACAGGTCGATGCCGCCGACCACCACGGCGAACTGCTGACCGAGCGCGAGCACGGTGAGGATCGTGGACGCGACGAGCAAATCGTCGATGTTGCTGGCAGTCAAGAAGTTCGGCGTGGCGATGAAGAAGCCGAGCCACACGATCACCAGCGCGATCGGGGCCGCGTAATCCGCAAGCTTGGCCGGAATGCGCCGCTCACCCAGCCGCCCGGGTGCGGCGCGCGCGACCTCGGCGATGCTGATCATTTGTTCACCAGCCCGGCCAGCGGATTGTCGAACGTGGCGATGGGCTGGGGAAACGCGCTGATCTGCTGGTCGACGTTGTCCTGGCCGATGAACGCGATCGGCGCGACCACCCGGTCCGGAATGGTCTTGCCCTGATGCTTCGCAAGGCAGGCCTGGACCGCGAGTTGGCCCTCGGCGTAAGGGTATTGGGTCACGGTGCCGTAGACGGTGCCCGCCTTCACCGCGGCCAGCGCCGCCTGGATGCCGTCGACCGAGATCACCTTGATCTGCCCGGTCCGGCCCGCGTTCTTGATCGCCTGCGCGGCGCCGAGCCCCATGGTGTCGTTGGCGGCGAAGATGCCGGTGATGTCGGGGTGCGCCTTCAGGATCGCCTCGGTGACGGTGAGGCCCTTGTCCTGTTCGTAGTCGGCCGGTGCGCGCTGCACGATCTCCAGCTTGCCCGCGACGGTATCGGTGAAGCCCTTGTCCCGGTTGATGCCGTTCTGCTCGCCCGCGATGCCTTGCAGCACAATCACTTTGCCGCTGCCGCCGAGCGCGTCGAGCATCTTCTCGCCGGCGATCTTGCCCGCCGCGAGGTTGTCGGAGCCGATGAAGCTCGCGAAGTCGACCCCGGCCTGCTTCGAGGCGTTCACATCGATCTGGGTGTCCAGGTTGAGGATGGGAATGTTCTTGCGGGCCACCGGAACCAGCGGGGTGATCACGTTGGTCGCGTTGACCGGAACCACGCCGAAGCAGTCGTAGCCCTGCGCGGCCAAGGTGGAGATCTGGGCGTTCTCGCCGTCCGCGTCGGTCTCCGACTGCCCCGCCTGCACTGCGACGTCGACCCCGAGCCGCTTGCCCTCCGCCAGCGCGCCGTCGCGCAGCGCCGCCCAGTACGGGTTGGTGAAGTTGCGGGTGACTACGGCGATCTTGAAGTCGGACGAGGCGTCGCCGCCGCGGCCGCATCCGGCGGTGAGGGCCGCCGCGCTGACGAGGGCCAGGGCCACAAGCCCGATCCGGTATCGAGTGCTCATCTGGTTTTCGACCTATCCTGTACGAGTTCAACTCGTGTTGACAACACGAGTTGATGTGTAGTGTGTGACCCGCATCACGAGACTGTCAAGGGTTCTTCGGCAGCTCGCACGAATTGCCAGCACGACAGGAGTGACCCGATGGCAGTCACCCGAGCCGACGTGGCCCGGCTCGCAGGCACCTCACCCGCCCTGGTCAGCTACGTCCTCAACGACGGCCCACGCAGCGTCGCGCCGGCGACCAGGGCCCGCATCGAAGCCGCCATCGAGCAGCTCGGCTACCGCCCCAACATGTCCGCGCGCAGCCTGCGGATGAATCGAGGGCATGCGCTCGGGATGGTCATTCCCGACGGCGCGAACCCGTTCTTCGCCGAGCTCTCCGCGGTCGTCGAGGCGGCCGCGTTCGCGCGCGGCTTCCCGCTGATCGTCGGGAATGCCGCGGGCGACGAGGCGAGAGAGCGCGCGTATGTGAGTGCGTTCATCGACCGCCGGGTCGAAGGGCTGCTTGCGATTTCGTCGTCCTGGGAGTCGGGCATCGCCGACGCCTGCGCGGCGGCCGACATGGCGTTGGTCGCGGTGGACCGGATCATCGACCCGGCGCGCTGCGCGCACGTAATGTGTGATTCCCTCGCCGGGGCGCGAATCGCGGTGGAGCATTTGATATCTCACGGCCATCGCGAGATCGCCTGCCTCAGTGGCCCGCACGTGTCGACCGCCGACGAGCGGGTGGCGGGCTATCGGCAGGCGCTGGCAGCCGCCGGATTGCCCGAAAGTGTCGTGGTGCGTGCCGAATTCGGCGGTGCCGCGGGTTATCGTGCGCTCAGCGAGTTGATGAGCGGAACGACCACGCCCACTGCGGTATTCGTGACCAGCGACCTGCAGGCGATGGGCATGCTGCGCGCGGCCTACGACGCGAACCTGCGCGTCCCTGACGATCTCGCGATCGTCGGGTTCGACGGTATCGAGTACGCCCGCTACACCAGGCCGGGTTTGACGACCATGGTCCAGCCCACCCGGAAGATGGGCGAGCTGGCGGTCGAACTCTTGCTGAAGCAGATCGACACCGGATCCGCCGAGCCGGGCGTGGTCAGCCTCGGCGCGGAATTGAAGACACGCGGCTCCTGCGGCTGTGCGGATGAGTTCTGAGTTATCCCCCTGGCACGCAAGGTATTACGCGATACGGACGCTGCTGCTCAGATCACCGTCGAGGAGTGCGGCGCCGAGGGTCGTCACCTCGTGGCGCATGGCGTTGCGGTGCCGCCAGCTGTCGATCAGCCCGGCCTCGCGCAGGATCGACGCGTGCTCGCTCGCCGTGGCGGGTGAAACACTCAGTCGGCGCGCGAGTTCGGTGGTGCTGCAACCTTCCGCGATCACCTGCAGCGCGGCGGCACGGGTCCGGCCGAGCAGGGCGGTCAATGCCTCGTTGGTCGCGCGCGGCCCCCACGCGGCGGCGAAATCACTGATATCGCGCATCACCGGGACGACCAGCATCATCGGCGCTTCCTTGTCCGCCAGGGACATCAGGGTCAGCGGTTCGGGCCAGGCGAAGAAGGAGGGCACGATGACCAAGCCACGGCCGCCGAGATTCTCGTTGTGACAGTGCAACATCCTGTGCACCTGGAGCATCGGCGCGCGCCAGGTCACATAGGGTGCCAGCCCGGCGAACAGTTGCTCGACGCCTTCGGTGGCGATCGTTCGAGCCATCCGCTCGGCGGCCATTTCGAGATGGGACTGGATGTGCGCCCAGCGCCCGGCGAACGCCACCGAGTGGAAGGCCTCCACGGCCGCCGCGACATTGTGGCGCGCGGCACCGTCGCGCTCCGACAGCTCCCGCGTCCACGAGGGCAACGGCGGCTGTCCGACCTCCGCGCGGCGGCGGCCGACGCTGTCCAGCTCCATCCGGAGTTCGTCGCGGGACGCCAGATGCAGCGCCTCGATGCCCGCGGGCATCGAGCGGGCACCGAGGGTGGGCGTGATCAGGTCCAGGAACGCGTCGTCGGCGGGCAGGATGTCGGCGAGCACGCCGAAGTTGTCCGGAATCGCGCCGCGCACCTGGCTACGCCAGCCCGCGAAACCCGCGATGTTCCGGCGTTGAATCACGCGCGTGGCCAGCATCGTTTCCGCGATGGCGCCGAGCGGGGGGCCGATCCGGACGCGCATCAAGTCTTCTGGCGTGCAGTGGATCTGCTTCATCCGCGGCTACCCCGCCTTCGCCCCGACGGATCGGCCACGCCCGGTCCCCCGCCCATTCGATACCGCAAGACGGCACCTCCGATCACCAAGAACCTCGCCACCGTACCGCGATGAGCGGGTCCAGCTCCATCAAAAGGTCGTCGACATGCGCCGGAGCGAGCGACTCCTGCGCCGCCAGCTCGTCGCGACGCGACCACATCGGTGCCAACCGCTGCCGCCCCCGTTTCCATTCCGCCAGCACGCTGTCGGCCAGTCGGGTCAACACCAGCGCGGCACCGCCGTCGGCGCGTACCGCTACGTTTTCGGTCATCTTCCAACTCCTCGTTATCACTGTTCAGAGCCTATGAAGGAGGAGGGTGCGCGGTCACCATGATTCGGTTCAGGCCGAAACACCGAGCAACCGGCGAGCGAAAGGCACTCGGAGTGAACCGCGCACAGAATGATCCGCGGTCGGCGACACTCGAATTCGTGACGATCGACTGCTCCACCCAGGTGCGTTCCTGGCTCGAACCACGCGCCGATGAGATGGCCGACCTGCTGACCGCGCTGGTCGCGCACGAGACGGAGAATCCGCCCGGCCGTGGGCTGCGTGATTGCGCGCGTGCGTTAAGCGCGGCCATGGGCGGGCTCGGTCTCGACGGCGAGATCATCGGGGTGCCCGCGGTGGACGCGCAGGAGGATCCGTGCATCGTCCGCGCGACCGTCGGTGACGGCGCGAAAACCCTGTATTTCCATGGGCATTTCGATGTCGTGCCGGTGCAGGATCGCGGGCAGTTCGCCGCCCGGCGGGCCGACGGCAAGATCATCGGGCGTGGCACCGCCGATATGAAGGGTGGGATCGTCAGCATGCTGTACGGCGCCGCCGCGGCGAAGGAACTCGGGCTGCTCGGCGACGGCAAGATCGTGATCCACCTGGTGTGCGACGAGGAGACCGGCAGCGTCGCCGGGTCGGGTTTTCTGCGGCAGCACGGCCTGATCGATCCGACCGCGGTCGCCATGGTCACCGCGGAGCCGAGCGCGGGCAAGATCTGGCACGCCGCGCGCGGGGCAGTCAGTTTGCGGGTCACCGTGCATGGGCGCGAGGCGCATGTCGGGCAGGCGAACTTCGGCATCAACTCGTTCCAGCACATGGTGCGGATCGCGGCGCCGCTGGAGAAGTACGTCCGCACGATGCTGGACAAGCACACGGCGTACGCGATGGATGGCAAGGATGCGCGCGGATCGATGGTCGTCGTCGGCGGGCTGTCCGGCGGTGGGTCGAACTTCAACGTGGTCCCCGGCACCACCTGGTTCACCCTCGACAGCCGGTTCAATCCCGAGGAAGACCTCGAGGTCGAACTGAAGAACCTGACCACGATCATCGAGAACGCCGCCGACTCCATCGGCGCCGAGGTGACCGTAGAGCTGACCCAATTCCAGCCCTCGGCGAGCACCGATCAACACCATCCGGCCGGACAGGCCCTCGCCCAATGCATCTCGCAGGCGACGGGCGCGCAACCATCCTTCGAGATGTGCGCGGGCATCCTGGACACCCGCTGGTACGCCCAACTCGACATTCCCGCCTTCGCCTATGGCGCCGGGCGGCTCGATGTCTCACATGGGCCGCACGAGTACGTCGACGAGCATGAGATGCGTTCGGCCGCAGCCGTTTACGCCCTCTACGCACGGGAACTGCTGCAGTGACGTCGCACCGGTCGGCTCTATTTCCGCCGAAAGCCGATGGCTGGACGTTAGCTGTGGGATAGTAGTACCTGATTGGCGGGCAATAGTTTTCGGCTTCCCTTTGCGTTTTCCTCCGAGTGGCGGGAGAACCTGTGTGGATCGGTATCGAAATTCTCGTACGCACTATCGTCGGCGCCCTGTTCATCGCCGCCGGTTTCGCCAAGCTATCCGCGACCGCGGGCTGGCGGCAGGATTGGCTGGCGTCCTATGAGCTCGTTCCCGGGATGCTCATTCGGCCGATCGCGTGGGCGGTGCCGCTCACCGAGGTGGTCGTCGGAATCTGGCTACTACTAGGCGCTTTCGGCCGCGTGAGCGTGCTGGCCGCGGTCGCGGTCCTGGTGACCGTGACGGTGGCGGTGTTCAGTGCGCTGCTGCGCGGCCTGCAGGTTTCCTGCGGATGCTTCGGGACGCTCGGCGACCTCATCTCCTGGCGGATCGTCGTCCGCAACCTGTTATTCATCGCCGCGCTCAGCGGGCTGGCCGCACACGGACTCAGCGCGACCATCACGATGTTCGGCGCATCGACGCAGCTCGTGGTCATCGCCATGCTGTTCGCGGTCGTCGCACTGCTGTCCTGGCGGCAGCACCACCCGGCGCATGACACCGAACGTATTCCGGTAGCTGCCAATTCACCCGATACTCGTCGAGTAGAAATGCCACCACTATGACCAATTCCCGGCGGTCCTTTCTCCAGCGCACCGGTCTCGGCGTCGTCGGTGGCACCGTCGCCACCGCACTCGCCGCGATCTTTCCCGAGTTCGCGCACGCCGCACCAGCGAACACACTGTGCGGTAGCGGCACAAGCAATGCACCGTGCGCCGCGAGATGTAAATGCAACGGATACAAAGACGGCAAGTGCCTGCAGCTGAACGGCGGTCCGCGTGCCTGCTGGTGCACCAAGGACAACCAGAACTGGGAGCCCGCACCGAGCACCTGTCCCTGACCTGTCCCGCGACGTTCTCCGCACCCACCGATCGCACGACTCGGAAATTCCGCCAGTCGTTGACCTGGTCGGTGGGTGACTCGGGCCATAGTGGACTCATGGGTAACAAGACGACGGTCGCGGCGGTGTTCGAACCTTTGGCACGGGCCGCGCTCGGGGCGCATCCGTCGGTGCGATTCGAGTTCTGGGACGGCAGCTCGATCGAACCCGAGGGCGCGAGCGCGGGGACGATCCGGATCAACTCCAAGGACGCGCTGAGCCATATGGTCTGGGCGCCAGGCGAACTCGGCATCGGGCGGGCGTTCGTGTCCGGTCTGGTCGACCTGGACGGGGACATCTTCACGATCCTGCGATCGCTGGCCTCGACGGCGCCCGGTGATGCCAAGCTCGGCCTCCCGGCGGCGTGGCAGGCGATCGGTGCGGCCAGGCAGCTCGGCGCGCTCAAACGCCGTCCGGAGTTACCGCCGGAAGAGGCGCGGCCCCAGCGTGGGCCGCTACACACCAAACGGCGGGACGCGGCGGCGATCAGTCATCACTACGACGTCGGCAACGACTTCTATCGGCTGGTGCTCGGTGAGAGCATGACGTACTCGTGCGCGCGATTCGTCGCGGACAGCGACGACGGGCAGGTCGGCGCGAACGGCAGTGTGTCCCTGGTGGATGCGCAGCGGGCCAAGCACGATCTGATCTGTCGCAAGCTCGATCTGCGGCCAGGGATGCGGCTGCTCGACGTCGGATGCGGCTGGGGATCGATGGCGATCCACGCCGCCGCGACCTATGGCGTGCAGGTGGTCGGCGTGACGATCAGCAGTGCGCAGATCGAATTGGCGCGCAAGCGGGTCGCCGACGCGGGACTGTCCGCGAACGTCGAGATCAGGCTGACCGACTATCGCGATCTGCGCGGCGAGCAGTTCGACGCCATCTCCTCGATCGGCATGTTCGAGCATGTCGGCACCAAGCGGGCTGCGGCGTACTTCGAGACCTTGCGTGCGTTGCTCCGGCCCGAGGGCCGACTACTCAACCACGCGATCTCCTCCGCGGGCGGGTCCGTGATGGGCAGTCGCTCGTTCGTCGGCCGCTACGTCTTTCCGGACGGTGAGCTGGTCGATGTCGGCGAGGTCGCGTTGGCGATGCAGCGGGCCGGGTTCGAGGTGCGCGATGTCGAGGCGTTGCGCGAGCACTACGCGTTGACGCTGCGCGCCTGGGTCGCCAATCTGGAAAGCGCTTGGGATCAAGCGGTTTCGCTCGCCAGCGAAGGGCGCGCACGGATCTGGCGACTGTACATGGCGGCCTCGGCGTTGGGTTTCGAGGACGGCGGGCTCGGGCTGCACCAGGTGCTCGGCGTGCTGCCAGATCCGCAGGGCCACACCGGAATGCCCGGAACCCGGCGCGCATGGATGTGAGCGCCGGGCCTCGCGAATTCAGGAACGGGTGCGCACAGGTTCGCCGCGATACCGCGACTGGCCGCCGTTGATCCGCAGCAACCGCCACGTCAGCTTCGCGACCGGGTTCATCAGTCCGATATCGGACGCGAGCATGCGGGCTTCGCCGAAGAAGTCGCGGCGACGAGCGCGCGCTTCGGCACTGCGCCAGAACAACTCCCGGCGGATGCGCAGCGGAATGTCGAACTCGTGGAACAGCGAGCGCGGCGGCTTCACGATCAGGTCGCAGGCGATGAACATGATGATCGGGTAGGCCAGCGACAGCGTGCCGCGCTGCACGCGACCCAGCTTCGGCACCCGGTGGCGCAGGTATTCGTGCGCGAAGGCGATGTGCCGCGCCTCCTCGGCGATGTGGATCCGCATCACGTCGCGCATGATCGGGTGCACGTTCTCCCCCGCGCGCAACACCGACTTCTGCACGTGGTCGATCGGCTCCTCGCCCGCGAGGACGGCGACGAAGAAGGTCGTCGGGAAGAACCGGCCGAGCAGCGGCACCAGCGGTCCGGCCACCTTCATGAACCGGCTCATGCCCGGCACGTCGGCGCCGATCCGGTTCACCATCTCCTGGAACATCAGGGTGTGGTTGATCTCCTCGGCGACCTCGTGATTGAGGTAGCGGAATTCGCCGGATCCGTTGGGCACCACGGCGAACAGATAGTTCATCACGCCGCCGATCAGCACCTCTTCGAACTGCAGCCCCACCTTCGCGATGTTGGCCTGCCGCCACATCCCGATCTCGATCTTGCGCGCCTCCGGCAGCGCCAGGTACCAGGGATGCGCACCGAGCGGATCACTGTCCGCAGGCAGAATCCACCGCGGATCGTCCGGCACCACCGCCCACTCCGGCGCATCCCAATCGATCTCGGTATACGGATCGAAGTGCTTGTTCACCGACCCTTCGGACAGCGTCGTCAGAATCCCCGCATACGCGCTCTGCGCCGCACTCCGAGACGGCGCCGTTGCCGACTTTGTAGCCATGACGTCTACCTCATATCCAGTCGAGGTTAATGTGACACCTGTTTACAGTAACAGCCTGTCTCACTCAGATCTAGCGCGGAAAACAACCGAGTGGCATAATCAATTATTGATCTAGGTCATTTCTTGATTATCAACTCGATCCTGAGAGGCATGCGGTGGCACTACGGCACGCGGTACTCGCGGCGCTGCTCGGCAACGAGCTGTCCGGATACCAGTTGGCGAGGCTGTTCGACGTCAACATCTCGAACTACTGGCATGCGCTGCCGCAGCAGCTCTACACCGAATTGACCAAGCTCGAATCGGCCGGTTTCGTGGTGGGACGCGAAGTGGTGCAACGCGGTCGCCCCAACAAGCGGGTGTACACGCTCACCGAAGCGGGCACGGCCGAGATGTCCGCGTTCATCGCGGGCCCGAGCAAACCTTCCGCGATCCGCGACGACCTGCTGGTCAAGATGCAGGCGGCCGAGGCGGGCGATACCGAGCGACTGATCGAGCAGCTCGAAGACCGGGCGGCCGAAGCCAAGGGCAAGATCGAGCAATTCGAACGGCGGCTGAGCCGGGCCCGCGGCGAACTCGACGAGGACACCTTTTTGATCCAAAGCCCTTGGGTAGGGCCATATCTCGTCGGATTGCGCGGCAAGGCCTTTGAACAGGAAGCCCTCGACTGGTGCAATCGGAGCGCCGACGTATTGCGGGCACGATTGCAGGATACGGCTACCGCATCGACATCGCCGACGTGGAAAGATCGTTGATGGGCACCGAGATCGGCCGAATCGCCGCTCCCCTGCCGCCGTGCCCCGACGGGCATGCCGCGTTCGAAGCGTCGTGGCCGGTGCGGCTGGCCGACACCGATATCGAACAGCGGCTACGCCTCGACGCAATCGCCCGCTACGCAATGGATCTCGGCTACGAACACCTACAGGCCGTCGACGACGGCGACCTGCACCCGGCATGGTTGGTGTCGCGCACCGTAATCGACGTGCTCCGCCCGATCGAGTTCGGCGACCGAGTACACCTACGCCGCTGGCCATCCGCCCTGTCGAACCGCTGGTTCACCGCTCGCATCCAAATCCGAAGCGAGCAGCGCGGTTTGGCCGAGGTCGAACAGTTTCTGATCAACGTCGACCCGGTCGCAGGCCGACCCGCCCGAATGACGGACCGCTTCATGGCATCGATGCTGACCAGCACCACCGACCACCGTCTGCGCTGGCGACCGGCCCTGCAGCAGATCACCGACACGACCTCAGCCCCCACCTCGTTTCAGCTACGCGTCGCAGACTTCGACCGCTACGGCCACGTCAACAACGCTGTCCACTGGCAAGCCGTCGAAGAAGGACTCGCTCACCATCCAACCGCGCACACCACCCCGTACCGCGCCATCGTCGAACACGTCGGAGCGATCGCAGTCGGCGACGAAGTCATGCTGCGCACCCAGCGCACCGACGACGCACTACACCTCCAAATCGAAGTAGACGGCACCGCACGAACCCTCGCCCAGGTCACCCGCTTGGACCGTCCTCGACAAGATTAATTGACCCGGCTCCGAGGAACAGCGGCGACTAAAACCGCTCGAGCGCGAGCCATATCGCGACGTTGCGCTCGCAATAAATCCTTATGGCAGATGAGACGCGCCGACTACTCCCAAGCTCAGATCCGAACCGGCACCACCGGCCCACACTGCCATTAGCTTGCCCAAATGAAATCCTCCATTCCGGGTAACCTCAAATTATTTAAGGCTAGATGTATAAACATCTCTTGTGGGCAACATTCTCACCTTCCGAGTTCCCGATCCATCCACAATACCGGGCATGAATTATTCTATAGCAGATTATCGATGGTTACCGCCAAATTCCAGCGTTTCGACGGCGGACTCGATATCCTTAATTAATTGCTGCCAACTAGGAAGGTCAGCGATCGGGCCGGAGCAATCGATTCGCTGAAGGAGCTGACGCCGATGCTCGTAGAACCGCTTCGCAACCTGTTCGCGTCGACGCCCGGTGCAGTCAGCTGCTGCTAGCAAGCACTGCTGGAGCATTTGTTTGGGATCCGCGACAGATTCCACCCTACGACGGGGAGGGAGGTTTATATCCTTTCTCCCGCGTGGATTACCAGCTACGCGCCGGATAGCATCCTCTTCGAGAAGTAGCCACGCCTCGGTCATCCGCACAGGAATCACCGGAATAGCTGTGATGGAATCAGCAACTGAACGAACCGCGTCGGCAATCTCGTTGCGGCGCTCATCTGCACCAGCACCATCAGCATCTCTATGTACTACAATTATGTCGACCGGATCACCCAACAAGCGCAAACCGGCACCCACCCGCGAGGCGACATCTTTCGCCACTCCGCCAAGCAGCGCATAATCCGGTTTGCTCAATCGGACATCGAGGCCGCGCTGAACAAATAGTGTTTCGACAATGCCCGCCAGCGGCAGGTCAGATGTGCCTTCACATACGAAAAGGCCCGAGAAAACCTTCCCGCTCATCCGACCAGCTCCAGCGGCAGCTTCAACTGAGCGCCCGCCGGTGCCGCAAGATAGGCGACAACATCCGCCTCCGAGAAAGTAGCCTTCTCTGCAGCCGACCGCCAGGACTTCTTAAACGGCACCAGCGACAACGCCATTGTCACAGTGCCATCCGGTGTGCGATATGGACGAGTCTCAGCAAGCAGAAGATCTGCCGGATCACAAAGCTGCACCACTCCAGGCGCATGCGTATTGATAATGACCTGGCGGAACGGATTTCCAGAGCTGGGTGCAGACTCGGGATCCACAGCTAAATCTCGCACAAGTTGAACCATTGCTGGAAGATTGGCGGGGTGAATTCCGTTCTCTGGCTCTTCCATACACACAAGCCCGATAAAAGTAGGATCTTCCAGCAACACGCAGAGCGCCAAGAATCTCAAGGTGCCTTCCGACAGCGCCCTGGCTGGTAACTGGAGACCGTTCCGCTCACGAAGGAATAGCGTTAGTACTTCTCGAACCTGGTCCGGCTCAACCTTAACGCTCTCCACGCTTACCCCGGCGAGGTCCGAGAGGCGATCAGCTACCTGTGCATAGACAGCATCCGACTCTGGGTTCGCGGCACCATGCGCCGCCTCATTGGCAATTCGGAAAAGAGTGGCTGCGAGATGGCGACCATTAGTTTCCATCGTTCGCGGATCAGCAAAACCGTCAGGAGCCCGCAATGCGGATGGCTCTAGCGCGAGCCGGTGCCAGCTCTGCATTTCACGACGAGCCGCCAGGATAGTCGGATAGTCATTGGTCGTCACAGTGCTGAGGACGGTTCTTCCGGCTCTTCCGGCAGCTCTAGGCTGTGGTTTACCGAAACTTCCACCATCACCGTGCACATTGATCACGGTTCCACTCTCGCGTTCCTCTGTTGAAAGAAACGCTCCTCCTCGTCGCTGCCCGAGTACGACAGCACTGCGGAAACTCTTAGCGCTGTGTGGGAAGCGCAGGTGCTTAGGAGCGTCACCTCGATTGATGTGTCGGAGCTCCTCGCGGTGGAGAGTCAAACGCCCCACACTGCTTTCTCCTTCAGGTATCGAATACCCCAGTTCGACCTCGTATCGAAGGAAGGTCGTAGTCGCTCTGGCCGGCGCGCCAAGGTCGTCTTCCACCTCGGCGGGGACAATCATCTCCGCCGCGAACCAGATACGTCGCTCGTGGTCACGGTAGCCATCCCAGAAGAGATCCCGTGGATCCCCCCCGCGCATCCCCGAGGCACCCCGAACTCTCTGCGATGCCTCAACCAGAGGGTCTGTGGCCAAATAGGAAAGGAACTCAATGGCGTCAAACACATTGGACTTACCCATACCGTTCGCACCCGCGATACAAGTGAAGGGACCGAAGTCCACCTGAACATCCAGGAGGTTCTTGAAGCCTCGAATCTCCAATTTGGTGAGCATGCCCGTCAGGCTACTCTGTTCCCCTGCCGCTGAACGGGCTCGCCGCGCGTTAGCGCAGGTGGGTAGCGTGCTACTTGGACCGTGTGGCCATCTCACTCCGCCAACGCAGACTGGCCCCGAGACACGGGCCTCGTTGCAGAGGTGGGCTCGAGCTGGTCGACGACAGCAGCGGCGCGGCGCTCGCACACTGTCAGATTCCACCTGCACAAGATCGATCGGCTACCCGATGACGCCGCCGAGTTCTTGATCAGGAATGACCTCGCCGGTGGAACAGATCAGGTAGCTCGGGTGTTGCGTAAGCGGGGGTCGAGACGAGATTGAGGGATGACGTGCGGGTCGAGATTTGGACCGATATCAACTGTCCGTTCTGCTACCTGGGGAAGGAGCGGTTCGGGCAGGCGTTGGCCGGGTTCGCGCATGCGGGCGAGGTCGAGGTGGTGCATCGGTCGTTCGAACTGGATCCGACGCTTGCCGCTGATGAGTCGGGGCCGGTGATCACGAAGATCGCGCAGAAGTACGGGATCAGTGCGGCGCAGGCCGCGGCGAACGAACGGGGCATCGGGGCGCAGGCGGCGGAGATCGGGCTGCCGTATGTGACCGAAGGGCGTGACTACGGGAGCTCGTTCGACATGCATCGGCTGCTGCACTTCGCGTTGGCGCAGGGTAAGCAGGAGGAGCTGCTGGACGCGCTCTATCGCGGGAATTTCGCGGAGGAGGAGTCGCTGTTCGGCGATCATGAGCGGCTGGTTCGGCTCGCGGTCGACGCGGGACTCGACGAGTCGGGTGTGCGCGCGGTGCTCGCCGATCCGGAAGCCTATGCCGACGCGGTTCGGGCCGACGAGAAGGAAGCGGCGCAGCTCGGGGCGACCGGCGTTCCGTTCTTCGTGATCGACCGCAAATACGGTGTGTCCGGCGCGCAACCGGTTTCGGTGTTCGCCCAGGCTCTCGATCAGGCGTGGGGCGATCGCGCGCCCGTTATCCAGACGATCGGCGGCGCGGACGTGTGCGGTCCGGACGGTTGCGAGCTGCCGGCCCGCGATTGACCTGTCGGACAAGCACATCGACGGCAGAAAAATGCCCCTGACCGGTAGCGCTGACTACCGATCAGGGGCACATGTCCGACTAGGCGCAGTTACTCGGGGCAGGCTTGCCGCTGAATCGACCGTCGAGCCAGTTCAGCATCGACGGGAAGCCGACGACAGCGGTGGTCAGGTGGTCCGGCGAGGGGAAGAGTTCGGATTCCACCCGCACACCCGCACGGCAGTAACGGTTGACCGTGTTCGCGATGGCGTCCAGCGGGATCAGGTTGTCCTGTGGGGAGTGCCATTCGAAGATCGGCGCATCGGGCACACCGGGGTAGAGCTCGACGCTGTTCTCGTCCGCCACCTCCCAGGCCTTCGGATCATGCGCCATCACATTGTCTTTGGCGTAATCGTCGAAGGCGTGCCCGGCACCGCGCGCGATCAGGTCATTGGTGCAGCTGTTGGCGATGTCCCTGGCCGCGGCGAGCCCGCGCTCGCTCAGCGCGTCGGTGATCGGCAGCCGGTCCGGGTATTCCCGCTCCATGCCGAGCACGGCGGCGAAGGCGAGGCCGAACGCCGGGTGCTGGTTGTGGCCGATGGCCCAGCCCATCGTCTGCAGGTTCATCGGGACACCGCCCTCGGCGGAGCCGACGATGTTCAGCTCCGGCGCGTACTTCGGCGCGAGCGCGGCGGCCCACGCGGTCGCCATGCCGCCACCGGAATAACCGGCCAACGCCACCGGGCTCTTCCCGAGGGCGAGCTGCGACAGCCGCTGTGCGGCGCGGACACCGTCGAGGGTGATCTGGCCGCCCAATTTCGCTGCGCCGTAAGCACTGTTCGGGCCGAGGTGATCTGGCAGAGCGACGGACCAGCCGCGCAGCAGCGCGACGTTCAGCGCCGGCGCGAACGGGACGATGAAGTTCGTGTCGTTGGCGTAGAGCCCGTGCGAGATCGCGCACTGGGTGCCGAGCCCGTTGATGATGTGCTGGAACGACAGCAGCGGCGCGTCCGCGCGGTGGCCGTTCGGCGTCAGCACCGTGGTGGTCGCCGCGATCGGCTTGCCCTGCGAGTTGGTCGAGCGGAACTTGATCAGGGTGACCGAGGCATTGGGGAAGTAGAACAGCGGCGGCATCGGGCGGCTGGCCAGCACGTCACCGTTGGCCTTGCTGCCGATGTCGGCCGGCTGGGCGTAGAACGGGTCCGGGTCCGGGTTCGGCCAGATCGGCTGGGCGGTTGCGGTAGCCGCGCCCGAGGTGACCATGACCGCACTGATCGTCAGCGCGCCGAACGCCGCGAGGATCGATCTCGGTTTCGTGCCACCGGTTGCCAACCGAAAAAGTCGTCTACCCACTGGGCTATACCTCCACTGCATCGCGAGAATTTCAGGTGATCCGGTGAACTGCATTTCACGTGCGCGAAACGACAATAGTCATCGACCCGCCACTTGTCGTGGGCGTGCCGGTGCGAAAGTGTCGCAGATTACATGCCGGTCTTTATACGAATTAAAGTTGTGCTTCAAACGCACTGTTCAGCTGGTTGCCTGAACGCGCAACAAGCCTGCTGGCCAGGGGTTTCGTCACAGAACCGACCACCAACGACCACGGCGAGAATTGATTCGTCGGCACTGTTTAGACCGACTTGAATCGTATGTAGTTTTCCTTAAGAGATTTTCCTTGGATTATCGGTAATTATCCGACCGTGGCGTACTCCTGAGTTGACTGTCCTGTTGCTGTCGTGCGGTCAGCGTAATGGCGAGGGCAGCGGCGGTCTATCCGAGTAAGTACCGATACAAAGAATTCATGTTGCTCTAACGAGGCGCTCCGCCGAAATTCACTGCGCGTAGGTCACCAACACGGTGAACGAACCCCATCACTGGGCGATAGCCGACCCCACACCCCGGTGTGGCACACCACTGGCAGCGGGAACAATGAAGGCCAACCCCACGATTGGACCCGAACATGACCAGCGCTGACTTGTTGATCGACGCCTTCGGCCGGGTGCAGGAGAACGTGCACGGCGCCGTGGCCGACCTGACCACCGACGAACTGGCCGTCCAACTGGATCCGGGCGCCAACTCCATCGCCTGGCTGATCTGGCATCTGACCCGAGTACAAGACGACCATGTCGCCGACGTCGCGGACATCGACCAGGTGTGGACGACGGCGGGCTGGGCCGAGCGCTTCGGCCTGCCGTTCGACGACACCGCGATCGGCTACGGCGATACCCCGGACGAGGTAGCCGAACTCGGCGCGGTGTCGGCGGACCTACTCCTCGGCTACTACGACGCGGTACACGCGCAGACGATCAAATACGTCTCCGGCCTCACCGACGCCGACCTCCCCCGCGTCGTCGACACCCGCTGGAATCCTCCCGTCACCCTCGCCGTCCGGCTGATCAGCGTCGTCGACGACGACATCCAGCATTCCGGCCAGGCCGCCTTCGTTCGCGGAGTTCTGCTGCGCCGCAGGTAAATCCGCCCCCGATCAGGCCGGTGGCCAGTTTTTGAGGACAGCGTCCAGCGCATCGAGCGCCCGGGACCAGGAATCCTGTGCGTTGCGCGGATGGCTGTCGTAGCGACCGGTTGCCTCCAGCGTCACATATCCGTAGAACGTGCCGTGCAGCAGGCGGATCGCGTCGGTCTGGTCGGGCTCGGACAGGTCGTAACCGCGCAGGATCGCGCGGGTCATCTCCGCGTGCCGCATTGCCGCGCTGGCGGCGGCGGTCGCCGGGTCGAGGTCGAGTTGTGTTGCGGCGTAGCGGCCCGGGTGCTTCTTCGCGTAGTCGCGGTAGGCGTTGGCGAAGGCGACGAGCGCGTCCTTGCCCGCGCGGCCCGCCAGTGCGTCCGCGACTTTGTCGGCGAGTTCGGCCAGTGCCAGGACCGCCACCTTCACCCGCAGGTCGCGCGCGTTTTCCAGGCGTGAGTACAGGCTCGCGTCCTTGACACCGAGCTTGCGGGCCAGCGCCGAGACGGTCACATTGTCGAAGCCGACCTCGTCGGCCAGCTCTGCCGCCGCCTGGATCAAGCTCTCGTCGGTCATCCTCGCGCGTGCCATGCCGCCCTCCTCATTGCCTACATCGCTAACTCATTTGCCTAATGACTCTAGGTAGTTTAGCGTACGTACTTGTTAAACGAGCTAGTAGGTACGACTGAGGGGAGACCTCCACCATGAACGCATCGGTTTCCCATGCCGCGCGCCCGACCGAGTTCGGCCGGATCTTTCCGCCGGACGAGAGCTGGCTGGCGGGACAGGCGCCGGAGCAGATCCTGCTGCCCGAGCTGCCGATCATCGATCCGCACCATCACCTCTGGTACCACCCCGGATTCCGTTATCTGCTCGAGGAATTCGCGGCGGACACCGGCAGTGGGCACAACGTGATCGCGACGGTGTATGCCGAGGCGATGTCGGCCTACCGCACCGACGGGCCGACGGAACTGCGGCCGGTCGGCGAGACGGAGTTCGTCGCGAATCTGGCCGCGGCCGGCGACGAGGCCGGTGGCCCGACGAAGGTGGCCGCCGGAATTATCGGGCGGGCCGACTTCGGGCTCGGCGCCGACATCGTCGACAACATCATCGAGCACCACATCGCCGCCGGTCAGGGCCGTTTCCGCGGCCTCAGGTTCGGGGCGAGCTGGGATGCGAGCGAGGAGATCAAACTCAGCCATCCCGGCAATCGTCCGCACATGCTCGCCGAATCAGGTATTCGGGAATGCGCGCGGGTGGTCGCCGAGCGCGACCTGACGCTCGATTTGTGGATCCTGTCCCCTCAGCTCGCCGACGCCGCCGAGTTGGCCGACGCGATTCCCGAGTTACGGCTGGTGCTCAACCACTGCGGTGCGCCACTCGGCTTCGGGCCGTACGCCACCGACCGGGCCGAGCACTTCGCGACCTGGGCGCGTGGCATCCGTGCAGTCGCCGAGCGGCCGAACGTCGTCTGCAAGCTCGGTGGCATCGTCGCCACCGCCGCTGCCTTCGACTATCGGACCGCGCCGACTCCACCGACCTCGGAAGAGCTTGCCGCCCTCTGGTTTCCATGGTTCGACACGTGCATCGAGGCGTTCGGACCGCAGCGATGCATGTTCGAGAGCAACTTCCCGGTGGACAAAATGGGAACTCGATACGCGACGCTGTGGAACACCTTCAAGCGGCTCGCCGCCGGTGCGTCGAAAACCGAACTGGCCTCGATGTTTTCGGACACTGCCCGCCGGATATATCGACTGTAAATTTTGTGAACTTTAAGGAAAACGTCATGACCAACTGGATCACCACCCCGATCGAATCCGCCATCCTGCGTGGCGCACTCGACCTCGAGCGCACCGCGAACGGCATACTGCCGCACCGCCTTCCGGCATCGGCGCGCAAGCAGTTCCCGGACGACTATCTGGCGATGGTCGAAGCCCAGCCCACCGGCGTGCGACTGACCTTCCGGACCAGCGCGACCGCCATCGAGCTGGACGTGCTGCCGACGCGGACCGTCTACCAGGGCGCACCGCAGCCGCCGGACGGCGTGTACGAACTGCTCGTCGACGGCAGGCCCGCGGGCCGGGCCAGCGTGCCCGGCGGCATCAGGCACGTTGTCGACATGGCCACCCAGTCCAAGGTCACCGAGCAGGGAGCGGTCGGCACCGTCCGATTCACCGACCTGTCGGCCGAGCCGAAGGACATCGAAATCTGGCTGCCACACACCGAAATCACCGAACTCGTCGTCCTGCGCACCGACGCGCCGGTCGAAGTGATCCCGGACCGCGGCCGCACATCGTGGCTGCACCATGGCAGTTCGATCAGCCACGGCGCCAACGCCGACGTCCCGACGGCAACCTGGCCCGCGGTGGCCGCCGCCCGCGGCGGTGTGCAGCTGACCAACCTGAGTCTGCGCGGCAACTGCGTGCTCGATCCGTTCGTCGCGCGTGCCATCCGCGACACCCCGGCGGACCTGATCAGCCTCAAGATCGGCATCAACATCGTCAACGCCGACGTGATGCGGCTGCGCGCCTTCGGCCCCGCCGTGCACGGCTTCCTCGACACCATCAGGGAAGGACACCCCACCACACCACTACTCGTCGTCTCCCCCATTCTCTGCCCGATCCACGAGGACACCCCCGGCCCCGCCGCCCTCGAATTCGACGGCACCAGAGTGAGTTTCCGCGCCACCGGCGACCCGGCCGAGCGCGCGGCCGGACGACTCACCCTCAATATCATTCGCGACGACCTGGCCCGCATCACCAAACAGCGCGCCGCCGATGATGCCAACCTGCACTACCTCGACGGCCGTTCCCTTTACGGCGAAAAGGATTTCATCGAATTGCCACTGCCCGACCAACTCCACCCCGACCCCGCCACCCACCGCCGCATCGGAGAACGCTTCGCCGACTTGGCCTTCGGCGAAGCGGGCCTGTTCAACGCCTGAGCACCCGCCGCGGGTGCCGCGTGGGCAATGCTGTCCGGTCGACAGCATTGCCCACGAAACCCGGGTGTCGCGTTCGGGCATACTGGCCTCTCGAAGTACTCAAATATGTTGCGCCGCTTAAGCGAATTAAGTTGCGGTGATATTTGTTGTGTAGCGGTGACAAAGACAACATGATGTCAACCGAGGTGTGTTTTTGTGGTCACTTCGCGGACAGATAGTGGGTCTGGACTGATGCGCAGAAAGGGGTCCAGTTATGCGCCGCAAGCCCGTTGTCTGGATGACCATTGCCGCGATTTTCGCCGGGGCACTGGCCGCGCCCTCCGCTGCGGGCGTACCGAGCGAGTCGCGATCTCAGCTTCCCGTCTCCTATCTGTTCAACGATGCGGTGGACGCCGAGGCGGACAATCCCGGCGCGCCGCCGATCGGCACCAACGACTGGACGTGCAAACCCACTGAGGCACACCCGAATCCGATCGTGCTGGTGCACGGCGGGCCGGAAACAGTGCGGCTGGATTGGGGTGCGCTCGCGCCGTTGCTGGCGAACAACGGGTACTGCGTGTATGCCCTGACCTACGGTTCGCTCCCTGGCATGCCCGCACCGCTCGGCGCGCTCGGTGGGCTGCTGCCGATCGAGCAGAGTGCGCAGCAGTTGCGCGACTTCATCATCAAGGTGCGGGCGGCGACCGGTGCGCACAGCGTCGATATCGTGGCGCATTCGGAAGGCAGCCTGGTCACCGATTATTACGCCAAGATCCTCGGTGGTGCGAACAAGATCGATCGTTTCATTTCGATCGGTCCGGGCTGGAATGGCACCAACTCACTCGGGTTCGCCGCCCTGTTCACCGCGCTGGCCGCCAGATTGAAGTTGACGCCCGCGCTGGGGGCGGTCGTCGACCCGATCTGTGCGGCCTGCTTGCAGATTCAGACCGGGTCGGAATTCCTGCGCAAGTTGAGCGCCGGTGGTCCAACGGTTCCCGGCGTCACCTACACCAACATCGTCACCAGTCATGACGAGTTCGTGGTGCCGTACACCAGCGGGATCGTGCAGAGTCCGAGCGTCACCAACCACGTCGTGCAGGACTACTGCCCGGGCGATCTGACCGACCACCTGTTGCTGCCCTACGACAAGGTGGTGGCCCAGCTCGTGCTCAATGCGCTGGATCCGAGCAACATCGCGCATCCCACCTGCACGAGCACCCCGCCGAACAGCTGACTTGGGCGAACCACCCGCCACGACAACGTAACTCATCGCCCGCCGCACCAGATCGCTTGGTGCGGCGGGCTTTGTGCTCGATGTGAGAGTCGCGTTCGATCAGCACGACTGCCGGAAGTCACCACGAACACAACAAATCCGCCGACCGCTGGCCACGGTCGGCGGACAAAAAGGCACCGCCGGACGCGTCGTTGAGTCCGGCGGCACCGCTAGTGAGGCGAGTTACCAGCCACCCTTGCCCGCGAGTTGCCCGAGCAGGTCGTCGAATTCTTGACCCCACGCGCCCCACGGCGAATCGCCGCCGTTGCTCGAAGGCTTGTCGAAGCCATTGCTCCACGGGTCCCAGGCCGTGTCGCCGTTGCCCGGCTTGGCGTTGCCCCACGGATTCCAGCCACCCCAGGGATCCCAGGAGTCGCCGCCATTGTTGCCGCCATCGCCCGACGGATCCCACGGCGAATTGTCCCCGTTGTCCGTATCACCGTCGGAACCGTCACCCCACGGATCGCCGCCATTGTCGTCGGAACCATCGCCCGGGTTCCACGGATCCCAAGGCAAACCGCCGCCGGGCTTGCCGGGCTTATTGTCGCCGTCGCCAGGCTTGCCGGGCTTATCACCGCCGTCACCGGGCTTGCCGGGCTTATTGTCGCCACCATCCGTCGGCTTGCCGGGCTTGCCGGGCTTGCCGGGCTCCGCGGGCTTCTCGTCGCCCGGCCTATTGGAGGTGCCGAAGTCCTGCGTCCAGTAGGCCGTGCCGTTGCCCGCCTTGGCGTAGCCGACACCGAGGTCCTTGAGCCCGCAGTTCAGGATGTTCGCGCGGTGGCCCGCGCTGTGCATCCACGAGTTGACCACCTCGGACGCACTGCGCTGACCGGCGGCGATATTCTCCGCCCAGGTCTGCGCGTGATAGCCCGCAGCGCTGATCCGGTCGCCCGGATCGCCCTTCGAAGAGTTGTGATCCATGAAGCCGCCGGCCGCCATATCCTCCGAATGGCCTTGCGCGGCTTGGGTAAGATGGCTTTCCGCTTTCAGCGGTGCACAGCCCGCCTTGGCGCGTTCATTGTTGGTGAGGCTGACCACCTCATCGGCGGCGGACTGGGATTGCGGCGCCGCGAGGGCCGCTGGGGCCCCGGCGACGGTGCAGAGGGCAAAAGCCGAGATGCCGACTGCGGTGGAAAAGGACAGCATTGTAGCGGGAGAGAAACGCACTATTTCCTTCGAGAGTTGTCGATCTTATAGAAACCAAATACAGCTCAGCCCGCGGTACTCGGGCCGAGCGAGAGCGGGAGCCACACAGCGTCGTCACCGGGAACGCCAGGGTCTACGGTTTCGGCACTGTCGGCGGGATCGCCGGCGGCACCATAATTGGCGACGTCGTCGGCGGCACCGAAGTTGGCGGTGTCATCGTCGGCAGCTTCGGAGTCGTCGTCACCTTCGGCACCGAGGTCGGCCGTGTCATCGTCGGCAGCACCGGAATCATCACCGGCGGCACCGAAGTTGGCCGAGTCGTCCGCGGCAGCACCGGAGTCGGCCGCATCGTCCGCGGCGTCGAAGCCGGCGTCATCAGCGGCACCGCTGTCGGCGTCGTCCTCGTTGTCGGCAACATTCGCGGCGGGCGCGGTGGGCGCGGGTGCCGCGTGCCGAGGCTTCGGGCTCGGCGCGTTGCCATTGGCGATCAGCTCGATCAAGCCTTTCGCCACTACCGGACCGACCTGTTTGACCAGGTCCTCCAGCACAGCGCGCAGCGGTGCGGGCAACGCCGCGCTGCCGCTGGCGAGCGCGTCGACGACGGCGGCCAGCGGCGCCCCGGTGCCGGGCTTGGCCGCGCCGCCGGGCTGAGCGCCCATGCCCGGCTTCGCATTTCCGCCCGGCCGACTGGCCGGGCGATCAGCGCGATGCGCAGGCCGCTTGGCCGCGACGGGCGCAACGCGTTCCGGCCGACTCTGCTGTCGGTAGGTGGCGGGCACAGCCGTGAGGACCGGCTGCTTCGACGGCGCGACCCACACGCCGTCACCCGTGGTGGTGGAGTTCGTATCATCGGCGATGGCTTGCCCCGCAGCGCCGTTGGCCGAGACCGCCAGGCCGATCAGCGTCGCCGTCGAGAGCATCGCCAATCGGGCGGGGACGACGTTGTTTCGCGGCGCGCTGTGCTTGCCCATGAGTGCCTTCCTTCGAAATGACCGATCGCTGGCGAAGCCGACAGCCCACCGCTTGGTACGACCTGGTTCGAACTTGCCGGTCGGGAGCCGTTCGACCGCCGCTCTGCGGTCAAGTACGCGGCAATTCGGGCTGCCGGCTTCCATCTGGAAGCGTAGAACTCGGTGGTGTGACGAACAAGCAGAACGGACATTCTTACATCGAATCAAGATGCGATTAACTGTCGTGTCGACAACTAATCACAGCCAGATCACACGTACTGCCCCAGCAGATCACCACAGCATCACGGCACGGCCACGAACGGTCCAGTTCGACGTCGCACACCGAATCGATGGTAATGCCGGGATCGCAGGTCGCGAATGGTATCGAGGCCCTGTTGTTAGGCCAGCTAAAGTCATGTCAGATTTCTCTTGAATCAGCACCTCGGCAAGGCCATTTGTGGTCAAAATGGTTGCGTGACACCCATCCTGCGACCGCGAAGGAAGGTCATGCGCCCTCACTTCGCGAGTGACCGTTCTCCAATGCCGATCCCCAGGTCGGGGCTTCGGCGAGTTATTCAGTTGAAGTTACAAGGTGATCTGGACAACAGTAAGGTTTAGCTCGGCGTAACGTTTGACGTAACGATCAACGCAGTAGATACTGCTTGCACACAATCCGGCGTAACACCTCGAAGGCAGTCCTTCAGACTCTCGCCACAATTCGCGGATGAACGCACAGTTAACGAAAGAATGTGATGTGTTTGCCGGTCCACGCCGACCGGCAGGTGCCAGGACTCGGTGACGGAATGCTCACTTAATTTTCAGTGATGGACCGAAGGTGCTGCAGATGAGCCGACGGCTCGATACAAAGGTTGCCGATGTCTGATTATCCCCTGTTAACTTCCAATACGATCACGCTCCGCCAGTTCGATTACTTTGTGAACGCGGTACAACTCGGCTCGCTCTCGGCCGCCGCCAGGCGGTTCGGAATAACGCCGTCCGCGATGTCACAACAGATCGACGCGTTGGAGACCTCGCTCGGACGGAAGGTGTTCGATCCGCGTTCGCGCAGGTCGAGACTCACCAAGTTCGGCCGCGAGTTCTTCACCCAGGCCTCGGATGTCGTCGAGTCCGCTCGACAGGCGATGGCCATGGGGCAGACGTTCGGTGACGGCGTGATGACGGTCGGCACCACGCCGACCATCGCGCAGAAGCTGTTGCCGCCGCTCATCTATCGGATGCGGCACGAACGAAATATCGACAGCATCGAGGTCAGGGCGTTCACCGACATCCGCGAGCTCAACGCGACGCTGGAAGAGGGCGCCCTCGATGTCGCCGTCGGACCGCTGGAACAGTCCAGCTCACGGGTGGTGCACTGCTTCGGCGAGGAAGAACTCGTCGTCGTCTGCCATCCCAGCCAGCGCAGCAGCTTCGACGGCTCATGGAAACAACTGGTCGAGGCGCCGTGGATCCGCTGCGGCGCGAATTCCGATCTCACCGACACCGTTTCGCGCGAGGCGGGCCGAGCGGGCGTGCATGTCCGATTCGCCGTCCGCGCCCCCGACGTGACCACCGCGCTGAGCCTGGTGGAACACGGCGTCGGCGTCGCGCTGGTGCCGAAGATGGCACTGCACGGATCGGCCAGGCTGCTGTCCATCATTCGGCTGTCCCGCCCGATTCGCCGGGAATTGACGGTGCACGCGCGCGACAAGTCGCTGCACGTGGAGAAATTCCTCGAGGTCATCAGCGACTCGGAGCTGGTCCGAAAGTTCGGGGCCGCAGGACTGCTGGAGGTCCGGCGACCGGAACCCGAAGTGGCGCACCGCACACCGGTGCCAGTTGGACCATTGCCCAGTTGATCCCCACTGCGGCAGGTGAATTCAGGAAGTGCCCGGTAAGCGCCGCGCGATAGCGGCGCTTACCGGCGACTCGGCCAGCTACGCGGTCATCTGCATTTGCATCTGCAGCAGTTCTTCGACGTGGTAGATCTCGGTGATCCGGCCGTCGACCACCCGGACGATGTCGGTTCCGGTGAACGACACCGGACGCCCACTGGCGGGCAGGCCGAAAGCCTCCCCGGTGTGCACGGCCGTCATCCGCCAATGGTTCACCACCCAGCCACCCGGCAGTTCCTTTTGAAACACGATCTCGTGCTGCGTATCGGTGAACCCATCACGCACCTCGCCGATCAGTAGCCGCATGCCGTCGATCCCCGATGTCGTACCGGGAACCGGGTTGTGATCGATCAGATCAGGCGCGAATACCTCGTCGACGCCGGCAACGTCCCCGGTGTCGTACAGCAGGTAGTTGCGCGTGGCGACCGCGAGAGCCTGGCTGATGGTCGTGGTCATGGCTTTCTCCCTTAGTTGGCGTCATAGCTGGTACACGCCTATAGTTCCCTTGAGGAATCAGTTACCTCAAGGGAACTAATGGAGAAATGATGAGTGAGCTGCCTCACCCGCTGCCGGAATGCCCGATCGCGCGGTTCCTCGTCGTCCTCGACGGACCGTGGGCAACCCTGATCGTGCGCGAACTACTCGACGGCCCCAAACGCTTCACCGCACTGCGCACCGCACTACCCGGCATCAGCCCCAAAACCCTGTCCGCCCGTTTGCAGCGATTCGAACTCACCGGACTCGTCACCCGCACCGCCTACGCCGAGGTGCCACCACGAGTGGAATATCAACTGACCCCCGCCGGCCAACGCCTCGAGTCCGTCCTCGCCAGCATGGCCCACTGGGCCGAAAACGACCTCCCCCAGGCGAACTCGTCCACTCCGACGACAGTGTGAAACCGTACAAATAGGTCAAGCCCCGCCGAAGCGTGGCCGGACTGCTATGCCGAAACGGTATTACTCGAGCGGTTGAACGGCTGATTGATCCTGGTGAAGTTGCACGGTCGTCGCGGAGCGGCTGGCAGCCGGTGCGTACGTCAGCTGTCACCGCGTGTCAGTCGATTGACAGCGCGATGCGCCACCGTTGGTGCCGCGGCGGCGATAAGCCGTCGGCCGAAAGACTGTGATGAAGGGCAGGATGACGGATGTCGGATGTTATCGGCGCGCGCGATTTGGTAGGCAAGGTTGCCTTGGTGGTCGGCGGGAGTCGGAACCAGGGTGCGGCTTTCGCCGAGAATGTCGCCGCTCGTGGGGCGACCACTGTCATCAGCTATCGCGGCAACGAACATGCGGCGCAGCAGACGGTGGCCGAGTTGACCCGACACGAGGTGACGGCGGTGGCTGTCCGCTCCGATGCCACCTCGTCCTCGGATGTGGCTGCACTGTTCGCGAGAGTTGTTGCCGAGCACGGCAAGCTGGACATCGTGATCCACACCCCGGGTGCGGTGATCAAGAAGCCGATCGTGGAATTCACCGACGAGGACTTCGATCATCTGATCGATCTCAACACCCGCAGCGCCTTCAACACGTTGCGCGCCGCCGCACGCCATCTCGCCGATGGTGGCCGCTACGTGGTGCTTTCGACGACCCTGACCGCGATCATGACCGGTACCTACGGCCTGTACTCGGGCTCGAAGGCGGCGGTCGAACGGATGGTCCTCGCCGCGTCCAAGGAATTGGGTGCCCGTGGCATCACCGTCAACGCGGTGGCGCCGGGACCCATCGACGACGACTTCTATCGCGGCGCGGAAACGCCCGAATCCATCGAGGCGGCAACACATCACAGCCCACGGGGGCGGCTCGGTATCCCTGCGGACATTGCTCCGGTCGTCGGCTGGTTGGTGAGCGACGGCGCGGCATGGGTGTCGGGCCAAACGATTCGGGCGAACGGCGCCATGTTCTGACCTGTACCAGAATAAAAACCTAGATGGTCGTGCGGGTTTGGAACCGGACGAGCAGCGTGTGGAAGTCTTCGACGGTGAGTGCCCGGCCGATACCGACGGCCCGGTCGACAACGGCAGCCTCGAGCAGGGTGTTCGCGGCATCGATGACCTCCTGCACACCGGGCCCGCGACGAGTGCCGTGCAGGTGATTGCGGGCCTCGATAATCGTCATCGCGAGCTCCGCATCACCGTCGGCCAGTGCGGCACACGCATAGCCGATACCGACCACGAACAGCAGCGGCACATTGCCGACGGCCTGCTGTAATGCAAGGGCATCGGCCAACTCGGCCTGGGCGCTGTGCCGGTCGCCGCGGTCCGTCAGGGCGATGGCATACACGGTCCGGCCCCAGATTTCGACGAAGCTCGCCATGTCATCGCCCGGCCGACCCACGCGCGACCGGCTCGTGGCCAACGCGGTGAGCGCCTCGTGAAAGAGCGCGACGGACTCGTCGAGTTCGCCACGGCGGCGGGCTATTTCGGCCTCGACCACCTGCATCCACGATCGAGTGAACACGCGCACGGTGGCGTCGAGCCGGACCCGAGCGTTGGTGATCTCGACCGCGGCGCCGGCGACATCGCCGTGCCACACTCGTAGTTGGCCGAGCCAAGTGCGTACTCCCACAACCTCATCGGCGCCCAACCAGATATCGGTCAGTGCGGCCGCCTCCGCCATCAGTGGCAACGCGGCGGGTAGCCCGAGCGTGTTGGTGCGGTGCCTGGCGAGGATCAGCAGCGCCCGGGTCAATCCACGGGGTTCGCCGATCGCCCGGAGCCGGACCAGCGCGTTCTCCAAGTCGAGCACAGCGGCGTCAGGGCAAGGGCCGCTCAGCAATTCGAGGCCGCGCCGTACCTGCGCGTTCGCCGCGAGCCATGCATCAGCGGATCGAACGGCTTCGTCGAGCAGCGTCCGGTCCGCTCGGCGGCCATGTTCCACCGCGAGCATGAGGACGAAGAGTGGGTGCGGTTGTCGCTGCTCGGTCATGGCCTGTCGCACGAGCCGGTCGAGGTCGCCGGAGTCATCGCCGCGTCCCCACCACAGCACGTCGTAGTGCACGGGCAATCGGTCGGCGAAGGCGCAGGCCAGGTAGGCGGCGGTCGACCCGCCGGGGGGTTGTTGGACCAGGAGAAGTAGTTGTGCTCGCCAGTGCATCGCCTCGGCTCGGAACCCGCACAGCATCCAGTACCACACCAGGTTGCCGCACAGTCGCAACGAGCGTTCGATGTCGGCGGCACCCACCGCCCACCCCAGCGCCGCGACGCAGTTGTCGTGCTCGACGTTCAGTCGGGCGACCCACTCGTGCTGTCGCGCGGTCCGCAGTGCGGGCTCGGCCTGCTCGACCAGATCGATAAAGTAGTCGGCATGCGCTCGATCGAGCGTCACCCCTTTGTTCGCGAGTTCTGTTGCGGCATAGGCCCGGATCGTCTCGAGCATGCGATAACGCGCGCCATCGAACTCGACGAGAGACTTGTCCACCAGCGCGGCCAGCGTATCGAAATCGCCGCCGCAGACCTGCTCGACGGCGTCGAGCGTGGCACCGCCGACGAAAATCGAGAACCTGCTACCTAATTCGCGTTCGGCGTCGCTGAGCAGATCCCAACTCCAGTCGACTACCGCGCGCAGCGTCTGGTGACGGGTCGCCGCGGTGCGATGTCCGTTGTTGAGCAACCGGAATCGGTCGTCGAGCCGTTCGAGAATCGCACCCGGTGACAAGGCGCGGGTACGCGCCGCGGCGAGTTCGATGGCCAGCGGCAATCCGTCGAGTCTGCGCACGATCCCACCGACCGCCGCGCGATTGTCGCCGGTGTGCGAGAAGTCAGGCAGCACGGCCACAGCGCGATCGATGAACAGTTGCACGGCAGCGGATTCGGCCGCTGCACTGTCTCGCCCGGCGGGCAACGCCAGCGACGTCACCGGGTAGAGCGTCTCGCCGACGATGCCGAGCGGTTCGCGACTGGTGGTCATGATCGTCAGCGCCGGACAACGCCGCAGGATCGCATCGACGAGTTGTGCCGCACCCGCGGCAAGGTGTTCGCAGTTGTCGATGATCAGCAGCAAATGTTTGCCGGCCAGTGCCGAGCAGATCTGGGTGAGTGCGTCGGAACAGACCTCGTCCCGATTCGCGGGCAGGTCCAACATCGCCAGGATCGCGTTACCAACCACGCTCGGGTCGGTCACCGCAGCGAGTTCGACTATCCGCACGCCATCCGGCCAACGTGCCGCGACTCGGGTCGCGGTCTCCATTGCCAGCCTGGTTTTCCCCACACCGCCGGGGCCGACCAGGGTGATCAGTGCGGTCGAGGTGAGCAGGCGATCGAGCTGGGCGACGTCGGCGTCCCGGCCGACGAAGCTGGTCGAGCGGCCGCGCGGCTCTGCTGTGCCCATGTTCGGCGGAGGCGCCGCGTGGATTTCGCGCAACGCGTCGGTCAGCGCTTGTCCGGGGACGGCGGCCAGCTCCCGGTCGAGCAGGTGCCGGGTCCGGTCGAAGACTCGCATCGCCTCGGCCGGGCGGCCGCCTGCGACGAGCGCTCGAATCAAGTAGGCGGCCAGTGTCTCTCGGAAAGGATGTGCTGCGGACTCCCGCGTGAGCTGCTGGATCAGCTCCCCGGCACGGCCAAGGGCGAGATACGCCTGCGCTCTGGTCTCGATTGCGGTCAGCCGTTGTTCGGTCAGCGCCGCGGCGGCGGACTCGAATATCGAAAAGGCCGACAGATCGGCAAGCGCCGGTCCGCGCCACAACTCCAGCGCCGAATCGATCAGCTTGGCAGCAGGCAGGGCCTCGCCGCGCTCCAGCTGCTGTGTTCCTTCGGCAACGAGGCGAGTGAAACGTGCGGCATCGACGGCATCGGCGGGGATGGTCAGCAGATACCCGAGATTGTGGGTCTCGATCAGATTCGCTGGTGCTATCGCCGCGCGCAGGCGTTTGACCAGCGACTGCAACGCGTTCGCCGATCCGGTCGGCGGTCGTTCACCCCATATCCCGTCGATAAGCCTGCTCGTCGAGACCACCTGACCTCGATCCAGCGCCAGCATCGCCAGCAACGCGCGAACCCGCGGACCTCCGACAGATACGGCTACCTCGCCCGCGGAGACTACCGAGAGTGGGCCGAGCAGGGTTACGCGCATGAACTCTGAAGGGCCGAACAAACCGCATACAACACTGCACAGTTGTACCAGTCTTGGCGCTGCAGTGCAGGTCAGCGGTGCGTGTCAGGGCACTGACAGCGACTGACAGCCGTCCGTCAGCACCGGGGGCAACACTGCGCCAATGAGTTACGAGAACCTCACCGGTCGGACGGCCGTAATCACCGGCGCGGCAAGTGGAATGGGTGAGGCCACCGCCCGCACGCTCGCTCGATCCGGCGCACCGGTCGCACTGCTGGCACGGCGCATCGACCGACTGACCGAACTGGCCGCGAAGATCGTGGCGGACGGCGGTACGGCGGCGGTGGTCACCGTGGATGTCACCGATCCGGCCAGTGTCATCGCGGCAACGGCGCGGGTACACGAGGTGTTCGGCCCGGTGAGTGTGGTCGTCAACGCCGCGGGCGTCATGCTGCCCAATCCGATCCTCGCGGGCCGTGACGACGAATGGGCCCGGATGATCGACACCAACATCACCGGCGTACTACGCGTGATCCAAGCCTTCGCCGCAGACCTGGTCACTGCCGGGGATGACGGGCACCCGGCCGATCTGGTCAACGTCTCCTCGATCGGCGCCCACGTCGCTTTCCCCGACTATGCGGTCTACGGTGCGACCAAGGCGGCTATTACCCAACTGTCGGCGATGTTGCGCACCGAATTCGGGCCGCGAAACGTCCGCGTCACCAATATCGAGCCCGGCCTCACCGATACCGAGTTGGGCAGCCACATCGATAATTCCGAGCTCACCGATCAGCTCGACGGAATGTTCACCGCCATACAGGCGCTCAGCGCCGACGATATCGCCGACTTGATCGCCTACACCGTCAGCCGCCCCGCCCACGTCAATCTTCGTCAGGTCGTCGTGCTCCCGACCGCCCAGGCATGACGGGTACGGCTTTGGACCGAGACCCCACGGTGCAGGAGATCACCGGACGGCCACCGCGCACCTTCGATGCCTGGGCCGCCGACTATATGGAGGCTTTACGATGAAACGACTGGCAGTTTCTCTGCTCGCCCTGATCTGCGCGGCAGCTTGTTCGTCCACCACCGAGCAACAGTCGGCCGAGTCCGCACCGGCGATCGGCCGATTCGCCTCCGCCAATCCAGGTTCGGTCAACACCTACTGGTTGCACGCCCCGCAAGGGCTGGTCGTCGTCGACACTCAGCGATCACTGACCGACGCCCGCGCGGCACTGGCTGCCGCAGGCGCCCCGATTGCCGCAGTCCTGATCACACATTCCCATCCCGACCACGTCGGTGGCGTCGGAGTTTTCCATCAGGCATTCCCCAATGCCCCGATCTATGCCGCCACGCCGGTCGACACCGCGATACGCACCGACCCGCTGCGCTTCTACGACCTCACGCGCGCACTTCCCGACTCCGACTACGCACCCCAAATGACCTATCCCGACCACACTTTCGCAGCCAACGCCACGATCGACGCGGCCGGAATACAGCTGGCGACCGCCGAGTTCGGACCAGGCGAAACCGAAACCGCAACGGCCTACTACGACCCGAAAACCCAAGCGCTCTTCGCCGGAGATCTGGTGGCGGACAAGGCAACTCCGGCGCTACTGGAGGGACACTCCTGCGGCTGGCTCGTCGATCTCGACCGATTGCGCACCCGATTCCCGCATATCCGAACGATCTACCCCGGCCACGGCGCGCCTGGCGGCCCTGAACTCATCGACGAACAACGCACCTACCTGGAGCACTTCCGCCACCTGGTGCGCGCCGCGCTCCCGGACGGCACGGATCTCACCGACGACAAGATGAACGCGATAACCGCGGAACTGTCTCGCGACTACCCCGGCTACCCCTCGGTCGCCTCACTGCCCACAATGTCGCAGGAGAACATCAAAAGCGTCGCCAAGGAAATCCGTGCCGAGAACCCCGCCACCCTGCCCGCCCCGTGCCGGTCCAGCTGAACCATTTCGGCAGACGCACGCTATTGCCGCATTCCGCGCGATCCGAAGCGGCCATCGCGGACCTGTCGACGATCTACGGGCAGCGGGAGGAGCCGGCCACGACCGGGCCCAACTGGGTAGTTTCGGCGAGTGTGGATGCTGAACAGCAGGCACGGAAATCGGCGGAAGTGCGCGTTGGAGAGTGCTGTCGACCAACAGATTTGGACGGCCGACCAACGCGCGCCTCGCGCCATGAGAGTGCGTTGTCAGCCGGTTCCACCTCACTGCGGAAGATCAGGGAGGTGGAGCAGCCGCCGCAGACTGTGGCCGAGCGAAGAGGCCGGTTGATCCGCGACTATGCATGTCGGCTAGAGCCAGCCGTTGTGGCGGGCGGTGGCCGCGGCCTCGATTCGGTTGCGGGAGTAGGTTTTACCGATGGCGGCGGATAGGTAGTTGCGGACTGTGCTTTCCGACAGGTGGAGGGTGCCGGCGATGTCGGCGACTGTGGAGCCGTTGGCGGCGGCCGCCAGGACGTCACGTTCGCGGTCGGTCAGCGGGTTGGGACCGACCGATAGTGCGGCGGTGGCCAATACCGGGTCTATAACTTGCTCGCCGATCATGATGCGGCGGATCGCGGCGACGAGGTCCTCGATGGGACCGTCCTTGGCCAGGAAGCCACTCGCGCCGTTGTCCATGGCACGGCGGAGGTAGCCGGGGTGGCTGAAGGTGGTGAGGATCAGGATCTTGCAGGAGGGGAGTTCGCGGCGCAGGTCGGCCGTTATGTCCAGGCCGCTGCGACCGGGCATCTCGATGTCGAGGACGGCGATGTCGGGGCGGCTGGCGAGGGCGGCGGGGAGCACCTCGGCGCCGTCGCCGGCCTGGCCGACGACCTCGATGTCGTGCTCCAGTCCGAGCAGCAGCGCCAGAGCGTCGCGCATCATGCCCTGGTCCTCGGCGAGCAGGACTCTGATCATGAGTCCCATTCTCGCGTGGTGAGCGGAACGGTGACGGTGACGGTGAAGCCGCCGCCTGGCGACCGACCGGCTTCGACCGTGCCCCGCGCCACGGAGATCCGCTCCCGCAAGCCGTTCAGGCCGTGCCCGCCAGGGCGAGGCGGCAGCTCCGGGCGGCCGTCGTCGCGGATCTCCAGGACGGCGTCGTCGCCTTGGCGACGCAGGGTGATATCGCAGGTGTGGGCGCCGCTGTGTCTGATCACGTTGGTGACGCCTTCCCGTACGGCCCATCCGAGCAGGGCGTCGGGTTCGGGCGGGAGCGGCGGGCACCGGCGGCGGACGATGAACTCGATTTCGGCGTCGGACAGGGCGATGCAGGCGGCGTCCAGCTCAGCGGACAATCCACGACCACGGTAACCGGTCACTGCCTGACGAACCTCGGTGAGCGCATCGCGGCCGATGTTTTCGATATCGACTGCCTGCGCGATGGCCACCGTCGGATCGCGCTCGGCGATGCGACGGACAGCCTGAGCCTTCACCACCATGATCGACAAGGTGTGCCCCAGCAGGTCGTGCAGGTCGCGAGAGAAGCGCAACCGCTCCCGCGCGACGGCGGCGTGGGCCAGCTCTTCACGCGCCTCGCCGAGCAGGCCGATAACGACGAACAGCCGCAGGATAACCGCGGTAACCAGCACCGCGCTCGCAGTGCCGGAAGACCAGCCGAAGATGCTGCCGCCCGGCGCGCCGGCCAGCCAGGGCACCACGATCGACAGCATCGTGGGACCGCCCACCAGGGTCAGCAGTGGCAGGTCTAGGCCATCGAACTTGGTGGTCACCTGCCCGGCGACCACTCCGGCAGCCACGCCCAGCAGGGGGAAGACCGAATACCAGCCCTGCCCGAAGGCGAACGTCGTGGCCGCCGTGGCCGCCGCCATCCCCGCAAGCAGCGCCAGCGGTACTCGCAGGGGGCGGCGGCCGTCGAACACGGTGATCACCACCGCCGTGTACAGCACGGCCAGCAACAGCAGAGAAGGCACAGTCAGCCACAGTGCCCTCGGGGCCTCTCCCAGCCGTACGGCCGGGATCAGCAGAAAGGCCGTCCACACCCAGAACGCGCTGCGGCTGGGGCTGTTGCGGTCGATCCGCTCCAGATCGAGTCTCGGGCGGCGCGGTGGCACATCGGCTCGCCACCTCGCCCACAGGACCGGCCGCAGTCGGGGACGGCTCACCGGCCGATCACCTCGTTCACTCACGACAGCGTAACTGGGAGAACGGAATACGCTGTCGCAACAGGACACACTGTCACGCCGCACCGGTCGAACGGCGATAGGCGTAGGTGGCGAAGGCCACGAACAGCGCCGCCCAGGCCGCCAGCACCGCGATCGTGCCGACAGAGGGCGCGTGGCCGCCGATCACCTGCCAGGACAACTGCCCATAGCGATTGACGGGAGTGGCTTCGGCGATATCTGCCAGCCAGGCGGGGAACTTGGCGATCGGGAACCAGAGTCCGCCGAGCAGTGACAGGCCCATATAGCAGGTCAAGCCGGCCATCTGCGCCTGCTGGGCGGTCAGCAGATAGCCAACACCGGTGCCGAGCACCGCCATCGGCGCGATCCCCAGCCACAGCAGCGCGAGCACGGCAACCCACTGACCAGCAGACAGCGATACCCCGTTTATCAGGGCAGCGGCCAGGCACACCGCCAGGATCGGAGGCAGGGACACCGCCATCGCACACAGCGTCCGGCCCAGAACGGCGTCGGTGGGGCGCATCGGCAGCACCCGGAGCTGCCGGATCCAGCCCAGTGGCTTGTCCTCGGCGATCGCGACACCGTTGGTCATCACCGCCCCGACCGCGCCGAAGGCCGCCATGCCGACCATCGAGTAGGGATCGGCGCGGTTGCCCTGGCCGGTCAGGTGAAGGCTGGTGAACACCAGATACATGGTCAGCGGCGAGATCAGGGTCATGATCAGATAGCCGGGATCGCGCAGGATCCGCATCATCTCCAGCCGCGCGTACGCCCCGATCGTCATCGGATGGCCTCCTTGTCAGCAGCCATGCTGGTCAGGGCGAGGAATGCTTCCTCCAAGCCGGCGCCGACGACCTCGAGGTTGCGTAGCAGGCCGGCCTCGGCCAACGCCTGCACGGTAGCGTCGGCATCGGTGGTGTGCAGGTGGACGCGAGAGCCGCGTGTCTCGCTGCCGACCACGCCGGGCAGCGCGTCGAGAGCCGGTGCCGGGGAGGTGAATTCGATGCTGACCCGGCGGCCCGGCACCCGCTCTTTGATCTGTTCACTCGTTCCCTCAGCGATCACGCGACCTCGGTCGATGACGACGATCCGGTCAGCGTGATCGTCCGCCTCGTCCAGGTAGTGGGTCGAAAACAGCACCGTGGTTCCACGTTCGGCGTAGGACCGGATATTCGCCCACAGCTCACGCCGCGATTCGATGTCCAGGCCGGTCGTCGGCTCGTCCAAGATGATCAGGTCCGGTGCCCCTGCGACCGCGATCGCCAACCGCACCCGCTGCGCCTGGCCGCCCGACAGCCGGTCCGCGCGCCGCCCTGCCAGCTCGGTGATCTGCGCCGTGTCCATGAGCTCGGCCAGCGAACCCACCGGTCGGCGCCGCGCGTACGTTCGGTGCACGAAGCCGACCAACTCCCGCACAGTCACCCCCGGGATCAGGCGGCCGCTCTGCGGTACGGCGCCGATCCGGCCCTCTCGTACGGCCCGTTCCGGCGTCGCGCCGAGCACCGAGATCGTGCCGCCATCCGGCGGGATCAGGCCGAGCAGCATGCCGATCACGGTGGACTTGCCGGCACCGTTGGGCCCCAGCAGCGCCACGGTCCGCCCCCGCGCCAGACGCAGGTCGAGACCGCACACCGCCCGCACCGCTCCGTAACTTTTGGTGACGCCGGTGAACACCACGGCGTCGCTCTCGCTCTCGTTTCGCACCTCTACAACGCTACGAAGCGCACGCAGGCTATGCGTAGAGCCGACAATCCGGTCTTGCCTAGTACAAATGTCCTCTCCCCGGACCGACACCCATTCAGCGCCGCGCCCATCCATCTGGGAACGTCCGGCGTTGTGGACGCAGACGAACAACACGATCGGTTTGCCGGTCAGTGCCTTGCCTTCGACCCTGACGAGTGCTTGCAGGCGTTGTCGGGCGAAGCGTTCAGCGAGCAGCGGCAGAAAGTTGAGAACGGTTGCACGGGAGGCGAATTGATTGAAAGACGCGTCCAGGAACTTCTCGATCGTCTCCACGCCGAAGAACTCGGCGAACTCGCGCTGCAGCCGAGTCGCTGCTGCCGCTGATGTAGTTGACGCGGCGCTTGGCGAAGGTGACGGAATCGCGGTTGATCTTCAGCGGTCCTGCGTGGTGACGTTCACGGATCTTGTTGAGGGTGTGGCCGTAATCAGCTGGTGAGCGGGACCGCGCCGACAAGGCTTGGGGTGGAGAGGTTTTCATTGGCCCGGTCCAGCAGGGCGCGGGCCTCGACGTCGGTGACTTCGGTGAAGTCCGAGTACCAGGGCCGGATCGGGCCGAACAATTGCGGTATCTCCAGGCAGATGACGTGATCGGCGACCGCGGTCAGCGCGCGTACCGGTCGGCACGACCCGACGGGGGTAGCGAACACCACCTGGTCCGCGCCGCGAGCTCGGGCGATATTGCAGGCCAGGTTGGCGGTGGCGCCGGTGGCGATGCCGTCGTCGACGATGACCGCGATCAGGCCGGCCAAACGCAGGTGCGGAACTCCGAGACGGTATCGAACTACGCTGAGGCGCAACTGTTCTCGTTGCTCACGTGCAACTTTGTCCCGCTCGATGTCGGAGATCGAGGCACGATCACCGAAATCACGGTCGGTGATATGGATCCCGCCCTCGCCGAGAACGCCGAATATCAGCCACGGCCGATCCGGTACAACGAGCTTGCGGGACAACACGATATCGACAGGCGCACTGAGCGCGGTCGCGACTTCGTAGGCGACCGGAACCCCGCCACGCGGTAAACCGAGCACCACCACATCAGGCCTTCGGAACGCCGTCAAGCGTCCGGCAAGTCGGCGACCAGCGTCACGGCGATCAAGAAAAGGCAAGCTCAGCTCCAGAGTCGGATAGCCGTACGGAGACGAGCCGCACTTCGGGACCCGGAGAAAGCAATTCGAACTCTACGCCTGCCGAACACGTCGGACACCCACCCTGACATCGTCATGTCCGGTTCTTCGTACCGGAACATACTGGGCAGTTACACCGAATCCGGCCTCGGACTGACCGGCCCTCAACGCTTCTGAAACGTCCGGATCTGCCGAGTGTCGTGCGTCTATCTCCCGCAGGAGCGCTGGCTAGTAGTGATATGTGAAGTAGCCCGAGGTCCACTCGTCCTTGTCGACTTCGTATCTGTCGATGTGAAAACAGTCAGGTTCGTCTCGGAAGCCCGGGAGGTTCTGCGCTTCGCGAATTCGTTCGTTTGCGCGCTGCTCAGTTGAGTAGGCCCCCAAGAGTTTGACATCGTCTCCGCCTTCCTCGTCCCAGATGAGGTCTCCATCGTCGTCGACGTGTCGAATCGGGGCACCGTCCGACGGGCGCGCGTGATGGATGTGCCGTAGCAGATAGACGTCCACGACCCCGGAGCGTATACCCGCACGTTGGTGGACAAGGATCCGCTGATCCGTGGGTCGGTGACGAAACGGGCCGCGAGCCAAGAACATCCGCACATGCCGCATATCGGTCGAGGAGGGCGCGAGATCGACTGCCGCGCTGAACATCCTGTATCGGCTCCCATGACCGCGCGCGGACCAGCGATACCAAAACTCGCCCGCGCACGGCGCAGGCTCGTGCGTCGGACTGGGGCATCAAACCACCCGCCGCGAAACACATACTGTTACCACATGATTCGGAGGGTCGCGGGGTGGGCGGCCGACCCGGTGACGCCCGCCCCGCGACCGCGAGGGGACAGTCCGACCAACCCGACCGGACTGTCCCGGTAACGCACAACACGGCTACCGGCAGCTGGGTGCCGCCGGTAGCCGGGCGTTATGCGCGGGTCATCGCTTGATCAGCGCGCGCAGGGCGGTGATCGAGGCCCGGCGTTCGTAGGCGATCCAGGCGAAGATCGCGGTGAGCGCCAGCGGGAAGGGGGCCAGTTCAGGTGTGCCGGCGAGGAAGGCGTTGAAGCCGGCGGCGAGGACGGTGACGATGGCCAGGCCGATCGCGGCGGCCGCGCTCAGGCGAGGCACCATGAGTCCGATCCCGCCCGCGACCTCGGCGAGACCGATGAAGACCAGCAGTGCCAACGGGATCGAGAAGGCGGTGGCGTTGTTGTCCATCAGGGTCTGCGGGATGAGGAGCTTCGGGCCGCCGGAGGCGACGATGAAGAACAGGCCGAGCACGATCTGCAGGGTCCACAGGACGCGGTTACGAATCTTGCCAGGACGGACGACGGCGGTGGTCTCAGTGGCGGTGATGGCGGTCATTTGGTGTTCCTTCTGGGTCGGTCGCGCCGGGTTGGTGGCACGTTCATCAGTAAGGACGGGGGCGGTCCGGAAAACTCATCGCCGCGGTCGAAACAATCTCCACCGCGCCACCGGGACCGAAGGTGGGCTGTGTACCCGGGCGTTCGCTGGACGTCCAAACCGGCTGGTCGACAGCGCTTCCCAACGCACGCTTCTGCCGATTACCGCTTGCGACGCGCTGTGTTCGGCCTGCAGTTCACCTATCAGCACCCCTCGCGAGATTAGGATCGCCATCGCCGGTTCTCCACCGCCGGGCTCCCGGGATTGTCAACTGCGGCACATCGACCAGGACGGCGGCTCGTATCCATGATCACCTTGCGCTACACACACGCTCGGCATCGGCGGGCCACCATCGCGCTCATCGCCTCGGCGGCTTTCCTGGCGTTGGCCACATGCCCCGAGGTTTCGGCAGCGGCGACATCACCGGCATCGACACGTACCGAAACCGGTGCCCTCGCAGCTCAGCGCCCAAAACCGACTTGCCTGCACGACTGCGGAGACGACTTCGCCCCGGTATGTGGACGGCCGAAGAACGGCAGCGGCCCGAAAATCTCATTCGGGTCCCGGTGCGTACTCGAGAGCTACAACTGCGAACACCCTGACAACCCGTACATTCTCGAATCAGAGGGCGAGTGCAGTGGTGGCGGGCCTGTCCGCTTGTCGTGATTACCGCCCGCGCAGCCGAGCTGCTGGGCGTCGCAGTGGAGTGAGTGATGGTCGAGAAGGCCGGACACCATCAGAAGCGCTCAACGAGGTGTTTGCGATGACCGCCTGAACCCACACCGCATAGTGCGCGGTTCGTTACGGCCACGTGGCACGCCCGAAGATCAACGCGCCGAGATCATCTCGGCGTCCGCAATGCCATGAACTTCAGCGCAGGATCAGTCGCCGCGTGAAAAACGGTCGGCGATCTCGCGGGCGCGGCGAGCAGACGCACGAGCGTTCTCGGCGAGCCGACGGGCGCTGTCAGCTCCGCTGCGCCGGTGGGACGCGATCTCGCCATACACGCGGGCTGCATCGTCCTGGGTCTCGGCGAGCCGCAGGCCCGCATCGACCACACTCTGTCGCAACGCATCCGACCGCGCTGCGCTGACGCACCGCCTGCACTGCCGCGCCCCTCCGGGGCTTGCCACCCATACCCTCAACGACCAAAGCCTCCGACATCGGACGCCCTATGCTGTCCGAAGCCGGAGGCTTCATCTATGACCAGGGTCACACCCTAGGTGAAACTCCAGGTCAGCAGGTTGCTGTTACCCATTTCCGCAGGTCAGATCACTTACCCTGGAATGGGGCATTGATCGTGGTGAAGTACTGGATTGCCGCGCCGATGGCGACGGGGGCGGTGATCAGGATCTGGCCTGCGACGGTACCGAGGGCGCCGACGGCGATGACGCCGCCGAGGCAGCCGACCGCGGCGGCGGGAATGAACGGGCCGAACATGCCGATGATGGTGGCCGAGGCCGCGACGACGCCGACGATGCCGCCGAGGACGCAACCGACGGCCGCGCCGCCGATGCCGCCGACCAGGGTGGCGATGCTGGCGCCGAGGCTGATCGTGCCGGTCATCCGCGACCAGGCGGCCTGCTCACGGTCGTACTCCGACTTCCACGGCGCCTTGTCCTCGAAAGGCAGGGCGACCGGGGTGTAGACGGCCTTGCTCATGTCGAGCTGCGGGGTCAGGGTCGCGGTGCGGCCCGCGATGTCCGCGGCGATGGGGAACGTGAAGTCATCGAGCCGGAACTGCAGCGGAGTGCCCGCGACGACAGTTCCGTTGGCGGCCTTGATCTTCAGCGCGCCGTCCTCGGCGACGATGGAGCCCGAGTCGATGGAGACGATGGACTGCGAGTCGGTCGACTCGGCCGTGAAATTGATCGGGGCCTCGGTCTCGGCGGCCGGCGCCGCGTTGACCGTGCCGGCCGCGACGCCGAGCGCGGCGATCAGCAGCGTGGCCGTCGCGGCAAAGTTCCTCATCAACATTCTCAGATCCTTCTTAGGTGTGGTCGGGATGAGAGGAGCTTAGGATAGCCACACCTAATCCTGTCAAGCGGTACGTTTTTGCCCTAGCAACCAGCTCTGGACGCGCTTCATCGCCCCGGATGCCATGGCGGACAACGGGTTACACAATTCGCCGCCGATCGGCCGCCCGCCGACTCGGCGCTATCTCACACCCCCAACGGCTTTACTCCCCCTAGACATGTACTTAGCCTAACCTTAATTCTCGATAGAAGTAAATCGGGGCCGTTTCGGTAAGAAGGAGCTCGACAGTGCCGTCTCAATCCGACCTAACCCCTTGGCCCGCAACAGAAGTCGAGAAATATCGAGCGTTGGGGTACTGGACGGGCGAGACTTTGGGCCAGCTGCTCAGCGCCCGCGCCACGGCGACGCCGGACGCGATTGCCGTGGTAGACGACCGAAATCGCTGGACCTACGCGGAATTGGAGACGCGCGCCACATCGCTGGCCGCCGGGTTCCTCGAGCTCGGCGTGCGGCCGGGCGATCGGGTGTTGGTGCAGCTGCCCAACATCGCCGAATTCGTCGAGGTGATCTTCGGACTCTTCTACGCGGGCGCCCTTCCGGTCCTCTGCCTGCCCACCCACCGGCGGTCCGAACTGGTGCCGATCGCGCAGGTCAGCGGCGCGGTGGCGATCGTCGCCCGCCATCACCACCAGTGGTTCAACCACGCCACGCTCGGCGCGATCCTGCGGGACCACGCCCCGGCGCTACGGCACCTGATCATCGTGCCGGACCAGCCGGGCGCCGCACTCCCCGGCGGCACCCGCGCCCTCGACGAGTTGCGTGCCACACCACGGGAACTGCCGCAGGTCAGCGCCTCCGACATCGCGTTCCTACAGCTCTCCGACGACAACATCCCAAAACTGATCCCGCGCACGCACGACGACTACCTCTACAGCGTGCGCCGCAGTGCCGAACTGTGCGAACTCGACAACACCAGCGTCTACCTCGCGGCGTTGCCGGTGGCACACAACTTCTCGATGGGCTCGCCGGGCATTCTGGGTGCGTTGTTCGCGGGCGGCACGGTGGCGCTGGCCATCGATCCCTCCCCCACCACCGCGTTCAGCGCGATCGAGCGGTTCTCCGTCACCATCACCGGACTGGAGCCGCCGCTGGCCAAGCGCTGGGTCGAACGCGCGGAAGCCAGTACCAAGTACGACCTTTCGACGCTACGGGTGCTGCTCATCGGCGGCGCCAGCTGCCCGGACGAGCTGGCCCGTCGCATCCGCCCCGCCCTCGGCGCAACCCTCCAGCAGGTGTTCGTCGCGGCTGAGGGCCTGGTCTGCTACACCCGGCTCGACGATCCGGCGGAAGTGGTGCTGGCCACCCAAGGGCGGCCGATGTCCGTGCACGATCAGGTCGCAGTGGTCGACGAGGCAGGCAACCATGTCCCGCCCGGCACCGACGGCCTGCTGATCACCAAGGGTCCGTACACAATTCGCGGGTACTACCGCAATCCCGAGGCCAACGCGTCGTCGTTCACCGAGGACGGCTGGTACCGCACCGGCGAGGTCGTCACCCTGCGTGCGGACGGCAACCTGGTGGTCAAGGGCAGGCTCGGTGGCGAGAAGATCTCGATCGAGGCGATCGAGGCACATCTGCTGGAAGCGGCCGCAACCTGAACTGCCATCGCCGCGTAGGCAGGCTCAGGCGCTATCCAGCGTAAAGCTGGGCGGGCTAGGATCCACGATCATCGGATCATGCCCTTATCGCCTGTTGACGTGCACGTATCGTCTGTTGACGTGCACGTCATGATGAGCGAAACCGGTCAGAATGCAGGCCCCGGCGAAGACGCTTCGCCGCGGGCGCTGTTCGTGGCCCGGTTGGCGGAACTATGGGAGGCCGCAGGGAATCCCACGCTGCAGCGGGTGGCGGCGGCGACCGAGGAACGGCTGAAGGGCGCTCGCACACCGGCGCAGAACCAGCGCTCGTCGATGCAACGCATCAGCGATTGGCGCAGCGGGCGCAACGTGCCCTCCCGATTCGAATCACTGGATCCGGTACTGGTGACACTGATCGCGTTGGCCAGGCAAACACCTGGTCCCGTTCCCTCGGTCCTGTCGAACCGGTCGGGTTGGCGACGTCTATGGAAGGCCGCAATCACTCAGCCCGTGCGCCCCACAGTGCTGACC
>NZ_JBITJI010000006.1:0-616648 GCF_044459885.1 Nocardia sp. NPDC050175
GACACCGCGATGGTCACTTCTGCGTTGAAGATGGCATTGTGGCGACGTGACCATGACGGTCACGCTGTGGCCGAAGGGTTGATTCATCACAGCGATGCCGGGTCGCAATATACCTCGATCAGGTTCGCGGAAACCCTTGTCGCCGAAGGGATCGCAGCGTCGATAGGCAGTGTCGGCGATGCGTATGACAACGCGTTGGCGGAGTCGACGATCGGGTTGTTCAAGACCGAAGCCGTCGCCGGTGGCAGTCCGTTTCTCACCGGGCCGTTGCGGTCACTCGACGACGTCGAGTACGCGACGATGGAATGGGTCGACTGGTACAACAACCGGCGGCTACACAGCCTGCTCGGACACATCCCACCCGCCGAGTACGAAGCCGCCTACTACGCTCAACAACAGCCATCCCAGCCGGTGATGACTCAACCATGAAGCCGGCCGGAAACTCGGGACGGTTCATTGTGGGTGGTGGATACTCGCTGCTGTGCGCATAGAGATCTGTGTTGAGTCGGTTGGTGGGGTGCGGGTTGCTGAGGAGGCGGGGGCGGATCGGGTTGAGTTGTGTAGTGGGTTGTCTGATGGGGGGTTGACGCCTAGTTTGGCGTTGATTGAGGATGCGGTGGGGCGGACTGTGAAAACGCAAGTGCACGTGCTGATTCGGCCGCGGTCGGGGGATTTTCGGTACTCGGCTGATGAGGTTTCGGTGATGGTCCGGGATATTCGGGCGGCTCGTGCGGCGGGTGCGGACGGGGTTGTGGTTGGTGCGATCGATGCGGCCGGTGCGCTGGACCCGGTTTGTGCGGCGTTTGTGGATGCGGCTGAAGACCTGGAGGTCACGTTTCATCGGGCGATCGATGTCAGTGCGTCTTCGGAGCGTGCCTTGGATCAGGCGATCGCCTTCGGCTTCACTCGCGTGTTGACATCGGGTAGGCAGCGTTCTGTTCTGGACGGTGCACCTGTAATCAAAGAGCTGGTGCGGCAGGCTGGTACGGCGATCGAGGTGATGGCGTGTGGCGGCGTGCGGCCGTCGAATGCTGTTCAGGCGATCGAAGCGACCGGGGTCTCGGCTCTGCATGCGGCTGTGCGAACCCCAGTGTCCGGGGACGCGGACAGTGCGGCGCTGTTCGCGGGAGTCGGTGTCCCCCAAGGGTTTGATCATTTCGACACCGACCCGGCCGAGGTGGCCGCGCTCTGCGAGCTTGTTCGAAGCCGTTGAGTGCGTTGCGGTCCGGCGGCAATCGCCGGACCGCTGTCGGCTCTAGCGGCTCGCCTCGATCAGGCGCTGCCGCAGCCAGGTGAGCGGTGTCGCGCCGCCGCCGATGGCGTAACCGGGGTAGCTCTGGTGGATGCCGGACTTCAGGAAGTCGTCGACCTGGCGCTTGCGCTCTTCGTAGGCCGAGTTGTTGAGCTGGTCGGCGAGCAGGCCGAGGCCGCCGGCGGCGAGGGCGTCGGCGATGAGCTGGTTCGCCTGCTGCTGGTAGTTGCCGAACAGGGCGGGGTTGGGGTTGGAGATCTGGGCGAAGAGGCCGGCGAAGCGGGCGGCGAAGTCGCCGTCGGGGGTCGCGCAGTAGAGATCGCCTGCGGCGCAGAAGGTGTAGGTCTGCGGGCTGAGCCAGCCGAAGCCACCGATGCGCGGGCCGCCCGCGCCCGCACCTGGGACGGGCGGGCCGATCAGGGTGTCGGTGGGCGAGCGACGCGGATCGGAGATGAGTCCGACGAGCGCGACGCGGTTGGGCGACACCACACCGAGTCCGGTGCCGATCTCGGCGGCCAGGTCACCGGCAGCGTCCGCACCCTGGCTGTAGCCGAGCAGCGCGAATCGGGTGTTGTCGCAGTGCTGCGCCATCGTGGAGATCAGGCCGCGCGCGTGGTCGATTGCTTCGCCCTTGGAACGACCGTAGACGTCGCCCTCCCACGGAAACGCGGTCGCGGGGTACACCACATAGTCGGTGCGGACGTTGCCCGGCAAGTTGTCGGCGACCGCGGCGAGCATCCCCTTGCCCGGCTCGGTGTTCGAGGTCTCCCAGGTACCGGGAACCGCTACGACATACATTTCGGGGCAGTCCTGCGGCGCGGCCTGCGCGGTCGCGGCGACGCCGAAGGGTAGGGCGGCCGTGACCAGCGCTGCCGCACAAGCGGCGGTGTTCTTCCATCGCGATAACATCGTGTACTCCGTGTTCACTGCCGGGCATTGCCCGGTCGGCGAAGGCGCTCGGTGTCCGTTTGAGCGCCGATGACTGTCTTTTCTTCAGGTGGATACTTCAAGTTGTCGTCGGGAACGTCCCCGCAGCTAGGGATCAGTGTCCCCAGAAAGTCCGTCCGGCGCCAGCCTGTTCGACAGTACGTGAGGAGTATTCGCGCTAACGCGCGGATTTCGAGTTGGTGACCGGTCGGCACAGATCGAGGAAAGTCTCACCGAGCCAGTCGACATACGCGTCGTGGGTCCAGCCTGCATCGACGACGAGCCGCGAGTGAACATCTGGCATCTGCGAGTTCCACACCAGGTCCGCGGTTTCCTGGACTGATCGTTTCGGCGCGATGAGTCCACGCTCGATCAGACCTTTGAGGATGTCCGCGGTCTGCCCGCGCATCCGTGCCAGGTGTTCGCGGTGGTAGTCGGCCACGTCGGCGTCGCCGGTCGCGGCTGCGGTGATGATGCGCCAGAGTCCGGCGACCCGAGCGTTGTTGTCGGCGATCCAGCGGGCGAGGCGGCGGATGGCTTCGGCGATGTCCGGGTCACCGAGGATCTGCGCGACGTCGTCGCGCTCGGCGAAGTGCCGCTCGCCGTCCTCGCCCGTATAGATCTGATCGAACGCGGCGATGAGCAGCGCACGTTTGGCGCCGGTCGATTGGACCGTCTCCACCGAGACGCCCGCGCGTTCGGCGATCACCCGCAGTGTCGTCGCCACATACCCGTTCGCGATGAAGCACTCGCCCGCCGCGGCGATCACCCGGGATCGGGTCGCCGCCGCCTGCTCGGACCGGAGCTTCGAACTGTAAGCCGCCATTGACTCCACCTCAATAGTATTCAATACTGCATCGTACAGATGAACTTTCGAAAGGTGGCCATGAGCACCGATTTTCTCTTCGTGACGGTGCCGCAGACCGGGCACACCCTGCCGCTGACGCCGTTCGCCGCAGAGCTCGTCCGCCGCGGCCACCGGGTCCGGTGGTACACCGGTTCGAGCATGGCCGCCGCGGTGCTGGCGACCGGCGCGGAATTCCTGCCGATCGCGGCGGAACTGGACTACGACCAGTCCGACCTCGAGACCGCCTTCCCCGGACGATCCGCGCTGAACGGCCTGCCGCAGGCGCGCTTCGATCTGGAGCACATCTTCCTGCGACCGGCCGGCGCGCACTTCGCGGCGCTGTCGGCGATGCCGCCCGCCGATGTCGTCGTCGGCGACACCTGGGCGGTCGCGGTGCCGTGGCTGCACGAATCGACCGGGGTGCCCACCGCGACGATCGGCGTCAATCCCCTGCTGTTCCCGAGCGTCGACGCACCGCCCGCCGGATTGGGCATGACACCGATCGGCGCTCCGTTCAATCGGGCGCGTAATCGATTCCTCAACACGATCGTCCGCAGAGTCGCGCTGGCACCGTCCGTACGGGTGGCCGACGACGTGCGCCAGCACATCGGCCTGCCCCGCGCGCAACGAAACCCGTTGGCCTACGCCGCGCGAACCCAGCTCTACTTGCAACTGTCGCCTCCCGGATTCGAATACCCGCGCCGCGACCTCCCCGAGCACGTCCACTTCCTCGGCTATCCCATCGCCGAATCGACCGCCTACGACAAGCCCGCGTGGTGGGACCGACTCGAGGGCCGCGTCGTGCTCGTCACCCAGGGCACCGTCGCAGTGGACCCCGCTGCGGTGCTGCGGCCGACCCTGGCGGCGCTCGCCGACCGCGACGTATTCGTGGTAGCTGCAACAGGCGGCGCGCCGATCGAGTCGCTGAATCCGTTGCCCGACAACGCGGTTGCCGAGCGCTTCATCCCCTTCGACGAATTGCTGCCGCACGTAGACGTTTTGGTCACCAACGGCGGATTCGGCGGCGTACAACGAGCCATCGCGCACGGCGTCCCCCTGGTCGTCGCAGGCACCACCGAGGACAAGAAGGACGTCAACGCCCGCGTCGCCCACTCGGGCATCGGTATCGACCTCAGGACCGAGACGCCGACTGCCGAGGCGATCGGCACTGCGGTCGCGACCGTGCTCGCCGACGACAGATACCGCAAAGCGGCAGTGCGCGTGCGCGATTCAGCGCCGAAGGAGAACCCCGTCGGTCGCGGCACCGACCTACTGGAGCAACTCGCGTCGCAACGCACCCACGAACCTGCCGGAGGCCGCTGACCTCAGCGCAACAGGCCCGCGATCAGCGCCATCAGTGCCCGCTGCGCCTCGACCTGCGCGGTGCGCGGATCGGGTTCATGCGCGACGATCAGCCCCGCCTCGGTGACCGCGCTGAGCAGCAACTGCGCCAGCATCGGAATCGGCGCGTCGACGATCAACCCTGCGGCACGGGCGCTTTCGAGTTGCGAGACGATCAGGCCGAGCCCGTGGCGGGTCTCGAATTCCCGCCACGCCTGCCACCCGAGCACCGCGGGCGCGTCCGAGAGCGCGATCTGGACCATCTCAGGCCGCTGGCAGATCTCCAGGAAGACGCCGAGCCCGATCGCCATGGTGGCCAACAGATCATCCGACGCGGGCGCCGCGGCGATCGCCGCCTCGATCTCCTCGGTGTTCTCCACCTCCAGCTGCTCGAGCACGGCCAGGAACAGGCCGCGCTTGTCGCCATAGTGGTAGTTCAACGCGCCCCGGGTGACGCCCGCGGCGATGACGATCTGTTCCGCCGAGACGGCGGTGAAACCGTCCTCGGCGAACAACTTTCGGCCTGCCTGCTCCAGCACAGTCCGGGTACTACGCGAACGTTCTTCTTGACTACGGTGTTGCATGGAGCCGAGTGAACTCCAAAATAAGCTCGGTAAGCAACTCCGGTTGGTCCTCAGGGCTCGCGGTATAGGAATCTTCTATGAAACGCAAGGTGGCGTTCGGCAGCTCCTTGACGAGCCGTTCGGCCAGCGGAATCGGGAACAGCTTGTCGTCCCTGGCCCAGGCGAGCAGCACCGGGATCTCGATCTCCGGATAGTGCTCGGCGGCCTCGAGGGTGTAGCGGCTGCTCACGGCCTTCAGGAAGCGGCGCAGGTCGTGCCGGATGGCGCCGGAGTTGCGGCTCGGCAGCAGGTAGGAGTCGATAACATCATGCGGCACAGGGTGTTTGGCCACCCAGCCGAGCGCGATCGGCAGCGGGTGCAGTGCCCGGATGCGCAGCAGTTCGGTCACCGGGCGAATCGAACCGGGGATCCGCGCGATCGGCGGCAGAATGTTGAACGGTGGCGGCAGGAATCGGTCGTAACAATCCACCGAATTCAGCACCACCCGGCCGATCCGATCGGTGCTCCGGCTCAGCAGCACCTGCACGATCGCACCGCCGGTGTCATTGGCCACCAGGGTGACGTCGGTGAGGTCGAGCGCGGTCAGGAAGTCCGCGATCCGATCGGCCAGCCCGGGCAGCGTGAGGTCGGCGTCGGGCACCGGGATCGAGTGCGCACCGAGCGGCCAGTCGGGGCTGAGGCAGCGATGCCCCGCGGCGGCGATGGCGGGCACCACCTTGCGCCAGAGATTCGCGTTGACGAGCAGTCCGTGCACGAAGACCACCGGCGCGCCGGATCCCGTGTCGTGGTATCGAATTCGGCCGCCGGGCAGATCCACCTCATGTGCCGGGCCGAGCGAAGTACTGTGTCCCATGTTCCCTCCGGTTTGGTAGGCACCCTAAGATTTACATACATACCGCATGTATGTCTACTGCCGATGGGCCGCTCGGCTATCGCGCCGATGCTGGTTTCGAGTGTGGCGCACCGACAGTCACCCCCGCACCGGAATCGTCGGCACCGCCCTTCGACCGCCGCCCGGAGAACCGGCGCATCAGTGGATCGTCCACCCAGTGATAGATCGCCGCGGCGGCAAGCGTCGACAGCACCAGGCTCAGCCCGGCCCAGCCGAGCCAGCCGAACAGCCCGAATTGCTTGCCGCCCACGAAGAATCGGGTCACCAGCACCATCACCGGAAACTGAATCAGGTAGAACGCATAGGAGATGTTGCCGAACCACACCATCCGCGGCGTCGAGTTCAGCCCGCGAATCCCGGCCAGATCGCGCGCCGCCAGGGTGGCGACCACCGCCGTCATCGGTCCGACCAGCAGCGCCGACATCTTGTAGTTCACCGGAACCACCCAGGTGGCGACGTAGGCGATGGCGAGCGCGCACAGCGGCCACCGCACATTGGTCAGCCGCCAGCGCCCCTCCAGCACCAGCCGCCCGGCCAGCACGCCGAGGAAGAACTCCGGCAGCCGCGACGGCGGGAAGTTGTAGCTGAGCCAATACGACGGCGACACCGGGATATCCGGCTGCCGGAACCACGCCTGCGACGCGTGCAACTCGAAGTACGGCGAGTCGTCCCCCGGAACCAGCCGTGGGGCAAAGGTATTCGCGATGCCCTTCGGCCCGTCCACCCAGAGGTAGTACCCCGTGTGGATGGCGAGGATCAGCACGAGCAGCCCGCCCAGCCACCACCACAGCTGACCGCTGGGGATCCGCCGCACCAGCGGCAGCAGCAGCGGAAAGCTGAAGTAGAACAGGATTTCCGAGCACAGCGACCAGGACGGCACGTTCAGCCCGCCCACCGTCGTCCACTTCGGCACCCAGGTGTGCACCAGCAACAGGTTCGGCACCCACAGCACCAGCCGATGCAGCGGCACGCTGGCCAGCACGATGAACGCCAGCGCCGCCACCAGGTGCGTCGGATAGATCTTCAACACCCGCCGCCAATAGAACCGCGGCACCGAACTTCCCGGCTTGAACGACCAGAAGATGATGAACCCGGACAGCACGAAGAAGAACGTCACGCCCGCGGCGCCGAGCTGCATCGGCATCACCTGGTGAATGTGCCGGAACAGCTCGGACTTCTGGAACGGATACACCGGCAGAAACACCAAGGCGTGCAACAGGAATACCGCGAACGCCGCCCACCACCTGGCGCCCGTCAGCGACGGCAGCGCGGGCCGCCGCCGCTCGACCTCCCGCGATACCGCCACCGGCGCGCTCACCATGATCAGCCCGCGATCAGCCGCTGTAGCGCCGCCGCGACGACCCCGTCACCGTGCGAGGACGGATGCACCGGGGTGCCCATCAGCTCGCTGCGCGGGTCGAGGATGCCCGCGAGCCATGGTTGCGGCGAGCACAGCCCGTGCCCGGCGGTGACCGCTTTGGCGTCGAAGAACTCCACCCCGAGGATCTGTGCCGCCTCGCGCTGCGCCACGTCCATCCGGTCCCACAGCTGGATCGCCGAGCCGGCCCTGGTCTGCACGATGGAGCCGACGCCGAGCACGTCGACGCACCAGGTCTGCTGGCCGGGCGCGTTCATCTCCGGGTAGCCGACGAACACGATCCGCGCGTTGGGCGCGTAGTACCGCACGTAATCCACCACCGGCTTGATGCGATTCACGTACTCCTGGGTGTTCACACCGCGAAAGTCGGTGGCACGGCCCTGTTCCGCGGCCTCGGGGCCGCAACCGCGGATCACGTCGAGTACGCAGTTCAGCAGGGTCTGCCGCAGCCGCACCGTGTTCTCGCCCCAGGCATCATTCAGGCCGGTCTGGATGAGCACCGTCTTGGTCCGTGGCCCGAACGAGCCCTGCGCGTCCGCGCCGCGCGCCTCGTGCGCGAGGGTGAATCCGGGGCCGCTCACCAAAGACGCGCCACGGCAGGACATGTCGGCGAAATCGCTGGTGCCCCAGATGCCGAGATCCTGGGCCAGCTGGGTCGGCCAGGAGGTCGGGCCGTGCGAGCAGTCCGGTGCCGCACCGGGCGTCACGTTTTCCAGTGCTGCGGCGATGTCGCCGTTCGCGGTGAACGAGTCGCCGAGCACCACAAGGGATTTCCCGCCGTCGGGCTCGGCGGAGGCGAACGGGGCCGAGGCGAGCAGCAGCGCGGACGCCATGCTCATGGTGGCGGCGGCCAGTGCGCGGTAACGGGTCGAGAGCTTCATGTGCTTCCTTGTCGGGTGCGCGGCAGAGTCAGTAGCCGGGTTTCGGTTCGAATCCGGGATCGGGCAACGTCGGCGGCTGCGGCTTGGGTGGCGCCGGTTGCTGCGGTTGCGGTTGCTGGGGTTGGGGTTTCGGCGCGGGTGCGGGCTGCGGAGCCGGGGCAGGCGCGGGTACCGGGGCAGGCGCGGGAGCCGGAGCGGGCGCAGGGGCCGGTTCCGGCGCGGGGGCGGGCGCGGGCGGCGGCGCGACTTCGGGTGCCGCACTGGATGGTGCGGGCGCGAGCGCCGGCGACGGTGCCACCGAACTGCTCGGCGTCGTCGACTTCGCATCGTCTCCGCAAGCCGAAGCCGCAAAGGTGATGCCGCACAGCGCGACCGCCGCAACGGCGCGCCGCGCTGACCTGCTCCGATTATTGGTCGGTTTCATTAGCAATCTCTCCCAACTCGTTCCAGGCGAATCGGGTGACCCCCTGGTGTGCAACCGTTTCCGACGCCGAACTCACGCGATGAGCTCGTCGAGCGTCGGCATCTTGCCCGAGATCGGATCGCCGGTGAAATCACCGATCCAGCCGTCCGCCTCCTCGAAGAAGCGGATGGCGCAGAATCGAGGCACCGCGCCCATGTCGAACCAGTGCGTGGTCCCGGCGGGCACCGAGATCAGGTCGCCCTCCTCGCAGACCACCGCGAACACCCGGTCGCCGATGTGCAGATAGAAGCAACCCCGGCCCTCGACGAAGAAGCGAACCTCGTTCTCCGCGTGCCGGTGTTCGTCGAGGAACCGTTCCCGCGCGCCTTTGGCCCGCAGCCGCCAGCCCTCGTTCTCCGGGTCGGGCACCATCCGCACCACGTCCACCAGTTGGTAGCCGCCGGAGGCGCACACGGCATCCACTTCTGCGCGGTAGGCGGCGATCACTTCCGCTTCCTCGGCACTGTCGTCGAGTTCCTTGGTCGGCCATTGGGCGATCTCAATGCCGAATGGCTGCAACAGTTTCGCTATCTCGTCGCGGTCGGTGGTGCGCACCAGCACGTCGTCGCGATCGTCTTCGGCCATCACCTGCACGATGGTCATGACTGACCTCCTTCGGTCGTTGTGCTGCGTAGATGTAGTCGGCACAGCATTTCCAGGCACTCCATCCGATTGAGTGCGGTTTCCAGATCGGGGCCCCAGGTGGTCGCGCCGTGCCGGTCGATCAGCAGCGCGGGCGGCGAGTCCGGGATGCACAGTGCGGCGAGCTCGGCCGCGATGCGCGGCACGTCCGCGTGATTGGCCAGCACCGGCACCGCGAAGGGTCCCGCACCGCGCGGCCCGAAGCCCTTGACGATCTCGAAGTCACCGAAGCGCACCGTCCCCGGCCCGGCCTGCGTCGCGACCAGGGTGGCGTGCGGCGGGTGCGCGTGCACGACCGCGCCGCAGTCCGGGAAGGCGCGATAGAGCGCGGCGTGGATGCTGACCTCGGCCGACGGCCGGCCCGACTCCCCCACCGGCGCACCGGTTTCCGCGTCCACCGCGACCAGGTCGGCCGCGCTGAGCTCGCCCTTGCTCCGGCCGCTCGCGGTGATCAGCGCGCGGCCGCCGGGCACCCGCACCGAGAGGTTGCCCGCCGTGCCGTCCAACCAGCCGCGCCGATACAGCCGTGCGGCGGCCGCCGGAATGCCGTGGCCGAGGGCCGGGCGCAGCGTGCGTCGTTCGGTGACCACCGCGGTGACCAGATCGCGGGGTGTCACGTCGAAGGCCGGGTTGTACGCGTCGGTGCCCGCGGGGGCGACCGGCTGACCGGCGAACGAGGTGACCTCCACGGCCGCGCGCTGCTCGATCACGATCGACGCACCGTCCGAAATCGTCTCGTCGACAGTGGATTCCGGCGCGACGACCACGAACGGGATACCGGCCCGCGCTGCGGCCAGGGCCAGCGGATAGCTGCCGATCTTGTTGGCGACGTCGCCCTCGGCGGTGATCCGGTCCGCGCCGATCAGCACGCAGTCGACCAGACCCGCCGCGATGGCCGCGGAGCTCGCCGAGTCCACGCAGATCCGGTGTGGGATACCGGCTTCGGCCAGTTCCCACGCGGTCAGCCTGGCGCCTTGCAGCAGTGGCCTGGTCTCCCCCGCGAGCACCGATTCCAGCCTGCCGCGCTGGGCGAGCTCGCGGATCGTGCCGAGCGCGGTGCCCCAGGCGACGGTCGCCAATCTGCCGGTGTTGCAATGGGTCAGCACCCGCAGCCGATCCCGGCCCGACAACGCCAGCACCTCGTCGGCGGCTCGCGCCGCCATCGTCCGATTGACCTGTTCGTCCTCGGCGAGCAGCGCGAGGGCGGTATCCAGCACCGCCGCAGGCCCATCCGCCACCGACCTGAGCACCCGGCGCACCGCCCAGCCGAGATTCACCGCCGTCGGCCTGGCAGCCGCGATCCGCTCGGCGTCGGCGCGCACCGCGGCATGGTCGTCGCCGTGCTTACGGGCTGCCAGCGCCACCGCGAGGGCCCCTGCCGCGCCGATCGCGGGCGCGCCGCGAATGGTCAGCGTCTTGATGGCCTCGATGACCTCATCGACCGTGCCCAGCGCGACGACCCGGTATTCGCCGGGCAGTGCGCGCTGATCCACGGCGTGGACGGTGCCGTCCACCCAGTCCAGTGAGCGTTCCATGATGCGCTCAGGCCGCGACAGTGAACACTTCGAACTGGTACACGAACGCGTAATCGTCGTGGTAGAGCGCCGCACACAGCTCGTCGTCGCGGTGCAGCAGGTCCAGCAGTTCGGGTGCGGGCGTGTGCCTTGACAGGAAATTGCGATAGACGATCCGCGCGCCCGGCCGCGCGACCCGCACCACCTCCTTCATCAGGGTGCCGAACTGCTCCCGGTCGATGCAGCTGGTCACGTCGGACAGGGAGAACTTGTCGACGGACCGGTCCGGCAGCGAGCGCAGGTGATCCATCAGGTCGGCCCTGACCACGTTCACGGCGGTGTCCGCGGCCCGGATCGCCGCCACGCTGTCGGGTAACAGGTAGTGCGGCAGCACCTCTCGGTTCAGGTACTTGCCGTTGAACATGAAGGTGACCCAGTCATTGTCCTTGGCAAGGTGATTGGTGAGCGTGTGATCCAGCCGCTCCAGCACGTAGTCGCCGCAGGACTGCACGTCGGTGACCACCCGGTAGGAGTCGTCGTTGAGCACCGTCTTGAGCGTGCGTTCGGTGAAACCGTTGCGCACCATGGCCCGCCACAGCTTGCCGTCGATGCGGTTGCGGTAGATCCGGCGCTGGGTCTCCAGATCGGGCGCGCTGAACAGCTCACGCATGCCCGCGCCATAGAGCAACCGCATCGCCGGGGCGACCACCCGCACATACAGCTGCTCGTGCCGGCCCGCCTGGAGCACACCCTTCTCGATCGCCTTGTGGTACTTGGTGAAATAGGAGACCGCGCCCCGCGAGAGCTTCGGCGAGAGCTCCTCGAACAGCTTCCAGCGATGCGCCGACTCGTCGACGCCGAGGAACTCCAGCAGCGTGTCGTACGAAAAGTGCCGGATGGCAGCCAGTTTCAGCTCCAGCAGATACGTCTGACCGGCCGAGCTGTCCACCGAGGTGACGGTGGCCGGATTACCGACCACCAGGCTCAGCGCCCGGCAGCCGCTGCCGGTCACCGCGAGCACGTTGTCGCCCTCGGCGATGTCCAGCGCGCGCAGCTCCGAGCGGGAGTCTTCGTCGCAGGTGCTGTACAGCAGCCAACGTTCGTTGGTTTCAGCACTTTTCATGATGTGTACCTCTCCGAGCAAAGCGTGTTGTCATGCGTTGGCCACGTCGGCCTTGTCGTCGGCGGGTGCGGGCTCCGGCTCCGGCACCGGCACCGGCGGATGGGCGGGCAGCAGCGTGCCCGCCACGACGGCGGCGACCGCGCAGATGCCGGTCACCACCAGGCAGGACACCTGGAAGCCGTGCAGGAAGGCCGATTGCGCGCCATCGGCCAGCGCCTCGGCCACCGCGTTCTGGCCGCGCGCGGCCAGACCCGCCGCGGCCTGCAGTGCGGCACCCACCGAATCCCGGCTGTGCTCCAGCAGTTCCGGTGGCACACCGGGCACGCTGCCGTCGGGCAGCTTGTTGTTGTAGAGCGAGTGGTGCACGCTGCCGACCACGGCGATGCCGAGGGTGCCGCCGAAAAGCCTTGTCGCGTCGTTCATTGCCGACCCGATGCCCGCCTTGGCGGCGGGCACCACGCCCATGATGGCCTCGGTGGCAGGCACCGCGACCGAGCCGATGCCGAGGCCGATCACCACCATCTGCGCCGCGATCAGCCAGTAGCTGGTCTCGATGCCGTCGATCGAGAACCAGGCGTACGCGCTGGCCATCAGCACCAGCCCCGCCGTCACCACGATCCGGGTGCCCAGCTTGATCACCAGCTTGCCGCCGACCACCGAGCCGATGATGATCGCGACCGCCACCGGAATGAGCCGGACACCGGCGCCGAGCGGAGTGTAGGACTTCAGGAACTGGAAGTACTGGGTCACCAGGAAGGTGAAGCCGTTCAGCGTGAAGAAGGTGATGGTGATCGTCGCGCAGGCGGCCGAGAACCGCAGGTTGCGGAACAGCCGCACGTCGATCATCGGATGGGCGGTGTTCAGTTCGCGCCAGACCAGACCGGCGAAAAGCGCTGCCGCGCCGACGAAGCCGAGCAGGCTCACCGCGCTCAGCCAGCCGCGGTTCGGCGCCTCGATGATGCTGTAGACGAGCAGCCCGATCGCCGTCGTCGACAACACCAGGCCCGGGAAGTCCAGGCCCGGCGTCTCCGGGTCCCGCGAATTCGGCACCAGCAGCGCGACAAGCAGGATGCACACGAGCCCGACCGGCACCACCACCACGAACACGCTGCCCCACCAGAAGTGCTCCAGCAGTACGCCGCCCAGGATCGGGCCGAGCACCACGCCGATGCCCGACACCGCGCCCCAGACGCCGATCGCCGCCGCGCGCTCTTTGCGCTCGACGAAGACGTTGGTCAGGATCGACAGCGTCGACGGATAGATCAGCGCCGCACCGAGACCCATCACGGTGCGCGCGGCGATCAGCTGACCGGTGGAGGTGCACAGCGCACCCGCACCGGTCGCCACGGTGAAGACCAGCAGACCCGCCAACAGCGTTGAGCGCCTGCCGAATCGGTCACCGAGGCTGCCGGCCGCGAGCACCAGCGCCGCGAAGGTCAGCGCGTAGGCGTCGATGATCCATTGCAGCCCACTGGTACTCGAACCCAGTTCGCGTACCAGGCTCGGCAGCGCCAGGTTCACGATCATCGCGTCCATGTAGATCGCGATGACGCACAGGCACAGCACTGCGAGCACGAGCGATTTCGTTCGCGAGGTCGTGCTGGTCACGGCCGATGTTGTCATGAAATATGCACCCCTGCTTCGTTCTTCGCGCGCATCGCCGTCGCGGCGAGTGCGGCCTGGAATGACAGTGCGATCACGTCGTTGGTGACGAGCACCGCACCGCGGGTCAGGTCACCGATCACGTGGATGCCGCGCACCGGTGCACCGGCACCGTCGAGCGGCTCGAACGTGCTGACGTCGATGCGCACCCCGCCGAGCGGATGCGCCGTCAGCAGGTTCGCGTCGAGCAGCGCGGCGAGCAACGGTTCGGTGCGCAGCGCGGGCTCGTCGGTGCCCGAGCCGGTCGCGTTGATCACCACGTCCACCTGCTGCACGTGGTCCTCGGTGAACACCTCGAACCCGTCGTCGTCGGCGACCACGTGGTACAGCCCGCCCAGCACCCGCCACCGCCCGGCGTCCATCGCGTCGAGCACCCGCCGCGCGGTCTCCGGCGGGATCGGCGCGCCGTGCACCAGCAGCGGCGTGAGCCACTCGGCGAAGAACTCCACCCGATCGGCCTCGGCGAGTAGTTGCCAGGCGGGCAGCAGCAGCGGGGAGGCGCCGTTGACCACCTGCTGCCAGCCGCGTTCGGTGCCCGCCTCGATCTCGGCCAGTTCGGCGGCGAGCATCTCCCGTGTGGTCGGACCGCAGTCGCGGACCTGCGACCAATCCGGCGGTTCGGCCGAGGCCGCCTCGATGTCGGCCATCAGCGCCCGCCCGAAGTCCACCAGCCGCAGCGTGCCTGCGTCCGCGGCGGCACGCATGCACTGGTCGACGTGCGGCACCGGCGCGGTGGTCTCCGGGCCGCGCAGCCGGGGCAGCCGCCCCGACCGGGAGGCGAACAGCACCGGGCCGGTGTGGCCACGAGCGGCGAGCGTCAATCCGGTGTCGATCGCGGTGAGCCGGGTGCCGAGCACAGCGACGCTGGCGTCGGCGGGCACCGAGGGCAGCCGCCATGGGTCGTCGAAATACCCTGGCTGCCAGGCCAATTCGGGGAAAGGATCGTTCTGCGCCAGCATCCCGACGCAGATCGCCACCCGATCGGCCCGGTAGCTCCCGCCACCGGCGCAGTGCACCAACCAGTTTCCCGGCTCGCCGGTGATCCCGACGGCGTTGTCCTGAATGAGATCGACCACCACACCGGCGGCCGCCGCCTGCTTCACGGCCTGATCGAAGACGTCCCGCAGGTACCGCCCGAACGCCGCACGGGACGGGAACTCCGCGACCGGCTCCCCCGTCACCGCCGCCTGTTCGGTCAGCCAGCGCTGAAGTTCCTCGGGGTCACCGAGATTCAGCGCCGACTTGGCCGCCCTGGTGTTCAACAGGTGCGTCGGCTCCGGTGTGCCGAACGCGAGATGCGGCGCGACCGGGTCACGGTCGATCACCACATAGCGCGAGCCCGCGGGCAGGCCGGGCAGCAGCTGCCTGGCCAGCGCCGTCCCGGTCGGCCCGCGCCCGATCTGCACGACGACCGCCGTGTCCGGGTCTTTCCCCATCAGTCCGACCTCGAATCCTGTTCTCGCGATACAGCTCTCACGTGACGATCAGCGCCTCGCCGGCCAGGAACCGGTCCAGCGGGTCGGCGATGCTCACCCGTGACGGCGGGTGGAAGGCCAGACCGCGACAGGCGGTGTAGAACAGCGCGCTCGAGCCGACCATGAAGCCGACGCCGCCGAGCAGCTCGGTGGCCAGCGCCGAGGTCCGCTCGACGGTGCGCTGCACCGCGAAGCGCACATGCAAAGCGCGCGCGACGGTTTCGGCGTCGGCACGACCGTTCATGATGTCGATGGCGACGGACTCGATCCCGGCCATCCCGGCGTCCAGCTCACTCACCAGCAGCATCCGATCCACGGCACTGCCGCGACGCTGATTCAGCACCTGCTCGGCCAGCCCACTCGCCATGCCGAGATAGCAGGCCGACACCAGCAATTCGAAGGTCAGCCAGCCCGCGGTCAACGCGGCGTTCAAGCTGTCGGTCTTGCCGAAGAACGACACCGACTCCTCGGGGATCTCGACGTCGGTCAGCACGACCTCTTCGGTTTCCGAGCCGGGGAAGACCAGCCCGTTGCCGAGCGGACGCACCTCGATGCCCGGCGAATCCGCCGGAATGATCACCAGGGCAAGCTGTTCCTCGTCCTCGCCGTCCGGCCGCAGCATGACGCTCGCGGTGAGAATGTCCATCGACCGCGACAGGCTGCACGGCTTCTTGCTGCCGGACAGCTTCCAGCCGCCGGGCACCCGCTCGCCGCGCAGCTTGGGCGCGATGACGCTCGCGCTCGGCACGCCTTCGGCGAACGCCGACGCCAGATACAGGCCGCCCTGGGCGACCATGCCGAGCATGGCCTCGGTGGTCGGCCCCGGCGGGATCGCGGCGACCGTGCACGAGTGCATGTTCACCGCGATAGCCAGTGAGGGGGAACGACTTCCGAGCACCCGGTGCACCTGCGCGGCCTCCAGCAGCGAGGCGCCGAGACCGCCCGCCTCCTTGCCGATCAGCAGGCCGGCGCCGCCGGCCGCCCGGAACAGGCTCAGTCCAGGACTATCGGTGGATTCGAGGACGTCAAGCGCAACCTCGCCCAGTTTGGCATCGAGTCCGGGCACGTACCGCTCGGCGGTCTCTCGTTCCCTCGACATGAATCGCATTGCTATCTCCCATGATTGACCCCCCAGTGTTTCGTTGGTGCGGGGTCAGACGACGAACAGTTGATCGGCGAGCATCTCGTCGAGGCTCTTCTCGAACGCATTCGCGATCTGGTCGAGGTCTTCGGTGGTGTGTGCGGCGCTGATCAGGAAGCTGTGCAGCTCAGGCAGATACACCTGGTGCTTGCGCATGTAGTAGGCCAGCGCGATGGTGGCCTTGAAGTTGCTGCCTGCCATCCGTTCTCGGTACAACCCCGCCTCGCGGTGGCTGAAGTTGAGCGAGAAAATCGAGTTACGGGCGTTGATCCGGCAGGCGATATCGCGCTGCTCGGTGGCCGCGCGCAGCATGGTGGCCAGGCGCTGGGTGTTCTCCTCCAGTTCGACGTAGATCTCTTGGTGCTCACGCAGATAGGTCAGGGCGGCCAGGCCGGCCGTGCAGGTCAGTGAGTTGCCGCTGAGCGTGCCACCGGCGAAGACCTTGTTCTCGTAGTCGTAGAACGGATCCTGCGAGCTCTTCGCCAGGTCGACGATCCGCGCGTCGCCGACCACCGCGCCACACGGCAGGCCGCCGCCGATCACCTTGCCGAGGCAGGTGATGTCCGGGTGCACATCGGCCAAGACCTGTACCCCGCCGTAGGCGACGCGGAAGCCGGAGACGACCTCGTCGAAGATCAGCGGGATGTCGAGTTCGGTGCAGAGCTTGCGCAATTCGCGCAGGAACTCCAGCTTCAGCGCCACCACCGAGGTCGGCATCGGCTCCAGGATCACGCAGGCCAGTTCGTCGGCGTGCTCGCGCAGCCGCGCCAGCCCGTTGATGTCGCCGTACTGCATGACCAGCGTGTTGTCCACGGTGCCGGGATCAGAGCCGAGCGAACCGGCCACCGGCTCGGGCCGCTTGCTGTCACCGGAGAACCGGAACCACGAGCTGACCATGCCCTGATCGGAGAAGCCGTGGTAGTGGCCCTCGAACTTGGCCACCATGGTCCGCCGCCGATAGCCGCGGCACATCCGGGTGGCGATCATGATCGCCTCGGTACCCGAGTTACACAGCACTGCCTTGTGCGCGGCGGGGAACGCGTCGACCAGCAGCTCGGCCAGCTCGATCTCGGCCGCGTTGCCGATGCCGTTCACCAGGCCGCGTTCGGTGCCCGCGGTGATCGCGGCATTGATCACCGGATGGGCGTAGCCGAGCAGGTGCGGGCCGTAACCGCCGGACAGGTCGAGGTATTCGTTGCCGTCGAAGTCGCGCACGCTGCCGCCGGAGGCCTCCTTGACGAACACCGGGAACCCGCTCGGAAAGAAGTAGCGGTCGATGTGGGTCGGCGCGACCAGCGTGTCGCGGGCCCGGTCGCGCATGGCCAGCGAGGTCGGCATCTGCGCGGCGAAGCCGGTCTCGAAGCGCTTCTCGATCTCGGCGTTCATGTAGGGCGAGTAGCGATCGGTGAACTTGCGTGCGTTGGCCCAGATGTCGATGTTCGGGTCGATCTGCGAGGCGAAGCCCTCACAAGACAGGAAGACCAGCTCGACCTTGGTGAAGTTGGTGGTGTACTGCGCGTCGTACTTGCGCAGCACGTTGCTCACGTCGTTGAAGTACGACACGGTCGACCACTGATTCGAGCTGATGTCGAAGTGGTAGCGCAGCACCTCGGCCATCTCGGCGTTGTAGGTCTCGCGATCGGCGTCGAGCTTCTTGTTCGTCAGCACGAAGTAGCGGGTGAAGCGGTCGATCGCCACGTCCCACTCCTTGCGGGTGCAGGCGTAGTAGAACGAGGACAGGCCCCACTTCTCGTCCTCGCTCAGCTCTACCGTGACGCCGTAGTCCAGCAGGATCAGCGATCCGTCGGCGGTGAACATGACATTGCCCGGATGCGGGTCGCCGTGGCAGATGCCGTGCATGTACAGCATCGTGTAGATCACGTCCTGCAGCCGCTGCGCCAGCCGCTCGCGCGGGAATCCCACTGTCTCGGAGAGCTTTCCGGGAATGCCGTCCATGAACTGCATCACCAGCATGCGCGAGGTGACCAGTTCGGGCAGCACGGTCGGCACCTGAACATAAGGGTGCGCCTTGAAGTTCGCGCCGATCCGCCGCTGCTGCTCGGCCTCGTGGTTCATGTCGGCCTGCGGCCGCAGCAACCGGGCCACCTCGTCGAATCGCTTGGGCAGGTTCAGTTCCCGCACCCGCGGCGTGGCGCGGTGCACCACCTTCAGTACCGAGCCGATGGCGCTGAGGCTCTCCTCGATCTGTTGCGGCACCGCGTCTTTGACCAGCTTCACCGCGACCTTGCGGCCGTCGAGCAGCTCGGCGATGTGCACCTGCGCGACCGACGCGCTGGCCACCGGATCCAAATCGAGGGAACGGAAGGTGTTTTCGATCGGCCCGCCGAGCTCGCGTTCGATCGCCCGGCGCGACGCCTCCTTCGACATGTGCGGCGTCTGATCCTGCAGCACGCGCAGGGTGTCCACCCAGGACGGCGGTAGCAGATCCGAACGGGTGGCGGCGATTTGGCCCATCTTGATGTAGATCGGGCCCATCCGGAGCAGGAACTCCAGGATGGCGTCCGCGCGCCGCTGTTCGGTGCCTTTGACGTCGCGCTGCCGGATCGTCGCGATCGAATACTCCGCGGCGCCGAGCGCCGAGAAGGTGGCCGCCTTGGCCAGATGCTTGAGCATGGTTAACCAGTTCCGATCAGGCTCAGAAGACGAAGGAGAACGCGCCGAAGGACATGCCTGCGCTGCCGACCCAGCCGACCGCCCGGTCGCCGGGGCGTAATCGCCCGGCCGCGACCGCGGAGGCGATGGCGGCGGGCACCGACGCGGACACCACGTTGCCGGTGGTGTCGTAGACGTGATGGATCACGTCGCCCAGGCCGACCTTGTCGGCCATGCTCTGCCAGTAGCGCTTGCTCGACGCGTGGGTGAACAGCGCGGCCACCTCGTCGGTCGGCACGTCGAGCCGCTCGAAGACCGCGTGCGCGTCGGCTGCGCCCGCCTCGTGCATCTCGAAGCCGTAGGAGGTGAAGAAGCCGACGCCGTTCGCGGCCAGCTTGTCCGACGGCTCGCAGTAGCCCTCGTAGCCGTCGAGCGTCACATTGCACAGCGGGGCCAGGTCCGGGCGCGAGGCGAAGTGGAATTCCCACGGCTCGTTGTCCTCGGCGGTGAGCACGGTCGCGGTGGCCGCCTCGCCGAGGGTGTAGGCCGGGAAGGTCGATTCCAGCGCCTCGAGTTGCCGCATCCGGAACAGGTGCGGGAACACCGCACCACCCCAGCGCAGGTTGAACTCCGCGTTGACGATCATCGCCCTGCGGAATTGCCCTGTCCGGAACAGGGATTCGGCGACCTGCACGGCCCTGGTCCAGCTCATGCAGGCATCGAGGATGTCGAAGCAGTGCGCGTTGGTCAGCCCGATCGCGGCGGCCGAGTGATACGCGCCGCCCGGCTCGATGAAGCCGCGGCCGATGCCGGTGTAGATCAGCAGGTCGATGTCGTCCGGCCGCAGGTCTGCCTGTGCCAGTGCGGAATTGGCCGCGTCGCGGAGCAGTTCGATGGGTCGTTCCCCGGCGTCGAGCCACTGCCGCGATTCCGAACCCGCGTAACGCAGGTAGTAGTCGACCTTGCGCAGCGCGGCGTCGAGGTCACCCTCGAAGTAGTCCGCGCTGTGCTCGGCGATCAGGTCGGTGATGTCGGTATTGGTCACGGTGCGGGCGGGTAAGCCCGCGGCCACCGAACGGATCTTCATCGCTACTGAGCTCCTACGCCGGTGGGATCGGTGACCGGCGTTTCGAGCGGCGCCGCAGTGGGATTGGGGACGAGATGGTCGGCGATGCGGCCGGTCATGTCGTCGATGGTTTCGGCGTCCCACATCAGCTCCGGCGGGAACCGCTTGCCCGACCAGGTCTCCAGGTGGTCGTGCAGGTTCATCTGATCGACCGAGCCGAGCCCGTGCTCGACCAGCGAGCGGCTGGTATCCACGTGCGCCACATCGGAACCCATGTGCTGGGCGATCCACTCGTGCACCTGGGTCAGCAGGCCCTGCTGCACCAGTTCGCGCATCGACGGCATGCCCGGCGAGCCCGAATTTTCGTGCGCGGTTGATGTTTCGGTGATGGTCACCAGACCCTCCCAGCGGTGGACCTCGCTCAGACGGCCCGCGAGGAAATCGGCCTTGCATTGCTGGCGGCGCATTTTGCCGCTGGTGGTGCGTGGAATGGTGCCCTGGCTGATGAACACGATCACCGACGGCGCGAGCGCGTGCTTGCGCGCGACCGCGTCGTGCACCACGGTGACCAGCTGCGCCGGACTGGTGTCGGCGCGATGTTCGGCGACCAGCACCAGGTTTTCCTGACCGTCCCGGTCCACCGCGAAGGCGATGACCGCGCCGGCGCGCAGCGAATCGTCGCTGACGACGACCGTGGCCTCGATGTCCTCGAGGTAGTAGTTCACCCCGTTGACGATCATCAGATTCTTGACCCGGCCGCAGATGAAAAGCTCTTCGTCGCGCAGGAATCCGAGGTCCCCGGTGCGCAGGTAGGTCTTGCCGTCGTCGGCGCCGGCGATCGTCGCGCGGAAGGTCTGTTCGCTCTCCTCCGGCCGTCCCCAATACCCCGGAGACACGATCGGCCCGCTCACCCAGATCTCGCCGACCGTGTCGGCGGGCAGGCGTTCGCCGGATTCCGGTGCGACGATGGCGATTTCGGTGTCCATCACGGCCCAGCCGCAGCCGACCAGCTTGGTGCTCGCCGGTCCGGTCGCCGGCTCGACCCGACGCAGGCCGAGCGCGGTCTCGTCGAAATGGGCGGAGGTGAACGCGACGCCGGACGAGCCGGACGTCACCTTGAGGGTGGCCTCGGCGAGTCCGTAGCCGGGGGTGAGTGCCGTGCGCGGCAGGCCGTGCGGGGTGAAGGTGGTCCGGAACCGGTCCAGGGTGGCCTTGCGGACCGGCTCGGCGCCGTTGGACACCAGCCGCCAGCTGCTCAGGTCGAGCCCCGCGCGCTGCTCGGGCGTGGTCTTGTCCACGCAGAGGTCGAACGCGAAGTTCGGCGAGCCACTATGTGTGCCTCGGTATTCCGAGACGGCGGCCAGCCAGCGGATCGGGCTCTTCACGAAGGTGGCGGGCGCCATCAGCACCGCTTTGGTGCCGGTGAACACCGGCATCAGCACGCTGCTCACCTGGCCGAAGTCGTGGAAGTGCGGCAACCAGGAGACCACGACGCTGGTGCTGTCGACTCCCCAGCCGTAGACCAGTTCCGCGCACTGATGCAGCGCCATCGTGTGGTCGATGATCACGCCTTTCGGCGTCGACGTCGATCCGGAGGTGTATTGCAGATAGGCGATATCGGTAACCGACAATTCCGGGTACGTGGTCTGTTTTGCGTCGTCGGTGACCTCATCGCCAGTTTCTACCGCGGCAGATTCGACAATTCGCGGCAAACCCTTGATGAACAGGTCGTCGGATAGCGAATCCATTCCGGCAGCCACATTCGCACTGGTCACGACCACACTTGCCGCACAGTCCCGCGCCACTACGTCCACGTGCTCGGCCCTATTTCGCTCCGGCGGGAACAAGGGAACTGCGATCACTCCGGCATACAGGCAGCCATAGAATGCGACCACATACTCGAGGCCGGGCGGATGGAGCAGCAGCGCCCGGTCGCCAGCGCTGACTTCGCTGGTCAGACGGTGCGCGAAGGCCCTGGCGCGCTGATGCAGAGCACGATAGGTGAGCGTATCCGACTGCTGTCCTTCTTCGTCGAGAAAGACAAACGCAGTGCAATCCGCAAGTTCATTGGCACGTAGGTCTAGCAGGTCCATCCAATTACTTAAAGGCGCATGCGGATAGTCCGATGAATTGCTCATGAAAACCCCAACATCGATCGCGGCTCCGCACGATGGTTATCGAATCATTCCCCCGCAAAGGATATTGCCTCGACTTTGAGGCCTGCGACCCCGGAGAACTGGGATCGAGTTGCGGAACCGCGAATCAGATTAACGGGGCTAACTGGATTCGGTCAACCAGTAGCCAATGAAATACACGTTTATGACATCCATGTAAATTAGCCGCTAATCTGCCTGCTTCTTTCCGAGTCTCTCGATCTGCAAGACTCAGTACGCATGCATCAGCGATACTCGCAGGTCAGCGCGAGACGGTCGGAGACGGCGACAGGCTCGACAGACCGTCCATCCCCCCAGTTGGGGGGAGCATATCCGGGTCTATGGACCGCCCGCTCCGATGACCAGATCACATGCAATCCTCGATTTGAAAGACTCACTCTGTAGGCGCCAACACATTTGGCGATCAACGCTTTCCGCGCTACATGAGACGTCTACGACATCTGCAAGCACGTTTTCATCCCGACCCCAGCTATCGAACCGGCCATTCGTCCTATCAATCCTCATCATTAAAAGATCATCGGATAGTCATCGCCCGGCACAGACAAGCCAGGCCCCGCACGTCGAAACGTGCGGGGCCTGGGATTATCGATCAGTTATGTCTGTTGTTATGCCTCAGTCGGATTCACAGAACCGACCGGCCGGGTCGCTTGGCCGACGGTATGTAGATGCCGCAGCGCCTGGGAATAGGAGTCGAACAGGCCGGTCTCGCAATAAGGCACCCCGATCTCGCCGCAGAACTGCGCCACTATCGGCTGCGCCCGGCGCAGATTGGCGCGTGGCATGGACGGGAAGAGGTGATGCTCGATCTGGTAGTTGAGGCCGCCCAGCGCGGTATCGACGACGAAGCTGCCGCGGACATTCCGGGAGGTGAGCACTTGGCGGCGCAGGAAGTCGGTCGCGTCGTCTTCGGCAAGCACCGCCATGCCCTTGTGGTTCGGCGCGAAGGTGCAGCCCATGTAGAACCCGAACAGGCCCTGCTGCACCACGATGAACGCCACCGCCTTGGCCGGCGAGAGAATAAGGAACACCGCGGCGAGGTAACCCGCGGCGTGTGCGGCGAGCAGGACGCCCTCCCAGACACGGTTCGGAATCGACCAGCGCAGCACCGCCCGCACGCTCGAGAAGTGCAGGCTGCCCGCCTCGAGCAACAGCATCGGGAAGAACAGCCAGCCTTGGTGACGGAAGATGAAGCGCCGGAAGCCTTTACCGGTCTTCGCCCGATCGCTGGAGTGGGCCAGGACGCCCATGATGTCGGGATCGGCGCCCTCGGTGTTCGGGTGCGCGTGATGCCGGTTGTGATTGCTGGTCCACCAGCCGATACTCAGCCCGATGCCGAGGTTGCCCGCGATCACCCCGTACAGATAGTTGGCCCGCCGGGTGCCGAAGATCTGCCGGTGCCCGGCGTCGTGGCCGAGGAACGCGATCTGGGCGAACACCGCCGCCAGGAACACCGCGGGGATCAGCGTCCACCACGAGTCACCGAGCAAGAAGAACGCGGCCCATCCGGCCACGAACGCGCCGCCGATGACCGCGGTCTTGCCGATGTAGTACCGCAGCTGCCGGTCGAGCAGTCCCGCGTCGCGCACTCGACGCAACAGCACCGCGTACTCACTGCCACGCTTGGGCGGACGGGTCTGCACCGTCGACGCGGCGTCGTCGCCGCCGGGATCCATGTAGTCCAACACGTCCGCGACCGTACTCGTGGTCGCGGCGGATCTCGGTGCCGCCGAGCCGGTAGTTCGTCCTGTTACCACGGGGCGCCTACGCATCCTGTTAGCAGTGGGTGTTCTCTTGGCTCTAACTGTCGCCTGCCGAGCCGCGGCCGACTACATCGGGTATCGGAAGTCGGCACCCTGCGGCTTGCCTGCCTCTATACAGGATGGAGCGACGAGACCACCATCAGATGAACGTATGTCCGGATCGGTGACACATCTGCGTGACAACTCCGCCCGGCCGATCGGCGTCCTGCGATCCGGCGCTTCGAGCGTCGCTTGAACAAGATGAGCGGCAGGGTCAGGCCACGAGGCTGCGACCACCGTCGACCAGGATGCGCTGACCGGTCACGAAACCTGAACTGTCGGAGGCGAAGAAGCTGACGGCGTTGGCCACGTCGTCGACAGCACCCAGTCGACCAACCGGCACGGACGCGAGATACGCGTCGGTGTCCATCGCCGCGACTTCTTCCTGTCGCTCATCATGTCGCTCGAACGGAATGTAGCCCGGCGCAACGGTATTGACGGTGATGCCGAAGGGAGCGAGCTCACGTGCCCAACTCTCGGCCACACCGATCTGGGCATTCTTCGCGACAGCGTAGGCGGAGCTTCCTGGCGGCGGGCGATGGGCAACCTCGGAATCGATCGTGATGATGCGGCCGTATCGCCGCTCCTGCATGCCGGGAATCACGGTGCGCCCGAACAGAACTGGGCTCTTCACGAAGAACTTCAACTGCGCCAGATGATCGTCCCACACGGTGTCGGTGATAGCGGCGGCCGGTTGCGGGCCGGTCGCGTTCAACACCAGCACATCGATCGGACCGAGCCGCGCACCGACAGACTCGACCAACCCCGCGACCTGATCCTCATCGGTTACATCCGCAGCAAACAGGTCGGCCTCGCCGCCCGCGTCCCGAATCGCCTGCACGACCTCCCGCGCCGCCGAACTCTCACGTAATCCGTTGACCGCCACAGACATTCCGTCCCGCGCCAGCCGCAGCGCGATCGCCCGCCCCAGCCCACGCGAACTTCCGGTCACCAACGCCACTCGCCGCACACCCGCATCCATCCGCCGATCATCCCATCAATCAGCAGCTGCGGCTCATATCGGCCTGCCGGGTCGAGGCATGCCGCGCGTGCGCCGCCGCCCGGACCGCGACGGACACGGCGAAGGCGGTCTGCCGGATCTGCCTGCTGGCCCGCTCCACGTCGAGACTCGACGTCGCGTCGCCGATGGCCACCGCCGCGATCGGCTGATGCCGCTGCCGGTCAAGCACCGGACTGGCGACACACCGGACGCCGCGCACGAATTCCCCGTCGTTGACGGCGATTCCGATGCTGCGGGCCGCATCCAACTGCGCGGTCAGCTCATCGATATCGGTGATCGACCGCGGCGTCACCGCGACGAGCGCGCCCGGTTGGGTCAGCTCGATGGCGCGGTCGTGGGTGTAGGCCAGCAGGATCTTGCCGATCGCGGTGCAGTGCGCCGGCGCGAAGGTGCGGCCGTAGGACGGCGTGCGCGCCGCCATATGCCCGTAAATCCGTTCCAGATAGCGCACTTCCGAACCGACCAGCACGCCGAGGGAAACCATCGCCCCGGTGCGCACGTGCAGATCGACGAGGAACGGCACGGCCGATGCCCGGAGCAGTTCGTGGTCTTCGGGCAGCGCCGCGATATGGACCAGCCGCGGCCCGACGACGTAGCCGTCGTCCTGCCGCTCGACCAGACCGTTGGCGCCGAGGATCTTGAGCAGCCGCCACACGGTGGTCTTCGGGATACCGGCCCCGCGGGCGATGTGCGAGAGCGCCACTGGCGTCGCCTGGTCCCCCAGCAGGTCCAGCACTCGGGCCGCCCGGCTCACCAGGTCGTCGGCGTCCGACGACTCACGCATGGCACTGCGGCTCGACCCGGCGAGCTGCGGCGCTCGACGACAGAACGGGACAATTACACGTGCCGACGAGCGGGCCTCGTAAACGCAAAGCAATCAACATTTCCACTCCCTTATGAAGCCCTCTTCCCGAGCCCGCGAATACGCACTTTACGACAGCGCCGACGGAAAGCGGCACTCCCGCTGCGACGTTTGCACGTACACCGTGCAAAGAACCTCCGCCGCAGCTACCGGCCCACATTCATGATCGAATAGCCGGTCTCGCACGACCACTGTGTGCCGTAAGTTCACCTATTCGGAATGAATACCGAACGTCGCCGTTTATCGGCCGGGCACAGACTATTCCACAGCAATAACCACACCGAGGAGTACGCAACGCCCTATTGGATCGATGTTCCACAGCACGGAACACTGGCTTCGTAGCGTCCGTGCGCGGGCCTAGCGTCCTGAAGTAGTCGGGATCCCCCGGCCTTCTCGGCAGACAGCAAGACAGGTGATCACGGTGTCACAGATGATCGATATCGTCCTGGTCGGTGGACCATCCGCGGAACCCCAGCTCTGGCACATCGATGCGGCCGAGGTGTCCGCGCCGGTCAAGGTGCCGAGGCTGAGCGGCTACGAACACTTCGATCCGACCGGCTTCGACGTCGAACTAGACGGCCGCCACCTTCCGGTCTACCTCTGGTCGTTCCGAACCAGAGCCGCCGAGTGAATCGGATACGAGCCCACTGCGTACAGGGAGCGCGCGATTCCCTGCGAATGTCGGTTAGCGTGTCGGTCATGCCAGTACTACCGGTACCCGATCCGCCACTCACCGATGACGTTGTCGCGCTACGCGTTTGGCAGGCAGGCGATATCGAGCAGCGGCTCGCGGGCTACGCCGATCCGGAGTTCCAGCGCTTTTCGTTGTCGACCAGCGAGCCGGTCACCGCGGCGCGCGTACGGGAGCAGGCCGATCAGGAGAAGCGGGAGTGGGAGCGCGGCGAGAAAGTCAGCCTCGCCATCGTCGACGCCGCCGATCCGAGCAAGGTGTGGGGCGGTTGCTCGGTGTACGACATCGATCTCGAACAGCAACGCGCGGGCGTCGGCTACTGGCTCGTACCGCAGGCCCGAGGACGCGGCGCGGCGAGCAGAACCGTTCGCCTGCTGGCACATTGGGCGTTCGACGTGCTCGACATCGCCCGCCTGGAGCTCACCTGCGCCCCCGACAACATCGCCTCGCAGCGCGTCGCGGTGCGTTCCGGGTTCTTCCTCGAGGGAATCATGCGCTCCTACATGCGCTTTCAAGGCGGACGGCGCGACACCATGTTGTTCAGCCTGCTGCCCGAGGATCTCCGCGAAGCCGACGAACCCCGAACAGACTGAAGGTTCCGCCTGCTGGGCAGGCGGAACCTTCCTGTCGACGAGGTCAGCGATAGAGCCAGACGCCACCGCCGCCGAGCGCGATGACCTGGTCCAGCTGATGAGCCACGCCGTTGTCGTCGTTCTGGGTGCAGTCGTACGGGAACAGCGAGTAGTGCCCGTCACCGCCGCTGCACATGATCGGCCGGCTGGTGCCGTAGGGGCTGATCACGATCCGCGACGACAAGCGCAGGTTGTCCTGCGACATGAACTCACCGGACCAGTCGTGCCGGTTGGCAAGCCTGGCGTCGGCGTCGGGGTCAGCGGAGGCGATCGGAGCAGCGAACATCAGAGCGGCGGCACCAATACCTACGCATGCGAGTATTCGTTTCATGCCCTGACTATCGGTCATACCGTCCGACTATTACAGCTTTTCGGTATCGGCCGCCCACATCCGGCCGTGCCGGTGCCGATCAAGCCGTCTTGGCGGCCGCGGTCTCGATGATGTCGACGACCGCCTGCGGCTGCGACAGGGCGATCGCATGGCTGCCCGCGTGCTCGACGACCGTGGCCTTGATCCGGGCCGCCATCTCGCGCTGTCCGGCCGGCGGGATCATCTTGTCGTCCTTGGCGACGAGGGTCCAGCTCGGCAGCGTCTTCCAGGCCGGTTCGGCGGATTGTTCGGTGAACGAGGCCACCGCGATGGGACGTTGTCCGGCCGCCAGCACCGCCTGGTCGGCGGCGGGCAGGTCCTGCGCGAAGAACTCGCCGAACTTGTCCGGCGCGATGGCCAGCTCGGGCGCGTTGCCCTTGCCGTCCGGCAGCGGGTACTCCCGCGGCACCGAGATCTTGCTGGCCGGGCCACCGAAACGCCCGTCGAGCTCGCCGAGGCTCTCGCCCTTGTCGGGTGCGAACGCGGCGATGTAGACCAGTCCGGCCGCCTTCGCCGATCCGGTCGCAGCATTGGTGATGACCGCGCCGCCGTAGGAGTGGCCGACGACGATGGTCTTGCCCGGCATCCCGTCCAGCACCCCGCGGATGTAGGCCGCGTCGTAGGTCAGCCCGCGCAGGGGGACGGCCGCCGTGGTAACCCGGTAGCCGTCACGCTGCAGCTTCTCGGCCACCTTGCTCCAGCTCGAGCCGTCCGCGAACGCGCCGTGCACGAGCAGTACCGACGGCTTGTCGAACGATGGCTCGGCCGCCGGGGCGTTGTCGGCCTTGGCTGAACACGCGGACGCGGCCATGCTCAATGCGACGGCCATCCCGATGAGCATGGTCCGTCCGAGCCGAGTGCGCTTGGTCTTCATTGTTGATCTGCCCTTCTTGGTGAATGTGGTGTTCAGATGATCTGGGCCGCGCCTCGAGGTCCACTGAACGGCTTCCGAACGCGCAGGTCAACGCCGGTGTCGACGGCTGCGTCGAGGTCAGAGCGCGGCGAGCGCCGCGGCCAGGTCGACGACGTTGCCGAAGGCGCCGAACTCGGGCAGGTCGCCGAAGACAGTTGACAGGTGTTGCGGCAGTTCAGATCTGGCGAGCGATGTGTTCGGCGGCGGCGATGACCGTCAGGTTGGTCGCCGCGGACGGGACGTCCGGGAAGATCGAGGCGTCGACGACGCGCAGGCCGGGCACGCCGCGCACCGCGCCGAGCCGGTCGGTCACGGCCGTCGGGTCGTCGTCCGCGCCCATCGGCGCGGTGGACGTCGGATGGTGGTAGGTGTCCAGGGTGGCGAGCATCGAGGCCTCGAGGTCGGCGGCACTCACCGCCTGCGGGCCCGGATTCAGCTCACGCACCACGAGTTCGGCCAGCGGCAGCGTGCCGCCGAGGCGGCGGGCCAGTTCGATGCCCTCGATCAGGCGGCGGCGATCGTCGGGCTCGGCCAGGAAGTTGAGCTCGATCCGGGGCGCGTCCGCCGGGTCCCGGCTGACCAGGGTCAACGTGCCCTGCGACTGCGGCCGCACCAACGCCACCGCGAGGACGAAACCGACGCCGGTGGGACTGGTGCTGTGGTCGAACAGGTGCGTGGCGGTGATGTGCAGATCCAGCTCACCCTCCTCCGCTTCCGAACTCCCGGTCCACACCTTCGCCCCGATCACCGGAGTCTGCGCACCGATACGTTCGGGGTCGGCGGCGTAGGCGTTGTAGTAGAAGGGGTGATCCTGCAGTCGCAACCCGACGGGCAGGTCCGCGAGCACCGGAATGCCAAGGGCGGCAAGGTCGGCGGCGGGGCCGATGCCCGAACGCAGCAGGATCGCGGCGCTGCCGTAGGTGCCCGCGCTGAGGATCACCTCGTCGGCCCGGGCCTCGCTGCCGTCGGCGAGCACGACGCCCGCCGCTCGCCCGTCCTCGACGAGCACGCGGTCGACGAGCAGACCGGCGCTGATGGTGAGATTGGGTCTGGCGCGCACTTCTTCGGTCAGATAGGCCATGCCGGTGTTGACGCGGATACCATCGCGCACGTTCATCGGGTACGGTCCGACGCCATCGGGATCGGCGCCGTTGAAGTCATCGACCGCGGAAATGCCCTGTGCGAGAGCCGCATCCACGAACGCCCGCTGCATCGGACTGAGGTCGTCCCTGGTCAGTTGCTCGATCGGCAGTGGGCCGGTACGGCCGTGCAGTGCGTCCGCACCCGCGCTGGTCGACTCCAGCGCCCGGTAAGCGGGCAGCAGGTCCTCGTACGACCAACCTTGCAGGCCGCCCTTCGACCAGCGGTCGAAATCAGCGGGCAGCGCGCGAACGGCAACGGACCCGTTGACGGCCGAGCTGCCGCCGAGCACCTTGCCGCGGTAGGCCGCGACCGGGTGGCCGAGGTAACCGGGCTCGGAGTGGTAACCCCAGTCGTGGCCCGTGTACCCGCCGAGCACGCTACTGTCGGCGACCTCATCGGGATATCCGTCCGGGGCGTAGGCCGGGCCCGCCTCCAGCAGGAGTACGTGGCGATCGGGATCCTCGCTGAGCCGGGCGGCGAGGACGGCCCCGGCCGAACCGCCACCGACGATGACGGTGAGCCGAGAAGGGTTGTCGTCGTTCATGACAACGACGCTATGAGGTTGCCGCCGGACGGAAATCGGTCATCGAATAGGTCGGTGACCGAGGTCACCTACCTAGGTCACCGGCGAACTGTCGGCGTTCAGGTCCACCAGCCGCAACCCGTTCTCGAAATCCACCCTGGCCAGTTCGCCTCGTGCGACGATCCCGAGCTTCGGGAAGACGCTGGACAGATGGTGGCCCACGGTGCGCGGGCTGATCAGGAGCTGAGCGGCGATCTCGCGGTTGGTGAGGCCGTCCGCGGCGAGTTTGGCCACGCGCAGTTCCTGCGGGGTGAGGGGCGCTTCGATGCTGCCTCTTGGCGATTCGGTGCGGCGCAGTTGCTGGCCGGTCAGTTCCTGCTCGTTCAGGCTGCGTTCGAGCATCGGCGCGGCACCGAGGCGCCGGAAGACCTCTGCGGCCTCGGCCAGTTGCACCCGGGCGTCGGTGCGCCGGCGCGCTCGGCGCAGCCATTCGCCGTAGAGCAGTCGGGTGCGCGCATGGCAGAAGGGACGCTCGGCCGCACCGGGCACTCGAAGTGCCTGCAGGAAAAGCTCTTCCGCGTCGTCGGTCGCGAGCAGCGCCGCGCTTCGATACGCCGCGGCCACGGCCCAAGCGGCTCCGGTGCGGTCCGCCCATTCCCGCAGCGGTCGCAACGCGGCGGCGCCCTGTTCGGCCCGACCCGCCCGACACGCCGCTTCCACGGTGTCTTCGGCGGCGAGCAGGGCGAAGGTCGAATGTTCCGCGTGATGTCCTGGTTCGGTCAACCTGAGCAGATGTTCCAGGCTCTCCCCCGGCCGGCCCGCGAACAACGCGGACTGGCCGCGATACCAATACGCGGCGGCCGTCAGCGCGTGCACGCCACGGGGAACCGACAATTCCAAGGTCCGAGCGGTGAGTTCGGTGACCGCCTGCTGGTCGCCGCGCAGGGAAGCGAGCCACGCCAAGGAATTTCGGCACTGCGAGGCGCCGTGTTCGGCACCGATCTCCTCGGCCAGGCGCAGCGTCTCCGTCGCGTTCGCGGTCGCCTCCGTCCATCGCCCGCAGACGATGTCGAGGGTCACGGTCTGCGAAGTCGTCAGCATCAGCCCGATGATCGCGTTCGTCCGGCGTAACTCGTCGACCTTGTGCCGGTACACGTCTCGCAGCCGAAGCTCCAGACCCCACGCCACACCCAGCGGTGCGGGTGGCATCAGCCGCCAGGAGACCGCGTCGAGCTGGGCAACGGTCTCGTCCGTCCAAGGCACCGGCTGCGGGCCGGAGCCACTGCTCCACCACTGCTCGACCGTGGCCAGCAGGGTGACCTCCGGGAAGTCGGCCTCGACCGCCAGTTCCGCCAGCCGGGCCAGCGCGTCACCCTGTCCCGAGGCGGATCCGGCCGACCAGCCCGCGCGGATCGCCAGGCACGCGAGCTCAACGGCCTCCGCCGAGTGGGCCACCGCGTGCGTGTCGCGCAGCAGCAACCGATTCGCCCGTTCCTGATCACCGCACGCGAATTCGATGATGCCGCGCAACCCGCCGCTGGCCAGCGCCACGGCATCCGCGGTCGCCAGCCGGTCCGCCCGATCGAGCAACTCCCGTGCCGTGTCGACCTGGCCTGCTTCCCAACCGGATCGGGCCCCGAGTGCGAGCCGCCTGCCCGCGTCCGCGGGCATCGGCGACAGCACCGCCGCCCGGCGCATCGCGCGCGCGGCAGTGGCGTAGCCGCCGCGGCGCCAGCAGTCTCGTGCGTGGTTCTCGAGGAGTGCGGCGATTTCCTCGTCGGCCGCGTCGGCGGCCGCGGCCAAGTGCCACGCGCGCAGCCCTTCGTCGTCCTGGCCGCGCATCGTCTGCGCCAGTGCACGGTGTGCCGATTGGCGTTCGGTAAAGGGCGCTTCCTCGTACACGACAGCGGAGATCAGCGGGGTACGGAACCGCGTCCGGCCGTCGGCGGCGACGAGCAGTCCCGAGCGCTGCGCCTCGTCCCAGGCGGCCGGGCCCGCACCGAGGGTGGCCGCCGCCTCGCGGATCGCGCGCGCGTCGCCCCGATTCTCGGCCGCCGCGACCAGTAGCAAAGTCCGTGCGGCCGAGGACAGTCGAGTGGTGCGGGCACTGAAGGCGCGGCGAAGGAGGGGGCCAACCGGCGCGCGCTCTCCGTCGTCGTCGGTGATGCCGGGTAGTTCGCGCAAGGCCAGGGGGTTTCCCGCGGCCATCCGTACCGTGCGGCGGACGGTGTCCGCGTCGGCCCCGGCCACCTCGTGGCGCACGAACTCACCGGCATCGGTGTCGGACAGCGGGGCGACTTCGACGCCGGGAATCTGTTCCCACGGTCCGCCTTGCGCGGGGTCGTCATGTCCGGCGAGCAGCATCGCGATCGGTTCGGTGCGCAGTCGCCGGGCGATGAAGGCCAGGCATTCGGCGGTCGGCTCGTCGAGCAGGTCCGCGTCGTCGACGGTGATCAGCAGCGGCCGCTCGGCGGCGAAATCGGACAGCAGGGTGAGGGTCGCCGCGCCGATCAGGAAGCGATTCGCCGCCTCGCCGCTGCGCCCGAGCGCCCCGTGCAGGGCGGCCGCTTGCGGTGCGGGCAGCGCATCGATCCGATCCATCACCGGCCACAGCAACTCGTGCAGTGCGGCGAAGGCGAGGCCGGACTCCATCCGGGTGCCACGGCAACTCAGCACCGTGAAGTCGGCTGCGGCCGAGGTGGCGTACTCCAGCAACACCGTTTTACCGATGCCCGGGTCACCCCAGAACATCAGTGCCGACCCCGTGCCGCGGCGCGTGCCGTCGAGGACCCGCTCGAGCTCCGTCTTTTCTTGGCGCCGTCCGAACAGTTTCATTTCGAAGGGATCGTACGGGAAATCGCGCGGCCGACCATCAGCGCGTTATGCGCGTTACGCGCGACCGATACGGTGACGGATGCGCTCGAGGCTCCACAGACCGTACGGTCAGCAGAGTGAACAGCAACCTTGATGACGGCGGCGCACGCCTCGCCGAACAGGTGGCGGCGGCGACCGGAGCAAATCTCCGGCAGCGACTGCTGCACGCGCGTGGCGGTTGGGCCGCCGGGGAATTCATCCCGGACCCGCTGGCCGCGCAGCTGAGCACAGCGACCGTCTTCGCCACGCCCCGAACGCCGGTGACGGCTCGCTTCTCCAGCACGCTGGGCGACCTCGACGGGCACGACGGCAACCCCGGCGACCATGGCCTCGCGACCCGCGTCGGCGGTCTCGACCTGATCATGTTCACCCTGCCGGTCTTCTTCGTACGCAACGGCCCGGACATGATCGCCTTTCTGCGGGCCACGAATTCTGACGATCCGGCCGCTGTTCCCCAATTCCTGCGCGATCATCCCGAGGCGGCGACCGCACTTGGCCTGGCCGAACAGTCATCGCCCATCACGAGCTTCACCGGCGTGACGTATCACTCGGTGCACGCCTTCGGCCTCGTGGACGCGACGGGCAGCACTCGATGGGCACGATTGAGTTGGCGGCCATTGCGTCCATTGCCCGCTCTCGACCCGGTATCCGCGCAGGCCATGCCGCGCGACTATCTCGTGGCAGACCTGAGTAATCGCCTCCCGGCCCGATTCGAGCTGACAGCGCACCTACCGGACCGCACCGACGAAGTGCACGACCCGACCCAGCTGTGGCAAGGCAAGGAAACGGTCCCGCTCGGCACGCTCACCCTGACCGGAAGCGAATCCCCCTCGGCAGAGCCGGATTTCGACACGCTCCGGTTGCCGGAGGGCATCACCGCGCCGCAGGACCAGCTTTCCGAGGACCGCAGCAGGATCTACGACGCAGCACGCGGATATCGCACCGGTCGCCTCGAAATACCTTCCCCGGCAATCAGATAGATCCATCACCCGGTTCGGAATCCGGTGTCGCGGCGGGCTGATCGGTGGCGAGGTCGACCAGTTCCGCGACCAGTTCGTCGAGCGCAGCGGATTCCTGGACAAGCGTTGTCAGCACACGAGTTTCCTCGTCGGAGTCGAGTCGAGTGCTTTGCAGGAGTTCGGCACTGCCGCGGATCGAAGCCAGCGGGGTGCGCAGTTCCTGGCTGGCGTCCTGGACGAGTCGGTGCTGCTGGTCGCGGGAGCGGCGCAGCGCGGTGAGCATGGTGTCGAAACTGCCGGTGAGGCGGCCGATTTCGTCGCGGCCCGCCGACGGTAGCGGGGTGGATAGGTCCTGCGTGGAGCTGATGTGTTCGGTCGCGGTGAGCAGGCGGCGAACGGGTCGCAGGATGCGTCCGATCGCCAGCCAGCTCAGCAGCGCTGCTACCAGCACCGCGATCATGGTGATCCCGACGGTGCGCCAGAAGAATTCGCGGGCGATCCGTTCGGGTTCTCGGTAGCGCTGGGCGACCATCACCGCGCCGCCGCCGAGGCGGGGCCTGGTGAGCATGCCATACGATTGGCCGTCGAAATCCAGGTCGGATTCGACTGTGCCGCTGCCGGTTCGGGCAATAACCCGATCCGCGTCGGAGACCGGCAGTGGATGATCGCCCGAACCGAGCAGGCGCACGGTGCCGTCGGGCGACAGGATCTGCTCGACGGTATCGGATCGCGGCGACAGCGGGGCACCGGTGCCGAGCACGGCCAGGACGGTATCCGCGCGATCGTTCAAACTGCGGTCGAGGTGATCGGCGACAACCTCGCTGGTTCCGCGATAGAACGAGCCGACGATGACAACGATGGCGACCGCGGTGGCCGCGACCGCGACGGCGGTGATCCTGGCCCGCAGCATCACGCGACCCGAGCCGAGGAGCCGACGCCTCGGTACCGCCCACAGTGCGCAGCGGTACCGAGGCGCGGATCGACGGCGGCAGTGATCATCCGACTATTGTCGCTGGTCTGCGGCGCGGTCATCGGCACAGGCGGTCAGTTCGTGACCGCGGTCACCGCGATCGGCGGCAGGCGATCCAGGCAGGCCAGGTCGCCGGGCGCGGTGGTGCGGATGAATCGGGTGATGATGCCCATGATGCATCCGCTCGGTTCCAGTCCGGGCACATGGCCGGTGTTCGGGACCGACACGAACGTGGCCCGCGGGAACTGTGCCGCGGCGACCCTGCCGTTCGCGTCCGGGGTGTTGGCATCCAGGTCACCGGAAAGCACCAATACCGGGACGTCCGGCATGCCGTTCGAATGCGGTTGCGCGGCAGCAGAACTCGGCCACCGCAGGCAAAGGTCGCCACCATCGCTCAGGCCCTCGTCGAAACCGGCCGCGCTGAAGGCACCGAATTCGCCGGGTGCCGTCGCGGCCAGAGCTTGCTGATACCGCGACTCTCGTTGCGCCGGCGGCAGATCCGGCGACCACGCCTTGGCGTAGTCGTTGCAGACCACCGCCATCCCCAAGGCCGCTTCTTTCTCACCCGACGGCGCGGTGGCCTTGACGAACTCGCCCAGCGCCGCGTCGTCACCGTGCACCGACTTGTGCAGCGCGTCGGGCAGCGTGCCCAGCGGCATCAGCGCCGCCGGATCCCAGCCGAGACCGCCACTGGCGGATTCGAACACCAGACTGCTGAACTTGCCCTCGGTCAGTGACATCCCGTCGAGGGTGATCGGCTGAGTCCGCAATCGAGCCGCCGTCGCCGCGAGATCGGCGACGGCGGTGTCACCGTCGCATAACCCACCGCGGTCGCAAATACGGTGCAGCGTAAGCGAAACCGCCTGGGCGCTCGGGCGCGACAGCGGATCGAAATCGATCGGATACGCGCCCGAGAGCACCATCGACTGCACTCGGTCCGGATGCCGCTGCGCGTAGATCGGCATCAGATAGGTGCCGTAGGAAAGACCGTAGAGCACCAGCTTCGGGATGCCGAGCCCGTCACGGACCGCGTCGAAGTCATCAGCTGTCGCCGCAGACGTGTAACCCGCCGCGCGCGCACCCAACCGCTCCCCGCATTCGCCTACCACCTGACGTTGCCGAGCACGCGTGGCGAGCGGGACCGGCTCCGTGCCGAGGCCGCAGTCCAAATGGCTGGAGTGCCCCGTCCCGCGCGGGTCGATCAGCAGCAGGTCGTGATCATCCAAGAGCGGTTCGGACAACTTCACCCCCGATGCCGCCTGATCGATCATAGATCCGCCTGGCCCACCAGGATTCGGCACGATCGTGCCCGCGGCGGGTGCGTCCCGGCGGCTGTGCCGGACCAGCGCGTAACCGACCTCGAGCTCGCCGAGTTCCGGCCGATCCGCCACGACCGGGCGGGCGAGCATGCCGCAGGACACCTCGTGCCCCAGCACCGTCGGACACCATCCCGGACTCGCCGACCCGCTACCCCCACACGCCGTGATCAGGCCCGCCGTCACCGCCAGCGCGGTGGCAAAACCCATCCCGGCCAACAACTTGCTGCTCATCTCGTGCAGCTCCCTTTCTCGTCTGTCACCAAGTCGAAGTCATCAGCCACGGTTCACGGATTGTTGGTCCGGACCTCGGGGAAGGCGGCGGCAAGAGCGTCCACGGACGGCTGCCCGATGCCGCGCAGCTGCTGATCGAAGAACGTCGCGACGTAGATACGAGAGAGGTCGACTACCCGATTACCGGGCAGCGCGGCCTTGCCCGGCGCACCGGCCTGCTCGGCCAGCAGGCCGACATCGGCGAACGACTCGTGCTCCGCGCCCACGACAGTCAACCACCGCTTCCACCCGTGCAATCGAGTCCACGCCTCATCCCACGACGCCTCCCCGGCACCCGGGCTGGACTGGCCATCGACGCCGAGCATCAGGAAAGGTCGCTCGCCGAGTCCAGCGGAAGGCACGACACCTTGGAACGATCCGTCCATATTCACCCCGGCCCGCACTCTGGGATCGAGCGCCATCGCCGCCGCCGCACTCGCCCCACCGATCGAGTGGCCTGCCATGCCGATCCGCGTGGCATCGATCAGGCGAGCATGCGGCCAGATCGGGGCGGGGCCGGTGAGCCGGTCGAGCACGAAGGCAGTGTCGCGCGCCCTGTTCTGGGCCATCAGCGTGAGCGCACCGGGATCACCGAATCGCCCGCACGCAACGCACGTGGACATCCGACCACCGGGAAACTCGATCCCGAACGACTCACCGGCATGGTCGAGCGCGGCCACCACATAACCGCGACTGGCGAGCTCCTCGCTCACCGCGGTGAGGGTGAATCGGGACCCGGTGAAGCCGGGCGACAGCACCACCAGCGGATAGGAGCCGTCGACCGGCGCGGCATCCACCACGGCGTTCGTCCCGGCCTTGCTCAGCGCCTGCACGGGAACACCCGCCAGCTCCGCGCCTTCGATCAGCAGCCGGCTCTCCTCGTCGGTCGCGTACGGCGCGCGGACCCCGTCGGACTGGTGCGCCGGGTAGTACATGCTGACCATCAGCTCACGGGGTTGCGTCGGCGTCCACGGGTCCTTCCTGGCGCCGTCGACGAGGTGCAGCACGTTGCGGCCGACGGCGAACGATCCGGTGGGCGTTGGCAATTGGGTGACCGGCTGCGCTACCGACGACTTCGGCGGCGGCGCCGTCGTTTCGTTGTCGAGCGCCCAGGCGACTCCCGCCGCCGGCACTATCAGGGCGAGCATGATCGCGGCTACTACGCGCATCTTCCGAACTCCTCTTTCGTCAGCACCTCCGACGGCATCCGCCACCGGGTATTCGCCATGGATCCTGCGCGACCGTCGGCAAAGCAATGCGAGACCAATGACAAAGACAGGTAAGAAAGCGGGGCGTGCACAGAAATCATCCCCGGGAGGTATACGCAGATCAGCCTGTGGCACGATTCGCGATCGGGGCCGACTGCCTAGCGTCTGTCGGCATGAATCAGCCGATTTCCCCACCGACACAGCGCATTACGGCACTCGATGCGCTGCGCGGTTTCGCACTCGGCGGCATCTTTGTCGTCAATATCATGGTGATGTCCAAGCCCGGCGGCTTTACCGACGGGCCAGCCCATTCTCTCGTGAACGCATTCTTTTACGACAAGTTCTATGTGCTGTTCTCGTTCCTCTTCGGCTATTCGCTGACCATGCAATTCCGTTCGGCCGAACGGGCCAAGGCGAGCCCGACGGCGCGCACGGTGCGCCGGTGTCTGATGCTGATGGCAATCGGCTTGCTACACATAGCCTTTCTCTTCACCGGTGACGTCCTGTTCGGCTACGGCGTGGCCGGGCTCGCGCTGCTCGCAATGAGCCGACTGCGGCCGAAAGTGGCGCTGATCGTGGCGGCCGTGCCATTCGCCGTGTCCCTGATATCGATCACCGCACTCAACATGCTGCACGTCGACCTGAATATGGGTGCGTCCGAGCGGGCATCAGCGTTGGCGGCGATGCGATCCGGGTGGCTGGACGCGGCGAGCTACCGCTGGGACGGCTTCGCCGGGAACGCCCACTTCTTCCTGATGTTCGGGCTGCTCAACGCGCTGCCCATGTTCGTGGTCGGGATGGTCGCCGGAAAGGCCAGGCTGCTCGAACAACCGGAGCGTTACCTGCCGCTGCTCCCCCGCGTCCAGTGGATCGGCTTCACGATCGCCACTCCGATCTGTGTGCTTGCCGCCGTCACCGATTGGCCGCTGGCCGGTCCCGCCCATCTGGTCGCACCGCTGCTTTCAGCCGCGTATGCGGCGACGCTTTTGCGTCTCCTACACCAGTATTCGGCGGTGCAGGAGGTGTTCGCACCGGCAGGCAAGATCGCGGCCACCAACTACATCGGCCAATCTCTCATCGCGGCAATACTTTTCACCGGCTACGGTTTCGCGCTGGCAGGAGAGCTTTCGGATTGGACGGTGCTCGGCCTCGCCGTCACCATTTACGCAGCGCAACTGGCCGCCAGCGCCTGGTACGTGCGCAGGCACCGCTACGGCCCGATCGAATGGGTATTGCGTGCCGCCACTTACGGCACGCTACGTCCCACTGAAACTGTGCGAACTCAGCCCGGGTAGACGTAGTGGACGGGGCCGTAATGTCCGGTTTGGACGGAACCGGCCCACGGTACGTCCAGTGGGGCCTTGTTGAGCTTGTGCGGGTTGCCGTCGTTGTCGGCCTGCCAGCAGTCCTGTTGAACGCCATGGAAGCTGGTGCACACGATGCGGGTGCTGATGCCGAACGGTGAGCTCAGCCGGTTGCGGTCGGAGAACGGATTCCAGTAGTCCGGATCGCTCGGCACGGCGAAGTTCTTCGTCTCGTACACCGACAGCGCGCCGCCGCCGTCCGACGGCCAATCGTCGGCCGCGGCGGTGCCCGGACCGACCACCAGTGCCGCGCCGGCCACCGCCGCGAGCACGGCACAGCGCGCAAGACGTTCGGAGTTGATGGTTTTCGACATCCTTACCCCTTCCGTAGTCGCCGGAGGCATTCCGGCCGGTCTCGACTCTAGAGATGTTCGCCGATGCGCATTGCCGTTTGGCTCGGGCTGAAATCTTGCACGCGGTGAAATGTTGCGGGGCATGATGTTTCGAGTCGGTCTGGCTCAGTTGCCCGGCTGCACGATCGGCTTGATCGAGCCGGGGTCGACGCGGGCACTCGTCAATGCCGCCGCCACCTGATCCAGGCCGAACTTGCCGGTGACCAAGCTGTCGAGGTCGACTCGGCCGCTGGCCGCGAGGTCGATCGCGGTCGGCCAGGTGTTGGCGTAGCGGAAGGTCCCGGTCAGCTCCAGCTCCCGTTCCTGCAGGTAGGGCAGCGGCAACGGCACATCGTCGCCGCCCATGCCGACGAGCACGACCCGACCGGCCCTGGCCACGGTGCGTATCGCGGCACCGATCGCGGGCGGATACCCGGAGCATTCCACGAGGACATTCGGCTCGAACCCGATGGCAGCGAGCTCGGTGACACCGACGTCCACCGCTCGCGTGCAACCCAGTTCGGTGGCCAGCGCCAGCCGCCGCGGGTTCACATCGGTGATCACCACCTCCGCTGCGCCGAAGGCCAACGCGGTCTGCGCGCACACGAGCCCGATCGGTCCCGCACCGTTCACCAGCACGCGATCGCCCGGGCCCACGCGTCCCTTTCGGCAGGCCCAGACACCGACCGACAGTGGCTCGAGTAGCGCGGCCGCCTCGTCGGTCATCGAATCCGGCACCGGATGCGCGAATTGCTCGTGCAGCACCACGTATTCGCAGAACGCGCCATCGATCGGCGGCGTGCCGAAGAACCGCATGTCCGGGCACAGGTTGTAGCGGCCCGCCCGGCATTGCACGCAGGTGAAGTCCGGCACGCCCGGCTCGAGCGAAACCCGTTGTCCGACAGCATGACGTCGCGCATTGGCACCGAGCCCGACCACCACGCCGGATGCTTCATGGCCGAGCACCAGCGGTTGTTCGACGACATGCCCGCCGATCCGGCCGTGCTCGTAGTAGTGCACGTCGGAACCGCACACCCCGACCGCACTGACCTTGATCAGCACCTCGGCCGGTCCCGGTTCGGGTATCGGGCGTTCCTCGATCACGATCTCGCCGACCGTCGCCAAAACCGCTGCGCGCATGTCGTCACTGCCTTTCGGAGTTCAGCACCTCCGCGCGCCGCACCGTCGATTCGGCACCGCGGGCGTTATTCGATCAGAACACCGAATAACGTCGGTGCGCAGCGGAATGCGCCGGTTCAGCACCTGTGCCGTGCGGTCAGCGTCGAAACAAACGACGTAGGCGCGCAAGGATGCCACGGCCCGCGCGCGGGTCCGGAGCTGCGGTTTCGATGGCCTCCTGCGCCGAAGTCGCCTGGGCGAACCGCACATGCAACTGTTCGCGGACCTGATCCGGGGTGTACGCGCGACGGCGGCGCTCAGCGCGCACGACCACCACACCGGTGGCGACCACACCGGCCGCACCCGCCAATCCCACTGCCTTCCACCACCTCATACCGCATAGGCTACTGCTCATGGCGGGTACGACCATCACTCTCGACCGGGCGCTCGAGCTCACGAGGACCGGCGACATCTGGCTGTTCCGTGGGCATTCGACGGCTGACCGGGCGATCAGGATGACGACGAACAGTCCGGTGAACCATGTCGGGATGTCGGTCGTGCTCGACGACATGCCCGCGCTGATCTGGCACGCGGAGCTCGGTCATTCGCTGACCGACATGTGGTCCGGAACTGAACACCGCGGCGTCCAGTTGCACAATCTCCGTGATGCCGTGCTGGTGTGGGCGCACCGCTACGGTCAGCAGGCTTGGCTGCGCCAGTTGAACCTGCCTGCCACCCGCGAGATGGAAAACAGCCTGCTGCGCACCATCGCCCGCCTCGACGGCACGCCCTTTCCCTCCACCGCCGGTCTGGCCGGACGCTGGCTGCGCGGCCGGGTGAGCCTCCCGCGCCCCAAGTCACGCAAAGCGGCTGCCCGCGAACTGGAGAACGCGTACTGCGCGGAGATCGTGGCCGCGACCTACCAGTCCATGGGCCTGCTGCCGGACACCCGCAGCCCCAATTGGTATGACCCGGGCCGCTTTTGGAGTGGCGACGGACTGCGCCTTTCCGGCGGCTACGAGCTGGGTGACGAAATCGCCGTCCAGACACCGGCAAAGCCGGACTGATCAGCTGTTGCCCGGCACCACGATGCCGGTTTCGTAAGCGAGAACGACCAATTGGGCGCGGTCGCGGGCGTCGAGTTTGGTGAGCAGGCGACCGACGTGGGTTTTGACGGTCGCAACACTCACGTAGAGCGTTTCCGCGATTTCGGCGTTGGATCGTCCGGCGGCGATGTGCTCGAAGACTTCTCGCTCACGGTCGGTGAGCGCGGCCAATGCGCCGGGCAACGCTGACGGTGCCGCGGGTTGGCGAGCGAACGCGCTGATCATGCGACGGGTGATGCTCGGCGTCAGCAGTGCGTCACCGTTGGCGACGACCCGGATCGCGCGCAGCAGCTCCTCGGGCGGTGAGTCTTTGAGGATGAAACCGCTTGCGCCGCTGCGCAATGCCTGGAAGACGTGCTCGTCCTGATCGAAGGTCGTCACGATCAGCACATGCGGGCCATCGGTGCCGCCCGCTGCGATGTGCCGCATCGCCTCCAAGCCATCCATGATCGGCATCCGGATGTCCATCAGCACGACATCGGGGCGCAGCTGGCGGGTGAGCCGGACCGCTTCGCCGCCGTTGCCCGCCTCGCCGAGGACGGTGAGATCCGGTGCGGAATCGACCAGGACGCGGAACCCGGCTCGTACGAGTGCCTCGTCATCGGCGATCAGTACCCGGATCGGGGCGGCGGAAGTCTCAGCTGACATCGTGATCCTCATCGATCGGGAAGTACGCGGCGACGGCGAATCCGCCCTCGGGTCGCGGACCTGCTTCGAAACGGCCGCCGAACAACGACACTCGTTCGCGCATGCCGAGCAAGCCGAGACCCGACCCACTGCCGTCGGGTTGCCCGGCCTCGGTCACCGGTCCGTCATCGGTGATGGACACGGCCAATTCGTCTGGCGCGCGCCAGATCTCGATCCGCGCGCGGGCGGTGTGCGCGTGCTTGACGACGTTGGTGAGCGCCTCCTGCACAATGCGATAGACCGTGGTCTGCAGCAATGCCGGGTAGCCGATCGGTTCGCCTGCGACGTGATACTCCACGACCAGACCGTCGTGGCGCAGCCGGTCGACGAGTTCGGCGATCTCGGCGAGTCCGGGTTCGTCCGACGTCGGTTCGAGCCCCGGTTCGCGGATCTGCGCCAGCACACGCCGCAGTTCGTTCAGCGCGGAACGGCTGGCCGTCTCGATCGCGCCGAGTGCCGCACGTGCCTCACCAGGCTGCTCGTCGAGCAGCAGCCGAGCGACTCCGGAACGCACCGCAACCATGCTCAAAGTGTGCGAGATCAAGTCGTGCACGTCGCGCGACACTCGCAACCGTTCCTCGGCCCGAATCCGGCGTTCCGCCTCCGCCGCCTGATGACGTTGCTGCGCGGCGATGCTGGTCCGATAGTCACGCCGGGTGCGGATCATGTCGCCTGCCAGCCAGGCGGGGATGGCGATCAGTAGTTGCACGAAGTCCTGTTCCTGATCGGGATGCAGAAGCGTACCGAGCAACGCGGCGACGCAGATCGCTACCAGCGCGGCACCGGTGGCGAGTAATGAATCGCGACGCGATCGCAGGTCAGCGAGTGTGAGGACCGCGACGCCGAAGGCGGGACCGGTATTGCTCACCCACGGCGTGAATCGAACGCCGAGTAGCGAGGCGAGGCACAGCACCGCCGTCACCACGATGAGCACCGCGAGCGGCCAGCGCCGCCGGACCAGCAGCGGTGCGGCCACCGCGGCGCCGAGCGTCGCGATGGCAGGCATCGAACCGATCCCGCTGACCATGCCCACCAGCAGCGGCAGGGTGAATACCGCGAAACAGCCGACGGCGATCGCGATATCGATCGCGTCCGGCCCGGCATTGCCCGGTCGGTGCCGGAACAGCGTGAGCCGCTGATGCCACGGCCGCGCGGTCTGTTCCGGCGGCAAGGAAGTAATCGCCATAGCGCAGACGGTAATCGGCCGGGCAGTGCCGACACATCGTCCCGAGGTCCAGCGCGCGAATCATCCGCAAGTTGGACGGGTCACGCGGCCTCCGCCCATCGAAGATGCCAATCTCGCGGCCACGGGATGACGACAACGCCCAGGTCAGCGGGCCAAAGTTGAGGCATGAACACCTACGGCACCGAGTCCAGGGCACCCAGCGTTCGCGCCGACAGCACTCTGTCGCGCCCGCTGCTCGTCATCGCCGCCACGTCCCTCGCGGCGGGCATCGTGGCCGGTGGCGCGAGCTATCTCAACCGGTCCCCCGAACACGAGACGCACGTCGAAGGTACGGCCGCATTGTGGCCACATCTCCTGCTGCTCGCGCTCACTGCTGCCCTCATCGTCGTCCTACGTCGACGCGGCCATCACCCGTTCCGTCTGCTGCTTGCGCCCGTCAGCACCATTGCCGCACAACGACTCGGGCGCACGCTGCGTTCGATCCTGACCCACCCGACCGCGTTATTGCGTCTGCTCCTCAGCATCCTGCCGATCGCCTTGCTCGTGTACAGCCCGTTCCGGATCGGCGTGCAGATCCTCGGCGGCCTCGACCCGAACTTCACCGTGAATGCCTGGGGTGGGCCGAGCTATCTCGGCGCGATGGTCTTCCACTACTTCGACGGCACACTCCTCATGGCCGCGGCGGCCGCCTTGCTGAATCTGCTGCTGTTGCCCAGCAAGCAGGCGGCCCACGCTCGCCGGTGACGACCGGCCCCGCTGACGTCCGGCGAGGCCTGGTCGCGCCGGCCGACTACTTGTCGGCAATGAACTTTCCGCCGACCGCGTATCCGTCGGCCGGGTACTCCTCGATCCAGACGTGCACCGATTCGGCGGGCGACTTGTACGCGTCGACGAACGCGTCGGTGATCCGCCGCACCAGCTCGCGCTTGGCTTCATCGGTCTTGGGCAGCTGCTGGACGATGACGTTCGGCATCGCGGTTCCTTTCTCGGTGCCCGCTCCGGTCGAGCGGGCCTACCGACAAATCTGCTGCAGATCGACCGCCTGTCCAAGAGCCAGTTCGCGCACGCAGCGATCACCGATCGTGATCGTCGAATTCACAGGCGGCGAGCAGGATCTCCAGGGCCGGCGGTGGCGCTTCGCTGCGCACGAGGAGCGCGGTGTCCAGCGAAAGTCCCGGCGCGGCAAGCGAACTGAACACCACCCTGGTACTGCGCAGCTGCCGCGCGTGTGCGGCGTAGACGACGGTCCAGCTGGTGTCCGAGCCGATCATCGCCAGGGTGTCGGACAGTGCGGAGCTGACCGGTCCCGGCACCGGCTCGAACCCGGCCTCGTGACAGGCGTCGATGACCAGGTCGACCAGCGGCGCGTTGGCGCGACGTTCGGTGAGCCGCAGCGGATAAGGAGCAAGGTCGGCCAGCGTGAGTTCCGGTGCGCCGGCCAGCGGATGCCGCGCCGAGATCGCGACGAGCAACGGGTCATCCCACACCGGAATGCGACGCAGACCCGAATGGTCGACCGGACCCCGAACGAACGCGGCATCGAGTCGCCCGTCCAGCACCTGCTCGACACGGACGCGGGTGGACGCCGACACGGTCTCGACCCGCACCTGCGGCACCAGACGTTCCATGATGCGATCCAAATGATCACCCAGACCGGTGCTGGTCCCCAGCCGCAAGGTGCTACCCGCGACGAACCCGGTGATCGAGGCCTTCGCCCGCGCGGCCGCCGCCAGCGCATCCCGCGCACCCGGCAGGAACTGCGCGCCCGCTTCCGTCAGCACGACCCGCCGCGGCGACCGATCGAACAGTTCGACACCCAACTCACGTTCCAGCTGACGAACCTGCTGACTCACCGCGGACTGCACGATATGCAGCCGCTCGGCCGCCCGCCCGAAGTGCAGCTCCTCGGCGACGGTCACGAAATACCGGAGTTGACGCAGTTCCACCGGCCCGACCCTACGGGCAGGTGATGTCGCTAGAATCCGGCGGCGGTGAGTTGGTAGTCGGCCTCTAGCAGCATCCAGCCACTCAATTGGACCGATAGATCGCGAGCGGGGTTTGCCGAGGCGGCCGTTCTGCCGTTCGACAGATGCAGCGGGGTTTCCGGTTGGTCGGGCACTCGCGCCTGCTCGGACCAGTCCGCGCTGAACAGCGGGAGACCGTTCACGTCGACGCGATGCGCCCAGGCCGACTGAGCGGAGGCATGCACGATGCGCGCAGCGGTGTTGTCGCGCAACGTGATTGCGGCCAGCGCGAGGTAGCGAGCGAGGATGCCCATGAAGAGCCCGCCGTCGCCACCTCCGGCGCCGACTATGACGCCATTCTTGGTCATTCGGCTACCGGTCGCGGCGATCAGCGCGGCCGCCCGGCGGCGATACTCGGGAGCATCTGTGCGCGTTGCCAATTCGGCTTCCAGCCCGATCGTCACGCCCTGGTTATAGCTATAGACGGCAGACTCGACACTGGCCCCCGGTTCATGGACACCATCGACGATCAGACCAGAGTCGTTGGCACGCAACCGAGTATCGAGGAAGTCAGCGATCCGGGTGGCCCGCGAGACATCCCCGAGCCGAGCCAGCGCGATACCACTCGACCCATTGGTGCACGAGTTGTAATAGTCGGACCCGACCCGCCACCGCATCGCGCCGACCTCCGGATCCCAGCCCTCATCCAGCGCCGCCCGCAGATCCGGGATTCCGTCGGCGAACTTGACACCGAGCAACCGATCGGCCCGTTCCAGCGCCAACACCAGCCAGGCCATGTCGTCGTAGTACTGATTCGTCCAGCCGGTCAGATTGCGCGCGCGAATACCACGAATGATCGCGGCAACCCGGTCGGTTCGCTCAGCCGCCGGAGCGCGCAGTGCGGCATCGACCGCACAGTCCACGAGGTGGGCCTGAAACCAGTAATTCCACTCCTCGAAGGCCTCTTCCAACGGCGAAGGCGGCCAAGCGGTCACACCGAGCAACGTCCCCGGCAAACCCCAGACCGGCCGCAGATGCCGTGCCGAAATCGCCTGCTCCGCAAGCCCCGCTCGCTGTGCGCTCTCTGCCGCCTGCGCTGACGCAACCGCTGGTGCGGCGACTACTCCGATTCCCACCCCAACCGCCGCCCACAGCAGCGCCCGCCTACTGACCCCGCCTCGATCTGAATACACCGACCCGACCTCCTTCGCCCCGGCGACTCTATCCGCTATTCCCACGCCAAATTGGAACGCTCCCTGTCAACTCGACCGGAAGACAATGCCCAACTACGTTTCGCCGGGGACTGTCTCGCTAACGGTGATTCCGGGAGTGTGGAGGTTGTTGCGCACCCCGACGGTGAGTTGATGATCCGTGCCGAGCACCCGCTCGCAGTCGGTGCGAGTGGCCTCGAAAAGTGAGCGAGCCCTGTCGGATTGCTCTGCCAATTGATAGATGCTAGCGAGGTTGTTGCGAGAACTGAGCGTGTCGGGGTGATCCGTGCCGAGGACCCGCTCACGGTCGGTCAGCGTTGTCTCGAAAAGCGAGATGGCTCTGTCGAGTCGCCCCGATGATCCATAGACGGCGGCGAGGTTGTTGCGGGAGCTGAGGGTGTCGGGATGGTCTGGACCGAGCACCCGCTCACGCGCGGCAAGGGTGGCTTCGAAAAGAAAAGTCGCTTTGTCGAGCTGCCCCGCTGATTCATAGACGCCCGCAAGGTTGTTGCGGGAAATGAGCGTGTCGGGATGGTCCGGACCGAGCACCCGCTCACGCGCGGCCAGGGTCGCCGCGAAAAGCGGCTTGGCCCTGTCGAATTGACCTGCCGCCTGATACGCACTAGCGAGATTACCGCGGGAAAGAAGCGTGTCGGGGTGATCCGGACCGAGCACCCGCTCACGCGCGGCCAGGGTCGCCGCGAAAAGCGGCTTGGCCCTGTCGAATTGACCTGCCGCCTGATACGCACTAGCGAGATTACCGCAGGAAAGAAGCGTGTCGGGGTGATCCGCGCCGAGCTCCCTTTCCCGGGCGGCCAGCGTGGCATCGAGCAGAGGAATCGCCTTGTCGAGTTGCCTCGCCGATAGATAGGCGGCGGCCAGGTCGTTGCGACAGGTCAACGTGGCGGAGTGGTTCGGGCCGACCACTCGCTCGCACTCGACAAGGTTGGTTTCGAGCAGCGGTATTACCTTGTCGAGTCGCCCCGCCGATCTGTAGGCGCACGCGAGGTTGTTGCGAGAGGTGAGAATGTGGGGGTAGTCGGGGCCAAAGATCCTCTCGTAGTCGGTGAGAGTGGTCTCGTGCAAGGGAATCGCCTTGGCGGGTTGCTCCGCCGATGTGTAGGCGCAAGCAAGGTTGTTGCGGGACATGAGGGTGGCGAGGTGGTCTGTGCCGAAGACTCTCTCGCAGTCTGCGAGGGCGGATTCGTACAGAGGGATGGCCTCGCCGAGTCGGCCCGCCGACTCATGGACGTGAGCGAGGCTGTCGCGAGAGACGAGGGTGGCCGGATGAAGCGGGCCAAGGAGACGTTCACAGTCGTTGAGGAAGTCCTGCCCGAGGGCCGATGCTCGGGCGATATCCGCCGCTTCGGTTAATTGGACGACGGCCCATTTCCGCGTCATGAATACCCGCTGAAGTAGATCGCCGCCCGTCGCCTCGGGCAGACCGGTGTTCCAGATCGCATCGATCTGGTCCACAACATGGAAACCTCGCTCACGGTGAGCCCATGCCTGACTTCGATCGACCAGCCAGGGCCCGACTACCTTGAGCGCGGCAGTGACGAGATCGCCTGACACACCGTCGGATTGAGCGCGCTCCCGCAGCACCCGGGCGACCAGTCGATGCATGATCACCGTGTCACCCGACGTCGACCACGACAGCAGCGACCCGGTCACACACCGCTCCAACCCTTCATCGAGACGGCCGCCCAGATCGGGCAGGATCGAACGCCGCACGCCCGCGGGGGAGAGCATCGACATCACGGCCAGCAGCCAACATGTCACCGCGTTCCGGTCGGGATCCTCGATACAGGTCTCGACGATGTCCACCGAAAGCAGAATTGCCTGCACTACCGACAGCGGGTAGTCGTGACCGGCCTTGCGCTCCAAAATATTCGGCAGCGACCGCTCCGCCAGCAGCTCTTGGTAGCGGGCGTAGTCGATACGCCGACCGACGATGGTCGCGGCAGCAACCGACAGCGCCAATGGCAGGTCGCCGAGTGCGGCTGCGACCAGATCGGCGGCGGCTACGTCGGTCCGCCCCGTGGCCTCGGCGAGGAAGCGCACCGATTCCTGTCGGGTGTAAGTGCTGAGGTCGACGGGCTCACCTAGCGCGGCGAAATCACGGTTGGTACTGGTGATCAACAGACGAGTGCCGCCGCCGGTCGGCAGCAGCGACCGGATCACATCGGGATCAACCGCGTTGTCGAACACCAGTAACCCCGAGTCACGGCGGCCCGCAAGACAATCCCGCAATCGTCGCGCCGACACCGCCGAATCACCTTCCGGGTCCGCAACTCCCAACCGTTCGGCGATCTCGGCCAGCCCCGCACACGCGGTCTCCATCGACTCCCCGTCGATCCACCCCACCAGCGCTGTCCCGGTGTCGATTCCGTCCCGGGCCAGCGCGGCGGCGAGCTGGGTCTTACCGACCCCGCGCATCCCGGTCACGGCCACCGGCACCCGCGACCGGTGCAGCACGGCGCGTAGCTCGGTGAGCTCTGCGCGGTGCACGAAACAGCGAGGCAGCTGCGGGATCTGCCCCACCACCACCTGGCCGGCCGGCTGCGCCGCTACGACCTGATTAATCGTGGTGGCAACCGTGATATTGCTTGCCTGGACGTGCGCGAACAACGCCGAGATGTTGCCGGAAGTCGGCGCGGCAGATTCGGTGGCTACCGCGCCTATCGAGGGTGGGGCGACTCGCCCTGCCCCGCGCGCACATTCGAGATATCGATGTCCCCGGCCAACTGAGCGTCGCGCACTCGCACACCGTCTCCAGAGGAGACGACATCGGTAATCCGGAGCGCTCCGCCCTCGAACTGCGCCAGATCCACACCGACCACCGCTACGGCCTCGGCTGCCGTCGCCCGAGCCAGGCCGATCAACTCCTCGGCGGCGGCAAGCAACTCGGCATCCGCACCAGCACCACGCGCTTCGAGCTCGCCGGCCAACGCTTCACGTGCATCGATCGACTCCGGCGCGTCTTCGACCGCACCGACATCGACACCGCGAAAACGGCTGCCGAGCAGCTTCTTCAACGCCGCATACGCATCGGCCACCGACTGCTTGGCCGTATCTGTCACCCCCGCAGCAGCACCCACCGCCACTGCCGTCGCAACTATCGTCACCGGATCCATAAAGAACCGACCTCCCTAACGATCCCAACCGATCTCGCGGACAAGATTGCCACACGACAACACCCGCCGTGACATCAATGCAGCCCTCGACTGCCCAGACCATCGGCGGTTTCTGCACTTTCGCAGATCACACCTGCGCATTTCCCCCTTGTCTGCGCGCAGACGAACACCAATACTGACCAACCGAACCCGTGTGCGGTGCGTCACACGCGTGCGGGCAGCGTTGGGAAAGTAGAGGAACAACTCCATGACGTCCACGATTGAAGAAGCCCCTGCCGAAACGGGACTCGCGCGGATCGCGCAGTCGCTCGCACGGTGGACGGAGAAATGGTTTCCCGACGCGTATGTCTTCGCATTAGCGGGCGTATTCATTGTGGCCTTGGCGGCGTTCGCCAACGGCTCGTCACCGAAATCGGTGGCCACCGCGTTCGGCGACGGCTTCTGGGACCTGACCGCGTTCACCCTGCAGATGACGATGGTGGTGCTCACCGGCTATGTCGTCGCCACCTCCCCGCCGGTCGCCCGGCTGATCGACCGGCTCGCCGTCATACCGAAGTCCGCGGCGGGCGCGGTGGGTTTCGTTGCGCTGCTTTCCATGTCGATTTCGTTCCTGAACTGGGGCCTGAGTTTGGTGTTCGGCGGCCTGCTCTGCCGGGCGATCGCGCGCCGCACCGACCTGCGGGTGGACTATCGCGCACTCGGCGCGGCGGCCTTCATGGGGCTGGGCGGCGTATGGGCTCTTGGCCTTTCGTCCTCGGCCGCGCAGCTACAGGCCACCGCGGGCTCGCTGCCGCCCGCCCTGCTGAAGATCACCGGCGTGCTCGACTTCGGGCGCACCATCTTCACCTGGCAGTCCCTGCTCATGTGCCTCATCCTCATGGCGCTGACCGTGGTGATCGCGTATTTCTCGGCCCCCAAGGGCGAGGCCATCAAGACCGCCGAGATTCTGGAGGTCGACCTGGACGACCAGCCCGAGGAGGTGACGCCGCGCTCCCGGCCCGGTGAATGGCTCGAATACAGCCACATCCTGCCGATCCTGGCAGGCCTGATGACGTTGGCCTGGTTGGTCTTTCAGCTGCTCGACAAGCCGGTACTCACCGTGGTCAGCAGCCTGAACAACTATCTGCTCGTCTTCCTGATCCTCGGCCTGGTCCTGCAGGGATCGCCGCGCAAGTTCCTGCAGGCGGTCACCCTCGCCGTGCCCGCCACGGCGGGCATTCTGGTCCAGTTCCCGCTGTACGCCGCCATGGCCGCGATCCTCACCAAGTCGAAAGGCCGTGGCGGATTGACGGTTTCGCACCATCTCGCGGAATTCTTCACCAGCATCGGCGGCGGCGGCAGTTTCGCGATCGTGATCGCCGTCTACACCGTGGTGCTCGGCATCTTCGTCCCGTCCGGCGGCGGAAAGTGGCTGGTCGAAGCGCCTTACGTGATGCAGTCGGCGACCGACGTGCACATGAACCTCGGCTGGACGGTGCAGATCTACAACGTGGCGGAGGCGCTGCCCACCCTGATTAATCCGTTCTTCATGCTGCCGCTGCTCGCGGTGCTCAAGCTACGGGCGCGCGATCTCGTCGGATTCACGTTCCTGCAGTTCATCTTCCACCTGCCGGTGATCCTGCTGCTCGTGTGGTTGCTCGGCTTGACGTTCGACTACGTCCCGCCGATCATTCCCGCAACGCCATGAGCTGAACCGCCGCTAATGTGGTACTGCGGGAACGTATCCGGTGCGGACAGCGCTTCCCGCGGCACGATGCGACGGGTGTGCGCGTAGACGGCCGCGTGCACCCGATCGCGAACGCCCAACTTGGCCAGCACATTCGAAACATGTGTCTTCACGGTCTGTTCGCCGACGCCGAGCGCCTCGGCGATCTCGGGGTTCGTATACGCCCTCGCGATGAGCATCAGCACCTGATGCTCACGCACGGTGAGGGTCTCGGCCTCCGGCGCGGCGGGGAACGGCTCGATCCCGGTGGCCAGGCGGGTGACCAGGCGGCGGGTCAGGCTGGGATCGATCAGTGCGTCGCCGCGCGCCGCCATCCGGACCGCGGAGATCAAGCCCGTGGACGGCAGTGTCTTCACGAGAAACCCGGATGCGCCGAGACATAGTGCGCGGTAGAGGTTTTCGTCGGTACCCGAGCTGGTGAGGGTGAGGATGCGGGTGGCGCCACCGAGTGCCGCGAACGCGTCGATGGTGGCCGGACCGTCGAGACCGGGCAGATCGAGGTCGAGCAGCGCGACATCCGGTCGGAGTCGTTCGATTTCCCGGATCGCGGCGACGCCGTGGTCGACCTCAGCGACGCATTCGATATCCGGCTGGGTGCCGATCGCCGCCCGCAGGCCCGAACGGAATACCGCGTGATTGTCGGCCAGCAATACCGAAATCGTCGAACGTGATGTGGACTCGGTGTCGGTCTGCGACCGATCGAAATTCCGGTCGCAATCGATCGGCTGATGTGTATCGACCGCACTGCTCGCCGAGGCGCTGGGCACTCCGGTCACCGACAGCGTCGCCGCGGTGATAGCGAGGACGAATGACGAAGCGACCTTGCGCAACGGGTGATTCGCCGCCGAGTCCGATCGTGGATTCATCGTCAGCGCAGGAACCCTTCGTAGTTTTTGTTCATCACTTGGCTCTCGAGCTGTTTGATCGTATCCAGTCCGACGCTCACCACGATAAGCGCGGAGGTGCCGCCGAACGCAAGACTCGGCGTCGTACCGGAGGATCCGATACCGAGCAGCAGGTTCGGCAGTACTGCCACGGCACCGAGATAGGCGGCGCCGGGCAGGGTGATCCGGCTGAGCACGTGATTCAGGTAGTCCGCCGTCGGCTTGCCCGGCCGGAAGCCGGGCAGGAACCCGCCGAACTTCCGCATCTCGTCGGCGCGTTCTTGCGGGTTGAAGGTGACCGCCACGTAGAAGTAGGTGAAGAACACGATCATCGTGAAATAGATCGCGACGTACACCGGGCTGCCCGGATTGACCAGGTACTTCTGAATCAGCTCCTGCCACTTGGATTGTGGGCCCGAACTATGTTGGGTGAGCTGCGCGAGCAACTGCGGCAGATACAGCAGCGAGGACGCGAAGATCACCGGAATGACTCCGGCCTGATTGACCTTCAACGGCAGATACGTCGACGAACCGCCATACATCTTCCGGCCGACGACCCGCTTGGCGTACTGCACCGGTATCCGGCGCTGCCCCTGCTCGACAAAAATCACGGCGATGATCAGCAGAAACACCGCGACGCACACGGCAGCGAAGATCAACGCGCCCTTGCTGTCCAGAATCGACCTACCCTGACTCGGGATCTGCGCCGCGATACCGGTGAAGATCAGCAGCGACATCCCGTTCCCGATGCCGCGCTCGGTGATCAACTCGCCGAACCACATGACCAGCGCCGCGCCCGCGGTCAGCACCAGCACGATGATGATCATGCCGAACAGCGAGGTGTCGGACAGGATGTGCTCGGGACACCCGCGCAGAAGCTGCCCCCGCGCGGCCAGCGCCACCAGCGTCGAGGCCTGCAACACCGCGAGCGCCAGCGAAAGATAGCGGGTGTACTGCGTGATCTTCGCCTGGCCGGTCTGGCCCTCCTTGCGCAGTTCCTCGAACCGCGGAATCACCACGGTCAGCAGCTGAATGATGATGCCAGCGGTGATGTACGGCGTGATCCCGATCGCGAATACCGAAAGATGCAGCATCGCGCCGCCGGAGAACAGGTTGATCAGCTGGTAGATACCCGCGGATTCACCACCGGACGCAATCGCGATGCACGCGCGAACAGACCGGAAATCGACACCGGGTGACGGCAGTGTCGCACCGAGCCGATACAGCGTGAGCAAGCCCAAGGTGCAGAGAATCTTCCGCCGTAAGTCCGGAGCCCGAAAAGCCGACACGACGGCGGAAAACACACAATCCTCCTGGCGAACGACGCTGGCGGACAGGGCGAATCCGCTCGGATCGCGGACAATCGAACCTGCCAAGGGCCTTCGACGGTACGGAGTATCCGTAGCCGTCCACGTCGCCCGAGAGTCGGACTTATGCCTCCCCCGATCGGGGGAAAGTCACCTGGACCTGGCGATTTAGGTGCGCACCACCAGGACGGCACCGGCGGCGAGCACCGCGAGCACGATCGCGGCGAGGCCGTAAACCAGACGGTGCGAGCGCAATACGGGCACGAAGCGATCGACGGCGTAGCGTCCGGGCCCGGTCAGGGTGATCGCGGCGGCGGCCGCGGTGAGGATCAGTTCGTACTCGATGCCCTTGGGCGCGAAGAACGCTCCCGTGCCCTTGACCGCGAGTGCGTTGAGCAGCGTGCCGACCACCGCGGCACCCGCCAGCGGGGTGAGCAGGCCGATCGCGAGCGCGAGCCCGCCGAAGGTTTCGGTCACACCGGCAACGAAGGCCATCGCCTCACCGGCCGGATATCCCTTGCTGGTGAAGAACTTCGCGGTCCCGTCCAGGCCGCCGCCACCGAACGAGCCGAACAGCTTCTGGGCGCCGTGCGCGGCCATGGTCAGCCCGACCGCGATGCGCAGCAGCAGGAGTCCGGCGTCGTAGGCATGCGGAGTAGCGGCATGCCCTGTCGTCTCGATCGGAGCATCGGTGGTATCGGTGCGCGAAGTTGTTGCGGTGTAACTCATCTGGTGTTCCTTTCGGTGGGTGCGGTCGAACGGATTCAACCAAATTGGATGGAGCGTTTGGCCAGGCCGAGCCAGAAGCCGTCGATCACGCTGCGTTGCGTGGCCAGGTCGGTGCCGGCGGCGCCGAGTGAAACGAACAGCGGCGCGAAGTGTTCGGTCCGCGGATGCGCCAATTGCGCTGCGGGAGCTTTGTGTTCGAAGTCGAGCAGGGCGTCGACATCGCCGGCGTCCAGCGCGCGGTGGCCCCACTCGTCGAACTCGGCCATCACCGGGTGCACCGAGCCGTCATCGTTCATTGCCCGCAGGTTGTGCGTGAAAAAGCCACTGCCGACGATCAGCACACCCTGGTCGCGCAACGGTGCGAGTTTGCGGCCGATCTCCAGCAGACCGGTCGGGTCCAGGGTCGGCATCGACATCTGCAGCACCGGCACGTCGGCGTTCGGATACATCTCGACCAGGGGCACGTACGCGCCGTGGTCGAGTCCCCGATCGGGCGCGTCGTGCACCGACATCCCAGGTCCGCGCAGTAATCCACGCACATCCTCGGCCAGTTCCGGCGCACCCGGCGCGGCATAGGTCACCCCGTAGTAGTGCTGCGGGAAGCCCCAGAAGTCGTAGATCAGCGGAACCGTGGTGGTCGCACCGATGGTCAGCGGCGCGTCCTCCCAGTGCGCCGAAATCATCAGCACCGCTTCGGGTTTCGGCAGCTCCGCGGACCATGCGGCCAACTGGCCCGGCCAGACCGCGTCATCGGCCAGCGGCGGAGCGCCGTGCGACAGGTAGACAACGGGCATTCGCATCGCTCTCAACCCTTCCGTGTAGTTCAAATTTGAACATCTATCTCCGATGGTAGGTTATTGTTCGAATTTGAACAACCATGAGAGGTGAGCGGATGGCCGAGCCACGCTGGCTGGACGACGAAGAAATGCGCGCCTGGGAAGCTTTCCTCGCCGCGACCGCACTGCTGAACCGTCGCATCGAACAGCAGCTCAAGGACGAAGCCCACCTGTCGCACGCCCAGTACGAGGTCCTGGTCCGACTGGCCAGGGCCCCGGGCAACGAACTCCGGATGACCGAACTCTCCGCAGCCCTCTTCGCCTCCAAGAGCGGCCTCACCTACCAGATCGACCAACTCGCCAAGGCCGGCTTCGTCCGCCGCAGCCCCGCCCCCGGCGACCCCCGCGGCATCATCGCCACCCTCACCCCCACCGGCCTCCGCAAACTCGAAGCCGCAGCCCCCGGCCACGTCGCAGTAGTCCGCGAACTACTGATCGACGTACTGACCCCCGACCAGCGCAAGGCCATCGCCGACGGCCTCGGCGAGGTAGCAAGCAGACTCAACGCCACATAGTTGCCGGATGGCGAATTAACGCCCACTTTTGGCATGTCGTAAACATGACTGTGCAGGTCCGACCTAGAATCCGAGCGGTAGGTCGAGGATTCGCTCGCGCGGTGCTGGCCGGTGTTGGCTGGGTTGTTTGCCGCGGTTGACAGCAGGGAGACCGCTCATGACCTTGCGTGCACACTCCGGCGTGACAGCGCGGCGACTACCGGGTTGGCGGCGGTTGGTTGCGCTGGTTGCTACGGCGTTGGCGCTGTCGGGGGTGCCGATCGCGACGGCCGAGCCTGGTGATGTGCCGCTTGGGCTGCCTGCGCTCGGGCTTGGTACGTCGATGACATTTCCTGGGGCCGAGCATCAGGTTTCGGTGAATATCCCGCTGCTGCCCGGTCTGGTGCCGACCGCGCTGGTGGGCACGATTCAACTGCCGCCGCATGTGGCGCGGGGGTCGCTGGAAGTGCATTCGGGTGAGCGGCTGATCGATCGGGTCGAGCTGCCGTTGGTGCCGCGGGCACCGATCCGGTTGTCGCTGGGCGGGGCCGAGGTTATCGATAACGCGATCTCGGTGACGGTCACCTCCTCGCTGATCTCCGAGGCGGGTGCGTGTGTCACCGACTGGCTGGGGCGGCCGTTGACGATGGTCGAGGCCGGCGTCATCTACAGCGGTGAGGAGCAGCAGCCCGCGACGGTGGCGGACTTCCTGCCGCCGGTGCTGCAGAAGCTGACGGTGTATTTGCCCGCCGAGCCGAAGAAGGTGGAGAGCGCCGCGGCGATGTCGCTGACCACCGCGGTGATCGCCCGGTACGGGAATCAGCAAGTGGCGGTGGATGTCCGGCCGGTGCAGCCGGGCGCGGCGGTGCCCGATCATCCGCCGGGCTTTCTGGAGCGGCAAGTGGTGATCGGCGAATCGGCGGACTTCGGCCTGCGTTTGGCGGGCGGGCCGACGCCGGTGCTCACCATCAACGGCAACGAGAAGACCCTGCCGGACCAGATGCGGCTGCTGGTCAGCGATCTGGCCAAGGTGGCGATCTCCTCGGCCGCGACCGCGGTGGCACTGCCGCCCGCGCCGCAACTCGCGCCGGACAGTACGACTCTCGGCGCGCTCGGTCAGACCCAGCTCAGCTCGACGGCGATCGGCCCGGTGCGCGTGGATGTGGGCATCGACCAGTCGCGGCTCGGGCGGCCCGCCAAGGACGTGCGAGTTCGGTTGCGTGGCAGCTACACCCCGCTCCCGGACACCTTGAACGGTCAGCTCACGGTGAGCGCGGGTACGACCTATATCGACAGTTGGCCGGTGGACGGCTCGGGCCGGATCGACCGGTGGATCTCCATCCCGAACGCCACCCTCGGTCGCTTCACCACCTTGTCGGTCACGTACCAGCAGGCAGGGCTCACTCACGGCTGCGGCCTGGAAGCGCCGCTGACGCTGACGATCGATCCGAGCAGCGAGGTGACCAGCGCCACCGCGACACCGCCGATCCCCGGCGGCTTCGGCGCGCTGCCGCAGGCCCTGCTGCCGGACGTGCAAATCGGCTTACGGACACCGGGTTTCGCGGACACCGTGCGTGCGGTGACCGTCCTGACCGGACTGCAGCGACTGACCACCATCCCACTGCGCCCGGAGCTGGTGACCTTCGATCAGGCCGTCGCCGGCAAGTCACCGGCGGTGCTGATCGCGGCGAACGGCGATGTACCGGAGGCGATTTCGCTGCCGCTCCGACAGACCGACGCGGGCCTGGCCTTGACCGGCGAGGACGGGAAGACGATCACCAGGATCACCACCGATCCGAAGACGCCGTTCGCGTCGTTGCAAAGCACCTGGTCCGGTGGGCGGACCGTCGTCGTCGGTTCATCGAGTGACACCCCCGAGCATCTGGACCGGGTACTCGGCTGGCTGAACGCCGATCTGAACCGCTGGTCCCGCCTGCACGGCGCGGTCTTGTTCCAGGCCGGAGACCGGCAGCCGGAGTTCCTCGACCCCGCCACCGCCGCGCCGACGACCACCGACAGCTCCGAAATGACCTCCCTGGCAAAGATTCTCACCGGAGCTGGCGCCGCCGTGGTGCTACTCGGGGTGCTGGCCGGGCTGGTCGTACTGGTGCGGCGCGGCAGGCGGTAGATGTCCGCCGACTCGGCAGTACGCGGACACGCCCGCGGGACCGTCACCAGAATCGCGGCGCGCCTGGTGCTGATCCTGCTGGCCACCGCCGCCGCGTTCTGGACCACCTGGGTCCGGCTGGTGCACGACACGTGGACCGGGTCGAGCATCGGGTTCGTCTTCGTCCTGCCGGTGCTCGCGATCTTCTCCGCGATCGGCATCACCCTGCGCCGCGGGCCGGAACTGCCCATTCACGACCGGCAGACCGATCTGATCGTCGGCGTGATCGGGCTCGGATTGTCCGCCTGCACACTGGGTTTGCTGACACCGCGCTATCGCTATCTGTACGAGATGTTGCACCTGGACCTGCTGGCAGCCTGGCTGTTCGTCGTCTCCGCCTGCATTCTGTTGTTCGGCCTGCGCCCCACTACTCGGTACTGGCCGTGCTGGCTGCTGCTGCTCGCCGCGTTCCCGCCGCCGTACCGGGCCATGCGCGTCATCGTCGGCGGCGGCAGCGTCTCGGCAGGCGCGACGATGCTGCTGTTCGCCGCGTTCGCCGCCGCGATCGCGGTGGGCCGCACCAGAACCCGCGCCTGGGTCGGCGCGGGGCTGGCGTTCGCCGTGGGTTGTGCGGTGCTCGTAGTGCTGCGGATCTGGTTCCCGACGGCGCGCGTACTCGTCTATCAGGCGGTTCCGTCGGTGGTCGCGGTGCTGGTCGTCGCGGCGGTGATGTACGTGGACTGGCGTCGCCGCCGCGGTATTTCACTCACCCCGCTGGACCGCGATCTGGACCCCCTCACCGCGCCGCAGGCCTGGGCCGCCGCCGGTACGGTGGCCGTCGCCGCGATTCTGATCATGATCATTCCGATTCCACCGGACTACGACCGCACCTTTCCGGAACGGCCCGGACTCGTTGTCGCACAGCCGCATACCGTGCCACCCGGCTGGGACCAACTCAGCGAACGGCAATATCCCTGGGCGCAGAACTACTTCGGCCAGGGCACCTCGATGACCAGGCAGCTGCTGCGCGCCGAGGAACCCAACCCGCTGTGGGACAACGAATCTCGCCGTCGCCGCCTCGTCATCGACACGGTGCGCGCCAAGGACCAGTACGCGATCGATCGGTACCCGGAGTTCGTGCTCTACAACATGCCCCAACCACGGATCAGCCCGCCGACCCGAATCGATCTCGGCCACGGCATCACCGCCCGATTGAACACCGTGCTCGACGATCGACGGCTGCTCAGTTGGACGTGGCTGACCTGGAATTGGAGCGGCACCGACGGTTCGGAGCGGATCAGCCTGATCGCGGCCGACAACCACGAGTCCGATGCCGCGTTCCCGCCGCCGCAGCCCTCGATGCTCGGCATCTTCGAGAACTTCCTGCATCAGTTCCTGCGCGGGAAAGCCGTGGTGCTGGACTCCGAATCCGAGGACGTCGACTCCGATGCCGAGCACAAGGACCGGGACATGCTGCTCTCCGTCGCACGGGCCATCGTGGCCGGAACCGAGGCGAAGTGACGACGGCCCGCGCCCCCGAACCAGGGTCGGCCAGTGCCCGTGCACTGCATTCCGCCGTGCACGGCCTGCGCGAATCCGACCCGATGGCGTCCGCCTCGGTGGCTTTCCTACCGTGGCAACGCAATACCGCGCTGGGCCTGGTGCTGCTGATCGCGGTGTGCGCGGTGTTCTTCCCGATGGGCACCTGCACCGTGCTCGTCGCCCTGTGCACCCTCGGCTACCTCACCGCGATGGGCGATCGAATACTGATCTTCCAACGCGGCATGGCCAGGGACGCGATCATGACCGTCAGCGATGAACGCGCGCTGGCCTTGACCGATGCGGAACTGCCGCCGTACACGATTCTCGTTCCGGCCTATGGCGAACCCGAGGTGGTCGGCGATCTGATCGGCGCGATGACGGCGCTCGACTATCCCAAGGACCGCCTGCAGGTGCTGCTGTTGCTGGAGGAGGACGACTCCCCCACCATCGAGGCGGCCCGGCGCGCCGGCATCGGCACCCTGGACAGCGTCGACCACGTCACCATTGTCCTTGTGCCGGAAGCACAACCGCGCACCAAGCCCAAGGCCTGCAACTACGGCCTGCATCAGGCCACCGGCGATATCGTCACCATCTACGACGCCGAGGACATCCCCGATCCGCTCCAATTGCGCCGCGTGGTGGCGGCTTTCGCGGATCTGCCACCCGACGTGGTCTGCATCCAGGCCAAGCTCGCCTTCCACAACGGGCGCCAGAATCTGCTCACCGCCTGGTTCACCGCCGACTACGGGCTGTGGTTCGGCTTCCTGTTACCCGGGCTCATGCGCAGCAAAGCGCCGATTCCGTTGGGCGGCACCTCGAATCACTTCAAGCGCGATGTGGTGACCGATATCGGCGCTTGGGATCCGTACAACGTCACCGAGGATGCCGATCTCGGTGTCCGCATCGCGGTATCGGGCTATCGGACCGCGGTGATCGACTCGACCACCCTGGAAGAGGCCAATCCGGATCCGATCAACTGGGTGCGGCAGCGGTCCCGCTGGTACAAGGGCTATCTGCAGACCTGGCTGGTGCACACCCGGCGGCCGATCCGGTTGTGGCGCAGCATCGGCACGGTCAGCTTCATCCGATTCACGCTGATCCTCGCGGGCACCCCGATCATCGCCTGCCTGAATCTGGTCTTCTGGTTCATCACACTGTCCTGGATTCTCGGCCAGCCCGCGGTGATCGGCCAACTCTTCCCCGCCTACGTCTACTTCCCCTCGCTGATCGCGATGATCATCGGCAACGGGGCGACCATCTACATGAATCTGCTTGCCTGCCGGGAGAACAACCGATCCGACCTGCTGGTCGCCTGCCTGACCGTGCCGCTGTACTGGCTGCTGATGAGCATCGCCGCGGCCAAGGGCTGCTACCAGCTGGTGCGCAATCCGTCCTACTGGGAGAAGACCTTTCACGGCCTCGGCACCAAGGAGGACAGCGAGTGAGATCACGCTGGATCTTCGTCGCGTCGACGCTGCTGTACCTGGCCGCGGGCACCTGGTTGAGCGCGGGCAACGGTTTCCTGATGGGCGACGCGCTCAGCCGGGTATCCGCCACCCAGGCAACGCTGTTCAGCCGGGATCCACATCTGTCGGCGATCGGATTCGTCTTCACGCCGTTGACGTCGCTGGCCCAGTTGCCGATGGTCGCACTCGCGCAATGGTTTCCGGGCATCACGGTCTGGGGACTGTCCGGTGTGCTGATGTCGGCGTTGTTCATGGCAGGTGCGGTGGTGATGGTGTTCGGCATCGGCACCGATCGCGGTGCGCCGCTGTGGCTCAGCGGTGGCGTCGCGCTGCTGTTCGCGATCAACCCGATGGTGGTGTTCTACGGCGCGAACGGGATGAGCGAGGCGCCGTTCCTGTTCTGCCTGTGCTGGGCGATACGCAGGCTCATCCGGTGGATGCGCACCGACGACGCGAACGACCTGACGGCGTGCGGTATCGCGCTCGGGCTCGCCTACCTGACCCGGTACGACGCACTGGCACCCGCGGCCGCCGCGGGCGCGCTGGTCTTCGTAGGCACCTATCGGCGTAGTCGCGGCGAGAGCCACCGATGGCATTGCGCCGTTATGGATTTCATCCTCGTCGTGCTACCGGTGGCGGCCGCGTTCGTGGTGTGGGCGGCGACCAGCTGGTTGATCACCGGGCAGGCGTTCCAGCAGTTCAGTTCGCAGTACGGAAATTCGTCGATCCTGCAGCAGTCGAGTTCTTCGGCGACCGAAACCACTGCGGCACTGGAGTACTCGACCGCCGCGACGCTCATCCTCGGACCACTACTGCCGCTGCTCGTTCCGACCGTCGGTGCGCTCGCGGTGCGCAGGCGCGACGCGCAAGTGGTGGTGCCGATTCTGCTGTGCGGTTCGGTGCTGGCCTTCCAGGCTTTCAGCTACGCGAGCGGCTCGACCTTCGCATTCCTGCGGTTCTATGTGGCGGCGATACCGCTTGCCGCCGTCTTGGCACTGCAGGTGGCACCCGTGCGGGGATTTCCGCCGAGCCGCAGGCCCGGCAGGCACGCCGCGACCGCCGCACCGGAACCGGAACCGATCTCCGGCAAACACCGCGTCCGAGTGGGCTGGGGCACACCGGCCGTCGGCATGGCGCTGACCCTCGTACTGCTGACCGGCGCGATTCCGTTGACGGCGTGGGGAATGTCGAGCCATGCCATCTCCGTGCAGGAGTACTCGCTGGGCGCGGTGCTGTTCCCGGATCCGGACAACGCGTCCGAGCGCCGGGCCGACGAACGCCGGATCGCCGCCACGTTCGCGACCGAGCGACGGCTGGCGAACTACCTCGACGCCATGGACCTGCCGCGCGGTGCGGTGCTGATGGATACCGTGTACGGCTTCGCCGTTGTCGTCGCATCGCACCGGCCCGACCAATTCGTGGTGCCCTCGGATCGCGATTTCGTCCGGGTCCTCAACCGGCCCGCCGAACGCGGCGTGAAATACATTCTCGCCGTGCCGAACAAGGGACGCGGCACCTCGGACGCGGTGAATCGACGCTATCCCACCATCTACGAGAACGGCAGCGGCATCGCGACATTGGTGCTCGAGGTGCCCAATGACGGTGCGGGTCAGCCGGAGTGGCGCGTCTACCGGGTACTCGGCGCGGACTGAGCGCTCAACCCACGGTGGTTCGCTCGGCGGCCAACGACCAGAGCGGATCATCGGGACCGACGTCGAAGGTGCACTGATCGGGTCGCGGGTCGGGCACGAATGCCCAGATCAGCGCCCCCGCCGACCCGGCCGCGCGTTGCGCGACGAACTTCGCGTCCAGGTGCGCGCGGCGGTCTTCGAGACTGCCGCAGGATCCGGCCTCTTCGCCGATCTCGGCCACCAGCAATGGTTTTCCCAGTTGGGCCGCCTGGCGCAGCCGAACACCCAAGCCGTTCCACTGATCTCCGGGCAGCGAGTCACGGGTGTAGTCGTGGTACTCGACCACATCGATCTGCGGGGACGCGCTGACCGTGCGGAACTCATCGCCCTGGGTGCCACACTGGCCGCCGCCCGCATACCCGGCGAAGATCAACCGGTGCGGATCCAGTTCGCGCACAATGGTTCCCGCGTCATCCATGAACTTGCGCAGCACCGCCGCCGCGTCCGGCGGGCAGGTTCGGGCGGGCAGATCGCAGTGATTTCCGGTGCAATTGCTGGGCTCCGGTTCGCCGACGAGTTCCCATCCGGCGAGTACCGGAACACTCTTCCACCGATCCACGGCGGCCTTGGTCCAGTCACGGAAGCTCATCACGGCCCGCCCGGGGACCGGACGGACGGTGGTCCAACCGTTGACGTACCACTGCCGCTGTTTGAACTGCTCATCCGCACAACCACCGTCCTGCGGTGACAGCACCGGCAACACGACCTGCCGGTACTTCTCGGCCGCGGCGAACACCGCGTCCGCCGCGCTGAAGTCCACTGCGCCGGTCCGCTTGTTGATCGCCAACGCTTGGAACAGGTTGAAGCGGGTCAACGAATTGGCAGGCAGCGCACCGAAGTAGCTGTCCAGGTCGGTCTGCGCGCCACACCCGAAGTTCACCGACCAGTTCGTCGCCAACTGTGGTGCGTTGAACCCGGCGGGCCACCACGGCGCACCACGCAGTCGCAACCCTTGCGGCGAGGCCGTGACCACCGCCTCCGCCGCAGGAAGCGTTGACCGCGGCGGTCGTCCGTCTTTCGGCGCGAAGGGATGATCCGAACAACCACACACCCCGAGCACCAGACCGACGACAGTCAGCAGACCGGCGAGACGAGCCCTCTCGGCAGCCACCGCCCGGCCTAACAGGCCGACTCGACTGTGAAACCCGGGCAATCGTGCGCATTACACGTGGTCACAGGCTCACGCTACGCGAATCCGACGGCCATCCGCGCTCGACACGACATCGCTACCCGTTGTCGTACTGCCAGCTGCGCAGCGCCCACCACCAGCGCAGGGTGTACTGGACGGCCCCCGGCCCAGGCGGTGGCTCGAGTGACATCCCGGTCAGTTCACGCAGTCGGCGCAGCCGATATTTGACGGTGTTGCTGTGCACGTGCAGCGCACTCGCGGCGGCGTCGAGCCGGTTGTCGTGATCGAGATAGGTGAGTGCGGTAGCGACCAGCTCCCGGTGGAATCTGTCGTCGGTCGACAACGCGTCCAGCAGTGGCGCGGCAATCAGCCGGTCGAGCTCAGGCGCGGCCTGCCGGGCAATGTCGAGGGTGACATCGGCGGCCAGATCGCCGAGCTGCACGAGTCCCTGCAAGCCGAGACGCAGTCCGGTGTCGCGTGCCGCGCTGCACAGTCCGTATGTCCCAGGCAGCTCTGCCACCGCGCACGCCGGACTGGCCACCACCAGCGTTGCGCCGACGACCTCGGCCGGCGGCAGACTGGCGACCACCCCGCAGAGCATCCCGTTGACCAGCCCGAACAATCCGCCGCGCCCGGCGAGCCGCGGTTCGAGCCGCTGCGCGGTCTGCACTCCATATTCGGCGGTAACCAGACAGTGCGCGCGACCCGCAGGATCCAGCCCGACTCGACGCAGCTCGTCGAGGTCGAGATCGGCCTCACCGAGCATGAGCTGACGAAGCAGCTGATTGCGTTGGTCACGATCGGTGCGGGCCAACCGCAATTCGGTGGCTCGATGCGCCCGGGTGGCTTGGTGTTCCTGCTCGATAGCCAACTCGTTCAGTTCGATGACCAGATCGACGAGCGCGTTCGGATCAGAGCCCGCCTTGCGCAAATACTCGACAAGGGCCGACAGCGCCACGGCAGTGCCGACATGCATGCCCTCGTGCAACGCCTCTAGAGGCACGCCCTGTTCGGCGCGGTCGGCGCCGAGCTGCCGCGCCAAATCCAGCTCTTCGACCGAGAGCGGACGTTTCTCGGCCAGCGACCGTAGCGTCGAAGTGGCCATCTTGCGCAGGTAGCCGGATCTTTCGTCTTGGGGCAGCGCCGCTAGGTGGGTGGACCCGGGCGGGATCGGCGCTACCAGTGGACCGAGCCGGTCCAGATCCGCACTCAACTCCCCGACGAGCTTCCGCAACGCTTGCTCGGCCAGGTCGCCCATCGCAGCCTCCGTTGTCGCTGATCGACAAGTTTCGGATTCAACGTTAGCCCGCACCTCACTATTAGCGGAATGGTTGCTGGAGGTTTCATTGATGCAGGCCAATAAGAGCCTCTGCACATCAATCCAGTCCCCGCCAGGAAAGTGAGTTCCGCATGAATGTTCGAACCATCGTCCTCGCCGCCACCACCGCCGCTACCGGTGCGGTCGCCGCCACCGTGATCGGTGCCGGGACCGCCTCGGCCGCCGTCCCGATCGCCGCCCCCGACGAGGGCCTCTACGGCGTCCAGCTCTCCCCCGGCGAAACCCAGGCCCTGGCCAACGGCCCGATCCCGGCCCTGATCAACCAGACCGTCCCGAAAAGCAACATCAGCGTCGGCGTCGAGTCCGACTCGAACCTGGACCAGGACGAAGGCTTCGTCTACGCCTCCCTGCGCGAGGTCATCGGTGAAGCCGCCAACCGCCCCAACGGCAAAGTCGACCTCCTGCTCGCCCCCGGCCCCGAACTGGTCATCTTCCAAGACTGGTCCTGACCCCGCCCGGCTGGATCGCGATCGTCGGAGGGGAATGCTCGCACCACAGCCGTGCTGAACGTTTCTCGGCAGCGGTCGGCGCGTAGGTCACCACGTTCGACCACCGAACGGGCCTACGCGCCGATCGAATACACAAACCTGAATCCCGAATCGATCGCTATCGATCAACATCGCACCCACCAAGGGGCCATATTTGGCCAACCGGACAAGTTGATCTCGGGCAAGCCCCAAGATCCGATGTCATTGCCGAGCAATCGATTTCGGGTATCCGGAATGAAATCTCGGTGTACCGTTTGCCCGAAACGTCCTGCCGCGTTTCGGAGGAGCGCGGCGGGCGATGCGAGCAGTAGCTCGCCGAGTTTTACGGGTAGTTGGGCAGGGAAATACAATGGCGGACAACGAAGTCGACCATTCGGCGGCAAATCGGCAGTTGACCGGCGCGCGGAATGCCGCCGATACACAACTCGCCCTCGACGGGGGAAATCCCGTTCGATTGGAACCTTGGCCGACTTACGACCGCGGTGCGGTGTGCGTCCACCCCGAAGATGAGGAGGCGGCGCTGCGAGCGATCCGCAGCCACCTCTACTTCAGGTACGACTACCGGCCCGCGCACGAGACCGAGTGCGGCCAGTTCGAAGCGGAACTGTGCCGCTATTTCGACTGCAAACACGCATTGGCCACGTCGAGCGGCACCACGGCCTTGGCGCTGGCCATCATGGCCGCGGGCATCGAACCCGGCAGCCTGATCGCTTGTCCCGGTTTCACTTTCGCCGCGACGCCGAGCGCCATCATCCTCGCCGGTTGCACGCCATTCCTGGTCGACGTGGACGAAAACCTCCACTTGGACGTGGCCGACCTACGCAGCCGGTGGACCCCGCAGGTCAAGGCCATCATGGTCGTGCACATGCGCGGCTTCGCCGGGGATATGGCCGCGCTGATCAGTTTCGCCGCGGAAATGGGTGTGCCGGTATTCGAGGACGCGGTCCCGGCACTCGGCGCCGAACTGGGCGGCCGCAAACTCGGCACCTTCGGCCTCGCCGGCGCCTTCAGCACCCAGTCGGACAAGGCGCTCAACAGCGGCGAGGGCGGTTTCCTGCTCACCGACGACAGCGCCCTGTTCGCCCGCGCCACCGTGCTTTCCGGCGCCTACGAGGGTCGGCTACGGCGCCACTTCCCGGATGGCGAACCACCGATCGCCACCGACCTCGACCTGCCGCTGCTCAGTTTCCGGATGGACGAGATCCGGGCCGCACTGCTGCGCGCCGAACTCGACAGGTTGCCGATCCGGCTGGCCGCCTTCCGACGCAACTACGATTACGTCGCAACAGCATTGGCCGATATCGCGGGCATTCATATCCGGCGGCCCGTAGCGCCCGGCGCCTACCTGGGTGAGGCGTTCATCTTCCTGGTTCCCACCGGCGCCGCGCAGTGGTTCGCACGAGCGCTGTGCCACGAGGGCATCGAAGCCCGCAACCTGGGCTCGGACGCCGACCACAATATCCGGGCCTTCTGGAACTGGCGGTTCATGTTCCCCGGCATGGACACCGCGGCCATCAAGGAGCTGCTGCCCAACGCGACGAGCTATTTACAACGGGCAGTGGACATTCCGCTCTCCTCGACGCTGTCGGAGGCGGACTGCGACCATCTCGTCGCGGCGGTGCGCAAGGTCGTCGGCGCGCTCGCGGCGACCACCGACGAAGGCACTAGTTCCGCGTGGGCCGGACACCGATGACGGCCCCCTCCGAAACGGGAGCGTTCCCACGCCTGGCCCTCGCCGGCGTGTTCGGCGGACTGTTCTGCGGATACCTCGGCCTGTCCGCGGCGATCCCGGTGCTGCCCGCCCACGTGCGGGATCAGTTCGGCGCGGGCGATCTCGCGGTCGGGCTCGCGGTCACCGCCACCGCGCTCACCGCGCTGCTCACCCGGCCGATCTTCGGCGGGCTGGCCGACCGCCACGGACATCGCACCGTCATGCGGTTCGGCGCGCTCGCCATCGCGGCGGGCGGGCTGCTCTACTTCCTGCCGATCGGTTTCGCGGGCCTGATGGTGGCGCGGCTGCTGGCCGGTGTCGGCGAGGCGGCGCTGTTCGTCGCGGGCGCGGTCTGGACCGTCTCGCTGGCGCCGCGCAGTCGGCGCGGTCAGGTGATCGGGCTCTACGGCGTCGCCATGTGGGGCGGCATCTCGCTCGGCACCGCGCTCGGAGCGGTGTTGCGGCACTTCGGCATTGACGCGGTGTGGGCGTTCTGCGTGGCGGCACCGCTCGTCGGTCTCGTGCTGATCAGCATCGTCCCACCGCAACCACACGTCGAGTCCTCGGGCGGCGGACGCGGACTGATGTTGCGGCCCGCAGTGCTGCCCGGTCTCGGCCTCGCACTCGGGGCCGCGGGTTACGTCGGCCTGGCCGCGTTTGTCATCACCGGCCTGCAGGAACGCGGAATCGACTCGGGCGTCATCGTTTTGAGCACCTTCAGTGCCGTGTACGCGGGCACCCGTCTGGTCATCGGCCACCTGCCGGACAAGCTCGGACCGCGCCGCGTCGCATCCTGGTGTGGCGCAGGCGAAGCCGCGGGACTGCTGATCATCGCCTGGGCACCGAACCTGCCGCTGGCGGTGCTCGGAGCCGTGGTGATGGGTGTCGGGTTCTCGCTGCTGCATCCCTCCTTGGCCCTGATGGTCATGAACAACACCGAAAGCTCCAAGCAGGGTGCGGCACTCGGCGCATACACCTCGTTCTGGGATCTGGGCCTGTTCGTGTGGGGCCCGGCCACCGGCGCGATCGCGGCCGGCTTCGGCTACCCCGCCGTCTTCGTGGTCGGCGCGGCCTGCGCGCTCGCGGCCTCACTGCTGGCCATGACGATCCGGCAATCGGTACTCACGGAGAAAACGGTCGATAGATGACGAACACACCATCGGGCAAGGCACCGCTGAAGGTCCTGTGCATCACCGGCTGGTGCCGCAACGGCAGCACCATCATCGGCAATATCCTCAACGAGATCCCCGGTCTCTTCCACGTTGGTGAGCTGCACTTCCTGTGGAAGAACGCGGCGGGCCGTGGCGTGAACGAGGACTGCGGCTGCGGGCGAAAGCTGGTCGACTGCCCGGTCTGGTCGACGATCCTGCCGGTCGGCCAGCCCGCGGGAACCACCTTGGTGGCGCACGCCGACACCGTCATCGGGCGTCAACTCAGCAGCGTCCGAACCCGGCACACCTGGCGGGTGCTGCGGGGCCCGCGCAGCGAGCAGCTCCGCGCGCATGCCGCCTTGATGACCGAGATCTACCAGGCCATCGCGAAACGCACCGAGTCGCAGGTGATCATCGATACTTCGAAGGTCCCCGGTGAAGCGGCACTGCTCGCGTACCTCGACGGCATCACCCCGTACTACGTCCATCTCGTGCGCGATCCCCGCGCGGTGGCCCAATCATGGAGTAAGCCAAAGGAATACGTGTACGCCATGGGGCCAGGCAAGAGCACCGGCTACTGGTCCGGCTTCAATCTCGCCTCGCACGCGATCACCAAGCGCTATCCGGAACGGTCGATGTTCCTGCGGTACGAGGACTTCATCGCCGATCCGGCGGGCACGATCGACCAACTGCTGCGACTGATCGACAGCGACACCGCGGCCAACCCGGTCACCGATCGAACAGTCGAGTTGCACACCAATCACACGGTCACCGGGAATCCGGACCGGTTCAACATCGGCGCCACCGTCGTCCGTCCGTCCGACGACTCCTGGCGGACCAAGCTGCCGAAGTCGGCCAGGCGAACGGTCGCGGCACTCTCGTGGCCGCTGGCGCGCCGGTACGGATACGAGTTCGGCACAGCGGACTCGAACGGAAAGGGCTAACCGAGTGGATCTGGGTCTGGAGAACAAGGTCGCCCTGGTAGCGGGCGGATCGAGCGGCATCGGGCTTGCCATCGCCAGGGAACTGGCCGTCGAGGGTGCGCACGTCGCCATCGGTGGGCGCGACCCCGAGCGCCTCATAGCGGCGGAGCGAGCCGTCAAAGAGGTTGCGCGGGGCCGGGTACACGCGACCAGCGTGGATATCACCGACAGCGCGGCAACCCACCGCTGGATCGACGAGGTCACCGCGGAATTCGGCGGCCTGCACATCGTCGTCGTGAGTGGCGGCACGCCGCCGACCGGCAATGCGGCCAACTTCGAGATATCCGACTACCGAGCGGCGGTCGACGGGGTGTTGCTGCCCGCCGTCGACTTGGCGCTCACCGCATTGCCCTATCTGCGGAGTGCGCGCTGGGGCAGGCTGCTGTTCGTCGCGTCGGAGACGGCGAGCGTCCCGATCAGCGGTCTGGCCATGTCCGGCGTCACCCGCGCGGCCATCGTGCGGTTCGCCCAATCCCTCGCCGCCGAGGTGGGCCGGGACGGTGTCACGGTCAACGTGCTCGCACCGAGCGCGACCCGCACTCCCCTACTGGAACGCGTTGCGGCACAACAGGCTACCGACGGCGCGGTCGAAGCACAGTTCGACGCGATGGGCACGCACACGGCCGTCGGCCGGATCGCCCGCCCGGAGGAGATGGCCGCCGTGGCCGCCTTCCTGGCGAGCGCACGGGCCTCCTACCTCACCGGCACGGTCCAGTTGGTCGACGGCGGCGCGAGCGTGCTCGGCCCGACCTCGGCGCACCTGCCCTGGGAAGCCGAAGTCACCGGCTCCGCGAAATCGGAGTGAACAGCACAGCTCTCGGCACCGTTTGCCGATGACAGGGAAGGAATCACTACATGCTGAAGACCGAAGGCATCAAAGAGACGTTGGCTCAGGTCGTTTCGGACCGAAAGAAGGAGCTGTCGCCGGGGCGGATGTTCGTCGAGGCCTGCCAGAAAGACGGCCTCGACGCGTCGGTCGAGTACGACGTGACCATCACCGACACCCTGACCAGCTCGCGGCGCAAACCGCGCTACCCGGCGCGCAATGTGCTCAAAGCCATTGACCTGTCCCGTGATCCGCGCAAGTTCTATTGGCACGAGAGCGCGCCCAGCGCGGAGGACGCCCCGATCGAAGGCGCCGAGGTCCGCCGCGAACTGGCCAGCCGGTTCCACAAGTCGCCGATCCCCGAACTACTCCCCACCACGGCCTGGGTGCAGGTGCCGCCCGAAATGTGGGAGGACCCAGAGACTTTCGAATCGTTCATCAACTATCGGCTGATCGTCCGGCTCTGCACCGCCGAGAACTACACGATTATCAGCGGCGAGGGCGGCCTGCTCAACATCCCCGGCATCGCACGGATAACCAACCCCGGCCCCTTCGCCTCGACGATCCTGTGGGCCTGCAACGAAGTCGAGCAGATGGGCGGCACCGCCGACGGGCTGATCATCAACCCGGTCGACTACTACCGCGCCTTGGGCACCAGCCGCCTGATGGATGATCTCGAACAGAACGGCGTTTTCATCTGCCGTACCCGCCTTGTCGAGCCGGGCAGCGCCATCGTCGGCGACTTCGGCCACGGTGCACAGCTTTTCGATGCGGGACGTTCGGTGATCCGGTTCGCCGAGCCGCCGCCGGGGACCTTCGCCGAGCCGGGCGACGCGGTCATGGCGGAGATCTACGAGCGGGTTGTGGTCAACCTACCCACCAATTTCTTCGTCGTGACCGTGTAGGTCGGATCCGTGACGAGTGAGGAGGCGGCTCCCGTACCCGAGGGGACGGCAGCCGGCGAAGCCGGCGGGGTGGGTGAATACAGCGACCCGGATGTGGTGGTCGTCGGCGGCGGGGTCGCCGGGTTGTTCTGTGCCTATCATCTGCGCCGCGGTGGGGCCACGGTCACAGTGCTAGAGCGTGGCGGATTGGGTGGGCCGCAGTCATGTTCGTACGGGAATACCGGTTTCGTTGGCACCCATGGTGCCGCGCCACTGGCCGAACCGGGGATGCGTTCGCTTCGTTCGCTCAGCATGCTGAGCGCGGACGCGCCGTTCTACGTCAAGCTGCGCGCGGACCGCGAATTATTGTGCTGGCTCCGGCATTTCGGGCGAGCCTGCACCCCGACTGCCGCAGCGGCCGGGTTCCGCGCATTGATCGGGATGAAGAAGCGCAGTCTCGAAATACTGCTCGAACTGTGTGAATCACCAAGTATTGCCACCACTTTCGAGTCGCCGGGCATCGTGCTGGCCTACAAGACGGCACAGGGCTTCGCCGACGCCAGCCGGGCCGTCTCGCGAACCGTGGCCAACGGAGTACCGCTGCGCGTCCTCGGCCCCAGGGAACTCGATGAGCTCGAGCCTAAGACCCGCTTCGACATCTACGGCGCCCTGTACAACCCCGAAGGTGCGTATCTGCACGTGCCGGAGTTCGTCGTCGAATTCGGCCGGACGCTGCGCGAGATGGGTGTCGAGATCTGCGAACACACCGATCTGACCGGCTTCGAGGTCAAGGCGGGGAAAATCGAACGGCTGCAAACGAATCGCGGGGATCTTCGCCCCCGCGATGTAGTCATCACCGCAGGCGCGTGGTCCACCGAGTGCGCACGCATGGCGGGGATCGACCTGACGCTACAACCGATCAAGGGTTACAGCGTCACCATGGACATGCCGCCCAGTGGCCCCAGTCGGCCGGTACTGCTGAGTGAGGGCCGCATGGCGATGGTGCCGCTGGGTGACCGGCTGCGCATCGGCGGCAGGCTCGAGCTCGCCGGGATGAGCACCGCCGTCTCCGAACGGCGCGTACGCGGAATGCTGCGTACCGTCAACGAGTACCTGCCCGACCTGGAGGAAACACCGACCCGCGAGACCTGGAGCGGCTTGCGTCCCTGCACGCCGGACGGGGTCCCGCTGATCGGCCGCACCGGCCTGCGCAACCTGCTGATCGCCGTCGGCTACGGCCACATCGGCATGGGCCTCGCACCCGCAGGCGGCGAACTCATCAGTCAAATCCTGGCCGGCCAGGATCCGACCATCGACCCCAACCCCCTACAGCCGGACCGTTTCGACAGCACCATCTCTTAAGGCGTTACCAGTGATCGAAAACCCAGGTGTCAAGGGCGACACCACCATCGGCGTCCTCTGCCTGGACACCGCATTCACCAAAATCCCCGGCCACATCCGCAACCGCGCCACCTTCGACTTCCCGGTCATCTACCAGGTAGTACACGGCGCAACCCCCCAACGAATGGTCACCGAGGCCGACCCAACTCTCCTCGAGCCATTCATCATCGCCGCCAAGGAACTGGAAGCCCAAGGGGCAGCGGCAATCACCAGCGGCTGCGGCTTCCTCGTCATCTTCCAACAGCAACTGGCCGACGCCGTCCAAATCCCGCTCTACAGCTCCAGCCTGATCCAGGTACCGATGGTGCACCGAATGCTCGCCGCGGACCGAAAGGTCGGCCTACTGGTCGCGAAAAAGGAAGCCCTCACCCAGCGTCACCTGCGGGCAGTCGGCGCCGAGTCGGTACCGATCTGCGTCGCAGGCATGGACGCGCAACCAGAATTCCGCGAAGTAATCCTCGAGGGCCGCCGCGACAACCTCGACGCCGACCGCCTAGGCCATGAGGTGCTGCACGAGATAGACCAACTGGCCGCCGCCAACCCCGAGATGGGCGCTCTGGTCATCGAATGCACGGACCTCGTCCCCTACGGGCACGCCATCCAGAGCCGCCTCCGCATCCCGGTCTTCGACATCGTCACCCTCACCGAGATGGTGCACCGCAGCCTGAGCCACCGACCATTCCGCGGTTGAGGTAGGGCCGTGCCGGCCTGATGACCGAAAACGTCTCGGAGACAACCGTGTCCCCGTAAGATTGCGCCCGCCATGCGCATTTGAATGGGGTTTGCGCAGGATACAAGTGGCACAACAGTTCTTGGCCGCACCGACGTGCGATCAGGACGATCAAGGAGGGGAACTATGTCTGCGCCTGTACAACCGTTGTCTGTGGATGTCGGCATGCTCATTCGTCGTGCGCCGCACGAGGTTTTCGAGGCCCTGGCCGACCCGGCGACAACAACCAGGTTCTGGTACACGAAGAGCAGCGGCCGCATGGTCGGGGGTGCCGAACTCGTCTGGGAATGGGAAATGTACGGTGCCTCGCGAACGATTCAGGTAGAAAAGTCCGAACCCGACAAGACCATTCGCTTCGCTTGGAACAACTATGCTCCCGACGAGTCCACCACTGTCGAATTCTCGCTCACACCGTACGAGAACGACACGACGTACCTTCGTGTCACCGAGTCCGGATTCACCGGTGACCTCGATACGAGAATCGCCAATCTTCGCGATTCCACCGCAGGATTCGCTTTCATGCTCTGCGGTTTGAAAGCCTGTCTCGAACACGACGTGACGTTGCAGCTGACCCTCGACGAGCATCCACCGAACTTGTAGGGCCGGCGGCCCGACCTGCGTCTCCAGATCGACGACGGATCCGGCAGTGCTCTTGTGGCAGTGCGTAATTCGCTGATTATGAGTGACCGCGGCCGGGCGGGATGCTCAGCGCCAGCAATGCGGTGTCGTCGTCGACGCCTTCCCCGAACTGCACCAGCAGGTCCGTCACCGCGCTGACAACTCCGGGTGCGGTCGTCGGGGCCAGCGCGCCCAGGAAGGTCAGTAGCTCGTCTTCGCTGTGGCGAACGGAGCCGTTGGTGCGTGCTTCGGTGAGGCCGTCGGTGTAGAGCAGCAGGGTGTCGCCCGGGTCGAGACGGAATTCGATGCTGGCGAAGTGGGCGTTGGGTAGTGCGCCGACCAGTTGGCCGCCGGGGATGTCGAGGAAGCGGGAGCTGCCGGTGGCGGTCAGTAGGGCTGCGGGCGGATGGCCGCCGCTGGCAAGAATGACGTTGCAGCCCTTGGCATCCGGGGTCAGCTGACCGTAGATGACGGTGCAGAAGCGGGGGTCGATGCCGTGGTATTCGTGGTTGAGCACGGTATTGAGGATGGCCAGTGCCGCTACCGGATCCGGGTCGGAGGCGGCTGCGGCGCGCAGGGTGTAGCGGGCCAGCGACGTGACTGCGGCGGCGGGGGCGCCCTTGCCGGAGACGTCGCCGAGGAAGAACCCCCACGTGTCCCCGGCCAGGGGGAACAGGTCGTAGAAGTCGCCGCCGACCTCGTCGATGGAGGCGGGATGGTAGTAGGCCGCGACTTCCATGCCGGGGATCGTCGGCAAGGTGGGCGGGAGCAGGGTTCGCCGCAGCGTAGTGGCGAGTTTCAGCACGCGGTCGCGTTCCCGGTCGGCGTCTTGGCGGGCGCGCAACAGTTCTTGTTCATAGGCACGGCGGTCGCGGGCGTCGAAGATGGTGGTGCGGATCAGCTGGGCGGTGCCGTCGGCGCCGGTCTTGACCACCGAGGTCACCAGGACCGGTAGTCGAGTTCCGTTGGCGGCCTTCAGTTCCAGCGCGAGGCCGCCGATCTCGCCGTGCATGCTCAGTGTCGGCGCGATGTGTGTCTCGTGATAGATCCGTCCGCCGACGCTCAGCAGGTCGGTGAACCGTCGTCGGCCGACCAGCTCGTCGCGCCGGTAGCCGAGCCAATCCAGCAGTGTGCCATTGATTTTGGCGATCGTGCTGTCCATCAGCGTCGAAAGATAGCCGCACGGGGCGTTTTCGTAGAGGTCTTCGGCGCTGTCTTCCAACAGCGCGGAGAACGCCGGATTCGCACCGGAATCGTCGGGGTCGCCGCAACCACCGCCGCCGCGGTCGTCGTCGGTCTGGCGGATCACGGCGTGCTCGCCGCCGCGAACTCCGTTATCGCTCGGATGGTGTCCTCGGGTGCGCTCAACTGCGGGCAATGTCCGGTCGAGTCCAGCGTCACGAGCGTGCTGCCGGAGATATGGTCGCGCACGAACCGGCCGACCTCGGGCGGGGCGATGGCGTCCTCGCGGCTCTGGATGATCAGCGTCGGCACGGTGACGTGCGCCAGATCGGCGCGGTTGTCGGACAGGAATGTGGTCTGCGCGAAAACTCGGGCGATCGCCGGGTCGGTGCGGCAGAAGCTCTCGGTCAGCTCCGCCCCGAGCTCCGGCCGGTCGGGATTGCCCATGATCACCGGCGCCATCGTCGCCGACCAGCCCAGATAGTTGCTGTCGAGCGATTCGAGCAGTTCGTCGATGTCCGAGCGACTGAACCCACCTCGGTAGTCGCCGTCGTCGATGTAGCGCGGGGAAGGCGTCAGCAGCACCAGCTTGGCGAACCGGTCGGGCTCACGCACCGCCGCGAGGACAGCGATCATCGCCGATACCGAATGCCCGACCAGCACCACATCCCGCAGTTCCAGCTCGGCACACAGGTCGACAATGTCGGCGGCGTACCCGTCGAGCGTGCTGTACCGCTGCGCGGACCAGGCCGTCAGATCCGACTTGCCCGCACCGACGTGATCGAACAGCACCACCCGGAATCGCTCGGCCAGGGCGGGCGCGACGAGCCGCCACAAATTCTGGTCGCATCCGAAACCGTGCGCGAGCACCACCGTGGGACCATCGGCTCGACCGATCACCACGACATTGTTCTTGCTGCGCACATCCACTTGTCCATCCTGCCACCTCGCGGCCCGGACAACCGACGCGGCAGCCGATCAGAGCAGGTTGTTCAGCAATCGGCCTACCAGATCCATGTTTTCCGGGCGATCGAAATCGCCGTGGGCACACTCGACCTCTAGTACGTCCACCCGGCCGCCGATATGGCCGTGCCAGGCTTGCTCGAGGTCGGCTTGGAAATCGACCTTTCGATTGCCTTCCTCGTCCAGAGCCGCGCCGAAAATGGTCATGTCGCCGTCGTAGAACGGTGAGGTGTAGCCGTCGAGCAGTTTGCTGTTGTTGATGAGCACCTTGGTCGCCTGCTCCACCAACCGTTGAATATCGGGAGATTCGAGCTGGTCACCGAATCGGTCGGCGGCCCAAGCTCGGATGCCTGCCATGGCGTCGTCTTCCGACACGTCGGCGTCAGCGGCGGACGCGACCGGCGGTTTGCTGTCGAGGATGCCGAGGAAACCAACCTGTACCCCGCGCTGCGCGAGTTCGCAGGCCAGCGCATGCGCGAGGATTCCGCCGTAGGACCAACCCAGCAGATAGACCGGGCCTTCTTCTTGGAAGCTGAGGATGTGGTCGATGTAGTCCGCCAGCATTTCCTGGAAGGATTCGGCGACCGGGCCGCCGTCCAGTCCGCGGGATTGAATGGCGAAGACCGGCCGTTCGGGCAGGTGCCGGCCGAGCTGCTGATAGAACCAGCCGAGGCCGCCGCCGGGATGCAGGCACCACAGCGGATTGCGCGATCCGGAGCTCTTCAGCTTCAGTACCGGATCGAAATCGGTACCCGCGGAAGCACCTTCGTCGAGCCTGGTCACCAATTCGGCGACGGTTGGTGCATCGAATATCACCCGTACCGGGACCTCTGCTCCCAATGTCACCCGAATCCGACTGGTGAGACGGGTAGCCAGCAGAGAATGGCCGCCCAGGGCGAAGAAGTCGTCGTCGATACCGACCCGGTCGAGTCCGAGGATTTCGGCGAACAGTTCGGTCAGCGTCTGTTCTCGCTCGCTACGTGGGGCACGGAATTCCTTCGCGGACACCAACTCCGGGTCCGGCAGGGCCTTGCGATCGAGTTTGCCGTTCGCGGTCAACGGCACCGAGTCGATCACGATCACCGTCGCGGGCACCATGAATTCGGGCAGCCGCTCGGTCAACCATCGACGCACCTCGGCGGCGAGCAGACCCGCGTGCGGGCTGTTCGCGTATGCAGCGGGATCGCCGACCGGTGACCGTGCGATGTACACGTCGGCCAGCGAACGGCCCTGCGCTGTCACGGCGTCGAGGAACACGGCATCCATGTGGCCAGGTTCCGTGGACCACGTGACCGCCGTGGTGTACCCGAGTTCCTGCCCGAGTACGTGCAGGTCTTCGGGCAGCAAGCCAACGTCCATCCGAGCGGCGTGGTCGGCGACTATTCCTTCGAAACTCACTGCAAGCGGGGCTGTTTGCCCGGCGGCGGTCACCGGCTCGCCGGTTCGGATGCGCTGCGTGGCTTCGATTTGGCCGGTCAGCCCGGCGTGCGGGATACCGGTGACCCGAACACCGTCCTGGCGTCGCGTGCGCAAGAACGCACGCAGCCAAACATGGTCGCGGAACTCGACCTTCGGTGTGTCGGTCACCGACACCGGTGACGCGGGAGCCTTGTGCAGGACTACGTCGTATCGATACCGGGTCAGCTCGTTCACCGAGAATCCGCGTTTGAGTTCGACATCGACGGCACCGAGGTCGAGCACGCGACGCAGAGCCAGGAAGTAGTCCGGTGCCAGCAGCAGTTCCTGTTCCGCGGTGATGTCGCGACGCACTCGATCAGCAACGACTGCCGGATCCTCGCCGCCGTTGCGCGCGATCTGCACGGCGGTGGTGAACTCCGCCAGCAGCGCCAGATTGCGGACGTCGCCGACGAACACCGCACCGCCAGGAGCCAGCAGCCGCAATACCTGCTCGAGGACGCGGCGCAGATACCTTTCACCCGGGAAGTACTGGATGACGGAGTTCAATACCACTGTGTCGAAATAGCTTTCGGGCAGTCCGTCAGTGTCCTCGGCGCTGCGCACACTCAGGAAAACGCGATCGGCCAACTCGCTGTCGAGGTCTGCCACCTGTTGGCGCAGCGTGGCGATCGTCGCTGCGGAGAAGTCCGACGCCCAATACTCTTCGCAGTCGGGTACCAACTGCGACATCAACAATCCTGAGCCGACACCGATTTCGAGCACGCGCCGCGGTTTCAGTTCGCGGATCCGGTCGACCGTGGTCGACCGCCATTCCCGCATCTGCTCCAGCGGAATCGGCGCCCCGGTGTAGCTGCTGTTCCAGCCACCGAAATCCGCACCGAAACCGGCACGGTCCGCGCCGCCGACCTCGACACCGGTGTCGACACCCGAATACAGGTCGTCATACACGCGACGCCACTGGCCGACGAGCTCATCTTCACCGGCCACCGGCCCGGCCTGATCCGCGACTACATATCCGACCAGTTGCTTACCGCCGGTGTCGGTGTCATGCACCACGACCACCGCCTGGGATACCGACGGATGCTGCGCCAGCACCGTTTCCACTTCACCAGGCTCGACCCGGAACCCTCGAATCTTGACCTGGTCGTCGATCCGACCGACGAACTCCAACTGCCCGGTGGTATTCCACCGCACCACGTCACCGGTGCGATACACCCGACCACCAGCCGGATCGAACGGATCGGCCACAAACCGCGCCGCGGTCAACGCCGCCCGGCCACGATAGCCACGCGCCAGCTGGGAACCGGCAACATACAGCTCACCGGCAACCCCCACCGGAGTCGGCACCAACCGCCAATCAAGCACGTACACCCGCGTATTGGCCACTGGCGTACCGATCGGCACCGCACCATCGAGTTCGCCCACCGCGTCGTAATCAGTCACGCACACCGTGGTCTCGGTCGGCCCGTAACCGTTCATGACCTGGACACCGGCACACTGCGCGGTCAGCTTCCGGACAACGGTCTCGGTCACCTCCGCACCACCGACGAGGACCCGACGCAACGTCCGCAACGGATTGTCGGGCAACGATTCAACGTGATCGATCAACGCCAACATCATCGGTGGTGTCGCGAACATCTTGGTCACCGAACGGCTTTCCACCAGCCGCGCGATCTCCACCAGATCCGAACGCTGTTCGCCGGCCAGCACCACCGTGGCGCCGCCACACAGCGCGGGCCAGATTTCATAGGTCGAGGCATCGAACGCGATCGAAGAATGCGCGAGCACCCGATCCTCGGCGGAGGTCGGCCACGCCGAAGCGACCAGGCTCACCACATTGCGATGCGTGATACCAACACCTTTGGGAATACCGGTGGAGCCGGAGGTGTAGATCACGTACGCCAGGTTCTGCGGTCCGACCGCGACAATGGCATCCGGACCCGACGCGACGGTCTCGAGCGTGTCGAGACACAGACGAGGTGCTGCCGTGTCGGGCAGCAGTTCCTCAGTGGCGGAGTCGGTCACGACGACCACCGGTGCAGCGTCGGTGAGGATGAACGACAACCGATCCGAGGGATACCCGGGATCGATCGGCAGATACCCACCACCGGCCTTCAACACCGCCAGCAACGCCACGACCAGTTCCGCGGATCTGGGCAAGGCGACCGCGACGACATCATCTGGACCCACTCCGCGCGAGATCAATACGCGCGCAAGCATGTTCGCGCGAGTATCGAGGTCCCGATACGAGAACTCGGTATCGCCACAGATCACCGCGGCCGCATCCGGAGTACGAGCGACATGGGTCTGGAACAGCTCGACCAGGGTGATGTCCTGAACGTCGACCGAGGTGTCGTTCCACCCGTCCAACAGCAGGTCACGTTCGTCAGTATCGAGCACATCGATCGACCCCACCGGCATACTCGGCTCCGACACGACCTGCCGCAGTATCCGTGCCCACCGCGCCACCATCGCTTCGACCGTGGACCGATCGAACAGCTCGGTCGCGTATTCGACGAATCCGCCCCACTGCTGACCGGCGGGCGCGTCGGCGATATTGAAGAACAGGTCGAACCGCGAGGTCGCGATGGACGCGTCGTAGGGTTCGACCCCGACTCCCGGCAGGTCCATCGTCGGCAGGGTGTTGTTCTGAAATGCCAAGGACACCTGGAACAATGGATGATGCGCCGCCGACCGCGTCGGGTTGAGCAATTCCACCAGCAATTCGAACGGCGCGTCCTGATTCTCGTATCCGGCCAGCGCTTTCGCCCTGACCTCGCCCAGAATCTCGGTAAATGATGCGGCGGGCGCCACTTTCGCTCGTAGCACCCACGAGTTGACGAAGAACCCGACCAGATCGGTCAACGCCTCGTCGGTGCGCCCTGCCACCGGCGCGCCGATCGGAATATCCTCTCCCGCACCGAGTTTGAACAGCAGCACCGCCAAGGCCGACTGCAACACCATCGACACCGTGGCACCCGCGCGAGCGGCCAATCGTTCCAGTCCCGCCCTGGTGTCGGCGTCGATGCCGAAGACAACCATGTCACCGCGATAACTGGCGACTCTCGGCCGCGGCCGATCAGTCGGCAGCCGCAGCTGCTCCGGCAGACCGTCGAGCTCACTACGCCAATAGTCGAACTGCTGCGACAGCACGCTGTCGGGATCGGTCTGCGAGCCCAGCAGGTCCTGCTGCCACAACGTGTAGTCCACGTACTGCACCGGCAGCGGTGACCACCCCGGCGCCCGATGCTCGGCGCGCGCGGCATATGCCACCGACAGATCCCGCAGCAACGGTGACATCGACCAGCCGTCACCGGCGATGTGGTGAATCAACAGCACCACAACGCACTCGTCCGTGCCGTATCGCACCACCGTGACCCGAATCGGGATCTCCGTGGACAGGTCGAACCCGTAGCGCACCGCCCCGATCACCGCCGCTTCGACTTCGGCGGGAGCCACATCGGTGACGCTCACCGGGACCTCGACGCTGCCGGCCGCGAGCACCCGCTGGGTCGGGACACCATCGACTTCGACGAAGATCGTGCGCAGACTGTCATGCCGCGCAACGACATCACCGACCGCGGCGGTCAACACCGACACGTCCACCCCACGCAGCCGCACCGCCAACGGAATGTTGTAGGTCGCCGAGGGCCCCTCCAGCCGATGGATGAACCACAACCGCCGCTGCGCGAACGACAACGGCACCACATCCGGGCGCGGCCGAGCCAGCAACGCCGGACGCATCCGCACCCCGGCATCGAGCCGACTCACCAACTGCGCCACCGTCGGTGCGTCGAAGACCGTCCGAATCGGCACCTCGACGCCGAGCACCACCCGGATCCGACTGATCAGCCGGGTAGCCAGCAGCGAATGACCGCCCAGCTCGAAGAAGCTGTCGTCGACCCCGACCTGCGCCAGCCCCAGGACCTCGCCGAACAATTCGGCCACCATCCGCTCCTGGAGCGTGCCCGGCGCCCGATACGCCACCGAGGACACCAGCTCGGGCACGGGCAACGCGGCCCGATCCAGCTTCCCGTTCGCGGTCAGCGGCACCGCGTCGATCACCAGTACCGCGGCGGGCACCATGAACTCCGGCAGCCGCTCAGCGGCGAACCGGCGCACCTGGCCGCCATCGATGCCGTCGGCGACCACATATCCGATCAGCTGCTTGCCACCGACGGCGGTGTCGCGAACCACCACGACGGCTTGGGACACCGAAGGATGTTGGGCCAGTGCGGTTTCGACCTCGCCTGGTTCGACCCGGAAGCCCCGGATCTTGACCTGATCGTCGATCCGGCCGACAAACTCCAACTCCCCCGCGGCATTCCACCGCACCACGTCGCCAGTGCGATACAACCGCCCAGCGGCCGGATCGAACGGATCGGCCACAAACCGCGCCGACGTCAACCCCGCCCGACCGCGATAACCCCGCGCCAACTGCGCACCGGCCAAGTACAACTCACCGGCGACCCCGACCGGCACCGGCGCCAACCACGAATCCAGCACGAACGCCCGCACATTGGCCAACGCGGACCCGATCGGCACCGAGCTGCTCTCGAACCGTTCCGCAGGTTCGAACGTCCGCCGGATCGCGAAAGTCGTTGTCTCGGTTGGCCCGTACACGTGCACGATGCGGGTGTCCTGGCACATCCGCAAAGCGCGCTCGAACACCTCGGTCGGCATCTCCTCGCCGCCGGTCCACGCCTGGCGAAGCCCGGCGAGCGCCTCGGGGCAGTGATCGATGAACAGCTCGAACAAACGAGTGGTGAGAAATGCCCCGGTGACCCCACTCGCCACGAGCAATCGGCCGAGCGCCGCGATGTCAGTGCGTTCCGACGGCGCGACAACTACCCGGCCACCGCCCAACAACGGAACCCATATCTCATAGGTGGACGCATCGAAGGCGACCGACGAATGCACCAGCACACTGTCGTGCGCACCGCGCCAATCCTGCTTGGTCGCGAAAGCCACCACATTGCGGTGTGTGACGGCAACACCTTTGGGCACACCGGTGGAGCCGGATGTGTAGATGACGTACGCCAGATTCTGCGGCCGCACCGCGATAATTCGATCCAGACCTGGCCCGTCCGGTGCCAGTGTTTCGAGATAGAGGTGTGGTGTTTCCGAAGCGGGCAACAAACGTGCCGTAGCGGAATCGGTCACGAGAACAACCGGGGCCGCATCGCCGAGGATGAAGGACAACCGATCCGAGGGATAAACCGGATCGATCGGCAGATACGCGCCACCGGCTTTCAACACCGCGAGCAATGCCACGATCTGGTCTGCCGAGCGGGGCAACGCCACCGCGACCACGCTATCCAGGCCGACCCCACGCGAAACCAGCTCCCACGCAAGGCGATCGGCACGAAGGTCGAGGTCTCGGTATGTCAGCTCTTCGTCACCGTAGACAACCGCGACCGCATCCGGAGCGGCGGCAACCTGCGACTGGAACTGTCCGATGATGGTGGTGTCCGGAATATCGGCGGCGGTGTCGTTCCACCGACGCAACACCAGCTCACGTTCCTCGCTACCGAGGACATCGACCGCTCCCACCGCGACATCCGAATCGGTCACGACCTGCTGCAATATCCGCACGAACCGGGCCGCCAGCGCTTCGACCGTGGTTCGATCGAAGGAATCGGTGCGGTACTCGAAATGCAGTTGCAAGGCCGGGGCGGCATTGGCCACGACCGTCAGGGGATAGTGCGAGGGTGTCTTGGGTTGTACGTCGGTGATCACGACACCAGTTGACGCCGCGGCCGCACCTATTCCGGTCTGATCGACGGGATAGGACTCGAACCCGATCAGGGTGTCGAACAGGACATTCAACCCGGTCGCCTGGTGGATATCGACCAGCCCGACATGATGATGGTCCAGCAGCGCCGCTTGGCGGGCCTGCAGCCCGGTAAGCACATCGGTGAGCGTGTCGCCGGGACCGAACCGCACGCGCACCGGCACGGTGTTGATGAACAGCCCGACCATCGAATCCACACCGGCCAGCACCGGTGGCCGGCCCGACACGGTCACGCCGGTGATCACGTCGTGGCGGCCGGTCGATGCGGCCAGCAGAATCCCCCACCCACCTTGCACGACGGTATTCAGAGTGATCCCGAGGGCCGTAGCCCGGCGGCTCAGCGCCAGCGCAGTCTCCTCCGGCAGCGGGACGTCGACCCGCGCTACCCCGCCCGCCACGGCATTCCCGGCCTTGGCCGCAAGGAGCGTGGGCTCGCGCACACCGTCGAGTTCCCGGGCCCACGCCTGGACACCCGCCTGGGAATCCTGCTCGCGCAACCACTTCAGGAACTCTTTGAAGGCGGGCGGCTGGGGCAACGCAGTGGTCGAACCATAGAGGCCGAACAGATCTCGGATCAGCAGCGGCAGCGACCAGCCATCCATCAGCACATGATGGGCGGTGAACACCAGCTCCGAGCGATCGTCGGCCAGCAGCACCAGCGTCAACCGCAGCAACGGCGGCACCGTCACCTCGAAATGCGTGTGCTGATCCTCGATCAGCAACCGCTCCGCCGCCGCACCGCGAGCGGTCTCGTCCAGCTCACGCAAATCCAGCACACGCCAGGGCAATTCAACACCGTCGACCACGACCTGCACCGGATCACCATGTGCGCCAGCGACAAAGCCCACTCGGAGATTCGGATACCGGTCCAGCAGCCCTTGACCGGCCGCCCGCATCCGCTGCGGATCCACTCGTCCGGCCAGCCCGAAAACGACCTGCATGTGATAGGCGTCGAACCCCGAGCCCGCGAATACCTGATGGAACAGCAACCCCGACTGCATCGACGTCAACGGCCACACATCCACCAGCTCGCGATACCGAGCCTCCAACACCTCGATCTCACTCTGATCCAACGGCGCCAACAGATCCGACGACGTCAGGCCACCCGCACCCGTCATAGTGGCGTGCTGGGCCAACCCCATCGCCGCGCTCCGCCACAGCTCGGCAAGCTCCCGAATCTCGTTGTCCGCCAATACTCCAGCAGGCGCGGCGAATACCGCCCGCAGTACCGGCCCCGCGTCGGTATCGACCACCAACATGTTCACAGTCAGCGCCGACATCGCGGGCATCGCCGGATCCACCGGCGTGATCAGCTGTCCGACTTCGGCCGAGGGTGTCCAGCCCGCGCCGCGCAGCCGTTGCGGCAGCAGGTCCATCGAGGTGACCCGGCCCAGGTAGTTGAAGCCGATCTGGCCGGTCGAATACTGTTGCAGCGCAGCGGCGGTCTCGGGATTGAGGTATCGAAGCAACCCGTATCCGATGCCCTTGTCGGGCACGCCGCGCAGTTGCTCCTTGACCGACTTCACCAAGGCACCCGCGGCCGGACCACCGGCGCACAGCTGCTCCCACTCCGAGGCCGACGCGGCCAATCGCACCGGGAACATACTGGTGAACCAGCCGACGGTGGTCGAAAGATCGGCGCCGGGCACGGTGTCCTCTTCGCGGCCATGGCCTTCCAACCGGATCAAGACCGAGTCGGCACGCGCACCGTGCTCGCCGCTCCAGCGAGTCACCGCGGCGGCCAACGCCGCCAGCAGCCCATCCTCGACGCCGCCATGGAACACCGCGGGCAACGTGGTCAGCAGCGGTTCGGTCACCGACGCCGGAATCTGGACCTGCACATGCTCGACAGTGGCCATCACGTCGACCGTGGGATCCAAGGCCCGACTACCCAAGATCGGATCGGGTCCATCGAGAACCGAAGACCACCAAGGCAACTCGGCTACCCGCTCCGGTCGGGTCGCTTGCTCGACCAATCCGTGCGCCCACCGCCGCATCGATGTTCCGGTCCCGGTCAGCACCGGAGGCAGTCCGGCCGACACGTCCTGCCACGCAGACGCCAAGTCCGGCAACAGAATCCGCCACGACACACCATCGACCACCAAGTGATGGGCCACGATCGACAGCCAGCCCGGCCGGGTGTCTCCGGCATCGAACCACACGAACTGAACCATCACCCCGGCAGCAGGAGCCAACCGTTCGACCGCCGCCCCCACCTGCGCCACGATCGCCTCGGCCCTAGAGCCGTACTGCTCCTCGACGGCCGCCATCTCGACACGATGCAGCAGCCGATCCACATCCACGCCGCCCGCCGGCTCGACCTCCAGCCCCGCGCCACGCTCGTCATCGACCAACCGCGACCGCAAGACATCGTGTCGATCGAGCACCGCGGCCAATGTCGCCACCAACCCCGCTCGATCGATACCCACCGGCAGATCCAGCGACATCGACTGCGTGAAACTGTCGAATCCCGCGCCGAGGTCGCGCACGAACTGCGCCACCGGCAGCAGCGGCATCCACCCGGTGCCACCACCGGCCAGCTCCGCCAACACGGGACCGGTCACCGCACGGGTGTACGCGACCGCCGCCAATGCCGCTGCCGTCCGATGCTCGAACACCTCCCGCGGACTGACCTCCACCCCCAGCTCGCGCGCCCGCGACACCACCTGGATCGAGCGGATGCTGTCGCCACCCAGCTCGAAGAAGCTGTCGTCCACGCCCACCCGAGGCACGCCGAGCACCTCGGCGAACACACCGGCCAGTACCTGCTCCTGATCCGTACGTGGCTCGCGATACGCCACCGACGAGCTCAGCTCCGGATCGGGCAGCGCCTTGCGGTCGAGCTTGCCGCTCGCGGTCAACGGCACCGCGTCGATCACCAGCACCACCGTCGGCACCATGAAGTCCGGCAGCCGCTCGGCGGCAAACCGACGCACCTCTCCCCCGTCGAGTCCATCAGCACTCGATCGGTCGGCAACTACGTATCCGATCAGCTGCTTGCTGCCAGTGCCGCGTGCCACCACTACCGACTGGGATACCGACGGATGCTGTGCCAGAATAGTTTCCACGTCGCCGAGCTCGACCCGGAAGCCGCGGATCTTGACTTGATCATCGACCCGGCCCACGAACTCCAACTGCCCAAAGCTATTCCAGCGCACGACATCACCGGTGCGATACAACCGACCACCGGACGGATCGAACGGATCAGCCACAAACCGCTCCGCTGTCAGACCTGGCTGACCGCGATAACCACGCGCCAATTGGGCACCGGCGACGTACAACTCACCGGCAAGCCCGACCGGAACCGGCATCAACCACGGATCCAACACGAATGCCCGGGTGTTGGTCACCGGGGAACCGATCGGAACCACCGCGCCGACATCCTCGGGCACGCGACAGGCGGTCACATTGACCGTCGCCTCGGTCGGGCCGTACAGGTTGTCGATTCGCTCGATCCCGCACGTGTCCTTCAGCGCGCCAACCAGTTCCGCGGTGAGCGTGTCCGCACCGGTATTCACCTGCCGCAAACTCCGCAAAGGATTGTCCGGCAACGACTCCACGTAGTCGACCAACGCCGACAGCAACGGTGGCGTCGCGAAAACCTTCGTCACCGCCAGGGTCTCCACCAGCCGCGTGATCTCCACCGGATCCGACCGCTGCTCACGGGCGACAACCAAAGTCGCGCCACCGCACAGGGCAGGCCAAATCTCGTAGGTCGAGGCATCGAACGCGATCGACGAGTGCACCAACACCCGATCCTCCGGACCGGACGACCACGCCTGGGCCACCAGGTTCACCACGTTGCGGTGCGTGATACCAACACCCTTCGGTACACCCGTGGAGCCCGACGTATAGATCAGATATGCCAGATCCGCCGGCCGCACCGCAACCGAACCGGTCCACGCCCGCGCATCGGCGGTGTCGAGTGCATCGATGTAGAGACGCGGTGTTGCGCTGTCGGGCAACACTTCCGCGGTAGCGGAATCGGTGACGACGACCACCGGCGCGGCATCGGCGAGCACGAACGCCAGCCGATCCGAGGAATAGGCCGGATCGATCGGCAGATACCCGCCACCAGCCTGCAATACCGCCACCATCGCCACGATCAGCTCTGCCGACCGAGGCAACGCGACCGCGACAATGGTGTCGGGCCCCACTCCGAGCGCGATCAGCTCATGCGCCAAATAACGAGCGCGAGAGTCGAGTTCGCGGTACGAGGTTTCGATATCAGCGCAGACGACGGCAACCGCATCCGGGTTCGCGGCCACTCGCGCCTGAAACAGCTCGACGACCGTCACATCCGGGATGTCGGCCGCGGTGTCGTTCCACCGATGCAGCACCGACTCACGTTCGTCGACGCCGAGGATATCGATCGATCCCACCGGAATAGTCGGGTCCGACACCACCTGCTGCAGTATCCGCACGAACCGCGCCGCCAGCGCCTCGACCGTGACCCGATCGAACACATCGGTGCGATATTCGAGCCGAAGTTGCAGCGTGGGCGCGGCACCCGCGACGACCGTGAGCGGGTAGTGCGTGGGCGCGTTGGGGCGAAGGTCGGTAATGGCGATGCCGCTGGTGTTCGCGGCCGCACCGATCCCCGCCTGGTCGACGGGATAGGACTCGAACCCGATGAGCGTGTCGAACAGGACAGGCAACCCGGTCGCCTGGTGGATATCGCTCAGCCCGACGTGATGATGGTCGAGCAGCGCGACCTGCCGGGCCTGCAAGCCTTGCAACACGTCACTGAGCGTGTCGCGGGGACCGAACCGCACGCGGACCGGCACGGTATTGATGAACAGTCCGACCATCGAATCCACGCCCGCGATGGCAGGCGGACGCCCCGATACGGTGGCGCCGGCGACCACGTCGTAGCGACCGGTCGATTTCGCGAGCAGGATTCCCCACGCGGCCTGCACGACGGTATTCACGGTGATCGAAAGTGCACCGGCCCGCCGCTGCAACGCCGAAGCCGTTGCCGCCGTGAGCGGTACCTCGACCTGTTCGACCTCGGCACCCGCAGCGCTGCCGGTTGTACTGGCGAGCAGTGTGGGCTCGTACACGCCGTCGAGTTCGTCCATCCATGCCTGCACACCGGCATGGGAGTCTTGCTCGGACAACCACTTCAGGAAGTGCTTGTATTCGGGCGCTTGCGCCAACGCCGAAACGTCACCACCGGACCCGTAGAGCCGCAAGAGGTCCCGCAGCAGCAGTGGCAGCGACCAGCCGTCCAGCACCAGATGGTGCGCGGTGAGCATCAGCTCCGAGCGCTGCTCGGTCATCAGCACCAGCGTCAACCGCAGCAGCGGCGGAACCGCCATCTCGAAATGCGTGTGCCGATCCTCGATCAGCAACCGCTCCAACGCCGCAGCACGATCGGACTCGCCAACATCGCGCAGATCGGCCACCCGCCACGGCAATTCGACACCGTCGACGACGACCTGCACCGGATCACCAACGGCACCCGCGACAAAGCCCACCCGCAGGTTCGGATACCGATCCACCAGCCCCTGCCCGGCCTTGCGCATCCGCTCGGGATCCACCTGCCCGGACAACCCGAACACGACCTGCAGGTGATAGGCGTCGAATCCCGAATCCGCCATCACGTGGTGGAACAACAAGCCCGATTGCATCGAGGTCAACGGCCACACATCCGCCAAACTCGGGTAGCGAGCCTCCAGCACCTCGATCTCCCGCTGCCCCAACCGCACCAACGACAGGTCCGACGGCGTCAAACCACCGGCACCCGACGTGCCGACATGCTCCGCCAACCCCAGTACTGCGCCCTGCCACAGGTCCGCCAGGTTCGCGGTCTCGGTCTTCGACAGCACACCCCTGGGTGCCGCGAACACCGCTTGCAGTACCGGCCCTTCGCCGGTGTCGATGACCATCGCGTTGACGTCCAGCGCCGCCATTGCCGACATCGCCGGGTCCGGGGCCGCAATGGATCCCGGGCCACCCTCGGCCGGGGTCCAGCCTGCGCCCTGCAGCCGTTGCGGCAACAGATCCGTGGCGGTCAACCGTCCGAGGTAGTTGAATCCGATCTGCCCGCTCGGCAGCTGTTGCAGCACAGCGGCGGTCTCGGGGTTGAGATAGCGCAGCAACCCGTACCCGATGCCCTTGCCCGGCACCGCACGCAGTTGCTCCTTGACCGACTTCACCAAAGCACCCGCGGCCGGACCACCGGCACAGAGCTCGTCCCACTCGGTTGCCTTCGCGACCAACCGCACTGGGAACATACTGGTGAACCAGCCGACCGTGGACGAAAGATCGGCACCGGGAACCGTGTCCTCTTCGCGGCCATGGCCTTCCAACCGGATCAACACCGATTCCGCGGCCACACCGTGGTTGTCGCGCCAGCGAGCAACCGCCACTGCCAGGGCCGCCAGCAATCCGTCCTCCACGCCGCCGTGGAACGCCGTCGGCAGCGCGGTCAGCAACACCTCGCTCGCCGCCACCGGAATCTGCACACTGACGTAATCCACGGTCGCCATGACATCGACGTCCGGGTCGAGCGGCCGTGCGCCCAGCATAGGATCGGGCCCGTCGAGAACCGTATGCCACCAAGGCAATTGCTCTACCAGCTGCGGCGCAGAGGCCTGTTCGACCAACCCGTGCACCCAGCGCCGCATCGACGTTCCGGTCCCCGGCAACACCGGAGACAGCCCCGCCGACACGTCCTGCCATGCGGACGCCAAATCCGGCAACAGAATCCGCCACGACACACCATCGATCACCAGGTGATGAGCCACGATCGACAGCCGGCCCGGCCGGGTGTTTCCAGCATCGAACCACACGAACTGCACCATCGCCCCCGCCGCGGGAGCCAACCGACCTACTGCCGCCAGGACTTCCTCGGCGATCACCTCTGAATGCTGTTCGGGGGCAGTTATTTCAACGCGATGCAGCAACCGATCCACATCGATCGCCCCCACTGGCTCGACCTCGAGCCCAACGCCACGCTCGTCATCGACCAACCGCGACCGCAAAATACCGTGCCGATCGATCACCGCGGCCAACGTCGCCAGCAAGCCCGCGCGATCGATTCCGCTCGGCAGATCCAGCAGCAGCGACTGCGTGAAGCTGTCGAATCCCGCACCCGACTCCCGCACGAACCGAGCCACCGGCAACAGCGGCAGCCAGCCCACGCCCGCACCGGCCAACTCCGCCAAGACCAGGGCAGGCGCCCGCCCGCAAGCCACCGTGGCCAAGGCCGCCGCCGTCTGGTGCTCGAACACCTCCCGGGGACTGATCTCGACCCCGAGCTCCCGTGCCCGCGACACCACCTGAATCGAGCGGATGCTGTCACCGCCGAGCTCGAAGAAGCTGTCGTCCACACCGACCCGGTCGAGCCCGAGCACCTCGGCGAACACCGTGGTCAGGATCTTCTCCTGGTCGGTACGCGGTGCCCGATACCGCGCCGACGAAGTGAGCTCCGGCTCCGGCAACGCGGCCCGATCGAGCTTTCCGTTGGCAGTCAACGGCACCGAGTCCAGGACAAGCACGGCCGCAGGCACCATGAAATCGGGCAGCCGCTCGGATGCGAACGCGCGCACGGCCGCACCGTCGAGTTCGGACCCGTCGGCGACCACATACCCGATCAGCTGCTTGCCGCCGTCGGTGCCGCGCGCAACGACGACGGCCTGCGATACCGACGAATGTTGCGCCAGAACAGTTTCCACTTCACCGGGTTCCACCCGGAAACCGCGGATCTTCACCTGATCATCGATCCGGCCCGCGAACTCCAACTGCCCGGCGGTATTCCAGCGCACCACATCCCCGGTGCGATACAACCGACCACCGCCGGTCGGATCGAACGGATCAGCCACGAACCGTGCCGCGGTCAGCCCCGCCCGGCCAGGATAGCCACGCGCCAACTGCGCACTGGCCACATACAACTCACCGGCGACGCCCACCGGAACCGGCATCAACCACGAATCCAGCACGAACACTCGCGTATTGGCGACCGGAACACCGATCGGCACCACCGCGGCCGACCCACCTTCGGGCGTGACGAATGCCGTCACATCGACCGTCGCTTCGGTCGGACCGTAGAGGTTATCGACCCGCACGCCGCCGCAGCTCGCACGCAGGGCCTCGACGAGCCCCGAGGTGACCGTGTCGGCCCCGGTGTTCACCTGCTGCAGACTCCGCAATGGATTGCCGGGCAACGACTCTACGTATTCGACGAGTGCCGCCAACAACGGAGGCGTCGCGAACATCTTCGTCACCGAGCGGTCCTGCACGAGCCGCGTGATCTCCACCAGATCCGACCGTTGCGCACTCGCCAGCACCACTGTGGCACCACCGCAGAGGGCGGGCCATATCTCATAGGTGGAGGCGTCGAACGCGATCGAAGAGTGCACCAGGACGCGATCATCGGGACCCGCCGCCCATGCCTGAGCAACAAGGTTGGCCACGTTGCGATGCGTGATACCAACACCTTTCGGTGTGCCCGTCGATCCGGAGGTGTAGATCACGTACGCCAGATTCTGTGGTCGCACCCGGACAGTGCGCTCCGCACCGGACCAGTCGTCGTTCGTATCGAGGCACAGGTGTGGCGCTTCGGTCCGCGGCAACGCCTGTGACGTCGCGGCATCGGTCACGACGACGACCGGCGCGGCATCGGTGAGGATGAACCCCAACCGATCCGAGGAGTACCCGGGATCGATCGGCAGATACCCACCACCCGCCTGCACCACCGCCAGCAACGCCACGATCAGTTCCGCGGACCGCGGCAACGCCACCGCGACAACGGCGTCAGGACCCACCCCACGCGAAATCAATACTCGCGCAAGCCGATCAGCGCGAGTGTCGAGCTCCCGGTAGGTCAGCTCCGTTTCCCCGCAGACCACAGCCGTCGCGTCCGGGGTCGAGGCGACCTGTGCCTGGAACAACTCGACCAGAGTGCTTTCCGCGACCTCGACGGCGGTGTCGTTCCACCTGCTCAGCACCACCTCGCGTTCATCGGCCCCGAGCACCTCGACAGATCCCACCGGTGCACTCGGATCCGACACCACCTGCCGCAGGATCCGCGCCAACCGCGTCACCATCGCCTCGACCGTGGACCGATCGAACAACTCGGTCGCATATTCGACGAACCCGCCCCACTCGTGACCAGCGGGCGCATCGGCGATATTGAAGAACAGGTCGAACCGCGAAGTCGCCATGGACACGCTGTACGGCTCGAATCGCACCCCGGGCAGCGCCAAGGTCGGCAGGGCGTTGTTCTGGAATGCCAACGACACCTGGAACAACGGATGATGCGCCGCCGACCGGGCCGGATTGAGCAACTCGACGAGCAATTCGAACGGGACGTCCTGATTCTCGTAGGCCGCCAACGCCTTCGACCGAACCTGACCCACGACCTCACTGAACGACGCATCCGGAGCGACCGCCGTGCGCAGCACCCACGTGTTGACGAAGAAGCCGACCAGATCGGACAGCGCGTCGTCGGTGCGACCGGCGATCGGCGAACCGATCGGAATATCCTCCCCCGCACCGAGTTTGAACAACAGCACCGCCAACGCCGACTGCAACACCATCGACACCGTCGCACCCGCACGACCGGCCAACCGTTCCACGTCAGCCCGCAGTTCCGCATCGATGGCGAACGGCACGACATCACCGCGATAGCTGGCCACCCGCGGCCGCGGCCGATCCATCGGCAACCGCAACTGCTCCGGCAGATCATCGAGTTCGGCACGCCAGTAGTCGAACTGCTGCGACAGCACACTGTCCGGATCAGTCGACGAACCCAACCACTCTTGCTGCCAGAGCGTGTAATCCACGTACTGCACCGGCAACGGCGACCACTCCGGCGCCCGATCCCCGAGGCGAGCGGCATAGGCCACCGACAGGTCGCGCAACAACGGCGCCGCCGACCAGCCGTCACCGGCAATATGGTGAATCAACAGGACCAGCACGCACTCGTCGGCTGCACACCGAAACACAGTGGCGCGTATCGGAATTTCCGATGAGAGGTCGATTCCGTAACGCACTGCGGCGATCACTGCCGCGTCCACCTCGGCGGGATCTACGTCAGCGACGTGCACAGGCACGTCGACACTGTCGAGCACCCGCTGGGCAGGGACACCGTCGGCTTCCACGAAGATCGTGCGCAAACTCTCGTGCCTGCCGACGACATCCCCGATCGCGGCGGCCAACACCGACACGTCCACCCCGTGCAGCCGCACCACCATCGGCATGTTGTAGGTGGCAGACGGCCCTTCCAAGCGATGGATGAACCACAACCGCCGCTGCGCGAACGACAACGGCACCACATCCGGACGCGGCCCGGCCAGCAATGCCGGACGCAGCTGCGCACGGTCGCCGAGCCGGGTCACCAACTGCGCCACCGTCGGCGCATCGAAGATCGTCCGAATCGGTACCTCGACGCCGAACACCACCCGAATCCGGCTGGCCAACCGGGTAGCCAGCAGCGAATGCCCACCCAGCGCGAAGAAGCTGTCGTCGATACCGACCCGCTCCCGTCCGAGGATTTCGGCGAAAAGCGCCGCCAGCATCTGCTCCTGGAGGGTATTCGGCGCTCGATACGCCGCCGTCGACCTGAGCTCAGGGACTGGCAAGGCCGCGCGATCGAGCTTGCCGCTCGCGGTCAGCGGCACCGAGTCGATCACCAGCACCACCGACGGCACCATGAAGTCGGGCAACCGCTCGGACACGAACCGGCGGACATCCGCACCGTCGAGTTCCGGTGCACCCGGATGCCCGTTGCCTTCGATCGAGTTGGTTCGATCGGCGACCACGTACCCGACCAACTGTTTGCCACCGTCGACCGCGCGCGCCACCACCACCGCTCGAGATACCGAAGGATGTTGCGCCAGAGCCGTTTCGACCTCACCCGGCTCGACGCGGAAGCCGCGAATCTTCACCTGATCATCCACGCGGCCCGCGAACTCCAACACGCCCGCCGAGGTCCACCGCACCACATCACCGGTGCGATACAGCCGTCCACCAGCCGGATCGAACGGGTCAGCCACGAATCGCGCCGAAGTCAGCCCGGCCTGTCCGTAGTAACCGCGCGCCAACTGCTCACTGGCGACATACAACTCACCGGGAACCCCGACCGGAACGGGCACCAACCACGAATCCAGCACGAACACCCGAGTGTTGGTCACGGGCATGCCGATCGGCACCACCGCACCCACCACATCATCGGGCACGCGATAGGCGGTCACGTCGACCGTCGCCTCGGTCGGACCGTAAAGGTTGTCGACCCGATCGACCCCGCACTTGGCCTTCAGCGCGTCGACCAGCCCCGAAGTGAGTGTGTCGGCACCGGTATTGATCTGCCGCACACTCTGGAACGGGTTGTCGGTCAACGACTCCACATGATCCACCAGCGCCGACAGCAACGGTGGCGTCGCGAAAATCTTCGTCACCGACCAGGTCTCGACCAGCCGGGTGATCTCCACCAGATCCGACCGCTGCTCGCCCGCGACAACCAACGTCGCGCCACCACACAGCGCAGGCCAGATCTCGTAGGTCGAGGCATCGAACGCGACCGAGGAATGCACCAGTACCCGATCTTCGGCACCGGCCGACCAAGCCTGAGCGACGAGGTTCACCACGTTACGGTGCGTGATACCAACGCCTTTGGGGACTCCGGTAGAGCCGGAGGTGTAGATGACGTACGCCAGATTCTGCGGCCGCACCGCACTGGTCATATCCAGACGCACTTCATCGACATCGGCGGTGTCGAGATAGAGGTGCGGTGTTGCGTTCTGTGGCAACACGTTTGCCGTCGCCGAATCAGTCACGACAACAACCGGCGCGGCATCGGCGAGCACGAACGCCACCCGGTCCGAGGGATACCCCGGATCGATCGGCAAGTACGCACCACCGGCCTTCAGCACACCGAGCACCGCCACGATCAGCTCCGCCGACCGCGGCAACGCCACCGCGACAATACGATCCGGGCCGACGCCGCGCGAGTTCAGCACGCTCGCCAACTCGTCGGATCGCGCATCGAGTTCCCGATAGGTCAGCTCGGTGCCTGCACAAGCAACCGCCACCGCGTCCGGTGTCCGATCGGCCTGCGCCCGGAACAGGTCGACCACCGTGACGTCCGGATCAACCGGTGCGGTGGTGTCGTTCCACCTGTGCAACACCAGCTCTCGCTCACCGGCGTCGAGGACATCGATCGACCCCACCGGAACATCGGCTTCCGACACCGCGAGCTGCAGTATCCGCACCAACCGCGCCACCATCGCCTCGATGGTGGACCGATCGAACAGGTCGGTCGCGTATTCGACGTACACATCCCACCCGGCCGGGGCATCGCCGACGTTGAACGTCAGATCGAACTGCGAGGTCACCGCCGCCAACGCATACGGCTCGAACTCCACGCCCGCCAACTCCAGGGTGGGCGCGGTGTTGTTCTGCAAGCTCAGCAGCACCTGGAACAGCGGATGGTGCGACGCCGACCGGGCCGGGTTGAGCAACTCGACAAGCAGCTCGAACGGAACGTCCTGATTCTCATAGGCCGCCAACGCTTTCGCCCGAACCTGGCCGACGATCTCCGCGAACGACAACTCCGGCGCGACCGCGGCCCGCAACACCCAGGTGTTGACGAAGAACCCGACCAGATCGGTCAGCGCGTCATCGGTCCGACCGGCAATCGGCGAGCCGATCGGAATATCTTCACCGGCACCGAGTTTGAACAGCAGCACGGCCAACGCCGACTGCAACACCATCGCAACTGTCGCACCCTCGCGGGCGGCCAATTCCTCTACCGCCGCGCGAATTTCGGGTTCAACCCGGACGACCACCATGTCCCCGCGATAGCTGGCCACCCGAGGCCGTGGCCGATCGGTCGGCAACCGCAATTGCTCCGGCAGCCCGTCGAGCTCACCTCGCCAGTACTCGAACTGCTGCGACAACACACTGTCCGGATCGGACTGCGATCCCAGCAACTCCTGTTGCCACAGTGTGTAATCCACGTACTGCACCGGCAGCGGCTCCCACGCGGGCACCCGCCCCGACCGCCGAGCCGCGTACGCCACCGACATATCCCGCAGCAGCGGCGCCATCGACCAGCCGTCACCGGCAATGTGGTGGATCAACAACATCACCACACACTCATCGACCGCGTATCGAAAGACGTTGGCGCGTGCCGGAATTTCCGTCGACAGATCGAAGGCATAGCGTGACGCCGCGGTCACCGCCACAACCAACTCGGCCGGATCCACGTCGGTGATCGTCACCGGCACCTCGACACAGTCGGCGGCGATCACCCGCTGACCGGGCACCCCGTCGACTTCCTCGAAGACCGTCCGCAGACTCTCGTGCCGCTCGACCACATCACCGACCGCGGCCGCGAACGCCGCCGCATCGAACGCGCCGGTCAACCGCACCGTCACCGGCATGTTGTAGGTGGCCGAGGGTCCCTCCAGCCGGTGGATGAACCACAACCGCCGCTGCGCAAACGACAATGGGATCATCACAGACCCACCTCTCGATTCATCCGGCGAAGCGCCGGTCGGCGCGATGGCGCCAGCTGGGACCAGCGACCCGCGAGCTGGGCGACCGTGGCCGCCTCGAACATCACCTTGATCGGCACCTCGACACCCATCACCGCCCGAATCCGGCTGGCCAGCCGGGTCGCCAGCAGCGAGTGACCACCCAGCGCGAAGAAACTGTCGTCCACACCGACCCGGCCGACGCCGAGTATCTCGGTGAACAACTCGGTCAAGGTCTTTTCTCGTTCGGTCCGCGGGGCGCGATATTCCCGCGCGGACACCAACTCCGGATCCGGCAGCGCCGCGCGATCGAGCTTGCCGTTCGCCGTGAGCGGCACCGCGGCGATCACCATGACCACCGCCGGAACCATGAAATCGGGCAGCCGCTCGGCCACAAATCCGCGCACGCTGGCAGGCAGGAGGGTGTCCTGCGGATTGTTCGCATATGTGGCCGGATCAGCAGACGCGGCGGACGACACGTACACGTCGGTCAGCAATCGCCCCTCGGTTGTCGCGGTGTCGAGGAACACCGCGTCCATGTGCCCCGGTTTCGTGGACCAGGTGACCGCGGTGGTGTACCCGAGCTGCTGACCGAGCAGGTGCAGGTCTTCGGGCAGCAAGCCCGCGCCCGCTCGATCCATGGTGGAGTTGAGGATTCCTTCGAAATCCGCTGCGCGCGGGTCGTTTTGCCCACCGGTCGACACCGAGTGACCGGTCTGGATTCGATGCGCGGCCTCGATCTGCCCGGTCAGCCCGACATGCGGGATTCCGGTGACGCGGATGCCGTCCGGGTGTTCCGTGTGCAGCAGCGTGCGCAGCCAATCGTCGTCGCGGAACTCGACTTTCGGCGTATCCGCCACCGACAGTGGTTTCGGTGGACTCTTGTGCAGCACCACGTCGTATCGATACCTGGTCAGCTCATTGACCGAGAATCCGCGCTTGAGCTGGATATCGATGGCATCGAACCCGGTCGCCCGGTCGCACAGGGCCAGGAAGTACTCCGGTGCCAGCAACAGTTCTTTCTCCGCGGACATGTCGCGACGGACTCGATCCTCCACCACCGCAGGGTCGTCCCCGCCGTGGCGACTCAGGTGTACCGCGGTGGTGAACTCTTGCAGCAGCGCGAAATTCCGCACATCGCCGACGAACACCACGCCACCGGGAGCCAGCAGCCCCTGCACCTGCTCGAGCACCTGACGCAGATACCGTTCGCCCGGGAAGTACTGCGCGACGGAGTTCAACACCACCGTGTCGAAGTAGCCTGCCGGCAATCCGGTGGTGTCATCCGCCGCCTGAGCGTTCAGCACGACACGATCGACCCAGCCGGCGTTCAGCTCGCCCAGCTGCTGCCGCAGTGTCGCGATGGTCGCGGCCGAGAGATCCGTCGCCCAGTACTCCGCGCAGTCGGGCGCCAGCTGCGACAGCAGCAGGCCGGATCCGACACCGATCTCGAGTATCCGCCGCGGACCCAACTCCCGGATGCGATCCACCGTGGCCGCGCGCCACTCCCGCATCTGCTCGACCGGAATCGGCGCGGCCGTGTAGCTGCTGTTCCAGCCGCCGAAGTCCGAACCGAACCCGGTGGGCCGCCGGTTGCCGTTCCCATTGCCATTTCCGTTCCCGTTGGCCGCTCCGGCGTACAGGTCGTCGTACACCCGACGCCACTGCCCCACCAGTTCGTCCTCGGCCACGACCGGTCCCGATCGGTCGGCCACGACGTAGCCGATCAGCTGCTTGCCGCCGACGTCGGTGTCGCGTGCCACGACTACCGCCTGGGACACCGAAGGATGCTGCGCCAGAACAGTTTCGACCTCACCGGGCTCGACCCGGAAACCCCGGATCTTCACCTGATCATCGATCCGGCCCGCGAACTCCAAGACTCCGGCCGACGTCCACCGCACCACATCACCGGTGCGGTACAGCCGACCACCGCCGGTCGAGTCGAAGGGGTCGGCCACGAACCGGGCCGCGGTCAAGCTCGGCCGACCGCGATAGCCCCGCGCCAGCTGCGAACCCGCGACATACAACTCACCGGCAACACCGACCGGAACCGGCACCAGCCACGGATCCAACACGAAAACCCGCGTATTGGCTACCGGCAAGCCAATGGGAACAGCTCCGTCGAGGTCATCCACCGCGTCGTAGTCGGTGACACACGCCGTGGTCTCGGTGGGCCCGTACCCGTTCATGACCTGAACATCGGCATACTTCGTGTTCAGCTTGCCGACGACATTCGCGGTCAGCTCCGCACCGCCGACGATGACCCGACGCAGCGTCTGTAAAGGCTTGTCGGGCAACGTTTCCACGTGATCGGCCAACGCCGACAGCAATGGCGGCGTCGCGAACATCTTCGTCACCGACCGACTCGCGATCAGCCCGGTGATCTCCGCCAGGTCCGACCGCTGCTCACCGGCCACCACCAGCGTGGCGCCACCGGCCAGGGCAGGCCAGATCTCGTAGGTCGAGGCATCGAACGCGACCGACGAATGCACCAGCACCCGATCGTCCGGACCGGTCGACCAGGCCGATGTCACCAGGCTCGCGACGTTACGATGCGTGATACCAACGCCTTTGGGGACACCGGTCGAGCCGGACGTGTAGATCACATAGGCCAGGTTCTGCGGCCCCACCGCGACAACCCGATCCGTACCGGACCGGTCCCACGCATCAGCGCTGTCGAGGTACAGATGCGGAGCTGAGCTGTCGGGCAACAGCTTTGCCGTGACCGAGTCGGTCACGACGACGACCGGAGCGGCGTCGGCGAGAATGAACGCCAGCCGATCCGACGGATAGGCCGGATCGATCGGCAGATACCCACCACCGGCCTGCAATACCGCCAGCAAAGCCACGATCAGATCGGCGGACCTGGGCAGCGCGACCGCGACAATGGTGTCGGGGCCTACCCCACGCGAGATCAGCACACGCGCCAATTGGCCGGCGCGGGTGTCGAGTTCGCGATAAGAGATCTCGGTTTCACCACAGACAACCGCGACCGCGTCCGGTGTCCGCGCGACCTGTGCCCGAATCAACCCCACCATCGTGTCGTCGACGACCGAAACGGCGGTGTCGTTCCACCGATGCAGCACCCGCTCGCGTTCGTCGGTATCGAGCACGTCGATCGACCCGACCGGAGCGGCCGGATCCGACACGATATGCCGCAGTATCCGAACGAGCCGGCCCACCATCGCCTCGACCGTCGACCGGTCGAACAGCTCGCTCGCGTACTCGACGAGCCCGTTCCACTGCTGACCGGCGGGCGCGTCGGCGACGTTGAAGAACAGGTCGAACCGCGCGGTCGCGGTGGTGGCGATGTACGGCTGGATCCGCGCCCCCGACAACTCGAGATCCGGCAGCGTGTTGTTCTGGAATGCCAAGGACACCTGGAACAACGGATGATGCGCCGCCGAACGAGCGGGATTGAGCAACTCGACCAGCAATTCGAACGGGACGTCCTGATTCTCGTAGGCCGCCAGCGCTTTCGACCTGACCCGAGCCAGGAGCTCGCTGAACGACGCCGCCGAGGACACCCTCGCCCGCAGCACCCAGCTGTTGACGAAGAACCCGACCAGATCGGTCAACGCCTCGTCGGTGCGACCGGCGATCGGGGATCCGATCGGAATATCCTCCCCCGCACCGAGTTTGAACAGCAGCACCGCGAGTGCCGACTGCAGCACCATCGATACCGTCGCGCCCTCGCGAGCGGCCAAACGCTCCACCGCGGTACGAATCTCGGGATCGATCCCGAACAGCACCATGTCCCCGCGATAACTGGCCACCAGCGGACGTGGCCGGTCCGTCGGCAGCTGCAACCGCTCCGGCAATTCGTCGAGTTCGGCCCGCCAGTAGTTGAACTGCCGCGACAGCAGGCTGTCCGGATCGTCCGCCGAGCCGAGCACCTCGTGCTGCCACAGCGTGTAGTCCACATACTGCACCGGCAACGGCTCCCACGCCGGTGCTCGATAGTCGAGGCGCGCGGCATACGCCTCCGACAGATCCCGCAGCAGCGGCGTCATCGACCAGCCGTCACCGGCGATGTGATGAATCAGAATCACGGCGACACATTCGTCGGCATCGCTGCGAAACACGTTGGCGCGGATGGGAATTTCGGATGACAGATCGAATCCGTAGCGCACCGCGGCGGTCACCGCCGCATCCACCTCGACGGGAGCCACCTCGGTGAGGTGCACCGGCACCTCGACGCTGTCGAGCACCCGCTGCGACGGCACCCCATCGGCATCGACGAAAACCGTCCGCAGACTCTCGTGCCGCGCGACCACATCACCGATCGCGGCGCGCAGGACCGATACGTCCACGCCGTGCAACCGCACCGCCAACGCCATGTTGTAGGTGGCCGACGGCCCTTCCAACCGGTGGATGAACCACAGCCGCCGCTGCGCGAACGACAACGGCACCACGTCCGGTCGCGGCCGCGCCAGCAATGCGGGGCGCACTTGCACTTCCGCATCGAGCCTTGGCACCAACTCCGCGACCGTCGGCGCGTCGAAGACCGTCCGGATCGGCACCTCGACGCCCAACACCACCCGAATCCGGCTGACCAGGCGGGTGGCCAGCAACGAGTGACCACCCAGCGCGAAGAAGCTGTCGTCGATACCGACCCGGTCGAGTCCGAGGATCTCGGCGAACAGATCGGCCAGGACCCGCTCCCGCTCGGTGCGCGGGGCTCGGTATTCGAGTGCGGTGCCGAACTCCGGGTCCGGCAGCGCCGCCCGATCGAGCTTGCCGCTCGCGGTCAGCGGCACGGCGTCGATCACCATCACCGTCGCGGGCACCATGAACTCGGGCAGCCGCTCGGTCACCCACCGGCGCACCTCGGCGGCCAGCAGGCCCGCGTGCGGGTTGTTGGCGTATGCGTTGGGATCGTCCACTGGTGTCGTCGCGGTGTACACGTCGGTCAGTGGTTGGCCCTGTGCGGTCGCGAGATCGATGAACACGGCGTCCATCCGGTCCGGCTCCGCGGACCAGGTGACCGCGGTCGTGTAGCCGAATTGCTGTCCCAGCTCGTGCAGGTCCTCAGGCACCAGGCCCGCGCGGTCGGTGCCGGTCTCGAGAACTCCCTCGAAATCGACGCCGAGTTCGTCGGTGGTGGTGCCGGGCAGACCCGCCCGGATTCGGTGCGTGACTTCGACCTGCCCGACCAGCCCGGCGTGCGGGATCCCGGTGACCCGAATGACGTCGGCATGTCGGGTGCGCAGCAGGGTGCGCAGCCAATCATGGCCACGGAAACCGACTTTCGGCGTATCGGCGACCGACAGTGGTTTCGTCGGAGCTTTGTGCAAGACCACGTCGTAGCGGTATCGGGTCAGCTCGTTGACCGACAGGCCGCGTTTGAGCTGGATGTCGACGGCATCGAATCCCGTTGCGTCACTGCACAACCCCGCGAAGTACTCCGGTGCCAGCAGCAACTCCTGCTCGGCGGCGATGTCTCGACGGACTCGATCTCCGACCGCGGCGGGATCATCGCCACCGTGGCGACTGATCTGGACCGCGGTGGTGAACTCCTCCAGCAACGCGAGATTGCGCACGTCGCCGACGAATACCGCGCCACCGGGGGCCAGCAGTCGCACTACCTGTTCCAGGACGGCGCGCAGGTAGTTCTGGCTGGGGAAATACTGAATGACGGAGTTGATAACCACAGTGTCGAAATGACTCTCGGGCAGCCCGTCGGAGTCGTCGCCCGCTTGGGCCCGCAGCACGACACGCTCGGTCCAGCCCGCGTCGAGTTCGGCCAGCTGTTGCTGCAGCGAGGAGATGGTCGCGGCCGAGAAGTCCGTCGCCCAATACTCTTCGCAGTCGGGTGCCAACTGCGACATCAGCAATCCTGAACCGACGCCGATTTCGAGCACGCGCCGCGGATTCAGTCCGCGAATCCGGTCGACCGTGGCCGACCGCCATTCACGCATCTGCTCGAGCGGAATCGGTGCGCCGGTGTAGCTGCTGTCCCAGCCGCCGAAGTCCGAACCGAACTCCGTTACATCACCTGAGACACGTTGGGTGCCATCGTCTTTACTGATCTCGATGCCGGAGTACAGATCGTCGTACACCCGACGCCACTGCCCAACCAATTCGTCTTCACCGACGACCGGCCCGGATTGATCAGCGACCACATACCCGACCAGCTGCTTGCCGGTGTCGGTGTCGCGTGCCACCACCACCGCCCGAGCCACCGAAGGATGTTGCGCGAGTACCGTTTCGACTTCGCCCGGCTCCACCCGGAAGCCTCGAATCTTCACCTGGTCATCGGCCCGGCCCGCGAACTCCAACTGGCCCGAGCTGTTCCAGCGCACCACGTCCCCGGTCCGGTACAACCGACCACCGGACGGATCGAATGGGTCGGCCACGAACCGCGCCGCCGTCAGCCCCGGCCGACCGTGATAACCACGCGCCAACTGGGCGCTAGCGACATACAGCTCGCCGGCCACGCCGACCGGAACTGGCACCAACCACGAATCCAGCACGAACACCCGCGTATTGGCGACCGGTGCACCGATCGGCACCACCGCGCCCACCACGTCGTCGGGGACTTGATAGGCGGTCACGTCGACCGTCGCCTCGGTCGGGCCGTACAGGTTGTCGACCCGGCCGACCCCGCACTTGGTCTTCAGCGCGCCGACCAGCTCGGTGGTGAGCGTGTCGGCACCCGTATTCACCTGCCGCAGATTCTGGAAGGGGTTGTCGGACAACGACTCCGCGTGCTCGACCAATGCCGACAGCAGCGGCGGTGTCGCGAACATCTTCGTCACCGACCGGGTTTCCACCAGGCGGGTGATCTCCACCAGATCCGAACGCTGCTCACCGGCGACTACCAATGTCGCGCCACCACACAGTGCAGGCCAGATCTCGTAAGTGGAGGCATCGAAGGCGACCGAGGAATGTACAAGCACCCGATCCTCAGGGCCGGTCGTCCACGCCTGGGCGACCAGGTTCACCACGTTACGGTGGGTGACGCCAACGCCTTTCGGAACTCCGGTGGAACCGGACGTGTAGATCACGTATGCCAAGTTCTGCGGTGCTACGACAGCCCTGTCCAGACCTGACCAGTACTCCGCGTCGACTGTATCGAGTTGCAGGCAAGGAGTTGTCGTGCGTGGCAGCGATGGCGCGGTAGCGGAGTCGGTCAAGACGACCACCGGCGCGGCGTCGGCGAGGACGAATCCCAGCCGATCCGAGGGATAGGCCGGATCGATCGGCAGATACGCTCCACCGGCCTTCAACACCGCCACCAGCGCGACGATCAGTTCCGCCGACCTCGGCAACGCGACCGCGACAACACCATCCGGCCCCACCCCACGTGAGGCAAGGACCCCCGCCAGCCTGTCGGCTCGGACATCGAGCTCCCGATAGGTCAGCTCGGTATCCGCGCAGACCACCGCGACCGCGTCCGGCGTTCTACCGACCTGGGTCTCCAACAATCCGACCAGCGTGGTGTCGGGTATCGCAACGGTGGTGTCGTTCCAATGATCGAGTACCAGTTCGCGTTCGATGTCGCCGAGCACATCGATCGACCCCACGGAAACCTCCGGGGTCGACACCAACTGCTGCAGCAAGCGCACCAACCGCTGCACCATCGTCTCGACCGTCGACCGATCGAACAACTCGATCGCGTACTCGACGAACCCGTCCCACCCGGCACCCGCGGGCGCATCGGCGATATTGAAGAACAGGTCGAACCGCGCGGTCGCGGTGGACGCCGGGTAGGGCTCGATCCGCACACCCGAAAGGTCGAGGGCGGGCAGTGTGTTGTTCTGGAACGCCATCGTCACCTGGAACAACGGGTGATGCGCCGCCGAGCGGGCCGGGTTCAGCATCTCGACGAGCAGCTCGAACGGAACATCCTGATTCTCGTACCCGGCCAACGCTTTCGCCCTGACCTGGCTCAAGAGCTCGGTGAACGACGCCGCCGGAACGACGGTCGCGCGCAGCACCCAGGTGTTGACGAAGAACCCGACCAGATCGGTCAACGCCTCGTCGGTGCGACCGGCAATCGGGGCTCCGATCGGAATATCTTCTCCGGCACCGAGTTTGAACAGCAGCACAGCCAGCGCCGACTGCAGCACCATCGATACCGTGGCACCCTCACGGCCGGCCAATCGTTCCACCGCGGCGCGGATTTCGGGATCGACGCCGAACGGCACCACATCCCCGTGATAGCTCGCCGCGCGCGGACGCGGCCGATCCATCGGCAGTCGCAACTGCTCGGGCAGTCCGTCGAGCTCCGCGCGCCAATAGTTGAACTGCTGCGACAGCACGCTGTCGGGATCGGTGGCAGAACCGAGCAATTCCCGCTGCCACAACGTGTAATCCACGTACTGCACCGGCAACGGCGCCCACCCGGGCTCCTGATCCTCGAGACGCGCCGCATACGCCACCGACAAGTCACGCAGCAGCGGCGTCAACGACCAGCCGTCGCCGGCGATGTGATGGATCAACAGCACCAGCACGCACTCATCGGTATCACGACGGAATATGTTGGCGCGCAATGGGATTTCCGACGACAGATCGAATCCGTAGCGCACCGCCGCGGTCACCGAAGCAGCCAGCTCGGTGATACCGACGTCGGTGGTCCCGACGTCGGTGGTCCCGACGTCGGTCACCGCGAACGGGATCTCGACGCGATCGGCGTCGATAACCCGCTGAGACGGCACGCCATCGGTCGCGGCGAAGACCGTACGCAGACTTTCGTGCCGGGCAACGACATCGCTGATCGCCGCACGCAACGCCGCGATATCGGCCCCGTGCAACCGCACCGCCAGCGCCATGTTGTAGGTGGCCGACGGACCCTCGAGCCGGTGGATGAACCACAACCGCCGCTGCGCGAACGACAACGGCACCACGTCGGGACGTGGCCCGGCCAGCAGTGTCGGGCGCACTTGGACACCCGCATCGAGCCTGGTCACCAACTGCGCCACCGTCGGCGCATCGAACACCGTCCGGATCGGCACCTCGACGCCGAGCACCACCCGAATCCGACTGGCCAGACGGGTGGCCAGCAGCGAGTGACCGCCCAGCTCGAAGAAGCTGTCGTCCACGCCGACCTGGTCACGCCCAAGGACTTCGCCGAACAACTCGGCCAGCACCCGCTCCCGCTCGGTGCCCGGCGCTCGATACCGCACCGAGGACACCAGCTCCGGCTCCGGCAGCGCCGCCCGATCCAGTTTCCCGTTCGCGGTCAACGGCACCGAGTCGATCACCATCACCACCGACGGCACCATGAACTCCGGCAACCGATCCGCCACGAACGCACGCACCTGGGCACCGTCGAGCGCAGTCCTGCTCGCATGGCCGTTGCTCGCGACCGGGATGGTTCGATCGGCGACCACATAGCCGACCAACTGCTTACCGCCGTCGGTCTCGACCGCTACCACTACCGCCTGGGCTACCGAAGGATGTTGCGTCAGTGCGGCTTCGACTTCGCCAGGCTCCACCCGGAAGCCACGGATCTTGACCTGATCATCGACCCGGCCCACGAACTCCAACTGCCCGAACGTATTCCAGCGCACTACATCACCAGTGCGATACAACCGGCCGCCGGTCGGATCGAACGGATCAGCCAAGAACCGGGCAGCGGTCAACCCGGGCTGATCGTAGTAACCGCGCGTCAACTGCGCACCGGCGACGTACAACTCACCGGCCACTCCCACCGGGACCGGCAGCAGCCACGAATCCAGCACGAACGCCCGCACATTGGCCAATGCGGAACCAATCGGCACCGAGGCACCGCTGTCGGATTCGCCGTCGGCCGCGAATACCGTAGTGAACACGGTGGTTTCGGTCGGGCCGTAACCGTTGAATACCCCGATACCCGCAGTGCTCGTTTGCAGTCGGTGCACCAAGCCCGAGGTGAGTTCGGCGCCTCCGACGATCACCTGGGTCAAGCTCCGGAACGGGTTGTCGGGCATGGCCTCGACCTGGTCGAGCAGCACCGACAGCAAGGCCGGTGTCGAGAACATCTTCGTGACCGACCGAGCAGCGACCAGCCGGGTGATCTCGGCAGGGTCCGAGCGCTGCTCGCCGGCCAACACCACGGTGCCGCCGCTGATCAGCGCGGGCCAGATCTCATAGGTGGAGGCGTCGAAGGCAACCGAGGAATGCACCAGGACTCGTTCGCCGGGACCGGTCGACCACGACTGGGAGGCCAGGTTCGCGACGTTGCGGTGTGTGACAGCAACACCTTTGGGCACGCCGGTCGAGCCGGAGGTGTAGATCAGATAGGCCAGATTGCCAGCCCGTACAGTGACGGCCTTCGCGCTGCTGACCGCATCGAGTTCATCGACGTAGAGGTGTGGTGTCCTGTTGCGGGGCAGGGTGTTTGCCGTGACACGATCGGTGAGGACGACGATCGGGGCTGCGTCGGCAAGGATGAACGCCAGCCGATCCGAGGGATATGCCGGATCGATCGGCAGGTATCCGCCACCAGCTTTCAGCACCGCCAGCAATGCCACGATCAACTCCACCGACCGGGGCAACGCCACCGCGACAACACAATCCGGACCCACGCCGCGCGAGATCAGCACCTGCGCGAGCCGATCAGCCTGAATATCGAGGTCCCGGTACGACACCTCGATGTCCGCATAGACGACCGCGAGCGCATCCGGGGTCGCGGCAACCTGCGCCTGGACGAGCCCCACTACAGTGACGTCCCCGTCGGCAGCGACTGCAGTGTCATTCCACCGGCGCAGCACCAGGTCACGTTCGTCGCCGTCGAGCACGTCGATCGACCCGACCGGGGCCTTCGGTTCCAGCACCAGCTGCTGCAGTATTCGCACCAGCCGCCGCGCCATCGCCTCGACCGTGGTCCGATCGAACAACTCGGTGGCGTATTCGATGTATCCGTCCCAGCCGAGCGCGGCCGGGGCGTTCCCGTTGTCCCGCACCGCGACGGCGTCGCCGATGTTGAAGGTCAGATCGAATCGGGACGTGGTGACAGGCGCGATATATGGCTCGATCACGACCCTCGGCAGCTCCAGGATGGGCACGGCATTGTTCTGCAACGTGAGCAGTACCTGGAACAGCGGATGGTGTGCCGCCGAGCGGGCCGGGTTGAGCAACTCGACCAGCAACTCGAACGGGGCGTCCTGATTCTCGTAGGCCGCCAAAGCTTTTGCCCGGACCTGGCCCAACAGCTCGGTGAACGACGCGGCCGGTTCGACGGCGGCACGCAGCACCCAGGTGTTGACGAAGAAGCCAACCAGATCGGACAGCGCGTCATCGGTGCGACCGGCGATCGGTGAGCCGATCGGAATATCCTCCCCCGCACCGAGCTTGAACAACAGCACCGCCAACGCCGACTGCAACACCATCGACACCGTCGCGCCCTCGCGACCGGCCAACCGTTCCACGTCAGCTCGCAGTTGTGGATCGATGCCGAACATCACCGCGTCACCGCGATAGCTGGCCACCCGTGGCCGTGGCCGATCGGTCGGCAACAGCAACTGCTCCGGCAAACCGTCGAGTTCACTACGCCAGTACTCGAATTGCCGCGACAGCACACTTTCCGGATCGGTCGACGAACCGAGCAATTCTTGTTGCCACAGTGCATAATCCACGTACTGCACCGGCATCGGCTCCCACTCAGGAGCACGCCCGTCCCTACGCGCGACATACGCCGCGGACAGATCCTGCAACGTGACCGTCGCCGACCAGCCATCACCAGCAATGTGGTGAATCAGCAACACCAGCAACCATTCATCGGCACCGCACCGAAACACGCTGGCCCGCAGCGGTATCTGCGTGGACAGGTCGAACCGATGCGCTGCCGCCTCGGCCACCGCAGCGTCGACCTCGGCCGGTCCCACGTCGGTCACCGTGATCGGTACCTCGACACCAGCATCGAGTACCTGCTGAATCGGGACACCATCGACCTCGACAAAGATCGTGCGCAGACTTTCGTGCCGGGCAACGACATCGCCGAGCGCGGCCGCGAAGGCCACCGCATCGAACGCGCCCGTCAACCGCGCGGCCAACGGCATGTTGTAGGTGGCCGACGGCCCCTCCAACCGGTGGATGAACCACAACCGCCGCTGCGCGAACGACAACGGCACCACGTCCGGCCGCGGCCGGACCTGCAGCGTAGGCCGCATCTGCACCTCGGTATCGAGCCGAGTCGCCAACTGCGCCACCGTCGGCGCATCGAACACCGTCCGAATCGGCACCTCGACGCCGAGCACCACCCGAATCCGACTGATCAGCCGGGTGGCGGACAACGAATGACCGCCCAGGTCGAAGAAGCTGTCGTCCACACCTACCCGGTCGAGACCGAGCACCTCGGCGAACAACACGGCGAGTGCACGCTCACCGTCGTTGCCCGGCGCCCGGTACGCCATCGAGGAGGCGAACTCCGGTGCAGGCAACGCGGCACGATCGAGCTTCCCGTTCGGTGTCAACGGCACCGAGTCGATCACCATCACCACGGTCGGCACCAGGAACTCCGGCAGCCGCTCGGCGGCGAACCGGCGCACCTCGGCCCCATCGAGCCCATGCCCAGCGTGGCCGTTGCCCGCGACCGAGCTGCTCCGCTCGGCGACCACATACCCGACCAGTTGCTTGCCACCCTCGGTGTCGCGGGCCACCACCACCGACTGCGACACCGAAGGATGTTGCGCCAGTATCGTTTCGACCTCGCCGGGCTCCACCCGGAACCCACGGATCTTCACCTGGTCGTCGGCGCGGCCGACGAATTCGAGCGCCCCGCCCCAGGTCCACCGGACCACATCGCCCGTCCGATACAACCGGCCACCGCTCGGATCGAACGGGTCGCCCACGAACCTGCTCGCGGTCAACCCCGCCCGCCCGTGATAGCCACGCGCCAACTGCGCACCGGCGACATACAGTTCACCGGCGACGCCGACGGGAACCGGCGACAACCACGAATCCAGCACGTACGCCCGTATGTTCCCGAGCGGAGACCCAATCGGGCTACCACCCCTGGTGACATGCGCAGCCGACAGCTCGAGTTTTGTGACATGCACAGTGGTTTCGGTGATCCCGTACATGTTCACCAGTGCGGGCAGGTCGCTATGATCGGTCGAATACCAAGGCTGCAGGTGAGCCGGGTTCAAGGCCTCTCCACCGAAAATCACCATCCGCAAGGCAGATTCGGTAGTGCCACAAGCTGATCGTGCCTCCGCCAGCGCATAGAACGCGGAAGGAGTCTGATTGAGGATCGTCACGCCCTTGCCGACCACCAGGTGCCACAAGTCCGCGGGCGTGCGCACCACGTCCCACGGCACGACCACCACCCGCCCGCCGTGCAGCAGCGCGCCCCAGATCTCCCAGACCGAGAAGTCGAAGGCTTGGGAATGGCACCACGCCCAGACATCATCGGCACCGAACTCACACCAGGGAGCGGTGCTCAGGAAAAGTGAGGCCGCATTGCGGTGGGTGACGGCGACGCCCTTCGGCGTTCCGGTGGAACCGGACGTGTAGATCAAGTACGCGAGATTGCCGGGTCGCGGCATAGCCGGCCGGTCCACCACGGACCTTGCCACCTCGGCCTGGTCGACAAAGATGTGGGGAACCTTGCTGTGCGGCAGCGCTTTCGCGGTTTCGACGGCGGTGAGCACGGCGATGGGCGCGGCATCGTCGAGGACGAACGCCAGCCGCTCAGCCGGATAGGTCGGGTCGATCGGCAGGTACGCGCCACCGGCCTTCGACACCGCCAGGATCGCGACGATCAGTTCCACCGATCTCGGCAAGGCTACCGCGACCACACTGTCCGGCCGCACGCCACGCGAAATCAGTGTTCGCGCAACGCCGTTCGCCCGCTCATCGAGCTCCCGGTAGGAGAGCTCGACCTGACCGGACACCACCGCCACCGAGTCCGGCGCCTGCCGCACCCGATCCTCGAACAACCCCACCAAGGTCGCATTCGGATCGACCGGTACCGCCGTGTCGTTCCAGGCCTCGACCACCAACTCGCGATCGGCACCGAGCACATCGACCGACCCGATCGGTACGGCCGCATCGGCTATCGCCTGCCGCAGATAACGAGCGATCGATCCCAGGTAACCCTGCACGTCATCGTCGGTATAGAGCTGGGCATCCCCCTCGATCCGCAGGTAGCCACCGCGAGACGACTGCCGCTCGTAGTAGAAGACGATCGTCAGATCCCCGCTGTTGCCCGCCGAATAGACCTGGAGATCGGCTGTCCCGCTCGCCATCTCCAGCGCGCCGAAGAACGACATGACGTTGATCACCGGGCCGAACGGATTCCCTTGCGTGTTCGGCATTTTCAAGTCGCGGCGGATGTCCGACAACCCGTATCTCAGGTGGTCTCGGGCGCCCGAGATGGTGCGGTGGATCCGTACTGCCAGGTCCCCGAGCGAGAGGTCCCGGCTCGACTCGACCAGCATGGGCACGGTGTCCGAGAGCTGGCACGGCGTCCTGCCTGCGACGCCGATTCGATTGGAAACCGGTATCTGCAAACAGAATTCGTCGCGCAGCGCATAGCGCTGGATCGCCGCCGCCGCGACGGACATCAACAGATAGGGCAGCTTGACGCCGACCGACTGCGCGACGCTCATCAGCTCGCCGAGCTCTGCGCCGGAAAAGCCGTGGGTACAACCGATTCGGCCCGGCGCCACGCCGTCGGCAGCGCTGCCGGGCAGTCGCAGCGGGTCGATGCCGGCCGGGATCTGGCCGCCCCAGTAGTCCCGATCCGCCGCCTGCTGGGTGCGGCGATACTCGACATCGCTGTCGATGATGTCGTCGAGGCGCGCGAAACCCGCTGCCGCGATGGGCTTTCCGGCCGCCAGCGCACCGTACACGTCGAGCACCCGCTGGGCCCAGGTGGCCACGCCGACGCCGTCCATGATGATGTGGTCGAAGCACATCGACATGATGTAGTGGTTCTCACCGACCTCGAGCACCGCGACACTCAGCAGCGCGTCGTGCTCGAGATCGAAACCGACCTCACGTTCGTGGGCCATGTAGTCGAGTGCGGCCTCGACCGGATCCCGCTTCTCGGTGAGATCCAGGTAGGACGGCGTCCAATCCGTGGTGTCCCGCGCAACCTGCATCGGCCCGTCCGCGCCGCGAACGAAATTCACCGTGAGCGCCTCGGATTCGGCGAACGCATGGCGCAGCGCGGTGAAGAAATGATCCAATGCCAGTTCGGCGCGAATGTCGACGTAGATAATGCAGTTATTAGGAATATCCGCCAGCTCGTGCGCTATCCACAGTTCTTTCTGAATAGAAGTCAGGCTGCGCAGCAGTGATTTGTTTCCCGATTGCATGGCAAACTCCCTCGCTTATCACCTTTGCCGGGCGGTACCGATCTGCAGCTGGCCGAAAGAATTCGTTTTCGGCGATACCGACCCTCGGCACGTGCATCGCCGGATAGCACCGCAACGCGCCCTACTGACCCCGACTCCGTTCCCCCCGAATCACCGTGCGCGACAATCCTGCCCGCAGCCCGCGACATCACGAATGGACACCGCAACCGGTACACCGCCTGGTCGCGCCGACAAGTGGGCGCTTGACCATAACTAGGTGCACGGTTGCGCAACCCACCGTCAGTCGACGGCCGCAGACGTCGGACCCCCCGAAACATGCTGTCGCACACTCGATCAGGATGTAGCAGGCTGCATAACTGCGGCTGTACTAGTGCGTAAATGACTGGTCAAAGTGGTAACTATCCCTCGATCCCGCGTTGAGCGAGGCCGCCGCCCCCTATGCTCATCGCTGGCAGCACATGGTTCAGGAGGGCTTGTCCATGGCGCATACACAGATCAGATATGGCGTGCTCGGCTCGTTCACGGCATGGTGGGATGACCGTGAAATCGAGCTCGGTCCTGCGAAGCAGCAGGCTGTGCTTGCGGCATTACTGCTAGAAATGAACCGTCCAGTATCGATGAACGCGATCATCGATGGCGTATGGGGCGAACACCCACCGAGTGACGCGCGCAACGGAGTACAGACTTACGTCAGCCGCCTGCGCCGGGCCCTGGCACCGCGCCGCCGGGTCGCCGAACCCGCACTGGTGCGGGCGGATACGGGATACGTGCTGCACGGCGACCCGTCGCTGTCCGACCACGTCGCGTTCGACCGGCTCATCGCGACCGCCGAACGATGCAGGCGCGACGCCGACCTCGCCGCCGCGGCCACACATACCGACGCGGCGCTGGCGCTATGGCGCGGTGAACCATTCAGCGGTCTGGCGGGTCCGATCATCGAGGCCGAACGCCGGCGCCTGCAGGAGCGCTACCTGGCCGCGCTCGAGCACCGCGCCGGGATCAAACTGGCCCGCGGCCAGCACGCCGAGGCCGTCGCCGAGCTCGCGCCGCTGGTCAGCTCCTACCCACTGCAGGAACGGTTTCGGACGCTGCTCATGCTCGGGCTGTACCACTGTGGCCGCCAAGCCGAGGCGTTGATGGTCTTCCAGGACGCGCAGCGGCGGCTCGCCGACGAGATCGGGATCGAGCCGGGGCGCGAACTTCGCGAACTGCACCGGCGGATCCTGCGCGACGAGATCGAACCGCCGGTCGAGGCGCCACCAACACAGACCGGTCGGAATGAATCCGGTTACGGTGGCGTAGATTTCACCGATCTCGACCAGAAGTCGCCGTGGCCGTCCGCCAACGTGGCCGCGGAAATAGCCCCCGCGATCGCGTCTGCCGTCGGCAGAACAGAGACTCGACCCGAGAGCCGAAACCAGTTGCCCGGCGATATCGCGGATTTCACCGGCCGGACCGCCGAAATGGGTCGGCTGCTCACCGACATACCGCCGGAGTCGGCCCGGCCGACCGTTTTCATCCAAGCCATCGACGGCATGGCCGGAGTCGGCAAAACGACGCTGGCGATTCATGCCGCCCATCAACTCAGTAACCAGTTTCCCGACGCCCAGCTGTATCTCGACCTGCATGGGCATGCCGCCGAGAGCGCGCCGATCGATCCGATGGTGGCGCTGGACCGCCTGTTGCGCGCGCTAGGGGTGCCCAGCGAGTCGATACCGCCGGACCTGGATGCCCGAGCGGCGTTGTGGCGCACCGAAATCGCGGCACTGTCGGCGCTACTCGTCTTGGACAATGTCGCCGACGCCGCGCAGATTCGACCGCTACTCCCCGGTACGCCGAGCTGCCTGGTGCTGATCACGAGCCGGCGTCGGCTCGTCGATCTAGAAGTCGCCAAATCCCTGTCGCTGGACGTGCTTTCGCCCGAGGACGCGACGGCGCTGTTCGCCACCATCGTCCATGACGATCGCGTGCTCGCGGAGCCAGATGCCGTGGCCGAGACCGTTCGGTTGTGCGGTTATCTTCCGTTGGCGATCCGCATCGCGGCCGGTCGGCTGCGCGCGCGGCCGGTGTGGCCGATCGATCGGTTGGCGGAACGGCTTCGACATCCGAGCAATCGGCTCGAGCATCTGTCCGCGGGATCGCGGAGCGTAGCCGCAGCGCTCACCGCCAGCTTTCAAGACCTGCCCACCGACCAACAGCGGGCGTTCGGACTGCTCGGACTGCACCCCGGTCGCGACTTCGATACCTATGCCACCGCCGCCCTGGCCGATATCGGCATCGATGCCGCCGAGCAGATTCTGGAGGCGCTGGTCGACGTGCATCTGCTGGAACAGGTTGTCTCCGAGCGGTATCGGTTTCACAACCTGGTGCGCGATTACGCCGCGACACTGGTCGAACCGTCCGATCTGGACGGCGGTGCGGCACTGACGCGACTGTTCGACTACTACCGGTATGCCGCGTGGGCGGTCGGCAGCAAAATCCTGCCGGATCGGATCAGTCGTATCGTCGACCTGCCGAGGCCGGTGACGCCGATGCCCGCGCTGGCCAGTCATCAGGAATGCGTGGCCTGGTTGCACAGCGAGCGGCTCAACCTGCTCGCCATCGCACGCGAGGCGACCAGGGGGCGCTGGTCCGACTACACGGGGCTGTTCTCCGAGATTCTGTGGTGGCCCTATGTGACCGGGCTGCGCTGCTCCGACGACGCCATCACCTTGCACTTCGATGCGGTCGAAAGCGCACGCACCAGCGGTGAACAGGCAGAAGAGTGCCGGCTGCTGGTCAATCTCGGCTACACGCTGTGGCGGATGCGGCATTGTCGGCAGGCTTTGGTCGTGCTCAACGATGCCGTGCGGCTGGCCCACGGCATGGGCGACTTTGCCAGTGCGGCAAGGGCTATGCACCACAGCGGGCTGGTCTACTTCCGCCTGGCCCGGTATCGGGATTCCCTGATGGGTTACCACCAAGCCCTGTCGTTGTCGCGTTCGTCCGGTGACAAGTTCATGGAGGGCTACGCGCTACAGGGCTTGGGGCAGGTCCATGAGCGGATGGGTCTCTACGATGACGCGTTCGACTATCTGCGGCAGGCGGTGCGCCTCGCCGACGAGACCGGCGATCCGTACCTGCGCTCCTGTGCGTTGATGCGGATCAGCGACACCGATATGCGGGTTGGCAGATATGACGACGCGCTCGTGCACCTGGAGGACGCGCGGAAGTCGCTGACGCCGATGCCGTCGAATACGTTGTTCCACAACTACTTTTCGATTCGACTCGGCAATGTCTATTGCGCGGTGAAGCAGTACGACGCGGCGCTCGACAGCCTGCGGACGGCATTGGCGCGGGCCGAGCGGAACAATGATCTGATCCTCAAGTGCTGCACGCATCTCGGTATCGGCGATGTCCATCGTCGGCAGGGCCAGTATCGAGAAGCGCTCGGCCACTACGAGCGGGCGCTGCACATCGCCTACGCGTCCGGTTCGCCGTATGAGGAGGTGCTCGCCTTCGATGCCATCGCGACGGTCAATTACTGCTCGGCGCACTTTTCCGTGGCCAGGCAACGCTGGAAGGCGGCACTGAAGATCGCTGCCGGTCTTGGTATTCCGGAAACCCAGCGCATCGCCAACCACGTCTCCAGCATCGACTCGACGTTCCTCGCGGTCACGGCAACGCGCGCCGCCGAACTACGCTCGGCCGAGTTCCGCCGTGCCGCGGACCTGATCCGCAGCGGTATCTCGCCCGCGCAGCGCGCGTCGGCGATGGCCGCGATGGTCGATCCAGAGGTGCACTGACAGGGCGGCCAGGTAGGCGCCGACCGCATTCAACAGCACGTCGTCGACCGAGGAGTGGCGGCCGATGGCGAGGGCGAACTGCAGCGTCTCCACCAAGATCGACGCGCCTGCTGCCACCAACAGGATGCGGTACGGGCGGGCGAACCAGGGTAGGCGCAGTGGCAGCAGGAAGCCGAGTGCGGCGAAGACCAGCAGGTTGCCGCCGAACTGTTCGATCACCCGGTCGTCGGTCAGTTGTTCGGCCAGGTCACGCAGCGGTACGAGATTCAGTGAGCGTCCAGTTCCCTTGGGCGTGAGGATCATCCACAGCCACGGGACGGTACCCAACACCATCCCGACCTCGCACAGTGCGGCTCGCCGGCCGCGCCACCGAGCGAGCCACCATGTCGCCACACCGGCTACCGGTATGGCGGCGATAGTGGCCAGCACTACCCCACCCCACGTCTCCCACGTTCCGTTCACTTGGCCAGTCTCACCCAGATCACTTGTGCAACAGGTCGCCTACACCGACCCTGCACACAATCCACACTCTTATCACTCGATGGGGCGCAGACCGATCATGGTGTGAGCGGCGGCGTAGGTGTAGCGGCCGTTGTGGTGGGCGGTCAGTTGGCCGCTGCCGGTGATGGCGTCGGGGTTCTTGTCCACCGCGCGGAATGGGATGTCCCAAGTCATGGTGCCGGATTTCGGGTCGATGGCCCACAGTCCGGTGGAGTCGGATTGGATGACTACCTGTCCGTCCCATGCGTTGATCGTGCCGTAGCGTTCGGTCTGGATCTGCCACAGCCTACGGCCGGTTCGCATGTCCAGGCCGGTCATGGTGCGTGCGTCGCTATCTCGGAGTATCGCGGTGTCGCCGACGATCGCGGTGGCGGTGCCGATCGTCGCATTGCCGTTGTCGCTGTTCGTGTTGCTGAGCTTGGTGATGAGATCGGGGCTGGTCCAGACGAGGTTTCCGGTGCGGCGGTCGTGCGCGCCGTCGGCGAGCAGGACGGGAATGGTGTCGTCGGTGGGCTGGTCGAGCGAAAGGTAGTGGGCGGCTTCGTTATTGCTGCTGGCGAGGACCTGCCCGGTGCGGTCGAGGACCGTACTGCCGGTGATGTGGTGCGCGGCGCAGTCGGAGTCGGTGCGCACGACCAACGCCGTGCTGGTCGCAGCGGTGCGGGAGCACCCACCCAGGTTCGAGGTCCAGGTGGGTTCGCCGGTGCCGAGGTCGAAACCGGCGACCTGGACGCCGAGAGTGAGCAGGCCCTGTCCGTGGGACACGTCCAGCACGTCAGGGTCGATGTCGTCCCAGCCGGTGCCCATGGCGAACGGGCGGGACCAGTTCGCATCGAGATCGGCGAGCGTGCCGGAATGCACACGCACATCGTCGGACTCGACATCACCTTCGGCGACGTACACGCGATCGGCTGTCGTCGCGAGCGCGAAAACATTCCAATCCGTGGGTGTTCGGGTGACCTTTCCGCTGGCGATGTCGTAGCCGATCACGGCGGCCGGTGCGGCGGACGGGCCGGTGAAGCAGACAAGACTGCCGTCGACCGGAGTGCGGCCACAACCAGCGAGGTCGGCGGCCGGGGTCTGCCAGCGCACCGCGCCGGTCGCGGCATCGATGCCGACCATCTTCGGATCCTGCAGGTGCATGCCACTATTCGAGGTAGCGAGCACGGTGACGAGGGTGTCGCCCGCGTCGAGGAATCCCGGGCTGCTCATATCGTATTCGGTTCCGCCCGTGGGATCACGGAACTCCGCCTTCGCGCCGCCGTGGGTGGCGGCGGCGTCGACCGACCACGCGAGACCAGGCGCCGACTCCGCGGTTCCGGTGATCTTCTTTGTGCTGTCGGCAGGCTGCATCAGGACGACAACGGCTCCGGCACTTGTTATTACGGCAGCTGTCGCGGCGATGATCAGACCACGCAAACCTGGAATTCGCGCCATCACCGCACCTCCAGACCCGGGTTCACGGCGATCGACTCCAGTTGCTCGAATGACAACGGGTCAGCGGGCCATTCGGCGGTGGAGCGCACTTCGACCCGGGTGCCCGACTTGCGGGTGGTCGTGACGGTGCGAATCGTCTCCGAAACAGGTTGTGCGTCAGGTTGATTCGGAGTCTTCATATTCCGCGACTCTCGGTTCTCGACGACTGTACCGTCCGGCAATTGCCGGGAGGTGGCGCGGTCACCACCGAACTCCGACGCCATGGCGGATTGCTCCGGCGGACGCTGTCCCACAGTGATTGCGATGCTCAGCCGCGACTGCCGCCCCGGCGTGATTATCCGAACGACCTGGCACATCCCGCTCGCCATGGTTGCCGGTCGTAGTTGCCCCAGCGGCCGATCGAGGGTGAGGCCGTCGAGCGGGATCTGCGCCAGCACGGCATTCAAGCGGTGCGCGGCGTCTTCGTCGATCTTGCCGGCGTCTTTGTCTTTCGTGCCGCCGATCTCCGGCCAGGTGCCGCAGGATTCGGGCACGTCCGGCGTACCCGATGGCACCGATGCGGTGACGCGGAGCCCCGGGGCGGTGGCGACGGCGGCGAGCTCGTCGACGGTCAGCGGCACCGTGCCGGAATGGCTGCTGCCATCGTTGCCGGCGTCGGTGGCATAGGTAGTGACGACCGTGCCGTCGGTCAGATACGCGTCAGCGGAGCGGGTGCGGGTGCGGACCTTGCCGACCTGGTACCAGGTGTCGTGCACATCGACCGTCGTGCCGTCGGCGAGGTGCCTGCGTTCGTCCAGATCGCCTGCGACACAGTGCGGCATGGGCGCTGCGGACTTCCGGACCGACACAATCAGGTCACCCGCTTTGCCGCCGCGGAGAAGTCCGCCGCTGGCCGTGGTCCAACCGCCGAAGTCGGGACGCTCACCGGACCCGGTGTCCGGATCGACGATGGGCCGGAAGAACAGCGACTGTTCGAGGGAGGCGAACGGGAAATCGACACCGTCCGGCAGCGCATCCTGCAGCGCCCGCGACATCGCGACCGCCTTCGGTCCGGAGAACCACGGATACGCGGGGTTGTCGTAGCCGAACTTGTCGATCGCAGCGTAGCCCGTCAACGTGCCGTCGCCCGGCGGATCGACCACATCGCAACCCGGAATATCCACCGGAAACACCACGGGCGGAGTGACATACGTGCGGTCCACCGCGGGCGCGGGCTTGGTCGTAGGCACCGGCGCGGTCGTCAACTCCGGCTCCGGCTTGTGCAACAACCCGCTGACGATCACGCCGCAGGCAACGATCGCCACGCAGGTCAACGCCACCGTCCACCCGGTCATCGTCCGCGACGGCTCCTTCGCCTCGCGATCCTCGCCGCTTTCCATCTGCTGCATCGCCCCTACCTGTTGATATCCACCAAACGCGGAACCCATCCAGACGCGCCCCAGCTGAGCCACTGGTCGTCGTGCAAGATAGCCCACCGGGCTGACATCCTTCCTGAGGACTACCTTCTGGCACGCGAACGACCACCGAATCAAGAGGAACGTGCAGGTCAGATGTTTGGCAGTGGCATTGGCAGATCAGCCGTCGAGGAAGCTCAGCAACTCCGCAGTCACAAACTGCGGGTTCTCCTCGACGAGCCAGTGGCCGGCATGCGGAACGTCCACAGCGCGAACGATGTTGATCATGCGAGGAGCTGCAGTGGATTTGATCGCGTCGAGTTGGCCCTGGGCGGTCATGAGCAAGGTGGGGACACTGGTCGGGGGTGCAGCCACGGTGTCTCGGACGTCCTTGTCGAGGGCGCGGTAGAGCTCGAAGCCGTCGGACAGCGTCTCGGGGCGGCTGTAAGTTCGTGCGTACTCGGTGATTTCGGCGTCGGTGAACGGGGATCGGTCCGAGGTACCACCGAAAGCTGTTCCGCCGAAGGAGACCTGGGGGTAGAACAGCGACAGGTATTCGCGGACGTCGTCACTGACTACGGCCTCGGGGACTCGGCGTTGCGAGTGGAATGCGATGTGCCAGCTCAGGGTTCGGTAGGTGGCGGCGTCGATCGCCGGGCCGGGTAGTGGCAGGTCCAGGTAGCCGAGCCGGGCGGTGTCCTCGGGGAATTGGGTGGCGTATTGGTACGCCACGGCGGCACCGAAGTCGTGGCCGATGACCCGCGCGTCCCGTATGCCGAGCTGATCGGCGATCAGGGTGTGCACGTATCGGGCCAGGGTGGCTTTGTCGTAGCCGGTCGGCGCACCGATGCTGTCGCCGAGACCGGGGAGGTCGATGGCGTAGACGGTGTGATGTTCGGCGAGAGCGGGCATGATCGGCCACCAGCCGAACCAGGTCTGCGGCCAGCCGTGGATCAATACCACCGGCGTTCCGGTGCCGCCGGTTACATAGTGCATGCGAACACCGCCGACATCGGCGAACTCGTGCCGGAAGGTCTTCTCGAACTGCGGGTCGTTCTGGGTAGCGACGGCGTAGGCGGGAACGTCGGCGGCCGATGTGGCGCAAGCCGCGGTACCGATGGCGAGCAGGAGTGCGAGCGCGATGGTCGCCACTGCCCGCGCGGATCGAAGGGAGCGGTGCGATGACGGCCGTTGTGCGGTGATCATGTAATCCTTTGCTGGAGAGAGTGTTCGGAGTTAGCGTCCGGTCGCGCCGTCGATGAGTTCGCGGAGGATGTCGGCGTGACCTGCGTGGCGGCCTGCCTCTTCGATCATCTGGACCAGCGCCCAGCGGACACTGGGAGCCGGGCTGTCCGGCCGCGGCCTCGGACGGTTGCGGCGAAAAGCGGTCGGCATGCGCCCAGCTTCGCCAGAACCACCTCGATTTGGCACGCAAACTTGCGGTTCCGGCAAGATGGTCTCGTGGACCGCGAGACCGAAGACGTACTCGACGTGGTCGGCCCGCGCCTGCGCGCGCTGCGCCGCGACCGCGGCATCACCCTGGCCGACCTCGCGGCGACGACCGGCGTATCGGAAAGCACCCTGTCCCGGCTGGAAAGCGGACAGCGGCGCGCGACCCTGGAGTTGCTGCTACCGCTGGCCCGCACCTACGACGTCCCGCTGGACGACCTCGTCGGCGCCCCACGCACCGGCGACCCCCGAATCCATCTGAAGCCGATCCACCGCCACGGCATGACCTTCATCCCGCTGTCCAGGCGACCGGGCGGCACCCAGGCGTTCAAGATGCTCATTCCCGCACAACCGAAACCGCTGGAGCCAACGCTGCAGACACACGAAGGTTTCGAGTGGCTGTACGTACTCAACGGTCGCCTGCGCCTCGTGGTCGGCGAGCGCGATCTGACCTTGCCGCCCGGTGAGGCAGCCGAGTTCGATACGTCCTTGCCGCACTGGCTCGGCAGCGCCGACGGCGGCGTGGTCGAGCTGCTCATCCTGTTCGGGCTGCAAGGAGTGCGTTCGCACGTGCGCCCCCCGGCCAAGTCCTGATCTGCCGATCGCGCGGCTTTCATTAGTTACGTTGACGTAGCTACGTCAACGTAACTAGCATGTGGCGGCAAGACACCGTCGGTAGAAAGTTCGCCCATGACTCCCCGATTCACGCTCGATCCGGTCGACGAAACGTTCTTTCGGACCGCTCCCCTGACGTGGCGTTTCGTGGTCGATCTCGCGGCCGGTCCCGACGACGTGTGGGCCGGTCTGACCGCGCGCCGACCGTTGTCGTGGTGCCGGATGCTCACCGACGTGCAATTCGCCGGTACCGGCCCCTACGACGAAACCTCCACTCGGATAGCCGAAGTCGGCAAGATCGTGACGCTGCACGAGCAGTTCTTCCGATGGAGCGACACCGACCGGCGCCACTCGTTCTACGTGACCGAGTCGAACCTACCGGTGTTCCGGTCCTTCGCCGAGGACTACCAGGTCGTGCCGACGTCGACCGGCAGTCGGCTGATCTGGACGTTCGCCATCGTGCCCCGTCGCGGCTTCGGGCCCGCGCTGCGACTCAACCGGGTGCTGTTCGCCTCGCTGGCGGCCGATACCCGACGGCACTTCGGCAAGCCACCCATCACCGCGTGACGAACAAGTCCGACTGATAGACAAAGGATCTCGATGGAAATCACGACGTCGCTGCACCGGCTGCGGCAGACCGACCCCGGCAAGGCGCACACCATCTTCGGCGACCGGGTGCGAACAGTGGCCGAATCCACCGATCGCATCGCCCGATTCGCGGGCGCGCTGCACGCCCTCGGGGTGGCCGCCGGCGATCGGGTCGGGATCATCGCGCTGAATTCCGACCGCTACCACGAGTACCTGCTCGCGGTCCCGTGGGCAGGCGCGGTGGTCAACCCTGTCAACATCCGCTGGAACCCGGCGGAGATCGTCTACTCGCTGCGCGAATCCGAGACCAGGGTGCTGCTCGTCGACGACGCGTTCGCGGCGATCCTGCCCGCCTTGCGGGCACGATGGAACGGCCTGACCCAGGTGATCTTCTGCGGTGACGGCGAATTGCCCGAGGACACAGTGAGTTACGAGCAACTCATCCTCGACACCGACCCGGTCGAGGATGCCCGGCGCGGCGGCAGCGACCTGTACGGCCTGTTCTACACCGGCGGCACGACGGGTCATCCGAAGGGCGTCATGCTCAGCCACGACAACATGATGGTGTCGGCGATGGGCGCGATGGCCACGATCGGCGGAAGCACTGATGGCGTCCGACTTCTGCACGCCGCCCCGATGTTTCACATCGCCGACATGGCCGCCTGGGGTATGGGGATGCTCAGCGGCGCGACCCACGTCATGGTGCCCGCGTTCACTCCGGCCGGCGTCCTCGACGCGATCGGCAGGCACGCCATCACCGACACCCTGCTGGTCCCGACCATGATCCAGATGCTGGTCGACGCACCGGCGGCGATCGACGCGGACCTGTCCTCGGTGCGGCGCGTGCTGTACGGCGCCTCCCCGATTTCCCAGGCGGTACTGGATCGGGCGCGAAAGGCGCTCCACGGGGCCGGATTCGTCCAGGTGTACGGAATGACGGAACTCGCGCCTATCGCGACCGTGTTGTCCCCGGCCGACCACGAGAACCCCGAGCTGCGGCGCGCGGCGGGACGTCCGGCGGCCCATGCGGAGATCCGGGTCGTCGATCCGGACGGCAACGAGGTGGCGCGCGGTGCGGTCGGCGAGGTAATCGTCCGCGGCGGAAATGTCATGCGGGGCTACTGGAATCGGCCGGCGGACACGGCCGAGGCGGTGCGCGACGGTTGGATGCACACCGGCGACGGCGGGTACATGGATGAGCGCGGCTATGTGTTCATCGTGGACCGCATCAAGGACATGATCGTCACCGGCGGCGAGAACGTCTACAGCGCCGAGGTCGAAAACGCCTTGGCCAAGCACCATTCCGTCGCCGCGTGCGCGGTGATCGGCATTCCGGACGAGAAGTGGGGCGAGCTGGTACACGCCGTCGTCGTTCTGCGCCCCGACCAGCAGGTGGCCCCGGACGAGCTCACCGCCTTCTGCCGCAACCACATCGCCAACTACAAGGTCCCGCGCAGCGTCGCGTTCGTCGATGAGCTCCCACTCTCCGGTGCCGGCAAGATCCTCAAGCGGGAGCTCCGAAACCTGCACTGGGACAACAGCAGCCGCCAGGTCTCCTGACCTCGACGCCGAGATTCGTCAGCCGAGCCGCTCGAGCCGTACCGGCAGGCCGTCGAGCGGCACCGGTACCGGCCCCGCATGCCAGTGCGGCGCGTACCCCGCGGGGACTGACCAGCGGTAGGTGCGCAGCATCTCGTGCAGCAGCGCTTTGACTTCCAGAATCCCGAAGAACATGCCGATGCACTTGTGCGCGCCACCACCGAACGGCATCCACGCGTAGCGATGCGACTTGTCTTCCCGGCGTTGCTCACTGAACCGTTCGGGATCGAAGGTGAACGGGTCGGTCCAGTATCGCGCGTCGAAGTGATTGGGCTGCGGGTTGATCGCGACCAGCGCGCCGGCGGGCAGGCTGTGTCCGAGAACTTCGGTGTCCTGCACCGTCATTCGCGCCAGCGACGGAATCGGGGCGACCAGCCGCAGCGCCTCCTTGATCACCAAATCCAACGTTTCGAGCCGGTCGAGTGCGTCGATGTCGGGTAGCTCGTCGCCGAGCAGTAGCGATTCCGCGCGCGCCCGCTCTTGCCATTCCGGATGTTCGGCCAGATAGAACGCGGCGGCGGTGCTTGCGATGGTCGAGGTGTCGTGCGCCGCCATCATCAGGAAGATCATATGGTTGATGACGTCGGTGTCGGTGAACCGCTCGCCGTCGTCGCCGACCGCGTGGCACAGGATCGAGCACAGGTCCGCACTGGCAACCGCGCGTTTCTCCGGAAGCATTGCGGCGAAATGCCTTTCGAGGATCTTGCGGCCGTTGATGCCCCTGGCCCATCGACCACCCGGCACCGGGAATCGCACGATGGCCGTGCCGCCACGTACCGCATCCACGAACGCGCGGTTGATCCGCGTCGCGTCGGCACCGGCAACTCTTCCGGTGAACGCGTTGTTCGCGACATCGAGTGTGAGATGTTTCAACGCCCAGTAGAGGCGAACGCTCGGCTTCGCGGACCACGCGGTGACGCCGTCACGCAGGGTCGGACCGAATTCCGCGACATAGCCTGCCAACCGGTCAGGGGTGAACGCCTGCTGCAAGATTCGGCGATGCAGGCGGTGCTCGCCGAAGTCCATCAGCATGATGCCACGCTCGAAGAACTTCTCCATGAAGAACTTCCAGCCTTCGGTCGAGAAGGCCTTGCCCTTGTTGACAAGCGCGGCCTGCGTGGCATCCGGGCCGGACAGGATGATGACCCGGCGACCGAAAATGCTCGTCCACGACACCGGCCCGTATTCGTCGTACTGGCGCAGCATCGCCGCGCGACCGAATCTCAGCATCTCGAGCGAATGGCCGAGCACGGGCATCCCCGCGTCACCGCGAATCGGCTCGAGACCGATCCCGTCAGGCACCGCGGCGAATTCCCGGACCGGCCAACGATGATGCAGCCATCGCTCGTCCACCGCCCGCGGCAGCGGGAACGCGGTGAACGGCACTACCCGCTCGCGGATGTCCTCGACGACCTTCTCCACCGTGCCGGTCATGGTTCCTCCTGCGCCCGCGGCCCCGCGAGATTCCCGGCGCCGATGCCTCATTCCAGTTTAGCTACGTAAGCGTAGTTACGAAGACGTACGGCAAGAATGGTCGATAACTTGCCGCGTCGCCAGCTATTGACGTGCACCGATATCATGATTGACAATCATCACTGTCATTTTGTGCGGGCTGTCGGCCCGCGGTCCGGCGAGGAGCACACGTGGGTAGCACCGTCGAGGTCGATCAGGAGCTGTGCCTTGGATCGGGCTATTGCGTGCATGCGGCACCCGAAGTGTTCGGGCTGCCCGATGATGTGGTCGAGCTGCGTACCGGCACCGGTGGTTCGGGGCCGGTCGAGGTGCCAGGCGAACTGGTCGAGGCGGTGCATTCCGCGGAATTGGCTTGTCCCGCAGCGGCGATCACGCTGCGCAACCGGGCGGGCTAGGCGGCAAACCGGCGTAATCGCCGGTACCGCAACCACTCACCGTGTCCGTGCGACCTGGCCGGTCTACGAAAGGGAACGAATCATGCACCAATACTTGGCAGGCACCTGGAGTCCGCCGCCGATCACCGAGGCCGGACCCGTCGCGGCGTGGCTGTTGCTCGGCGTGGCTATCGCCTCGGTGGTGGGCACGATCGGATCCGCGATTCTGCTGCGCAAGGATCGGGAAAACCTGCTGCTGTTGGGGCTGATCACGCTCGGCGCGCTGGTGGTGTTCTCGTTCTATGTCGAGCCGTGGCTCGATTTCATCGGCGCGACAACGTATATGACGAATGTCTTCGATCCGGTGGTGACCATCGTGGCTCGGCCGATTCCCTGGCATGTGGTGCTGACCTATACCGGCGGCATCGGAATCGCCACGCTCGGTGCGTATCTCATCATCATGAAGGGTCGCCCGGCGCGAGATCTGTTCCTTTGGGCCGCGCTGATCTCGGTGCCGGAATGCATCGGGGAGATGATCAGCTGCCACTACGGCGTGATGCTGTACTACGACAACAAGGCGTTGGTGTTCGGGATCCCGTTGCCGAGTCTGGTGCAGAACGGTGGCATGTTCGTGCTCATCGGCTGGGTGCTGGCCGCCTCGCTGCCGCATCTGCGCGGGTGGCGACGGCTGGTCGTTGTCCCGTTCATCGCGCCCGCTGTGTATTTGGCGTACACGCTCCTGTGCACCCTGCCCAGCTACTACGCGATTCACAACGACGCCTCCCCCGCTGTGTCCTGGTCGTTGGCCATCGTGTCCACAGTGCTGAATCTGGTTGCCGTGGTCTTCGCCGCATACTCGCCGACGGTGCAGCGGCTACGCGACAACGTTCAGCCCACGAGCTCCAGTCCCGAGGTCGCCGGCACGAAAGCCGAGGCGCGAGTATGACCGCCGCCGTGCCGAACAAGTTCGGGTACGCCCGCAATCCGGTTCGAGGAGTCCGCAAGACCGTGCTCGCCCGGCGCCAAGAACTGAGCCTGCCGCCGGGACCGAAGGGCCGGTTGATGACCGGGGTCCTGCGGGAGTTCCGTGCGGATCCGTTCGAGTACCTGCGCGGCTGCGTCGCGGAGTACGGCGATGTCGTGCACGTGCCGTTGCCGATCCACGACCTGGTCGTCGTGAACACCCCGGACCTGGTCAAATACATCATGGGCGATCCGACCCGGTACAGCATGGTCGGACCGTACGCGCCGATCGCGACCCGCATCATCGGCGGCACCATTCCCTTGCTGGAAGGCGACCAGCTGCGCGAGCGGCGCAAGCTGATGACGCCGATGTTCAAGCACAGCTCCCTGAACGTGCTGGCCGATGAGATCGTGGACGAGTTCGCGACGCGCATCGACAAGTGGGGTGACTGGGCCGATAGCGGCGAGGTGGTCGATCTACAGCATGAGATCGCGTGGCTGACGATGCCCGCGTTCATGCGGGCGATGTTCGGGTTCGTGCCTTCCGACGCGGAGATCGGGCAACTCGATCACGACCTGCGCATGTTGCTGTCGTCGTTCGCCGCGGCGATATTCCTCACTCCCCCACCGAAGTTCGTGCCGTTGCCCGGCCGCGACACCTTGCCGCAGGCGTGGCGGCGCATCACCACCTGGATCGAAACCAGGATCGCGCATCGCCGGGCCAACCCGATCGAGGGCACCGACATGCTGCAGGTGCTCATCGACGCGCGTGACGAGCACGGAAAGCCGCTCAGCCACCGGGATTTGGTCGCCGAGCTGGCCATCATGATCGCCGGCGGTTACGAGACGGTCGTCGCCTCGGTGTCCTGGACGCTCGCGCTGCTGCAGGACAGTCCCGACGATCGAGGCCGCTTGATCGCCGAAGTCGATGCGCTGGAAGGCAATCGGCCCACCTATGCCGACTTGAAACGGCTTACGTGGACCAAGGCGTGCTTCGACGAAGGCCAACGGCTGCAAGGACACCCGTTCCATCCGCGAATCGCCTTGCAGGACGACGTGATCGCCGGTCACTCGATTCCGAAGGGGACGCTGGTCGGGGTGTCGGTATACGCGCTGCACCGCGACGAACGGTGGTGGCCGCATCCAGACACCTTCGATCCCACCCGGTTCACCGATCGCGAGGTGATCGCCCAGCGGCCGGTGAACGCTTTCATTCCGTTCGGATCAGGTCCGCACCGGTGCATCGGTTCCCAATTGGGTTATATGAACGCCCAATTCATCCTCGCCCTGTTCCATCAGCGCTATCGGATGCACACCGAACCCGGCTGGACGCCGAAGCACGCGTCCACCTTCTCCACCACCATCGAAGGCGGCCTGCCGGTCCGGCTCGAACGGGTCAGCGCCGATTCTTCTGCCATGCCACGGTTTGGTCGATGAACGTCAGCAGATAGTCGACCATCTCCTCGGCCGATAGCTCCAACCGCTTGTCGATCCAGGCCATCAGCAGTTCGGCCGAGGCGCCGGAGATGGCGATCATGTTGATGTCGCCGACCACCGGCTCGACCGCGGCGGGGCCACCGCTCTGGTAGCGCGCGAGAAGTGGGCCTGCGATTTCGGCCAGGTCCACTTCTTGCGCGTCCGGGTTGTCGTCGAGCCACATCGTCATCAGCCAGGTGGTGGCGTAGAGCATCTGCTGACGCAGCATCGCCAGGGTGCCGCCGGCGCGCACGGTCTCCACGAACAGGATCCGCCCCACCCTGGGGTCCTCGTCCACGATCGCCACCAGTTCCTTGACCACCGTGCGCAACCGGTCCTGCCCGTCGTCGACGACGATGGCTTTGCCGAACAGCCGCATCGCGACCTGCATCGCGACCAGCTCGACCACCTCTTGCGCGAAAACGTCGAGGCTGGCAAAGCTTTGATAGAAGTAGCGTTCGGTGAGCTCGGCGCGGACGCAGACATCACGCACCTTGATATCGGTGATCCCGACCTCACCGATGACCGAGATGCCCGCCTCGATGAACACCTCGCGCCGGGCCCGGTGGCGGTCCTCCTTGCTCATGCCCGCGAAACGATGCGGGCGTCTGCTGCCTTGCTTGGGTTGCGCCGCCATGGGCCTGATTATCGTCTGGTCCCCGCGGCGTCCACCGGCACCGTCCGTAGGCCCGTGTGTCACGGCGACCTACTTCGGCCCCGCGACCCGCAGGGTGACCGAGCCGGGCACGGCGACCGCGGCCATCGCGGAGTCGAGCAGCCGGCTGACGTCGACCGAACCCATGGCCGCGGCGCCGGACTGGACGGCGGGTAGCAGCGGCGTGGACAGCTTGGCGACGTCGCCGCCCACCCGGTCCTCGAAACGCTGTAGTCCGGAGAAGAAGGCGAGTGGGCCGATCTCGACGACGCGGGGATAGTCGTTGCTGTGCATCATCTCGATCGAGGTTTCGGCCATGGCCGCGAAGCCGGTGCCCGCGTTGCGCAGCGGATCGCTGACCGCGGCGATCGCGGGCCCCGTGCCTGCGCTGCGGTCGAGCAGACTTTGACTGTCGGCGATGAGGTCACGGATCGGGCCGTAACTCATCAGCAGTGTGGTGGTGAGCAGGGTGCCGAATCGCGCGAGGTTGTTGGGCACCATCGCGTCGGCGGGCAGCGCGGACTGCAGTTCGCCGACCAACGCGTTGACCTTGTCGGGTGAGGTGTCGTTCAGCAGCCGGGTCAGCGCGGCCGACAGTTCGCCGAAGGTCGCGGGCGCGGTCGCCGTATCGGTCCGAATGTGTTGATGGTCAGCGATATACGGGCCGTGCTCGGTGTTCGGGGCGATCGCGAGATAGCTTTCGCCGAGCGCGGATAGGCTCTCGATGCGGAAGCTGCTGTCGAGCGGTATCCGGTACGCCGCACCGAATCTGAACTCGATGCCGACCTCGCGGGCCGAGGACTGGACCTGGGTCACCTCGCCGATCGGCACGCCACGCAGCAGCAGCTTAGAGCCGGGTAGCAGGCCATTGGCGTCGGCGACCGCGAGGGTGGCGTGGTGCTGATTCGACGGCGCGAACCAGTGCACGCCCTGACCGCCGATCGCGGTGACCGAACCGGCCAGCAAGGCCGCCAGCGCGACGATCGACAGGATGTTGGTGACTTTCATCGGATCGCTCCCAGCATGCGCAACAGGTTCTCGACCTCGGCGAGGTGTTCGGTGCCGTCGCCGGTGACCAGGGACGTGACGTCGACCCGGGGTTGTCGAGCGAACGGGAGCACGGTGGTGTGCAGAAAGCGTTGCAGCGCAGCGGCGGTCGAGGGCACGCCGGCACCGGTTTCGCCGACGCCCTCGGCAGTCGTCGCCAGTGCGTCGATCATCGGGACCAGCCAGAACCCGCCGGTGTAGACGCTGCCGACCGAGGGCAGCAGAATCCCGATGTGGCCGATCAGGATTCGCTGGTTTTCCCAGAATTTCATGGTCTCCGGGGCGAAGCTCTGGGTGAGGTCGGCGCTGCGGTCGTTGGCGACCTGGACGACGCCCGCAGCGTTGGCCAGTAGTCGGTCGATCTCGGCGGTGCTGGCGGCGAGGCTACGCAGGTCGATGGCGACGGTGGTGGCGACCTTGCGGGCATCGTCCGGTGTCTGCGGCAAGGCGGCGCCCACGGTGGTCATCGACGTCTGTAATTGTTGCAGCGATCCGGTACCGAGAAAGTTGGCGAGGACCGCGAGGGTGTCTTCCAAAGGTGCTGGTGCGGTGGTGTGGTCGAGGGTGATGCGGGCATTCGGTGCCAGTGCACCTGCGGTGGCGTCGGTCGGGCGGTCGATCTGCACGTAAGGGTCGCCGAGGACGGTGTCCTGCGTGATCGTGGCGCGACTGCCGACCGGGATGACGACGCCCGCGTCGACGTCGACCCGGACCGCGACCACCGCGCCGGCCAGTTCGACGCGGCGCACCGAACCGACGCGCGCGCCGTCGAAGGAGAGTTTCGCGCCCTCGGGAAGGTTGAGCGCACTGGCGAATTCGACGGTGATCGGGTAGCCACCGCCACGGCTCGGCAGCGGCAACTCGGCCGGGTTGTAGGAGCAGCCCGCCAGGACTACTGCCATCGTTGCGGCGGTTGTCATTGCGCGCCAGTGGTTTCGCGTCATCGAGGCAGGCCGCCGCGCAGGACCAGTTGCAGCAGTTCGACATCCGCGACGGCCGGTTGACCCGCGACCGTGTCGCAGCTGCCGGGGACCGCCGCGTTGAGCATGGCGCACAGCGCGCCGGGGTCAGGAGCGGCGATCTGGAATCTAGGCGGTACCACCGAGATTCCGTGGTCCGCCCCGGCCGTCAGTGCGCCCACGGACTGGGCGAGCACCGGCAAGGACGCCGCGAGCCGCTCGATGCTGTCTTCCTTGGTGGCCGCCAGATGCAAGGCGGTCGCGACCGCGTCGAGGCCGGGCCACAGGTAGGTGCCGAATCGCAGCTGGATGTCCAGGATGAGATTCATAGCGTTGGGCAGGTAGTGGAAGATCTGGGTGATGGCCGGGAAGACTACGGTCGCAGAGGATTCCAGGCCGTCGGGTGCGGTGCGCATCGCGCTGTCGATATCGCCCCACCGATCCTGAGCCGTCGCGACCAGTGGTTGAGCATCGGCGATCAGTTGGCCGAGGGTCGAGATCATCGCGTCTGGCTCGGCCACCGCGCGGGCGGCGGTCGTCAGCGCGGCTCCGGCGGCGGGCCCGTTGCCCGCCATTTCGGTGCCGACCGCGGTGAGTGCGCGGTCGACAGGATTGTCGGCACCGGAACGACCGAGTCCGTTGACGAGTGCGGTGGTTGCTGCGGTAATTTCGGAGATGCTCTTCGCGGTTGCCGTGTCGGACAGCGCGATGCACCGGCCGGGCTCCAGTCGCGGGCCTGCCGTGTAATTGCCGACCATCTCCAGTTCGCGGTCGGCGAGGATGGTCCGTGACCTCGTCACCGCCTTCACCGCCGCCGGAAGTTTCCGGTCGCCATCGATCGCGAACGTGACTCGCACGCTGGTGTTTTCGGGATCGATACGTGCCACGGTCCCGATCCGCACGCCCATCTGAGTGACGAAGTTGCCGGGATAGAGCCCGACCGCATCGGACATGATCGCGCAAAACCCTTGGGTCATCCGCGAATCGGTGCCCGTGGTCACCGTCGCCGCGACGGCGGTCACGGCGATCGCCGTGACAGTGAGCGCGAGCAGCCGGCGATGCCGTCGCCACATCAGCAGCTCCGCCCCGGGATCGGCACACACAGGTCGGTGGCCAGCACCTGGCCCGCGCCGACCAGCCGGACGCCGTCGGGACCCAGCAGGGTGCTCAGGTAGGTCATGAACTTCTCCAGATCACCGATCAAGGTCGGGACGTCGGTGCCGACGCCGCGCAGCGCCTCGTCCAATTGCGTTGCCGCGGCGAGTACTTCCTCGCGATGGTTCGCGTAGAAGGTGGTGACGGAATTGAGCGAGCCGAAGATCTGGGCCAGACCCCGATACGCCTGGGTGAACCCGACTTCGGTGTCCTGCAACACCTGCAGCACGATCGCCGCCTTGCGCAACATGTTGAACAGCTCGTCACGGTGCGCGTTGAACGTGCCCAGGTACTCCCGCGACACCGTCAGCGTCGACTCGACCTGCTGACGTTCGCGCTGCAGGACGCCGGACAACGCCTGCAGACTGTCGATGATCGACTTCACCGAACCCGGATTCTGTTCCAGACCGGTGGCGACCCGATCGAGACTGGCACCGATATCCGGCGCGTTCAGCGCGGCAACCTTCGCGGGCGCGTCACGGACCAGGTCGGGCAGGCTGTAGGGCGGGTGGACGCGCATGCGAGGAATGGTGCGGGAACCGAGCGGGGTGTCGCCCGCGGAGACGAGCGCGACGTAGTAGCCGCCGACCGCGGTGAGCATCCGGATATCGACGCTGGTGTCCGCGCCGAGGTAGATGTCGCGGCGAATCTTCACCTCGACGCGGACGTGGTCGGCTTGCAGCCGCACGTCGGCGACGGTGCCGACCGTCACCCCGGCGACGCGGACGTCCTCGCCGCCACGGACTGCGGCGGCATCGGTGATCTCGAACGCGACCGTCTGCCGCTGCGGCGGGTTCACATACAGCATGACTGCGGCGATCGCGACGATCAAGGCGGTCAGCAGGGCGAGTGCGCCGAGCAGCACCTGTCTGCCCTCGGCGCTCAAAGAACGCACGTAAGTCCTTACCCTGCTGGCGGTTTCATTCAGCGGCGACATAGCACCACCTGCTGTCCGCCGAGCAGCACCTGCACCATCGGCGGCAAGGCGGCGGGGCCGTTGCCGCAGTGCGTGTCGATGGTCTTGGTCGCGGTGACCGGCTCCAGACCGGCGATCAACTGCGGCAGTAGGCGCAGCACTTCCGGCGCGTCCGCCATGCTCGACAGGGCGGTGGACAGCAGGGCGTCGATGTCGGTGCCTTCCCGCAGACCGATGCCGGTGAGCAGCCGGTTGACGGCGCCGACGAACGCTGGACCGTACTGGGCGGTCGAGTAGAAGTGGTCCAGCACGGTCATGGTCTTGTCGATGGCGAGGTCGAAGCTCTCGATGAACTCCACGACCCGCTCCGAACTGCCCCGCATCGTCTCAGCGACCTGCGCCATGTTGGCAACCAGGGTGGCGATGACCCGCTGACGGTCGGTGGCGTAGTCGGCGATGGACCGGATCCCCGCCGCCAGGTCCGCGGCACCAGCCCCGTCGCCGTCCAAGAGCGCGACCAGGCTCGCGGCCAATTTGTTGACGTCGTCGGGTTTCAGCGTGGCCAGCACCGGTTCCAAACCGTGGAACAGCGTGGTGATGTCGAACGATGGTGTCGTCATCGCGGCCGGAACGTGGGTGACCGTCGGGCCGGTATCGGCGGTCGCGGTGAGATCGAGATAGCGTTGGCCACTCAGGTTTTGATATTTGACGGCCAGTTTCGTGCTCGCTGTCACTCGATGTTCTTGTTGCAGTAGGAATCCCACGGCCGCGGTGTTGGTCGGGCCGCTGCGGCGGATATCGATCGAGGTGACCTTGCCGATCTGCACGCCCTGGCGACGCACGTCCGATCCGACCTGCAGCCCGGAGACATCGGTGAAATCGGCAGTATACGAAGCGGTTTCGCCGGTCACCGGATTGCGCAGGATGTTCACCGCGCCCACGAACAGGACGACGGTCACGGCCGCGACGACGATCATTCGCCACAGCGATTGGCGCGTCGTCTTCATCGGCCACCCCCGGGAAGCTGCAGCCCGGCGGCGAGCACGGGGATCGACTCCGCGGCGAGCCGTACCTTCAACGACTTGTCCCCTTCCGGTCCGCTGTAGGCCGAATCCAGTCCCGCGAGTACGGACTCCAACTGCGGCATGAATTGCGCTTTTCGCATCGACGCCGACATGGCCTCGGAGAGCGTGCGAATGATTTCGGTCAGCGGCGTGAAATCCGCGGCGTGCGAACCGAGTAACGTGCCCACCGGGCCGAAGAAGCCGGTGGCGATCAACTGCATCGTCTGCTCCATCGGCCCGAATTCGTGCACCACCGACTGCGCGGAGGGCATCCCCCACATCGCGGACTCCGCGGTGATGGCGTCGTCGAGGAATTTCGGGGCCGGGTCCATGATGGCGTTGATGGCGCGCAGCTGGACGTCGGGAGTGCTGCGTTGCGCTTCGGCGATCGCGTTGGCGGTGACGAAACCCGCCTCGATCAGTGGGGCCAAAGCCGTTGCATAGTCGGCGATTCGGCCGATCACCTCGACCATGCGGTCGGTGAGTACGCCGTTCACGATCTGCGAGGAGCGCGTCAGCATTGCCGACATGGTGAAGTTGCCCTGCGCGCGACGGTCCAGGCGTTGCCCGTCCGCCAACGGTCGCCCGCCACTGCCGGGCAGCAGGTTCAGGCCCGTCACACCGAAATAGTTCTGCGGCCGGTAGTCGAAGGCCAACGCGTCGGTCAGGCCCTCGATCCGGCTGCCGCGCAATCGGATTCCGAGCTCGACGCCACCCGCACCGCTGCTGGCGACGGTATCGATCCGACCCACCGGCACGCCGCGCAACAACACTCGAGAGCCCTCGGTGATGCCCTGCCCGAGATATGGCGTACGGATGGTGATCTGGATCGAGTCGTCGGTATCGCGCTGCGGCATCCGGGCGGCGGTCACCGCGGCCAGGACCACGACCAGCACGGTGGCGAGTCCGGCGAGGACAAGGATTCGCCGCTGCCGTCGCGGCGATCCGGCCAGGAGTTCCGTCATCTGATCCTTACCCTACGAACACGAATTCCGGTGTCACGCCCCACAACAGGACGGTCAGCAACAGGTCGAGCAGGATGATCGCGACCAGGCTGGCACGGATGGCACGGCCGCTCGCGATCCCTACTCCGGCGGGCCCGCCCGTGGCGAAGTAGCCGAAATAGCAGTGGATGAAAGTGACTACCGCACAGAACAACACCGCCTTGACGGTCGAATACACGACATCGGTCGGGTTGAGGAACTGCTCGAAGTAGTGGTTGTAGGTGCCGACCGACTGGGTGTGCAGCACGGTCACCACGGTGCGGCAGGTGAGGAAGCTGATCAGCAGTGTCGCTAGATAGGCCGGAACCACGCACAGCATGCCACCGATCAGCCTGGTGCCGACGACAAACGGAATCACCCGCACGCCAAGCGATTCGATGGCGTCGATCTCCTCCGAGATCCGCATCGCACCGATCTCCGCGGTCATCCGGCAGCCCGCCTGGGCGGCGAACCCGATACCGGCGATGATCGGCGCCATCTCCCGGATATTGGCCATGCCGCCGACCACACCCGACAGCGCGCCGAAACCGATCAGATCCAGCCCGGCGAACGCCTCGATCGACACCACCGCACCGATCGCGACACCGAGGATCAGCATCGTGGAGACCACGCCGCCGTCGACGATGAGCGAACCTCGCCCCCACGCGAGATTGTTCAATGTCCGCAGCGTCTGCGGGCGATACTGGCGCAGCGTGACCGGCACGAGCCACAGTGTCCTGGCCACGAAGACGACAGCGCGGCCGATCTCCGCCAGGAAGTTACCCGCCTGCCGCGCAACCTTGTTCCTGGCCCGGGCGACTCGCGGGAACGGGCTGTATCGGGACGGTGTCGTGGACATCATGCGATCCGGCTCGGCAGAAACATCGTCTGCAGCTGAGTCAGCAACAAGGCCGAGAAGATGATCATGGTCACGCTCAACACGACGGCCGAGTTGACCGCGTCGGCGACACCGCGCGGGCCACCGCGCGCCTCCAGACCGCGCAGCCCGGCGATGATCGCGACCAGCACGGCGGCCACCGCGGTCTTGACGACTGCCACCGCGAGATCGGTCGTGGTGGCGAACGCACCGAACGACGCCCAGAAACTGCCCCGGCTGACATCGCTGACCCCCACCGCGACCGCATAGGCGGAACCGACACCCACCGTGACGATCACGATGAGCAACACCGGCGCGATCGCCAGCAACGCGAGCAGGCGCGGAACCAGCAAGCGCTGCACCGGATCAACGCCCATCACCCGCATCGCGTCGAGTTCTTCCCGGATCGCCCGCGCACCGAGATCGGCCGCGATCGCCGAGGCCGCCGCCCCGCCGAGCAGCAGGCCCGCGGCCAGCGGCGCACCCTCGCGGATGATGCCGAGGCCACTGGCCGCGCCGGTCAGCGAGGTCGCGCCGACCTGTTGCACCAGTCCGCCGACCTGCACCGACACGACCGCACCGAATGGGATGGCCATCAAAATCGCCGGCACCGCCGTGACTTTGAGCAGATGCCAGGCCTGCTGCACGAACTCGCCGAACGGAAGTCGGCCGCGCGCAATGTCATTGACCAGATAGCGCAGCATCGCCACCGACAACATGACGGATCGGCCGATCGTCGCCGTGCTGGTGCACACGGTGCCGACGAGGTGGTCGACCAAGGTGTTGGGCGCGTCGGCGAGCCGACTGCGCCGGGTACTGCCGGCGACCGCAGGAGGGTCGGCCATCGGTTCGGCGGCTACAACGTTGTGGCCGTTCAACACTGGCAATCCGTCCGCTTGTTGGCGATTACTACTTGCCGCTCAGCGCGGTATCGATGCCACCGACGTCGGTGATCTTCCACCCCGCGTTCTTGTCGACGGTGACGGTGTAGGTCGCGGTCGACTGAATCCCGTTGGGCGCCTGGGTGTTCTTGGTCAGCACGCTGACGAAGCAGTTCACCACGAACACACCGTTCTGCTCCGAGCGCACTGTCGCCGTGATCGGCGTCGGCGTCGAAATCCATTGCAGCGGGACGATGATCTGTTCCATCGACGCGGCCGCCTGCTTCAGCTTGTTCGCCAGTTCCGGCGAGGTGTTGGCGGTCAGCCGAGCCGACCAGTCGTCGAGCTTGCCGAAGTTCATATCCGCCGCACCGACCGAATAGTCGCTGGCGACCCGTTGCGCGTGCTGACGGTCGTCGGCGGCCGCGCGCATCGAACTGACCTCCGCCCGCGCCGCATCGAGCTCGGTGCCATTGCGATGCATGCCCCAGGCGAGCACACCCGCGACGACTACCAACACGGCTATCGCGGCTGCCAGCGCGACAGTGCTCAGGCGGATCGAAATGGTGCCGTCCGAGCCGGCGACGCGGTGGCGAACCGGATTATCGGCCTTCGATGGTTCGAGTTCCGGTTCGGCACTATCCGGCTGTGGCTCCTCGACATCCGCGGTTGTCGTCTGTGCCATCTCGTTCACCTTCCAACACCAGCTCGATCACTGTTCGGGTGGTCCAGAACGGTGAGTCACATATTTTGACAACCTGCGATGTCATTTCAACGGGAATCTAGCAGCTATCGAACGCGTCGGCCAGGAAAACCAGCGAACTCGCAGCCTCACAGCTCGAGCCCGCGCTTGGCCGCCTGCGCGGAGCCGAGTCTGGCCACGAACGCATTGAGGTCCTGGTACCGGCCGCCGAGCAGTCGTGGCGTCAGGTCGTACCCGTAGGCGTCGGCACCGATCAGGATGCGCGCGGAGTTGCGTTCCACGCCGCGCAGGATCACCGTGGCGGCCCGCTGCGCGGTGGTCCATGCGTACCTGTCGAAAGCGGCGGTCACTTTCTCGTGGTTGACCGCGTTCAGTCCGCGCATATTGCGGGCGATGTCGGTTTTGATCCCGCCCGGATGCACACAGCTCACACCGACCGGATGTCCGGCGATCCGCATCTCCTGACGCAACGCTTCGGTGAAGCCGCGCACCGCGAATTTCGCCGCGTTGTAGGCACTTTGGGTGGGCGTGCCGATCAGACCGAAGACACTGGAGAGGTTGACGAGGTGACCGTCACCCGAGGCGATCAGATGCGGCAGAAAGGCTTTCGTGCCGTAGGCGACGCCCCAGAAGTCGATGTTCATCACCCACTCGAAGTCTTCCCAGCTCATCTCCTCGACGCGCGCGGTCAACGCCACACCCGCGTTGTTGATGACCAGGTTCACCGCGCCGAAAGCGCCGAGCACTTCCTCGGCGTTGGCGTACACCGCGTCGCGGTCGGCGACGTCCAGAACGTAGGTAGTCGCCTGTGCACCAATGGTTTTACACAGAGTCGCGGTTTCAGCCAGACCGTCGGCGTCGATATCGGACAACGCCAGTCGCGCACCGCGCCCGGCCAGGTCCACCGCCAGCGCGCGACCGATGCCCGACCCGGCGCCGGTGATGACCGCGACCTTGTCGCCGAACCCCTTCATCGGGCTGCCACCTTCTCGCCGACCAGCTGAACGGATCCGAGCAGTTCGAAGTCGGCGGGCTCGACCCTGCGGGTCTGCAGCCAGTACTCCCAGGTGAATCCTGGCCACACGGTCCGGTTGACGCCCGCCGCGTCGAGATACCAACTCTGGCAACCGCCGGTACTCCAGACGCCACGGTTCAGCTTGCGCTGGATCTCGTCATTGAATCGATCCTGTACCGCTCGACGCACGGTGAGCGCCTCGACACCGCTGCGCTCGACCAACGCCATGGCGTCCATCGCGTACTTGATCTGCTGTTCGATCATGAAGATCACCGAGTTGTGGCCGAGACCGGTGTTGGGACCGAGCAGGAAGAAGGCGTTCGGGAAACCGGCAACGGTGATACCCAGGTGGGTTTCCATGCCGTGCTCGGCCCACTGCTCGGCGAGCTTCCCACCGTCCAGCCCGACGACGTCGAGCCGGTGGAACCCGCCGGAGATCTCGAATCCGGTGCCATAGATGATGGCGTCGACCTCGCGCTCCACCCCGTCCGCCGAGATGATGCCGCGCTCGGTCACCTCGGCGATCCCCTCCGTGATCACGGTGCTGTGCGGCTTGGCCAACGCCGGGTAGTAGTCGTTGGAACCGAGAATGCGCTTACAACCGATCCGATAGTCCGGCACCAGCTTTCGCGCGAGTTCCGGATCCTTGATCGACCGCTCGATGTTGCGCCGCGCCAGCTGTTCGAGCGGCTTCATCAGGTTGGTGTGGCCGTTGAGGCCGATGCCGAACGCTTCCCAGGACCAGTAGATCCCGTCGCGGGCCACCCGCCGGGTCGCCGGTACCGCACTGAACAGCGTGCGCACCGCGGGCGGGATGGTGATGTTGGTGCGTGGCAGCACCCACGGTGGGGTGCGCTGGTAGAGGTGCAGCTCGGCGACGTCATCGACAATCTCGGGCACGAATTGGATGGCGCTGGCACCGGTTCCGATCACAGCCACCCGCTTGCCGCGCAGGTCGTACTCGTGGTTCCACTGCGCCGAGTGGAAGGTGGTGCCCGAAAACCTCTCGATACCGGCGAGTTTCGGGGTATTGGGGACGTGTAGCCCGCCGATCCCGGAGACGAGGAACTGCGCGATGTACTCGTCGCCCTGCTCAGTGCGGACGTGCCAGCGTTGGGTGGCCTCGTCCCACGCGGCGCGGTGCACGGCCTTCCCGAAATGGGTATTGGCGCGCAGGTTGTGCTTCGCGGCACGGCCTTTGAGGTATTCGAGGATCTCCTCCTGGCCGGACCACATCTTGGACCAGTGCGGGTTGGGCTCGAAGGAGAAGGAGTACATGTGCGAAGGGATATCGCAGGCGCAACCGGGATAGGTGTTCTCGCGCCAGGTCCCGCCGTACTCGGTGGCCTTCTCCAGGACGAGGAAGTCGCGGCGGCCGCGGCGGCCGAGCTGGATGGCCATCCCCATGCCGGAGAAGCCGGCACCGATGATCAGCACGCGGGTGCGATGCACGCGACCTCGGGCCTGCTCGCCCTCTTCGGTCTGAGTCTTCGTTGAATCAGTTGTCACTATCGCGGTCCGCCTGCTCTTACCGGCTTTAGTTACGTGGACGTAGCTACGTTAGCGTAACTATTGCGAGTCGACAAGATGACATGACCACCTTTTCCCTCCATGTTGGCATAAGTACGCTACCGTAGCTACGGTAACGTACTTACTGCATGAACCCGTCAGACATGGAGGTCGCAATGGGGAATCAACCGTCGGACACCGAGCCCTGCGTCGTCGTCGGCGCCGGCCCGGTCGGCTTGATCGCTGCACTCGCGTTGGCTCGGCGTGGACTGAAAGTCGTTGTCCTGGAAGCTGAACCGCAGGATCGAGTGCGACCGGGCAGTCGCGCGATCGCGTTGATGTTCCCGACGCTACGGCGTCTGAACGAGATCCGGCCTGGGCTCGGTCAGCAGATCATCGATGCCGGAGTGCTGCCGACCGGCTACGAAGCCTATTACGGCGGTCGTCGGGTGTTCAATCAGCAGCTCGCGCCGTTGCGCAAGGCGCTCCCGCACCTCGCGAGCAGTCTGCCGCAACGCGAGACCGAGAAGATCGTCTTCGCCGAATGCCTCGCGCACGGTGTCGAATTCCGTTGGGACGCACCGGTTCAGGACCTCGACACCAGCCGCGACGGCGTGACGATCACGCTGACCGACGGCGAGCAACTCACCGCCTCCTATGTGATCGGCGCGGACGGCGCACGCTCGGTGACCCGCAAGGCGATCGGCGTCACCATGGAGGGTGTCACCGACCAGACACCGTTCATCATCGTCGACGTCGACGAACACCCCGACGGCACAACACCGATGGACGGCTACTTCCACTACCACGACCCCGCCCTCGACGGACGCAACGTCATGCACATGCCATTCGCCAGCGGCATGCGCATCGACCTGCAGTGCCTGCCCGACGATGACGTGGACTATCTGTCCAGCCCCGACGGTGTGCGCGAGTGGGTCTCGAAGGTGGTCGACCCCTGGTACGGCGACCACATCCAATGGATCTCCACCTACCGCTTCCACCAGGTCGTCGCCGATTCCTACACCGACATCCACCGCCGCGTTCTGCTGGCCGGCGAAGCAGCACACCTGTTCTCCCCCTGGGGCGGACGCGGCCTGAACTCCGGTGTCTTCGACGCCACGGACGCGGCCACCGCGATCGCACAGGCCACCGATGCCGCGACCCCAACTCGACGCCGCGAGATCATCGAACGCGCCGCCGACGACAGCAGGCGCTGGGGCATCCACAATCGCGACATCTCTTCCAAGGCCTTGCGCCAGATGCGCGGCAATGACCGAACCACGCAGGTCAAACGCGCCATCGCGGCAAGACTCGCCCCGGTCGTCTGGCCCGCGGGTGCATGGCTCGCCAATGGACCCCTGCAGGTCCCGGTGCCGCGCCCGGGTGCACGGGCCTACTACTGAGAGCCGCTGGCGTGCAACGGAGTTCATCCACCAAGCGTCCCCGCCAGCCGCGGATGCTCCTCGAAGTGCGCCGCGAACAGGTCCTCGACGCGGCGCTGCGACTGCTCAACCAGCATGGGTACGCGGCGCTCACGATGGAGGCCGTCGCGAAAGAGGTCGATCTGGCCAAACCCCGGGTATACGCGGCATATCCGGGGTTGGAGCCGCTGCTGGTCGCGTTGCTCGAACGCGAGGAGGAGCGGGCGCTGACGACGCTGGCGGGCGCGATGCCCACCTTCGAGACCACCGCCGAGTTCGACGACATCCTGATCGAGGCGATGACCAACCTCATGACTGCCGTCACCGAGAATCCTGCCTCGTGGCGGCTGCTGCTCTTGCCGGCCGACGACGCTCCCCCGCAGGTCCGCGACCGCTTCGAAACCGGCCGCCGCTTCGCCCTCGCGCAACTGACCGCACTGCTGGAGTGGGGCCGCGATCGTCGCCGTGGCCTCGCTGAACTCGACCTGGAACTGACGGCGATCTCGCTGCTGGCGATGGGTGAGCAGGCCGGGCGGATGGCGCTTTCGGAGCCGGACACCTTCACCCCGGAGCGCTATCGGCAGTTCACCCGAACCTTGCTCGACCATATGTCACCGCTGCCGAAGTAAGCCGCGGCGCGGACCTAGCGGGGATGCTGCGGGTCGTCGATGCGAATGGAAGCTATTGCGGCGTCGATGATCTGATTGAAAGTGGTCCGAATGATCGGTGCCGCCAGGGTGGTCAGCACCTCGGACGCCAGGAGCATGCGGACGGTGAACGTCGTTGTCCAGGTCAGTTCGGTGCCTTCGGCCGTTTCGCGCAGGGCGATCCGGCCTTCCTCGTGCTGGGTCGCGGGGATGGAGCGCAGGATTCGATATTCGAACGAGTGCGGCGGATCGTAGGCGGTGATCTCCTCGCGGAACCAGGCCAGGCCTGCGATGATCTCGCGGATCGCGCCGAGGCCGTAGGGTGCGTCGGCCCCAGGTTTGACCAGGGTCGAGCGCACGATGAGCGGCGCGCCGGTGTAGGTGCTCGCGTCGCTCAATGCCGCGAAGACCGCGTCGATCGGTGCGTCGATGGTCCGGTGGATGGTTACTGTGCGCATGCGGTCGTCCTTCGGTCAGTGCGGAATCGGCACTCGGAGTGAGTTTTCCGAGTGGACGTCAACCCTTTGCAGCCACTCCGGTGGTGGCGAGGATTGTCGCGGCGACGAGTGCCGGGTCGTCGATCATCGGTACGTGACCGACGCCGGGCAGGATCTCGAAGTGCGCCTGCGGTATTCGTTCGCGGGCGATCCGGCCGTTGACATCAACGGGCAAGATGGCGTCGTATGCCGACCAAGCGAGGGTGATCGGGCAGGGCAGCTCGGGCAGCGGCGCCACCTGTTCGTGATTGCCGAGTAGGTCATCGATAACCGTGCAGCCGAGGAGGTCTCGCGCCGCGTCGAGAACTTGCGCGGGCGTGATCCGATCTGCCCGGCGCGCGATGTCGCGCATTCCGATTCGCCGCACGAGTCGCGAATGTACTGCGAGAGGCTGCATTCGGTGAGTCAGGCGGGTGAGTGCGATCATTCTGCGCAGCTTCTTCACGCCCGCGGTCTGTCCGGTGGCACCCGCCTCCCAGAACCCGGCGGGCGAGAGCGCGCACACAGTGTCGGCCCGCCCTCGACGTGCCAGTTCGATGGCGATCCAGCCGCCCAACGAGTTTCCCGCCAGGTGAGCTCGCTCGAGCCCGAGGGCGTCCAGCGCGCGTTCCGCGTCGTCGACCAGATCACTGATTCGAGCAGGACGCCGGGCGACCGGTGCGCCTCCTCGGTGCCCGAGAGCGGTCAGGGCGACCACCGCACGATGTGGCTCGAGCAAGGGCGTTACGTCCTGCCACGCCTTCGCCGACATCGTGATGCCATGCAGCAGCACGAGCGGAGGTTTATCGGAGATCATCAGCGGCCCTTGGCAATCCAGTCGTGCAGCGTGCGGGTATCGCAACCATGGCGACTCACACCGGCGATTACTCCGGATCGTAGACAGTGAAGATAATGAATGCAACAAAAGAGTCGCATATCGTTGCATTCATTCAAGCCGGACTACAGTGACCTGCATGAAGCAAAGCATCGGCGGCCTCGTCGCGGCCGGGATCCTGGGCGGCGCGGCGGAGCCGACCGACCGGACGGTGGCGAAGATTCTCGATGCCGTGGTCGTGGAGGCGGCGGCGAGCGGGGTCGCGCGGTTGAAGATCGATGCGCGCCTACGCCCGACGTACGTTGGCGCCCATGATTTTCGGGCCCCGGCCCTAGTCGAGATCGACGCGGACGGTGAGCAATTCGCCGCCGATTACCAGGACACCGCCGCTGTTGATTCGCGGCAGTTCACGTAGCCGCCGTTTCGCGTCGTCAGTAGGGACCAGATGGGCGATACCTGGGTACCAGCGACCGCGGATCCGCACGCGGACAAGGGGATTCGCCTCGATGTTGCGGATGTAATCCGATCGGTGACCGAATTCGGAGACGAACCAGAACGCGTCACCGACGCGTCGGCCGCCGATCGGCGTGTGCCGCGGCAGGCCACTGCGCCGGCCGATCGTTTCGATCAGTGCCTGTCCTGGCACTCGACGGGTTATCGGGTTGGCGATATGCCGCTGCACCCACCCGACGACGTGCCGTTTGACCTCGATTCGATCACGCATCGACACTCCTTCAGCGGGATACCTGCGAGACATTCATAGTCTCTTTGTCTCAACAATAGAGATCGCGTCGACGCGTGACAAGAGGCTGTGCTTTCCACCACAAGTCACGTGCGCGAATGCGCGAAGTGGTGTCAGCGTCGGGTCCACATCGACGATGACGGCGACCGCGCTGTCCGAAACGCATTGCCTGCCAACCTTTATGAACTCTATCTCGCCCCGCGTATTTCGCCGACGGCAGCAGCGCGACCGGCGATGTCCTGGTCACCGCGGACGGCGTGAACTCCGTTGTGCGCCAGCAGTGTCTGCCGCACCTGCGGCTCGTCGACAGCGGTGTGCGGCAGCTCTACGGCAAGATCCCGATCAACGCCGAGACCCGGGGACTGACCCCCGACTATGAAACCGCCATGATCGATTACGGCTTCGCGGCCGTGCGGCAGTCCGCCGAAGCGGGCAGTGCCCACTACCACCAGGACCCGCTGCCCACCGAGGAAGACGTACCGGAACTGTCGAACGCGGGACGGCCGGGTGAGCCGAATCCCCGTGGCCGCCGCGGACATCCGTCCGCGGCGGCGACACCCGTCAGCCCACGCGGTCGACCGTGTACAGGAGATGGGTGCCGTGCAGGCCCTTCAGTTCGACCGCACGCTCGGCGACGACGGCGATATCGGGTTCATCGACGACCGCCTCGCGCACCGGCTCGCTGATCAGGATCTCGCCGCCGCTCGCTTGATCGGCGACCCGGGCGGCCATGGCCACGTTACGACCGAACAGATCGTCGCCGCGGCGGACCGACTTGCCCATATGGATGCCGATCCGCACCCGAACATGCTCGCGCCCACTGAGTTTGGCGCCGTTGCCGAGCGCGCTCTGCACGTCCAAGCCGCAGCGCACCGCCTGCTCCGGCTCGGCGAACGCGATCATGAAGCCGTCGCCTTGGCTCTTCACGATGTGCCCGTCGTGCTTGGTGACGCGGTGCCGGATCAGTCGTTCGTGGCGTTCGAGCAGTTTGACCCAGGACTGGTCGCCCAGCCGTTCGTTGAGGGCGGTGGACCCCTCGATATCGGAGAACATGAGGACGACGTGGCCGTCCGGGGTCAGTCCCGCCAGGTCAGGTCTTTCGACCTGAGCCCAGCCCGCCAGGTTTTCGATGGAGGTGAGTACCGTGCTCCGGAACCCTTTCTTGCGCAACAGGTTCGCCGTATCCCACACGGTCTTCACCGCCTCCCGACCACTGATCATCAGGAGTTGCCGGTTGTCGACCTTGCGCTGGAGCTCGTCGAACTGGCGGCGACTGCGCGTCAGCAGCACGAACAGCACGACCAGACCTACGGCCTCCAACACGACAATCGCCGCGAGTACGAGCTCGATCATCATGGACTCCACCGTAGGTAGTGGTCGACGTGCTATCGGATGGCGGGCAGGTCGCGCAATTGCCGCCGGGAGGTGATGCCGAGTTTGCGGAAGATGTTGCGCAGGTGAGCATCTACGGTACGTGGGCTGAGGAAGAGTTTGGCGGCAACCTCTTTGGAGGTGGCGCCCTCGGCCACCAGGCGGGCGATGTGTACCTCCTGCACGGTGAGGGAATCGGCGACGTCGGCGGATCGACTCCGAGTCTGCTCCCCCGTGCCGCGCAGCTCAGCGGCCGCGCGCGCCGCGAACGCCTCCGCGCCGAGCGCCGACAGTTGCTCATGGGCGAGATGTAATTCGGCCCTGGCGTCGCGGCGGCGGCCTTGGCGACGGAGCCATTCGCCGTAGACCAGATGGGCGCGCGCTGCCGCGATGGCGAGCGTCGTGGTTTCCAATAGTGCCACGGCTTGACGGTAGGACTCCTCGTCGTCATCCACCAAAGCCCTTGCGTACATTTCGATTCCGAGCCCCCACGGTTGCCCGCCCGCGCCGGCCCGCTCGGCCAAGCTCGCGAGCGCGGCGCGTGCGGTTTCCGGTTGGTGGCAGCGCACCGCCGCCTCGACCAGTTCCGGCAGCGCCTGGCCTGCCATCCCGAGGTCGCCGGTCGCGACGGCGCGCTCCGCGGCCTGCAATGCCGCGGGATAGTCGGCGAGGCCGTTGTGCAGGACGGCGGTGGCGTATTGCACGCTGAGGGTCATGTGCGGTCCGACGCCGGCGAAGAGCTCCTCGGCCTCGGCCCGCCTGCCGCGAAATCCGGCGAGGTGAATGCGCGGGTAGACGAGCGGGGCGGCGCCGGTGGCCTCCGCGATCGCCTCTTCCTCGGAGATCATCGCGGTCGCGGCGCCGAGGTCGCCCGCGTGCGCGGTGACGGTGGCGAGCATGGCCAGCCCGATCGGCAACATATGAAAAGAGCCGAGCTCGCGGCCGAACGCGGTGACCCGGGTCGCGATGCCTGCCATGGCGTCGGCGTTCCACAATTCCACGGCGAGCAGGAAGCCGAGGGTCGGCCACCGGGTCCACACCTCGTCGGCCCCGTCGGCGACGACGGGACGCAACAGCTTCGCGGCCGCCTGATGGCCCTCGACGGCCAAGGCGACCACGCCGTCCAAGATGATGTCCGCGCTGGTGTGCGGCTCCGGGTTGGCCGGCGCGGTGCGTGCGGCGGCGATCACCGCGTCGAGGCCGCCGGTCAGCGTGCCCATCTCGAGCGCGTCCACGTAGTACTCGCGCGCGCGGGCCGGCTCGCGGTCGGTCAGTCGAGCGGCGGCGCGCAGCAGATGGTCGGTCGGCCGGTCGCCACCGCGGAAGCGGGCGAAGGAGATTCGAGCGCGCAGCAGGTCGACGCGCGGATCGTCGGAGTCGAGCGTGGAGAGCAACTCGGCGGCCACACCGAAGTCGCCGACCGACAATTTCGCCTCGACCGCGGCGAGCACCCGCTCGGACCGCATGCCGGGTTCGAGCGTCAGCGCCGCCGCGCGTTCCAGGAACGCGGCCGCGGCGGCCTCGCCGCCCCGCGCCCGTGCCCGGGTCGCCGACTGCGTGAGCGCGACGGCCACGTCCTCGTCGGGGCCGACGCTGGCCAATGCGCGATGCCAAGCGACCCGGTCCGGATCGGCGACCGGGTCGCTCACCTGGGCGAGCGCGCCGTGCGCGCTGCGCCGCTCGGCGGCGGTCGCGGCCTGATAGACCGCCGAACGAGCGAGGGGATGAATGAAACGAACCCGGGTGCCGAACTCGACCATCGGCACCTCGTCGGCGGCCGCGTCCTCGACGCCCAAGAGCTTCGCCGCGGGCCACAGCAGGGCGGGATCACCGACCGGCTCCGCGGCGGCCAAGGTCAGCAGCAGCCGCGTCTTGGGTGGCAGTACCTCGAGGCGGGCGCGGAAGCTTCGCTCGGCGGCGCGTGGTGCGGGCAGGTCGAAACCGCCTGCCATGCCTGCCAATCCAGCAGACCTCGGCAGTTCCACCAGGGCCAGCGGGTTGCCGCGCGATTCGGCCAGGATGCGGTCGCGCACGCGCACGTCCAGCGAGGCGGGGATCTCGCGGACCAGCACCGCGCGGGCTTCGGATTCGCTCAACCGCTCGACGTCCACCCGGGGCAGTTGCTCCAGCCCGGGCACGCTTTCGCGCGCGGCGAAGACCATCGCCACCCGTTCGGCACCGATCCGTCGGGCCACGAACGCCAGGGCCCGTGCCGAGGCATGGTCCAGCCACTGCGCGTCATCGATGAGGCACAGCAAGGGTCGATCATGTTCGAGCAGCAGGCCGAGGGCAGCCGCGCCGGCCAGGAACGGGTCGGGGGTGCCGGTCTCCATACCGAACGCGATCCGCAGCGCCGTGCGGTGCGGGGCAGGCAGCGCATCGAGGTGTTCCAGCACCGGACCGCACAGTTGATGCAGAGCCGAATACGGCAGTTCCATCTCGAACTCGGCGCCGGTGGCTCGCATGATCAAGAAGCCAGAAGACGCTTTGGCCAGGTGTTCCAGCAAGGCGCTCTTGCCGATGCCCGCCTCCCCCAGCAGGATCACGGCACCGCCACGGGATTCTCGCGCCTCGTGCAGCAGCGCGAGCAGTCGCGCCGTCTCCTCGGATCGCCCGACCAGATAACTCACGACTCCGCCTCGCTGGCGCTCGGCTCCGTCGTGCGCTCGGGCGCGCTGTGCCTTTGGTTCGCTCGCTGACGCTCGCTCACGACTCCGCCTCGCTGGCGCTCGACGCTGTCGTGCTGTGCCCTTGCTTCACTCGCTGCCGCTCACTCACATACTCGAAATCGGCGCGGACAACGCCGCACACTAGGTATTCAGATAGGTAGGTATTACCGACGCGAGCCAATGCCTGCCGTCGCGAGACTTACTGGCATGGGAACGCGATCACTGCGCCGTACATTACCGGCCACTACGCACCAACGGCCGATGAGCTCATCGCACTCGAGCTGACCGTGCACGGCACGCTGCCGCCGGACTTGACCGGCCGCTACTTCCGTAACGGGCACAGTCCCAAACCCGTTGTGACGCCGACGCACTGGTTCCGCGGCGCGGGCATGCTGCACGGCATCCGGTCGGCCGGCTGTCGATGTGTCCAAGCCGGCTGTTGCGGCCGTCTTTTCCCCGAAATTCCGAAAACCGCACCAACACAACAAGAAAGGCTCGTCATGGAGCAGCACAGCACCACCATCGACACCAACGGCCAGGCCGCGTTCCGGCGCCTGCTCGACGGCTGGTTGACCACCTGGAACGGCGACTACTCCCTCGCCAACACCATCATCTCCCCCGACTTCCACGTGCACGCCGCACCGTTGGGTGGCGGAGATCGCACCGTCGAGGGGCCGGACGGTTTGGTCGAGTGGATCGCGCAGACCCGAGCCGCCTTCACCGAGCTGGTGTTCACCGTGGAGGTCGGGCCCATTGTCGATCGCGACCATCTCGCGCTCCGCTGGATCGCCGTCGGCACCTACGGCGGCGGATTCCCCGGCGCGACCGCGCCCGCGGGTACCGCCATCCGATTCACCGGCATCGACATTCTGCGGATCGAGCAGGACGAGATCGCCGAGTACTGGGTGAACTCGGACATGCATGTGCTGCTGGCCACACTCGGCGTCCACGCCTGAGTTAAGGAGAAGATCATGTCTGCTGGAACCCTGCTGCGTCACCGCGCAGACCACGCTCGTTACCCCGACGCTCGGTCGGTCATCATCGCCGCGTGGGCGGTGCCCGTCTTGATCGTCGGCCAGTTCGCCATGGTGGCTGTCGTCCCGGTCACAGTCGTGCTGGTCGGCACACTGTGCAAGGCCCGGCTCCGTTCGCTGCGCCCTTGGGCCGTCACGCTCGCCGCGGCTTACGCTGTGCCACTTGGTATCTGGATACTCCGACCGGACGGTGCACAGAGTCTGTCGAAGGACATGCACCCGGTCCTCGCGGGTGTGATCGTCGCCGCGAGCCTCGCTGTCGCCGGTGTCTACCAGCTGCGACGGCGGCGCTGAGCACTGATGGCAAGTCGTTGGCCACCGGGCGCTCACCGGTGGTTTAACGGTATGGCCGGAATCCGCTGTACGGTCGGGCATGACCTCCGAAGTGATCGCGAAGGCGAATTACCCAGGCGGAACTGCTGTTGCCCGGCGAACGACCGCGGACCGAGTGCGGGCGTGGGTCGTGCTGCTGTTGTCTGCGATACCGTCCGCGGCGTCGATAACGGTGTTGCTCTACGGACTCGGCCGCGCGCTCGGCGTCGGTGTGCCCGGCGCGCTGCCGGTGGCCTGGATTCTGGTGTGTATCTGCTGGTGTGTGGTGTGTTTCCGGGCGCCGGAACGGCGATGGTTGTTGCGCATATTCCGGCTGCGGCCGCCGACGTCCGACGAACAGCCCGCGCTGAGCGCCGCGTGGGAGAAGGTTGCGCACAAGGCCGGAGTGTCGGCGTCTGCCTACACGTTGTGGGTGCAGGAGGCGGATCGGCAGTTCGTGGTGCCGGACCGGATGATCACCACGACTCCGGAATGGTTGCAACGACTCCAGCCGCGGGAGTTGGAAGCTGTGCTCGCCCATCAACTCGCGCAGCGAGTGCAGGGTCGAGCGACGTTCTGGCAGTTGATATTTCGGCACTACAACCTGCCCGTCGTGTGGATCGAGCGGGCGTTGCTTTCGGGGTTGGGTCTGATCGCGGTCGGCGACGCGATCGCGCGACGGTTGCCCGCGCGGAGTTCCCAAGTTTTCGCCGTCGGCTGGACGGTGCTCAGCCGGGGCCTCGTCGCATGCCCGGCGGTCGCGGCCGCCACCGTGATCATCGGCCTCGCGCCCGCACTGTTGCTGCGGTTGATTCCCGAGCTCGCGGCGCTGGCGGTGCGGCCGATCGTTGCCCGCTGCGCGTACCGGTCCGATCGAATCGTGGTCGATCTCGGCTACGGGCCGGAACTCGGCAGCGTCTTGCAGAACGCCGACGTGCCGCATCCCGTGCAGACGCCGCTCACTCCGCTGACAGTTTCGCTGTTCGCGCCGAAAACCGCCCCCGACAAACGAATTCGGCGAATTCGCGATCGGCTGGACGAGTTGGCTCGGCGATGGAACCCGCCGTCGTCTTAGGCGGCCGTTAGACCTGTTCGCCCCGCTCCCGCCGCCGGTCCAAGTCACTCTGTCGAGCGGCTTCCTGGCGGCGGGCTTCGGCCCGCTGCTGTTCGGCCCGCTCGCGCAGGCCGCGCAGGAATGCCGCGTCGGCCTCCGGATCCTGGGCGACATAGCGGCCCGGCCGGTCGTACTCGGCGTAACTGGTCGTCGACCGCGGACCGGTCTCGTTGATCGGGCGGCCCGCAAAGAGCCAGAGCAGCGCACCGATAGTCGGCACCAAGATCACCACAACCAGCCACCCCATCTTCGGCAGATGGCGAATGCCCACGTCAGGGCAGGTAATAATGTCGATCAAACAGTAAACCCACAGCGCAAGGGTCAACAAACCCACCATCGCGTAAGGCATCGATTTCTCCTCATACGCCGGCCAGCCAACAACCCGTTCGTGTGGCGATTCGCGACGAATCTCCCCCAACCGGCCCGGACATCCGCCTGCCCGCAACTGGCACTTCCTGAACAATTCGACCGACCCCGATCAACCCCCGCGGCCGCGCCACCGCACACCCTATCCGACCCCCGAACTTTCGCACCCCGAGTGCGATGCGCATCTCATTCCACCCCAGCACGGGCTGCTACGCCGACCGGCCATCCCCACCTTCGATGCCGCAACCGAGACGCCGGTCACTCCTGCCGTAACTGCCCCGACGTGGCTAACGGGATTGGGGGACTTCGACTCCGCCGGGGAGAGTTTGGGTTGCGGCTGAGGTGTAGTCGGCTTGGACTTTGTAGTAGCGCTCGGTGGGGCCGTAGGCGGCGTAGAAGGCGAATCCGCGGGGGCCGGGGCCTGCGAAGGGGGCTCCGTTGACGAAGCGGGTCAAGGTTGGATCGAGCGGGGGAAAGGTGTCGGCGGTGTAGCGGGCGGGGAAGCAGATTCGCTGAATGGTGGGGGTGGTCCAGTTGAAGGTTGCGTATACCGTGTAAGGCCAAGCGAGGGCGGACAATTCGGTCGGGTCGGCGGCGATGAAATCGAGTTCGCGCAGGATTGTGGCGATGTCGGTGGTGGTGAGTTGGCCCGGTCGCAGGATCTGGGTGTACAGGTTCAGGGTTCGGTTGACGAAATCGGCTGCCATCAGAGCGATTTCGCCGCCGCCCCACTGATTCAACTGTTTGGCATGGGCGCGCGCCGATTCCGGTATGCCCGAAAAGTCCATTATTCGGTCCACGCTGATCAATTCCGGAAAGGCGGTCCAGATCTTCTGGACGCCGGTGTCGACGGCGAGGTCGATGCCCCAGTCCACCGGTACCTCCGCCGACACCTGCGCGAGTAGTTCTTCCATCGGGTGGCCGTCGAAATGCAGCAGCCCTGCGTTACGCAGTTTGCCGACCGGATCTGTAGCCGCAGATAGGTTCATGAACCGCGCACTGACCTGTCGCATCGGCAGTGGATGCGTGGTGGTGCGCACGGCGAGCCAGGCGTCGGCCCACACGTCGGTCAGCGCGTCCAACACCGCATCCACAACCGCGGGGTCGTAACGGGTTTCGGCTAGCCGCGCGAACTCGCGCAGATCCTGCCGGAGGATTGCTGCTGTCACGCCGGACGCGCTCATAGACCATCACCTCAAAGTGGAACAGGCAGTGCAGGTGTGGGACCTATTCACGATAGCGCTCGCCGCGGCCGCAGGGAGGCGGACCAGCAATCAACCCAGCAAACGCACCGTGCGACTCGCCCTTACGGGAACTGCGAGGTGGTGATCACGCCTTCGACGCCCGCCGGTTGGGCTGTGCGGGTGGGCAGCACGGGGGTTGCGGTGTCGCTGTACCGACGCTTGACCATCGCCGCGGCCTGCTCGGGAGTTTCCGGACGCCACGGACGGGTCGACAGCTTTTCCAGCACGCAGATCAGCAGCATCTGCCTGGTGCGGGTGACCGGGTGGCAGTTCATGCCCGCTTGGCCGAAGCCCTCGCCGGCCGGTGCGCGATCCTCCACCGGCACGGTCTCGGTGAGCAGCCAATACAGCTCGGGCCCGAGCAGCACGGATTCGCCGTTGCTGTCGTTGAACCAGCGGACCGAGTACTCGATCAGCAGTTCCGCGATCGGCCCGCTCTGGCGCAGCGCGTCGACGAAGCGCGGCAGTCCCCCGCTACCTTCGGTGTTGCGTTGGATGAGGGTCGCGATTCTGTCCGCGACCTCACGTAGCTGTGTGATGTCCTGGTCCGGCCACTGCGGCGACGTCATCAATTCTCCTAACACGTGCGATGGCGGTTTTCGCCGACTCTGCCCGTTCCCCGTCACCCGGCAAGAATTCAGCACCATTCGGCCGTTGTCAATGGCGCATCAATAGCCGAATGGTATTACTAATCGGCCCGGTCGCGTCGGTGACGAATTGCGCCGAAATCGCTTGAACCGCAACTCGCTTCACTTTACGCCCCACGAAACACTATGCTGAACCACGCATGTTTTCGTTTGTCCAGTACTAATTCGTGCACCGAGCTCGGCGACTATCACAGTTTGCCGAGCGTTGCCCGCAGCGTTCGGAGGTTTCTGCGACGCGCTTGCGATCAGGCGTCGGGGCGCGCGATATCGCCGCGCCAGGCACCCGTTTCGTGGCCTTGACTTTCGATGAACTGCTTGAAGCGCTGCATATCGCCATGTATCCGGTGCTGTAGCACACCGAACAGGTCGGCGGCGGTTTCCACGAAACCTTCGGGGTCGACGTCCATCTGGGCGGTGATCCTGGTCTGGTTGTCGCTGAGGCGGTGGAAGGTGATCACGCCGGCGTGCTGCGGGCCCGAGTCGGATTTCCACGCGACGCGTTCGTCGGGGTGCTGTTCGGTGATGGTCGCGTCGAACTCGCGGGTCGCCGGTCCGACGTGGATGCGCCAGTGCGTGTGCCGGTCGTCGAGCTGCCGCACCTCTTCGACGCCCTCCATGAACTGCGGAAACGACTCGAACTGCGTCCACTGGTTGTAGGCGGTGCGGACCGGTACCTCGACGTCTACGGTGGCGGCCAAGGTGCTCATAGGTACCCCTTTCCTCGCTCGCCCGCAGTCGCTGGGTCGAGCCCTTCGACAGTCGCTCTGGCGACTCGGTCAGAGGTCGCAATACCCGGGCGGTCCGGGCAGAAACCGCCTCGGGACTTGTCCGCGATTACTTCTTGCCACCGAGTGCCTGGGCCAGTTGATCTTTGGTCATTGTCGAGCGGCCCTTGATGCCGCGTTGCCGGGCCTCGTTGTAGAGCTGGTCGCGGGTCGGGCCTTTGGGACCGCGGCGCCCCGAGCGCTCGCCGCCGCGTTGCTGCGGCGACTTGTCCTGTAGCGATGTGCGGCTGGCGGTTTTCGTCTGACCTGCTTGCGCCCGATTCTTGTTGACCGTGCGCGCCGCGATCTCCTTTGCCCGGCGGGTGCTCGCGCCTTGCGATTTTTCCGAATCCCGCACGTGCTCGTACTGACGTTCCTGCTTGTCGGTCCATTCCTTGGGCATGATCACACCTCCTGCTCGCCGGATAACCCGAGCGGCGGACTACAAACAGGCTGCGATCACTTGCCACTCGAATTCGCGGATTAGCCGGTGAGCAGGGCTGACGGGCTGCCGAATGCTCCGACCCATCAGTCCTGCGCGCTTCCAGGCGGGATCGTGCACTATCCGAGACGGGCGGTCAGTTCACGGCGGCGATGATGCGACGACGACCGTATTGCCAGATTGATTCCGCGGTCCGGAATCCGGCCGTACGCAACGCCTGCACGTGCTGCTCGTAGGTCGCGCCGCTGTCCGCTGGATGTTCCCAGCGGCGGTTGTCGCGTTCGGCGACCGCGGTGGCCATTTCAGGCTCGGCGGTGACCGCCGCCCACCACTCCACCCAGCCTTCCCGGTCGCCGACACCTTCACGTTCGATTTGGCGCGTACCGATCGCGGTATGGAGTTGGTCGATATCTGTTGCGGCCGTGGCCATATCGTCGCCGTTGAGCAGGATGCCGCCGGGGCGGAGCAGCTTGGCGGACTGGGCGTAGAGCGCGACGAGCTGGTCGGGGTAGAGCCAGTGCAGGGCGGTGGTGCTGACGATCGCGTCGATCGGCTCGTTCGGCAGCGCGGCCGCCCAGGCCGGATCGGCGAGGTTGTGGTCGACGAGTTCGAATCCGTATGCCGTGCGGGCCAATTCGAGCAGCACAGGATCGGCGTCGACGCCGATGACGCGGGCCTGCGGCAACCGTTCGCGGATACGGGCACCGAGCGAGCCTGGACCGCAGGCCACGTCGAGCACGAGCGGGTCCGGACGGTCGGCGTTGGCGGCGACGGCATCCGCGATGACCGCGAACATGATCTCGCGGTCCGGCAGATAGCCCTCCTGCTGGCGATCCCAGCGATCGATCCAGGTCCGGGCGAGGGTGGGTGTGAGCGACATGAGCAACTCCCGTTACTGTCATACTGTTCAACGACAGTAACGACAGTAACGACTGTAGCGAAGGTGAGGTGACTGATCAAGTGCGTTTAGACAGTCACACGTTGGGTGTGGTCGAAGACGGGGTCGACCTGGTGAACGCCGCTGTGCCCGGCGAACGCCGCGGCAGGCCGTATCCGCCGGCGGCCGACAGCGCGGAACTGCTCGAACGATTGGACAACGTGGTCTCGGCGGCCTACGGCTATCACGTCCAGCCTTCCGATGCGGAAGACCTGGCCCGAGCCGCCGGACAGCTGTGGCAGGTGTTCAACGCGGTGGCCGACGATGACATGGATGCGGCCGCCACCCAGGTCAACGCGCTGATCATCGAATACGGTGCCAGGCCAACACTTTTCCGGCGCGACTCGCAGCCGTGGCACCTGCATTTCCACTCCGCGGATGCCGCGCTGACGGCCGGGATCGCCGCAGCCTGCGCCGTCGGCCTCGCGTTCGTGCTCGGCAGCGAACACGCCGACCGGCTCGGCATCTGCTCTGCGGACAATTGTGATCGCGTATACCTGGACACTTCCCGCAACGGCACCAAGCGTTTCTGTAGCACCGCATGCCAGAACCGCGCCAAGACAGCGGCTTTCCGAGCGCGCCGGGCATTGAGTTAGGCGATCTATCAGATGTACGCCCGCACCCGTTGTGCTGCTTAGTATTCGGCGTCGACGAACGATAGTCGAGCAACGGCTGCTGGTTTTCCGGCGGCACGGTGAACACATTGATCTGCGTCACGGCCGACGCGTCGACACGGATGATAGGCATGGTCTCTCCTCTATATGACGAGGCGAGCACAGCCGAAGACCTGACGAGACAACACTTTTCGAACCACAAGCACGCGTCGAGCCCCCGGCGGTCTCGCCGATTGCTTGTCGCGGGTTCGCCACCGCGGTGGCGAAACGGAGCCTCGTCAGAGGGGGTCGGGCTTACCATCGCCGACCCTGGTCCTTTTCGACCCCCGCAGCGTACCGCGCGCGATCCGCTCCTGCCCGTTTCGATCTCGGTGACCGTAATACTGGTCAAGCCCGGCCGAGGATGGTTTCGTCTGACTTCCAGCATCCGGTTGGAGCGAAAGGCCTTGGTATGTCCGTCGATTACCCATCGGAGACCGACACCGCCGTGCAGGTGGTCAAGCTCGGTGCCCACATCGGCGCACGTATCGATGGCGTCCGGCTAGGCGGTGACCTGGACGCGGAGACCATAGCCACCATCCGCGCCGCCCTCAACGAACACAAGGTGATCTTCTTCCGCGGCCAGCAGCACCTGACCGAGGACGGGCAGTACGAGTTCGCCGAACTGCTCGGCACGCCGACCACCCCGCACCCCACGCTCACCTCCGCAGGCGTGAAGACCCTCGCCATCGATTCCAACCACGGTCGTTCCAACGTGTGGCATACCGACGTCACCTTCGTCGATCGCGTCCCGAAGGCCTCGATCTTGCGCGCGGTCACGCTGCCCAGCTACGGCGGCTCGACCACCTGGGCCTCGACCGTCGCCGCCTACAACTCGCTGCCGGAACCGCTGAAACGGCTGGCCGAGCGCCTGCGCGCGCGGCACACCAACCAGTACGACTACGCCGCGGACAGCGAGGAACGCCTGGACGAAGGCACCAAGGCTTACCGCCGCGAGTTCGAGTCCACCTACTTCGAAACCGAGCACCCGGTCGTGCATGTGCACCCGGAAACCGGCGAACGCGCCGTGCTGCTCGGGTGCTTCGTGAAGCAGATCGTCGGCGTGTCCAGCAGCGAGTCGCACGCGCTCTTCCGGCTGTTCCAGGACAGGGTGACGCGCCTCGAGAACACCGTCCGCTGGGACTGGTCACTCGGCGATGTCGCGATGTGGGACAACCACGCCACCCAGCACTACGCCATCGACGACTACGACGGCAGCGAACATCGCAGGCTGACCCGCATCACGTTGGCCGGCACTATCCCCGTCGGCGTCGACGGCTCATCGAGCACCGTGATCGCGGGCAATGCGGAGTACTACTCGACCGTCGAGCGGGCGGCATAACCTTCCGACGTCGCGGAAGTAATTGTCACCACCATGGATTCGTGCACGGCCCGGTGTGAAATGCGCATCGCATTGTTTGGCGGCCGGTAGCGGGGGGAAAGCAAGCGCGGGATGGACAATCCGGCGATTCACGCGCCGCGCGTCGTCCAGAGCCGAACGTACGCCGTCGATTACTCTTTGACGGCTCGCGCCCGGTCACTACGCACAAACAGGTAACCGACTTCGCCTGACGATGGGAAACGCGTGAATTTATGGAACTACGTCCGGGGACGAGGCGAATTTCTGACGTTCCTCACGTATCAGCATGCCTCCCTGGCATTTCAGACGGTGCTGGTCGGCACCGTCGTCGCGGTCCTCGTCGCCGTCGCGGTATATCGGCTCCCGCTGGCGTCCGCCCTCACCCTGACCTCTAGCCGAGTCGCACTGACGATTCCGTCGCTCGCATTGCTCGCGCTCCTACTGGTCCCGTTCGGACTCGGCGTTGTTCCGTCGTTCATCATGCTGGCGTTCTTCGCGGCATTGCCGGTGATCGGCAACGCGATCGTCGGTCTGCGGTCGGTGCCCACCTCGGTCATCGAATCCGCGCGCGGCATCGGCTTTTCGCGCTGGCGCATTCTGCTGACCGTCGAATTGCCGATCGCCTGGCCGGTCATTCTCACCGGCATCAGGGTGTCCACCCAGATGATCGTCGGCGTCGCGGCCATCGTCGCCTATGTTCTCGGTCCGGGTCTCGGGTCACTGATCTTCAACGGGCTGTCCCGGCTCGGTGGCGCGAACGCCATCGAAATGGCGCTGACCGGCACCATCCTCATCGTCCTCATCGCGTTGGTGTTCGACGCACTCCTCGTCCTGCTCGGACGCCTCACGATCGCAAAGGGACTGCAATGAATGAAGCATCGCGTAGCGATTCCATTGTGACCAGCCGACCCGCGCCGTCCGCGGAGCGCAATGTGACCGGTGCGCCCATCAAGCTGGACGCGGTCGTCAAGCGGTATCGAGGCCAGGACGCGCCTGCGGTCAAGCGGCTCGACCTCGAGATCGAGGCGGGCGAGATCGTCGCGTTCGTCGGGCCCTCCGGCTGCGGCAAGACGACCACGCTCAAGATGATCAACCGGTTGATCGAGCCGACCGAGGGCCGAATCTTCATCGGCGGGCGCGATGTCACCCGGGAGGATCCGGACAAGCTGCGGCAGTCGATCGGGTATGTCATCCAGTCCGGCGGGCTGTTCCCGCACTGGACGGTCGCCAAGAATGTGGGCGCTATTCCGCGAGTGCTCGGGTGGGACAAGAAGCGGATCGCCGAGCGCACCGAGTACCTGCTCGATCTGGTCGGGCTCGATCCTGGGACTTTCGCCGACCGGCTGCCCAAGGATATGTCCGGTGGTCAGCAGCAGCGGGTCGGCGTCGCGCGGGCGCTCGCCGCGGATCCGCCGGTGCTGCTGATGGACGAGCCGTTCGGCGCGGTCGATCCGATCACCCGGGTTCGCTTGCAGGACAGTCTGATTGCGATTCAGCACGAGCTCGGCAAGACCATCGTCGTGGTCACGCACGACTTCGAGGAGGCCACCAAACTCGGTGACAAGGTGCTGATCCTGTCCGAAGGCGGACACATCGAGCAGTACGCGCGGCCCGAGGAGATCCTCACCGATCCGGCGACGCCGTTCGTGGAGGAATTCGTCGGGTCCGGCGCGAAGTTGGCGTATCTGACGGTCTCGCGGGTGCGGGATGTGGAGTACGACAAGGTGATTACCGCTCGGGTCGGTGAGTCGGCGCAGGCGGTGATCGGACGCGCGAAGGCCGCTGGGCACACCTGGGTGGTGGTTGTCGACGAGGCCGGGCGACCGCGGTCGTGGCCGTCGCTCACCGAGGTGGCGACGAAACCGGAGGTCTCCGACTTTCTCGATCGACGATTGCCGGTTGTCGCACGCTCCTCGACGCTCAACGACGCCCTCGATGCCATGCTCGCGGCCAGCCAGGGGGCCGCGCTGGTCACCGATGGGCGCGGCGCGGTGGTCGGGTCACTCAGTATCGGGTCGGTGACCGAGACGATCCAGGCCAAGCTCGCCGAGGTGCGCTCGGAGGAGGCCGACCTCTCGTACGAAACCTACGTCGACGGAACGGATCCGGCGCCGACACCGGTGGTGGCGGCCGACGAGGAACCCGGATCGGCGGAGCCGTCATGAGTCGCCGCGTGCCGATCGACGTATGGTTCGAGCCGATCATCATCGGCGTTATCGGTATCGGATATTTCCTCTGGTATCGGTCGACGACGCTCACGCCGACGGAGAAGGCGTCGCTCGGGTGGGACAACCTGCAGACCACGATCCTCGCGCATATCAAGCTCACCGTGGTGGCGACGCTGATCGTGGTGGTGGTCGCGATTCCGTTGGGTATCGCGTTGACTCGACCCGCGTTGCGGCGGCTCGAGCCGATCGCGGTGAACGTCGCCAACATTGGTCAGGCGGCGCCAGCGGTCGGGTTGCTGGTCTTGTTCACGTTCTGGCTGGGTACCGGATTCCGTACGGCGATAGTCGGTTTGGTGGTGTACGCGATTTTGCCGATCCTGCAGAACACGATCGTCGGGTTGCGGCAGGTGGATCACCGCACGATCGAGGCGTCGCGCGGGATCGGTTACTCGGGGACACGGACGTTGTTCCAGGTCGAGTTGCCGCTCGCGGTGCCGGTGATTCTCAACGGAGTTCGCACTGCGCTGGTCATTCTGGTCGGTACGGCGACGCTGAGCACGTTCATCGGGGCGACCAGTCTGGGCACGCTGATCACCACCGGGGTCACGCTGTTCCTGCCGAAGCTGCTCATCTCCGGCGCGATCCTCGTCGGGCTGCTCGCGTTGATCATCGACTGGCTCGGCAGGCTTGTCGAACTCGCCGCGACGCCGCGAGGTATCTCATGAAATCGACATGCGTCCAACGGGTTACGCTGGTTTCCACGCTGGTCGTCGCATTGCTCGCCGGGTGCGGTCTGGTGAGCTCGTCCGGGACGTTCCATGAGGCGCATCTCCCGGACGGTCAACAACCTCTGGATGGCGCGAAGCTGGTCGTCACGTCGAAGAGCTTCACCGAGGGCGTGCTGCTCGGCAAGATCACCGCGACCTACCTGGCCGCGGCGGGCGCGGAGGTCAAAGACCTCACCGGCGCACCGGGTTCCGCATCGTCTCGACAGGCCCAACTCAACGGTGACGCCGATATTCTCTGGGAGTACACCGGCACCGGGTGGGTCAACTATCACAACGAGACCGAGACGATCGCGGATCCAACGGAACTGTGGCAGCGGGTGCACGAGATCGAGAAGCGGGAGAACAACCTGGAGTGGTTGCCGCCCGCGAACTTCAACGACACCTACGCGTTCGGTGCGTCGACGCCGAATGCCGAACGGCTGCAAGTGAAGTCACTGTCCGATGTAGCGCGACTGCCGGTACCCGACCGGACGTTCTGCGTGGATGACGAATTCTTCAGTCGTTCCGATGGTTTCATTCCGATGTTGCAGAAATACGGGATTCCGTACAACGATCCGAACGGAGTACCGTCCGGCAACGTGACGCGCATGGACGCCGGTGTCGTCTACACGGCGACCGCCAAGGGTGCGCCTTGCAATTTCGGCATGGTCTACACCACCGACGGTCGCGTGAAGAACCTGAATCTCGTTGTCCTGGAAGATGATAAGAAGTTCTTCCTGCCTTACAGCGGCACGGCGGTCGTGCGTGGCGCCATCATCGATCGCTACCCGCAACTGCGGGACCTGATCGGGACGATCTCCGAACATCTCACCGATCAGCTGATGCAGGAGCTCAACGGTCGCGTCGATATCGACGGAGAGGATCCGGCCGATGTCGCCTATGACTGGCTGAAGAAAGAGAAGCTGGTCGCATAGGAGCATCAGGGTTGTCCCGGAGGCGAATACCGCCCTCCGGGGTGACGACCCACGCGGTAGGCGCTGCCTACTGTGGCCATATGACCGAAGATCAGCAGGTGAGAGCTGCGCTGCCGGCGCCGGACCGGCGCCGCGCGGCACGACGGGGCATCGTCGTCTTCCTCGTCGCCCTGGTCGCGCTGTCCGCCCCCGCCATGGTTTTCGCGGTCGTCGCGCGCAATGACATCGGGATTCTCTTGCTCATGTGGGCGCCGGGCCTGGCGGCGTTGATCGCCCGGTTGATCCTGCGGGAGGGGTTCGGCGACATCTCGTTGCGGCTGGGTGGCCGGCGCAGCTGGTTGGCATTCTTGATCGCCCTGGGCTATCCGGTCGCCATCGGGGCCGCCGCGTATGGCGTCGGATGGGCGAGCGGGCTCGCCGACTTCATCTCCCCCGCGGGCACTTCCAGCGGATGGGGTTCTTTCGCCGGTGAACTGCTCATCGCCACCACACTCGGTACGGCGGTCGGACTGGTGTTCGCGCTCGGCGAGGAACTCGGTTGGCGCGGCTATCTGCTCACCAGGCTCATCGAGGCCGAGATCCCTCGGCCGATCATGGTGAGTGGATTGATCTGGGCGGCATGGCATTTGCCGTTGATCATCGGCGGCAGTTACCTGACCGGCAACGGCGGGTCCACGCCGGTCATCGCCGCGCTCTTCGTCGTGCAGGTGACCGTGGTTTCGTATGTCTTCGCCCGACTCCGGCTCGATACCGGAAGTATCTGGCCGGCCGTCGTGCTGCACGCGTCCTGGAACAGCGTCATCCAAACCGCGTTCGATCCACACACTTCAGGATCGGCGGCCTGGCTGTGGCTCGGCGAACAGGGCGTGCTGACGTTGGCCGCCAACGTGATCGGTGCCGTCATCCTCTGCCGACGTCCCGGCAGATTGCTACGGCAACCGTCGACGTGACCTCAGTTCGACGAGGGATCCGCGGCCGGTGTCAGCAGCACCAGCGGGATCTCACGGGTGGTCTTCTTCTGATAACCGGCGTACGTCTTTGCCGCGGCAACCACCCGCGGCCACAGCGCGGCCCGCTCCTCGGCATTCGCGACCCGCGCGATCATCGGCACGCGCGGTCCGCTGCGCACCGACACCAAGACATTCGGATTGTCGCGAACATTCAGGAACCACGCCGGATGTTGCGGGTCACCGCCGCGCGAGGCGACAACAACGTAGGTGTCCCCGTCGATGATCGGCGCCGTCAACATCACCGCGTGCTCACGCCCCGACTTCCGGCCCGTGGTCACGAGCTCGACCGACGACATCCCGCCGAACTCATTACCCACCTTGCCGCAGGTGACCTTCAACAACACCCGATGCGCGGTGTTCATCGTCTTGAGAGCGAAATCCGAGGGCATGAGGTCCTTCTCCGGTAATCGGAACCAAGCTCTGACGTTGCCCAGCGTACCTCCGGTACCACATACCTGCGCGACAAGGCCGGGGCCTTCATTCGTGTCACCAGATTTGAAACCTAGATCAGTTATGGTTAGGCTCACCTAATATAATGGGTGATGGGTCACGCAGGCCTAAGTCGACGGGCGATGTCGATCCGGGGCAGAACGGGCGACGGGTGCTGGTATCCGTCGAGACCGAATCACGCCCGCGCTGCGCCAACTTCGACGAGAACAGTGAGAACGATGACCGGCATTCGCGAACAACTCCGCACCATGGCCGCTGCGAACCAGCCGTTTTCGATCGAGGTGCAGGTCGAGGCGGTGCAGCGGATCTCGAGCAGTTTCCGGCGGGTGACGGTGTCCGGGCCCGGGCTTGCCCAGTACGCCAACCCATCTCCCGCCGATGCCTTCAAGCTGCTGTTGCCGCCGGACGGTCACGGCCGGGTCGATTTCCCGCAGCGCGGTGACAACGGGCTACCGCTCTGGGCCGAGGATGCGCGGCGACCGGCGTTGCGGGCGTTCACTGTTCGGTCTTTCGATACGATCACACACCGGCTCGATTTCGATGTGGCCGATCACGACGGCGGTATCGCGATGGACTGGCTCGCGGCCACCACGCCGGGCGCCACGATCGGATTGGCCGGGATGCGACGGGAATTCGCCGTCGGTACCGGCATCGAAGCCTTCCTGTTCCTCGCCGACGCCACCGGTCTGCCCGCTGTCGCCGCGATCATCGAAACCCTGGACAGCACAACGCCTATCGATGTCTATCTCACGGTGCCGCACGAAAGCGACCATGCGCTCCTCCCGAAACGAGACGGGGTTACCGCGCATTGGGTGCCCGATTTGATCAGCGCTGTCGAACACCTCCCGGCCCCGACGCGCCGCACCCAGGTCTGGCTCGCGGCCGAGGCGGCGGTGGTCCGCACCATCCGCCGCCGCGTGCTCGACGAGTGGCAATTACACCGGGCCGATCTGCATGCCGCCGCATACTGGAAAGCGGGTCACGACAGCACGCAGCTGGATTCGATCAACCTGGTGCGCTACCAGCAAGCCGTCAGTGAGGGCTATGACGTCGTCGACCCCGATGTGCGTGAACGCATCGAACTGACGCCCTGAGCTGGCCGTGCACCTCCCGGAGGTGCACTATGTCCACGGATTCCGAGCCCGTGCTGGTTACCGGCGCCACCGGCAAACAGGGCGGCGCGACCGCGCGTGCGCTGCTCGCGGCGGGCGTTCCCGTCCGGGCGTTCGTGCGGGATCCCGAGCGAGCCAAGGGTATCGAGGCGCTCGGCGCCGAGCTGGTCATCGGCGATCTGCACGACCGTAATTCCGTGATCCGTGCCGCCGAGGGTGCCCGCGCGGTCTTCTCTGTGCAGCGGCCCGGTATGAGTGCGGCGGGTATCGACTTCGAAGGTGAAGTGGCTCAGGGACTCAACCTGATCGAGGGCGCGAAAGCTGCTGGGGTGCAGCAGTTCGTGCATACGTCGGTCAGCGGTGCCGGCCAGCACACCGACGTTCCCGGCTGGGCCGAAGGGCAGTGGGCGTCGATGGAGCCCTACTTCGGTGCGAAAAGCGCGATCCAAGACGGAGTGCGCGCGGCAGGCTTTCGACACTGGACGCTGGTGAAGCCAGGTTTCTTCATGGAGAACTTCCTTGTCTCCCTGCGGTTCCTGTTCCCGTGCGGCATCGAAGGCGGCTTGGTGACAGTCCTGAAACCGGAGACTCGGCTGTCGCTAGTCGCGGTGGACGACATCGGCAGGGCGGCCGCCGCGGCCCTCACCGAGCCGGAGCGATTCGACGGCGTCGAGTTGGAGTTGGCGAGCGACTACCTGTCGATGACGGAGATCGCCGAGGTCCTTTCGCGCGTGCTCGACACCCCGCTGTCCGCGCCGGACATGACCGAGGAGCAGGCCCTGGCCGCCGGAATGCCGGGCGCGGGCGCCTCGCACCAGTGGATGAACGTAGTAGGTCAGCCCGCCCGTCCGCAGTACGCGAGAGACCTGGGCGTCCCGCTCACCAGCTTCGCGGAATGGGCACGGAAGCACATGGTCGGCGGCTAGCGATCGACAACGCGGATGCCTACACGGTCTTGCCACTGGACGACTGGACCGCCGCGTAGGAGGCGAGGCCGTCGGCCATCTGCTGCATCACGCGCTTCATGATGCGCTGCAGCAGCCAGCCCAATCCCCAACGGGCGGTGTAGGTTCCGTACCAGTGGATGACCGTGCGGCCGTCGGATGCTGGGACGAGGTCGATGACTGCGCTGTAGTTGCGGAGGGCCCAGTTGAAGGCGTCCTCGTAGGTCATCCGGTTGCCCTCGTCGAGTCCGGTCAGTCGCTCGCCGGTCACCATTCGTCCGATGCGGAACGCGCGGACCGCGCCGACGGGGTCGCGGCCGTCGGGATCGAGACCGCTGGATCGTTTGGTATCCAGGGCGTCGACAACGGACCACACGGGCCAGGTGCGTGCGTCGGCGAGGAGGGGCCAGATGTCGGCCGGCGATGCTGTCGTGGTCGCGGTCGCGTCGTAACTCTGCATGACGGAAGTCCCTTCGTTCACTGCCGTACGTCCCCGTGGCGCGGTTCGCGGGCACAATGCACGCGAAAGTTATTGCGCCAGTCCGAAACTATGCGACGCGGCCGGTCAAGGGCCATGCGCTGAATTGCCGACCTTGCGGTCATATCTTGCGGTACACCGACGGGCGGACACCGATCCGACTGACGAAGGCCGACGACAGCGCTCTACGACTGGCGAAGCCGCAACGCTCGGCGATCTGTTCGATGGTAAAGGGTCCCGTTGGCGAACGGCCGCCGCGCCTGCTCGAGCCGCGGCCGAAAGAGCGTCTCGGACGCCCTTACTGAACCTTCACCAGCTTCATGGCGTCGGCTCCGTCCGGACCGGGGATGTAGTCGATGAGGACACGGTCACCCGCCTTCAAAGCAATATCGTTTTCCACCACCGGGTCCCGTGCGATGACTTCTTCGCAGTCCTCGGTGATCAGGACTCCGAAGCCTTCATACGCACCGGCATACCACTTCTCGACGACCGCCCACATACTCGCTCCCACCCGTCGTGTTAGCAGTACGCCCGACTGTAGTCGCAGGTAGAGCAACTTTTGCTGGTTAGTCGACGGGGCGTGTCGCCGCACCGATCGTCCGCAACAGGAGGTCGACCCACCGGGCGGTGCGGACGAATCCGATGTTCTCGTACATCCCGGCGGCCTGGTTTCCCGCAGTGGCCGCCAAGCCGAGGGCAGGCAGTTTCGCCTCGGCGGCCAACCACAACACGTGGCGCAGCAGGAGGGAACCGAGGCCACGGTAGGCGGGTGCGGGGTCGCGAAAGACCTCGGAGATCCACGGGCCTTCGTCGGGCGGTAGGCCGGGGCCGTCGTGGGCGAGGACGGCGGCGATGCCGAGGCCGCGGTCGGTATCGATCAACACCGTGCTAGCGGGTAGCAGTGGGCCCATGAGGCTGCCGTCCATCAAGGCTTGCAGATCCTCGAAGCTGCTCATGTCGTGGTCGGGATGGCCGACCGGGTATGCGGCGGCATAGGCTGCGTGCAATTCCGCAGGATCAACCGTTTCAGCGGCGCGCAGTTCTAGATTCGCTGACAATCGACCAGGCGCGAATGGACGCGAAACCCCTTGCAGCCCATGGGTGAAGGTGTCGAACTCGCGCTGCACCCGCGCCCCACGTTCGACCAAGTGCGCACCCAGCGACGCCAGCGTTGTCGCGCCCCAACCCGACAACTCCGCCACGATGCGATCCGCAGCCGCGGCAGGCGAAGCTTCCTCGGCAAGGCGCAGATCGTCCGCCCAGCGAACCTCCTGCCTACGCTCTTCCTCGTAGTAGGCCAGTGGCTCTCCCCCGACGCCTCGCACGACCTCGGTATTCACTCCTGGCTCCAATCTCCGAGTCACTTCGACCAACCGCGCATCGCCCACAGAGTACGGACCTCATCCCACCCGCCCAGCAACCACATGAGAATGGTGGCTGGCGGGTGGTGCGCGGAGTTGCCAGGATGGGGCCATGGTTGACAGCGGCAATCGCGAGGTACCGGCCCCGAAGAACACATTCGATTACGACGCGGAGTTGCGTCATCATCATCGGCGGCTGCGCGAAGCTATCGACGTGGGACCTGGTGACAATGTGCTCGATATCGGTTGCGGCACTGGTCAGCTCACTCGTGAGCTCGCCGGGCTTGCGCACGACGGCAGCGCGCTCGGGGTAGATATTTCGCCGATGATGTTGGCGCAGGCGCGCGAGCTCAGCGCGGCCGAGGACGTCCGCAACGTGCGCTTCGAGCAGGCGGACGCCCAGGTCTACCCGTTCCTGGAAGCACATTTCACCCACGCGGTCAGCCGGTTCGGCACCATGTTCTTCGCCGATCCGGTCGCGGCGTTCACCAACATCGGACGCGCATTGCAACCCGAAGCCCAACTGGCACAACTGGTTTGGCAGGCCGGTGACCGGCAGGAGTGGGTTGGCACGATACGTCGGGCACTCTCGGGTGCGCCGGTCGCCGCACCAACCGGCGGCGCGTTCTCGCTGGCCGATCCGGCCGAGGCGGAGGGCGTTCTCACCGCGGCAGGGTTTACCGACGTCGGCGTCACCGAGGTACCTGAGCCCGTCTATTACGGCGCGGATCCCGAGGCCGGCGTGGACTCCGTCCTCGCGCTGCGCATGGCAACCGAGGTGCTCGCCGAGTTCGACGCCGACGAGACCGCGCGGGCTCTCGACCGACTGCACGCCGTCATGACCGCCCACTGCGGCACCGAGGGCGTGTGGTTCGACTCGCGCGCATGGCTCATCACGGCTCGCCGGTAGCTGCGCCGGTCAGGGCAGCGGGGTCAGTGCGCCTTCTCGGTACTGTTCGCGGACTACGTAGCGGCGGACCTTGCCGCTGGAGGTCAGGGGTACTGAGCCTGCGGTTACCAGGACTACGTCGTCTAGGCGTAGGCCGTTGTGTTCGCCGACGGCTTGGCGGACGGCGGTGATGATCTCGGTCTTGTCGGCGGTCTCGGCTGCTCGGTCTCGGTTCAGTTCGGCGACCAGGACGAGGGTGGGTTCGTCGCCGTCGAGGACCTGGAAGGCGGCGCAGCGGTCGGGGCGTAGGGCCGGGTGGCTGTCCATTGCGGAGGCTTCGATGTCGGAGGGGTAGTGGTTGTAGCCGTCGACGATGATGAGGTCTTTGCGGCGGCCGGTGACGTAGAGCTGGCCGTCGTGGATGAAGCCGAGGTCTCCGGTGCGGAGGAAGTGGCCGGGGCGGCCGGTGACGGTGGCGTTGAAGGTTTCGGTCGAGGCCTCGGGGGCGTCCCAGTAGCCGAGGCCGATACTTTCACCGCGAAGGCAGATTTCGCCGACTTGGCCCTCCGGTAGCGGGGTGTGGGTGTCGGGGTCGGTGAGGACGAGTTCGTAGGCGTCGTTGAGTTCGCCACTGGCGACCAGGCGGCGGCCGCCGCTGGATACCGGTTCCACGCGGCCCTTGGCGAGTGCGGTCGGGTCCACTTCGACGGTGGTGAGTCCGCTTCCGGCCGGGCCGCCGGTCACCAAAAGCGTTGCCTCGGCTAGGCCGTAGCAGGGGAACAGGCTGTGCACATCGAAGCCCGCCGCGCCGAAATGCTCGGCGAAGGCGAACATCGTGTCCACGCGAACGGGTTCCGCGCCACAGAGTGCGACTCGCAGGTTCGACAGGTCGTAGCGGGCGACCTGATCGGCCGGTACCCGCCGCACCGCCAGCGCGAAGGAGAAGTTGGGGGCGACGGTGTGGGTGGCCTTGTACCGGGACATCGCCGAGATCCAGCGAGCGGGACGTTGCACAAAAGCCAAGGGGGACATGCTGATAACGGTCGAGTCGCTGTACACGGGGTAGGTGACCATGCTGAGCAGGCCCATGTCGTGGAAGGTGGGCAACCAGGCCACGCCGACCCCGGCGCCGATCTCCGAAGTCACCAGTCGGAGGTTGGCGAGCACGTTGCCGTGGGTGAGCGCGACGCCCTTCGGTTCCCCGGTCGATCCCGAGGAGTACTGCAGGTGGGCGATGGTGTCACTGGTAATGCCCTGGTCGCTGTACTGGTCGGCTTCCGCCAGATCGATGCGATCGGTCACGACTGTCTGCAGCCCAGCGAACCCGTCAGCATCCGCGAGCACCGGGCCCAGCAGCGGCTCGATATCGGCGCTCGTAAACAGCAGCCGCGCACCGGAATTGGCAACGATGGACGCGAGCCGTGCCAGGCCGTCCGCCAGTTTGCTCGGCTGCGGCGGAGCCACGGGAACCGCGATCACGCCCGCATACAGGCAACCGTAGTAGGCGACAACGAATTCCAGACCGGGAGCATAAAGCAGCAGTGCCCGCTCCCCCGGGCGCGTGAGCTGCGCCAGATGGGCGGCCACCGCACGGGCCGCACGGTCGAGTTGCGGGAAAGTCATTGCCGCAGTGGGCTCGTCACCGTCGCCGAGGTGGTGGAAGCGCACCTCGTCGGGGGTGGCGGCGGCGCGGGCGGTCAGCATCTCGGCCAGGGTGGCGGGTTCGACCGCGAAATAGGTTGTCATGCTTGCACTCCTGAGGTACGGCGGCGGAGATTCGAGTCGGCACCGGCCGATTCGGCCGGCCGCAGCGTGAAACGGGGTGGCGGTCGGCCGCCGACGAAGGCCCCGACGTACTGGGAGTGCAAGCCGAAATGATGGACGTATCCGGTGGGCCGGTCGGCACCATCTACCGGAGTGAGCACGGAGCGCCCGTTGCGATCGGTGCGCAGCTCGATGGTGTCGGGCGATATCGTCAGCCCGCTACCCAACCATTTCAGATAGCTCTCCTTGGCGACCCAGTGGTGCAGGAAGCGCCGACGGTCCGTGCCGACCCAGTCCGCTTCGCGAGCGGTGAGCACCCGTGACGCCAACCCCGCCATATCGAAATCGGCGTCGACCCGTTCGACGTCGACCCCGACCGATACCGACCCCGCGACGGCGACCACGGCCAGACCTCGGGTGTGTGTGAGATTGAATGCCGGTGCATAGCAAGGTAATTCCGGCTTACCGTGCAGCCCGGTGGTGAAGGCGAGCTCCTCGGGGGGACAGCCTGCGTAGGCCGAGAGCACACGCCGCAGCGTGGCCCTGGTGCGAATGAAGTCGCCGGCGAACTCGACCGTATCGAACCGGACGCTGCGCGCGAGTTCCTCGGGAGCCAGCACCCGGCAATCCCCGGCGGCACACTCCCCGGTCAGCCGCAGCCACCACAGTTCGACCTCGTCGGGTGCGATCGCCCGCCGCGCGGCGGTGCCGACGATCACGGCGAACCCACCAGGCAGTGGCGGACCCGGCGTAGCACGGTCTCGCGCTGGGTCACCACGAAGAAGTGTCCGCCGGGCACGAGCCGAATATCGACCCCGGCCGAGCCGCACTCGGCCCACGGCTCGAGCTCGGCCATGGTCACGTGGCTGTCGGTGCTGCCGCTGAGCACGGTGATCGGCACGTCGAGCGGCGGGTCCGGCCGGTACCGATAGGTCTGGTCGACGCCGAGATCCGCGCGCATCAGCGTGAGCACCGTCTGCCGCATCTGCTCGTCGTCGAGGATCTCGTCCGGCGTTCCGCCGAGCCTGCGCACGATCTCCAGCAGCATCGGATCGTCGGCCATCCGGATCCACGGCAGCCGCGAAGGATGTTGCGGCGCACGGCGTCCCGACACGATCAGGTGCGCCGGACGCGGCCCCTCCCCCGCGCTGAGCCGACGGGCCAGCTCGAAAGCGACGAGCGCGCCCAGGCTGTGTCCGAACAGCGCGAACGGCTCTTGCCAGACACCATCCATGGCCGCTAGCAAGTCATTGAGCAAAGGCGTCAGGTTCTCGAAGGGCTCGTCGCGCATGCGCATTTCGCGACCGGGCGGCTGCAGCGGCACCACATCGACATCGGGCTGCAACTCCTTGCGCCACGGCAGGTACGTGGAGGCACCCGCCCCGGCATGCGGCAGGCAGTACAGCGTCGTCGGCGCCCCACCGGCCGACGGGTACGGCATCCATTTGCGCGCGTCGATCGCGGGGGCGTTCACAACAGATGCCCCGCCGCGACAGTCTCGACCGTGAGATAGGACGGTGGCGGCGGAGGCGGCATCGACGAAGCCGCCAGCAGAGTCACGCCGTCCTCCTCGCCGAGTTCCGCGAAATTGGCGAATCGATAAGTGATATACATGATCCGATTCCGGTCGGTGGGCACATATTCGGCGACCAGACGCGCGCCCTCGCCATGGGCAAGCCGGACAACATGATTCAGCAACACTGTCCCCACGCCACGAGATATCACCCGGCACGACATCAGCAGCAACTTCAGCCGCCACTGGTGCACACCGCGTTTCACCAGCGCGAGACCGACCTGCCCATAGGTCCCGTACTTGTCTTCCAGCTCGGCCATCAGCAACAGGTGATCATCGGATTCGGCATGGGCCGCAAGCTCTTCGGCCGAATACATGACACCGGTCGAGTTGAGCTGATTGGTCCGGACAACGAGTTCCTCGGCCCGGCCGATATCCGCCGCACCCGCCGGACTGATCCGGAAACGCATCCCCAGGGTGGCGAGAAATTCTTCGTTGGTGCCGGAGAACCGGTCCTCGGCCGTCGAGCGTTCGATACTCGCCCGGTACATCTGCCGCCGCACCCGCGAGTCCGCGGTGACCTGCTTCGGCTGGAATTCCGGCCGGTCCGCCAGCGTCGCGGCCTCCTCGGCATCGATACAGAGCACCTCGGGATGCGCGAATCCGACCTCGTCCCGTTCGAGCTCTTGATCGTCGACAAAGGCGAGCGTGTCGAGCCCGATATCGAGCCGCGCGGCGATCGTCGCGACCGAGGCGGATTTGTTGTCCCAGCTGATTTGCGGGTGCAGAAAGTACTCCGCGAGCGCGAGTTCCTTCAGCTTCGCGACCGCCAGGTCGGGATCGTTACGGCTGGCGATGGAATGCAGAATCCCGCGTTCGTCGAGCGTGACGATGGTCTCCCGGATCCCCGGCTTGAGCTCGGTGACCGCGGAGTTCTCCAAAAGGATGCCATCCCACAGGGTGTGGTCGAGATCCCAGACCACACATTTGATGTACCGGGGACGGTTACGGATTTCAGCGTTCATCGAATTCCCTGGCCTCTGCGAATCACTGGACGTCGACGACGCGGGCCTGATTCCGGCACGCGTCGGTGGCGATCAGTACGTGTTGCAGCTGTGTGCTGCCCTCGATGATTTCCATGACCTTGGCGTCGCGCAGGTACCGGCCGACCGGATAGTCGTCGCTGCACCCGCGCGCACCGTGCAGTTGCACCGCGTCATTGGCCGCGGCCACCGCCGAGGTCGCCGCGAATTGCTTGGCGATGCACGTCGCCATGATGGTGTCGGGACTGCCCGCGTCTTTCAGCTGCGCGGCCTGCCAGACCAGCAGCCGGGCCGCCCTGGTGTTGGTGGCCATCGTCGAGATCAGCTGTTGCACGAGTTGGTGTTCGCGTAGCAAGGCCCCGCCCTGGCGGCGGGTGTTGGCGTAAGCCACGCTGGCCTGCAAACAAGCCTGCAGCAGGCCGACGCACCCGGCGGCGACGCTGAACCGCCCGATATCGAGCACCCCGGTGGCGATGGCCAACCCCATGCCCTCGGGCCCGATGATCGAATCGGCACCGATGCGGCAATTCTCGAAGACGATCTCCGCGACCTGACTACCGCGCGTCCCGGTGACCTCCGGGACCGGAATACGGCGGATGCCGGGACTAGCCGCATCGACCAGGAACACGGCGGGACCGACTGCGGTGCGGGCGAATACGAGCAGCACGTCGGCGAGCTGGCCGCCGGTGACCCAGAGCTTGTGACCGTCGATGATCCACTCGTCACCCTCGCGCCGGGCCGTCGCCTGCAGCGCGGCGAAATCGCTACCCGCCTCGGGCTCGGTCAGGCAGAACGCGCCGAGCGCGGCACCGGCGACCATGTCGGCCTTCCACCGGCTCTTCGCCGCCTCGGTTCCCCACCGATCCAGCGCGAACAACGCCATAGAGTGCACGGTCAGCAGACTGCGCATGGACGAACAGCCGCGGCCCACTTCCTCGTGCACGCGCGCGAGGGCCGTCATTCCGGCACCGGTCCCACCATCGGCGGTCGACAACACCGCACCCCACAGACCCCGCGCGGCGAACTCGGTCACCATGCTCAGATCGATCCGCGCCGCACGATCGAACTCGGCGGCCCGCGGCGCCACCACCTCATCGACGAACGCACCGATCTCGGCCCGCGAAACCGCTTGGCCTAAAACGGGTTCCGCCTGCACCGCCATCACGCCACCTCGGTGGCCGTGCCGTGGCCGTTGAGCCTGCCGACCAGGTCGGTCATCACGTCCACCGTGCGGAAGTTGTCCAGCATCAGCTCGTCGTTGGGAATCCGGCCGCCGAGGTTCTGCTCGATGAACATGACCAGTTCCATCGCGAAAAGTGAATTGACGAAGCCGCTTTCGAAGATGTCGCGATTGTCCTGCAGCCGCCCTTCGGGGAACCGCTTGGCGACGAAGTCACGGATTTCGGAACGGACATCGGAGAACATAACTACCGTCCTGTCGGTAACGGGGCAATGGTTCGGTGGTGCGGGCCTGCTCTCATGAGTACGAGAAGAAGCCCTGACCGGACTTCCGGCCGTGTAGTCCGGCGTCCACCATCTTTTTCAGCAAGGGGCACGGCCGATACTTGCTGTCCCCGTAGAACTCCTGGAGTCCCTCGATGCTGTACAGGATGGTGTCGAGCCCGATGAGATCCGCGGTCTCCAGCGGACCGGACGCGTGCCCGAAGCAGGACCGGAAGATCTCGTCCACCTCGGCCGCCGCCGCCACGCCGTCCTGCAGCAGGAAGATGGCCTCGTTGACCATCAGCATCAACACCCGATTGGAGACGAAGCCCGGCATGTCGTTGACGATGATGCCGCGCTTGTCGAGGTCGGCGAGCAGCTGCAGCGCGATGGCGATGGTGGTCTCGGAGGTGTGCCAGCCGCGGATCACCTCGACGGTGGATTTCATCGGCACGGGGTTCATGAAATGCATGCCGATCACCCGATCCGGGCGATTGGTCACCCCGGCAATCTTGGTGATCGGGATGCACGACGTATTCGCCGCGAAAACCGTGTCGGGCGCGCAGATACGGTCCAGTTCCGGATATATCTCAGCCTTGAGCGCCCAGTTCTCGGTGATGTTCTCGATCACGAACTCCGCGGCGCCGACCTCGCCGATATCGGTGGTGTAGCTGACCCGCTGGGTCAGGTCGCCGTACTTCTCGGTGTCGTGACCGAACAGGCGCCCGGTGCGCGAGTACCGGACGACCTCGCTTTCCGCACGGTCGAGCTGTTCACGGGACCGGTCCACCAGCACCACCGAAAAGCCGTGCGCCGCAAGGGCTTGTGCCAGACCGGTGCCCATGACACCGGCACCGATGACGCCGAGAAGTTTCATGGCCGTGACTTCCTTTCGTCTGCGGTGGCCGTGAGTAGGTAAGCGGCCATATCGGCGATCGTCGGCGCCTCGAACAACGCCACGGTCGGGACGATCGCGCGGAACTGTTTCTTGATCGAGTTGATCAGTTGCAGGCCGACCAGCGAATTGCCGCCGGACTCGAAGAAGTTGTCGTGCGGGCCGACCTGATCGACGCCGAGGGCCTGCTGCCAGAGTTCCGCGAGCCTGCGCTGGTACTCCTCGACGGTTCGGCCGGGTGGTGCCGTGGCGGCGGCCGGTTCCAGTGCCGACGAGGTGACCGCGCCGAACGGATCGCCGCCGCCGACCCACGTCTCGATGCGGTCGTGCAGCTGACCGGCGGAGACCACCGCGCGACGCGGGCCGCTCGCGATGAGTCGGTCCAGTACCGCGAGCGCGTCCGCGGCGGCGAACGAATACTTGTCCAAGGAGTCAGCGACACCGGGGTTTTCGCCGTGCCGAACGGTGGCCTGCCAGGTGTCCCAGCACGCCGAGCGCCAGGCAGATCCGCCGGGCAGGCCGTGCAGCGCGACGAATTGGTCCTGGAATGCGTTGGCGGCCGCGTAGGCCGCGAACCCGATGCCGCCGAGGACCGCCGACATCGAGGACAGCAGGACGACGAAGTCGGGACGTTCGCCGCGCAGTGCGGCGGCGAGGGCGATGGTGCCGTCGATCTTGGCCCGGAAATGCGCGGCGCTGATCTCCGGTGTGGTCGCCTCGATCGTGGTGAACGCGTCCGGGGACAGCACACCCGCGGCGTGGATCACGCCGTCGATCGGACCGAACCTGTTGCGGGCGTTGACAATCGCGGCGGCAGTGGCGTCGGGATCACCGATGTCACAGGTCAGCACCAGCACCTGGGCACCGGCGTCCTTCAGGTCGCGCACCGCGGTTGCCTTGGCGCGCAACGTCGCACCGGCCTGCGCGACCGCTGCCGCGTCGTCGAGATCCGGTAGCGGCGTCCTGGCCAGCAGGACCAGTTTGACCTCGGCCGCCGCGGCGGCCAGATGAGCCGCGGCCTGGAGGCCGATACTTCCGGTCCCGCCGGTGATCACATAGACACCACCATCGCGCACGTACGGAGTCGGTGCGTCGAGGGTGAGTGGCCTGAAGCGTTTCACCAGCCTGCGCCGCCCGCGACGCGCGATGATCGCGTCGGCGCCCGGCCAATGCAGTTCGGCGATAACAGCTTCGGTCAGCTCGTCCCACGAACCGTCCTCGTCGTCGACCGGTGTGACGACATCGAACGTGCGCACCGCCAGCCCCGGGTATTCCTGCCCTGCGGTCAGCGCGGGGCCCGCAACGGCGGTCTTGCCGGGATAGAGAGTGTCGTCGGGATCGATGAACTGCGCGTGATCGGTGACGACCAATATCCGGCAGCCGTCGACGCAGCGCCGACCCCACTGGCCGGCCAGCGCCATCAGACTGTCGAACCCGAAACGTCGATGCAGGGCGACACTGTCGACGGTCGCCGGGTGGTCGGTCGTACCGTGCACGGACCACAGATGAACGATGGTGCGTGGCAGCAGGTTCCGTTCGTCGAGCGCTTCGAACAGACGGGCGTAATCGGCCGGCTCGCCGGGCCGGATGCGGTAGCCGCCAGCGGTGGACGTCCCGAATTCGGTACCGGGGACCACGGTCACCAGGTCGGCACCGTCCAGCGCCTTGGCCACATGACCGGCCAGATCGGCACTGCGCGTGCCGGGATCGGCGAACAGGAGGTAGGGCCCGTACCGATCCGCCGAATCAGACGCGGGCACTGCGACCCACTGTGGTTCGAAGAGCTCGGTGGCCGCACTGTCCGTCGCGGCAGGCGTCCCGATCGGGGCGACGCTGACGCCATGCTCACTCGTCGGCCAAAACTGTTGGTGCTGAAATGAATACGTTGGAAGGGAAAGCGAACTTCCCGCTGAGCCGATACGCGACCAATCCACGTCCACCCCGCCGACCCACAGGCGACCGAGCGTGCGGGACACGATCATCTCGTCCGGATCACGCGTCGAGGAACCACGCAGTGTCGGCAACGCCACGGCGCCACTGGAATGCACCAGCGCCTGAGTGACCAGGCTGGCCAGCTGACCGGCCCCGAGGTCGAGCACCACGCACGGCTCCGAGTCGACGAGCGTGTGCACGCCGTCGGCGAACGAGACCGTCGCACACATGTGTTCGGCCCAGTACTGCGGGTCGCGGGCCTGATCGTCGGTGATCCACTTGCCGGTCAGGTTGGACACGAACGGAATTCGGGGCGCACGCAGCTCGACCCCGTCGAACAGTTCGATCAGCCGCTCGCGCAACGGATCCAGCAGGTGCGAATGCATCGCGCGGGTGGTCGGCACGCGCCGCGCGGCGATCTCGTCGGTGGCAAGGCGTTGTTCGAGCGCGGCGATCGCGGCATCAGTCCCGGCGACTACGACCGTGTTGGGGCTGTTGACCGCGGCGCAGGACAGGTCAGGGCCGAGGTATTCGGCGATGCGGTCCGCGGAGGTCGCGACGGTGAGCATGGCGCCGGGTTCGGCGGCCGCGACGAGCTGAGCCCGCCGAATCACCAGCGGCAGCGCGACATCCACGTCGAACACGCCGGACAGGCAGGCGGCGGAGTATTCGCCGAGGCTGTATCCGAGCAGACCTCGCGGCTCGATGCCATAGCTGTGCCACAGCCGTGCTGCGGCGTAGTTCAACGCGAAAACCACCGCGTGTGCCAGGTCGATTCGGGTGACCAGTTCTCCGGGGCCGGTCGCGTCGCCGCGCAACGCCGCGAAGGGATCCGACACCACCGGCGCGGCATCCGGGTACAGGGCGGTGCGCAAGTCCATGCCCAACGAGTCGGCCGCGACCTCGGCACACTGATCAATCGCGGCACGGAAGGCCGGATGCGATTGGTAGAGGTCACGTCCCATGCCGGGGAACTGATCGCCGGTGCCCGGCAACACGAATCGCACAACCGGCTGAGATCCACGCGGCACGGTCGCCACCGGCACCCGGCGGCCGACCTCGTCGAGTGCCTCTGCCGCGTCAAGCAGTGTCCGGAATGGCACCGCCGTTCGGCACGGCATGCAAGTTCGCCCCGTCCGCAGGGTGGCAGCCACCGCAGCGGGAGCGAGTCGTGGATTGCTGCGCAGGTACTCCGCGATCGCGTGTGCGGTGCTGGTCAACGTCTCGGGCGAGCGCGCGGACAACGGCAGGATGTGCCAGCGTTCCTGGTCTTCGGGATCTTGCTCGACCGGCGGCGCGGACACGATGACGTGGGCGTTGGTGCCCGACCAGCCGAACGAACTGACACCGGCCGTGGGGACGCGCTCGTCCTCGCGCGGCCACGGAATGTTCTCGTGTGGCAGGCGAACCGGGGTGGCGGACCAATCGATCGCCGGATTCGGTTGGCGCAAATGCAGATTCCGCGGGATGGTCCGGCGGTTCAGTGCGAGCACGGTTTTGACCAATCCGGCCATCCCGGCCGCACCGGTGAGATGACCGATGTTCGTCTTCACCGCGCCCACATACAGCGGCCGGGCGCCCGATACGCCGAAAACCTCGGTCAATGCGGCGATCTCGATCGCGTCACCGAGCTGCGTCCCCGAGCCGTGCGCCTCGACGTAATCGACGCTGTCGGCATTGATTCCAGCGCGCTGCTGTGCCTCGCGAATGACCGCGACCTGCGCGGCGCGGTTCGGGGCGGTCAACCCGTTGCTCATGCCGTCCTGGTTCACCGCCGACCCACGCACCACTGCGAGCACCTGATGCCGTCGAGCTTTCGCTTCGGTGAGCCGTTCGACAACGACCGCGCCGCATCCCTCGCCGAGCAGGAACCCGTCCGCCGCCGCGTCGAAGGTCTTGCAGCGACCGTCCACGGCGAGCATCCGCATCTTGCAGGCCTGCAGGTAGGTATCGGGATGCACGATCGCGCTGACTCCGGCGACAACGGCACGATCGCACTCGCCGTTGCGGATGCTGTTCATCGCCAGATGCAACGCGACCAGCGAGGACGAGCAGGCCGTGTCGACGACCAGGCTCGGCCCACGCAGGTCGAGTAGATACGAAAGGCGGCCCGCCGCAACGCTGGACGCGCTGCCCAGGCCCACGTACGGGTCATCCAATTCGGCGTGGCCGCCGTGGTCGACCAGGACGTTCGCGTAACGACTGTCGGCCATCATCCCGACGAACACCCCGGTCCGGCTGCCCCGGATCTGGTCGGCGGGGATGGCGGCGTCCTCGAACGCCGCCCAGGTCGCCTCTAGCAGCATCCGCTGTTGCGGGTCCATCCGCATCGCCTCGCGGGGCGAGATGCCGAAGAACTGGGCGTCGAAGCCCGCGATGTCGTCGACGAACGCGCCCTTCGTCGTGTAAGTCGTTTCCGGCGCGTAAGGATCGGGATCGAAGTATTCCGATGCGTCCCAACGTTGTTGCGGCACATCGGTCGCGGTGTCGATGCCGTCGGCCAGGTTGCGCCAGAACAACTGTGGTGAGTTCGCGCCGCCAGGGAATCGGCAAGCCAGGCCCGCGATGCACATCGTGTCGTCGTCGGCTGCCACCGCCCGCTCAGCGGTGTCGCCGAAATCAGCTGTGGCGCTCGCGGAATCGGCAGTCGCGCCGACCAGTGCCGCACTCAACTGCTCCACTGTCGGGTGCTCGTACAGCAGGGTTTCGGGGAGGTCGCGGCCGAGCCACTCTTCCAGCTCGCCGGACAGGCCGACCGCGTCGGACGACGTCAGCCCGTAGGCGGCGAAGGTGGTGGTCCGATCGATCGCCGCCGGGTCCATTCCGATGATCTGGCTTATCTTGTCTGCCATCCATTGTTCGATCGCCGACCGATCGAAGGCACCGGACCCCACCCGATTCGTCTCCACCAATACCACCCTTCAGACATCGGGTTCCCGGCCTGAATGCTCGAATTCATAAAGAGCTTCTGCCATACACCCGATCAGGGAGAGCTCAGCCCCTGGTGGCCCGAATCTAGCACCGTTACACCCACCTCGCAACGCCGCTTCCAGCATACTTCATATAGATACATATTTGAATGAGAGTCGTTGCAGCAGGCTGGACTTCCCACTCGACAACGACTACATTCTCGCCATTTCCGCGAAATTCGCAACCCCCCGAAAAGGGGGGTTGTCGGCGAATCCGATCCCCCCGATCGGGGGGTTTACAAACAGCCCTGCTAATGCCATCCGGATAGCGGCGAATAGGCACTGGGTGCGTGATCACGAAATGGTACAATGTGATGAGGGTCACAGGCACTGGAATGGTTACACTTCGTTAGTTCGGCTATCTTGAAGGCGGGGCAGGCTACAGGGTGTCCACACTTGGAGCTGGGGTGTTATGGATTCGGACTCCAACAATTAAAGGTGCATTTCAGACTTCCAAGTCGCAGGACTAAGGATATCCATTGGAAACTCAGCACATCAGCTGCTCGACCGAAACTATTTCGGCCACTTTTGCGGAAAGAACCAATACTCCTTTCGCCAAAACCTTGGACGGCCTGCGCACCAATCCCGAGCTCAAATTGTTCTGGGATTGCATCTGGACACCACCGGAGACGAAAGAGCAATTCCTGGAGTACGCCGGGCAGCTGCGCCGGTTCGCCGCACACAGCGGCGGGCTGCTCGGCCGCAGCCCCGATTTCCTGGCCGGCATCGTGTCCGCCTGGGCGGCCAACGCCGACCATTTCGGCGACGGCGCCGGACCGATCCGCGAGTTCCACCGTGAGTGCCGTGCCGACAATGCCATCCTCACGCACGCGATCTCCGATATCTCCGAACGCGGGCGAATCTCCGAGGATCACCTGCTCAAAGTCGTTGCGCGTGACGCCGACGGCATCTATTTGAGCGGTTTCAAACAGCTGGCCACGCTGGCGCTGTACGCCGACATGCTACTGATCTACCCCTACCGCATGCTGTCGCAGGCGGAGGAATACACCGCGCTGTGCGTCGCGATCGAACCCGACAGCGACGGGGTCACCGTGCATTCGCGCGCGGGCTTCCGCGGCGCGCACGAGCTGCCCGACCAATCCATCGACGTGCTCGACGAACAAGACGCGATCATCGAGCTGAACCGCGCATTCGTGCCCAACTCCCGGGTCTTCATCGACGGTTCCATCGAACAGTGCAATACGTTGCGGGCCCGCACCGGCATGACCCATCCGGCCTGGGTGCAGGCGCTCGCCCGGATGTCGGCGAAAGCCGAGATGTATTACACCCTGGCGCAGCGGGTACTGGACGGCGGCCAGACCTCCGTCAAGGAACCCGCGGTAATTCTGGCGAAGCTCCGCCGTTTCGCCGCGAGCACCGAACGAGACTTCACCGCCGCGCTCGACTCGGCCGCATTCGACGACCGCTACGGATTCTGGGCCGCCGATCGAAATCTGCTCCTGCAGGGTATCGGTAATTTCACCGAACGCATCGAGGGGGCTTCGACCCTGCTTTCGCAAATGGCCGGATTGGATCTCATCTGTCCCAAACCGGGCAGAACAACCCAGCACGGCCTCATTCCCGCCGCACCACAGCTCTCCGATTGGACATTGTTCACCAACCTCTCGTCGGGCGCGTACGGATATCGACAGAACAAATACGAGCTGGCATTCGTCGGTGATCCCGATCGGCTCGCCGCTGGCTGACAGGCGGAAAAGCACCGAAAGAGAGGTATGAACGACATGCTCAACCGGAAACGCCTGATCGAAGCGCTGGAGCCGTTCAGCGGGTACGTGCAGTCGGCTGTGCTGTACAACCTGATCGAGCACGGAATTCTGGAACAAATCGTGGTGAACGGAATTTCCGTTCGCAAGGCGCTGGAATCGGCCGTCACGACACCGGAGCGGGTCGACGCGCTGCAGCTCTTCCTGCGGACCGCGGGATACACCGACAACGATCGGGCCACCGACAAGCTCGTGCAGATCTGGGAGGCACGCGGCTGGTATCAGATGATGATCGGCGGATACGGCCGCACCTTCCTGGACATCGGCAGCGGGTTCACCTCCCCCGCCGCGGTGCCGAGGGACGGCCGCATGGTCGGCATCGGCAGCTGCGAGATCAGCGTGCACGACGCGATCCCGCTGATGTACCGGGTGCTCGATCAGCGCGGTAAGACCTACACCAGCGGCATCGACCTCGGTTGCGGCAGCGGTATCTTCCTGACCACGCTGGCCGAGAAGTATCCGGACATGCGGCTCACCGGGATCGAGCCGAGCCCCGAGGGTGCCGCCGCCGCAGTGGAATTCGTGTCCGGGTCGCTACACGCCGACCGGATCGACATCGTCAACGCGGATGCCATCCGTCATCTCGAGCAGACCGAATCCCGCTACGACTTCGGCATCATCAGCTTCGTCATCCACGAAATCCTCGGCCAGGAGGGCGAAGCGGGCGTCCGCACGTTCCTCCGGTCGCTGTTCGACACCAACCCCGGCCTCGAACTCCTGGTGATCGACATCGATTACTGCTGGGACGATCCGGAGAAGATGCGCGACCCGCATCGCACCAACTACTACAACCACTACTTCCTGCTGCACCCGTTCACCGACCAGCGCCTGGCACCCAAGCAGTACTGGACGGACCTGTACGAGAGCGAGGGCCTCGAGGTCGTAGTGGACGACGTCGACACTCCCGGCCTCGACGAGACCGGCATCGTGACCGCAATGCTGTTGCGGTCCAAGGGAACCCACGATGACTGACTACACCGACAGCCAGGCCGTCTCCCGGCTGAGTTCGGGCCCGCGCACCTTCTTCCGGCTCCCCTACCGGCCGATCCGGGAGCTCACCGCCGCCGACGGCGTCGACGCGGTGATCATGGGGGTGCCGATCGACGGCGCGACGGGCTACCGCAGCGGCGCTCGCTTCGGGCCCGAGGCGGTCCGCTCGGCGAGCACGCTCGGCCGATTGGGCAGCCGGGAACGCGATCTGGTCATCACCGATCTGCTCACCGTCGTCGACGGCGGCGACGTGCACATCGTGCCCGGCTACCACCTGCAGACGCTCGACCTGATCGAGCACAGCGTCAAGCTCGTGCACGACATCGGCGCGCTGCCGATCTTGGTCGGCGGTGACCACAGCCTGGCCATCGCCGAATTGCGCGCCGCCGCAAAACAACACGGTCCACTGTCGCTGGTGCAGCTGGACGCGCACCGCGACGTGCTCGACAACTACTTCGGCATGAAGCACTTTCACGGCACGGTGTACCGCCGCGCCGCCGAAGAAGGCCTGATCGATCCGACCACCAGCATCCAGATCGGTATGCGCGGCAGCGTGCCGCGCGAGGACCTGGAAGACGACGGCCTCGGCTTCACCGTGATCCAGTGCGAGGAGGCGATGGCGCTCGGCGCCAACGAGCTCGGCCGGATCGTCCGGGACAGGGTCGGCGCCAATCCCGTTGCGCTGACGTTCGATATCGACTTCGTCGATCCCTCGTGCGCCCCCGGCACCGGTACCCCCGAGGTCGGCGGGCCGTCCTCGGCGTTCGCGCTGCGGCTGTTGCGCGAACTTCAGCTGCCCGATATTCGCACCGTATCGCTGGTCGAGATCTCGCCGCCGTACGACACTGCCGACATCACCGCGCACCTCGGCGTCGCGGTGATCTTCGAAATCATGACCCTTGCCGCCGCCGCACGGCGAGCCAAGACGCAACAGGATGGTCGTTTGCATGCCTGACAACATCACCGACCTCGAAGTCAAGGCGCTGATCGACGGCGTGAACCTGTCCGATGGGCATCCGCGAATGTCGCTGTCCGACACACAGTCCGACATCGTCACCGCCTTCCCCGACGTGTTCGCGCAAACCAGGAAGTTGCCGGTCGACGTGGTCGAGCGGAATGCGCGTAACTCGTTCCTGTCGTCGATCGGGCAGCACGGCGCGCTGGCCGACGAGGTCACCTTCCGCAGCTGCTACTCCTCCTCGACCGCTATCGACATGATCGGCAAGGCGATTCGCCTCGCCGACCGCCGGGTGGCCATGGTCGAGCCGACCTTCGACAACCTGCACGACCTGCTCGCGGGCCACGGACTGACCATCCATTCCGTCGCCGAGACCGAGTTGGCGTCTGGTGCGCTCGAGAACGTAATCCCCACGCGCGGAGTGCTGTTCACCGTCTCACCGAATAATCCGACGGGCACGGTGATCGATGCGGATCGGCTGCATGAGATCGCGGCCGCGTGCGCCGACCGGGACACCGTCCTCGTCATCGATTCCTGCTTCCGGGCACAGGATCTCCGCGCGCAGTACGACATGTATGCCGTGCTTGGTCACTACGATCTCGACTGGGTGATCATCGAGGACACCGGAAAGCTCTGGCCCCTGCAGGAATTGAAGGCAGGCTTCCTGAACTGGAATGTCGGTAATCCGCTGCCGCTGGCCAGGATGTACTCCGATCACATGCTGTCGGCGTCGCCATTCATCCTGCGCATCGTCGATCTTTTCGCCGAGGACGGCAGGCACGGTGGCTACGATCGGCTGCGCGGCGGCATCCAGAGCAACCGGACCCTGGCGCGCGAGCACATCAACTTGGCGCCCGCCTATCCGGAATCCAGAATCTCGGTCGATACGTTCCGGCTGCCGGAGGGTGTCGAGGCCAGCGCGCTCTACACTGAACTCGGCGAGGCTGGTGTGCACGTGCTGCCCGGCGAGCTGTTCTACTGGGCGCAGCCAAAACTCGGCACCGATCTGATCCGTATCTCGCTGGCGCGCGATCCGGAAGCCGTCGTCACCGGCTGCCAACGCGTCGACCAGCACCTAGAGGCGTGGAGGCGTGTTGTCATCAGGTGATCGCGCAACGGTGGTCCTGCTCCAGGCGAAACAATCGCTGGGCACCGTCGGGCTGACCGAGTTCGGCTCGGCCGTCACGGCGGCGGGCGCCGACCTACGGATACTGCGGACCGGGGAGGTTCCGCTGGTTCGCGAGGGCGACGAGGCACTGGACGGGATCGGCGCGGAACAGATCGCCGACCTCGACGAATGGCGGTCGCTGATCCCCGCCGGGACCACCGCGATCGTCACCAATGACGAGTACCTGCTCGGTCTTGCGGCGCAGTTGTCCGGCGACCTCGGCTTGCCGACCCCGATCCCTGCGGGCTCCTTGGAGAACTACCGGCACAAGGGGGTCATGCGCCGGGCGCTGGAAGCCGCGGGTGTCCCGGTCCCGGAGACGTTGATCGTGGCCGACGGTAGCGTCGAAAAGGCCGGTGGCTGCACCGGATTCGCCGACGACGAGCTCGTCATCGTCAAACCCGCCGCGGAGGCGAATCTGCGCGGGATCCGGACCGAGAAATTCGGCACCGTCGATCTCCCCACCCTCGGCGACGGGCTGGTCGAACGGTTACTCGAAGGCCCGCAGTACCATTCGGAAGTCCTCGTGACGAACGGCACTGTCACACATCTGTTTTCGGGACTGTACATTCGTTCGCTGCTCGACCTGACCAAGGGCGGCGGCTCTGGTTCGGCCCGGACCGATCCCGCGACGGAGGCCAAGCTGGCCGACCTCGCTATCCGTACGTGCACCGCACTCGGCCTCGATGGCACATTCACCGCACACGTCGAATACCTCTCCAGCGGTGATGCTTTCGACGATGTCGTGGTCAGCGAAGTATGCGCCCGCGCTTCCGGCGGCGAGGTCCCGTTCCAGTCCAGGACCATCGCCGGAGTCGATCTCGAGCTGCTCAACCTGCGAATCCAGGCTGGACTCGACTGGGACGAGCCGAAGATCGATCCGGACGCCTCGGGCGGATGGATGTGGCGGGTCGGTCAACCGATCGCCGGGGCCGACCGCATCGAGCACCTGCCCGTCGCCGCGTCGTTCGATCGCATCCGCCTGGGCGGGCGGGCCAGGCTCACCGGCCGCACCGAGGCCGTCCTGGCCGCGCTCGAACTGCTGGCCACCGCGAACGAGGTGCCGTGAGTGACGAGTGAGCGACGGCCCATAGATCGGTCCCGACGGCGCGGGAAACCGTTGACCGACTTCGCCTTTCAGGAATGGAAGGTCCCGACCCTGCCGCCGCCGTGGGAACTCACCCCGGTCACACCGGCCACCGCGGCCGAGATCGACCAGGTGGTGCACTGGATGGCCCAGCCACACGTGCAGATCGCGATGCACAAGGATTGGGACCGGGGCGGCTGGCAGGACGAGATCGAATTCCAGTTCTCCGACAACAAGACTCGCCCCTTCCTCGTCGGCCAGGACGGGCAGCGGGGCGGCTACGTCGAGCTGTACCGCGTCGCGCTCGACGCGGTCGCCGACTATTACGACACGCCGGACAGCGATATGGGCATGCACGGCTGCATCGGCGAACCCGACTATTTCGGGTACGCCCTGCCGTTCTGGGTCGCGCTCATCGCCGGCGTCTTCGAGACCTACCCGGACTGCACCGGCGTGATCTCGGACCCGACCGCGTCCAATCAGCTGGTGCGCACGCTCGACCGGAATGTCTGCAAGGTCGTGGACGGCCACGAGCTCGGGGAGGTGGATCTACCGCACAAACAGGCCGCGCTGTTCCGCTTCGAGCGCGAAAACTTCTATGCCGCAATGCAACGACAAGGGGGTGTCGACGTTGTCCTCCGCGAGCTCGGTGGTCACTGATCCTATTCGCTGGTTCCTACTACACGGTCCGCTCCGATTGTTGCCGGATTCCATGCTCGGCGATGAGAACGATGTGGGCAGGCTGTTTCTCCGGCCACCGGAGAAAGGCGATCCCTATCGGGCGATCCTGACGAAGATCGGCGCGACGGCGGGCGTGCATGATAGCGCCGCGGGAATTGTCGTCACCGGATACGAGGAGAGCGAGGAGATCCTGCGCAGCAACGACTGGTCGGCCGACCAGCCCGTTGCGATTCCGCAGGCCGCCGGGGTCTACCGCTGGCTGACCAGGCGTTCGGTGCCCATCGCCCTCGACGCCCCCGCCCTGGTCTTCATGGATCCGCCCGAGCACACCAGGCTGCGGAAGCTGGTCTTCCCGATGTTCACCCATCGCGCGGTGACGAGCTCGATCGATATCATCAGCAAGCACACCGAGGCGGTGCTCGGGGAGCTCGACGGCCGGGACAACATTGATCTGGTCGCGGATTTCGCGCGCAAGATTCCCATCCGCGTGATCTCCGACTTCCTCGGCATTCCCGATCTCGGCGATGACATGCTCGATTCGCTAGGCGGCCACGGGGCCAAACTGCTCGACGTCGGCATCACCTTTCCGGAATACCGGCGCGGGATGACCGAGGCGCGTAAGTTCACCGACTTCGTGGTGGAGTGCACGAAGGATCCGGGACTGCTGCAAGAGGGATTCCTGCTGGATTGCGTGCGCATGCACGCGGCCGGCGAACTCACCTTCGCCGAGCTGCTCACCCTGGTCGGCTTCGTCTTCGCGGCGGGATTCGAGACCACCGTCAGCTTTATCGCGAATTCCATTGTGACCGTGCTCGAACACGGCCTCGGTGCCGAGGTGCTCGAGGACGGCCGCCTGACCGATCCGTGGTTCGAGGAGTTGCTGCGCTACGACTCCCCCATCCAGCTGACCCACCGCACCGCGCGGGTGGAGACCAAGATCGGTGATCGGGTCGTCGCGCCGGGCACCGGGGCGTTGATCTGGGTCGGCGCGGTCAACTACGACACCAGCGCCTACCCGAATCCGGGTCGGCTCGACGTCGAGAATGTCTCCGCGCGAACGAGTATGAGCTTCTCCACCGGTGTGCATCGCTGCCTCGGGGCGTCGTTGGCGAAGGTTCAGGGGCAGGTTGCGGTCGGCAGCTTCCTCACCGCATATCCGAATGCCCGGCTGCTGCCGGGTCGGCAATGGCGGGATTCGATTGTCCTGCACGGGCATATCCGAGTTCCACTGGCGTTGACCAGCGCACGCTGATGCGCGCCGTCACGGTGGATCCGGCGACGCTCTACTGCCTCGGGGTTTCGACCGACCCGGGCACCGTCGCCGGAGCTCTGGGCGTCCGGGTCGAGTCGGTGGCGCCGGGTACCGCGCTGGACCACAAGATGGTCGCCCTCGCCGCGCATGACCTCACCGCCGCCGAGTTGGCCGAAGCTGCCGCCGCGACAACGGATTCCTGGGTCCATCTGGTCTCGTCCGGACCCAACTATCCGCACATCCCCACGCTCGCGCGGAACAATCTGGTGACCAGAAGCGCGCGGGCTTATGCGCCGTCGCTGTCGGAATACGTCATCACCCAGCACGTATTGCACTGCGCCGCAGCAGCGCCCGACGAGATGCCGAAACCCTTCCACCGCCGCGACGCCGTCGTCGTCGGGTACGGCGCCTTCGGCCACACCATCGCGGCAACGCTGGCCGGACTCGGCGCACGGGTGACCGTGGTTCGGCCGCGCTCCCGCATTACGCATCCGTTCGGTAGCACGGAGACCACGCCAATCGATCGCCTGCCACACCGATTCGCGCACCTGATGGTCGTCGCGCTACCCGGCCTGCCCGAGCTGACGCACTTCATCGATGACGCGCTGTTCCACTGCCTGCGGCTCGACGGACATCTCATCAATCCCGCCCGCTCATCACCCGTCGACGCAGACGCGCTGCTGCACTGGCTCGCCGCGGGTACCGGTCGGCTCACCAGCGATGTCGAAACCGACGACCGGGCAGAGCTGTTGCGGCCATGGATCGATAAGGAACGCGTGACGCTGACGCCACATTCCGCCTGGCGGCCCTGGGACGGCGATCCGCTGTATCACCAGGACTGGGCGGCAATCCATGCCACCGGAACCCTTGATCAGTCGACAATAAGGGAACAGTCCCTGCGCATCGACCCGCGAACGATCGCGACGGACTACCTGATTCCCTGACCACGTGCCACTGGAGGCCCGATGCCGTTCTGGTTGATAGCGATCACCTTCGCCGTATTCGTCTTCTACACCGACGATTACATGATCGCGGGTGTGCTACCCGAACTGGCCTCGGACCTCGGCGTCTCGGAATCCACCGCGGGACAGCTCGTTACGGCCTACTCGCTGGTGCTGGTGATCGGTGCGCCGCTGATCGCGTTCGCCTCGGCCCGCCGCACCAGGCTCGGCGTTTTCGTCGGCGCCTCGGTCGTCTTCACGGTCGCGAATCTGCTGGCCGCCATGGTCGATTCGTTCTGGCAGCTGATGGTGCTGCGGGTGCTGGCCGCCGGCGCGGCCGCGGCCTGCCTGCCCGCGATGTTCGCGCTCGCGCCCACGCTGGCGCCGCCGGAGAAGCGCAGCGCTTACATCGGGATCGTGTCCACCGGCATCGTCGGCGCATTGGCGATCGGCGTGCCCTTCGGCACGCTCTGGGCGAGCCTCTTCGGCTGGCGTGGCAACTTCATTGTCTTCGCCGGTCTGTGTGTGCTGTCGATGGTGCTGCTGTTCGGTGTCCGCGAGCAGCTGCGTAAGCCCGGCGAATTGGTCTCGGCCCGAACACATCTCACGGCGCTGTCCAGCAGACCGGTGGTTACCGTGCTGCTCGGCAACACCATCCTGCTCGGTGGCGCGCTCATGATGTTCACTTATTTCGGTCCGTTCGCGGCCGACTTCTCGAATTCGTCCCTGCGGCAACGTGGTCTGTTGTTCGCGGTGGCCGGTGTCGCGGGTCTGATCGGTTCGATCGCCGGTGGCATCTACGTGGACAAGAAGGGTGCGTCGGCCGCGCTGCGCATCGGCTTCGCGTTGTTCCTCGGCACCATGGTCGTCTTCGCGATCCTGACCGTGTTCGCCCCCATCCCGTTGGCGGTGCTGGTGGCCCTGACGCTGGTGTGGTCGTTGTCCCTCTACTGGAACGCGCCCGCCATGCAGACCATGCTGCTCGACTCCGCACCCGATTCGGCAACACAGGTTTTGGCGCTCAATTCCTCGTCCACCTATCTCGGGGTCACCGTCGGCAGCATCGCCGGCGGCATCACCCTGGCGTTGTTCAGTCCATTCGCCCTCCCGATCGCCGCCGCGGCGCTCAGCGCGGTCGCTCTCCTCGTCATCGAGGTCCTCGGCCGCCGCACCGCGACATCGGAGCGGCTCGCGCACGATTCAGCAGAAAGGACAACCTGATGTCCGGCACATACCCACCGGCCTCCCGACTACCTCGACTGCTACAAACGGTGCTGCACACCAAGCGGCACGCCCAGTTCCTCAGCGCCCAAGCCCGCCGCTTCGGGGACGTCTTCACCGTCCGACTGCTGCCGCCGTATCCGGCACGCATCGTGGTGTTCTCCCAGCCCGAGCACATCAAAGAGATCTTCACCGCCGATCCGGCGGATCTGCATGCGGGCGAGGCGTATCGGGAGCTCGCGATGATCATGGGCGAGCATTCGGTGCTGCTGACCGACGGCAGCCAGCACGCCCGCGCCCGCAGGCTGCTGATGCCCGCGTTCGCCGGGGCGGCCCTCAACGGCTACCGCGCGCTGGTCGAGGACATTGCCAAGACTCAGGTCGAGCGGTGGAATGCCGGTACGACAGAACACATTCTGAGCCGGATGGAAGACCTGACGCTGAACGTGATCACGCAGGTGGTCTTCGGCGTCGCCGATGAGCGCCGCAGGGACCAGCTGACCCCGCAACTGCGTCGCATCACCGACATCAGCCCGGTGGTGTTGCTCGGCTGGAAGTGGCCCTGGCTACGGGAATTCGGGCCGTGGCAGCGGTTCAGCAAGACCCGCACCGATATCGACGAGCTGCTCTACGCCGAAATCGCCAGGCGCCGTGACCATCCGGAGATCGATCAGCAGGCCGATGTGCTGTCCCGGCTGCTCGCGGTCGGCGCGGGCGACGATCCCGGCACGGAACCGCTCAGCGACGCGGAGCTGCGCGATCAGCTCGTCACGCTGCTGCTCGCCGGACACGAGACCACCGCATCGGCGCTGTCGTGGGCGCTGCACGAATTGGCCGCCGCGCCAGAGGTTCAGGATCGAGCGAGGCAGGCGGCCCGCGACGGGGACGACAAATACCTCGAGGCGGTGGTGAAAGAGGCGCTGCGGCACCGGATGGTGATCGGGCGGGTGCAGCGCCAGCTCACCAGGGACCTGACCATCGGCGGCATACCGCTGCGGCGCGGCACCAGGGTGTCGACATCGATCGTGCTCGCGCACCAGAATCCGGCCAATCACCCAGCGCCGGAACGCTTTCAACCCGACCGCTTCCTCGACGGCACCATCGCGCCGAATACCTGGCTGCCGTTCGGCGGCGGTGTCCGCCGCTGCATCGGAGCGGGCTTCTCGCTGATGGAAGGCGCTGTCGTACTGCGCGAGGTACTGACGCGCTATCAACTCACGTTGCCGGGTACACCTGAGCGCGGACGAGTCCGCAACATCACCAACGTGCCCGCCCACGGCGCACGCATCGTCATCACCGCGCTGAGCACCTGAAGCCGCCGCCGCGCACGACTCCGTCCACCGCGCACGAATCAGCGGGCAAAATCATGCGCCGCACGCAAAATCATGCGCGGCGGGCGAACTGCTGCGCGGCGGGCGAACTCCTACGTCATTGCCGCGCTGAGCAATTGAAGCGGCCGCCGCGCACGAATTCGCCCGCCGCGCACGAATCAGCGGGCAAAATCATGCGCCGCACGCAAAATCATGCGCGGCGGGCGAACTGCTGCGCGGCGGGCGAACTCCTGCGTCATTGCCGCGCTGAGCAATTGAAGCGGGCCGCTGCGCACGAATTCGCCCGCCGCGCGCGGATCAGCGGGCGAGTTCGTGCGCGGCACGCGAGTTCGTGCGCGGGGGTCGGCACCGAGCTGGATGGGGGACGCGGGTGCGGTCAGAACGGTAGTGCGGGAACGGCGTTGAGGAGGGCCTGTGTGTACGGGTGTTCGGGGTGCTCGAGCACCTGCTCGGTGTCGCCGTGTTCGACGATTGCCCCGTCCTTCATTACCAGTAGCTGATCGCACAGTTGCTGGACCACGCCGACGTCGTGCGAGACCAGGATCAGCGATAGCCCGAACCGTTGCACCAGGTCGCGCAGCAGCTCGATGATCTGGGCTCGGGTCGACGCGTCCAGGGCGGAGAACGGTTCGTCACCGACGAGTACCTTCGGGTTCGGCGCCAGTGCACGCGCGATCGCGATGCGCTGCCGCTGGCCGCCGGAGAATTCGTGTGGATACCGCACCGCCGCATCGGGTTCCAAGCCGACCGCGACCAACAGCTCGGCTACCCGGTAGTCGTGATTGCCCGGAATCCTGAGGCACTCAAGGGGTTCGGCGATCGAATCGCCGACGATCATTCGTGGATCCAGCGAACTCAGCGGATCTTGCAGCACCACTTGGACTTCCCTGCGGAACCACGCGAGATCGCGACCCGTCACGGGCCTGCCCTGATAGTGGACCTCCCCCTGATCGGGTCGGTCGAGGGCGAGCAGCAACCGCAGCAAAGTCGACTTGCCGGAACCGGATTCGCCCACGATGCCGAGATGACTGCCCTCGCTGAGCGACAGACTGACCTCGCGCACCGCATGCCGCTGTGGCGGGCGATGCAGCAGGCTGGTGCGCGGCAACCGGAACGACCGGCTCAAACCCGTTGCCTCGAGCAGGATCACGACACCACCTCCGGCGAACCGCTGTCGACGCTGGCCGCCCGCCGGAACGAGGTGGCCCGCGCCAGCTTCAACAGCGTGCGCAGGTATGGGTCTTTCGACCCGTGCAGGATCTCGGCCAGCTCGCCGTCCTCCAGCACGCGCCCCTTCCCCAGCACCAGGACGCGCCGCGTCACCTGGGCGAGCACGGCGAGATCGTGCGTCACGAACAGCAACGCGGAGCCTTCCTCGTCCACCAAATCCTTGAGCAGCGCGAGGATTTCGGCCTGCACCGTGACGTCGAGGGCTGTCGTCGGTTCGTCGGCGATCAGCAGCGCGGGCCGCGCGGCCAGGGCCATCGCGATGCCGACCCGCTGCCGTTGCCCGCCGGAGAGCTGATGAGGAAAGGCGCGCACGGTATTCGCCGGATCCGGCAGCCCGACCCGCGCCGCCAGTTCGGTCGCCGCGGCATGTGCCTGCCGCCTGCCCATCCCCTGATGCAGCCGCAATGGTTCCGCGATCTGCTTGCCCACTCGCATCAGCGGATTCAAGGCCGACAGCGGTTCCTGGAACACCATGGCCATCCGGCTGCCGCGGATCTTCGACAGCGCGCGGTCGCTGCGGCCGATCAGCTCGACACCGTCCAGCTTGATGCTGCCTCGCACCTGCGCCTCCTCGGGCAGCAGGCCCATGATCGCCAGTGCGAGTAGGGATTTGCCGGATCCGGAGACGCCGATCAGGCCGAGTCGGGCACCGGCCTCGATGCCGAAGTCGACCTTGTCCAGCAGGACCCGGTCCCCGATCTCGACCGTCAGGTCGGTCACCTGCAGCAGTGTCATTGCGTCGGCACTCCTTTGCGCAGGCGCGGATCGGTGACGCTGCGCAGGGCGTCGCCGAGCAGATTGAAGCCGAGCACGGTGAGGGCCACCGCCAATCCGGGCCACACCACCAGCAGCGGCCGCACCTTGATGTAGTCCTGTTGCGCGCGCAGGATGCCGCCCCAGGACGGTGCCGACGGTGAACTGCCGTAGCCGAGGTAAGTCAGCGCGGCCTCGGCGAGCACGGCCAGAGCCATCACCCAGGACAACTGCACGATCAGCGTCGGCGCGATGGCGGGCAACAGGTGTTTGCGCACAATCCGTGCCGTGGACGCACCGGCCGCCCGCGCGGCGAGGACGAAATCGCTGGTCAGCACCCGCGCTACCTCGCCGCGCGCCACCCGCGCCACGGCAACGCCCGAGCTGATGCCGATGGCGACCGCCACCGTCAGCATCGATCCGCCATAAACCGCGGCGAGCACCATCGCCAGCAGCAGTGCGGGAAACGCAATCATGATGTCGATCAGTTGCACCACCACCGAGCCGACCACGTGCGGTGTCAACTGCGCGGCCAACGCCAGGATCAGACCGAGCGTGCCCGCGATCGCCGCGACCACCAGCGCCACGGCCAGGGTCTGCCACGCGCCTGCCAGCAATTGACTGAAGACGTCGTGCCCGACCCGGTCGGTCCCGAGCAGATGGCCTGCGTTGAACGGCAGCAACCACGCCTTGCTCGGGTTGGTGGCCTGCGGATCGTAGGGCGTCCACAAGAGCGACACCAGGCTGGCCAGCACCAGGGTGCCGGCCACGGCCAGCCCGAAAACCCCACTCGGCCGCCGGATCAGGGCGGCGAGCGCGACCCGCACCGCGCGGCGCCTGCGCAGCCATTTGGGCCGGTTGACGGCGTGAATCACAGCGTGGCCTCCAGCCGCGGGTCGATGAGCCGGTGCACGATGTCGACGGCGAAGCCGATCGCCAGCACCGCGCTGACGATCAACAACACCTCGCCCTGGACCTTCACCAGATCCCGGTTCGCCACATCGGACAGCAGCATGCTGCCGACGCCGGGCAGCGTGAACACCCGCTCGATCACCACGGCCCCGACGATCAGCACCGCGAACTGCAGTCCGAGGATCGAGACCACCGAGGGCGCGGCATTGCGAAAACCGTGTCGTACCAACGCTTGTGTGCGGGTCAGCCCCTTGGCTCGTGCGGTACGCAGATACTCCGAATACAGCACGCCGAGAATCGCCGAGCGCACGAAGCGGAACAGCACCGCGCCCTCGGAGATACCCAGCGTCACGCAGGGCAGGATCAGACTGCGTATCGCGGCGCCGGGGTCCGCCCAGCGGTCGGCCGGAAACCCTTGTGCTGGTAGCACTTTCAGTTCCACCGCGAACACGAGGATGAGCAGCATGGCCAGCCACAGGCCCGGGATCGCGATCCCGAGCTGGGATGCCGCATTGGCGGCCTCCCCGGTCCGGCTGCGATGCCGCACGGCGGCCCAGGTGCCGAGCGGTAACGCGAGACCCAGTGCGATGAGCAGTGATCCGAGGATCAGCGGACCGGTCACCGCCAGCTTCTGCTCGAGTTCGGCGCCGACGGACGTGCCATTCAACTGGGAATGGCCGAAATCACCGTTGAAGACCCCGCCGATCCAGGACAGATACTGCGCGGGCAGCGACCGATCCAGACCGAGGTCCGCGCGGATGGCGGCGAGCTGCGCCGGTGTCGCCTGCAGGCCGGCGACGGTGGCCGCGACATCGCCGGGCAACAATCGCAGCATCCCGAAGATGAGCACGCTCGCCACCGCGAGCGACACCAGCAGCAGCCCGGCGCGCCGGATCAGATACCAGAGCAAAACACCTCCGTCACTTCGCGACCGCGAGCTTGGTCGCCGGGAACCGGTTGTTGGTCTCGTGCTGCGGCACCCCGTACATACCCTTGCGGACCACCGTATTCAGTTCGACGAGGAACAACCAGTCACACGGTGCGTCCTCGGACACCTGCCTGGTCATCTTCTTCAGCAGGTCGTTGCGGGCCTGCTCGGTGTCCGCGGTGAGCGCGTCCCGATACCACTGCTGCACCTGCTTGTTGTCGTAGCCGAAGTAGTAGTCGGCGCGGGCGTAGTTGTTCACGTCGTGCGCTTCGGCGTGATTGACCACGCTGAGCTCGTAATCGTGGTTCTTGTACACCTTCGACAGCCAGGTCTGGAATTCCACCGAGCTGACCTTGAGCGTGATGCCGACGTCCTTGAGGTTGGAAACGAGGATGTCGCTGAGCGCGGTGACGTAGTGGTTCGGGAACTCCAGCGTCAGCTGCAGGCCGTTGCCGTACCCCGCGGCGGCGAGCAGTTTCTTCGCGTTCTCCGGGTTGTACTGATCGATCGAGGTCAGGTCCTCGTACCAGGGATCCTGCGGCGGGACCGGCCCACCGATCTGGATGCCCGCGCCGATCGCCTTGATGATGGCCTTCTTGTCGAGGGCCTGCCGAATGGCATGGCGCACATCAGGATTCGCGAAGATCGGGTTGGCCTCGTTGAACGCGAGAGTGTATTCGTCGGTGCTGTTGCCGCGCAGGATGTCGAACTTGTCGTTGCCGGTGAACGCTTGCAGCAGTGTCGGATCGGTCGCCGTCTGGATGTCGGTCTGCCCGGTCAGTTCGGCGTTGTTCGCGGTGTTCGGCTCGATGATGTAGTGGAACACCACCTTTGCCACCTTGGGCGCGGGACCCCAGTAGCCGTCCACCCGGGACAGGGTGAGGGTGGAGCCGCGATTCCACTGCGTCACCTTGAACGGGCCTGATCCGTTGTCCGCGCCGTCGAGGGCGGCGAAGTCGGTGCCGGTCTTGTAGACGATGCCGCCGCGCTGGGTCAGGTTCCACAGCAGGTTGGTGTCGCGCTGCTTCAGCTTGATCGTCACGGTGGCCGGATCCGACGCCGAGACGTCGGCGACGGAGGTGAAGTCCTGGGCGCGCAACGACTTCGAGCCGGGCGCGACCACCTGCTGCAGCGACCACACGACGTCGGCCGAGGTCAGCGGCGCGCCGTCGTGGAACTTCGCGTTCGAGACCAGGTGGAAGGTGTAGGTCAGGCCGTCGGGCGTCTGGTCCCACGATGTCGCCAGCGCGGGCACCACCTTGTCCTTGGCGTTGCCGTCGACGGTGACCATGCCCTGGTAGACGTTGTCGAGCAGCGCCTGATCGAGCGCGACGCCCGCCGTGGTGAAGGTGTTCAGGCTGACGGGTTCCAGCGCGAATCGGACGTTCGCGGTGGCGTTCAGGTTCAGCTGATCGTCCGGCGGCGTCGCGGACTGGGTCGCCTTGCTCGCGTCCGATCCCACCTCACCGCCGGTCCCGCACGCCGCACTCCACAGGCAGACCGCGAGAGTCAGCGCCATAACAGCAATCGGACGACCGCGCCTCACATCGAGCTCCCCACGGTGCGAACGATATTACGAGCCTGCAATTTACTTCTCCTGACCTCGGTTAGAGGCTGAACGAGCGAGACGTACATCCTACGATGACGCTGTTCAGCGAATCTGCTTCTGCGGCATACCCTCACGGAACGCCGCGTGTCCCGGCGGCGGGGTCGGCGCACCGAACGGGTTCAGCCAGACGCGCAGTAGCTCGCGGGCGACCTGATCGGCATCGACGAACGCGGTGCGCGCGTGCACGATGACGTTGTTGTTGAGGAATTGGATGTCACCGGGATTGATCCGCATGGTGACCTTGTGCTCGGGTCGGGCCGCGATCGCCTCGAACGTCTGCAGCGCGAGCCGTTCCACCGCGGACAGGTCGAGGTCGAAGCGTTCGGTCGCCGACTCGATGAAGTGCCGGACGTAATAGCGGCAGGTGAGTCTGCGCTCGTGCCAGGCGTAGACGGAATTGCGGTAGTACGGCCGCTCACCATCGAGTTGTTCGTCGCGTCGGTCGTAGTAGAAACCGGCGTAGTACAGGCCGAGCAGTTCCCGGTGATTGCGGAGCAGTTCGTTGTGGATGGTCACCGAACTGGCGAGGCTGCTGTAGCCGCCCTCGCCCGCCGAACGCAGGCAGAGCAGGCCGACGATATCCGAACTGTCGGTATGAAAAGGGAGCGCCTCGTTGGTCTGGTAACCGCGGGTGGCCGCGTTGAGCAGTCCACCGTTGCCGTAGTTCTTGACCGGAACCATGATTTCGCCGCGACCGTTCTGTGTGACCGCAGGGCCGAGGTGGGCGCACAGGCCCCAGTACATGAGTTCGATGTCGGAGCGGGAAATATCGGCCGAGATGGGGAAGCCGCTGAGTACGGCGAAACCGCGTCCGTCGACGAGGGCATTGGATACGGATTCGAGTTTCTTGGCGAGGTTATCGAGCGGGAAGTCCTCGCGGGTGATGTCGCCGAGTTCCTTGCCCGTCCGCCGACTGTGCTGCAATGCCGCGAACAACTCACCGATATCGTCCGGAGTCAGTGGCGTCGTCCACTGGGCTGGGTCGGTGAAGTCGCTGCTGCGCCATGCGGCCGGGCCGGTGATCGTTTCAGTGCAGACGGGAGACGATACGTTAGCCATTTCGTTCGATCAGTCCTATCACGAGCGTAGGTACGTTACCAATGGACGCCTATCGATACCGGCCGGAATCGTCATGTCCGCCCCTCGGCCGTGCGCACAGGTGACCAGCAGTTCCAGCGCGAGATCGCGTTGGACCATGCTGCCGCCCATGCCGACCACTGCGGGCAGCACGGAAATCAGTTGCCGCACTGCTTGTTCCGGGTTCGATTGGCAGTAATACAGGAAGCTTTCGGCGACGCCGACCGCGGTGCGCCGGGTCCCGGTCAGGTGTTCCGCCAGATCGGTTGCTTCCGCGCCTATTTCGGTCGCGACCTGCTTGGCCAGTGCGTGTCGATCGGCACCGATGATGGCCAGCAGGACGTGTAGGTCGATGAAGGCCGAGTTCGAGGCGTCGCGGATCTCCAGTGCCTTGTCGGCGACGGCGGTGAAGTCGTCCGGGCCCGCGATGCCCGCGAGCCGCAGTCGCCACAGCAGCGAGACCGCGTCGGTGAATTGCATTGCCGAGCACTCGGTTTCCAGCACTCCGGTGACCTCGTCGGCGAATCCGGCCAGCGCGTCGTCGTCGGCCGCGGCCATCGAGTTCAGGGCGTGGTGCCAGCTCAGATGGGTACGCAACAGGCAGCTTTCGGAGTTCCACCGGGCGCGCGTCGACGACAGCAGTTCGGAGACGGCGGTGTTGTCCCGTGTTTCGAACAGTGCGTGCGCGCAGGCGTGGACGGCCCACGGGTTGTCGTCCGGGGCCAGGACCAATGCACGGCTGCCCGCGGTGTAGGCCTTGGCGAATTCGTTGTTCTCGCCGTAGGCGAAGGCCAGCATCGCCAACAGGTACGGGTAGGTCTCGGTGGCGCCCTCGGTCAGCAGCGGGCTGGTGGACAGGCGCGACAGCAGGGTTTCCGTCGCGCCGGTCAGGAAATCGACCTGATGTCCTGCGGCCAAAGCCAATTCGTCTGTCGGGAATTGTTTGGAGATTTCCAGCAGGGTGTCTCCGGCCGCACCGTAAGCACCGTGCATCAGGTGCCGGATCGCGTCGAGGTGGGCGGATTCCAGCACGGATACCGCGGCGGGATCGATATGCCGCAGCGCGTCGACGACCTCCGTGGGCGGCTTGACGCCGCCCAGCAGATACAGATAGGCGCGGAGGATGACGATGATGGGTTGATCGGACTCGGCACGATCCAGCCCGTCCAGCGAAGTCACCATGGAACGGTCGAATCTGAGTAGCCCGCTGAGGGATCCGGACACGGCCGCGGCTACTCGGTCGCTGTACGATGACACGGCTATTGCATTCATCTACACCTAACCTTCCGAGGCGGGAAGCCCACCGAGATACAGCTCGCGAATACCGGGTCGCGCGGTGCGCGCCCACGCTACCGCGCTCGCCACCTTGTCCATATCGATGTCGAAGTACGGCTGCGACATATCCGTCAGCCCGAAGGACGGCGGCACGAAGTCGACGTGGGCGAACAGCGTGTCGAATTCCGAGACAGCGGCTTCCAGGCTGATCTTCTTGCGCCAGTAGGAGTCCATGATCTGATCGGACTTCTGGTAGAACGCGTCGATGAATCCGTCCAGCCCGGCGCCGGGCGCCACATCGATCCGCGGCAGCGGCGCGCTCGTATTGCCCTGCGCCGCAGCGAGTTCGGTCATCTGGCGCAGCCTGCTCTCGGTGCGCATGGTGCCGGTCACTTGATTGACCTGCCACACCCGGAACCACGCGTTCCAGAGCCGGTAGTCGGTGAACGAGCGGAAGGCATTGCCGACGATGAAGTCGTTCTCCTTGATCAGGCTGGACTGCATCTGCTCGATGTCGTCGAAGGTCTTGGGCGTGAAGCCGCCGCGGAACTGATCGATCAGCCGCTCGGCCAGGCGATCCACCACGACCGCGGTGTTCTGCATGCCGCGGGAGAACAGCGGATCGATGAATCCGGCGGCATTCGAGGTCAGGCACCAGCGATCGCCGACCGTCTGAGTGGCGCTGTATTGCAGCCGGCCCGCGCTCACCCATTCGCGGGCGTTTTCGGCGTGCTCGAACTGCTTGCCGATCTCCGGATAGGTCGCCAGGAAGTCGGCGAAGGCCTGTTCAGGATTCGTCTTCGGCTTCTCGTCGCCGTCGTCGATCCGCCACGTAATGCCGACGCTGCACAGCGGATTCGACGACTTCTTGTTGTTGTCGAACGGAATGACCCACATCCAGCCGCCGTCGAAGACGTGATGCAACGTTCCGGTGTGCCATTGCCGTGGCGCCTTGATGGCGGTGATGTCGTCGAACGGGGTGACGCCGGTCATGTGGGTGAAGATGGACTTCGACATGGTCTGCAGGCCGTCGGTGGTCCGCAGGCCCAGCGTCGCCGCCACGGGTGAACCGCGGCCGCCCGCGTCGACGACGTATTCGGCCGTAATCTGTGTTCCCTCATCGCCTTCGAAGAACACGCCCTGCTCGGTGATGTCGAGGCGGCGGGTGCCGACGCCCTCCAGCAGGACCGAGCCGTTGTCGCGGGCGCGCAGCGCGAGCCACTGATCGACATCAGCACGGAACAGGTGCGATTCGGTTTCCACGATCTCGGACAGCGGAAACTGGTGTGCACGATCGGCGATGCCGCCCGGCTCGTGATAAATGAAGCCGAAGTTGTCTTTCATGCCGCAGGTGCCGACCGAACCGATGAGGTTGTCGAACGACGACAACACCGCCAATTCTGGCGCACCGTATTTGATGCTCATCAGTTTGTAGAGCTTCGAGGTGTTCGGAATGGTCGATTCACCGATCGCGAATCGTGGATGCGTTTTCGGGTCGACCATGCAGGTTTTCAAACCGGACGCCTGCAGGCATAGCGCGAGCGAGCTGCCGGATAGTCCGGAGCCCAATATCAGCACATCGAACTTATCGCTCGCCACTACTCCCCCTCGACCGAACCCCGACGCAGCGGAGTTTGCTGGTGGTATTGCATGAGCCATCGATTGTTGCGCCGGGTATACACTGTCGAAATTGCGGCGTAAATTCCGTCGAGTCCCACGCGCTTCTGATACATCTCATAAAAGACGATATGTGCGGCGGGGCCCAATGCGCGCTCGTGGAATTCGAGTATCTGATACGTCTCGATCGGCGGCGCGCCGGCGACCGCGTTCAGCGCGATCTGCTTGGACAGCGAGGCATGCGGGGACGGCACCGCCAGCACCGCGTCATCGGCGAGCACGTCATCGTAGAATTCCGCGCCGGAACCGGCACTCAGGGCTCGCCATTGCTGGAATTCGATTTCGGCCGGACTCGGATCTGCCGAAATCCCGTCAACCGTGTTAGTGGCGTTTGTTTCCGCTTGTGTGACCATGAGTACCCGTCCAATTCCCACGAGGAGACTGCCGGGCCGCCAGGACCCTCCTCTGGGCCGCCGAAAGTTTATGTTCCGTTCAGAACAGTAGCACGGTTTGCGCGCCGCTTGCAACAGTTCGGAGTTTGTATAACAGGCCAAATGATGATTCATCAACAAACTAATCGAGATTCGCTCAACAGCTGCGTTGACGGCAGTGTTCGGGTACGGTCGAAGTGGTTCACGCACAATCTCACGGCAGCCGTCGAAGCGCGTTCGAAGAATTAGGGAGGGAGAATCGAGAAATGCCTGTTCATCACGATCCGGAAGCCATGTCCAGCGTATCGCAGAAGTTGCGTATGAGTGGCCGAGAGGTGGCCCTCGTGCCGACAATGGGAGCCTTGCACGACGGCCATCTGGCTTTGGTGGAGCAGGCCAAGGAAACCGAATCCGAAGTCATTGTTTCGATATTTGTCAACCCATTACAATTCGGGGCCGGTGAGGATCTGGATCGCTATCCACGAACCCTCGAGGCCGATCTCGAAATGCTCCGCGGCGTCGGCGTCGATTCGGTGTTCGCCCCCTCGCCCGCCGGCATGTATCCGGTCGGCCCGCGAACCACCGTGCACCCGGGCCCGCTCGGTTTCGAACTCTGCGGCGCGACGCGCCCGGTGCTGTTCGGCGGGATGCTCACCGTGGTGGCGAAGCTCTTCCAGATCACCAAGCCGACCATCGCGTTCTTCGGCGAAAAGGACTACCAGCAGCTGGTTTTGATCGAGGAGATGGTCCGGGACCTGAACTTCGACATCCGGATCGTCGGCGTCCCGACCGTTCGCGAACCGGACGGGCTGGCGCTGTCCTCACGCAACCGATTCCTGGAACCGGACGAGCGGATATCGGCCATCGCGCTACCGACCGCATTGCAGGCGGGCGCCCGATCGGGCAAGGCAGGCGCCGCGGCGGTACTCCGCGCCGCGCACGAGGTCCTCGATGCCAACGACGATATTCGGGTCGAATACCTCGAATTGCGCGATCCCGATCTCGGACCCACGCCCGCATCCGGCCCCGCCCGGCTCTTGGTCGCGGCACATATCGGCCACACCCGGCTGATCGACAACATATCGTTGACCCTGAACTGACGTTCATACGACGCGAAACGGAAACACCATGAGCACCTGTATGTTTCTCCTCGACAGACAGCACGAGCGATTCGTCGTCATCGAGTCCAGAGACCACTCGATCTATCGGCCACACGGTTACGATGCCGCCCGGAAACTCGGGCTGGCGCACCGCTATTCCTACGGCACCCAGTGGCTCGACAATCCGGAACTCCGTGACCGCGTCTGGACGATCCAGGCCACGACCAACCCCGCCCTGGCCGAGGTCGTCAGCGGACTCGATATCGATGGCGGCACGTGGCTCGCATTCCATCGCGGCACCGGCGTTTACAGCCGGATTTTCACCGAAGAACCTACTCCGGCCGAATTCACCTCGCCGAGCGGTCTGCCGATTGATTGCGCCACCGCCGAATCGGCGCGCGACGCCGTCGAACTGCTCGAGACCCGGCTGCTGCCCGCGCTCGGCGATTCCGCGAAGCTGCCCGGATTTCACCTGCTGATCGCCGATCCGCACGACGCGTTCGTGGTCGCGTTCGACGGCCGCGATTCCGTGACGACCACTGCCTTGGCCGACGGCCGCCCGCACGTGCTGACCGCCACCGGCCCGGCGGCCGATGATCAATTCGGCAAGCGCATCCAAGATCAGGCGGAGAAAGCCCAAGCGCCCACCGAGAAATTGATCTCGTGGGCTCCGTGGCTGTCGGCGTACACCAGCGCCGACACCGATGCCCCCGATTACGAAGACGAAAGCTGGCTCGCCGACACCTATTCGGCGATCCGGCCGCCTTACCGCGATACCCCCGACGCGGACAGGTACAAGAATGTCGCACTTTTTCCAGTGACCGACCCGAGCCAGGCGGCCTGGACGAAGAGCGTCTCGATATACGCTGCCGGAACGACGGGGGCGGAGTTGTTCGCGTACAACGAGCGGCAATTGTTCGATTATCAACCACTGCCGACCGAGGTGCGGCACATGGGCTTCCCGACGACGCCGGACGATTTCTTCGTCGTGATCGCGACGGAGAATTCCTGAACCGAGATGGCTGGGGTGGGTATGACAACTGAGGCAATAGGCATTCCGGACGTGCGGGTCGGCCACTGGACCGACCCGCTCGGCGAAACAGGCTGTACGGTCGTCATCTTCCCGCCGGGCACGGTCGCGTCCTGCGAGGTGCGCGGCGGCGCGCCGGCCAGCCGCGAATTGGACGCGCTGGCCCCGGACAAGACCGTCCCCTGCATCGACGCGGTCGTCCTGACCGGCGGCTCGGCGTTTGGTCTCGCCGCCGCCGACGGCGTCATGCGCTACCTCGAGGAGACCGGCCGCGGCGTGCCCACTCCCGGCGGCAACGTGCCGATCGTGCCCGCGCTGGCCCTGTTCGATCTGAGCGCGGGCGACCCGAAAGCCCGGCCGACCGCCGAGCGCGGCTATGCCGCGGCCCAGGCCGCCTCCGGCGAGCAGCTGCTCGCCGGACGCATCGGGGCGGGCACCGGCGCGTACACCGGACACTGGCGCGGACCCGCCGCGCGCAGGCCAGGTGGCCTCGCCTACATCGAACGACGCTGGCACGAGCTCGTTGTCGGCGCGCTGTGCGTGGTCAACGCGTTCGGCGATATCGACGACGGCACCACCGAGATCGTCCTCGACTCGGTCACCCAGCTGGACCTGGTCAACACCTCGGCACGGATGCACACCACGATCGGCACGGTGATCACCAACGCCCGGCTGGACAAGGTGGGCTGCCACATCGTCGCGCAGGGCGCGCACGACGGCTTGTCGCGGGCCCTCACACCGCCGCACGGCCGCTTCGACGGCGACGGATTCATCACCGCGGCAACGGGATCCGTCGAGGCCGACGTCGACCTGGTGCGGCTGATGGCGCTCGCGGCGGTGACCGAGACCATCCGCTCGGTCGCGGCGGCGCCCCGGTAGCGATCGCACCGATCGGCTACCAGGCGCCATCGTCGAACTCCGCCCGGACGGCGACCACCGCGGCCTCGATCCGGCTGGCCACCTTCAGTTTCGCGAGAATGCGACTGACGTATTCCTTCACCGTCTCCGGGCTGATGAACAACCGTGAACCCACTTCCCGGTTGGACAGTCCGTCGACGACCAGCCGCAGGATCTCCCGCTCTCGCTTGGTCAGCGTCGAAAGCCGCTGCCGCACCTCATAATCCATGGTCACTCCGGCGTGCACCCGGCCCGCGCGCGGTGCCATCGCCAAGACCGCGCCCGAGGCGAGCACCTCGAGCACCTCCAGCACCGCGACCACGCCGCGGTCCATCGCCACCACCGCGTCGACCCGATCGATATCCGCCTTGGCGGCACCGTCTTCCACCAGCAGCGTGATCATCGGCGCGTGCTCCACCGCGCGCAGCCGGGCCACCGTCTCGGCCAGCCCGGCCAGCCGGGTCACCGAGGCGTCGAGGACCACTACGTCGGGATGCCAGCGCACGGTCCGATCGACCACCTCGCGCCAGGTGCAGGTCCCCGCGAGCGCGAAGCTGCCAGAGGCCGTCACCGCGTCCTCGAAATCCGTTCGGGCGAAAGGCAAGTCAGAGGCGACGAGGAGGGTCCTCGGCTGGACCACACCGACAGTGCGCAACCCGACCCGACGGCGGCGGCCGTTGTGCAGCTGGTTCACCTGATCCGATCCGAAGCCGACTGTCATGGCGGACCATCGGCCACATCGACGCGCGAATGTCCCAGCACCTTCTCGGGTGTGCGGGGTTCTTCGCCCCCAGACGGCCGGACGTCGTCGAGCTCCGGCGCGCGTTCCTCACCGGAGGGTCCGAAGACGATGCCGTTCTTCCAGCCGCTGCGTTCGAACAGTCGCATCACCGGTGTGGCCACGAAGGTCGTGACGATCGCCATCAACGCGAGGATCGTGTAGAGCTGGCCGGTGATCAGCCCTGCGGTGAGGCCGATGTTGAGCAGAATCAGCTCCATCAATCCGCGTGCGTTGGCGAGCGAGCCCATCGCACCGGCTTCACGCCAGCTCATCCCCTGCCACCGCGCCGCGAGGCCGATGGCGCCGAACTTGCCCGCGAAGGACACGACCATCACGACGGCCGCGACCGCAAGCACCTTCGGCTCGAAAATCAGGCTGAGCTTGGTGTTGAGTCCGGAGTAGATGAAGAAACCCGGCAGCAGCAGGTAGGCGACCAAGGGTTCGAAGCGGTCGCGGATGGTGTCGAGGAACTGCCCGCGCGGCATCACGCAACCTGCCACGAAAGCCCCGAACACCGAGTAGATCCCGACGTAGTCGGTGAACCAGCTGCCGAGCAACACCACGAGCAACACGATCACCAGCGGAGTCACCGCCAGACCACCGGTGCGCTCGCCATCACCGGCACGCGGCGTCCAGGTATTCAGCCGCACCAGGAAGCGCCGCGCGATGACGGTCATGAAAAGCAGATAGCCCAGGCCGCCACCGATCGCGAGGAACGCACCGGACATGCTGTCCTTGGTGGTGGCCACGACCGTCGCCAGCAGCACCCAGGCGCAGGCATCGTCGAAGGCCGCACAAGACAGCGACATGGTGCCGAGCCGGGTGTTCATCAATCCCGAGGCGTGAATGATCCAGGCCAGCATCGGAAACGCGGTGATGGCGACCGCCGAGGCGACGAACAACGCGCCCTGCACACTGCCGACTTTGTCGGTGAAGTAGTCACCCTGGCCGACCATCCACCAGCCGACCGCCCCACCCAATACCAACGGAACACCGATACCGGCGAACGAGGTAGCGCCGGCCTTGCCCAGATGCGACCGGAGAATCTCCAACTTGAACGAGGCACCGACCAGGAACATGTACAGCACCAGACCGAGCTGGCCAACGACATAAATAGTGGTGAGATTCGGGTGGGTGATGGTCGCCGTGCCCACTTTGATCGTGGTCGGAAAAAGCCACTCTTGCGCCGCAGGCCACACCGCGCCCAACACCGATGGCCCCAAGACGAAGCCGGCGGCCATGATCGCCACCACCTGAACCTGCCCGAGCCGCCGGAACACCGGCCACAGCAGGCGACAGGTCACGAGAATGAATGCGACCTGCAAAAAGAAATGTGTTGCGACTTCGAGTAATGAGGGCATCGAAAACCTCTGATGTCAAAAGTGGTGTCCACCTTCGCCGTAGCGAAGGTGGACACTCGGCTACGGGGTCGGCACGGCCAGCACTTGCACGGTGGACCTCGCCGTCGCTACCAGCTTGTTGTCCTCGGTGTAGGCGTCCGCGTCGATGTAGATGGCCGATCGTCCGGCTTTACGCACGGTGGCGATCAACCGCAGCCGCTGCCCCGGAAAGGTCTGCCGCATGAAATGCGTGGTCAGTTCCAGGGTGGTGGCCGGACCGCGGGCCGTGAGGTAGCTGAGCGGGCCGATGAGGTTGTCGAACATCGCGGAGATGAAGCCACCCTGCACCAGGCCGACCGCATTCGCGTACTGCGGCGGTGCCGCCGCCGTCGCGGTCAACGACTTTCCCGGCACATACTCTTCGAATTGCATGTCCATGTCTTTCGCCGACGGCGGCGGAAGCTGGAGGGTTACTCCCGGCGGGGTAAAGCTGCGAAAGAGCTCGATGGTGTATTCGAGGACCTTGTCGTGTCCGTGAATCGTGGCTTCATCGCTCATTTAGTGGCTCCTCCATTGCTGCGACTCTGTTCCGCGGCTGTCAGAAATGTTTCCAACATCGTGTTGAACCCCGGCGCATGCTGGACGGCATGCCCCGCTCCGGGCAAGTGGGCCCGCTGCGCGTCGAGCCGCGCGGCGATGGCATCGCACACCCGCTCGAGCGCGGGGTGGTGATCTCCCGAGAACACCAGCGTCGGCACGCCGGCCTCGGTGATGGTTTCGAATCGAGGCTTGGCCTCGCGCGGCGAACGAAGCTTGCGCCCCATGTCCAGCGCCTCGCGCACGTCGTCGCCCACGTCGTCGAGCATCTTCGGATCGACACCGGCCACCGCGAAGAATTCCTTCTCGGCCTCCGCGTCGTCGGTGCTCTCGGCGTATCGATCGGACAGTTCCGCCAGCTCACGCACGGATTCGTCCTCTTCGGCGGCGTTCCACAGCGGCGCCTCGATCAGCGTCAGCGACCGAACCAGGTGCGGTAGTCGCTCGGCCGCGATGATCGCGCCGAGGCCGCCGTAGGAGAAGCCGATGAGATGGACGCCGCCCGGGATTTCCTCGATGAGCGCCGTCAGGTCGTCGGCGTCGGCGAGGAAGTCCTGCCATGGCGCGGCGGGGCTCGGGGAGAAGCCGCGTCGATTCGGCACGATCAGCGACCAATTCGCCTCGAGATCCCGCTGCGCCGCCCAGGTCATCGGCGCGGGCATCCCGCCGTGCACCAGCACGACGGGAGGTCCAGTACCCGATTTCTGAATGGCCAGCGGCTCCGTGGCCGACGAGCCGACCGGGTCGAAAGTTCCTTCTAAAGTCATAGCCTCTCGGTTCCTTCCAGAGTCATTGCTCTCTCCTCGGCCCGAACGATGGCTTCGTAACGCTCCGGCGTCAGCTCCTGGTAGGTGCGGTCCCCTGCATCGCGCACATAGATCGGCTCCCCTTCCCGCGGCGCGAAACCCTCGCGCTGCAGCGCCAACTTGGACAGTTTCAGTGTCGCTGTTGTTTCCAGCGTGGGCCGGACTCGCACGAAAACCGGTCGTGCGTAAGGCGGTAACGCCGCGTCGAGATGCGCGGCGAGCGCGTCGCCGTCGAATCGAGCGCCGTCGGCGAGCACGACGGCCGCCATGCCTGCCCGGCCTTCGCGGCCCGGAATCGGCACGCCGTACACGCTGGCCGAGTCGATGCCGGGCCAGCGAACGAGCTGTTCCTGCACCTCGGTGGTCGACACGTTCTCGCCCTTGTAGCGGAAGGTATCGCCCAGCCGATCCATGAAGAACAGATTCTTCTTGGCGTCCACGCGGAACACATCTCCAGTGTTGTACAGCGCGTCGCCATCGCGGAAGGCGTTCGTGACGACCTTCGCGCGGGTGGCCCGCTCGTCCCGGTAGCCGCCGAACGGTGTCTTCTTCCGGATGGGCCCGAGCAGCACCCCGGTTTCGCCGGGCCTGCTCTCCACCAGCCGACCGTTCTCGCGCACGAAATCGTCGCGCTCGAAGTCCCATTTCGCCAGCTTGCCGCCGAGGCGCAGCTTGCCGACCGAGCCGACCTCGCCGGACAGGTTGATGGTGGCGATATTGCCCTCGGTGGACGCGTACATCTCGACGATCCGCGGTATCGCGAACCGTGCCTGCAGTGCCGTCCAGACGTCGGCCTGCAGCCCCTGGCCGACCATCACCCGCACCCGATGCCCGCGATCGCGGTCGTCGGGTGGGGTGTTGACCAGGTACCGGCACATCTCGCCGATGTAGTTGCAGCCCGTCGCCTCGAAGCGATGCATGTCGTGCCAGAACGTGCCCGCCGAGAACCGGCGGCCCAGCGCCAGCGTCGCACCGTGCGCGAGCACGCTGGACAGGGCGATCACCAGCGCGTTGGTGTGGAACAGCGGCAGGCAGTTGTAGATGACGTCCGACGGTTCGAGCCGCCAGGCCAGCGCGCCGGTGACCCGCCCGACGGTGGTCAACCGCTGGTAGCTCATCACGGCGGCCTTGGGCAGCCCGGTCGTGCCGCTGGTGAAGATGTAGGCGCCGGTGTCGCCGAGGGCGTGCTCGGCGGTTTCGGGCGGATCGGTGGACGTCGGGCTCTGCACGAACCGCAGCAGACCCGCGGCGTCACCGGCGGGCACCTTGCGGTCCTCGTCCACCCGGCACCGTTGCAGCAGCTCCTCCGGCACCCGGGCGCGCACGGCCAGGAACGCGGGCAGGCACTCCGAGCCGACGGTCATCTGGTTCGCCCCACACACCGACAGGGCGTGCGCGAGCCCGTCACCACGGGCCCGCGTATTCACCAAAGCCGTGACGACACCGAGCTTTCCGGCCGCCAGGTAGTGCCAGACGAACTCCGGCCGGTTCTCCATGAGCAGAGCCAGCACGTCGCCTTTGCGGACGCCAGCGGCCCGGTAGGCGTGCGCGATCCGGTTGACGATGCGATTGGCCTGCGCATAGTCGAACTGCTGATCCTCATAGAGCAGGAACGGATGTTCGGCCTGCACCACGCTTCTGCGCTCGAGCTCGAGGGCCAGCGTTCGGTTGGACCCGGTGCCTTCGAGCAGGCCCCGGGCGAGGGTTCCGTACGACTGGATGCGGTGGATCAGCGACACGCTAAGCGCCCTCCGCTAATTTCGCCACACTCGACGGACTCTGCCGTCATAGCGGCAAAGTACGTTTCCCGCGAATTGGTCAAGATCCACCTCCTCGTGCTGTCGGGTCTATGCCTGCAGTGCCGCTTCGGCCTGTTCCCGCTGCGGCAGGTCGACCCGCGCGGCGATCTCCTGCTCGAACGAGTTCGCCCAGGATTCCAAGCGATCGACGTTGCGCCGCATGTCCCGGAAGGTCTGCGCGGCGGTCTTGTCGGTGAGCAGATCCAGGTGCAGCTGCGCGCAGATCGGCACCTTGCTGTACTCGACGAACAGGTACTTGTCCGGTTGCGGCGCCTGCGCTGCGAAGGCCCGCAGGTTCGCCTGCATCCGTGACTGGATGCCGAAGAACCTCGACGCGATCGGATGGAACTCCTCGGCCGCGTCCGGGCTGGTGAGCAGGCCGCGGAACAGCAGCTGCGACGGCAGCGCCCAGTAGAACGAGGTATCCCACATGACCTTGGTGAACATGGCCGGTGCGTGCCCGAAGATCTGGTAGTTGTCGTGGTACATCTGCAGGTAGTTCGGCCACAGATCCTCGAGCAGCAGCCGGTTGTACGACTGCGCGACATCGGGGGTCAGGCGGCCCTTGCGGTCGAGTTCGATCATCCGCGTCGTCATGGTGTTGGTGTACGCGATGTAGTCCGAACCCGGGCTGTAGAACGCGTCCAGGAAGACCGCCGCCTCACCGACGCACGCCCACCGATTGTGCGAGAAGGCTTGGGTAGAACCGTAACTCGCGTTGCGCAGCACCAGGAAGTCGAGCAGCTCGGCGTTCTCGGTGAACTTCGCCAGCGTCGGCTCGTGCTCGGCGATCCATTGCCGCGCTTTGGTTTCCGTCGAGTAAGTCTTGAACGGGTGGATCCGCTCATCGGTCACGATGCCGATGCTGGTGTTCCCGGAGGACAGCGGAATCATCCACACCCAGTACCCGGTACCCATCAGGTGATTGGTCGAAAACCACCGGCGCTCTTGGGTCTTCGGCATCCAGGTCGGACTGGTTGGCTGCGCCATCTTCTCCACGTCGTACTCGCCCTTGAGGCGCCACCAGGCCGCGTTGATCTTGTGCGGACTTGGCGTGCCGAGGCCGAGCTTGCGCTGGATCAGCTTGCCGCGCCCCGAGGCGTCGGCGACGAACCGGGTGCGGACCGAGCGCTCGCCGACGCCGGCGATCTCGTAGGTGACGACATGATCGTCGTCATCCTCCGACAACTCGATGTCGATCACCTTGGCCTGCTCGATCAGATCGATGCCGAGATCCTTGGCGCCGTGGCGCAGATCGCGCTCGAAGATGCCGCGGTCGATCTGATACGACGGCACCCGGGCGAACCGCCGCGCACCGATCTCGGGCCGCGCCTCGAACGGACCGTGCTGGTCGCCGAAGAACAGGCGCAGCCCGAGCTTGTGCAGGTGCTGCTTGTTGAAATATCCGGTGAGGCCGAGCTGCTCGGTGAAGTAGTGCGCGCCGCCTTCGACCGTCGCCTCCCCCACCTTGTATGCGCCGTCCGGGATGTCGCCTCCGGTCCGTTCCAGCACCAGCACGGTGAGGTCCGGCATGCTCCGCTTGAGCTGGCGCGACAGGGTCAACCCCGCCAGGCCGCCGCCGCAGACCACCACGTCGTAACGTTCGATCGGTTTCATCTTTTTTCTCCGTTCGAGCTGCTGCTCAGTGCCCATCCATCAGGCTGGTGAAGCTGGGGAATTGGTCCTCGGCGGACAGCTCGTCGGCGATTGTCCGCATCACCTGTGCACTCGGATTCTGGATGAACAGGTGGCCACCGGGAACGGTGGTGAGCTCGAACCGGCCGCTGGTCAGCTTCTCCCAACCCTGCAGCTGGTCGACCTCGAACAGCGGGTCCTCCGCGCCGCGCAGCACCGTGATCGGCGCCCGCAGCACGACACCGTGTTCGAACCGGTAGTCGCCGAGCATCTTCAGGTCCGCCCGCACCGCGGGCATCATCGGCTTGACCGAGGCCTCGTCCTCGACGGGTATCGCGAGCAGATCGTTGTCCCGCAGGACCTCGAGCACCCGGCTGTCCGTTTCGCGATCCATATCGAACCCGTCGCGAATGTGCTTGAGGTTGCGCACGTAGCTCTCGACCAGCGCCGGTGAGGGCCAGCCGCCGATGATCAACTTGAGCGGGATCTCCGCGTAGTTCTGCTCCAGGTACTTGGTGAGCTCGTAGGCCAGCAGGCTGCCCATGCTGTGCCCGTAGATCGCGAAGGTCCGGTCCAGGTGCGGCAGCATCGCATCGGCCAGTTCCGCGATGAAGTCGGGCATGGAGTCGATCGGCACCTCGTTGACGCGATCTTCGCGACCCGGGTACTGAATGCCGACGACCTCGACCGTGTCCGGCAGGTAGTTCGGCCACGGCGTGAAGACCGAGGCGCCGCCACCGACGAACGGCATCGCGAACACGCGCAGCGACGCTGTGCTGGAACGGCCCTTCACGGTATGGATCCAGCGTTGCGGGCCAGCGTTTTCCGACGATGCGGGCAGCACGCCGTTCGCCTCGCCGAAGACCTGGGCGAGCACCTCGGTGGCGAGTTCGACGAGCGTCGGCCCGCGCATCAGACCCATGGTCGGGAAGTCGATGTCGAGATGCTTGGCCAGCGAGTTACGGATCTGACCGGCCATGAGCGAGTCCATGCCGAGGTCGGTCAGCGCGACGTCGTGTGCGAGCCGGTCGATCGGCATGTCGAAGATCCGCGAGATCTGCTGCGACAGGGCCTCAACGAGCCGCGGCTGCCGCAAACCCTCTTCGAGTTCGAGCAGTTCGGCCCGCAGCCCCTCGGTGCCACCGGTGCTGGCGGAACCGACGCTGTCGGCCAGGGCAAGATGGGCGAGCCGTGGCGAACTGCGGATGATCGGCATGACCTGGTTCATCTTCGCCCAGTTGACACCGAAAACGCTGGTGCTGGTGACACCTTGGGCCAAGCAACGACCGATGAAGTCCAGTGCGTGGTCCGGCGAGATCGGTGTCCAGCCCAGCCGGGCCAGGGTGTCGAGCTTGTTGCGTGCCACGAACCCGACTTCGGCCATCGCGCCCCAGTTGATGGTCAGCGCAGGCAGTCCGAGTTCGTGGCGGTGCGTGGCGAGCGCCTCCAGGAACCCGTTGGCGGCAGCGTAATTGGCCTGGCCGGGGGTGCCGACGTTCCAGCTCATCGACGAGAACATGACGAACGCATCGAGATCGGCGTCCCGCGTGTGGTTGTGCAGGTGCCAGGCGCCATCCACCTTGGGTTGCACCGTGCGCAGGAAGTCCGCCTCGGTCATGCCCGCCAGCGGACCGTCGGTCAAAACCATTGCCGCGTGGTAGATCCCACGCAGCGGCGGCAGTTCCGCGATCCGTTCCAGCAGGCCGACCACCTCGGCCTCGATGGACACGTCGGCCCGTTCGAGCACCACGTTGACGCCGAGGGCCCGCATCGCCTCGATGGGCTCCTCGTTCTCCTCGTCGATCTGGCCGCGGCGACCGACCAACACCACTGTGCGGGCGCCCTTTTCGACCAGCCACTCGGCGGTGCGCAGGCCGAAGCCGGTGTAGCCGCCGGTGATCAGGTAGGTGCCGTCGGCGTCGACGGGCTCCTCGCCGCTCGAGGTCGGGTGGACCAGCAGCTCGGTGTCGGGCTGGTACTCGACGACGATCTTGCCGATCTGCTTCGCGGTGACCATGTACCGGAACGCCGAGGCCACCTCGGTGGCATCGAAGTCGGTGTGCGGCAGCGCGGGCAGCGTGCCCGCGACGACCGCGTCGAGCACCTTGGTCATCGACTCACGGCACAGCGCCGGGTCTTCCTTCAGCATCCGGTCGATGTCGATCGCGGAGTAGCTGAGGTTGTTGCCGAACGGCTTCAGACCCAGTTTGTAGTTGTCGTAGATGTCCTTCTTGCCGATCTCGAGGAAGCGGCCGCGCGGGCGGAGCAGCTCGAGGCTCTTCGGAATCGTCTCGCCCTGCAGGGAATTGAGCACCACGTCGACGCCGTCGAAGCGCTGCCTGATCTCCTGGGCGAAGTCGAGCGAACGGGAGTCGAAGACGTCCGCGATGCCCAACGAGCGCAGGTAGTCCCGCTTTTCGTCGCTACCGGCGGTGGCGATGACCGTCGCACCGAACGAGTGCGCGATGTGCACCGCGGCCAGACCGACGCCGCCGGCCGCCGCGTGCACGAGCACCCGGTCGCTCGGCCGCAGTCTGCCCACTTCCACCAGCGCGTACCACGCGGTCAGATAAGCCATCGGCAGCGTGGCCGCCTCGGCATCCGACAGGTTCGACGGCGCCGGGTAGACCCGGCTGGCATCGGCGACCACCAGGTTGCCGAAGCAGCCGCGAGCGAACGCGACCACACGATCACCGGGCGCGAGACCATCCACATCGGGTCCGACCTGGGTGATGGTGCCCGCGCACTCCACGCCGAGGTTGCTCTCGTAGAAGCCGCCGAAAGTCGCGCCCTCCGAAAGCAATCCGAGCGTGAGCATGATGTCGCGGAAGTTCAGGCCGGTGGCAAGCGGCCGAATGGTGACCTGACCGCTGCTGAGGACCGGCAGTTCCTGCCTTTCGTAGCGCAGCTGCTCGACGCCGGATTCGGCGGGCACCGACAACGCGAACGGAGTCTCGTCCGACACCCGGGCCGGGATCGCGACCGAGTCCTCGAACTCGGTGAGCGAGACATGCTCGAGGCGGTCGATGTATCGAGTGTCCGCGCGGAACGCGACCTCTTCGTCCGCCGTATCAACGTGCAACAGCTCGTCGAACAGCTGGGTTGCGCGCTGCTCGGTGGGCGCGGTCGGGTCGAAGTCGAAGATCTTCGCCCGCAGGCTGCTGTGCTCGCTCAACAGCACCCGCAGGATGCCCCAGCTCGGAACCTGGCTCAGCGCAATGTGTTCCGTCCGCTCGAGGACGTGCGCCCCCGAGGTCGCGATCCACAGTCGCGGTGCCTGCACCCAGTCCAGTTCCTCGACCGCCTGCGCCAGCGCGATCACACTGTAGGCGCCTTCGCTCTCCACCGCGGGCAGCGCCTCGGTGGTCAGCTCGGCCTCGGCGAAATCCAGGTTCCACAGATGCAACACACCGGCCACCTCGCCGGCGTACTCCCGCACCTGCTCCAGCACCCGCTGCAGATCAGCGCTGCTGTTCGAGCGAACCCGGTAGGTGCGGCCGTCGACCTGCTCGTAATCGTCACCGCGAGTGACGATTACGCCGGACGCACCGGCCTCGCCGAGCAGCGCGGCATAGCGTTCGCCGACACCGTCCGCGTCGGCAAGCACCACCCAGGGCGCCTGCTCGACGCGTGGCTGGTACGGCGCGAGGTCGATGGCCTGCGTCCGCGCCAGGATCACCGAGTTGCCGGTCTCCTCCGGTGTCGCCATATCGGAGAAGATCTGCACGCCCTCGAAGCCGACGGTGGGCAGGAACTCGCGCCAGGTCGCCTCCCGCATCAGCGGGTAGTCGGGCCGCAGCTCGTGATCGCTGAACGCCCACCAGCCCTCGGTCATGCCGAAGGTCAGGTCGACCCAGTGCGGTGGCACCGTCGCCTCGACTACCAGCAGCAGCCCTTGCGAGGTCAGCAGGCGCTGCACGTTGCCGAGGGTGTGGCTCAGACTCGCGGTGGCGTGCACGACATTCGAGGCCACCACGATGTCGTAGTAGTGCGGATCGAAGCCCTGGCCCTCGATGTCGTGCTCGATGTCGAGGACTCGGTAATCGATGAAGTCGTATTCGCTGAAGCGATGGCGCGCCTTGCCGAGGAACAGCTGCGTGATGTCGGAGTACACGTACTCCGCACGGTCAGCAGGCAATTCGGACAGGACGTAGGGGGTGGTGCCGCCCGTGCCCGCACCGATCTCCAGCACCCGCACCGGTCGATCGGTCGGCAGCTCGCGCACGCACTCCGCGACGACCTTGCTGACGATGCGGTTGGCTTTGCCGAACGAGAACGAGGGGCCGTAAAGGTCGGCGACCGACTGGAATTCGTCCTCGGGGAAGATCAGCTCGATGGGATTGACGTCATCGCGAAGCACCGCGTCCAGTTTCGTGCCGCACCGTTCCAGCACGGCGAGCTCGGGCACGCATTCATCGGGACGCCGCGCCCGCAGCTCCGCGAGAGCCGCGACCGTATCGACCCGCTCCGGCACCACCAGCAGCCGCCATGCGTCACCGGCCGTCTCGGTGACCCCGTGCTGCGAAAGCAGTTCCAGCACGCGAGCGAGGTATCGGAGGTGCTTGTCGGCCACCCCCATCTCGGCCGCGATCTCGTCGACGGTAAAGCTTCGGCCCACCGCGAACTGCATGCCGAGCATGTAGAAGGCCTCGGTCATGTACGCGACGCACAGCTCGTTCATCTCCGCTTCGGTCACCGCGTGGTACTCGCGGTTGACCGACCAGTGCCGCAGCTCATCGATCAGCGGCTCGACGGCGGTGTCGAGGGCAGCGACCGAGGGGAAGGTGTCGGCCGGGATGCGCGTCTTCGTGCGCACCGGCGACTCGTGCCAGCGGAACTCGTAGAGCCACTGCAGCAGGGCATCGCCGTCCTCGGTGCTCTGCGTGATCGACTTGCCCTTGAAGCCTTCGAGCTCGGCCACCAGGGTGCCGTCTTCGTTGACGATCCACAGATCGCCGTAGCAGTACGCGATGTCGTCGGTGACCTGCGCGCGGCCGTAGCAGTACACCCGGCCGGTCGCCTTGGCGTAGAAGCTGAGCCGCTTGACCTCGACCGGCAGGTAGAGGGTCTTGTCGTCGTTGTTCGGGTCATTGCCCATCGAGATGGACAGCGACTGGAAGCACGAATCGAGCACCGCCGGATGGATCGCGTGCCGGGGCGCCTCGTCCGCGAGGGCTGCCGGTGTGTCGATGCGGCCGAGCGACTTGAGTTCGGCGTAGTTGAGCTTGGTGATCGCCTTGAACGTCGGGCCGAGCATCAGGCCGTTGTTGCGGAGCTTGGCGAAAACGTGCGCGGGTTCGATCTCGTCGGGGCATTCCGCGTCCAGCTCGGCGAACGGCACCGGCAGCTCGGTGGCCGGTGCGCCGCGGCGCAGGGTGCCGACCGAGTGCAGGGTCCAGTCCTTGTCGCCGTCCTGACGGCTGTACACCGAGTAGTGCAGCGACTCGGTCAGCACCACCTGGACGACGGGAGCCGGACGATCGTCGAAAACGAAGAGCGCGCGGCGGAATTCGACGTCCTCGAGCGAGTACAGACCGGCGCCGAACGCGCTTTCCGCGCAGCCGAGGACCATGTCCAGGTACGCCGCACCGGGGAAGACGATGGGGCCCTGCACGCGGTGGTCGTCGAGCCACGGGTAGATAGCCGGGTCGAGCACCAGTTCCCAGACATGCTTGCCCGGCTCGTCCGCGACCCGGTTTACCTCGCCGACGAGCGGATGGGCCAGCGACGGGAAGCGCGCGTCGTGCGCCAACGGTGTTTCCAGCCAATAGGTTTCGCGCTGCCACGGGTAGAACGGCACTTGCACGCGCTGCTCGATCCCGGCGAAGAGGGCGTCCCAGGACGGGTCGAACCCGGCCACGTACAGCGCGGCCAGCGAGGACAACAGGGTTTCGCGATCGCTCTGCTTGCGATGCAGCGACGCGACGGCAATGCCCTCGGCGTTCCGCTGATCGAGCAGTTCCCCGATGGCGGTCCCGTGAATCGGGTGCGGGCCCAGCTCGATGAACGCCAGGTGCTGATCCTCGATGAGGCGATCGACGGTGGGCGCGAACTTCACCGGCTCGCGCACGTTGTGCCACCAGTACTCGGCGTCGAGCACACCGGTCGGCACGATGTCCGCGGTGACCGTGGAGTACATCGGCACGGTGGCCGGGCCCGAGGTGAGGCCGGACAGCGACGAGATCAGTTCGTCCTGCAGCGGATCCATGTGGTGGCTGTGGAAGGCCACGCTGACCTGGAGCATGCGGGCGAAGATCTTTTCCGCGCTCAGCTCACGCTCGATCTCTTCGAGCGCATCCGGATCACCGGCCAGGGCAATGGATTCCGGGCCGTTGAGGGCCGCGATGGACACCCGGCCGCGATACCCGGCGACCCGCTCCTCCACTTCGCTCAGCGGCAGGCCGACCGCGAGCATTTTGCCCTTGCCGGAGGCCTGCTGCTGCACCCTGCTGCGATGGAAGATGACCCGGACCGCGTCCTCGAAGGACAACGCCCCCGACACGTACGCGGCGGCGACCTCGCCGATGCTGTGGCCGACCACGGCGGCGGGGACGATGCCCCAGCTCTGCCACAGCGCGGCCAGGCCGACCTGCACCGCGAACACCGCGGGCTGGGCGATGAAGGTCTCACCGATGCGGCTGTCGGCTTCGTCGCGACCGAGCTCCTCGAGCACGCTCCAGCTGGCATGCTTGCTCAGCTCGCCGTCGACCCGCTCGACCGTCTGCCGGAAAACCTTGTTCTGCGCGAGCAGTTCACGCGCCATGCCCCACCACTGCGGGCCCTGACCCGAGAACACGAACGCCACACTCGGCGCGGCCGGCGCCTTGACGCCGCTGCGGATCGCTTCCGGCGCTGAACCTTTCGCGACATCTTGCAGTGCGTCGCGCAGCTCGTCGGTAGACGAACACACCATGGCGAGGCGGTGGTCGTAGTGTGCGCGCGTCTGCGCCTGGGTGGCCGCGAGGGTGGGCAGTGCCGCTACCGTCGGATCGTCCAGGAATTCCGCGTAGGTGTCGGCGTACGCGTGCAGCGCCTCTTTGGTCTTCGCGCTGAGCGTGAACAGCACCGGTTCATGCGCCGCGACCGTCTCCGTATTTACGTTGTCCGCGTTGGCGTTTGCCGCGTCCAGCGCGGCCTCGGGCGGGCTTTCCAGGATCACGTGCGCGTTGGATCCACCGAATCCGAAGGAGTTCACGCCCGCGAGGCGCGGCCCGTCACCCGGCCACGGCTGCCGAGTCTGGGCGAGCTGCAGGCCCAATTCCTCGAACGGGATCTCCTTGTTGGGCACCGCGCCGTGCAGGTTCGCCGGGATCTCACCGTTCTGCAGCACGAGGCAGGCCTTGATGACACCGGCGATGCCGGCAGCCGACTCGAGGTGGCCGAGGTTCGACTTCACCGCGCCGACGATGCACGGCCCGTTGCCATTTCGGCCGATGCCGAGCGCCTTGCCGAGCGCGCGTGCCTCGATCGGGTCGCCGACCGCGGTACCGGTGCCGTGCGCCTCGACGAAGCCGATGTCGGACGGACGGACGCCTGCGTCGCGGCAGGCGTCGATGATCATCTGCGCCTGCGCGTCCTCGCTCGGCACGGTCATGCCGTTGGTGCGGCCGTCGGAGTTCGTCGCGCTGCCCCGGATCACCGCGTAGATGCGGTCACCGTCGGCGACGGCCTCGGACAGCTTCTTGAGCACGATGGTGCCCGAGCCCTCACTGCGGATGTAGCCATCGCCGGTGTCGCTGAACGACTTCGAGCGACCTTCCGGCGACAGGAAGGTGCCCTGACTGAAGCCGATGGTCGCCTCGGGGATGAGCAGCGTGCTGACGCCGCCGACGAGCGCCATCGACGCCTCACCGGAACGGATGCTGCGACACGCGAGATGGATCGCGATCAGCGAGGACGAGCAGGCGGTGTCCACGATCATGCTCGGTCCGCGCAGGTCGAGCATGTACGAGACGCGGTTGGCCACAATGCAATTCGTGACGCCGGTCATCGTGTGACCGCCGATGAGGTAACGGTTCTCCGGGTTCAGCTGGATGATGCCGTAGTCATGACCCGAAACACCCGCGTAGACAGCGGTTTTGGTGCCCGCGAGGTCTTCGGGCACAATTCCCGCGTCCTGCAACGCTTCCCAGGTCGTTTCGAGGAAGAGGCGCTGCTGCGGGTCGATCCGCGCGGCCTCGTGCGGGGTGATGCCGAAGAACTGCGCGTCGAACGACGAGACGTCGTCGAGGTATCCGCCCTGGCGCGTCCGCAGATGGCCGGGCCTGGCCGCATCGCGGTCGTAGAAGGCGGCGCCGGACCAGCGGTCCTCCGGGACCTCCCGCACCGCGTCCCGCTCGTCGAGCAGGAGTTGCCAGAAATCGGCCACATCGGAAACTCGTCCCGGGAACCGGCAGCCGATCCCTACGACGGCAATGCCCTCGTTGGCGGTCGACTCGGCCTCGATCGAGGAGCTGTGCACAGAATCCATCGCATTACCTTCGTCTTGTAAACACACATCTATCGAGCTCTGCGGCAACGTCTCAGTTGTTGCCGCAGAGCCGATCAGGATCCCTATCGACCATTCGCGCGTGGCGTGGCGATGCGCGCAGGCGCGGCATCATTCCCGTCAGCGAGGCGATATCGAGCAGGCTGTTTTTCAATGCTGGCGGTCATGTTCCCCCCTCGAGGAACATGACTGTCGATATGAGATTTTCGCCAGCCGAATGACTTTCGGTCGACGGCCAGGCGAACTCGAACGCCGGGCCGTAGCCGACACCGCTGTCGGCGCTCTGCGAACGGACCTCGGCGGTCGCTCCGAGCCGTTCGAACGTCGAGCAGGCGGTGCGTCTTCGGCAATGAGCAGGGTGGACCGGTCGGCGCGGGCAAGCGTCATGTCAACGGGAGTCGTGCTGAACTTCCACATGATCGGTGCCCACCTCACGCCTAGTGCCCAGATCCGCACTCATGGACCGAATTTAACGACCACAATCACTCATGTCAACACATCGGTGTGCATTGGTGCGCATCGACGCCTCATCGATGCGCATCCTGGAGGACCGTATCGCGGCCAGAACGGTGCCATAAGGGCATGATCTTGCTATTGCGCCCTCTCGTGAGCGGACATGAGCAGTGATGCGTGTGCATGAGCAGTCAAGTGGTACGATGCTTCCCATGGGCGACGAATTGGGCGCCAGCGAGACCGTGAAGCGTAATAAAGTCGAGTCGGCTGGACAGCGGTTCGGACGGCAGCTGAAGGCGTTCCGGCAGCGAAATCTTCCCGATGACCTGGTAACTCACCAGCACATCCACGACCTGGGCGGTCCTACCCGGAATGTCCAGTCCCGCATCGAGAGCGGGCAGGTCGACACGATCAGCGCGACCACCGAGGCGAAGTACAACCGGGCACTCGAGGCCCTCGGTCTGCCGACCGGGAGCGCGACCTCGGCGCTGTACCACGGCGGCACGCTGGTCCCTCCCGCTGACGAACGACCCGCCACGGCAGTGCTGGTGGACGACGACGATGTCGAGAGTGGCGTGAGCGCGCTACAGAACCTCACGCGCAAGCATCGGTCCGTGGTGGATCTGGTGACCGAGCTCGACCGCCTCGGCATCGAGTTGAAACGGGCCCGCAGCCACACCGAGGGCTACCAGCTCATCTTCCCCAAAACGGCGATCGACCGGCTACTTCAGGCGCTGCAAAATACCGCCGACCCCGGGCATCCCGGGCACGAAGCCGGCCGAGACGACAACCCACAGACGTAGCCGGCGCCAGCAGCCCGCGGACTCGATATGCCTGGGATACAGCGGATCGGGACCGATCGCGCCGACCGGCGTCAAGGTTCCTACGTTGGGCAGGTTGCACGCCGACACCGACTGAGACACAACAGATCCCGAGTTCGCCTCCGGTCCGGTACGCGATCAGCGGCGGTCGCACGCTGTCTTCGACCGTGCGCCGGAGGGGTCGAAACCTGCGCGGCGCCGCGCCGTTTCGGCGTTCTACCTGCACTTGATCTTCCACCGCCGCTGCGGCACAAGCCGTTCCAGCACCGCCGTTATCTATATCTGACCAGGTCAACGGCACAATCAATTCCCCTTGACCGCACAATTACAAGTACGCGAAGCGCGGGTGACAGGTAGGCTATTAGCCAGCCCGGCAAGTCGACGATGAGTGACTCGACGTGTGTCGACATGCCGGCCACCTGAAGACATCCGGAACAATGGACAAGGTCGCGCTTCGGAGTTGAACCGGACGTCTTCGACGAAAACATTGCGCCGGCGGCAACGATGCCGCTGTTGTGCGCGATAACAAGGTTGAAGATCTCCAGGTGCTCGGGGGAGGAAATCGTGAACGCATACGATCCGCATTCCGACGGCCTCGACGCTGCAGCTCGCACCAGCGGTTATGCCGGCGAACCGGACACCATCGGCGCGGATCGCCTCACTCGGACGAGGAGGCAAGTGACATGTTGAGACTGTTCCGGCGAAAGGTCTCCACCCTCGGGTGGAACCCGACCCGAGGCAAGATCTCCACGCGCGCCCGCCTGCAAGCCGTGGTCGATCGTCTCGAACTTCCGGCCGACTGGACCATCGAGGAGTTCATCGCCTCGGTCGAGCGGATGCGCGGGCGGCGAATCGTGCGATTGCTGCTGCCGCCCACCGCTCCGGTCGGGCTGTGCGGACTGTGGCTGGCGTGTAAGGGCTACGACGTGATTTTTCTGCGGCAGTCCTCCGATCCGGCCGTCGAACTGCACGTGGCATTGCACGAGGTCAGCCACATGCTGCTGAATCATGGGCAGGACACGTCGATCTCCGCGGTGGAGTGGTCGACGCTGACGAGTGGGGTGCCGCTGAACCACGAGATCGACCTGTCCACCGTGCGCGCCGCCCGCGGTGCGTCCAGTTACGCGTCGATCGAAGAGTATGAGGCCGAGCTGCTGGCGACCCTGATCGGCTTCCGGGCCAGGACGGTCGGACCGCGCCGAGACCCGATGTTGAAAGAGCTGTAGCGCCCATGTGGCCGCATGACCACATGCCCGCCGGGCTCACCATCTCCGCGACGGTCTTCATCGTTGTCATCACGCTGATCCGGCTCGCGTTGACCCTGCACACGTCCATTTTCGGCCGCCTGATCAACACCCTGCTCGGCTTCGACGCGGCGGCCGCCTTCCTGCGCGAACCGGTCTTCGCCCGGCACGTGGCCAGGGTCATCCCCGGCGGCCTGCCCACCGTGTTCGACACCTGGCACTGGCTCACCGTCACCGCCTGGGCGTTCGGACTCGGGATGGCCCTGCTGCACGAGAACGGCCCGGTGCGTTACCGCATCCAGTTCCGGATGGTGCTCGGACTGTCGGCGGCCATCGGCTTGGCCTTCGTGGTGCTCAGCGCGCCGGCCCGGGCACACGGCATGGCGTCCATCGCCGAGTACGGCGGATGGCGGTACGGCATCTACATCGCGTTGTATTCGGCTCTGCCAGTGCTGGTTTCGTGCTATTACTATGTTTTGAAGATCAGGGGCACGGTGTGGCGGACGACCACGCTGTGGGAGCGCATCACGGTGGCCACCCTGGTCTGTTTCGGCATCGCCAGCTCGCTGCCCGTCTGCTTGATGGCGGTATCCGCGATCCTGGACTTCGCGGGCGCGGGCAACCAATTCACGTACAGCATTTACAACACCGTGTCCGATGGCTTCGCCTCGGGTGAGCCGGGGCTGTTCATCTTCGTCGCCCTGGTCACGGTGTTCATCCCGTCCTCGACCCAGGCCGTCGTGCAGCTGCTGCGGCTTGATGGCGAATCACGTGCCGCGCGCAGGATTTATCCGATCTGGCGGGACTTGACGTCCGCCGCACCCCAGGTGGTGTTCCAGCTGAAACGGGCGGACAGCTGGAACGTTTCACCGCAGGAGCGGCTGCACCGCAGGCGGATGGAGATCCACGATGCGGCCGAGATCGTGGCCAGATACGTGCTGCCGCTGCCGACCACGGTCGACGAGTTGATCGAGACGACGGTCGACGAGGACGACCAGGAACACCTGCGCATGGTCGCCGAACTGGTCATGGCGGCGCAGCGGCTCACCGACGGCGGTGGTGAACCGACCGGAGAGCCCGCCGCACGGGGCGCCGACCTGCCCGACGAGCAGACGATGCTTCGGCTGTGGCAGCCCGCGAAGGTGCTGCTGCACACGACCACCGTCACTGCTGCCCAAGGTACGCGCGCCTACGCATAGCTTCACTGCATGAACATTTTTCTGTACGTCATGCGCTCCCCTGTGGTGTAATCGTGTCGGTTCTATCGTCGGCATCGATGCCGTTGTCGGAGTCGGCAGCACGTGAAGGGGAACAATGGCATCCATCGATCCGGTGAGCCCGGCGCATCCGAACGTTCTCATCGTCGGCACCGGATTGGCCGGTGTCGGGATGGCAATCAAGTTGCTGGAAACGGGCGAACGCAATTTCGTCGTGCTGGAGAAGGCCGACGGCGTCGGCGGGGTCTGGCGCGACAACACCTATCCCGGATGCGGTTGCGACGTCATGTCGATGATGTATTCGTATTCGTTCGCGCCGAACACCGACTGGAGCAGGCTGTATGCCGGCCAGCCGGAGATACTCGATTACATCCGGCGCGTCGTGAAGGACTACGAGCTCGAACCGTATATCCGGTTCCAATCCGAGGTAGTGTCGTACGAATTCGAGGCCGCCAGTGACCGGTGGGTGGTGCGTACCGCGGACGGCGACGAATATCGGCCGCGCACCGTGGTCGCCGCGCACGGCGCACTGCACAAGCCCTACATCCCGGATTTCAAGGGACGCGACAGCTTCACCGGCACCGTGTTCCACTCCGCCCAATGGGATCACTCGGTGGATCTCACCGGCAAACGGGTCGCGGTGATCGGCACCGGTGCCAGCGGCATGCAGCTCGCGCCCCAGATCGCCGATGCCGCAGCACATGTCGCGGTGTTCCAGCGCAATCCGCACTGGGTGCTGCCGAAAATGGACCGTCCCGTCAGCAACGTCGAGCTGCGCCTGTTCAAGGCGTTCCCCGGCCTGATGCGGATCTACCGCACCGGCTCGTTCTTGATGCACGAGGCGCCGGTCTTCGGCTACTTCCATCCGCGGTTGAACTTCCTGCTCAAACGGCTGTCGCTGCATCATCTGCGCAAGCAGGTGCCCGATCCGGAACTGCGCGAAAAGCTCACCCCCACCTACACTTTCGGCTGCAAGCGCATCCTGTTCTCCAGCGATTTCTATCCGGCCCTGCAGCGACCCGATGTCGACCTGGTGACCGCCGACATCGACGAGTTCACCGAATCCGCCATCCGCACCGCGGACGGCGAACTGCACGAAGTAGATGTGGTCATTCTCGGCACCGGCTTCGCCACCGACAACCGTTGCGCCACAGAGCACATCGTCGGCCGGGACGGACTCACCATCCAGGAGGCCTGGCGCGATGGCACCGAGGCCTACCTCGGCATGACGGTCGCGGGTTTCCCGAACTTCTTCATGATCATGGGCCCGAACTCCGGCGGCGGCGCGGTCTCGATCCTGTTCATGATCGAAGCCCAGGTCCGCTACATCGCGCAATGTCTGCGCATGATGGACAAGAGCGGTTCGACCCGGTTCGAGGTGAACGACGGTGTGCAGCGCACTTTCAACCACTGGGTGCAAAGCAAACTCACCAGATCCGTCTGGGTGACCGGCGGCTGCCACAGCTGGTTCCTCGACCACACCGGCCGCAATCGGCAGTCCTGGCCGGGCACCGGCACGAGTTACTGGCGTGCGACTCGACACCCCGAACCCGAAGCCTTCGAGCTCTCCGGGGCGGGAAAGCCGTAATCGCGACTGATCCTCGTGAGAGCCGGTTTCAGCTCGACGGTTTCGAGTCGTCCTCGGTGCGGCGGCTCGAAACCGGCTGGTGCGCCGAAGGTTCTACTGAGGGCCGTGTCTCGACCGCATCGTCTCGCGCTTGGCGCCGGGCGACCAGCCAGCCGAAGCCTGCGGCCAGGGGGAAGATCGCGACCCCGTAAACCGCTGCGGGTATGGCCATTTCGGTGCTGTCCAACACGCTGATGGCGATCGTGATGGCGATGACGCCGTTGTGGATGCCGACTTCCATCGAGCAGGCGATCGCCTGGCGGCCTTCGACGCCGAGCACGCGGGGCACGACGTAACCGACGGTCAGGCTGATCAGACAGAACAGGATCATGGCGATCCCGACCGCCCGGATGTACGGGATGATGTCGGCGCGCTGGTCGACCATCGTCGCGGTGATCACGAGGGTCAGGGTGAGCGCGGAGCCGATGCGTACGGGACGGTCCATTCGATCCGCGAAGGTCGGCGACCACCGGCGCACCAGCATGCCGAGCGCCACCGGGATCAACACGATCGAGAACACCTGAACGACCTTGCCGAACTGCAATCCCACCGCGGCCGCGCCGTCAGGGTCGAAGTAGTCGATGGCGAGGTTCGTGATCACCGGTACAGTGCCGACCGCGATCACCGAATTGACCGCGGTGAGCGACACATTGAGTGCGACGTCGCCGTGGAACAGATGGCTGAACAGATTCGCCGCAGTCCCACCGGGCGACGCCGCGAGCAGCATCACCCCGATCGCGAGCAGCGGCGACGGATCGAACAGCAGGACCAGACCGAAGGCGGCCAGTGGCAACACCACCAGCTGACACCCCAACGCGATGGCGACCGCCTTGGGGCTTTTCGCGATTCGCGTGAAGTCGTGGACAGTGAGCGAAAGTCCGAGGCCGAACATGATTACTACCAAAACCACGGGCAGCCCGACAGAAACCAGCGCAGAGTCCATGGTGTCCTCACCATTCGATCGAATCCACCCGATCATCGCGCCTTGCGACGCTACGCGCGGAGACAATCACCGAAAACCCCCCACCAGGGGCATCCGGGTTCGGCGAATCTTGTTCAGGATCTGGCGGTTCCGGCAACAATGCAGACGGTGCATGTCTGCACGGAATGGCCCGCCGCGGCGGTTCAGCGGGGTGGGCGAAGTATCTTCAACGCGGCCTTCATGATCGGGCCGGGCACACGATCGCGCATATCCAGCGCCGCCGCCGCGGCCTTACTGCGTACCTCGGTGCCGCGGCCGAACATCTTGTTCAGCGGGCCACCCGACGGCTCCAGATCGACGTGCAGCGGCGGCCTGCCCTCGGCCGCGCCGAGCGCATGGGAGATGACGACACGCTGGATCTCGCTGGTGCCCTCGAAGATGGTGTACAGCTTCGCATCTCGATACCACTTCTCCACCGGATGGTCGGTGATGTATCCCCAGCCACCCAGCGTTTGGATCGCGCGTTCGGTGGCTTTCACCGCCACCTCGCTGGCCGCCAGCTTCGCCATCGATCCCTCGCCGCGCTCGAACGGCACACCGCTGGCCGCCATCCAGGAGGCGCGCCACGTCAGCAGCCGCGCGCCATCGATCTGGGTGGCCAGGTCCGCGATCGGGAAGGCGATGCCCTGATTGTCGATGATCGGCGCACCGAAGGCCTCGCGGTGGTTCGCGTAGGTGGTCATGTATTCCAAAGCGGCCCTGGCGATTCCGAGCGCCTGTGCGGCAACCATCGGACGCGTCTGCTCGAACGTCCCCAACGTCACCGAACCCGACCGACCACCGCTACGCGCCGCCTCCCGCCGCTTGGCCAGTGCATGCTCGAGCTTGTCCACTCCCCCGAGCAGATTCTCCGCCGGTACGCGCACGCTGTTGAATTTCAACTCCGCCGTATGCGAGGCGCGACAACCCATCTTGTCGAGCTTGCGCACCAGCTCCAACCCGGGCGTACCCCCCGGCACCACGAACAACGCTTGCCCCCGATGCCCAAGCTCCTCATCCACCACCGCGTTCACCACATGCACATTGGCGATACCACCATTGCCGATCCACATCTTGTGACCGTCGATCACCCAGTCGTCACCATCCCGGACCGCCCGGGTACGCAGATTGCGCACGTCGCTACCGCCCTCGGGTTCCGAGATGGCAAGCGCCGCAAGCTTCAAGTCCCCAGGCGTGCCGAAACATTCAGGCGCCCACTGCAACATCTGCTCCGGTGTCGCCGCCTGTCCGATCGCCGACAAAGCCAACGCGGGCATCACAATCGCCAGCCCGATCCCCGCACACCCCCAGAACAACTCCTCCATGAACATCGGCAACGACAAGCCCGACGGATCACCGATCAGGTCGCGATAAAACAACGGGCTATAGAACCCGCGCTCAGCCGCCTCCTCCAACACCGGCCACGGAAACTCCTGTGCCCGGTCATAATGGGCCGCCACCGGCCGGATGCAGTCTTCCGCAAACCCATGCGCCCGCTTGGCCAGGTCATGCTGCGCCGCGGTCGGTGTCAGATCAAAAGTCACGCCTTCGCGATACCCAGTCGGCGCCGATCGACACTGATTCGGTGTCGTCCAAATATCCGACCCGAAACTCCCACCGAGGAGTACACACTTGAAGCCTGTTTTTTCCGAAGTCGGCCATCTAGGAGACGTTGATGACTCGGACGGTCCGATGGATGCTGGTGATCAGCGCAATTGTCTTCGCGGCTGCAGTAGCCCTCATAGTGCTCTTGCCGCGCAGCGACACTCCGTCGACAGCGACCGCTACGAGCACCACTGCCGTGCCCGATTCACTGGGCAAACAAGTCGACGCCCGATCCAACACCCCAAAGATCACCACCCTCACCCCTTTTGACGCCCAAGGAGCACCAACCACAGGCTGGGAGGTCGACGACAAGGCCGGATCCCCACCCATCGATTGCTCCTACAACGAACCCTCCCCCAGCGCGACCACAGACAACATCCTCAGCTGCGCCCCCACCGCCGCCGCAGCCGACAGCTGCGTAACAGTGCCGAACAGACCAACAGCACTGTGCCTGATAGACCCCTTCACCAACCACCTGACCCGCTACGCCACCACCACCGTGCGAACCGGCGTCGTCCACGCCCCCCAAACCCCCCAGCCGATCGCCCTCATCCTCGACAACGGCACCAAATGCCGCCTCCGCAACGGCGGCTCCTGGTCCACCCCCGAAGCCAACCCCACCTACGTCGGCTACTACTTCTGCCCCGGCAACGGCTTCCAAGCAATCTGGGCCCCACCAACCGGCCCCGCCATCACCCAACAACCCACCGGCTGGACCGTCCAACTAGGCGGCGAACGCGGCCCCCTAACCCAACACCAAGTAACCGAAGCCTTCTACGTCGCCATCAGCCGCTGACGGTGCTTGAAATCTAGCCACGAGCCTCATCGTCGTCGCCGGCAACCTGCCCGTGACCTCCACCGGTCCGCGGCGGCGGGAACCGCGCTGTCGTGCGCTTTTCCGGCGCGAACCTGCGTAGCACCGGTAGACCGAAAGCCGGCGCACCGGGTCCGGGAGGTAGGCCACCGACGCCGTGCACCGAGTCACCGGCATTCTCCGAGAACAGCACGCTGCCGCACCCGACGCCATCACCTTCCCGCTGGAAGCGCCGAGCGGTGACCTTGCTACACGCGACGAAACCAGCCCCGAACGCGCCACCCACCAGCTCCAACAGCAACAAAGGCATAGCGGCACCGTCATCCAAGTCACCGTGGCTGGACACGGGCGTGATGGTCAACCCACCGGTAAAGCGCGAGTCCAGTTCCATCCGCTCCACGCCTTCGAAACAGATCTCGTCGCGACACTCGAAACCCCCAAAGCCGAGGCTGCGCAACAATAATTCACTGTGTCCGACCCCGTATCGCCAAACGCGAAAATCGTTGTCAGTGGCAAAGGGCAATGTGCTCACCCAGTCCACAATGCCACGATCGGAGACCGCGGCGGCGGCCTCCTTGTCCGTGGTGATGCCCGCGTTGTTGACCAGAATATCCAGTCGCCCATGGGCTTCGATGACCTCGGCGATGGTGCGACGGCAGTCCTCGGCGGAGCCGACGTTGCCGCGATGCGCCGACACGGACGCACCGTGCGGCGCGGTGATCTTGCGCAGCTCATCGGCGAATCGGTTGCGATCAGCGACGCAGGTGATCGAGCGCGGCCGCGGCCGCATTGGCGCCGCACATACCGTGCGCGCCGGGTCCCGGCGGGGTGGCCGCCGAGCAGATGTACCTGCCGGGCACGCCGATGCTGTACGGCGACAGCGTGATTCGCGGACCGAACACCAGCTGCCGGATGTCCTTCGACCCGGTCATGATGTCCCCGCCGACATAGTTGGGGTTGTACGCGGCCATCTGGGTGGTGCTGCGGACGGTGTAGCCGACGATGCGCTCGCGGAAACCGGGCGCGAACCGTTCGATCTGCGTGGTGATCGCGTCCGTCGCGTCACCCGTGTACCCGTTCGGCACGTGCGCGTAGGTCCACAGCGGGTGCACGTTGCCTACCGAACGCTGCGGATCGGCCAGATACTGTTGCCCGACCAGGACGAACGGCCGTTCCGGCATCCGTCCCGCGTGCACGTCACGTTCCGCGGCGGCCAATTCGGCATAGTCGCCGACGACGTGCACCGACCCGGCCCGGCGCGCCGCCGGATTGGTCCACGGCACGCCGTCCTCGATGGCGAAGTCGACCTTGAAAGCGCCCGGCCCCTGTCGGAATCGCCGGTAGGCGTTGGCAATTCGCGATGGCAACTGGTCACCGAGAATCCCGGCCACCGCGTCGGGCGCGAGGTCGAACATCGTCACATCGGCGGCGGGCAGCTGAGCGACGGCCTCGATCCGGGTGCCGGTCTCGATCTTGCCGCCCAGATCGGTGAGCAGCGCGGCGAGCGCGTTGGTGATCGACTGCGATCCGCCCGCCGCCACCGGCCATCCGTGCCGATGCCCGGCGGTGAGGATGCCGAGCCCGATGGCCGAGGACAACGGGGTGTGCAGCGGCCGAAAGGCATGTGCCGCAACGCCGCCGAACAGCGCGCGAGCCTCGTCGGTCCGGAAGATCCGCGCCAGCGTGGAAGCGGGCAGGACGGTCGGTATACCGAACCGGCCCAGCGTCAGCGGATGCCGGGGCAGCCGCAGCAACGGCTGCATGATGTCCTCGGCCAGTACGTCATAGCGGTTCGAAGGCCCCTCGAACAGCGCCCGCCACCGGGAGCCGTCCCGGCCGAGCCCGACGGCGGTGTCGGTCACGGACTGGTGCAGCACCCCCGCCCGGCCACCGTCGAGCGGGTGCACACAATCGATTTCCGCAGTGCGCCAGGCCAATCCGTAACGCTCGAGCCCGAGTTCGTTGAGGAACTGCGAGCCGACGGCCATCGGATGCGTCGCCGAGCACTGATCGTGCAGCAGGCCGGGCAGCAGCGCCTCGCGGGTGCGGGTCCCGCCGCCGATCTCGTCGGCGGCCTCCAGCACCGTCACCTGCACCCCGGCTTTGGCCAGGGCCACCGCGGCGGCGAGTCCGTTGGGCCCGCCGCCCACCACGGTCGCGGTGGTCATGCCAGTGCTCCGCGTCCGTGCTCCTGCTCGCCGCGCACCTGCTGCCGCGCCGCGCGAGTCCAGTTGACCGACAACGGGATCGGGCCGTTGGGCAGCCATGGCTGCTCCGCGACCGCGTCGGACACCCGCCAGGTGCCCCGCTCGATCACACCGAGCGCCGCGTCGATGACCTGATAATGCTGCATTTTGCTCCCCCAGGCCTGTGATTCTACCCAGACCACCACGGCCTCACCAGGTTCGAACTGCGCCTCGCGCTGCACCGCGGCGATGAAATCGGCGTTGTGCAGATGGCCGTCACCGAAGTTGAAGCCGATCAACGAGTTACACAGGAACTCACCCTCGCGGACGGTCCTGCTGTCGATATCGGGGAGGTTCTTCAGCAACACCGAGAAGAGCCCTCGTCCCTGGCTGTGCATGGTGCGCCAGGCGATGACCTGCTGCATGGTCACCTCGGCCCACTCCGGTTCGTAGCCGAACTCGACGAACTGATCGACCTGGTTCTTGGCGGTGCGCGTCACCTTGTTCAGCTTGGCCTCCGCGCCGGGCGTGAAGGCCCAGACCGCCGAGGCCCAGTTGCCCGCGTACTGCCGCATGGACGGCAGGAACGACACCTTGTCCGGCCGGAAGTTGCCCAGGATCGGGAAGAACAGCAGCGCGGCGATGAGCAGCACGGCCAACCAGGGCGAGGAGATGTCGGTGAGCGCGTAGCCGTGCCAGTTCGGGAAGCCGAGGAACAGGAAGATCGTCGCGTAGGCGAACAGCACATTCCATTCCAGCGGCACGGCAAGGGGGAAGGTGGAGACGATGAACAGGTGGAAGATCACCATCACCGCCGCCGCGGCGATGGTGAGATAGATGTTGGTCGAGAAGAACAGCACCAGCGGCGCGATCACCTCGATGGTGGTACCGCCGACATGCGCCATGATGTCGGCCACCCGCGAGGGCCGCAGGTCGCGCGGGAAGTCGCGGTAATGCGCCCGCTTGACCCAGCCGAACGGCACGGACGGGCTGTTGCTCACCATGGGCGGCACCACGAGCGAGAAGTGCTTGCCGAACTTCGAGACACCCGCACCGACCCAGACGATCAGGATCAGCAGCTTGAGCGCGATGATCATGTCCACGAACGGCAGTGCGGCGAAGAAGATCAGCGCGGGCAGATACTGCTCGCCGCGGGCGCCGAGGAAGATGGTCTTGTCGCGCAGTCCGTTCAGGATGAGCAGCACGATCGGGGCGATGAGCAAAGCAGGCCGCACCAGGCCGGAAGCGTTGTCCGGCACGGCTTCCGACAGCGAAGCACTGTGCACGCCGGGGGCGAACAGCGGGATCGCGACACTGACCAGCAGTGCCACATACAGCACGACATCGATCGGGGAACGTCGATCGCCCGCGGTGAGCGGCAGCCATTTGAACGGCCGCAACCTGATGGTGCCCGGCCGGGCCCAGAACAGAATGCCGCCGGTCATCGGCTTCACCTTGCCCGCCAGCGGCCCCCACGAGCCCGCGATGCCGACGGTCTCCAGCAGCACCGTCCACAGCACCGCCTTCTGATAGACGATCGGTTGATCCCACCACTGCGAAACATGCCAGAAGGCAGGCAGATCCGAGGTCGCGGTGGCGACGATGATGCCGCCGAGCGCGTACAGCACCACCAGCTTGAGGATATAGATGCTGTGCACCATGCGAGGTGAGCCGAATCCGTGCTCAGCCCAATGCAGGGCGAGCACGCGCATCCGCTCCATCAGTGGCTCACGCAGGAACGTTTTTGGATCTACCTGCGGCAGATCGGGTTTGGTGAATCCCATGGTCTTACTCCTTGTCGATGCGGGCGGAACTCAGGACTGGTCGGCGGCGACCCGCCGCAGGGTGGGTTTGTCGATCTTGCCGACGGGGTTCTTCGGCAGGTCGTCGAGAATCGTGATGGCAACGGGGAGCTTGTATTTCGACAGCGCCTCGCGCACGTGCGCCTGGATCTTCTCGGTGTCGAGCGCGGCGCCGGTGTTGAGCGAGACGTAGAGCACCGGCTCCTCGCCGTACACCGCGTGCGCCCGGCCGACCACGGCCGCCTCGGCGATCTCGGGCAGCTGGTAGACGACGGTCTCGATTTCCTTGGGGTAGATGTTCTCGCCGCCGCGGATGATCATGTCCTTGGCGCGGTCGACGAGCACCAGGTAGCCGTCTTCGTCGACGCGGCCGACGTCACCGGTGTGCAGCCAGCCGTCCACGATGGTGCGCGCCGTCTCGTCCGGTCGATTGAGGTAGCCGCGCATGACATTCGGTCCGGATACCAGCACCTCACCGGCCGCGCCGTCGGGGACCGGGGTGCCGTCCCGCTCGGCGATCCGAATGCGCTGCCCCGGCAACGGGATTCCGACCGTGCCCGCCTTGCGCGGGCCGTACAGCGGATTGATCGTGCTCGCGCAGGACCCCTCCGACAGGCCGTAGCCCTCGATGATCGGTATGCCGTACCGGTTCTCGAACTTGGTGAGCAGTTCGACGCTGGCCGGCGCGGCGCCGCAGACGGCGAAGCGAACCGAGGACGTGTCGGACCGCACCTCGTCCGGCAGATCCGACAGCATGGTGTAGATGGTCGGCACCGCCGAGAAGTAGGTGGCGCGACTCTGTTCGACGCGGTCGAAGAAGGTCCGCACGCTGAACCGCCCGGCCACCGTGGCCTGCCCGCCGGCCAGCAGCGGCGAAAGTGTCCCGGCCACAATGCCGTTGACGTGGAACAGCGGCAGGATCAGCAGGCTGCGGTCGGCGGCGGTGAGCGCGAACGCCTCGATCACCATGGCGCACATGGCGTTCAGGTTGGCGTGATCGAGCATGACGCCCTTGGGGCGGCCGGTGGTGCCGCTGGTGTAGATGAGCAGGGCCAGGGCATCGTCGCCGACCTCGACGGAAGCCGGGGATCCCGGTTCGGCGGTGCCGAGGTCGGCCACCGGGATGATGGTCTCGACCGGCGCGGTGAAGTCCGGGCGCTGTTCGGCGATCAGCACTTTCGCGTCCGCGTCGGCGATCTGGTAGCCCGCCTCGATCGGGGTGAGCGACGGGTTGATGGGCGTCACCGCCGCACCGAGTCGCCATGCGGCGAACAGCGATACGACGAAACCCGCGGTATTGGGGAGCATGACCGCGACCACGTCACCGGCGACGACGCCCGCGGCGCTCAGCGCGCCGGCGGCTCGGCGCACGGCCGCCAGGAACTGGGCGTTGTCCAGTGTCACGGTGTCATCGGCGAGCGCGGGCGCGGTGGGCATCGCGTCGGCTCGGCGATCGGGCAGAGTTGTCAGATTCATGGGCTGTCCTCGGGAAAGCGGGCGAGCGAATGCCGACAACGGTAGAAATCCAGGGCGTTCGCGGCTCCGTCGTGCGCCGACGAACTTCGCCGACCCCGTTGTCCTCGGGGAACAAGAACCACCGATTCGCCAGCCAACCGGCCGTGCGGCTTCTACCGTGGAGACGTGACGAGCATTCGTCGCGACGCCGATGTCGATGTGCGCCCGTATGTAGCGGGGATCGCCGCCCGCCTCAATGAGCGGGTGACGCAGATCAGCGCGAGCTTGCGACATGGCCTAGAGGACGACATCCCGGAACTGCGTGGCGATTCGCGCACCGTCGAACTGCTCGGCGCCAGCGTCGAGGGCAATGTCGACACCCTGCTGCACGCGCTGCGCCACGACATTCCGGTGGCCCGCATCCAGCCGCCCGCCGCCGCCATCGAGTACGCCAAACGCCTTGCCCAGCACGGTGTTCCGGTCACCGCGCTGATTCGCGCCTACCGGCTCGGGCAACGCCGGATGACCGATTTCGTCTTCGCCGAGCTGCGCGCGGTCGGCATCCCGCCGGAGGATCGGATCAGCGTGGTGGAGACCATCACCACCATCCTGTTCGAATACATCGACTCGATCACCCAGCAGGTCGTCGCCATCTATCAGAGCGAACGCGAGCAGTGGCTGGAGAGCCAGAACAGCAATCGGGCACTGCGGGTGCGCGAGGTGCTCGTGGGTCGCAAGCCCGTCGATGTGGATGCCGCCACCGAGTCCATCCGCTACCCGCTGCACTGGCAGCACGTCGCGCTGGTCATGTGGTTTCCGGATACCGGAGAGGACGGCGCGGCGCGCGATCAGTTGCTCGGCCTGCTGCAACGGTATCTCCGGGAACTCGCCGAAGCGGTCGGCACCGGCGCCAATCCGCTGTTCGTGGCGGCCGACCAGGGCAGCGGGTGGGCCTGGCTGCCGTACCGGGCCGCCCGCCCGGACACCGTCGCCACGATCCGGGCCTTCGCCGAAACCCGCCCGGGCGCACCGTGGCTGGCGATCGGCGAGCCCGCGCCGGGCCTGGCCGGGTTCCGGCGCTCGCACCGGCAGGCCCAGGCCGCCTGGTCGGTCGCGGTGACGAGCGGGCTTCCCGCGCAACGGATCATCGCGGCCGACGATCCCGGCGTGGCGGCCGCGGCGCTGCTTGGCGGCAATATCGCCGCGGCCAGGGAGTGGGTGGACGAGATCCTCGGCGACCTGGCCGCCGACAACGAGAACGACGCGCGACTGCGCGATACGCTACGGGTTTTCCTGCGCACCGGATCCAGCTACAAGGCCGCCGCCGTCGAACTCGACCTGCACTTCAACTCCGTGAAATACCGGGTGGGCAGGGCGATTTCGCGACGCGGCCGGCCGATCGACGCGGACCGGCTCGACGTGGAACTGGCGCTGCTGCTGTGCCATTGCTACGGCGCGGCGGTGCTGCGACCGGAAGCGCCCTGACCGTCCGGGACAAAGATCGCCACGCACTTCGTCCTCCGGGCACAATGGCACGCCGCCGATTCGGATCTACCGTTCTCCTCATCGAATTCCACCGCAGCGCGACAGCACCGCCGCCCAGCGCTCCATGGACGATCCGATGCCCGTCGACACCGCCGCCGCAGGCATCGAAGGCCGTACCGCGTGTCACCGCCGCCGCGCACCCGGCAGTCAGGCCGCCGCCGCGCCCGCGAGGAGAACCACCATGACCACCACCATCGATGATGCCGACGAACTCGCCGCTCCGCTGGATCTGCTGCTCACCAGTTCGGCCATCGGCGTCGGACGCCGCATGCTGCCGAACACCTCGTGGACCAGGCTCGGTCTCGCGCTGGCCAGGAAACCCCGCACCGTCGCCGATCGGGTCGGCACGCTCGGCCGGGAACTGGCGACCATCGCCCGCGGCGATTCCGACCGCGCTCCGGTGAAGGGCGACCGGCGCTTCGACGATCCGGCCTGGCGGGACAACCCGCTGTTCAAGCGTTCGATGCAGGCCTACCTGGCCGCCAACGGCACTGTCGACGCCCTGTTCGCCGAGGCCGAGTTGGATTGGCGCGACGCCGAATGGATGCGGTTCGTACTCGACAACGTGATGGAAGGCCTGTCACCGAGCAACAATCCCCTACTGAGCCCGCTGGCGTGGAAAGCGCTGGTGGACACCGGCGGTCGCAGCGCGGTGCGCGGGCTGCGGCACTTCCTGTCCGACATGGCCGCGTCGCCGCGGGTGCCGTCGATGGTGCGGCCCGATGCCTTCCAGATCGGCGAAACCGTGGCGGCCACACCGGGTTCGGTGGTGCTGCGCACCGAGATGTTCGAACTGATCCAGTACGCGCCGCAGACCGAGACGGTGCGGACGGTGCCGCTGCTCATGGTGCCGCCGGTGATCAACAAGTTCTACGTGATGGATATCGCGCCCGGCCGCAGCATGATCGAGTACTTCCTCCGGCAGGGCCAGCAGGTCTTCGCCATCTCCTGGCGTAATCCTGGTGCTGAGCAACGGGATTGGGGCTTCGACGCGTACGGGCAGGCGATCATCGACGCGCTCGACGCCGTCGAGGCGATCACCGGATCCGACCGTACCCACCTGCAGGCGTCCTGCTCCGGCGGCATCATCGCGGCGATGACCGCGGCCCATCTGACCGCCATCGGTCAGGCCGACCGGCTCGCCGGACTCACCCTCATGGTGACCGTGCTCGACCAGACCCGCGCCGGATTCGCGGCCGCCGCCATCGACGAGGAGACCGCGGAGATCGCCATCGCGCTGTCGGCCCGCAAGGGTTATCTGGATGGGCGAGCGCTGGCCGAGGTGTTCGCCTGGCTGCGGCCGACCGATCTGGTGTGGCGATACTGGGTCAACAACTATCTGCAGGGCCGCGATCCCGCACCGTTCGACGTGCTGTTCTGGAATGCCGACACCACCCGGATGGCCGCCGCGCTGCACCGCGACATGGTGCTGCTAGGCGTACACAACTCGCTGACCGTGCCGGGCCAGGCCCACATGCTCGGCACACCGGTCGACCTCTCGACGCTCACCGTGGACACCTATGTGGTGGCCGGGATCGCCGACCACATCTCCCCGTGGCAGTCCTGCTACCGCAGCGCCCGACTGCTCGGCGCCAAGGATCTGCGGTTCGTGCTCTCCACCAGCGGGCACATCGCGGCCCTGGTGAACCCGCCGGGAAATCCCAAGGCCTCCTACCGAATCGGCGCACCCGACGCCGCCGACCCGGCCACCTGGCTGCACGGCGAGGACAAGCAACAGGGCTCCTGGTGGCCGAACTTCACCGACTGGCTTGGTGATCGCAGCGGCGCGGAGAAGGACGCGCCGACCACGCTCGGCACTTCCGAACTGCCGCCACTGACCACCGCACCGGGCACCTACGTGCTCGAACACTGAAAGTGACGCTATGACAACCACTTCCGAATCATCGGAGCCGACCGACGAGGAGCATCTACTCGCGGTGCTCGGCCAGCAGATCAGGGTGCAGGTGCGGTGGGGACAAGGGGTGCCGCTGGTGCTGTGCAACGGCATCGGTGCCAGTCTCGAAGTGCTCGATCCGCTTGTCGCGCAACTCGATCCGGCGACCACCGTGGTCCGGTTCGACGTACCGGGAACTGGCGGTTCGCCGAATTCGCCGCTGCCGTATGGGTTTCCCTATCTCGCCGCGGCCGTGCGGCTGGTGCTGCGCAAGCTCGGCATCCGCGGCAAGGTCGACATCCTCGGTCTGTCCTGGGGCGGGGCGCTCGCCCAGCAGTACGCGTTTCAGTATCCGCGTGGGTGTCGCGCCCTGATCCTGGTCTCCACCGGTACCGGCGTGGTGATGGTGCCCGCACGGCCGACCCTGCTGCTGAAAATGCTGACCCCCCGCCGATTCCTGGACCACCACTATGCCGCGCGCATCGCCGCCGAACTGTACGGCGGCAGCGTACGCAACCACCCCGAGACCATCGAACGCCTGCTGGATCGGCAGCTGATGGCCGGGTCCCGGATCGGCTACCTGCATCAACTGCTGGCCGGTTCGGTATGGACCAGCCTGTTCGCCCTCCCCCTCATCCGGCAGCAGACGCTGATCGTGGCAGGCACCGACGACCCCATCATTCCCATTGTCAACGCCCGCATCATGCATCGGCTGCTGCCACATTCGACGCTGCACCTGCACGACGGCGGCCACGTCGACCTCATCACCAACGCCGCCGAACTGGCACCCGTCATCGAAACATTCCGGAAAGATCAGCCATGACAACCGATCCCGTCGACACCGCCGACTTCTACGCCCTCGAAGATCTGCTCGATCCCGACGAGCAAGACTTCCTGCACGGGGTACGCAAGTACATGACCACCGAGGTGGATCCGATCATAAATCGGCACTGGCAACGTGGCAGCTTCCCCTTCGAAATCGTCCCTGGGCTACGGGATCTCGGACTTGCGGGACTTCCCTATCGCGGATATGGCTGTCCTGGACGATCTTTCCTCCTCGACGGCATGGTCGCCATGGAGCTCGCGCGCACCGATCCCTCCATCGCCACCTTCGCCGGCGTGCACGGCGGCCTGGCCATGGGCTCGATCTACCTGTGCGGCAACGACGAACAGAAGCAGCGCTTCCTGCCGGAGATGGCGCGAATGGACCGGATCGGCGCCTTCGGCCTCACCGAACCGGAGGTCGGTTCGGGAGCCTCCGGTGGCCTACGCACCACCGCACGCCGCGACGGCGACAGCTGGATCCTCAACGGGCAGAAGAAATGGATCGGCAACGCCACCTTCGGCGACCTGACCGTCATCTGGGCCAAGGACCTGGACGACGGACAGGTCAAGGGGTTCGTCGTCGCCAACGACACACCAGGATTCGAGACCTCGAAACTCGAGGACAAGATCGCGCTGCGGGTGGTGCAGAACGCGCTCATCACGCTGACGGACGTGCGCGTCCTCGAGAAAGATCGCCTGCAGCAAGCGAATTCGTTCCGTGACACCGCAAGCGTGCTGCGAATGACCCGCGCGGGCGTGGCCTGGATGGCCGTCGGCTGCGCCCGCGGCGCCTACGAGAACGCCCTGCGCTACGCCTTGGACCGGGAGCAGTTCGGCCGCCCGATCGCGGGTTTCCAACTGGTGCAAGACCTGCTGGTGCGGATGCTCGGCAACATCACCTCATCCTGGGCGCTGTGTGCCCGCCTGTCCCAGCTGCAAGACCAGGGCCGCGCCGAGGACCGGCACTCCTCGCTGGCCAAGGCGTGGTGCACCGTGCGGATGCGCGAAACCGTCGGATATGCCCGAGAACTGCTCGGCGGCAACGGCATTCTGCTGGAACACAATGTCGGGCGGTTCGTCGCGGACGCCGAGGCCATCTACTCCTATGAGGGCACTCGCGAGATGAACACCCTCATAGTCGGCCGGGCCATCACCGGACTCAGCGCCTTCGTCTGACGGTCTACTCGGTGAACGCGACGGCCCCGGAGGGGCAGATGTCGGCCGCCTCGCGGACGGCGGCCGCGCTGGCCGCATCCGGGTCGGCGTCGAGCACCTTGACCAGGCCGTTGTCATCGTCCTGATCGAAGACGCCGGGTGCGGTCAGCGCACAGAGTCCGGCGCCGATGCAGACATTTCGGTCGGCGGTTACTCGCATGTGGTCTCCTATCGTGCTCGGCGCGGTCACCAGGTCACCGGGAGTTCGTTGACGCCCTGAATGGTGCTGCCGGGCCGCAGTTTCAGTTGATCGACCGGCACGGCCAGGCGCAGTGTCGGGATGCGCTCGAACAGCGACGCGAGGATTATCTCGAGTTCCAGGCGGGCCAGGTTCTGGCCGAGGCACTGGTGCACGCCGTAGCCGAACGCGATGTGATGGCGGGCCGAACGGTGCACGTCGAAGGTGTCCGGCTCGGCGAACACCGCACCGTCCCGGTTGGCGATCGAATTGCTGACGAGCACACCTTCGCCCGCCTTGATCACCTGCCCGTCGATCTCGATGTCGGCCTTCGCGAACCGGCCGCCCGCGATATCGGCGATGGCGAGGTAGCGCAGCAGCTCCTCGACCGCGCCCGGGATCAGCGTGGGGTCGGCGCGCAGGGCGGCGTGCTGGTCCGGATGCGCAAGCAGGGTGATCACCGACAGCGAGGTCATCGACGCCGTGGTCTCGTGGCCCGCGACCAGCAGCAGGATCGCGGTCGCCACCAGTTCGTCGCGGTCGATCTCACCGTGCGCCAATTGATCCGTGACCAGGGCGGACAGCAGGCCGGGGCCCGGTTCGGCCTGCGCCTTGGTGAGCAGACCGTCCAGGTAGACGGCCAATTCGTTGCGCGCGGCGATCGCATCCTCGGCGGTCGTCGACTGCACCAGTCGTCTGCTCGCGTCCTGGAACAACTCGTGGTCCTCGTACGGCACGCCGAGCAGTCGGCAGATCACCAAGGACGGCACCGGCAGCGCGAACTGGCTGACCAGGTCCGCCGTCGGGCCTGCGGCGAGCATGTCGTCGATGAAGCCGTGCACGATCTTTTCGATGTCGGCGCGCATGCCCTTGACGCGTTTCAGGGTGAATTCGCTGATCAGCATCCGTCGCTTGGCGCCGTGTTCCGGCGGATCGAGGCTGATGAAGGCCGGCGGGGTCTGCTGGAAGGTCTGGAAACGCGGCGAGGTGGCCGGGAAGTGGTCGTGTGTCCGATCGGCCGACAGCCGCGGGTCGGCGAGTAGGGCGCGGGCGGTCTCGTGCTTGGTGACCACCCAGGCCGGGCGGCCGTCGAAGAGGGTCACCCGCCGCAGCGAACCCTCTTCGTCTCTTAGTTGGGTGTACTGCTCGGGTAGGTGGTACGGGCAGGTGCGGTCGCTCGGAAAGGTGGGAGCGTTGTCGGTACGGGGTGGCGCAACAGTGTCAGTCATCGGTTCCCCTCGAGTTCGTAAGATACTCTTGGTACTCTATTTTCAGGTTAAGGTGTCTTCGCAAGTGACGCAACGTTTTTCAGGAGACCGGTTTCCAGTGAAAGTCCAGCAATCCGTCGACGCGACGGACGAATATCGCAAGGGCACGCGTCGGCGCGGCGAGGAACTGGAGCGCGCCATCCGGACGGCGACGCTGGAAGAGCTTGCCGCCGTTGGCTACCAGGGACTGACCATGGAGCGGGTCGCCAACCGGGCGCGCACCAGCAAGACCGTGCTTTATCGGCGCTGGCCCGGGCGCGCCGAACTGGTCATGGATGCGTGCAAGGTGGGCGGCCTCTCGAATGTCGATGTCCCCGATACCGGTTCGCTTCGCTCAGACGTGATCGCGCTGCTACGCCAGGTGTCGGACACCATGGACACGCCATTCGGCGGCATCATGCGCGGCCTGCTCGCCGAGATGACGCGCGACCCGGAGCTCGGCAGGCTCATCCGGGAACGGGTGCACAAGGTCGGCCCGACATCGATCCATGCCGTGCTGGAGCGCGCGGTCGAACGCGGCGAGGTCGACCGGGCCGTCCTTGGCTCGCGGCGGGCCACGGTGGCGACCGATCTGCTGCGCAATCACTTCCTGTTGTTCGGCACGCCGGTCGGCGATGACGTCATCATCGAGATCGTCGACGACGTCTATCTGCCGCTGGTGCTGCGCTCATCCGGGGAATAGGCTGGGCCACTTGATATTTGAGATCGCCGCAGGTCGGTACCGACGGATGGCGTAGCGACCGCGACCGGTCGATCTCGTCCGGCGACCACTTCCACTGTGCAATTGCCGGAAGCTGTTTTGTCATATCCGGGCTCCGGCATGTTCAACTGCCGACCGTACCGTCACAGTGGTAGTGGCGGACGGAGATCCCATGCTCGATCCACGACTCAGAACCGCATGGTTGGCGAACGTAGCGGCCGGCGCGGCCGCGGTGACCGTGCAGAGACCGTTCTATCCAGCGCCGAGACTCACCCTGATACGTGCCGATTCGGTTCGGGCACAAGGTGATTCGATGGTCGCCTCGGACCTCGAGTTGGTCACCGTGACTGATAGTTCGGCGATATTCACCTGGACGACCCGTGCCCGCGATAACGCGGGACGCTTGCGCCCGGTGCCCGCCGATACCGAGGTCCGGATCGCGCCCGCCGACGGCCTCGGCGCGGCGCGGACCCGCTATCTCGACTCCCGGGCCACCGCCTATCACTACGCGGAGATCGACGGCCTCGAGCCGGGGCGCGTCTACCGGTTCGAGGCCTACTCGAACGGCCGTCGCGCCGTGCCCGCCCGCACCCTGGTGACCAGGCGATCCGGCTCCCCCGAATCCACCGGCATCTTCACCACCGCGACACCACCGCCGGGCCGGCTGTTGCGCACCATCGCACTCGCCAACGACGTGCACTACGGCGAGCACACCAGCGGACTCATCGTCAGCGGCATCCCCACCGGCTTGCGGCACGACACCTTGCACTACCCGGAGTTCATGCTGGACGCCCTGCTCGACGACGTACGCCGCCCCGACCGCGCCGCCGACCACCTCATCATCGCCGGCGACCTCACCGACTCCGGCACCCTCGACCAATCACGGGCGATACGAGCACGATTGGACTCCTGGGGCGAACTCGGCCGCGACTACTTCGTCTGCCGCGGCAACCACGACAAACCGGAACGCCACCGCGGCCGAACCCGAGACCACTGGGGCGCCGTCTTCCACAGCCGTCAGCGACTCGTCGAATACCACCTCGGCGGCCTACGCCTCATCGGCCTCGACACCACCCGCCTCACCGGCTCCGGCGGCACCATCGTTGCGCCGCAACGAGATCGACTGCGCGAGATCCTCGCCGCCGATCCCCACCGCCCCACCCTGATCTTCGGCCACCACCCCGTGACTTCCCATGCGGCAGTGAGCAATCCAGGCGGCCCCGGCTTCGTACTAGACCCTTCCAACGCCGCCGCCCTACACACCCTGTACCGAAACGCCCCCGGCGTCTTCCTACACCACAGCGGCCACACCCACCGAAACCGCGTGAGCCGCCCCAACATCGGCATCAACGTCGAATTCCTAGAGGTAGCCGCAGTCAAGGAATACCCAGGCGGCTACCTACTCCTGCGCCTCTACGAAGGCGGCTACACCGCCAACTTCTACAAAACCCGCTCCGACGCCGCCCGCACCTGGAGCACCCGCACCCGCCGCCAATACCTAGGCCTACACCCCGACCACGCCCTAGGCAGCTGCGTCGACCGCAACCACACAACCCACCGCGACTTCTCCGGCCTGACGGGCTAGCTTTCCGGAGCGAGCAATTGTTCGAGTTCGTCCCAGCTTTCGGCGTTCGACTGTAGCCGACCACGGATGCCGTGGGCATTTTCGACTGCTAGACAGCCGATCCGAAGCAATTGCGGAACATTCACATGACGCACGGCGGTCCAGCGACGCTTGTCGTCCAGGGTGACGAATCGGGCGATCGCCTTTCCCACCGATGCGGCGCCGACGAGGGCGTTGGCGGCAAGGAGAAGTTCCTGACGCAGTGTTTGGCGTCGAGGGTCGAGGTCCGGGCTGCCGGTCGCGGTGTAAGCCCTGGCGTGCACATGTGTCCGAATCACAACCTCGGTCACCAGGACACTCAGCGATGGGGTCAAAATCCCTGATCGCATATTCAGTCCATTGCCTGCGGACGGACCGAGATAAACTGCGTGCGCGAATCTCCGAAGTTGACGGTTATCGAGCTCATACAGCAGCGACGATCCCGGCAGCGGCAGGCTCATCGGCGTGAGCAGGTCAGCAGCAAGGTGCATGGCCCACAGGACCAAGGCATCGGCCGGAGAGTCGACCTTGCGGAATTGTCCGGATACCGACACCGCCGCTTTGTCTCCGTGATCCCAACGCACGCCTCGAAATTCGCCGTTTCGGATTTGCCGCAGCGCCTCGAATGGTCGCGCGAGGTCGTGCCCGGCTGATCGGACACGATGGGCCCGGCCGCCGAATCCGGGCCCGGTGTAGTCGATCGCCAAACGTTTTCCCGCGCGTTCCCATATCCGCATCCGTTTAGTGCGCCCGATCGAGGTGAATGTTTCGGTGACGGCGTGATCAGCCGTTGCGTCGAACCACACCGCGAGGGCTCCGACGAGACCGGCGATGCCGACTGCCACGAGGTCGTCACGATCCCAGGCAATGCGCTGCCGTGCTTGCCATTGCTCGAACTGCGCGCGCTGCGCCGGTGTCAGCGCGGCGTCGAGATCGGTCTCGGACCAGCCGCGAGTGAGTCGAATACGATCGTTCAGCTCCGTCATCTCCGAATACGAGGTCGATGGCGGGGCGGCGGCAACGACCGGCAGATCGGGGTCATCGTCGACGAGGGCCCGCTCGGTGGCAGCCTCGAGTTCGGCCAGTCGCCTGCTGATGGTGTCGAGATTGCGATCGATCGCGTCGTCGGAGTTGTCCATGTCAGCTGTCCGCCGACTCCGGGATACGGTCGAGCACGACTTCGATTGCGGCGGCGGATATTTCAGCCTGTTGGCTCTGCTGTCGGAGTTCGTCACGCAACCGACGGTTCTCGGCCGAAAGTCGAGCCTTGTCGGCATTGAGCCGTCGGATCCTGGCGATCAGTACCGCACGATCCGCGATCACTTCCTCCAAGCGCTGCTGCAGCGCCAGCACCACCCGGCGCCGCATCTCGTCCTTGTCGGTCTCTTCGGCGAGAACAACCCGGTTGATCAGGTCCAGCCGCATCGCCCCCATCACGACCTGCCCTGCCGTCCATGGCGTCCACCGCGCACCGGTCGCCGCGACCCCGGCACTCGCGATACCGCCGAGGCTGGTCACCAGCGCGGTGCCACCGGCGACGCCGAATCCGCCCGCGGCGAGCGACCCTCCACCAAGAGTGGCCAGTCCGGCCGAGGTCGCCGCCGCACCGGAAAGCCCTGCGGCCGTGCCGATCGCCGTGCCGATGATCGGCGCGGCCCAGCCGGCCGTGGCGACTCCGACACCGAGCCCGACCACTCCCGCCACCGCCACTCGCCCCCAGCGAATGTTCTTGCGGCGCAGCCGACGAACAAGAGCCCTTTGCTCGGTGAGCATCGCCGCAAGATCGGATTCGCCCGCCTCAGGCAAACATGAAACCAACGCGCGCAACGACTCTTGGCGAGTCTGCGCATGCCAATGAGCCTTGTCCGGCCAAGGATCGAAGAGCACGAGGTCAACCATCATCAGCAACGAGCTCCTGCGCGAGACGAACTCCTGCAACGTCTGCCAGCCGTGATCTGCGATGCGTTCCGCAACCGACTCCGCCACATCGGACTCGACCAGCACAATCAACTCCCGAACGAATTGCGAACCCGCCATGCTGCTTTCGTCCTCAGCCAGCATCGCACGCAGCCCCGACACCGCCTCATCGCGAGCCTTCTCCTTCACCACGATGTCGTTCTCCGACCGCGTCGCCACCAGATCCGCCTGTATCATCGCGATCTGCATCGCCGCCAACGAAACCGATTCCGCCCACGCCAATACGAACTCCCCATCGCGCGACTCGTCGCCCACCCTGCCCCACCCTCTCAGCCCAGATCGGCGAACATCACACCGCGAAAAAAGCAGGCGCGCCCGTCGATCGATCGTTGCGCTGACGATATACGGCGGTTACCCGCCGCGCTGTCCGCTGAATGCTCGACAGCGGACAAAGACGGGCTAGATCCAGCCCTTTTCGCGGGCTTTGCGGGCGGCCTCGTAGCGGTGGCTAGCCCGCCCGGGTGTCCATGACAAGAGCCATCAGGACTGTACGATCGAGTGTCGGCGGGGCACGGTGGCGGGGTCGGAAAGTGCTGCTCGGCGGGCGAATTCGATGACGCCGAGCAAGGCTGCGTCCGCGCCGAGCAGTGCTCGGGTGACGTCTGGTTCCGCCGTGGGCACCAGTGCGCGTCGGCCGGAGAACTGGTGTCGGATCACCGGATCCAGCCATGGAAACCATTGCGCCAGTGCACCTCCCAGGATTATCTCGTCGAGATCGAGCAGCGAGGTAATCGAGAGTATCGCGGTGCCCAATGCCCGGCCGGCAATGTCGACTGCCGCGAGTGCTTGCGCGTCGCGGCGTTCGAGGGCCTCGACGAGCAGGTCGGCGGCGGGCCCGAGTCCGTTGCGCCGCAAGACATCGCCGAGACCGGCGGCGGTGAGTACCGCCTCGGGGCCCGCGTAGCACACCAAACAGCCGTGCGCCCCGCATACACAGGCCGGGCCATCGATGGCGACGGGCATATGGCCCGGCTCACCGGCAATGCCGTGGCTGCCGGTGTGAATATGCCCGTCCAGCACCACCCCACCACCGATGCCGGTGCCCGCGGCGATGTAGACCACGCCACGCGGGCGTCGCGGATGTGCGTGGTACTCGGCGAGTGTGGCGGCGTTCGCGTCGTTGATCACGTCGATCGGACAGGTCACCTCCGGGAGCCTGGCGGCGATCAGCGCACGCAACCGGACTGGTCGCAGCCAGCCGAAATCCGGTGCGGCGAGCACGGTTTGGGCCTCGTCGTCGCCGACTGGTCCCGCCATCGCGACCGCGATGCGCACCAACTCCGCATCGGGTGGTGCCGCGTTTACCGCTTGCCGCACCGCAGCGGCGATCGCGTCCGCCATCGATGCGGGCACTCCGGCAGCGCCGTAATGCAGTGTGGCGTCGCGCCATACAATCGTGCCCGCGAGATCCGCGACAGCCACCCGTAGTTGTTCGGAACTGATCTGCACCCCGACGGTCGACGCGCGCTGCGGGATCATCCGGAGCAGCCGACGCGGCCGACCCCGCCCGCCGCGATTCAGTACGCCGTCCTCGGACACCAATCCGCGCGCTGTGAGGTCGGCGACCATCGTGGTGACCGAAGCATGCGACAGTCCCGTGGCCGCGGCGATCTCGGTGCGCGCACACGGCCCGTGTTCGGCCACGTGCCGCAACACCAGACCCAGGTTGCGTCGCCGCACGGCCACCGAATCGTGTGCCTCTCGTATCGCCACACCATCGAGACTATGCAGGTCAAGAATTTTTTCAACCATTGACTTATTCCGGCCCGGATCGCGAACATACCGGTGATCGCACGAATCGAATCGAGGTCGCGATGCTGAATGCGCACATCAAGCGCCGAATGGTCCTGCTCGGAGCGGGTGCCCTCGCGGTGGCGGCCGCCTGCTCGACCGAGCGATCCAGCTCGGACGTCGTCCGGACGATCTACGGTCCGGTCCGTGGCAAACGCCGCGACACCGGCATCGCCTTCCTCGGCGTACCGTTCGCCCGGCCGCCGGTCGGTGAGCTGCGATTCGCCGCGCCAGCACCGCCCGCACCGTGGACCGAAACCCTGGACTGCACGGCGTACGGGCCCACCGCACAGCGCAAGCCGATGGGCGAGGTGACGACCATCCCGGAGCCGAGCATCCCGGGCGACGCCATCCTTAGCGTGAACGTGTTCACCCCCGACCCGGCCGCGCGCGGCCTGCCGGTGCTGGTGTGGATCCACGGTGGCGGGTTCGTCGCGGGCAGTCCGGCCAGCCCCTGGTATGACGGCGCGGCATTCAATCGTGATGGCGTAGTGGTGGTTTCGGTCGGCTACCGGCTCGGAATCGATGGGTTCCTGCACCTGGAAGGCGCTCCGGACAATCGGGCCGTGCTCGATTGGGTCGCAGCCTTGCAGTGGGTCCGCGACAACATCGCGTCGTTCGGTGGCGATCCCGCCAAGGTCACCGTCGCCGGTCAGTCCGCGGGCGGCGGCGCGGTCTGGGCACTGATGGCCACCCCCTCCGCGCGCGGGCTGTTCCGCGCCGGAATCTGCGCCTCGGGCGCGGTAACCCAGCCGAACGACCTTGCCGCAGGGCTCGCCGTGGCCGACCTGTTCACCCGGCGCACCGGTGTGCCCGCGACCGCCGCCGCACTGCGCGCCCTGCCCGAGAACACCGTGCTCGATATGCAGGACAAGCTCCAAGCACCTGGGCCGGGCAGCGAGACCGTGCCGATGCTCGGCCTGGCACCGTTCGCCGACGGCAAGCTGATCCCCGAAGCGACGCCCGCAATGCTGAAAAACAAGGCAGGCGGCGATATTCCACTGATGCTCGGCTTCACCCGGCACGAGTTCAACATGGCGGCAACGATGCTGGCACAGAACCCGGGCGCGGCGGCCGCCAGCCCGATCGCGCAAGCCGGGAACGGCGTCGACCTGGACACCTACCGCGCCGCCTATCCCGGCGCGGACGCCACCGAACTTGCCGGACAGGCCATCAGCGACACCATCATTCGCGGCCCCTCCTACCAGGTCGCCGAGGCGCGCGCCCGGCTGAACCAGCCCACCTGGCTCTACGAATTCGTCTGGACCTCAACGGCTCCCATGTTCAACGGAATGGCCGCGCACTGCCTCGACCTACCGTTCGCCTTCGACCTGCTGCGCGCGCCCGGCGTCACCGAGGCCGAAGGTGCCGCGCCGCCACAGGCGCTGGCCGACGCCATGCACGCGGCCTGGGTCAGCTTCATCAAAGACGCTGCCCCCGGGCCGAATTGGCCCCGCTACACGCTGGACAAGCGGCAGACGATGATCTGGTCCGACCAAAGCCATCTCGAATCCGACCCGTTCGCCCAGCAACGCCGAATCTGGAATTGATAAGACACGGTTGCTTTCACGACAACGGGGTACCTCCGGTGCACTATCAGGAGGTTTCACCATGTTGGCGATAGCTGCCGCCGTCTCGTTCGCGCTCGCTCTGCTCTTCGATCTGACCAAAACCACCCTCGGCGACACCGTCACCGTAGGCACCCTCACCACCCTCGGACTACTGCTCGTTGCCCTGCACCTGGCCGGTGTCGGCACCGGAAGCCGCTCGTTCAACTTCCGCCGCCGCAGCCGCCGGTAAGCCACTGCAATTCCGGCTCGGCACAACGCAATCGGTGATCAGTGCAGCGGTTGCTCCGCTTCGTCGTCGGCTCGCTCGACCAGTTCGGTTGGCACGAGCCGACGACGGGGTGCCGGGAAGAATCGGCTGGTGACGGCTTGGTAGCCGGCGTAGTCGGGGCGCGACTTCAGGCTGTAGTGCTCTGCGGGAACAGCACCGGTGTAGTAGACCAGCGTGGTGTAGAGCGCCCTGGAGATGCCGAACAGGCCGACCACCGTGATGATCCACGCCACGATCGAGGTGTCGGCACGCCGGTCCAGCAGCGTCGGCAACACCAGCAGGATCAGCGCGTTCCACTGCATCCACTGACCGAAGTAGTTGGGGTGCCTACTGAATCGCCACAGCCCGACATCACAGCTGCGCCGGATCCCCTGCTGTTTGCTCAGCGCGCCGAAGCGGGCCTTCTGCCAATCCGCCAGTGATTCCATGCCGTAGAACAGTCCCCACACAACCAGCGCGATGATCTCCACCGGACCGAGGGAACGCGAACTCGCGGCGGCGAGCAGTGCCGGAATCGCGAGGATGCCCATGTTGGCGATGCCCTGCAGCATGATCTCGACCAGTATCGACAGTCGTTCACTGTGCAAACCCGCTCGCGCCCAACGCCTTCGCTGATAGCGGTAGCGCGCCATCTCCTCGGTCAGTCCGCCGGTACCGATCAGCCGCACGGCCCAGATGCCCATCCGGCCGCCCATGGCCAGATAGATCACCGCGACGGCCACCGTCAGCGGGGAACTGATATCACCGAATACGAGCGTCAACACGCCGAGTGCCGCCAGACCCCACGGCCACGCCAGGTCGACATAGGTCATGAATCCGGTGCGATAGGCGGGCACACACGCCATCGCCACGAAGATCACCAGTTGCACCACCAGATTGGTCACCGCGAACGCCCGCAGATCCGACTGCCACGCCAGAGCAGTAAATACGCCCGCGGCGACAAGGTAATGCGCGATTCGCGCTTGGGTCACCGACATCGGCTTCCCCTTCCTTCCATGGATGAGACACCTATAGTTACGTGTCTCTGATAAGTGAGACACTAGATGCTTGGTGTCCCGCTTGCAAGGCGGGTGTATAACTAATCACTGGGATAAGAGCAGCCCAGGCGGTCTTCCGCTAGCCTGTCGCCAAACTTCTATGAGACACTAACTAGGTGATGTCTCAACAGCCAGCCCCTTTCGCACCGGACGATCCGCTGCTCACGGTCGCGATCGCGATGTTCGAACGTGACGGTTGGATCGACCTGCGCTTCCTGGCCAAGGCAGCGGGCATCGGCCGGGCCACGCTGTATCGCCGATACGGGGATCGCGACCGCATCCTCGGCGAAGTCGTCTGGGCCTTGGCGGCACCGAACATCGCGACGTTGCGACCAAAATTCCGGGGCCGCGGCGTAGACGGCGTCGTCGAAATGATCGGCAACCTACTGCACACCAGTGCCGCACATCACGGCATGCGCACCTTCGTCGCCCAGCACACCGACACCGCCCTGCGGGTGATGACCTCCCAGCACGGCGTCATCCAGCAGCGGTTCATCGCCGGTATCGCCGACACCATCCGCCGGGAAATCGGCGAACCACCCGACATCGACGCCACCACGCTGGCCTACGCGATCACCCGGCTCGGCGAATCCTTCTACTACCGCGAACTCATCACCGGCGACCCGCCCGATATCGACGCCGCCACAGTGATCATCCGCCGACTCCTCACCTACCCCACCGACGTGACGCCCGGCTAGCTTCGATATCCGCGGGACCGGTCGCGATGCGCTCGATGGGCCGGGTTCGAGGTCACGGTGGTCGGACGCGATGCCGAGCGCGGCGCCCGCGCGATCGATCGGATAAACGCAATGACACCAACATATTCCGCGCGTTTCCGGAGCGCCGACCTCGCCTCACTCGATGCGGTCCGCACGCTCGCCGACCAGGTCGCCGCGGACGGTCCGCTGACCGTCCTGGTCAACAACGTCGGCGCGATGTTCCCGGACCGGCAGGATTCGGTCGACGGCATCGAGGCCAGCCTCGCGGTCAACCACCTCTCACCCTACCTGCTGACCGAATTGCTGCTGCCCACACTGGAATCCGGCACGCCGAGCCGAATCGTCAACGTAACCCTTCCGCCCGGCCACCGACCCGCGCATCGCCGAATCCGTCCGCCTCCTCACCCAACGCCTCGTACCGATGACCGCTGCATAGTGGACCATCGGATTGATCGTGTTCCGCTGGCGGACTGAGGGATTCGGACCCGTGGGTTATTCAGCGCCGGGCGGCGGGAGCAGTTCGGTCTTGAATTGTGGCGCCAGCGCCTGCGCTTTGGCGACGAACTCGGCCTGAGCGGCCGCATCGAGTGGCGGCGGCGGATCGGTTCGATGCTGCACGGGTTGGCCGACGAGGGTGAAGAACTCGTCCTGTCCGGCGGGGCTGCACATGCACAGCAGGCGGGCAGCGCCGTCGCCGGAGTTGCGGAACGAGTGCGGGGCGTTCGACGGGATATTGATCGTTTCGCCGGCTCGCGCCGTCGATGTCTCGCCGCGGAAGGTCACCTCGATCTCGCCTTCCAACACCGAGAACATCTCCTCGAAGTCGTGGCGGTGCGGCGGCGGACCGCCGCCGGGCGGCACGAACATATCGATGAGTGTGTATTGGCCGTTCGTCTGGTTGCCGCTGATCAGGATGGTGTAGGTGTCGCCCACCAGACCGATGTGCGGCAGGCTCTCGTCCTGATCGGGCCGGGCGATGGTGAGCGTGCGGGTCGGATCATCGGCCGGGACTACCGTCGGTTTCGTCATGGCGCCTCCATAAGCGGACCGAGCTCACGCAACGCATGACTCCATCCAGATAAGCGGACGATTTCATCCGATTCAGTGTAGGCGAGTTCCCTCGATCCCGTGCCCGAGCGAGTTCAATAGCAGGATGAACGCTCGCGACTTGCGCCGTGACGCGCTACACAACCAGCAAGAACTGGTCCGCGCCGCGACCAGCGCGTTTCATCGCGAAGGTCTGCGCGTGCCGATGGCGACCATCGCCGCCGACGCCGGCGTCGGAATCGGCACCCTCTACCGACATTTCCCCACCCGCGAAGACCTACTGAGCCACCTGACCCACCGTTCCTTCGAACAGGTGCTCGCCAATGCCGAAGCGGCCGAACGCGAAGGCACGACTCCGGCCGACCGCCTCGAACTGTTCGTCGAGGCCGCCATCCGCCAACGCAACGAACTCGTCCTGCCGCTACACGGCGGACCACCGGTCACCGCCCCCGAGACCGCCGCCCTTCGCGAACAGATCTACCAGCACGTGCAACGGATCATCGACCAAGGCATCGCCGATGGGACACTGCGCCCGGACACCACCCCCGACGACATCATCGCTTTCGGCGCCTTGGTCGCCCAGCCTCGCCCCACCGACCCGGAATGGGACGCCACCTGCCGCCGCCTGGTCACCATCTACCTGCGCGGCATCCGCCGAGACCCGCGAGGTGACGGTGACCGCCACTGAATCGGTCGGCGACGGACCGCACGGTCTGGTTTATCTCGACCAGTTCGCCCGACCCGCACGCCCTTCGATATCCGAGGTCCGACGCCCTAAGTGACGATGCGCAGCGGGTGTTCGAGCAGCTCCTTCAGGTGTGCGAGGAACTGGGCGGCGACTGCGCCGTCGATGGCGCGATGGTCCGCGGACAGGGTGACGCGCAGGATCTTTCGGGTGACCACGTCGCCGTTGTCGAGGCGGAGTTCGTCGGTGGCGGCGCCGACGGCGAGGATCGCGGACTCGGGCGGGTTGATGACGGCGGTGAAGTGCTCGATGCCGAACATGCCGAGGTTGGAGATGGTGAAGGTGCCGCCGGACATCTCTTCGGCGCGGAGTTTGCGGTCGCGGGCACGCGTCGCCTTGTCACGGCTGTCGGCCGCGATCTCGGAGACGCTCTTGCGGTCGGCGTCGCGGATCACCGGGACGAGCAGACCGGCCGGGGTCGCGACCGCGATGCCGAGGTGGATTCCGTTGTGCCGCAGCAGCTTGTCGCCAGCGAAACTGACGTTGACCGAGGGTTCCTTGCGCAGGGTGCTGGCGACCGCTTTGACGAGCAGGTCGTTCACGCTGACCTTGCCCGCGCCTGCCGCCGCCAGCGTTTCGTTGATCTGCGCACGGAAGGCGAGCAGGTCGGTTACGTCGATCGCACTGGTCAGATAGATGTGCGGGGCCTGCTGCTTGCTCTCGGTGAGGCGGGTCGCGGAGACCCGCTGGATGTTCGTGAGCGGGATCTCCTCGTAGTCGCTGGACGCCGGGATGCCCTGGGCAGCAGAGACACTCACGGTCGAAGCGGAGCCCGTGGATGCGAAAGTCGCGGATGCGGGGATCGCGGATGCGGGAGTCGCGGATGCGGGAGTCGCGGATGCCGAGTCCGCTGGCGTGGAGGACACAGGCGCCGAGGTCGCAGGTGCCGAGGCGGTATCGCGATGGGCCGCCTCTACGTCCTGCCGTGTGATCCGACCACCGGGGCCGGTACCAACGACAACAGCGAGATCGACACCCAACTCGCGCGCGATCTTGCGCGCAAGCGGCGATGACTTCTTCCGCTCGCCCGGCTGCGCGTCCGAGTCCACCTGCACCGAATCAGGTTGCATCCCAGATGCTTCCGAGGCCGGGACGGAGCTGGCGGATGCCGTCACCTCAGCGGCAGGCGAACCGGAGCTGGCCGGACTCGGTTGCGGCACAGCACTAGCCGCACTGGCCCCACTACCGTCTCCAACAATCGCGATCGCCTCACCGATCGGAATACGCGTACCCGGCTGCGCGAGAATCTGCTCGAGCACCCCGTCCTCGTACGCCTCGAGCTCCATCAGCGCCTTGTCGGTCTCGATCTCGGCAACAACCTCGCCGCGGGTGATCTGGTCGCCGACCTGCTTCAGCCAGGCCGAGACGACGCCGTCCTCCATGGTGTCGGAGAGCCGGGGCATAGTGATTTCAGGCATTGTGTCCTCAGTTCCCGGTTCTCAGCGCCGACGGCCCACGGCCGCAAGAGTTTCCACCGCGGCGGTGTAGAGCGAATCGGCCGACGGCAGCGCGAGCCGCTCCAGCGGCTTGGCGTACGGCAGCGGAACCTCCGCCATGGCAACGCGGCGAACCGGCGCGTCGAGATAGTCGAACGCCCCGTCGGAGATGGAGGCCGCGACCTCCGCACCGATACCGTAGGTGAGCCAATCGTCCTCACCGATCACCGCGCACCCCGTCTTGCGGACGGACGCCACGATGGTGTCGCGATCCAACGGCCGCAGGCTACGCAGATCGATCACTTCGGCCGAAATACCCTCGCCAGCAAGACGTTCGGCCACCTGCGTGGCAACGGTGGCCATGCGCGAGTAGCTGATCAACGTGATGTCGGTACCCTCCCGAGTGACCGCCGCCTTGCCGATCTCGGCGGGCGGAAGATCCTCGGGCACTTCACCCTTGGTGTTGTAGAGGGAGAGATTCTCCAGAAACACCACCGGATCGTCATCCTCGATCGCGGCCTTCAGCAACGCCCGCGCATCGGCGGGCGTACTCGGCGCCACAACTTTCAAACCGGGCACGAACGCGTAGTACAACTCGATGTTCTGCGAATGCGTCGCACCGAGCTGCTGGCCGCCACCGCCGGGCATCCGGATGACCATGGGCACGCACGTCTGCCCGCCGAACATGCCGTAGATCTTGGCGGCGTGATTGACGATCTGGTCCAGCGCGAGCAGCGAGAAGTTGATCGTCATGATCTCCACGACCGGCCGCAGGCCGAGCATGGCGGCACCGATGGCCGCGCCGACGAAACCCTCCTCGGCGATCGGGGTGTCGCGCACCCGCTTCTCGCCGAACTCGGCGAGCAGGCCGGCGGTGATCTTGTAGGAGCCTTCGAAGACGCCGATCTCTTCCCCGATCAGGAAGACGTCGTCGTCGCGCCGCATCTCCTCGCGCAGGGTTTCGCGCAGCGCTTCGCGGTAGGTCATGACAGGCGCAGGGGGACGGCAGCCGACGAAGTCGGCGGGGTGGGCAAGCACAGGGGGACGGCAGCCGACGAAGTCGGCGGGGTGGGCAAGCACAGGGGGACGGCTGCCGGCGGAGCCGGCGGGGTGGGCAAGCACAGGGGGACGGCTGCCGGCGGAGCCGGCGGGGTGGGTGAGCACAGTTGGGGTCCTCAGGCGGTGAAGAGCGGATCGGCGGGCAGGCGACGGGAATCGCCGGGCACCGGGGTGGCGTAGTTGTAGTCGAACAGACTCGACGGGTCGGGATGCGGGCTCGAATCGGCGAATTCGACTGCGGCGGCGACACTTTCGGCCACCTCGCGCTCGATGTCGGCCACCGAATGCTCGGTCAGCACCCCGGCGTCCAGCAATCGGTTCTGCCACAGCACAATCGGATCGTGCTCGCGCGCCGTGGACACCGCATCGTTGCTGCGGTACTTGGCCGGGTCCACCACCGAATGCCCCTTGAGCCGGTAGCTCACCGCCTCCAGCAGCGCCGGTTTCCCTTCGCGCCGAGCGGCTTCGATGAGTTCGCTCGCCATATCGCGCACCGCGAGCACATCGGTGCCGTCCACCCGCTCACCGCGCATCCGGTAGGCGGCGGCGCGCTTCCACAGATCCGGTTCGGCCGAGGACTTTTCGACCGTGGTGCCCATGCCGGTCTGATTGTTGATCACCAGGAACACCACCGGCAGCCGCCACAGCGCCGCGATATTGAGCGACTCGTGGAACGCGCCGATGTTCGTGGTGCCCTCCCCCATCTGGCACACCACCACCTCGTCGCCGCCGCGGTAGTCGATGGCCAGCGCCGCGCCGACGGCGAGCGGAACCTGGCCGCCCACAATGGCGTAACCGCCGAGCAGGCGGGTCGCGGTGTCGTACATGTGCATCGACCCGCCCCAGCCCTTCGACGTGCCGGTGGAGCGGCCGTAGAGCTCGGCCATCACCCGGCCCGGTTCGATGCCCTTGGCCAGCGCGTAACCGTGTTCGCGGTAGTTGGTGAACAGGTAGTCGGTGGGGCGCATGGCCGCGCCGAGGCCGACGACCGTGGCTTCCTCACCGAGATTGAGGTGGCAGTAACCGCCGATCTTGGCTTGCTGGTAGCTCTGCGCGGTGCGCTCCTCGAAACGCCGGACGAACAGCATGTCGTGATAGAGACCGCGCAGAGTGTCGGGATCGGCTGCCGCGAAAGCGGATTCGGCGACGGGCTCGACAGCCTTCGCGGGCTTACGGGTGCTCTTGCGCGGTGCGGTGGTCGTTGTCATCAGCGGATCCTCAACGCTTCTTGCGCGGCGCGATGTGTACCGGCAGCCCGAGCCCGGCCAGCGCCGTCTCCATGCCGATCTCGCCGAGGGTGGGGTGGGCGTGAATGGTGTCGGCCAGTTCGTCGAGTGTCGCCTCCAGCGAGATCGCCAGCGCGCCTTCGGTGATCAGATCGCTGGCCGACGGGCCGATGATGTGCACGCCGAGCACCTCCCGATGCTGTTGCCCGGCAACGATCTTCATGATGCCCTCGGTGTCGCCGAACGTCTTGGCCCGCCCCAGCGCCGCGAACGGGAACTTGGCGGTGATCACCTCGTGCCCGGCCGCGCGGGCGGCCTCTTCGGTCAGACCGACGCTCGCGATCTCCGGGTGGGTGAAGGTGGCGGCCGGGATCACCGTGTAGTCGATGTGCGCGTCGTGTCCGGCGATCACATCGGCCGCGGTGATGCCCTGGTGCGAGGCGACGTGCGCAAGCAGCGCCCGCCCGGTCACATCACCGATGGCGTACACGTGCTCGACCCCGGTCCGCAACTGGTCGTCGACCTCGATGAAACCGCGTGTGTCCGTGCCGATTCCGGCGACGTCCAGGCCGAGGTCGGCGGTGTTGGGCCGTCGGCCGACGCCGACCAGCACCACATCGGCGTCGAGCTCCCGCTCCTTGGGACCACCCACCGATACCCGCAGCCCGTCCCCCTGCGCGATGGCGGTGACGGTGGCTCCGGTCAGTACCTCGATGCCGCGCTTGCGGAAGGACCGTCCCAGCGCCGCGCCGATCTCCTTGTCCTCCAACGGAACCAGGCTGTCCTGCATCTCCACGACGGTGACCTGGCTGCCGAACGTGGCGAACAGGCTGGCCCATTCCGCCCCGACCGCGCTGCCGCCGATGACCACCAGCCGCTTCGGCACCTCGGTCAGCCCGAACGCGCCGTCCGAAGTGACCACACCGGGCAGATCCGCGCCCGGAATCGGCAGCCGCGCGGGCACCGAACCGGTCGCGACGATCACGTCCCGCGCGCTCACCTGGCGCACGGCGGCGCCCGGCGCGGCGGCATAACGGGGGCCGCCCTCGAAGATCGGCGACGCGCCGGTCTCGTGCACCTCGACCGTGGTCGACTCGGTGAACCGGGCATGTCCCTCGATCACCGTCACCCCGTTGGCCTTCAACAGGCCCGCGACACCGTCGGTGAGCTCCTTGACGATGCCGTCCTTACGCTGCCGCACGGCGGCGAAGTCGTAGCGCACGTTGTCGGCGTAAACACCGAATTCAGCTGCGGCGGCGAGGGTGTGGAAGACCTCCGCGGAGCGGAGCATCGCCTTCGTCGGGATGCAGCCCCAGTTCAGGCAGACCCCGCCCGGACGTTCCTTCTCCACCAAGCCGACCTGGAGACCGCGCTGCGCGGCCCGGATGGCGGCCACATAGCCGCCCGGTCCGCCGCCGATCACCAGTAGATCGAATTCCGGCACTCGTGGTGCTCCTCATCTCGACGATTGCGACCCGTCCCGGTTGTGGCGTGGGTCGTTCTGATGAGTCTTGCTGGCCGGAATTGCACAAACAATCTGCCGAAAGCCCAGAAATCGGGGTTCAAAAATGGGCGCAGCGCCCAATGAGAAGTAGACCGGATCCGCTCAGTCCGATGCGGGCACGCCGAGTTCCAGCGCGGCCAGCGCCAAAGAAAGTTCCAGGTAGGAGCGTTGCCCCTCCAACGAACGGCCGAGCAACGTCGAGATCCGCTGCAGCCGATTGATCACTGTGTTGCGATGGCAGTGCAGCCGCGGCGCGGCGTTGGCGGCCGAACAATTCTCGGCCAGCCACGCGGCCAGCGTCTGCAGCAGGACGTCGCGTTCCTTGACGGGCAATGCCAGCACCGGCCCGAGCGTGCGGGCCACCATCAGCTCGGTCAGATCGGACGAGCGCAGCAGCAGCGCCTCCGGGTAGCGCTCCTCCAGTAGCACCAAACCCTTTGTCGCCGTTGGCAACGTCTCCAGCGCGAGCATGGCGAGTGCGTGCGCGGTATCGATCTGCGCCAGTCCCGGCACCGACGGCGACGCCGCCGCCTGCCCCAGCACGCGGGACCGGATCTGTTGCAGCACAACGGAACTGTCCCGCTGCTCCAGCGAGACCAGCCCGACCGTGGAATCCACCCGGTCATGCCAGACCGAGCGAATCCCCAAGGCCGCCAACGCCGTTTCGGTACCGAGCTGCATGACCGGACGGATACCGCGCACCGCCACCACCAGGTAGGCGCCGTGCGCGGGCAGATTCAGCTCGCGCGCCGCCCGTGCCGCGAAGGTCGCGTCGTGCGCGCGGCCGGCCAGCAGATCCTCGATCAGCCCGTGCCTGCGCCGCTCGTCCCGGCGCACCTGTTCCAGTTCGGTGTTGCGATAGGAGGTGACCAGCGCCGAGGACATGCCGTCGATGACCGACCAGGTGGCCACGCCGATCTCCCGGAACTCGCCGGGCGCGAGGTCGTCGGCCCCGTCGAGCAGCGCCTCCCAGACGATCTGACCGCCGAGCCGGAAGGTCCGCAGCATCACCTCCAGCGGCACACCCTGCGCCGCCCGGTTGCGGCCGATGGCCGCCGCGACATCATCGCGATCGGGCACGCTCACGTCCCCGGCCAGCAGATCCAGCACCCGCGTCAGATAGCTGCGGCATCCGTTGCGCAGTTCCTCCCGGCTGACCGGCGAGTAGTCGGTCCACTCCGGGATATCGGTGAAGATCGCCGAGATCAGCCGCCGGGTCAGCAACGGAATCTCCGCCCGGCACGCCGCGGCCAACTGCCGAATACCCGCAGTCGGACCGGTGTGCTCAGGTGCCGCCATAGCGGTAAACGCTACATAACCGCTTATTGCGGCTCGGACAGGACGAGTCCGGTCCAGGCCGCGGCGCGATGCGCCGAGACATTCATGACCTGTCCGGTAGCGAGAGCAATGATGTAAACGGTGCCTTCGGGGACCCCGCCGTTGTAGGTGCCGAACCAGGCGATCGGCCCCGACTGCGGCTTGTCACAGGTCTTGATGCTGTCGAACGCACCGGCGGGGAAATGCACGTCGGCGAGGTTGCCGGAGGTCAGGTGCGCCAGGGTGCCGCCCGCGGCATCGGCGGTGGCGGCCGCCTCGTCCTGTGACACGCATTCGGTGACGACGTAGAAGTGGCCGTTCGTGCTGGGGATGGTGGTCATGTCGCTCCGATCGGAGGGCTATCGGGTGGGCGGTTCGAAGCCATCGATGCCGAGTTTCTGGCCGATGGCCGCGATGGCGTCGACGACGGACAGACCACCGCATTGCGGCCAGCCGTCGCCGCGGGCGCCACGCAGTTGGATCCACTCCGACCGAATGCGGGCGTCGGTGTCACGCGGCAGTGGCACCTGAGTGGGGCCCGGCGGGACCGAGAATCCCGGGATACCTAGCTTGTGGCCGACCGAGGCGACGCCGTCGACGAGGGTGTGACCGGCCAGTTGCGGCCAGCCATTGCCGCCGATGCCCATGAAGTCGACCCACATGTCGGCGACCGGATCCGGCGCGACGTCGCCGACGCCGCACGCGTCGGCGAAGTCTTCGGGCGAATACCCGTCGGCCGAGTTCATGTCGCAGTTGCCGAACGGTGGCGCGCCCTCGGGCAAGCCGCCGCCGTAGCCGCGACCGTCGGTGTATTGATGGGCGATCTGACCGGGCAGGTTGGGGTTGCTGCCGTAGCCGGCCGCGATCACCCTCAGCCCGTCCGGGCGGACCCGCCACATGCTGTTGAAATCGGACCGGTTGGCGTAGCCGATCACCCGCTGGGTCGAGCCGAGCCAGTCGACCAGCCGCCAGTAGGCGCGGTTGATCCCGTCGGACTGGTCACCGCCGGGATTGCCGCCGGATTCCACGTCGACCATGGAGATCATCTTCGGATGCGGGCCGCCGGCCTGGCCGATCATGGCCCGGTGCGTGTCGACGGTGTCGAGCCAGTTCGGCCGCCAGTAGAGGTAGACGATGAAGCAGGAGATCCGCCCGACGTCGGCGGCCTCGGCGGCCCACGCGTAGTTCTCGTAGAAGTTGTGGTCCTGGTAGGTGCCGTCGTTCGAACGGAGCGAGAAGATCTGGTACGGGTAGGAATCGTCCACCGGCACCTGGTATTCGGATACGTCCGCGAATAGTGAGTCGACCATTGCTGCCTCCGCTGAAGCTCTACCGGCTCCCTAGCTGGTGCCGGATACCGCATGGCGCACACCGAATTTCAGGCTTCCGCCACCGTGCTGGACGAATAATGCGCTACCTGTGATGTCGTCGCAATGTGCGTCCGGTCCGCTATCACGTTCTATTGATGGTTCAAGTGCTGACCGGCACTTCGTATTCGATCATTGGCGACCCGCCTCACCTGGGAGGGTGACGGGATCGGTGCAGCTGCTGGGTGGGTCGACGTAGGAGCACGCGAGTGGGGGTCGAGTGGGGAGGTAGTCGGCGGGGACTCCGCCCGCTTCGATGATGGCGCGGTAGACGTCGACGGTGGCGGTGGGTGTGCGCACGAGGTCGGGATCGGTACGAACATCGACCGTATAGAGGCCGAAACGCGGTGTGTACGAACCCCACTCATAGTTGTCGGTGAGACTCCAGTAGCCGTAGCCGATCACGTTCATGCCGTCCATGCGGGCACGTTGCAGCCAGTAGACGAGATCGCGCAGATAGTCGGCGCGTTCGTAGCCGTCGGGGCGCAATTGGCCGTTCTCGGTGGCCATGCCGTTCTCCACGACATAGAGCGGCTTGTCGGGATACAGCCGGGCGTAGTGGCGCAGCGCGTAGTAGACGCCCTCTGCCTGCAACGGAAGTTCCCACAGCTGTCGCGGTCCCGGGTCGGGCTGGTTGGGATCGTCTGCGCCGAAGTAATAGTCGACGCCGAGGTAGTCGAGTTTGGCCGAGATCCGGTTGACCATCGGCTGATTGACCTCGGTCTCGTGACCGGACACATAGCCGATATTGCTGGTGACCATCGCGTCCGGCTGCACCTGATGGATGTAGTCGTAGCTCGTGTTGTGCACGGCCGCGATCCGTTCCTCGATGGTCGTGGCATCGACTCCGGTGAACCGCTCTTCGTACACAATGTAGGCAACCGGCTCATTGACGGTGACCCACAACGGATTCCGCGCCGCGTACCGATCGACCACCCGACGCATATTGGCCAGCCAGTCGTCGACCATCCCCGGGTCGTTCCACCCACCCTGATCGGCCTTCCACCCCGGATAGACCCAGTGGTCCAGGGTGATCATCGGCCGCATCCCCGCCGCGACGATCGCGTCGACCACCGAATCGTAGAAGCAGAAGCTCTCTTCGTCCCACTCCCCTGGTGTCGGCTGCACCCTGGCCCACTCGACACTGATCCGGAACACCTTCAGCCCCAACGCCCCCGCCAGCGGAATATCGGAGGTATATCGGTCGTAAAAATCGACCGAATCCGCATATGGCTCGAAGTTCTGCCGCTCGATGTACCGCAGCCAGTTGCTGTCCGGCGCGTGCCCCTCGGACTGGAATCCCGACGTAGCCACACCCCAGAGGAAATCAGGGCCCAGCGGATCGACCGTAGCGGGCGGCGCGGCGGCAGGCGTGCTGGAAACCTCGGGTGATTCACCCTCACTCGTCACATCTTGTGAATACCACTGGGCACGTCACCGAAACCAGACGGGTTCGGCCATGCCACACCCCGCGGATGCGTGCGTCGAATCGCCGCGGAAGAAGTTGCCGGTCCAGCATGACGCCCGCTCACGAACCGTCGTGGGGAGCCGATTTCCAGCGGGCCGGTTACGCGGAATTTGTTCGGCGCGCTCGGTTTTCGTGCGCCAGACGGCGTAGCAGGGGCAGGACAGGGCCGAAGAGGGCGCTGAAGACTGCCACTCGTTCGGCTACGGTCACGCTGTCGCCGGGGCTGTCCAGGTGGGTGTCGTCCAGTTCGGCGACCGATTCGGCGAGGCGGGCGTATGGGAGTAGCTCGTCGACGGCGAATTCCATGTCGAGGCGGCGTAGTACTCGCATTCGTTCGTCGAGGGCTTGACGGTGGGGGGACAGTTCCGAGATGTCCCAATCCATGCGTTCGATCACCTCGGCCGCCCACACGCTGCCGTCGTCATCGCCCGGCTGGGGATCGGTCCGAGGAAGGTCGGTGGGCATTGCGTAGTCCACTACGCCGCGTACTTGCGCGGGATTGCGTGGTTCCTCCAGTGCCGCAAGGACATCGCGCACCGCGGCGACGGATAGTCCGCCGAAACGAATCAGTGCCCGGATCAGTTTGAGCCTGCGCAGATGGTCCTCGTCGTAGTCCGCGGTGGTCGCGCCCAGTGCGCGTCCCGGTGGCAGCAGGCCTTCCCGCCGGTAGAACTTGATGCTCGCGATCGGGACATCTGATCGCTCACTGAGCTCCGACAGTTTCACCCGCGCCCTCACCTTCATCGACTGCGTGCCGAATCACAGAGGCTTCGAATGGACACGCGTTGGATACTGACACTATCCTACGTTAGATAGTTGCGGTATCCAACATGAGCAGGAGTCAAGCGATGACAGCAGCACCAACAGGGGGCGTTAGTCGCGTCACCGCAGGTCAGGTCCTGCGCTCCCGCAAGATGTGGATACCGGCGGGCGTTATCCTCGCCCTGTTCTCCTTCCTCATGTCGCTCGCCTATATGGGCGCGATCGTCAATCCGCGCGAGGCGATGCACGACATGCCGATCGGACTGGTCGACATGGACAAGGGCGCGCCGACCGCGAATCTGGGGCAGCAGATCACGGCGGGCGTCACCGCCGCATCCACCGATGGCAAGGTGGCGTGGAAACAGCTCAGCGAGGAGCAAGCCCGCGACCAGATGGCCACCGGAAAGCTCTACGCGGCGCTGGTAATCCCCGAGAACTTCACGGCTTCGGTGCTGGCACTTGGTGATCCAGCCGCCCAGGGCGGACAACGTCCGGCCGTGACCGTGCTGACCAACCCGGCCGCAGGCAGCCTCGCGTCCTCGATGTCCGCCAGCATTGCCCAACAGGCCGCACACACCGCCTCCGCCCAACTGGGCGGCCAACTGACCAAACAAGCCGCCCAGCAGCACGTCCCGACGAACACAGCCCAGCAACTGCTCCTTGCCGACCCCATCTCGATCAAGTCCGATACCGGATTCGCACTGGGCGCGAACAGCGGAATGGGTATGACCGCCTTCTTCTACGTGCTGCTGCTCATCATGTGCGGGTTCATCGGCGCGAATGTCATACACGGCCTGGTCGAGTCCGGATTAGGTTTCGCACCAAGCGATTTCGGACCGTGGCACAGTCACCGCCCCAAGGCCCCCATCGACCGTCGCCATACCTTGTTCACCGCTTGGGGATTGATCGCGGGGCTCGCGATTCCGATGGCCTCCCTCGTCATGCTCGCCTGCGTAACGGTCCTCGGCATGGATGCGGGCCACCTGCCGATGCTGTGGATCTTCTCCTACTGCGCCATCGTCGCCGTCGGCCTGAGCTGCCTTTCGATCCTGGCCACCTTCGGCACCCCGGGCATGTTCGTGTCGACCTTCGTCTTCATCGCCCTGGCCGTCCCCTCCTCCGGCGGCACCATCCCCCTGGAAACGGTGCCCACGTTCTACCACCGCATCAGCGCGTTCGAGCCCATGCGTCAACTCGTCGACGGCATCCGCTCGATCCTCTACTTCGACGCCCGCGGCGACGCCGGCCTCGACCGAGCATGGATCATGGTCGGCGTCGGCTTCGTTCTCGCCATCGCCCTCGGCTACATAGCGACCACCGTCTACGACCGCAAGGGCCTGCACCGTCACCCCACCAGTGCAACGGCCCCGCAGTAACTACCAAGGGCCGACGAAGAATTCGAGCACGGACAAGCTGATCGCGCCGAGGAGCGCAACGATCGCCGCGACGACGAGCGTACGACGCAGGGCGCGACCGGTATTACGCCCTGCGGACCGCGCCGCAATGAAACCGCCTACGGCGCCGAGGATCCCGACCACCAGGACACCTCCGAACAACAGATAGAACAGGCTGCCCAATGCGGCGTCACCGGCGCCGCCGAATCCACGCGCGTACTCCCCCAGCGGTACCGGAAACCGGTAGACGATCGCAACGACCGCCGCAGCCAGTGGTGCCAGTACGACAGCGGCAACAGCTCCCAAACACGCTGCCTTCAAGGCACCCGTGTTGTCGCCGGTCGATGAGGTATCAGCCATACCTGCACCTTATGGAGCCCGCCGCCACATTGGAGCGCCCCCCGAGGTTCCGGTGCCAATGAAAATGGGGCGTGGCAGGTGGTTGCGCCGTGGGTAGGCTCGGGATTGCTTCTGCCCCTTGGTGATAGGGGTTGCATTTTGCGCGCGGTGACGCGGTGCCGAGCCAGAGGAAATCATGGGTATCAAGAAGATTGCGGTGGTGGCGACGTTCACCCTCGCGGCCACTGGAATCGCGGGAACCGTGGCGCATGCCGAGCCGGTGTCGCCGAGCGCACAGGCGAACTCGGTGCAGGGAGCGGAGCATGACGTCGCCTTCGAGGTGGCGAAGTCGGCCGATGGAAAGAGCTTGGCCGCCACGCTGTTCGGCGGCAGGTTCACGATGACCGAGGATGCCGTGCAGGTCACCGATCGGGCGGGTGCGGTGGTGGCCAGCCTGCCGCTGACCATCGAACTCGACCAGGGCACGGTCGAACTACGTCCGCGGATCGACGCGGCCGGCACCCACCTCACTGCCGAACCGATCGGCTATTGGCGGCAAACCTCGCCGCGACAGCGCAGCATCGAAGGCGGAATGGCGATCGGGGCGTTCACCGGCGCACTCACCGGTGCCGTGATCGGCCTCGCCATCGGGATCGCGGGGGCGGGCGTGCTCGCGCTGCTCACCTTCCCGGCCGGCTTCCTCGCCGGAGCATTGGTCGGCGGCGCTATCGGCGCGGGTCTCGGTGCGGCGATACCGAATTCGGATGTCCCCGATCGTTGGGACTACGTGGACCCGAAATCCACACCCACGCCCCCGCCCTCGGATTCGCCGCCCAGGCACGATCCGTGGAACGACTGCTCCAGCATCAACCACTCCATCAACTGCCGATAAGCGGCACACCTACCGACAGCGCTGTTTCGAGCCGAACCCGCCCCGGCTGAGCAACGCATGGCCCCATCCGCAACGATCAGATGACCATGTGTCGACTATTCGGGATGACAGCGGCCCCGCGGCGGGTGAAGGCGACGTTCTGGTTGCTCGACGCCGTCGACAGCCTCGAACGGCAGAGTGAGACGAATCCGGACGGCACCGGGCTGGGTACCTTCCGCCGCGACGGGTCGCCGCTGGTGGAGAAGCAGCCGCTGGCCGCTTTCGCGGATCGCCAGTTCGCCGTGGAGGCCAAGCACCGCGAATCGACGACCTTCCTCGCGCACGTGCGGCACGCCTCCACCGGCGCGCGGACCGTGCCCAACACCCACCCGTTCACCCAGGACGGGCGCATCTTCGCGCACAACGGTGTCATCGAGGACCTACCGCGACTCGACGAAGAGCTGCGCTCCTACCGGGATTCGGTCACCGGCGACACGGACTCCGAGCGATTGTTCGCGTTGATCACCAAACACATCGACGCCCACGGCGGCAATGTCTCAGCCGGGCTCACCAGCGCAGTGCGGTGGGTCGCCGACCAACTGCCGATCTTCGCGATCAATCTGATCCTGACCACCGCCGACGAACTATGGGCCTTGCGCTACCCCGCTACACACGACCTCTACGTACTCGAACGCGCCGCAGGCCCGAATCTCGAGCACGTGGGATCCGGCGGCACGGTCCGAGTGCGATCCGGCGATCTCACCGACGCCCCGACCGTGATCGTCGCCAGCGAACCGATGGATGACGATCCCCACTGGCACAACCTCGCACCCGGCGAACTACTGCACGTCGATACCAGTCTGCGCATCGAGCGCACCGTGATCTTGCCCCAACCGCCGTCCCATCCCCTCTCGCTGTCCGACCTCGACGCCGGTGCCGCAGCCTCGCAACTCAGTCGCTAGGGCGTCGTCACCCCCGCGCCGCGCCGAACAGTTCAGGCCTCCTGCTCGACGACGTCGCGGTACCGCTGCAGGTAGTTCGGCCAACCGCTGTCGGTGCCGACGCCCGCGCGGACCGCCTGCCAGCCGTCGCCGTGCCGGTCGAGGTTGCGGTGTTCGAGTTCGACGCGAGTGCGGTCCGGACCCTCCGCGATGAAGCGGACTTCGACCTCGCTGGTCTTGTCGGGATCGGTCTCGATCTCCCAGCGCTCATTGATATCCCCGCTGAACACCACCCGGTTCGGCGGCTCGTAGGCCAGCACCCGCGCCCACCGGCACTCGCTGCCGTCCTCGCCCCGGTCGTAGATGTGTCCGCCGACCTTTCGCTCGAACACCGTCTCGGCGATCGGGACCGCCAACAGGTTGTGATCACGCGGTTTGATGACGTCGAAGCGTTCGGTGAACAGCTCGAACGCGCGCTCCAACGGCGCGTTGACCACAATCTGCAACTGCACCGGTTCGACTTGAGTTTCTGTCATGACTTCTCCTGAATCTTGTTCGACCACTTCCTGATACGTGGCGAGGGCGCGTCCCCAGAACCGGTCGAGCTGAGCACGCAGCGCGCCCATCCCGTCCGGGTTCAACTGGTAGATCCGGCGTGTTCCCACGGCCCGATCCAGCACCAGCCCCGCGTCTTTGAGCACCTTCAAATGCTGCGACACCGCGGGCCTGCTGATCGGCAACGCGCTCGCGAGTTCACCGACCGCCTGCGGCCGTTCCGCCAGGCGCTCGAGGATGGTGCGCCGCATCCGATCCGCGAGCGCACCCCATTCATCTCCTGCTTGGTAAGTATCTACGAACCGTAAGTCTCCACTTACCAAACGCGATTGTCAACCGTCGCCGTCGGGCATGGAAAAGCGGAGAAACCGGAAAAGCCGCTGGTGGTGCGGCAGGATGGGAGCGCGGTGCGAGGATCGCCGCGGTGTTTTCTGATTGTGGTCCGCGATCTACTTCCGCTACCCAGGAGGACAAAGATCCATGGTGACTATTCGGAACTACCGACGCTCCGCCCTAATGCTGGCCGCCTGCGGTGCGCTGGGACTGGCCGTGATGTCAACTGCCGCACCGGCTCTCGCCGCCAACGCGATCGACGTCAGCGGTATCGGCCCGACCACTGTGCTGGTCGACTACAGCTGTGAGGCCTCGGCGGGCGTGGTCGGCATCAAAGCGATGGTGGGCGATCCCAACGCGGACAGTCCGTCGGCCACCGGCACGCAGAGCGCCGTCAACTGCGACGGATCCAATCAATCCACCGAGGTCATGCTGGATGCGCCGCTGCTGGCGGATCAGACGGTGCAGGTTCGGGTCGCGCTCGTCGACGCCTTCGACACCGTCGTTTCCGGGCAGGCCAAGGTGGCAAAGCTGGGGTGATGTCGCGGTCAATGCGGCTCGTCGACGAACACTCGCCGCATCTGCGGCAGCCGCTCCGGGTGTCGCCGGTACAGGTAAACGAGCACGGCGACCCCGATCAGATACCAGATTCCGATGACCAGACCCGCCTGACTCGACGGGTAGCTCAGCGGCGTGACGAACTTCAGCACCGCGCCGCCGATCCCCATCGCGGTGAGCCAGGCCGGGACGAACGCCGCGATGCCGAGGATCGGAATCACCAGGTGCAGTAGCCAATTGAACTCACTACGCTGCCGTCGCAGGTAGAACATCAGGCACGACAGGTTGAACACCATGTAGACGGCGATCATGACACCCGCCAGTATCGTGGCGAGGAAGACGAAGGCCGTGGTCGGCCCGAAGTGTAGGCCGATCGGCAGACCGATAGCGAGCGTCACGAGCAACTGGACGAGCACGCCGATGTGCGGCGAGTTCCACCGCGGATGGGTACGCGACAGGGCGGCGGGCAGCAGACCGATCCGGGACATGGCGTACCAGGTACGGGTCGTCGCCAGCGTGCCGGCGTTCCCGTTGGCGAACGTCGAATTCAGGATGGCGAACAACGCCACCACCCAGCCGATCCCCCACACATCGCGGGCGAGTGTTATCCACGGACTTCCGTCACCGAGCTCGCCGAAGGTCGCATACCGGTTCGGCCCGAAGTACACGTCACCCGCATAGGTGGTGAAGACATAGAACACGCCGATGACACCGCAGGACGCCACCACCGCGATCGGAATAGTGCGGCGTGGGTTGCGGGCTTCCTCGGCGAGCGGCGCCGACGCCTCGAAGCCGATGAACGCGAGGACGGTATAGATCGACGCCGCGGCCACGCCGGAAAACCCTTGGTAGCCTTCGACTGTCGCGAAATGCAGGGTGAAAACGGACGCGGTGTTTCCCGTTCCCGCCTTGACGACAAGCCAGCCTGCCAGCACGAGAAATACCAGGATCTCGAACAGGCCCAAGACAGTACCCACCTGCGCACTGATCCGTACGCCGCGATAGTTCAGCAACGCGATCAGCACAGCGGCCATGATCATGACCACCACCCAGGTGGCGGTGAACGGCCAATCGAACTCGCTGTGCATCACCGAGCCGACCAGATAGCCGACCAGGACCGTTGTCGTCGGACCGATCAGCGCCTCGACGAGCGCGTAACCCCAGCCGACCAGGAATCCGATCACCGGGTGCAGCGCCTCGGCAGGGTAGGTGTAGATGCTGCCCGCCGACGGCAGGTGCTTGGCGAGCTGACCGATCGAGCTCGCGACCAGCAGGCACGCGACCAACGCGAGCAGGACCGCGAGCGGCAGCGCGCCACCCGCGTAGGTTGCGCCGACCGCGATCGACAGCGCGACCGCGCCCGCAGGCGCCATGGAGGTGACGGACTGAAACAGCACCTCGCGCAGGCCGATAGCGCCGCGCGCCAGGCCCGGGGTCCCGGTGGAATCAGCGGATGTCATAGCTAACTCCTATCATCTCCCCGTCTACGATGATGCAGGCTCCGGTCCGTCCCGCGCGCTCGAATCGCGGTTTCCGGCGGCTCCGCTGACGCGAGAGGACCATGCTGAGGTATGCCAGCCGATCAATCCCGTTCCCTGGCCACGAGTTTCGCCTCCTACGGCGCGACACTGCACGGAACCGTCGGGCTCGCCTATGCCCCGGTCGGCGGCGAGCGAGCCGTCACGCTCGGCGATTGGACCGGTGGCGTCGCCTGGTCGACCAGCAAAGTGCCGCTCGCGATCGCCGCGTTACGGGCGGCTCCGGAAGCCGCGAAACCCTTTGTGACACCGGCCATCACCCGCTCCGACAACGCCGCGGCCGAGCGGCTGTGGTCCATGCTCGGCTCGCCGGACGTCGCCGCCGCAGCGGTACAGGCCGTGCTCGAGGACGGCGGTGACACCGGCACCCGGGTGCAATCGCGACGGGTCCGGCCTGAGTACACGGCGTTCGGTCAGACCGAATGGAGTACCACTCGACAGGCCTTGTTCACCGCTCACCTGCCGTGCATCGAGGCAGGCGCCGACATCCTCGCGCTGATGCGCACACTCGATCCCGAGCAGCGATGGGGATTGGCACGGTTGGCCGGGGCGGCCGCCAAGGGCGGCTGGGGTCCCGACGAGCAAGGGGCACACCTGGTCCGGCAACTCGGCGTGCTGCCCAACGGATCGGGCTGGACCGCCGTGGCATTGGGCGCTCGACCGAGCTCGGGTACCTTCGCTGACGGAATCGCCTTGCTCGACCAGCTCACCCAGTGGGTCGGCAGCCATCTTCGACAATTACCCAGTGGACGCTGCCAGCAATAGCCGGATGGTAATGCGACAATTGCATTATGGGCTACCGACTGATCTGTCCAGGAATCCTCTTGTGCACACTGAGTGTCGTTGTCGGACTGTCGCTCCCGGCGCATGCGCAGCCAGCGCCGCCGCCGGAACCGCCCAGCGCCTATGTCGATGTCGCCGCGGCCACGGTCTGGACCTCGCCGCAGAGTCCCCGTCCGGTCGATCAGCCCGCCCTCACCAACCCGGTCGACATCTCCCGCTGGATAGCGGATATGACGTTGGCGGAGCAGGAAGCCCTCACCTCCGACAACCTGACACAGACTCAGGCACTGTACGGCGATCGCGTCTATATCCTGCAGCAGCAAGGTGATTGGACCGAGGTGCTGGTACCCGGGCAGCCGACACCGAAGAATGCGCTCGGCTATCCCGGCTGGATACCCAGCGTTCAGCTGACCACCAGCCCGGAGTTCGCCGCTCTGCAGGCACAAGCCCCCTTCGCCCTCGCCGACCACGACTCGACCACCTGGCTGTACCGCGACCCCGGGCTCACGCAGCGAGACATCGAAATCAGCGCCAACACAAGGCTTCCGGTGCTCAGCCGAACCGGTGACGGGATTGCGGTCGCCACGCCACGCGGCGGTCCGAAATGGCTCGACGCCGCTGCCGTCGATGTCTATCAGAAACCCACGGACATCCCGTATCCCGGCGCCACCGATCTGGTGCGGTTCGCGACCCTGTTCCTGGATCGCCCCTACCTGTGGGGCGGACGCGCCGGGTTCGGCGTGGACTGCTCCGGCTTCACCTCGACCATCTATCAGGTCCACGGGATCACCCTGCCGCGAGACGCCGGACCGCAAGCCACCGATGGGAACGGCCGCCCGGTCGACAAGAACGATCTACAACCGGGTGACCTGCTGTTCTATGCGCACGACATCAAGGATCCCGACTCGATCTATCACGTGGCGATGTCCATCGGCGGCGATCGGATGATCGAGGCCTTCGACTCCGCCACTCCGGTACGCATCACCCCGGTCCGGTTCGGCCCGGATTACTGGGGCGCAGAACGATATTTGCACGGTTAGGCTGGAGATATGGCTGGCGCACTGCCGTTCCGCGATCCCACCGAGGCGTCGTTCGCGTGGGGCTTCGCCGCAGTGACCCGGAAGGGCTGGTCGGCGGACGAGTCGTTGATGACATGGACGGACCACGAGTTCGATCCGGCTCAACTGATCACCGTCCACCACACCCTGGATTTCACCGGTAGCGATGCGACCGACTACCGAGAGGTTGTCCGCGCGGTGTACGAATTCCACGCCTCGCCCGATCACGGCGGTCGCGGCTGGGGCGATATCGGCTATCACCTGATGATCGATCCGAACGGGGTTGTGTACGCCGGGCGCGATACCGGCGACTCCGCTCCTATCTTCCGGCCCGGCGCAGTACTGCGGCCCGGCGCGGAAGTCGTTCAGGCCGGCCACGTTTACAACGCCAACCCGGGCAATATCGGGATCTGCCTGATCGGGAATTTCGATGTCACACAACCGACTACGGCGTCCGTCATCGCATTGCGTGATGTGCTCGGCACGCTGTGTGCAGGCCTGTGCCTGAATCCACTGACCCAAGTCCACTACGTCAATCCGGCCACAGGTCTCACCGTCGACAAGCCGACCATCTCAGGCCACCGGGACTGGTCCGATATCGCCGGGCTCACCGAGTGCCCCGGCGACCACCTCTACAACCGTCTCCCTCTGCTGCGGGCAGCGGCCTTGGAGCGCTTCAGCAGTTAGCTCTGTGCCGGGCTGGATCTGGACGTGAGGTTCATCCAGATGTCGTCGGCCGCCCAGAGTACGAAGCGTTCGATGGGCACCACCGGGTGGTCGGCGGCGAGTTCGAACCGGAACCGCTGCAGCAGGACGGCGAGGGTGAGTTCGGCTTCGACCATGGCGAGGGCAGCGCCCTCGCAGCTGCGCGGGCCGACTCCGAAGGGGATGTAGGCCAGTCTCGGACGTTCGGCGGCTTCGTCAGCCGCGAACCGTTCCGGACGGAAAACCTCTGGCTGCGGCCAATATTCGGGGTTAAGGTGCACGGCCCAGATCGGGTAGAAGATCGTGGTGCCTGCTGGGACTGTGTATTCACCGAGGCGGAGTTCTTCGGTGGCTTCGCGGGCGCCGTAGGGGCCCGGCGGGTAGAGCCGCATCGATTCCTTGAGGACCATGGACAGATACGGCAGGTCCTTCAGGTCTGCGTAATCGGGTGCGGGACGGTCGCCGAGCACGCTGGCGAGTTCTTCGGTGACGCGTTCGGCTACCTCGGGATGCTGCGCGAGTAGATACAGGGTCCACGAGACGGCGACGCCGGTGGTGTGGTGCGCGGCCATCATTGTCATCAGCACGGTGTCCCGGATCCGCGCCGGGGATTGGCCCGCGACGGCCATGGCGGCGATCAGGTCACTGTGGTCAGCGGGCTGTGGACCGGCCTCGTGCGCCGCGAGCACGTCATCCACGACCGCCCGCAGATACGCCAGTGCCTCCTGCGCGCGGAAAGCCCGGTCCTCCTCGGTGCCCGGCAATTCGACCTGATACAACCGGGCCAGCTGCTCGGTCAACACGTCCTCGAATGCCGACACAATTCGGTCGGCTTGTTCCGGCGAGGCCGCGCCGCGACCGAGCGCATATTCGCAAATCATGCGCAGCGACAGCGCACTTAAGTCCTGCTGCAAGGCAATTGGGCTCTGCGCCGCCGCGTCGGCCCACCGATCGGCCAGTCCGCGGGCCAGCGTCACGAACTGCTCGAAATGTGCCTCGTGCGAACGGCGTCCGGCCAGGACCGACAACAACGCCCGTCGCCATGGCGTATGTTCCGCGGCGGGAATGGTCTGGAGATTGCCCGACTCCTGCAGTGGCGCAAGGAATTCGAACAGCTTGTCCGGCCGCTCATCGATCTTCGCAGTGGCCTCCAGCAGCACCGGGTCCGCGACCGACACCGCCGTCGCCGCGCCGGGCAGCGGAAACCGGACGACGGGGCCGTACTCGGCGTGCAGTCGCAGCTGATAGTTGTGCAGCCCGCCCGCGGCCACGATCTCGGCGAGGCCGTCTCCCCCGCCACGCGGTCCGGGGATCATCGCGAAACTACCGTCTGCTCCTGGTGTCATCACAACCTCCAGGGCCATGCTCCCCATCCTCGGGACGTCTCGCAACGTATCGAGATAAGGACGGCGTAATCGGCTACGCGGAGTTCTTCGCGACGCCCAGCTGTGCGATCAATGCCGAACGCAGATACCACAATCCGTTGGCTCTGGCCGGATCGAAGCCGGTGAGCTCACCGATCCGACGCAGCCGGTAGTCGACCGTATTCGGGTGCACGCCAAGGTGTTCGGCCGAGCGGAGCCTGCTCAGATCGGTATCGATGTATATCCGCAGGGTCTCGCGCAGCTCCGGGTGCGCGTCCAGCGGCGTGAGATGGTTGCCGAGCACCTCACGGGCGACCCCGGGGCGGCTGAGTTGGTGTGCCAGTGCGAGTTCGGCGAATCGGTGCACGCCGGGCGCCAAGCCCATCCGTTGCGCAGTGTCGAGGAGTTCGTGGGCCTGCCGGGCGGCACTCGGCACCGCGTCGGGGCGTGCGGTGACCAGGGTGGCGGTGATCGGCACGCGCGCCGCGTCGGCCAGAGCTTGCACGAGTCCGTCGAGTTCGGCATCGGTCCGCGCCGTGGCCGGCACGAGGATGGTTCCCCCGTCGACAGACAGCAGCGACAGCGCTTCGCCGTCGAGTTGCGTCGCGAGCGCGGATTGCAGGCGGCGGAGCTTGCGTCGGGCGACGACCTGTCGATCGAGCCCGGGACGACGTTCGTCCGGATGCTCGGGAACGGCGACAGCGAGCACGAAATATTCTGCGGCGAAAAGCAATTCCCGTGCAGCGGGCTGGCCGCCGAGCAACGCCGAGGTCAGGTTGTGTGTCGCAGTCTGGTGTTCGGCCGCGTCGGCCTTGTACTCCCGGACGTAGGCCTTGCTCACCGCGGCGGTGACCAGCTTGGACAGGTCGACCACCCGGCCGATGCCCGTCACGACGCCGAGCGTGTCCGCGGGCTTGGGCCGAGCCAGCAGGTCGAGCCCGACCTTGAAGCCCTCGTTGACGGCGTGCAGCACCGTATCGATGGGAATTCCGGCACCGGCGCAAGCTGCCGCCGCGGCCTCGAGCCCCGCGGTCGCGGCATCGATCGGGTCACCGTTCAAGCGATGGATCAACCACTCCAGGCAGATGCGCACCACGATCCGCACCTCCCCGTGCTGCGCACCACCGGACAGCGGCTTGGCCGCCGCGACGTGGTCGATCGCGGTCCGGGTCAGCGCGTCGATCTCGCGCACCGACAACGAAATCTGTTGCCCGAGCACACCGAGCTCGGGTCGGTCGAGACTTTCGATCGTCACCGGTGGCCTCCTTGTCTGTCGTACATCGCAGCGACTGCGACGCCGACAGCAAGTACCTGAGCCGCTGCCACGCCGAGAACTTCGCTGTTACCGGTCTATTGCTCTTGGCAGCAACGGTAAACCGAGTTAGCGCTCACCTTCTACTCCTCTTTGCGCGACCGATCTCGACCGCGTCCGCAGCCGGTTACCAGGCGGTTCAACGGATCAGCGGAAGGTTCGAGCACTGCCGGGTGCGGTAGTACATAGCGAGGTGCTCACTTTTTGGTGGCCGCGAGTTCGGCGTTGACCCAGGCCGCCATCATCCGTGCCGTCATCCGGATCGACTCCTCGCGCTGCTGACTGTCCACCTCCAGTGCCGAAGCGCGAAGCACCGCAGCGAAACCGGTGTTGATCAGTACGAAGGTCATCACGTCGTACTCGTGGTCGTCGCCGGGACCGAGCATCTGGATCACCAGCACCTTCATCAGCAACCGCAGGCGAGGTTCGAACTCCGGGATGCCGCTGTTGTAGAACTGCACCCCGGCGACCAGCGCCCGCACCAGCAGGGCGTTTTCCACCAGCACGTCGGCGATGACCGCCAGGATCCGGTGGATCATCTCCTCGTTCGGCTTGTCCCCGAGGCCGAACAACCCCTGGGAGAAGCGCCGCTCGACATTCTCGAGCAGGCGCCGCAGCAGTTCTTCGACCATGACCGAACGGTCGGCGAAGTATCGGTAGACCGTGCCGATGCTCACCCCGGCCGCCGTCGCGATCCGGTTCGTCGAGGTGTTGGCGATGCCGCGTTCGCCGAACAGCTGCGCGGCGGTGTCCAGGATGTGTTCCCGGGTCGCTTTGGCCCGTTCCTGGGTCGGACGACGGCGCTCCCCCGCGGCTTTCGGCGGCATCGGGTACTCCTGCCTGCTGATGCTCGAAAATGAGCTTTGCTCAGTTTAATCCGGGTCGAGTATGCAAGAGTGAGTGTCACCGTGGCCAATGGAGGTGCGACAGTGGGCGATCGAGTGCCGAAGGGTCGCGTCGCGCGCGGTAGCAAGCTGGGCAGGCTGGCCGCGGGGCAGGCGGTGCGCGGAGTCGGCACCCGGTTGTCCATGATCGGGCGCACCGAAGAGGCCAGGCAGCGACTATCCGAACGGTCGACTTTGCAAGCGGCACAACAACTTGTCACCGTGCTCGGCGGGCTCAAAGGCGCGGCGATGAAGCTGGGGCAGATGCTGTCGGTGCTCGATGTCGATCTGCTGCCGGAGGCGCATCGGGAGATGTTCCGGGTCAAGCTGGCCGAGTTACGCGATCAGGCGCCGGTGGTGGCGTTTCCGGCGATGCGTGCGGTGATCGAGGACGATCTCGGCCCGCTGGCGCGCGCGTTCGCCGATTTCGACGAGACCGCGATTGCGGCGGCCTCGATCGGTCAGGTGTATCGGGCTCGGTTGCACGATGGACGTGCGGTCGCGGTGAAGGTCAAGTATCCGGGCGTGGACGACGCCGTCGAGGCGGATATGCGGAACCTGGCGATGTTCAGCAAGTTGTGGAAGTCCATGCTGCCCAGCGCGGCCGACGTGGACGTGCTGGACGAGATCGCGCGCAATATCGGCAGTGAGCTCGACTATGTCCGCGAGGCGCGGACGCAGCATCGGGTTGCCGCGCGCTACCGTGGTCATCCGTTCGTCACGGTGCCGGACAGTATCGAAAGCCATTGTGGCCCAAACGTTCTGGTGACGGAGTTTCTCGAAGGGCAGCCGTATCAGCACATTCGGGGGCTGCCGAACGAGGACCGCGACCAGATCGGCGAGCTGATCTATCGGTTCTACATCAGTTCGCTGTTCGCGGACTTCGAATTCTGCGGCGATCCGCATCCCGGCAACATCCTGCTCGCCGATGACGGCAGGCTCGGTTTCGTCGATTTCGGGCTGTACCACAGCATGGACCCGGTGCATGTCGAAGTCGAGCGGGCTTGCCTGCAAGCCGCGGGCGAAAATCGGGCCGACGATCTGTACGACATGTGGGTCGATCGCGGCATCATCGATCCCGACCTGGGTGTCGGCGCACAGGAATGCCTGGAATACGTGTGGGCGGCCGCAGGCTGGCATCTGATCGACGAAGAAATCACCATCACTCCGGAATTGGCAACGGGTGCTTTGATTCTCGCGATCGACCCGAGGGCCGCCGAATTCCGCGGCATGCGACAGCAGCGGCTGCCCGCGGAGCATGTGTTCTCCCGGCGGGCCGACCTGTTCACCTTCGCCGCACTGGGCCAACTGGAGACCACCAACAACTGGCATCGGATCGCCCGCGAATGGCTTTACCGCGAACCACCGGTCACCGAGGTCGGGCAGGAGATCGCGCGCTGGCGCGCCGATTGCCGGCGATAGAATTCGACATCGATCGAACGAAAGGGCGATACGTGACAACGAGTGAACCACAGCCGAATTCGTCGGCGGGCGGTGCGTGGCGGGACAACGGGGTGCGTGTCATCAAGGCGGATTCGCTCGACTCGAACACCGCCCAGACGCCCGGGATGGACCGCGCGGCGGCGATCAACGCGGCCCGAGTCGGTGCGCAGAAGATCTGGGCGGGCACCGTCACGATCCACCCGAACGCCAAGACCGGCGCGCACCATCACGGGGAGTTGGAGAGCGTCATCTACATTCTCCGTGGCCGCGCCCGCATGCGCTGGGGTGAGCGGCTCGAGTTCGTCGCCGAGGCCGAGCCCGGCGATTTCATCTTCGTGCCGCCCTACGTCCCGCATCAGGAGATCAACGCCAGCACCGACGAACCGCTCGAATGTGTTCTGGTACGCAGCGATAGCGAGGCTGTCGTCGTCAATCTCGATATCGAGCCGGTGGAGAAGCCCGACACTGTGCACTGGGTCGATCCGATTCACCGAGAGCCGGATTCGGTCTAGAACGGCCTAATGTCGAACGCGGACAACGAGTTTGCCGGTGGCACGGTCATGCTCCATGTCGTCGTGGGCCTGCGCCACCTGTTCCAGGCCGTCGTAGACGCGGTCGACCGGAAAGGCCAGCTTGCCGTCCGCGACCGCATCGAGGATCTCCTGGAAGGCAGCCTGCGGTAGGTCGGCGGCGTCGCCGAAGTAGCCCGCCAAGCGCACACCCCTGGGCAGGTACTCGTTCGGCGAAAAGTCCCGTACCGTCCACTGATTCGACAGGCTGCCGCTGAAGCAGGCCGTGCCGTGCACGCGCACCGCGCGCAATGTGTCGGGCAGGGTCGGCGTGCCGACGAGATCGAGGGCGGCGTCGACACCGTCCGGATACAACTCGCGCACGGCGGGCGCGACCTCGCCGGTATCGAGCAATGGATAGTCGATGCCGTGTTCCTTCAACGAAATTAGACGCTCGGCCCGCCGGGTGGTGGACAGCACCGTGGCACCGCGCCAACTGGCCAGCGCGGCCGCGGCCAGTCCCACCGAGGAGGTGCCGCCGCGAATCAGCACGGACTGACCGGGTTTCAGGTCCAAGCCGACGGTGAGCGAGCCGTAAGCGGTCTGCACCATCTCCGGCAGCGCACCGAGCACCTCCCAAGGCAGGTCGGTGTCGACGGGAATCACCTGAGACAGCGGCACCGAGGTGTATTCGGCATAACCACCGTCATAAGTGCGCCCCATGTCCCCCATCATGGCGACCACTTTTTGCCCGACAGCCAGACCGCTCCCGACCGGAGCCGCATCGACAATGCCGACCGCCTCGATACCCGGCACCCGCGGAAAACTCACGCCCACACTCACACCCAGCCGCAGCTTCAACTCCGAGCGGTTGAGCCCGAACGCCTCGACCCGGATCCGCACCCAACCATCCCGCTCGGGCGGCAGCGGCAGCGTGGTCAGCCGCAAGTTCTCGACCGGGCCGGGACCGGAGAGTTGAACGGCGCGCATCGTGGTCGGCGAGGACATCATGGCTTGCCTTCTTCCAGGAGCTGTACGAAGACGAAAGTCGACGTGACAGGCACTCTAATCGAGACACTCTAATCGAGGCAACACTATTAGTGGGATAGGATGACGGAGTGCTGGCCTTGAGCGTCTTGGGATTCCTGGCCGAGGAACCACTGCATGCCTATGAGCTGCGGGCCCGGATCTCCGGCTTGTCCGGCCACGTCCGCCCGGTCAGCGACGGGGCGCTCTACCCCGCACTCAACCGGCTACGGGAAGCCGGATTGCTTGACCGGCAAGAAGAACCCGGCCGCGGCGCCACGCCGCGCCAAGTGCTCTCCCTCACCGACGCAGGCCGTGCCGAGTTACTCCGCAGACTCCGCGAGCCCGCCGATGTCGAGATCACCGACCGCAATTCGTTCCTCGTGCTACTCGCTTTCCTCGGCCGTCTCCCCGATCCGGCCGACCAGGCCCGCGTCCTGCGCCGCCGCCTGGCATTCATGGAGGGCCCCGCCAGCTACTTCTATGCCGACGGCAAGCCCCTGCGCGCGACCGACATGACCGACCGATTCCGCAAGGGCATGCTCAACCTCGCCGCGACAACCAGCCGCGCGGACCGTGCTTGGCTGGAGTCCACCATCGCCGACCTCGAGCAACAGTAGGCACTTCACGTCCTTCGCTGCGCCGCAACGAGATTCAGCACAACAAAAACGCGGGTGCCGGTGGCTGAGGTTCAGCCACCGGCACCCGCGTTCAGGCGATCAGCTGGTCGGCGACTGCTTGTAGGGCGCGCCGGCGGCCAGGGCCGCGGTGGTGAAGGACTTCTTCATCTGCGGCCAGAGGGTGCTGTCCACGCAGGAGTAGCGGGGCATGAAGCCGCCACAGGTGCCGCTGTTCGGGCCGATTTCGATGGTGAAACTGGCCAGGCCGAGGGCTCCGTGCGCCTGGTCGTCGGTTGTTCCCCAGGTGGAATAGCCGACGGTTTCTTCATCGGTGCCGACGGTGAATCCGGCGGGTACGACCTTCTTGATCAAGGTGCGCAACTGTTCCCGGTTCTTCGGTGTCGCGGCGGTCGGAATGATCCCGTAATTCCCGTAGGAATGCAGGTCGATCACAACGCCTTTCGCGGTATCCGGGACATCGGTGCTGCCCGCGGGACGCTGATTGGTGAACAGGCTGGAATACAACTTCTGGATATTCTGGGTCTCCGGTTCCGAGGCGGCGCGCGTCCCCTGGAAGGTTTGCGAGCACTGGTTCCTGGAATCGCCGCCCCAGCGGACGGTGAAGTTGCGGTTCAGGTCGATGCCGGGACCGTTGCCGGAGCCGTCGACGACCGAGCAAGACGAAGGCGTGCCGCTGTTGTCGACATTCTTGCGCTGCATCTTGGGCCGGTTACCACCGCTGGCCACCACGTCGACACCGTCCGGGTTGGTCACCGGGACCACCCACACCTCGGTGCTGTCCAGGATCGAGGTCGCGGTGGCGTCGGTGCCGTAGCCGTTGGCGAGGTAATCGATCCATTTCCAAGCGATTTCGCCGGTCGCCAGTTCGCGGGCGTGGATCTGCGCGGTCAACAGGAAGCGCGGCTTGGTCGAGGTAGGCGAGAGTGCGCAGCCGCTCGGTGCGAGCGTCGTCTTGGCCGCGACTTTCTCCTGATCGGTCGCCTGCTTCGCGATTCCGGTCAGGCAGATGGCGTTCATGGTGTGGCCGCCGCTGCCTCGTCCGGCCAGCCAGGTTTTGCCGATATCCTGCGTCTGGGCGATGCCGGGAAACTTGGTGGCGACGTCCTTGGCATGGGTGAGCATGTCCGCCGAGGTGTGGTAACCGCCGTAGTACGTCGGGCCGAGGGAGCGCTGCTCGGAGGGCAGCGACTTGTAGACCGGCTCCCCCTTCTGCAGATTCAGTCCCTTGGACCGCAGCGCCTGGGCACCGGCCTCGTCGACCGCGATCGTCACTTTGCCTGGACCCGCGGGGACCATTTCGATCCCCGCCTGGTTGAGGATGTCCACCTGCGCCTGCGACGGCACCGGAACGTTCCAATAATAGGGCGTGTCATCGGCCGCGTTCGCCATCAGCGGACAGAAAACTAGCGTCGAAAAACCACCGACGGCCACCGCGGAAATGGTTGCAAGGAAATTGCGGAAACTGCTCATGGGCTTACCTGTCTCTCGCGCCACTTTCAGAGACCGCATTTCACGGCGTGGCGCCGTTGTTCGCGGATGAATTTCCGATGGTCGGAGATTAAACCGTTATGTCGGCTCAGTGAAACCCCAGTCGGCGAGTGGGGAAAAGGGTGGACCGGCCCGGCGGGTGCGCGCGGTCGCCGCGGCCGTCGGCCCGCCGTCGCGAGCCCGCCGCGCTCGGGTCGAGCGGCCCGGCGGAGTCGACCTCGAGCCAGCCGATCGCGCGCTCGAACGGCACCCGCGGCGGGCGGGCCACCAGGACGAGTGTCGCTCGGTAAAGACAACTAACAGAAATTGCAGACCAAACTTAATTGCGCTGGATTCGCACCTGCATGAAGGTTTGTTTTCAATCGTTAAGACTCGACTTACATATTGTGACTATTTCCCGTTTCCCACGTACAGTCGACCGTGCCGATCCGCAAGTGCGAAGCCCGCCCTGCATAACACGCGACTGATAGCCCTTTGGCATCAGCCGTAATCAAGGCTCGGTAAAAATATCATCTATTGCACCCCCGGAGGTCTCCGCGCAATGCCGCCCGCTGTCAACCGTCGCACCTATCGCGGAAAACATCGAGTCAAAAAGTCACCAACGAATGGCACGCCCCGACTATTCGCCGCACTGGTCGCCAGCTCACTGCTCGGACCTGCCGCGCTCACCCTGACCGCAACCGCCACCGCAACAGCCGCGGCCCCGAGTTTCGGCTTCCGCGCGAAGATCCAGGGCTACGACTCGGACGGCCGGGGGATCATTCACTACAACAACACGATCAAAGACGCCGGCATCGAGAACGCGGTCAAACACCTGAACTCGACGCCGGGCCTGAACGTCGTGTTCAAGCCCGGCACGGGCGATGGCGCCATCAAGATCACCAACGAACAGTTCCCTGGCGATGTCGCGGGCATGGGCGGCTGGGATGGCGGCCCCTTCGTCAAACTCGACCCGAAAACCCGCAACTACGACAAGGACGATCGAACCGAGGTCGCCGGACACGAACTCCTGCACTCGATCGGCCTCGATCACAACGACAGCGGCTGCAGCATCATGGCCAGCTCGGTCAACCGATGCAACAGTGGCCCGAGCCCGCTGAGCAAAGACGAGGTCGGCCAGCTCAACAGCATGTACAAAAAGGGAAAGCCGGGTGAGTCGGACCCGTCCAAACCGACAAAGCCGGGTAACTCGGCCGACCCGTCCAAACCGACAAAGCCTGGCGGCCAGACCAAACCGACCAAGCCAGGGCAAGACTCCGGCGACGATCAGCAATCCCAGCCCGGCGACGACGGCGACTCGTCCGGCGACGGCGACGGCACCTCCGACGGCGGCGACCTGCCCGGTGGCGACGACGGCGACATGTCCGACGGCGGCGACAGCAGCGACGGCGGCGATAGCAGCGACGGCGGCGATAGTGGTGACCCGTCCGGCGACGGCGACACCGGCGACGGATCCGACTGGCTCGGCGACAGCGCGGGCGACGACTCTTCCGACGGCGGCGACATGTCCGGTGGCGACAGCGGAGACGGATTCGATTGGCTCGGCGACAGCGGTGACAATAACTTCTCCGACGGCGGCGACATGTTCGGCGGCGACACCGGCGGCAACGGATCCGATTGGTTCGGCGACAGCGGCGGCAATAGCGCCTCCGACATCGGCGATATGTTCGGCGGCGATTCCGGCGGCGACCTGTTCGGCGGCGGCGGCGACCTATTCGGCGGCGATTCCGGCGGCAACGGCTTCGACTGGTTCGGCAAGGGCGGCGGCGACCAGTTCGGCGGCGGAGATCTGTTCGGCGGCGGCGGACTCGGCGACCTCGCCGACATCGGCGGCGGCTTCAACACCGGCGGCCTGTTCTAGCACAGCATCCATCCAGCACGACGAACGCCCTTGCAGTGCAAGGGCGTTCGTCGTTTCTGATTTCTAAGGCGCGGCCTTCAGATGGGCCAGCGCCGTGACCATGCGATCGGCGATACCCGGCGGCCAGGGGTAGGCGACGGTTGCCGCGCGCTGGTGGGCCAGGCCGTGCAGTCCGAGCCATACCGCGACGGTGTCGACGGGTAGATCGGTGCTGGTCGACTCGCCCGCACGGACGCACTCCTGCATGATCTCGACGAGCATGCCCATGGTCGCGTCGCCCAGGCTGGAGACATCGGCCTCGGTCAGCGTGGTTTCGTCCAACGCGGGCATCCAGACGCCGCCGAACATGGTCCGGTACCGCTCGGGGTGACGGTCGGCGAAGTCCAGATACGCGTGACACAGGGCGAACAGCCGGTCGCGCGGGTCATCGCCGGCCGCGGCCACCGCAGCTTCCAGATGCTCTACGAGCTCAGCGAACGCCTGCTGCACCACGGCCAGCATGATGGTCGGCTGATCAGGGAAGTGCCGGTAGATCGAGGGTGCGGCGATCCCGACGCGGCGGGCGACGGAACGCAGCGTCACGGACTTTTCATCGCCGGTCTCGTCGAGTATCTCCACGGCCGCGGCCACGATGTCCTCACGCAGCCGCGAGCCCTCCCCTCGACGGTTGCGCACGCGGGTGGGAGACGAAGTCGGGTTGTCTGCCATGCCCGTTAACTTACACCTGAAAACTTATCGGCGTTACCCCTTGAATCTCGGAAGCTCACATGCGTATGGTTACAGGTGTAATCATCCACTGAGCGCGGAGAACATCATGAACACCACCACTGTCACCACCACCGAGGTCGTGCTGCCGGGCAAGGTCGAAGCGAACGGCCTGCTGATCCGCACCCGTCCCCTCGCCACGCCCGGCAAGGGCCAGGTCGCCCTGCGGATGGACGCGACCGGCGTCTCCTTCGCCGAGCAGCAGATGCGCCGCGGCAAGTACTACGACCAGCCGCCCTTCCCCTTCGTGCCCGGCTACGACGTGGTCGGCACGGTCACCGCCGCCGGCCCCGAGGTGGATCCCGCGCTGGTCGGGCGCCGCTTCGCCGCGGTCGTCAAGGTCGGCGGCTGGGCCAGCCACCTGCTGATCGACGCCGCGGATCTGGTGCCGATCCCGGACGGCGTCAGCTCGGCGGCCGCGGAGACGGTGGTGGTCAACGGAATCACCGCATGGCAGATGCTGCACCGGATGGCCAAGGTGCCAAGCGGCGCAACGATCGTGGTGCTCGGTGCCAACGGCGGCGTCGGTTCCACCCTCGTACAGCTGGCCAGGCACGCGGGCATCCGGGTGATCGGCACGGCCTCGCCGCGGCATCACGAGATGATCCACGAGCTCGGCGCGATCCCGGTCGACTACCGCGACCCGAACATGTACCAGCGCATCCGCGAGATCGCGCCCGACGGCGTGGACGCCGTGTTCGACCACGTCGGCGGCGCAGGCTTGGCGCAGTCCTGGGCGCTGCTGCGCAAGGGCGGCACGCTGGTGTCCTACGGCACCGCGGCGACGAAGGACGAGGACGGCAATTCCCAACTGCCGGTGCTGAAGTCGTTCGCGCGGCTGGCGCTGTGGAACTACCTGCCCAACGGCAAGCACGCCCACTTCTACAACTTCTGGGCGGGCAAGCGCAGGCTCAGCACCTTCCGTAATCGACTGCACGACGACCTCGTTCAGGTGCTGCGGCTGCTGGCCGACGGCGTCCTCACCCCACAGATCGCCGCGCAGTTCCCGCTGGCGGACGCCGCACAGGCGCTCGCCCTCGCCGAGTCCCGCACGGTCGCGGGCAAAGTCGTCATCACCGCGTAGCCGACCACCAGCACTGTCCGATCAATCCTGTTCGAACCCTGAGGAATTCAGTCATGGCCACCATCGCCCTCTCCGCCCCGCCCACCACCACCCTCCGCGCAGGCGACGTCGACAACCGCGCCACCTACCTCAGCTTCGCGCTCGCGTATGTCTTCGGGCACGGCGCCGCCGCGCTCTCCAAAGGCACCGACCCACTGCTGAACCTGCCCGGCTGGCTGCCGATGGCGCTGCTCGGCCTCGGCCTCGCGGCAGGCACGGTCGCCGCCACCATGGCCGCACTGCGCGCCCAGCGCGGCGCCGACAGCCGAGACATCCTGTCCGGCAAGCTGCTCGGCATCTCCTGGGCCAGCGCCTTCGCCGCCCTCTTCCTCGCCATCACCGGAATCACTTCGCTGCTGGACAGATCCGACCTGCAGTCGGTGCTCTGGCCCACCGGCGCGGGCCTCGTCGTCGGCCTGCTCTACCTCGGCGAGGGCGCCGCGCGCCGCAACGTCCTGCACTACTGCCTCGGCACCTGGCTCGCCCTGGTCTCCACCGGCGCGCTGCTGTTCGACACCCCCGGCCTCTTCTGGATGCTCACCCTCGGCGGCGGCGGTGGCTATGCCATCGCGACCGTCCTCGAGCGCCGCCGCCTCGCGACCCGCCACTGAAAAACGTTCCACCGCAACCGAAGGAGTCATGATGATCTACCACGGCAACCGGATAAAGCTCCGGGAAGGCGTCACCGAGGAACAGGCCGAGGCGGCGCTGGCGAGCATGCACGAACAGGGCCGGAGCATCCCGGCGGTGCAGTCGTACATCGTCGGCCGCGAGTACGGCACCGGTTTCGACTGGGGCGCAACGTTCGTCCTCGAGGACCTCGACGCCTACTGGGAGTATCTGAGCCACCCGGCGCACACCGCGTCGGTACGAACCGGACTCCCCCTAGCCGAGAACTTCCAAGCCTATGACCTCACCGATGATCTCGATCCCGACTTCGAGGCGAAGGTCGCGCAGTTGCAGCAGCGCCACATCGACTCCGTCCCCGAACTCGCGGAACTGCTCGCGGCCTTGTCGTCGCACACCGGTACCAGCGCTCTCCCCGCCAACGAATAGCCACACCGATCCACTGTCCGGAGCCCGAAACCACACGGGCTCCGGACTTTTTGTTTCTCAGGCCGGATGTGCTGAGCCCCGCCAGCGAGACGCAAGCCGGACGCAAGGGCGGTGCAATCACCCGCCAGCAACCTCGACAGCATGACCCCTTCAGTAACGATCATCGGCGCCGGCCTCGGCGGACTCACCCTCGCCCGCGTCCTACACGTGCACGGCATCCCGGCCGCCGTCTACGAGGCCGAGCCGTCCCCGACGGCGCGTGCACAAGGCGGAATGCTCGATATCCACGACTACAACGGGCAACTCGCCGTCGAAGCGGCCGACCTGATGGACGAGTTCCGTGGCCTAATCCTCGAAGGCCGCCAGGCGATCCGGGTCCTCGACCCCGACGGGACAGTACTGCTCGACAAGCCCGACGACGGTTCCGGAGGTCGCCCCGAGGTGCTGCGCGCCGAGTTGCGACAGATGCTGCTCGCCTCACTCCCGGCCGGTACTGTCCGGTGGGGCTACAAGGCCGACAGTGTGCGCGCCCTAGACGATGGCCACTACGAGGTGAGTTTCGCCGACGGCAGCACCATCGTGACGAACCTGCTGGTCGGCGCGGACGGCGCCTGGTCGCGCGTCCGGCCGCTGTTGTCCACCGCCACACCCGAATACGCAGGCCAGTCGTTCATCGAGACCTACCTGTACGACGCCGACACCCGCCATCCGGTCGCCGCGAAAACAGTCGGCGGCGGGTCGCTGATGACACCGACGGTGGGCCCGCAGATCCACGCGCACCGGGAAAAGGGCGACACCCTGCATACCTACGTGGTGCTGCCCAAGCCGCTGGATTGGTTCGCCGCCATCGATTTCACCGATGCCGCCACGGCCAAGGCACGCATCGCCCAGATATTCGACGGCTGGGCTCCGGAAATCACCGCGCTGATCACCGACGCCGACACCGCGCCGGTCTGGCGCCCGCACTACGCGCTGCCGATCGGGCAGCAGTGGGATCGGGTGCCGGGCGTGACCCTGGTCGGCGATGCCGCTCACCTCACGGCACCGAATGGCGAAGGCGCCAATCTGGCCATGCTCGACGGCGCCGAACTCGGCAAAGCCCTTGCCGCGCATCCCGATGACGTCGAGTCCGCGATCACCGCATATGAGCTGGCCATGTTCGCTCGCAGCACCGAGATGGCCGTCGAGGGCGTCGAGTTCTTCGAGAACCTCGCCGTCGACGACAACCCGGCGCAAAACCTGTTCGCCATGCTCCACGGCACCGGACCGGACCCGGCGAGTTCGAACCACACGGATCGGCAACACTAATTTACCCAACCGCCGAACACCTCACAATGCGGCAACCGCCGAACTGACCAGTACGCCGATCACCGCATCAGGTTCATCGAATTCCGCAATGCAACAATCGATTTCGGCGCCCAGTTCGATGTTAGACTTTCGCGGTCTCACCGTTTCGCCCGCCTGTCCGTTCGCAAGGACCGGAGGTATCCGTGCGCGACCGAAGTCATTTCGCCGCATTGATCGAACATTCCGCTGACGAATCTCGCTCGGCGACAATCCAACGGCGCACCCGCGCATTCTGGTTCGGCCTCGCCGCAACCACTCTCGGCACCGCACTGCACCTCCCGATGTTCTGGGAATCCCGGCGCATGGACTATCACATGGCGGATATGCCCATGGATGCCAGCATGATCGGCGGCATGGTGCTGATCGTCGTCGGCCTCGCGGTCACCACCTACGGGCTGATTCCCGTTGGCGCACATCGTGATCGGGTGGCGAATCTGCGGGTGCGCGCGCTGGACGACGCGCCGATCAATCGCGTGCACGTCGTCCTGCTGCTGGTGATGGCCGCAGCGATCACCATCGATGTGATGAAGCCGACCACGCTGGCGTTCGTCGTACCCGGCGTCGCCAAGGAGTACGGCCTCAAAACCGCGACCAATCCCGGCGGCGGCCTGCCTGCCGCGCTGCTACCGCTCGCCGGGATCACCGGCACGGTGATCGGCTCGCTCATCTGGGGTTGGCTCGGCGATCGGATCGGGCGCAAGGCGGCGATCCTGCTGGCAGGGGTCTTCTTCGTGGCCACCTCGGTGTGCGGTGCCATGCCGAGTTTCGCGCTCAATCTGGTGATGTGCCTGATCATGGGCATCAGCGCGGGCGGCATGCTGCCGATCGCGTTCACCCTGCTGGCCGAGACGATTCCGGCGCGCCACCGCGGCTGGCTGCTGGTGTTGATCGGCGGCGATATCGCGGGCGCGTATGTCATCACCAGTTGGTTGTCGTCCACTATCGGCGACAGCTACAGCTGGCGGGTGATGTGGCTGATCGGGTTCCCGACCGGGCTGCTGACCATTCTGCTGACCCGCTGGGTCCCCGAGTCACCGCGCTTCCTGCTGGCGCTCGGCCGCCGGAAGGAGGCCGAGGAGGTGCTGCGCGCCTATAACGCGTCCATCGTTTCAGTCGAAAAGTCCGAGCTCACTGCCGAATCGGGCGTCACCGGCGGGTATCGCCGACTGCTGCAGCCGCCGTTCGGCGGCATCACCACGGTGCTCGTGCTGGTCGGCCTCGGCGTCGGCTTAGTCGTGTATGGATTCCAGCTCTGGCTGCCGACCAACCTGCGCCAGCTCGGCTACAGCGGCGTCTCGGCCGATCAGATCCTGCGCGACTCCGCATTGATCGGCTTTCCGCTCAATTTCCTTGTCGCCTACTGCTATCACCGCTCCTCGAAGTGGACAATGGTGATACTCAGTGCGCTGCTGGCGATCTCACTGTTCGGGTTCGTCGCATTCGGCGATCGGGTCGCGGACAACAAGACGCTGCTGTACGTGCTGCTCATTCCGCCGATCTGGGGCGCGAGCTCGGTTGTCGCGGTGCTCGTCGCCTACGGCGCCGAGGTGTATCCGACCCGAATACGTTCTCGCGGCGCCGGTTTGGCGGCGGGCATGAGTAAGGCGGGTGGCGTCATCGTGATCGCGCTGGTGGTGCTTGCCGTTGCGACGCCGTCGATTTCGACGACCGCGCTCATCAGTGCCATCCCGATGACCATCGCGGCGGTGGCGGGCATCGCCTTCTTGATCGAGACCCGCCGCCGCCCGCTGGAGGAAATCACCGCAGCTGAACTACGCGTGACCGCTTGATTCGCTGCCAATGGAACGGAGGACCGTGTGAAAACCCGACTTTCGTGGTTCTCCTGGCTTGTCGTTTACGTCACCCTCTGTGGCCTCGTCGTGTGGCTTCTCACGATCGGTTGGAATCACCCGTACCCATAGGCATGTCACGCGGCACGGTATGGCTCGAGTGCGCGACGCAAAGACTCCGGAACCCGGGTTGGCTCGACCTGACCTTCGTTGTCACGCAGACACGCAACCCGCTGACGGCCACGGGCGACGAGTTGCTCGGTGCCGTTGTCGGTCTGGACATAGGCGAATTCGAACTCGATCTGAGTCTGGGTGAGGTCGACCAGGGTCATCCGAATCGTCAACTGTCCGAAGGCGGTCAGCTCCGCGAAATACTCGCATTCGCACTTGATCGTGAACAGCTTGAGATCGTGACGGATCGCGTCCAGGATGTCGGGGGCATGCTCGGCGAGGAACATCTCACGGCAGCGTCCCTGCCACCGGAAGTAGTGCACGAAATAGACGTTGCCGACCAGATTCGTCTCCTCGAAGCCGACGGTGTGGGTCATCTCGTAAGCGCGCACAGCTCAGCTCTTTTCGGCGATCGAGAACACCATCGGCAGCGCCGACGGCAGGGCGACGGAGGTGGCGAAGGACCAGACCAGTTGCCTGCCGTGCCGGAAGGCCAGCCAACCGTCGGCGGCCGAATCCCGATCCAGCGTCAACCGCGCCCAGGTGACCGCCGTGCCGAGCTTCGTGACGGCCTCGCGCGCACCCCAGACCCTGGTCGCGGCGGTGTCCAACGACTCCCCCGCCATGCGGCAACAGGCCTGCGCGAGCGTCATGCCCGATTCACCGAGCAGTTCGGTCCACTGCGCCGCTGACCGCGGCGCGACCGGTTCGAGATCGCAGCCCACCGGGTACGCCGCGGCGATGGCGGCGGTGAGACCCGTTGCGTGGGAGAGGCTTACGCAACTATCCGGCGTTTCTGGTCGACCATCGGGCCGATGCCGCAGCACGGCGTCGCGGCCGACGGCGACGCTCAGGGCGCGTCGGCTCGCCTCGTGACGCGTCCTGGTGCCGTCGCGAACGACCGCGACCCGGACGGGGGCGGGCAACAGCTCGTCGAGGCGCCGCTGCAGATACGGGCCGAGCAGTTCAGGGGTCCACCCGCCGGGCATCGCAAGCGGTGCCACGGCGATCAGCTCGAGTCCCTCCCAGGCCGCGACGAGCGCGTCGCGGTCATCCTGAACGACTACGTCGTACACGTATCGCGGTCCGTCGTGGGTCCGCTCGCGGGCGGACAGCGTGACCGTTCGCACCTCGGGCGCCACCGGAAACGACCGCACCCGTTCGATTTTCGACGGTAGCAGCGTCGCGTCGGGGACGCAGACCTGGATGGCGTGCATGCAGGCGTCGCGGACCGCCGGGTCGGCCAGGACGAGCGAATTCGGCAGCAGTGGCGAGAACCACCGAGCGCCGCCGATCCGCAGCCGTGCCACGCAGTGCCGGGCGGACAGCTGCCAGTACTCCTGCACCGAGCGAAACAGCGGTCCGTGGAACATGATCCGGTCGTAGAACTCGGTGTCGACCGCCAGGTCGAGCGCTGATCCGGTGATCGCCGCACCAACCGGCGCCTCGTCGGCCCGCACCCGCTCACACACACCGCGGAAGTGGTCGAGCTGGAATCCTGTTGCCTGCGAACGAATGACGGCGTGCACCCGGTCGCCCGAGCGCACCGCCGCCACCCGGATCGTCGTCGCGGCGTCCGAGGCGACGACGATCGGCCGATGAAATTCCAGCCGGGACAGTTCGATTCCGTCGCGCGTCCCGAACAGCGCCGCGGCCGCCTGCGCCATCGCCTCCATGCCGAGCACGGCCGGGAACAGGGCGTCGCCCGCGAACCGATGGTCGGCCAGATACGGGTCGGTGACCATGGACAGGTCGGCGTCGGCGACCACCTCGATCCCTGGGAAGTGCAGCCGTGGCCGCTCCAGGAAGCGCAGCAACGGCAGTTCCACGTCCTCGAAGCGAAGCGTCGGCAGCTCGGCGGTCCGCCCGATGACGATCGCGCTGGTCTGGCCGGGCTCGGCGGCCAGCAGATCGAGCATGGCGGCCGCGCCCGCGTCGGCCGGAATGGGCTCGATTCCACTGTGCAGCAATGTGTTCAGCACACCGAGCCGTTCGCCCATACCGATGCCCGCCCAGACCGACCATTCGATGGTCAGGCAGCGGCACGACGGCAGCTCGGCGGCGAGCGCGTCGATGTCCGCGCGCAGCCAGTCGTTGGCGATCGCGTAGTGCGCCTCACCACGCAGTCCGGCACGGCCGATGATGCTGCCGAAGCCGACGACGAACCGGAGTCGCGCTCGATCGACCGGTACCAGCAGGTTGTGCAGGCCGTCGATCTTCGGCGCGACCGTGCGCGCGAACTCGTCGCTGTCGAGTGCACCGACGGCCGTGGGCGCGTTGACACCCGCCCCGTGCAGAATGCCGGTGATCGGGCCGAGCTCGTCGCCGATCGCGGCCACAGCCTCCGCGACTCGCTCGGGATCGGTCACGTCCGCAGCGAAATACGCTGCGGTGATGCCGGATTCGCGTAGCCGCGCCAGCTCGGCGACGACAACGGGATCGTCTGCGGCGGTGCGCGCGATGACGGCCAACGTGCAGCCGGTCCGCCGGGCCAGCGCGGCCGCGCATTCGACGGTGATGCCCTGAATCCCGCCGGTGACCGCGACCACGTCCCCCGCGGCTACGGGAAGTCGGGCAGGCTCCAGGATCAGCTCACGCAGCACCGGTTCGGCCCGAGTGCCTTTGGCGTCGTAGCGAACCTCGCGGAAGGCCGTCGTGGCAGCGACATCGGCGCGCACGAGGCCCGCGATCCGCTCGGCGGCCAAGCCTTCCGCCACCTGCACGACGGTGGTGCGGACGGCGGGTACCTCCAGATGCACGCTCTTGGCGAGAGCCGCCGCCGCACGGCCACGGTCGCCGTCGACAACAACCAGCCGTGCACCGGTGTCGGCGGCGGTCCGGGCCGCACGCAGCATCCGATCGATCGCGACCGAGACCGACTCTCGTTGCGGCGCAGCAAGGCTCAGCAACACGCCGGAGCCCAGGCCGATCAGCCGACTACCGATCACTGTGGCAAGCCGATCGCCTTCCGGGGCGAACACCTGCCATCGCCCCTCCTCGAGGTCGCGGTAGCCCGTGAAAGGGACCGGCCGATCAATCCACTCAACGGCGAACGGCCGCACCCAAACATCGGCCCCGACGAGCTCGTCGACCACGGAATCCGTTGTGCCGGAAGCATCCTCGATCGCATCGGCGAGCTCTGCGATAGTCGCGGTGGCGACAGCAGTCGTCGGCCCCGGCACCGACGCGCCGAGCTGCCGCGCCGTGTCGGCCACCAGCTGCGTGATCGTGATGCTGCTCAGGTGCAGATCGTCCATCGGACGCAGGTCCGGGGTGATCGCCTCGATCGGCAACTCGGCGCGGCCGGCCAGCAGTGCACGCAGCGCTTCGAGCGGCGAGCCGGGTTCCGATGGGCCGGGTCGGACGTCGACGTCCGACCGCGCATCGGACGGTGCGGAGTGCACCGGGATAACGTCTTCCGGCGCTTGCTCACAAGGGTTTTCGATAAATTCGAACCGCTTGTCCGTCGTGATCGGCCGCGAGAACCGCTCGGCCAGCAGCCCGCGCAGATCCGGACCCGCACCGAGGACATAGCACGCGCCGAGCGCACGCAAGACCCCCGCCACTGAGTCGCCGTCGGTATCCATGGCCACCACCGGAACCGCGGGACAGACATCGGCAGCCAGGGCCGTCAGCGTGCTACCTGGCCCGACCTCGACCAGCAGATCGCACCCCTGCGCCAGCTGCGTCAGCGCGGCCGCGAACCGCACCGGAGCCCGCACCTGCCGCTCCAGCAGATCCACCACGGCCGAACCCGGCTCCAGGGGTTCCCCGGTGACCGTCGACACCAGCCCAGGCCGTTTGACGTGCGACATGGCGATCTCGTCGAGGTAGTCCCGAAAGACGCGAGCCGCAGGCGCCACCAACGGCGAATGAAACGCGTGGGATACCTGCAGGATTCGGCCCTGCAGTCCGCCGGACCGCGCACTCGTCAGCACCGCCTCGACGGCCGCGGCAGGCCCGGCGATCACCGTCTGCTCCGGCCCGTTGTAGGCGGCGATCACCACCGGACCACCGGCGAGCAGCGGCGCGACCCGATCGGCCGACGCGTGGATCGTGCCCATACCGCCGGGCTCCGGCACGGTCGCCATCGCCCGTCCCCGGAATTCGGCCGCACGCACCACCGTCGACTCGTCGAACACTCCGGCCCAGTGCAGCGCCACCATCTCACCGAGGCTGTGTCCGACACAGCCGACCGCCTCCAGATCCGCGGTCGCCAACAGGCGCAACCCGGCGAGCGACGCGGTCACGATGCGCGGCTGCGCCTGCTCGGTCCGCAGGCTGTCCGAGCGGACACCGACCTGCTCATAAAGGTCCGCGACCACCGCGAACCGACGCGCGACCGCACCGCCATCCCCACGCCCCGGCGCACCCTGGCCGGGAAACAGCAGCCCGATACGCGGCCCGGTCGCGGTGTCCGCCCCCAGGAATTGGCCACGCGCGCCATCGATTCGGTGGCTCGCACCGGCCTCGAGCGCGTCGGCGAGTTCGGTGAGCGAGCGAGCGGCCTGCTCCTGGCCGGCGATGACCACCGCAGCCTTGACCGGCAGGTCGGCATCCGACCGAATCAGCTCACAAGCTAGATCGCCCAATTCAGCGAACGAGCATTGAGCGGCAAGAGCAGCTACCGTGCGAAGCCTGGCCTGCAGTTGCGCGGGCGTCGCGGCCGACAGCGTCAACAGCTCCGAGTCCTGTGCACTGTGCGCTAGACACCCGAATAATGTGCGAGACAATGGCTTTGGTGATCGGTGACTGTCCAGCGCGACATGCGTGTTGATGCCACCGAAGCCCAGCGACGACAGACCGGCGCGCCGCTGGTCGGGCTGAGGCCAAGCCCGAGCCGTGTCAGGCAGATAGAGCGCACTGTCGGCGAGCATCGGATGAGCACGCTGACTACCGGTGATCGGCGGAATCACCCCGTGATGCACGGCGAGCGTGGTTTTGATCAGCGCCGCGAGCCCCGCCGCCGCCTTGGTATGCCCGATATTGCCCTTGATCGCGCCGAGCGCGACCGGCGCACCCGCTCGACCAGCCGTCTGCAATGCCCGATCGAACGCTTCGAGCTCGGTCCGGTCACCCACCGCGGTACCCGTGCCGTGCCCTTCGAGGTAGCCAACCGTATCGATCCCGAAACCCGCCATGTCGTAAGCATTTTCGATGGCCCGCAGGTGACCGTCACGATCCGGCCGGGTGATATTGCCCCGACCGTCGGAAGAGATACCCCACCCCGCGACCGTCGCATAGCAACGTAAACCCCGCGCGACCGCATCCTCCTCACGCACCAGCACGACAACCCCACAGCCCTCACCAGGCCAGAAGCCATTCGATCGCTCGTCGTAAACACGCATCTCGGACGTCGACAGCGCATCGGTTTTCGCGAACCCGACCAGTTCGAACGGATCGATCGACACATCGACCCCACCCACGACAACCGCGTCGAGGCGACCGGCCACCAGCGCATCACAGGCATAGGTGACAGCGAGCAAGGAGGACGAGCAGGCACCATCCACGGTGAAACCGCCACCACCCAAATCGAAGTGGTTACAGACCCGCCCCGCGATCGTATTCGCCAGGCCACCGGCCAGGCTGTCCTCCGTGATCGCCGGAAACGGCGCCTTGTAGTCGGCCTCGTACTCGGCCAGGAATTCACCGATCTCGGCATCCGCCCAGCCGCGCCTACGCAGCGCGGCAGCCAACGTGCGGCGCACATACGGCCACCGCAATCGCATGCCGGTCGCCCGAGTCATGTCCCCTGTCAGGGTGTTTCCGAACACCACGCCGGTCCTGGCGCGCGCCAAGCCCTCCCCTGCCGGAAACCCGGCGTCGGCCAGCGCGGCTGCCGCAGTATCGAGCGCAAGCCAGTGGGCGATATCGGTAGACCGATAGAGCCCCGCCGAAATCCGGTGTCGCGCACGGTCGAACGTCCACCCCTCCAGCACTGCGGCATGCGTCGCGTGATGCCGATCAGGCGCGGCGGGATCGGCCGAGTAGTAGTCCGCCGCGGCGAGCCGGACATCCGGTATCGGCCGGAACGCGCGCCGACCCGCAAGGACGTTCTCCCACAGCTCGGCAGGCGTCGCCGCGTCGGGATAACGACAGGCCATCCCGACGATCACTGGGCGCGTCATCGATCAAACCCGCTGAGCACTCGGGACAGGCGAGCCGATCGGAACCGGCTCGGCCCCACGACGTCTCGCCGCGGCCACCCCCACCGCCACCCACGCGGCGATCCCGCGGATCGCGCAGACGATGGTGACAGCGAAGAACAACGTGTAGACCACCCCGAAAACCATCAGCACCCCGTACACGGCCGCGGCCGAACCGCCGAACATGAACTGCGCCTTCGCTCCGAACGGCGTCGTGCCCGGATCGGTGATCATGTAATTGGTGAACAGCAGGAACGCGGTACCGGTCATCGTGCCGATCGCCGCCACCAGCGCCACATCGAACAACGCGTGCCGCACGAGCGCCTGGATGACGAACCCGCCGAGCCAGCCGACGATCAGCGGTATCCGCCGCACGAGCGTGGCGTTCAACAGCGTGCCTGCGGTGAGCAGGACCAAGGGCACCGCGATCCGGAACATCGTGTTGATGTTCTCGCCGAACTCATACGGCGGCGCGACGCTGACCCACGCGCTGAAACACAAGAGCGCCACCGTGATTCCGAAATTCGACGGGTTCATGAAGTGCCGCATGCGCCCGCCGAACGGCGCCTGGAACACATACTTGCTCGCGATCGCCGCGACCACCCCGAACATGACCGGCCAGAACTGATTATTGGCGTAGAGCAGCATGTTCACCGCGAGGCCGGTGATGTGGGCGGGCAACAGGAATTCGTACACCCCGCGCATCCCCCGGCCGCCGTACCGTGGCGCGGTGCCGTGCGCCCACGCGCTGATCGTCTCCAGCAGCAGGTCGGTGGCGCAGGCGGTCAGCACCGCGAGGATGGGCCACAGCGGTGGCTGCTCGAAGCCGAGCAGGGTGTAACCGAAGATGTTCAACGCAGTGAGTGAAATGGCGAAGTTCCGCAGCGCGAGATAGCGCGTGTCCTTCACCGGTGCGGGTGTGGTGTCGGGCTTTCCGCCTGGACGCGCGCCGTTGGTAGTGGGCGGTGCGGCGGGCGTGGATCGGCGCTTCCGGATGAGCGTTGTCATGGGACCGTGATCTCCTTGCCGATCTGTGTTGCGGTGTCGGTCAACAGCAGTGCGTGCGTACCGGGTGCCAGTTGGAGGGTCTGGTGATGGGGAGTTCCGGTGTTGTCCAGCCAGTCGATGTCGGTGGTCACCGGACCGGTGGCGGTGCCGAGGCCGAAGTGCACGTCGAAGGCGCGTTTGCCGCCGTGACCGCTGCCGCCGTCGAGTTGGCTGCGCATGGTCCGCCCGTCCGCGGTGTGGATCGTTACGGTCGCGTTGTACGCGGGCGCGCCGAGGGCGGATGCGCCGGTGGCCGGCCGGTACAGCTGCAGTTCGAGGGGCTGGCCGAGTTCCGGCGAGTGGTTGGCGTAGAAGGCCGGGGGTCCCCACTGCCTGGCGACCGCGAAATCGAGCGTGCCGGTGCCGGTCGTGTCGGCGACCGCGATGCCGCGCGTCGGGATCGCCGCGTTGGTACCGACCTGATCGGTGATGTCGACGTACTTCCCGTCGCTGCCCTTGGCGAAGAGCGCCATGGTGTGATCCCCGGCGATGTCGTCGCCGGGCGTCACCCGCGGCCACGCCGCCGGATCATGCAGCAGCACATCGTTACTGGTGGCCAGCTCCTGCAGCCAGGGCCACCGATTGCCGCCATTACCCTGCACGAACCCGGTTGTCTGCAGCACGTCGACGGTGCCGGAGTTGCGCAGGTCGGCGGCCTTCACGTCCCAGCACCAGCCAGTCCAGGCCAGGCCGAGATCCTGGGCGTGCTGGGAGAACGGCGCGTGCCCGGCCTCGAGCTGGGCGCGCATGTCGGCGGGCGTCGCGGCGTCGTTGCGCCACACGAAGTTGCTCTCCTGCAGGCCCCACTTGGTGGTGATATTGCTGACGACCAGATCGAACTTGCCACGGTCGTACATGTCGACGAAATCGACACCCATGCCCTTGAACGAATCATTGCCCAGCACAAAGGATTTCGGCGTCGTCCAGTCGCGCTGCCCCGTCGCGGAGGCGAACCGGATCCGGCCCGGCGTCGACAGGTTGGCCAGCAGATGGTCGTGCCCGAAATCGTTGGCGATGTACAGCTCCGGCAGCAGATCGCCGGTCAGGTCCCCGGCGCCGAGCGCGAGCGTCCAGCCGGTGGCGACGTCGAACGGGATCGCGTCCTTCTGTTCCACATAGGTCGGGCGCCCGGACGGATCGTTGCCATTCCAGCGGAAGACCCGCTCACCGGCGGCGTTCTTCGCGTTCGACATCGAATCGTTCATCACGACATCGGGATGACCGTTCGGGTCGAGCACGCCGGAGTCGGGGAAGTAGTTGCCGAAGACGAGGTCTGGATGGCCGTCACCGTCGAAGTCGGCGATCGTGACGGCGTTCGTGTTCCACTGCCTGCCGTTGTAGTGACCTGGCGTGCTACCCGAGGGCACGACCTCGACCGGCTCGTATCCCGACGGCGTCAGCTCTGTGGCGGCGTTGCGCAGGAACAAGATCGGCGTACGCCCCCAGTAGTAGACGAGCAGATCCATCCGCCCGTCGCCGTTGAAATCGCCAGGGGCACACCCCATCGGGGCCATGGTGGAATCGAGTACCAGTGGATCGGGTCGCAGCACGAACGGCGTGAACCGGTCGTTCTGCGCCGCCGTCGGCGTGTAGGTCACCACCACCGCGTCGGTGCGGGTGTCGACGAGGCACATGCCGTCGGATCGGCCGTGCCCGACCAGGTCGTTGATCGCGATCGAGGCGCCGACCGAGGAGATCCACGAGCGAAGGTTCTGATAGCCCGGATTCACCTGGCGGACGGTGTTTTTCGGCAGTCCGTCGTAATCCGGCGGCATCGCGATGTCCATCGACTGGAGCTGGTAGCCCGCCGCCGCCGTGGTGGGTGATTCGGTGGTGACCTGTGCCCGGGCGATCAGAAAGACCGAAACCAGCAACGCCACCGCGCACAGCGCCGGCGCCAGCAACCTGATGCGAGTCTTCATTCGTGGACCTGCGCCTTCGTCGTGGGGTCAAGGGTCGAACTCGACTCGGACGGCAGGCACCGCTGCCGAATACGTTCCCGCCACACCTCGTAGGCGACATGACCATCGATGGTCGGCTCGGTGGGGCGGGTATCGCGGGCGATCACGGCGGCCTCGTCGGCGTCGTGGCCGGTGAGGAGCCGGGCCGCGAATTCGGTGTGTGGCTGCGGGATTCGGGCACGGGCCCTGGCCTCGGCGGCGAAAGCCACGCCCTGCCCGAGGCATCGGCGATCCGCGACCGACCGGCGCTCGAACACGCCGAGGTCGGCCGGTACGGCACCACCGGCATAGCCGATCGCCAGGCCCAGCCCGGCCAACAGGTCGCCCCTTCGGTGCGAAGGGAACTCATCGATCATCGCGCTCGCCACGCCGGGATCGGCGCCCGCGACGAACCACATCGCCCGGCCGATCCCCTGGTCGATCGCATGCTGGGCGTAGTCCGCGTGCCTGGGCAACGGCACCGGCGGCTCCGGATCGACGTACCGCCGCCGCACATAGCGATCGGTGTGGAAGTACGCCTGGTGAAATCCGTACCCGTCCAACGCGAGCCAGCTCAGCACCGGATCGGTCAACCCGGTCAGCGCCGCCCGGCGCAGCGGGCGCGGCAGCCTGGCCAACGCCCAGCCCGCGCCGACGTAGATCATGTACACGTGCTCGTCGGCGACCGCGAGGAAATCCGCGACATGATGAGAGTGACCCAGCGGCAACGCGTCTCGGATGGCCAGGGCCATCGCCGCACCCTCGAAGGTGAATCCCCGGCGTGACTCGCCGATCTCGCGCAGCACCGCGGCGGCCTCCCCCGCGGTGTCCCGCTCGGCGGCGACGGCGAATCCCTCGACGAAGGCGGTACCCGCAGCCTCCAGATGGGCCTTCGCCCTGGGATCGCGCGTCGGAAAACCACGCACCTCCAGCGACACCTGTCGCACGTCCGGAGTAAGAATTCTGCGGCGAATCCGACCTGACCACACAGACATCCGAGCGCCTCCTTCAGGGAGATGGCTCAAGATTGACACTGTTAGGCCACCCGAAGTTCTCCGGCGTTGCCATTCGCTATCCGGCGGCACCCTCGGCCGGTTCGGTCGCCGGGAGAACCCGAGCGGCGGCCGCGCTGATCATCGCGACGAACTCGTCCACGATCCGGGTCGGCTCGTAGAGTTCCTTCCCGTGCCACAGCGGTGTTTCGATAGATGGCGCATGCCGAAGGAAATCTGCTCCGGCGCGCACGGCGGCCAATCGATCGGTGTCCACGAGAATGCTTACGGCGTGGGCGGTTTCCTCACGGGTTCCTGACCAGCGGCCCCACGAGCCGTCCTCGCGCTGCTGCGCACAGGTCCACGAGATCGCCCGCTCCACCGCACGTGCGGCGGCCGGATCGCTGACGGTACGCAGGGCGAAAACCGCTGCCGCGGTGGCATAGAACGGCGAGGCGTGCCATTTGTCGAGCCAAAACCCGTCGACGGACTGGGTTTCGAGTAGATAGCCGGTTGCCGTCGCGAGGCCGCGCTGGATGTGCGCCTCGCGAGAGCCCCGGCGCCAGCGCACGGCCAGCACCTCGAGCACGTGCGCGTTGGCCGAACAGGACGCGGTCCGCTCGCCGACGAAAGTACAGAAGCGATCCGCCTGCTTGTACTGCCGTAGTTCGGCGGGGTCGCGATGGACGCCGAGGGCGGCCAGGGCGAACAGCACGATCGCGGTGTCGTCGCTGTCCGCCGCGAGGGCCGGGCCTGCGCCGCAGCCGGTCTCGCCGAGTTGCGCGGCGAGCCAGCGCGCCAACGGCCGGGCGGTCGACGGCCGGACCGAGACGCCCGCGTGCGCGGCGGCACCGATCAGCCAGGACAGTTCGAAGATCCGCACCGGTGCCACAGTCGGCCACGCGCCGTTCAGCCGATTCCCCTCCAGCCGTAGGTAATCGAGCGCTGCGGGCGCGGGTCGATCGCTCCATGCGAGTGCGGCCGCCGTCGCCGCCGGAGAACAGGCCAGTGAACCGTCGGCAGCAAGGTAGTCAGCGTGGCGGTAGTTCGCCGGAAGCTCCGCCAAGACCTCGAGGGAGTGATGCGCCGAGGGCGGCAGAGCGCCGTGGGCGGCGGCGTACCGCAGGCGGTGCAAGCCGGTGAGCTCAGCGCGATGATGATGCAGGGCTACGCGAATAGCGGGGTGCGCCAGGCGATCTGCCATCGCCTCCAGCAGGGCGGGCACGATGAATTCCACGGCGATCGTGTCCGGCAACGATCGCGGGGCAATGCGAACCGAGCCGAGGAAGTCCAGCGCGTGCGCCGCCGCGGGCCCGGCCCTCACCTCGCCGACTTCGGCAAGAGCCAACAGGGCCTCGGCGGCCGACAAGGTCGGCACCACGCGATACTCGCGCGGCGCGTACCGGTATCCCCAACTGCCGTCCGGCAACTGAGCCCGCAGCAGCCGATCGATCGCGGGCGTCACCATCGCCGCGGGCAGCGCGTCCGGTCGGCGCAACCGACTCCGGACCACCCGGGCGGTGTCGTACCAGGACGGGCCGAGCACACTGGTCGGACCCGACACGATGTCCGACAGTGCTTTCTCGAAGTGGCTCATACTCTTTGGTCCGGACGGTATTTCGCGGTGGTGGACATCCAGCGTGCGCTGGCGACGAACCAGCCTTCGTAATGGTCGAGATAGCGCTCCAGCGAATACACCGCCGGATCCGTGCGGGCCAGACCGGGAAACACCAAGCCGGGCAGTGCCTCCCGCAGTTCCACGAAGGTCCGCACTTCCTCGTTCGCCAGCTGGATCGCCCAGTCGATGGATTTCCGCCGCTCCCAGCCGAATTCGTGTTCGGCGACGACCACCAGGTTCGTACTCAACATGCCCTCGGTCTTCAGCGAGTACACGTCGTTCACCCAGCACGAATAGTTGCCGACTGCGGCATCGACCAGCTCGATGATCGGATGCGACTTCACCCACGGCGCCAGCTCCAGCTCACAGAGCAGGAAGTTCAGCTCCCTGGATGCGGGCACCGCGCCGATGTGCGGGCGCATCCGCAGATACTCCGACAGCGAGGGCACGCCGCCGGTCTTGCGCAGCCGGATCTCCCAGAGCGTGGCCCGCACGTACCTGAGCAGCTCGTGCCGGAACGGGCCGATGTCCCACCCGGGTTCGATCGCACGGATCTCGTCGAGCAGCACGGAAAGCAGCCGCAATGCGGCGTCATCGTCGCGTTGGTTCGCACCGCCCGCCGCGAGCTCGGCGACCCGGCGATGAACGGGCTCGACCGCGTCGATCCGGTCCAGCGGCAGCCGATCCGCCCACGCGTCATCGAACAACCAGAAGAAGGCGAACCACAGCGCCGCCACCCGCAGCCGGGCCAGCGAGACGAACGGGTAGGCGAGACCGGTGAGCCTGCCGAGGTCGAACCCGCGCAGCGCGGCATCGGCACCGACGGAGGCCAGCGCGTCGCGGAGGTAGCCCTCGACCTCGCCCGCGCGGTGATTCTCGCGAACGGTGAACGGGCAGTCGAGCGAAACCGTCATCGCTACCACCGGATCGGCAATCGCAACACGTCAGGCGCGATTACACCGCGCCGGAATTCGAGGGCGGATTCGGGGACGGCCAGCTCGATTCCGGGCAGGCCCCTGGCGATTTCGGTCAGCGCCACCTGGAGTTCCATCCGCGCCAGCGCCGCACCGAAGCAGTAGTTCGTGCCACGGCCGAAGGTGGTGTGATCGGGTGCGCCGCGGCCGGGATCGATCAGCTCGGGATTCGGATACCGTGCCTCGTCGTGGTTCGCCGACTCGAGACCGGCGACCACGACGCTGCCCGCCGGGATGTTTCGCCCCGCCAGCTCGACGTCCTCGAGGGTGAGGCGCGGCAGCGAGGTCGCGGCGGGCGTGGTGAGCCGCAGCAGCTCCTCCACCACCGCCGGGATCGAATCCTCGTGCTCGCGAATCAGTTCGAGTATTTCGCGCTGTCGGCACAGAATCGGCAGGCCGCGGCTCAGGGTCACCGAGACGGAGTGGAATCCGGGTAGGCAGGTCCGCATGGCCAACTGGGGAAGCCGGTCCGCGGCTATCGTCGGGGCGCTGTTCTGGTACGCCGTGACCAGGTGGCCGAGCAGATCGTCGGCAGGCTCGGCGTATCGCTTGTCGACCTGGGCACGGAAGTACTCGAACAACTCCTTCGACGCCCGAACCGATCGCTCGTCCTCGGATTCGACAACCACCAGCGGTGCGCGTTCGGCTATCCAGGACCGATCATCGACCGGAATGCCCGCCAATTCGCCCATCACCGTCATCGGCAGCGCCGTCGTCAGGGCGGCGACCGCGTCGACCGGCGGCCGCTGTGCGCGAATGGCGTCGACCAGTGCCGCGGCCACCTGCCCGGCCCGCTCCCGGAATCGTTCGACCGCGCGCGGCGTGAACCAGCGGTTGAGCAGTTCGTACGGCATCGAATGGTCGGCGGATCCGGTGTTCTCGGCGCGTTCGGGCGGCAGATAGGCGACCAGCCGGGTCGGATCGGTCTTCGACAGCGCGGCCCGGCTGAATCTCGAATCCTCCAGCACCGCACGCACATCGGCGTACCGGGTGACCAGGTAGGCCGGCACGCCGTTGGGCAGCGTCACCGCGGCCACCGGAAGCTCGCGTCGCAGCAGCGCGTACAGCGGATGTGGCCGCAACGAGGTGCCGCGGTCGAACGGGTAGTCGACCGGTTCCGGCGGCACTGTGTCGCTGCTCAATTGGGGATCCATGGCTACCGATCTCGATAGACGATCAACTCGGCGAGCGCGGAAAGACGCGCCGCGGCAACGGGTTCCGGGTCGATGCTGTGCAGGGCGGCGAGCGCCTTCTGCAGATGTTCGGCGGCCATCTCCTCGGCTAGCCTGCGGCCGCCCGCCTCCTCGACGAGCTCCCCCATCTCAACCAGCCGGTCGTCGGGAGGCGTCTGCTGTTCGGCGTAGATTCGCGCGAGCCGGTCACCCGCCGGGGTGCCCGACGCCAATGCCGCGATCAACGGCAGGCTTTTACCTGTCCGCAGATCCGCGCCCGTCGGTTTACCGGTGGCCCGCGAATCTCCCCAAATGCCGAGCACATCGTCGCGCATCTGAAACGACAGGCCTAGATGACGACCGAATTCCTCGATGGCCTGAATCTGCGAGGCCGAACCACCGCCCGCAGCGGCGCCGAGCGCGCACGCACACGCCAGCAGAGCGCCCGTCTTCTTCGCCGCGAGCTCGAGATAGTCCTCGGACGTACCGCGGCCCGCGACGACCGCCGAGTCCAGCGCCTGCCCGTTCGCCAGATCCACCATGGCCCGCGCCAGCCTGCCGACCGGATCTCCCTGTCCCCCTGCGGAATTGGCCAGCACAGTGACGGCGAGCGAGAACAGCGCATCACCGGCAAGTAGCGCGATGGGTACCCCGAAGATCGACCACACCGTCGGCCGGTGCCGCCGCGTGCGGTCACCATCGATGATGTCATCATGAATCAGCGTGAAATTGTGCATCAATTCCACCGCGACCGCCGAATCGACCGCCCGCGCGCGATCCCCGGCGACGGCCTCGGCACACAGCAGCGTCAGCGCAGGCCGAACGTATTTTCCGGAAGCGCCGACGGCGGGCCGACCTCGTTCGTCGAGCCAGCCGAAGTGGTAACCGACTACGCCACACAATGGTTCGTCGAGCCGCTGCACCTGGGCTCGTAACTGTTCGTCGACGAGGGTGTGCACGGTGCTCAAGAAGCCCCACGCACTGGACCTCGCGGAAACTTCCGTGCCATCCTTCATTTCACGATTGTGCTGGCACATGGAAGTCGGACTCTTCTTCATTGTTGCTGAACGACAACGCAATCGACGAGAAATGGCAGACCGCTCACGGCGGTAATGTCGCGAATATGCTGGACGGCCGCACGATTCCCACCGCGCCTGGTGCGCTTCCGCTGGTCGGTCATGCGATTCCCCTGTTACGGAATCCGTTGGCGTTTCTGGCCACCCTGCCCCGATACGGGAATCTCGTGCGGATCGGCGTCGGGCCGTATCGCATGCTTGTGCTCTGCGACGCCGACCTCGCCAGGGAGGTGCTCGTCGACGACCGGACCTTCGACAAGGGCGGCCTGCTCGTCGAGCGTGGCCGCGAGGTGGTCGGCGACGGTGTCGGCACCTGCCCGCACGGCGAGCATCGATCACAGCGTCGACTGACCCAGCCCGCCTTCGGGCGCGGCCGATTTCCGGGCTACGCGGCGGTGATGGCGGCGAAGGCCGAGACGATGGCAGACCGGTGGACCGATGGCGCGGTCATCGACGTGCTGGCCGAGATGCTCCGAATGACCTGCGCGACAGTGGCGCACACCATGGTGTCCGGCAACGCGCTGGACGAGCAGACCCGAGGACAGATCATCGATGACCTGGCGGTGGTGCTGCAGAACATCTATCGCAGAATGTTCATCCCGCCGCCGCTGGACCGCGTGCCGACCCGCGGCAAGCTCCGCTACGACCGGGCGCGCACGCGCCTGCGCGGCACGCTGGCCGAGCTCATCGCCGACTACCGGAACGACGGCGTCGACCACGGCGACATGCTGTCCATGCTGATCCGATCGAGCGACGAGGACCGCACGCTCACCGACGACCAGGTGCACGACCAGATCGTCACCCTCTTCCTGGCCGGAACCGAGAGCACCGCAGCGGTTCTCGCCTGGTGCTGGCATACGCTCGGACAGCGGCCGGATCTGGAAAAGCGGCTGTGGGACGAGGTGGACGCGATCCCGGCGAACCGGCTGCCGGTGTGGGAGGACATGCCGAACTTGGTATTCGCCAACGATCTGGCGACCGAGTCATTGCGGATGTATCCGCCCGGCTGGTTGTTCACCAGGGTGACCACCGAGCGCACCATGCTTGCGGGATACGCGATTCCGAAGGGCGCGACCGTCGCCTACAGTCCGCATCTCATGCAGAATTCGGAATTGTATGCCGAGCCCGCACAATTCGATCCGGATCGATGGTCTCCCGAGCGCGCGAGCGAGCTACCGCGAAATGGGTTTCTCGCCTTCGGTGGCGGCGCGCGGAAATGCCTCGGCGATGTTTTCGCACTGACCGAGGCGACCTTGACGCTGACCGTCATCGCCCGACGGTGGCAATTGCGCCCGATCACCGATCGCCCGGTCCGCACGATCGTGGACACCACTCTCCGCCCGCGTGGACTCGAAATGCGGGTCGAGGCGCGGTGACCGGTCAGTGCCGCGGTTCGTAAAGCCCGATTTCGCCGCCGCCGGGCAACCGGATGGCCGTGCTGGTGCCCCAACTCTGCGTGGTGGTCGGCTGGGTGAACTCGACGCCGTCCTTCTCCAGCTGCGCCATCGTCGCTTCGATGTCGTCGCACATCAGATGCAATTCGTGCGGGCTGCCGTCGTCGATCGGGTGCACGGCGAGCTCGGCGGGCGGCATCTCGAACATCAACCAGCCGCCGCCCGCGTCGGTGGCGGGAAATCCGAGGACATCGCGCAGGAACTCACGATCCTTGTCGGCGTCGGTGCTGTAGATGATGGCGTGCAAACCGTTGATCATGCCCGAATCCTTCCTTTTCGCAAGATAATTCGTGGTCACAACATAATTCGCGTGAAACTCTCCCCGTACTCGAAGCCATGTTCTACTCCGATGCCGCGCATCCAGTCAAGCAGCCAGGGTGGCGTCTCCTCCGGCGTGTCGCCGAGTTGACTGGTGTGACAGAGAATCGCCGCGACCTTGCTCGAAAGGTGCCGAACCGCGTCTATACAGTACTCGTCCTTGTCGCCGTAGCCGGTGAGCCAGATTTCCTCCGGCCGCCAGGCCGCGAGCGTCCTGCCCTCGAATTCGAGCCGCTCCATGGCGGATCCGGCAGTCGGATAGATCGCGGCCAGGGTGGCCTCGCCGACCGCGAGGTGGTCGGGATGGGAGGCCTCGACCGGCGCCGCGAGCACCCGGTGCGGATAGTGCGTCAGCACCACGGTCGGGCGGCGCAACCGCACCTGGGCAGCGATCGTGGTGCGTAGCTCGAGGGTCGGGACCACCTTGCCGTCAGGGAGCCCGAGGAACGTGACGTCACGAACGCCGAGCATCCGCGCCGCGGCGACCTGCTCGGCGCACCGGATCCGCGCGACCGAGTCCCGCTCGGCGGCCGGGTCCGCGCCACCGAGCGCGCCGTCGCTGCACACCAGATAGAACACCGCGACGTCGTGCTCGATCAGCCAGGCGATGGTGGCACCGAACAGGAACTCGGCGTCGTCGGGATGGGCCGTGACGACCAGGGCCACGGTATGGCGGGACGGATCGATCGCGGCGGTCACCGCGCGATCAGCTCTCGAAATAGCCGCGCCCGCTCGTCCGACAGCGGCACCGTCAGATGCAGCAGCTCGATCTTGGGTGCCGGAACCACCGGCGGGGCAACAGGTTCCAGGCCTGCGATGCCATGATCGAGCAGCACCCGCGCGGCCTTGCCCGCCACGTCGGCGACCGTCACCCACGGCACGTCCGGATGTCCGGTGATCACCTGGAATCCGGCGTCGGTGAGGGTCTCGGCGAACTCGGGCTTGCGCTGTCGAATACGTTGGCGCAGCTTGCCGAAGATGTCTCCGGCACTCAGCAGTCGAAGCGCCGCACTGAACCCCGGCTCACCAACCTGCATGGGCGCCACCGTCTCCCGCACGCGATGGGCGACGGCGGAGGAAGCGACGGCATAGGCGCACCGAATCCCGCCCCACGAGTAAGCCTTCGTAAAGCCACGCAGCACAACAATATTGGGGACGTCAGGGACGAGCTGGATAGCACTATCCGCCGCACCGAGATACGGCGCCGCCGCCTCGTCGACGACCACGATTCCGCCGTTCGAGCTCGTCGTCATGGCCAGCGTCGCCAGCTCGGACAACCCGAGCACACCGGCGGTGAAATCAGGCCGATCGAGGTGCAGGACCGCTGGTTGCCGGGTGTGGATGGCGGTTTGCAGCTGCTGCGGGGTCGCCGGATGGTCGACCAGGTGGACCTCGCCGCCGCGGCTCAGCGCCCAGGCTTCGAGGTCGGGGTGCACAATCGCGGGCGCCACGATCGGCCCGCGATCGGCCAGCCGCGAAAGTCCGTGCAGCAGTGCGGTAACACCCGCACCGAAGGTGACCTGTTCGGGAGCGAGGGCGACGCCGTAAAAGCGTCCGACCACGCCAGCGCCGCGCTGCCCGCCGAACAGGTCGTCCACCGGATAGCCACCGGCCAGGTCGGCCCCGAATCCCGGTAGCCCGGCAATGAATTCGGCCCAGATCGTGCTCGGCCGCGGGTCGAGCAACGGTTCCTCGTCCGAGGCGTAACGCAGGTCAAGCTCGACATCGGCTGGCGTCGCCCAGGTCGACACCGCCAGCGACCGCGGCGGCACCGGTTTGAGCTGAGCGAGCAGCCGCACGCCGACCGCCTCGGTGCGCAGGACATCGAACCCCGCGCGCCGCAGCGACGAAATCATCTCCGGCGCAGCATGATCGAGCAAGAGCAGGCCGGAATCGAAGAGGTGGCCGCGAATATTGCTGAGCAACCGCAATCGCTGCGCCCAGCTCAGCTCCGACCAGCCGAGACAGATCAGGGCGTCGACCGGCACCGGGGCACCGGGGTCGTCTACCGATACGGATATCACCTGATAACCGGGCAATCGCCCGATCCGGCCGCCGACCTCACCCACCCGTCGGCCGGTGCAGTACACGTCCAGCAGCCGGAGAATCTCGTCGGTGCCGCTCTCCCCCGGATCCAAGGCCGACATCAGGGAAATCCCATCGGTAGCATGCCCTCGCAGCCCGCAGAGATCTGCATGAGCTTGCGCCCGGGCGCGGTGGTCAGGAAGCTGGCCGACGGCTCGTACAGACAGAACCGATGGCCGGTCGGGTCATCGAAATGCACGGTGCGACCGAACTCCTGACTGATGATATGGCGGCTCTTGAAGGCGACACCTTGCGCCGCGAGCCGCGCGTAACAGTCCTTGATGTCGGTTGTGTGAAACACCAGCAGATACGTGCCGCGCCGGGAATCGGCACTCGCGTCCCGCCGATGCTGCAGCACGAGCGTGATCGCCCCGGCATCGAATCGCGCCTGGTGACCGTTGCGCGACAGCAGCGTCAGCCCGAGCGCGTCCCGATAGAACGCCGACGAAGTCCGCAGATCCGCTGTCGCCAAACGCAATTCGGTGACGGCGGGCCGCCGCCCGGCCGATCCCTTGACGAGCAGATAGCGGTGCCCGTCGGTATCGCAGGCGGGCAGGGAGCGCTGGACGGCCGAACTGAACGTGATCACCAATTTGTCCAGTACCGCCGGGAGCTCCTCCTGCCGCCGCGACATCAGGTTGTAGGAGATGATCAAGGTGCCCGCGTCATAGCTGACGACGCCGTGCCTGGCCTTGGGATCGGCCTCGGTGGCCAGCAGGCGAAGTCCCAATTGCCCCTCGACGATTCCCCGTTGCGCGGCCAGGTCCGCGGTATCCAGGAACACGTGCGACAGCGGGCTGAATTGCAGAGTCATCGGGCACCTCGATGCTCTACGCGGGTTCGTAGGTCGTGGCAAGCAGTTCCTTCATTCTCTCTCCGCTAGGGCTCTGCAGTGCCTCTTCTGAGGGCTCCCACAGATAGAAGACGTGTCCCGAACTGTCGGCCGACTCCGCGATCGCGCCGATGGACGAGCGATTGATCCGATCGAAACGCATGCCCTTCGCGGACAGTTCGGTGACCGTCGCGTCGAGATCGGGGGTGTGGAAGACGATCGCCTTGCCGTGCATCTGGCGCGGATTGACCGTGCGAGGCGGGCACGGATGGTCGACGATCTGTTCTTCGGGGCGGATGGTCTCCAGATGGTGCGTCGACAGGATCATGCCGCCGGTGTCGTACTTGATCACCCCGTCCTCGTCCGCCGTCGACGCGCGACTGCACGGCCCGCCCTCGATATCGCGGATACCGAGCCGGTCCGCATAGGTCAGGAAGGCATCCGCGGCATCCCGGACGAACAGGAACAGGTAGATCAGCGGCTTGTCGGCCAGGGTGAACGCGGCCAGATCGGCGGATGCGCTGTGCCCGTTGGTCTTACCGTTCAGCTTGGCCCGCACGGCCTGGATGCGATCGCCGCTGGGCCAGGTGAGCGACTCGTCGGAGGTCTCGTAGAGAGTGAACCAATGGTTGTCCGGATCGTAGAAGTCGGTGATCGCGCCGATCTCGTACCGATGCGTCTCGGTGAACTCGATCCCGCGCGCCTCGAGCGCGGCCCGCGCATGGTCGAGATTGTCGACCAGGAAGACGATGTCGGTGGAGTGATCGCGTTCGGTCGCCAGTTCGATGCCGTAGTCGTCGGCCTTGTTGAGCGCGAGAATCGCTGTCCCGCAATCATATTTGACCGAGTCGGCGTCCTCCTCCAGCACGCGCAGCCCGAGCTTGTGCTCGAACCATTCGCGCGAGACCGCCAGATCCTTGACGTAGAGGAACAAATAGACGATTCGTGAATCGGGCAGCATGGCTAGTGTCCTTTCGCTGGAGCGTGCTGACGGGGGCGCGGTGTCGAGAGCTGCACGACCTTGGGCCCGCTGCCCCAGGCGAGGCTTTCGGCTGACGGTTGGTACAGGCAGAAGGTGTTGCCGCCGGGATCCCGGAAGCGGGCCGTCGCGCCGATATCGCTGAAACCGACGTCCTGGCTGAAGGTCACGCCGCGGCCGCGCATGGCCTGATAGGCCGCGTGGATGTCCGGTGCGTGGAAGACGACGAGGTAGGACTTGCGCCGGACGAGCTGCCCGTCCGGCGCGGTGGCCGACTCGTCGAGCACCAGATCCGTTGTCCCGGTGGCCAACCGGGCGGATCGCTCGGTGCGGTCGAGCAGCTCGAAGCCGAACGCGTCGAGGTAGTAGCCGAGGCATTCGTCCAGATCCGGGACTACCAGCCGTACTTCGAGCAGATCAGTCCGTAGCCCCTCCGGCGTGCCGGGCACGAACTGGAAGTGATGGCCGTCGTGGTCGGTGAATCGCTCGTTGTCCCACTGCCCGAAGGCGTCGAGCTCGGTGCGCAGCAGCGCGGGATCAGCGGTGCGGTACACCATGGTGAGGCCGTCGGAATAGCCTGGCGCGAAACGTCTTTCCGCGAACAGGTTGAGCGACACGATGGTGCCGCCCACGTCATATTTGACGAGTCCGTGATGTTCGTGCGGCGGATGGAATTGGTTTTCGATCAGGCGCAGACCTAGGTAGTTCTCCAGTAGATCCCGACCTGCATCGACGTCGGAAACGTCGGAAAACACGAACATGAGCGGAGATTCGGCCAGCCTCATCGTTTGTCACCTCGAGAGAAAGCGATCGGGACGGAATGCACGCAGCGCCGCCGGCATGGTCCCGGTGGCGAGGTAGTCGGAGAGCGCTCGGCCTGCCCCGACCGCGCCCGGGATGCCGTGCCCGCAGAAGCCCGCGATGATCCACTGATCAGGCCGCGTCAGCCGACCGATGACGGGCTGATCGTCGGGCGTGCAGTCCATGACGCCGACCCATCTGCGGGCCAACGCGAGTGGCGGCAGGTCCGGCAGCGCCCTGCCGAGGAACTCGACGGGCGCCCCACCGAGCACCACCGTTCCGTCGGCGCACTGCCGCCAATACGCCGTGCCCCAGTCCACCGCCATGCCCGGCCCGAGCGACCGGGCGACCGGGGTGGTCGCCACCATTTCGCGCGGCTGGGGCTGCAGGAAAGGCGCGACGGAATCGAGCAGCCGAGCCGTGCCCGCCCCCGCCGCGAAAACGACGTGGTCGGCCACGACGGTGCCGCGCGAGGTCCGCACCTGCTGCCCGTCGACGTCGAATACCGCACAGCCGGAACAGATCCGGACACCCGCCTCCTGCGCCGCACGCGCCAAGCCGTGCACCAGCTTGACCGGGTGCAGGGTCCGTCCACTCGGCAACCAGCGCCCGCCGTGATAGCGCCGGCTGATCCGCATCCCGATCACCTCCTCGCATTCCTTACGCGTCAACGCGTGCAGGGCGGGCGCGCTGGACGGGCGATCGGTCACCTCGGCGCGGATGCGCTCCCACATCTGCGGCGAACTCGCCAGCGCCAGATGGCCGGTGGTCCGGCAGTCCGCGTCGATCTTCTCGTCGTGCAACACGTCGTCGACCAGGTCGGGGTTTTCGATCGGGCGCGAATTGTGCAGCGCGAGACCGGCATTACGGCCGCTGGCCGCCGCACCGAGATTGTCCCGCTCGAGCAGGACGGTGTCGATGCCCGAGCGGGACAGCCAGTAGGCGGTGGCGACGCCCATCAGCCCGCCGCCGATCACCGCGACCGTGGCCGCGGCCGGCGGTTCCGCCGGCCGCAACCAGGTCGGCTCCGGCACGTCGGCCCATACGGGCCGATCGGTGACTTGCTGACCCACGATCATCTCGTTGTCATACGGTGACGACAGGCTTCTGCGCTTGACCGTTCGTCCGCTGCAGCTGCTCGTTGAAGATCTCGAACAGGTCTGCGGGCGGGGTGTTGAGCACATCGGCGAAGATCTCGTCGTCCTTGGTGACCACGATGTCGAACGCGGTGAGCTCGCCGGGTGTGAGCGTGCCGACCCGCTCGCCGCTCTCCTCGTGGATCAGCGCGACCGGACCCGTCGGCGAGTGGAAGTGGGTGCCGACCGGCGGATAGTGGTTCACCTTCGCCGGTCCGAAGATCAGCGGCTGATCCGGATCGGTGAGCACCGCACCCAACGGGGTGTGGATGCGCCAGGAGACCCGCCAGATCGCGGTGCCCGGGAAATCGCTGCCGTCTGGGCTGTCCGACTTGACGATGCCGTCATTGGGACGCGAGAAATTCTGCTCGATCCGAATGGGTCCGAGCTGGGCCTGAATGAGCTCGCCGCCGTGCATCAGAATCTTCAGATACATTTCGTTGCGGCCGTCACCGTCGAGATCCATCCGCGGACTGCGGTGCATGAGCACGATGCCGTTCTTGACGCTCATCGGGTAATTCTCGACCACCCCGTCGACGGTCAGCAGGCACGAGCACACGCCCTTGAGCAGCTCGACGCCGCCGACGCCGGGGAAGTTCTTGTTGAATCCCCGGATCGCCTGGGTGAACGTCTCCTGCGCGGGCGGGTTCGCGGTCAGCGCGCTGATCTCGGCGCTCAGCTGCTTGTAGGTCTCGTTGTTCTGTGCGTTGACGCGGTCCTGAATGGACTTCCAGCGGAAGAGTTCGACCACCTTCACCGAATCGCCGTTGCTGCCCGGCGCGCTGCGCACCAGATCGATCGGGTAATCACCGGCGAACCCGAGTTCGCGCAGCGTCGCCCACTTCGTGCGGACCTTATCGATGAGTTCATCGGCTTTCAGTGCCGGTACTTCGTGGGTCTCCATCTGCATGAGAGACTCGTTGCGATAAATATTGACGGACATATTGCTCCCCAATGCTTGCTGGGCCTTCCCGAGAAAAGTGTCGCAGTCGGGGGCCGGGGGGCGTTCTCGCGTTTTGCCCACTCGCCGAACGGGATTCACGCCCCGGGGCGCTCGACCGGAATCACGGCGGCATCAGCACGTGGAACAGCGCCGACGGTGGCTCGGAACACGAACCACCATCGGCGCAGGCGCCGTCGGATATCGCTCAGCTGCTCTCGCGCTGGAACATCCGGATGCCCCACCACACGGTCGAGCAGCCCACCGCGAGCAGCACCAGAATCCCGACCAGCAGCGACCGCGAACCGTAGTCCCCGAGGAAGGCCGCGCGCTCGGCCTCGACGACATAGCTCAACGGATTGACCCGGGAGATCGCGTAAAGCCACTGCGGCGCAAGGACCGTCGTGACCGGAATCAGGATGCCGGACAGCAGCATGATCGGCAGCACGAGGGTGTTCATCAGTGGGCCGAACGCCTCCTCCACCTTGATCAGCAGAGCGAGCGCGTACGAGAACGACGCCATCGTGACACCGAGCAGACCCACGATGAGCAAGCTCAGCAGCACACCGCCGATCGGCGCGCGCAGGCCGAACACCAGCACCGCCACCAACACCAGCAACGCACCCTGCACCATCATCTGGACCGCGGCGACCAGCGCCCGGCCGAGCAGCAATGCGGCGCGGCTGGCCGGAGTGACCCGCATCCGGTCCAGCACCCCGCCCCGCCACTCACTGATCAGACCGAAACCGACGAAGGCGCTGCCGAACAGACCGAGCAGCACCAGCATTGCCGGGGTGAGGATCTGCCACGAGGTGCCCTCGGGGAAGCCGGGTGCCTTGGTCACGCCGTGCAGCAGCGGCCCGAACAGGAACAGATACAGCAGCGGCTGCATGAGCCCGACCAACACCCAGACCGGAGTCCGCAGCGAAAGCTGAAAACCGCGCTTGAACACCAGCCACGTATCAAGCAACATCGCTCTTCTCCTCCTCCACGATCTCCCCGATCTCGGCGTCGCGCAGCGTCCGACCGGTCAGGGTCAGGAAGACATCGTCGAGCGTGGGCTTGCGCACCTCGATATTCCGGATCGCGATGCCCGCGCTGTCGAACTTGCGCACCAGATCCGGAATCGCGGTGTCGCCGTGCGGCAATCGCGCCCGCACGGCCCGCTCGTCGAGGGTCAGCTCGATGGGCCCGGCGATATCGATGATCAGCTCGCGCGCCCGATCCCGTGCGGTGGGGTCGACCCCGATGGTCACCTCGTCGCCGGCGATGCTCGCCTTGAGCGCGTCCGGGCTGCCCTCGGCGATGAGTTTGCCGTGGTCGATCACGAGCACCTTGTCGCAGAGTGCGTCCGCCTCTTCCAGGTAGTGCGTGGTCAGGAAGGTGGTGACGCCGTCCCGGTCGCGCAGGGCCCGGATGTGGTCCCACAGGTTCGCGCGGCTCTGCGGGTCCAGGCCCGCACTCGGCTCGTCGAGGAACAGCACGGGCGGCTGGTGGATGAGGCCGAGCGCGATCTGCAATCGCCGCCGCTGACCGCCGGAAAGCGTTTTCACGTAACGGTTTTCCAGTCCCGCCAGATCCAGGCCGACCAACAGCTCGTCGATGCGCTGCCGCACCTCGTCGACGGTGAGCCGATAGAACCGGCCCTGAATCTCCAACTCCTCGTGGACTTTGCATTCGGGCGTGGTGCCACCCTCCTGTGCCACATAGCCGATTCGGCGACGCACGCCGATCGGATCCGAAAGCAGATCGCACCCGGCCACTTTCGCGCTGCCCGCGGTGGGTCGTAGCAGGGTGGTCAGCATGCGTAGCGTCGTCGTCTTGCCTGCGCCGTTGGGGCCGAGGAAGCCGACCGACTCGCCGGCCTCGACGGCGAAGTCGACCCCGCGCACCGCGTTGATCTCCTTGCCCCGCGTCTTGAAGGTCTTCGCGAGGCCGCTCGCCTCAATCATGACCACTGCCACTCCTTCGTATAGTTGGCGAATTCGGAACTGGGCGAACAGGATCGCTCCAACTCGCTCTCCATGACCAGTGGCAGCGCGAGCACCAGGGGCGGATCGATGTATCGGCGCGAGCGCAGATACATCCGCGCCGGGGAGCCGGCGACGGCCACCCCGCCGACGATCTTCACCGGGGTGCGGCTGGCCCCGACGTAGCAGAAGTCCATCGTTTCCTTGCTCAGGCTGCCCGCGACGGTGACCGACGGATCGAAGCTGATCGCCCGCAGGTGGTACTCCCCGTCCGGCAGGTCGCCGAGCGAGGCGATGCCGGGCACGCCGACCACGCCGCAGGAGTAGATCGGCCCCTGCGGAATCCCGGAGGAGAACAGGCCCACGGCAGCCACGGTGTCGCGCAGTTCGCCGTCGATCCGGCACACCACCTGCCTGCGGGCCGGTGCTGGCAGCACATCGCGCAAGCTGACCAGCGCGCGCTCGCACGAATGCTCGGAATACAACCGCGACGCGCGCCGGAACTGCCCGGGCGGCACCCCGACCAGGTAGGTGAACCGGGAGGTGAAGGTGCCGATGCTGGAGTAACCCACGTCCATGCAGATGTCACGGACGCTGGCGGAGGTGTACATCAGCCGCCGCTGCGCCTCCACCATTCGCAGCGCGGCCAGGAATTGCGCGGGGGCCGCTCCGGTCAATGCGTGAAAGACCCGATGAAAATGAAATTGACTCAATGGTGTTGCGGCCGCCAGGTCGCACAGTCGATGATTGGCGCCGACGTCGGCCTGCATAAGTCGGACTACGCTGGAAATCGCCGCAATTCGATCGCGCGCGGCCCGTTCCGCGCTGCTTTCGCGTACCGTTCGATCTACCTTCAGAGGCTCCATGACATACACAGCTCTATCAGGCGCTTCGCGGCGGGCGCGGAGCGACGAATCGGCAAATTTCATTTGGAAGCGATAGATTGATTCTAACGCACCCAGGTGATCAAACCAACGATTCGACGGCCCTCCTCTCGCCCGAGATAGCCTCGAAGAATTTGACGCGTCAGGCTTTTACATTGCGCCCGATATGTACCTTTTGTCCGACTCGTTGACATTTCCCTCTACCGATTCGACCGCGCCCTGTGGGCGGCCGTAGTACCATTCGCGCCATGCCAACCCCCTGGATCTTCCGGATCGTCATCCCGGTCGACGATATCGAGGCGGCGACCAAGTTCTACTCGGCCATTCTGAAAACTCCCGGCGAGCGCGTGTGGGTCAACCGGCATTACTTCCGGTGCGGCGAGGTGATACTCGCCTGCGTCGAGCCCGGCCCGGACTCCGGCGATTTTCACATCGACGGGGACCCGCGCATCATCTATCTCGGCGTGGACGACATCGAAGAGACGATGGAACTGGTACGTCGCGCCGAACCCGCCCGCCTCGACGCGTCCATCGAGGCGCAGGCGTGGGGCGAGCGTTCGTTCTACGCCGAAGACCCGTTCGGCACCCGGCTCTGCTTCGTCCATGGCTCCACCATCTACGAGGGCGGGGAATTCGAGGAGTAGCTCAGTACCGCAGCGGCAACTCGCGCAGTCCACGCAGATGCAGGCCGCTCGGTCGCCAGCGCAGCTCCGCGCGCGGCACGGCCACCCGCAATTCCGGCAGTCGGCGCACCAGCGCAGGCACGGCGATGCGGGCTTCCAGCCGGGCCAACGCGGCACCGAGACACGTGTGGATGCCGCGCGCGAACGCGAGGTGCGGATTGTCTCGGCGACCGATATCGAGACGTTCGGGATCGGCGAAGACCTCGGGGTCCCGGTTGGCCGCGGCGAGTGAGACGAGCACCAGATCGCCGCGGGCCAACTGCTCGCCGCGCACTGTCACATCCTCGGTGACCAAGCGGCGCCGCAGCACGACCGGACCCTCGTAGCGCAGCAATTCCTCGACGGCCCAATCGATCAGGCTCGGTTTCGCGCGCAGGCGCTCCAGTTCGTCGGGGTGTTCCAACAGACTGAGCATGCCGTTGCCGAGCAGATGCGTGGTGGTCTCGTGCCCGGCGAAGATCAGGCCGAAGGTCATCGACACCAACTCGATCTCGCTGAGCCGGCCGACATCGCTCTGCCGCACCACCTTTCCCAGCAGGTCGTCGGTCTCGGTGCGGCGCTTGCGGTCGAGCAGTGCGCGAACGTAGGTGATGAACTCCGCGACGTCGGGCGCGAGTTCCTCGGCGCTGCGTGCGCTGCGATCGAACCGCACCAGCACATCGGACCAGTGCCGCAGGCGGTCTCGGTCCTCGGGCGGGATGCCGAGCAGGCGCATGATCACCGCGATCGGCAGCGGGAACGCGAAATCGGAGATCAGATCGAAGGTGGGATCTCCTGGCCTGCGCACGATGTCGTCGATGAGTTGGTCGGTCACCTCGGTGATGAATTCCCGCAGGCCGCCGACCATCTGCGGCGTGAAGACCCGGCTGACCAGGCCGCGCAGCCGTTCGTGTTCGGGTGGATCGTTGCTCGACATGAACTGGTCGAACAGCGACATCACGTCCCGCGCGGCGGGCGACACCCCGGGTATGTCGCCGGACTGGGACAGCATCGCGCGGCTGGAGAAGCGCGCCTGGTCCTTGAGAATGACCAGTACCTCCTGGTACGGCGTCACCAGCCAGACCTCACGCCGGTCCGGCAGCGCGATCTTGCACACCGGCGACTCGGCGCGCAGGCGGCGATACAGTTCGTGCGGATCGGCGTCCAAGGCCGGATCGAACAGGTTGACGTCCACTTTCGTCACCACGGGGTCACCTCGATGCGTCGGCGGCGCGCGGAAACGCCACGGGGGGAATCGGATTGAGCAACGACTCGAAAGTCGAACGGGGCGCGTCCGGCTCGCCGAGCAGCCGGGCGAATCGCTGCCCCTCGTAGGTGGCCTCGGCCAGCCCGCGGGGTGCCAGCGCGTCACCGATGACGAATACCCGGCCGACCGTGCCGCCGAGTTTCGCCGACAGGTCGTCGGATGGTGTTCGCATCGTGGCCAATACGACGAAGTCGACGCCGGCGGCGAGGCGCTCCATGCCGGTGCGCACGTCGTACAGCGTGACCGTGTGGTCGCCGATTCGGCGCAGATAACTGTGTGGGCTCACCCGAACTCCGTACCGGCGCAGGGTGCGCGTGATGATCGGCGCGTGTCCGTCGAAGGTGAGGTTGTGCACGAGGTCGGGATGGCGGGTGACCAGGTGGACGCGCATGCCCGCTCGGGCAAGCAGTTCCGCGATGCCTGCCGCGGTATTGATGCCCTCCTCGTCGAGGATCAGCACCGATCCCGGCCGGGGTTCCCAGGCTGGGTCGAGCACTTGCTCGGGGCGCAGCACGAAGTCTCGGTCCCATCCCGGGATCGGTGATGGCGCGAAGGCGCTCTGTCCGTCGGAGACGTAGCGCGAACCGGTCGCGACGATTACGGCGTCGGATGCGAGGGCGGCGATGGCGTCCAGGGACGCCGCGGTGTCAGTGCGCACCGTTACGTTCAGCGAATCCAGTTCTCGCAGATACCAATCGACGACGCCGCCGTAGTTGTGCCGACCGGGCAGCCGGGCCCACCGCGCCAGCTGGCCACCCAGTTCCGGCTCCCGTTCCAGGAGCGTGACCTGGTGTCCGCGCAGTGCTGCCACCCGCGCCGCCTCGAGACCCGCCGGACCACCGCCGACTACCACGACCGTGCCCGGTATCGGCGCGGGGACGAATGTCCTTGTTCCCCAGCGTCTTTCCCGACCGGTGGCCGGGTTCAGCGCGCAGCCGTATCCCCCGCCCGGTCGCTGCACCGTGGCGATGCAGTGATTGCACGCGATGCAGGCCCGGCTCCGCTGCTCGCGCCCTTCCTTGGCGTTGCGCACCAACTCCGGCTCGGCGATCAGCCCGCGGCCGATGCCGACCAGATCGACCGCGCCGGCGGCGAGCACCTTTTCCGCCTCGGCCACCGAGGTGACCCGGCCGACCGAACTCAGCATCGGGACGTGCGCGGGCACCGTCTTGCGCAGGGCGGCAACGGCATTCACCATATGCAGCGGCGCGACCAGGGAGGGTGTCGTCATCAGCTCCGGCTGCTGCGGTTCCACCGCGATGTCCAGGTCGATGAAGTCGACCAGCGCCCGATCGACCAGGTCCAGCGCGATCTCCTCGACGTCCGCGGCGGTCAGACCGCCGGTCAACCGTTCGTCACAGATCAACCGGACACCCGTGGCCAGTCCGTCACCGCATTCGTCCCGGATCGCGGTCAGTGCCTCGACGAGCAGGCGCATCCGGCCCTTCGCATCACCGCCGTATTCGTCGTCGCGGTGATTGAAATACGGGGAAAGGAACTGTTCCATCAGCACGCCGTGGCTGGCGTGGATCTGCACGCCGTCGTAGCCGGCCCGCAACAGATTTCGGCTGCACCGCCGGTACAGACCGACGAGCAGTTCGATCTCGTCCCTGGTCAGCGCGTGGCAGGTGTCGTAGCGCTCGAAGCGCTGAGTTGCGACCACGCCGAACACCGGCGCGCGCGGACTTAGCGGTTCCCAGGGGCCCGCGGTGAGCGACGAGTAGTGCAACTGGCCGAAGATCCGTGCGCCGTGCTCATGCACCGCGTCGGCTACCGCGGCGAACGCGCCGACCGACTCCTCGAGTGCCGGACAGGCCAGTCCGCCGAGCAGCGGTGCCATCGCCAGGCTGTGGCCGAACAGCCCGACGCCCGCGCGTGCGCGTTCGGCGTAGTAGGCGGCGAAATCGTCGGAGGGAACGGAGAGCCCGGCGAATCCGGGAACCGTCAGCGGTATACCGTGCGGCGGCATGTAGATACGGTTCGCCACCGTCATCGGCCCGATATCAATGGGCTGGAACACGTGTGGATAATCCATTTCCATCGGCCGACCTCACGAACACTCGACGGTAGGATCGAATCGTAGCGCCGATTTCTTTCATATGATGCGGGCGCCGCTCGGACGGCAACATGCGAGAAGTCCGGCTATCGCTTCTGCCGTATTCTGGGCCGGTCTCGGCATCATTGCAAGCTGGAGGAGAAATGGCAGACTACCCGAAGCCTGTTGCGAATGAGGATCAGGTACGCGACAGCAATCAGCAGGGCGCTCGCCGTATGTTGGCCGCCTATTCGTGGGCGCAGACGGAGATGGTAAAGGAATACATTTCCCCCGACATCATCAACCGGTCGGCGCACCCGGCGGGCACCGAAGACGAACAGGAAGAAATGCGGACCGAGCACGATATCTTTCCGGATATCCACTTCCGGGAGGAACTCGTGATCACCGAGGGCGACATGGTGTTCCTCGGCTGGGTCAGCAGCGCGTCGCACACCGGCGAGCTCTACGGCAAGAAGCCCACCGGCATCAAGATCGAGCTGCACGGCGGCGAGATCCTGCGCTTCGAGGACGGCATGATCGTCGAGCACTGGGATCACTACACCAAGCCGCGGCTCGAGGCATACGTCCTGCTCGGTGTCATGGACGAGGACTCGCTGAAGAAGATGAAGGCCGAGGGACTGAGTTAGCCGAAACCGGACAACCGCACGGGTGAACAGGATTGAACATGAGCAGCATGACCGACCTCCGCGAGGCCAACAAAGTAGTGGCGCGCGAAATTCTCGCGGCCTGGAACGAACGCGGTGAGTCGTATATACCGCGTCATCTCATCAGTGACCAATTTATCCGGTACTTCCCCCACCCCGTCGGCTTCGCGGCCTACAACGGAAAGGGTGAACCCAGCGATCCGGTGCTGCCGAAGAGCGCGTTCCCGAACCAGCATTTCACCGAACAGATGATGATCGCCGACGATCAGAATGTATTCCTCGCGTGGGATCTCACCGCGACGCACCGGGGCGAATTCTACGGGCTGGAGCCGACGAACAAGGATATTCTCGTCTACGGCTCCGACGTATTCCGGATCGCGGACGGGAAGCTCGTGCAGCACTGGGACTATTACCCGAAGGCCCGGATCAACGCGCTCGCACAACTGGACGGATTGGGCCCGGATATCCAGCGGAAAATCATGGACGACGGCTATCTGCGCAGAAACCGCGTCACCGGCAAAGTATTCATCTGACGGCCGATACCGCTGCCCGCAGGAGCGTCGGATCCACCTTTCCGAGCGTAGTTTTCGGGATCTCCCGGAGCACGCACAGCTCCTCGGGCAGTTGGTAGCGCGGCAGCCGCACGGCCAGTGCCGACCGCAATGCGTCCAGCGTGCAGGTTCGCCCGGCGGCGGGCACCACGCACGCGCAGACCACCTCACCGAGCACGTCGTGCGGCACGCCGATCACCGCGGCCTCGGCCACCTCGGGGCAGCCGCGCAGCGCCTCCTCCACCTCGCGCGGATCCACCTTCTGCCCGCCCCGATTGATCTGGTCGGTCCTCCGGCCCACGACATACAGGCGGCCTTCGGCATCGAAGCGGCCGAGATCGCCGGAGTGATACCAGCCGGTGCCCAGCTCCGGTCCCGGGCCCGCAGGCGTCCCGTCGGCCGGGGGCTGCCAGTACCGCACCGGCGACAGCTCCCGCGCGAAGACGATCTCACCGACCTCCCCTTCTGGCACGGGACTCTCGTTCTCGTCGACGACACCCACGGAACCGGGCACCGGTATTCCGACCGAGCCGGACAGCATCTCGGCGCGGTCCGTGGTGCCGACCCCGATGCCCTCGCTGGCGCCGTACATCAGCATCAGCTCCATACCCATCCGATCGAGGATCGCGGCGAGCAGGGCCCGGTCGAAAGCAGCCCCGCTGGCCACGCCGATCCGTAGCGAGCTGATGTCGTGCGCACCCTCGTCCAACGCGCCGAGCAGCATGGTGAAATGCGCTGGGGAGCCGTGGAATACGGTGATTCGCTCGCGCTCGATCAGCCCGAGCACCGCCGCTCGGGAGAATCGTTCGACGGGCACGATCGCGCCGCCGCTCAGCAGCGCCGCGGTGGCGAGCATGAGCCCGAATCCGTGCGACAGCGGCAGGTGGCCCAGGTGCACGTCGTCGGGTCGGAAGTGCAGCTCCTCGGCCAGCCGGGACCAGCTGCGGGTGAGCTTTCCGTGGTATCCCATGGGCATTTTGGGTGTGCCGGTGGTGCCCGACGTGGTGAAGATCGCCGCCGGATCGGTGGCCTCGGGGCGCGAGTCGTCGGTGCCGTCGTCGGGCGCGGTAGCGAGGTCGGCGAACGACAGGGTGCCGGGCAGTGGTTCGGCACCGACCAGCACGATCAGCAGGTCGGAGTGGTCTCGCTGCACGAACTCCGCAGTCGCACGGCATGTTTCGTCATCGACCGGCGCGAACACCAGAGCGCGGGCACCTGTACGGTGCACGGCCGCCGACAACGCGGGCAAGGGCAGCTCACGGTCGAGTGCCACGTGAATCGCGCCGTGCTGCCAGGCGGCCGCGGCCGCGATCAGATGTTCCGGCCGATTGCCGACCTGGCACAGCACCGGATCGCCCGACCGAATGCCAAGTCGCTCGTACGAGGTCGATAGCCGGCGAATCCGATCCGCCAGCTCGGCGTAGGTCAGTACCGAATCGGGTGATCGCAGCGCGATCCGCGCGGACCACCGTTCGCAGGCCCGCGCCAGCGCCGCAGCCAAGGTCTCTTCGTGCCCGCCCGCCACCCGGCCACCACCCCTCATCGAATCGCTGCGCGATGCCTCAGTCATTGGTCCCTCCACCCCGCAGGATCTCGACGATCTCGGCGAACTTGCCGAGGGCTGCGAGTGTGTTCGGCGCCAGGCACACCTGGAGCTGATCGACGCCCTGTTCGCCGAATTCCCGTAGCGTGGCGGCGATCTCGTTCGGTGTTCCGGTCACCGCGCTCACCGATCGGCGTTCCCGCAGCCGAAGCGGGACATCCACGCCATAGGCGTAGGCATCCGCGAGGTCGACCAGGACCGTCGCGGTTCGCGTCAGCGTCGCCGGATCGCGTCCGACGTCCCGGCACGCGGCGTCGACGGCTTCACGCAGCGGTGCAATGACTTTCGGATGGCTCTCACCGAAAACCAGCCAGGCATTCCACATGTCGGCATGTTGCGCGGCCAGCCGCAGCATCCGCGGGCCGTGCGCGATCGCACCGACCAGAATCGGCGGGCCGCCCTCGGGTCGCGGCCGGGGTTTGAGCTCGCAATCCTCCGCGGTGTAAAAGGTGCCGTGGTAATCGGCCCGACCCGTCTTCAGCAGGGCCGAAATCACGGTGAGCGCCTCTTCGAACCGATCGACCCGATGGTCCCACGGATAGCCGAACGCCTCATGCTCCTGCGGATACGACCCCGCGCCGAGGCCGACGATCAACCGGCCGCCGCTGATCTCGTCGACCGTGTCGGCCATCTTCGCCAGCAGCGTCGGGTTGCGCAGGCTGGTCGCCGCGACCAGCGAACCGAGCTGAATGGTGCTCGTCACCGCGGCCAGGCCGGCGAGTGCCGTCCAGCATTCCCACAGGCCCTTCCACGGGCTGCCCCGGCCCTCGGTGCGCACGACCAGGTGATCGATCAACCAGATCGAATCGAGCCCGACCTCTTCCGCAAGCCCTGCCATGGCGGCGATATCGGTCCAGCGCGGGGTCGCGCCGTCCATCGCGCCCTCCATCTGCGGCAGCACCAGACCTATTTCCATGCCGCCCCCATGTCAGAAGGTCACCGGTAGTGCGGCCAGCCCACGCAGGAAGATGCCTCCGGGCCGCAATTCGAGTTCGTCGGCAGGCACCGCCAAACGAAGCTCAGGCATGCGGCGAATGAGTACCTCGAACGCGATCCTGGCCTCCAGGCGCGCGAGCGCGAGCCCGATGCATACGTGAATCCCCTTGCCGAAGCCCAGATGTCGATTCTCCACGCGGGAGATATCCAGGGAGTCGGCGTCTTTGAATGCGCCGGGGTCCCGATTGGCGCTGGCGATGCCCACCAGGACGACCTCGCCCCGGCGAATCGTGACACCGGCCAAATCCACGTCCTCGACGGCGATCCGGGCCCGCGGCACCTCGACCGGCGGGTCGTAGCGCAGCAACTCCTCGACGGCTCGGTCGATCAGCGCTGGGTTATGCCGGAGTTTCTCGAATTCCGCGCGGTGGGTAAGCAAGGCGCGCGTGCCGTTGCCGATGAGATGCAGGGTGGTCTCGTGCCCGGCGAAGATCAGCACGTAGATCATCGCGAGCAGATCGTCCTCGGACAGCCGATCCCCGTCGTCCTCGACGACGGCCAGGGCACTGATCAGATCCTCGGCGGGCGTATTCCGCTTATCCTGCACAAGTTTTCGCAGATAGTCCACGAACGCGTCGACCGAGGCGACGATCAACTCGGCCTGCGCGAGGCTGCCGTCGAACGACGCCAACGCCGTCGACCACTTCCGGATATCCGCGCGGCCCGCTTCGGGGATGCCGAGCAGGTCCATGATGATGGTCACCGGGATCGGAAAGGCATAGTCGGCAATGACTTCCATCCGCCGCTCGCCGGTGGCGCGCGCACGCTCGAAGACAGTGTCGAGCAGGTGCTCGGCCAGGTCGACGACATTCGGCCGGAGTCGTTCGACGAGTCGCGTCGTGAACGTCTTCTGCACCAGCTTGCGCAGCCGGGTGTGCTCCGGCGGATCCTTGCCGAGCATGATCTCGTTGAACAGCATGTAGACATTGCTGAGGTGCGCCGGGATCGCCGAGCCCTCCTGACCCAGAAATGACTGGGTGCTGAACCGATCTCGGTCTGTCAGGACGGATTCCACGTCGGCATAGCGGGTGAGCAACCAGGCGTCGCGACCGTCGGGCAGTTGCAGCCGCAGCGCGGGCCGATCCGCACGCAGCTCGGCATATATCGGATAGGGATCGGCTCGAAATCGCGGATCCACCAAGTCGAGTCGCTGCGGCAGCACCATGAGTCCTCCTGCGCACGTCAGCAAAGATCGTATCGACGGGGCGGGCGCCGCCTTTCTCCGCGATTGCGCCGGTTACCCGACCTTGGGTGTCTCGTCGGAAAGCCGATCGATCTGCTGGGCGAACTGATTCCAGCGCTCCGCGCACCTGCGCGCCAACTGGGCGACCGCCGCCGCACGATGGGGCGGGACGGTGCCGATGAGTTTCAGCCACATCTGCGGCGTGAGCGAGTGAACGTTCAACAGCCACAGCAGTTTCCGGCCGTCCTCGCGCGACCGCAGGGCCGGATCGCGGCTGAGCTCGCGCAGCGCGGACATCGGGTCCGGCACCGGCTCGCTCGGCGCCGCGCACTCGGGCACCTCGGTTTCGGCCGCCGGCGGTGCGGCCGGTCGATCCGCCCGCTGCTGGCGGGTCGGCACCGGGGCACGACCGTTGCGCAGCCGGTTGCGCACGTCGCTGGCCATGCTCAGCGAGATGCCCGCCTCGGCGGCGATCTCCCGCAACGGCGCGTCCGGCCGTTCGATCATCAACGCGCTGGCCAGGATTCGGCCGTCGGACGAATCGAGGCGGCGCCTGCGCCCGTCCCGGCCGAGCCGGATGTTCGTCTGCGGAATCTCCGCAGTCGAACGCCGTCGGACGGCCGCGACGGTCTTGTCCGAGATGCCGACGACAGCGGCAATGGACCGGTTCGACCAGTCCGGATGTGATGTCACGATACGCGCCGCGGCGGCCGCGCGGTCGGCCGTCGACAACGGCAACCCATGAGTAGTGTTGAGCCGCACCGACAACACGAACGCGTCCTGCTCGGAACCCTCGTAGAAGGTCACCTCGACCATGTCCTCGCCGCGCGCCTGCACCGCGCGCAGCCGGTGCATCCCGTCGACGACGCGCATGGTCCTGCGGTTGACCAGAATCGGCGGCAACGGACGTTCCGACTGGGCGAGCATGCGCACGTGCTCACCGTCCTCACCGCCGACCCTCGGTGAGTCCGCGGGCAGCAGATCGGCGATCGACACCCGCACGGATGCGGTGATCACCGGCAAGCCCTCAGGGAAATCGATTACGCAGACTTCGGATTCGGCGTCTCCCCCCCTTCCCAGCATCGAACGATCCCTTCACTCGATCCTCGCGTCTCACCCGATCACCGCGGAACCGGCGCGCAAATGAACTTGCATTTGCAATATCGCCGATGCGTCTCCCCGCGCAGAACGAAACTTACAGTGGCACAGCGAACTTCGCCAGTACCCGCGCTTAGTATCGCGCAACCGCCGCTTGTCAAGACACTTGAATTCGCCTCTTGCGCAATGCATATAGCGATGTCACAGGGCGCGATATCCGCTCGGACGCCATTCAAGATCGCGATCGTATGGTAGCCTTTCCAACCAGGCAACACCGTCGGACATTCCCTTGTCCCAGTGAGTCGTGCGAGACAATCTGAAACTCTCTCGCACCATTTCCCAATACCCCGAGCACATTGCAGCCCGCCAATTACGGGCACACCCGCCCCGCGTCCTCGGCGCCGCCTGGTACCTGCCGGTGGACCTGCTCGGCACGGGCGACGACTGTGGCTTCGCGCCGTTCGGCGACGACGTGTCCACGGCACGCGACACGGCGTTCGCAAAGATCGGCGCACAGATCGAAGGCACAGCCGCCGCCTCGACGGCGCTGGGACTGCAACCGTCAGCCGAACGACACCTGACCCCAGGTGGTCAGCGATTCCAGACCGGATTCGCAGCCCGCGTTCGCTTTCCCGTCCTTCACCACAATGTTCAACGTATCGCGCAGCAGTTGACCGTCGGCGACCTTACCGTTGGGCGACGCGCCATCGGTCCCCCAGTCGAACGCACTGGTAGAGCCGTCCGACCAGTAGACCGTGCCACGCTGATTCGCGCTGACGAGCACGCCGCACGGCGCCTCCTTCACCGGCGCGCTGGTCGCGGTGCCGCTGGCCTCGAGCTTCCCCGAAGTCCGCACCGAATGTTTACCGTTGCCCGACGCACAGCCGGTGAGCGTGCCCTGGGTGGAAATCGCCGCCTTGCCACCCGCTTTCAGCGCCGGTTTGAAGGTGGAGTCGAGCGTCATCGCGCAGCTCAGGTCGCCGATGTCGGCCTGAACGGCACTCGCGGGCAGCAGGACCAGCGCGGCGGCGGGTACCGCCACGGCGATCAGTGCCATCGATCGGAATTGTCGAAATGCCATTTCTGATCTCCTAACTCGAATTACTGCAAGCCACACGGAGAATCATTTCATGCAGAAATACTGCCCGGACTCAGGCGATAAAAGGCAATTTCCGAGAAGTTGACCGCAATTTCCGAGAAGTCTCCGCCGCGCCGATCTTCAGGCGATGCACAGGGCAGTGCGATCAGCGGTGACCCTGCACTCGCCCCTGCACGATCTGCAGGACCTGGATCAGGCTGCCCGCGAAATCCTGGATATCGCGCAGATCCTGGAATCCGCCGTGTTGCGGATCGGTCAGCGCGCTGAGATCGAGTGCGGTTGCGGAGAAGAAAATGGCATAACCCTTGCCGCGGAACGTCGCGTCGACCTTCGGCCGGATCATCCGGGCCCGATCGAGCAGGATGCCGAGTTCGTCGCCGGTGTTGGCCAGCGCGTCCATCAGCCGGTGGGTGTTGTCGAGCAGGCTGCCCAACTGCTGGCCGGAGGTATCGGCGTAGTCGCCGAGCGCGGCGCTGGTGGTGGACACCTTGGTCAGCAGATCGCCGATGGCCCTGTTGTTCTCAGCGATCGCGCCGATCATCTGCGGCAGCGTATCGGCCACCTGGCCGAGCTCGCCGCGGCGGGTCTCGATGGTGTTGGCCAGCGCGCTGCACTCGTTCAGCACGCCGTCGACCTTCGCGCTGTTGTCGTTCAAACTGCCGACCACACCGGTCATTTCCTTGATCAGATGCGACAACTCACCGCCGCGACCGCCGACGATCGAGTCCATCTCCGAGGTCAACTTACTCAGACTGGCGACGCCACCACCGTTGAACAGCATCGAGATCGAGATCAGCAGCTGCTCGACCGTCGCACCCGCCGACGTCTTGTCCAGGCCCAGAGTGTCCCCGTCGTGCAGCACGCTCGTGCCCGGTTCGGTCTTCGGCTTGGACACCGCGACGAACACATCACCCAGCGGGGTGGCCTGGCGCAGCTCGGCGGTGCTGTCCTTGGGCAGCTCGATGTCCTTGCTGATGGTCAGGTCGACGACCGCCTGGAAGTTCTTGGTCTTGATGTTGGAGACCACGCCGACATCGGAACCGCCGATCTTCACCTTCGCCTGGTCCGGCAGGTTCAGCGCGTTCTCGAAAACCGCGTGCACGGTATAGGTTTCGCCGGACACGCCGGGCTTGGGCAGCGGCAGCTTCTCCACCGTGACACCACACCCGGAGGCCACCGCCACCACGGCCACCGTGACCACTAGTGCCCGCCCCTTGATCCCCGAGACAGTGTTGATCCGCCGCGCTCGGCGCTGTGCATTCACGTCGACTCCCCTCGCCGTGGCGCGAACACTATCAGCGAGCCTCACGCACGGCTAGCAACATCGAGGGCGAGTCGAACTTCCTGGTCACGGCAGACAATCGGGCTGTGCACTTTGTCGGGGCGTCGGCATCCACCTTGTCATACGACCCAGTAACGAGTACCGTTCGGTATCGGATACCAAGCGGTATTCGTTTCTGGGATCGAGGAGATGCGGGTGCCGAAGTCGCCGACGAAGCGTCGCCCGTTGACGGTCGCGGCGTTGCTGGACGCCGCGCGAGAAGTGTTCGCCGAGAAGGGATTCGGCGCGACCTCCGTCCCGGACATCTGTGCGCGGGCCGGGCTGACCAAAGGGGCGTTCTACTCGAATTTTCCCGACAAGGAGACGCTGTTCCTCGCGTTGTTCGATCGGCACAACGAGGCCACGCTCGAGCGGGTGCGGCTGGTACTGGCCGAGTCGGCGGGGCAGTTGGTCGGCGCCGATCCACCGCGACTGCCGGAACCACAGGGCGAGCAGCGCCAATGGTTCTTGATCTCCATGGAATTCACGCTGCACGCGATTCGTCATCCCGAGGTCGCGGCGGCGCTCGCCGAACACGAGGCACGTAGTCGCGCGGCACTCGCGGATCTGCTGGCAGACGCGTTGGCGGCTATCGATCGGGCGCCCACGATCGCGGTCGACGAGCTCGTGCGGTTGGTAGTGGCGGCCTGCGAGGGCGGCGATGCGCAAACACTGACCGAGATCGCGGCGACCGGGTCCGCGCGTGCGAGTGTGCGTGCTCGTCTGGTCCCGCTGCTGCTGCGGGAGTACACCCGCCCCGTCGGCAGGTCAGATCCCGATGTGCCTGGCCCCCAAGGAGATCCGTCGTGAGCGACGCCCCAACGTTCGATCCGCTCGATCATCTCGACCGGTTGTTGGCCGATATCGGTTTGTCGCATGCCGCGGCAGGCGGCCTGGTGAGTTTCGCGGGCAGCGACCCGATCGTCGCCTCGCGCCACCGGCTGGGCGCCTGCATCGGCATCCCGATCATGGCGGGTGCGGTCGGGGCCGCGGCACTGTGGCGGCATCGCACCGGGCAAGCCCAGGACCTGCATCTCGACCTGCGCCAAGCTGTCCATGGGATCACGCCGACCGCGTTCTGGAACCCGACCCTCGCCGGTGAAATGGCACCCCACCCCCTCGTAGCGGACAACCCGTTCCTGCTCGGTTCCTACCGCACCCGCGATGGCCGGACGGTCATGGCATCAGGCGTTTACCCACACTTGGCCGCCCGCTGGTGCCGATTCCTTGATGTGCCACCGGATCCCGGCAAAGTCGCTGCGGCCATCGAGCAGTGGAACGCCTTCGAACTCGAGGAGGCCGCGAACGCCGCCGGACTCCCGCTGTGTGTCGCGCGCACCCCGCAGGAATGGCTCGCGCACCCGCAGGGTGCGTTGCTGGCCGATCAGCCGGTCATCGGCTTGACCCGCATCGGCGACGCCCCACCGCGCCGATTCGGCCCCTCGGACCGCCCGTTGGGTGGGGTGCGAGTGCTGTCGTTCACGCATGCCATCGCAGGCCCGGTCGTCGGCAGGACACTCGCCGAGCAGGGCGCGGACGTCCTGTGCGCGACCCGTCCCAACGACTACGAGCACGACTTCATCTACGACGAAGCCAACATCGGGTCACGCAGTGCCTATATCGACATGAGCAACGAACGCGGCAGAGCACGCGCGGAGTCATTGCTCGCCGACGCCGACATCGTGGTCAACAACCATCGCGGCGGCAAACTCGACAAGCTCGGCCTCGACCCGCACGAACTCGCCGAACGATATCCGGGCATCATCAGCGTGTCGATCACCTGCTACGGATCCACCGGCCCCTGGTCCGACCGCGGCGGATTCGACATGAACGGTTCCGCCGCTTCAGGTTTGATGACCCTCGAAGGCACACCCGAGCAGCCGATGCTGCCACCCACCGGCATGATCAACGACTTCATCACCGGCTACCTGGGTGCCGCAGGCGCCACCGCCGCGCTGCTGCGACGCGCCACCGAGGGCGGCAGCTGGCACGTCACCGTCAACCTGACCCGCACCGCCATGTGGTACCGAACACTGGGCCTGGTAGACCCCGAAGAAGCCAACAGCACTGAGCAACACCAACTTCGGGAACCCGCCGCCTACGACGCCGACACTCCACTCGGTGCCCTGCACACCCTGGCCCCACCGGTCACCTTCAGCAAGACACCCCCAAGATGGTCCGACCCCGCGCTGGTCCCCCGAGGATCCAGCCACCCGCGCTGGACCTGACAGTTCGATCAGCGAACCGAACGCTCGACGTCGTATCCGCGCGGTGCCAGGCTGAGCGCCATCAGTGTGGGTTCACCGAATCCACTCGCGGGGATCTCGAAACAGAGGGGTGGAAGATGAGCAATCTCAACGGCGACTCCACGGTCGCGGGCGTAACGGCGGTGGTCGGGGTGAACACCTCGCCCGCTCCGGGCGGCAACGGCGGGTGGTTCGAAAGCGCTGAGGGCGAAGGGGTTCGAGGCTGGTCCAAGAACCCCAACCACGGCGGTGTGGTCGGGGTCAACACCGGCGGCGGCAACGGCGGATACTTCGAAAGCGCTGACGGTGAAGGGGTTCGAGGCTGGTCCAAGAACCCCAACCACGGCGGTGTGGTCGGGGTCAACACCGGCGGCGGCAACGGCGGATACTTCGAAAGCGCTGACGGTGAAGGGGTTCGAGGCTGGTCCAAGAACCCCAACCACGGCGGTGTCGTCGGCGTGAACAGCGCCGGTGGTGACGCGGGCTTCTTCGAAGGCCACGTGAACGTCACCGGTAATCTCACCGTCCGCGGCGACATCTTCCTCACCGGCGCCGACTACGCCGAGGCAATGACCACCACCGACGCGGCGGTCGAACCCGGCGTGGTCGTCGTGGTCGGCGCCGACGGCGAAATCCATCCGTGCGAACGCGATTACGACACCGCGGTGGCAGGCATCGTGTCCGGCGCGGGCGGAGTGCGGCCCGCCATCGTGCTCGACCGGCACGACAACAGCGCGCACGTGGCACTGATGGGCAAGGTGTGGTGCGCCGCGGACGCGGAGGCGGCACCCATCCGGCCCGGCGACCTGCTGACGACCTCCGCGACGACCGGCCACTGCCGCCGGGTCACCGAGCCGGAGCGCGCGTTCGGCGCGGTGATCGGCAAGGCCCTGACGCCGCTCACCAGCGGCCGAGGGTTGGTCCGCGTATTCGTCAGCCCACGCTGAAACGGTCACGACCATGGGCATCTACACATTCACGCTGGAGCAGTTCCACATCGACAACACGCGTTCGCGCCACGAGGACACCGACACGGTGCAGTTCGGTCTCACCACCGGGCATCGGTCGTTCGGTTCCCAGTCGCACGACGCGGGCGATGTCAACAACGGCGATCACGGTGTCGGCCTGACCTTTTCCTCGGTGATCCTGGCCGACGCGGCGACACCCGCGATCATCAGCTACCAGATATACAACGGCGACACCGGACATTTCGAGGGCGGCTTGGCCGCTATCAGCGACCAGCTCTCGGACAAGGCCCTCGACTTCTTCGTCCAGGCGGCACAGCCCGGAAACGAGGTCACCGAACTCAACTATCTCGACGTCGGTCAGACCGTCCCGGACGATTTCAACGCTGCGGATTTCAACGACGCGTCCTGGTTCGACTTCGTCCGGCTGATCCGTATCGGCACCTTCTTCTTCCCCGATTGCGACGGCTTCGTCGCGGTGGGCACGGTCGGCATGAACAAACTCGGGTGGGATCGGGCCATCGACGCCGCGGGCGGCACCACCTATCGGAAGACGATCCGCTATCCGGGCTCGGACTCGAATGCCGGCTGCGGCAGCAATTCCGACTACACCGTCACCTGGGCGGTGACCCGGCAACGCGCGAATGGTCCCAGTCTCCGTGGTTTCCTGCGCGAGCACGGGATCGGGTTGCCCGGTGGCTTGCGTGCGCTGACGCCCAGCGAACGAATGAGTGTCCGACAGCTGATGACCTGAATCCCGTGGCCGGATGCCGCGCGGCGCTACTGCCACCAGGTGGGGGTGGCGGAGCCGGTGGTGGTGCGGCCGTCGCGATGGACGTAGTGGCGGGCGTCGCGGCCGGGGGCGTGGAAGTCGCCGGCCAGGGCTCGTTCCAGCCATTCGGCGCCGAAGCGGAATACCTCGGCCGCGACCCCGCCGAGGGGATGGAATTCGTCTTCGTAGACGCGAATCTCCTTGGGGGCGCGGACGAGTTCGTAGTTGGCGAGGGCTTGCGCGAGCGGCGTGAGCTCGTCGAATTCGCCGATGCCGTAGAGCACCGGGCAGGTGATATCGGCGACCAGAGCGTCGAGTGGCAGGTGGGCGACGAGTTCGCGATCGAAGGAGGCCTCGTCGTCGTATCCGGCCATGTACATGTAGTTGGCCTTGAACGTCGGCTGGGCACGCTCGAAGATGGTCTGGAAATCGCCGGTGGGTGCTTCGAAGGCGGCCAATGCGGCCAGTCGTTGATCCGTCGCGGCCGCGCGTGAGCCCCAGTAGCCGCTCATGCTGATCCCGAACATGCCGATCCGCTGCGCATCCACTTCGGGCAGCTCGGTGAGATAGTCGAGGTAACGACTCACTGCGCGTTCGTAATTGGTGAGGTCGACGGTCACACCGTTCGCTCGGGTCTCCCCCTGCCCCGGCCCCTCGATGGACAGCGCGACGACGCCACGCGAGGTGTAGTACCGCTCGGCCGCGGCAAGGTAGTCCTCCTTGATCATGTCCATCCCTGGCCCGAGAATCACCGCGGGCGCATTGCGCACCGGACCGGTCGGCAGGTGCAGCAGGGCGAAGATCTGCCCGCCGTCGAAGTCGAGCACCACCCGCCGCACCACACCACCGCGCAGCTCGCCCAGTCGTTCGACGCAGTGATTGGCTCGCGCCCGGAACGCGCTCTTACGCGGGTCGGCGGAGTCGAAGAAGGAGTACTGGGCCCGGCCCCACATCACCGCGGCCCGGGTGTAGAGGTCGGCGGCGGTGCGCGCGAACCCGTTTCGCTCGTGCTCGGCGGCGCGTTCCTGCGCTTGGGCCGCGATGGTCGCCCAGGCTTTCGGCAGCATCGCGCCACTCTTGACCAGGTCGAAGACCTTGTCGAAATCGGTGTGGTCGTGGCCGAGCTGCTCCATCGTGCCCTTGGCCTCCGGGTGCAGGGCATCGAACCCGCCCTGGGCCAGGGCGATATCCAGGGTCCAGTTCTGGCCGATCGAACGTGCGGTCATGGTTTGACTCCTTCCAGATAACTAAGTACTTATCTATTAAGTACTTAGGCTAAAGTGATTGTCAACCCCCGGACGACAGGAGCCCCATGCCGAAGCAGCCGGATACGGCACGCAGCGCGGCGATCGATCAGCTCGCCCGCGCCGCATACCGCCTCAGCGCGGCGGATTCCCGACTGCGCGGGCGAGCAACCCGGTCCCCCGAGGCCCTCTCCCTCACCCACGCCCGCGCGCTACGCGTCCTCGCCGACCAGGGGCCGCTCACGATCGGACAACTGGCCGCGGGCACCGAGACCACCGGCGCCGCCACCACGCAGCTGGTCAACAGCCTGCTCGCGGCCGGCTACGTCACCCGCGAACGGGATACCGAGGACAAACGTTCCGTCCGGGTCGCGCTCACCGACGTCGGCCGGACCCGCAGCCGCGAACGGATGCAGGCGATGATCGACGCCATGTCTGAAGAACTGGCCGAGCAAGACCTCGCCGCATTGCGGTCCGCGACCGAGGTGCTGGACAGTTTGATCGCGATCTACGACCGGCTGTGACGCCGCTGGTCAAAGGCGTTGACACCCTTCGGAAGTGAGTGCGGTCCAGGCCAGCCGAGTGGCGGGTGCATTTCAGCCGGATGGGGGGCTTCGCCTGCGGTCCATCGCAACTACCGTCGAAGGCGGTGATCGCCTGACCCACCAGCCACGGGTCCGACGACTTCGTCGGGTTGGCTCGGACCCGCGCTGGTCGATCATCACCCGGCCTGCCGGTCTCCCCCGCACCGCCAGGGGCTTCAACCCCGGCTCCTGGTTTGTGAGACCGGCAGGCCATTCCGGGAATCAGTTGCGGGGCAATTGGATTCGAACAGTCCAGCCTCCACCCGGCAGTGGCTGCGCCGTCACCGTGCCACCGAGCAGTTCCGCACGTTGCCGTAGCCCGCGGATGCCGGATCCCGCACTGGGCAGGGCAACCGGCGGTTCCGTGGAGGCGACGTTCGTAATCGACACTGCCACACTGCGATCCGCGCACATGGAGGTGATGGTCACGGCCGCACCGGGCGCGTGTTTGCGGACATTGGTCAACGCTTCCTGAACTGTCCGGTAGACAGCGCGCTCACCGGCTGGTGTCAGGTTCACAGGCAACGGGCCGATCAGTTCGACCGGTAAAGCGCTGGCGGTCAACAGTTCCGGCAGACGCTCGATGGTCGGTTGCGGGCTGATGTCGTTGGCCGAGGCCGGGGCGCGCAGGACCTTCACCATGTGCCGCAGTTCGTCGAGGGTGTGCACGCTGAGTTTGCGGATGACTTCGGCGGTCGAACGCGCGTCCGGGTCGGTGCTCACCATCTGCAGCGCCCCGGCCTGCACGGCGATCAGACTCACCTGATGCGAGACCACGTCGTGCATTTCGCTCGCGAGTTCGGCGCGTTCGCGCTCCCGCGCGGCGGCGATCTGCAGCCGCCGGTCGTGCGCGTAGACGCGGTCGATCTCGGCCATCTGCCCCGCCAGCCGCTGCCGGGTCGCCACCAGCCACCCGAGCGCGGCGGGCCCCGCACCCACCAGAGCGGCGAAAAGTATTTGATGAAGCAGGAATTCGAGGTCGCCGAACCCGAAACCCTCATCCGATGAGGTGAACAGACACGACAACCCGAGCACGACCGCGAAGACCGCGACAACCCACCGTCGCACCGAACTACGAGCCACCGTGTACAGCGCCGTCATCGGCGCAAGCAGCGCCCCGATCACCATCGCCGCGGGCAAGGTGAGCACGAAGGTGACGATCGGTGCACGCCTGCGGGCGAGCAACGCCGATCCGGTGAGCAGCGCGATGCCGATCTCCCACGGCGCCAACGGCAGATCGCGATTGCACCACACATCGAACGCACCGATCGCAGCGAGGAGCAGGTCGACAGCGCTGGCCACTCGCGGTCGATCGCCGAGTTCGCTCATGACAGATCGTCGGCCAGAATTCCGGCACGCTCCGCGATGAGGGCGGCTTGCACGCGGGTGCCGATGTTCAATTTGGTGAAAATGCTGCTCACGGAGTCTTTTACCGTCCCCGTGCTCAGGTGCAGGCGCACGCCGATGTCCGCGTTGGAGAGACCTTCGGCGATCAGCACGACGATATCCCGCTCCCGATCCGTGAGCAGCCGCACCAGTTCGGGCGCCCCGGTGTCGACCGTGTCGAGGTAGCCCTCGACCACCGCCTTGGTGACCTTCGGCGACAGCACGACCGCGCCGCCGGCGAGGGCCCGGACGATGGAGCTCAGATGCTGCGGCTCGGTGTCCTTGAGGATGAAACCGGAAGCGCCCCTGCGCAATGCGTCGGCGATGTACTCGTCGGCGGCGAACGTCGTCAACATCGCCACGGTCGGCGGCCGCGGCGCTTCGAGCAGTGTCGACAGAATGTGCAAGCCGTCGACCTGCGGCATCCGAATATCGAGCAGCACGACCTGTGGATCGGCCGCGCGAATCGCCGCTACGGCTCCAATGCCGTCGCTGGTGACGACGACTTCGATGTCCTCGGCGGCGCCGAGGATCAGCGTGAAGCCCGATCGCACGAGCGCCTCGTCATCCACTATGGCCACGCGAATCATCAGCACACCTTCATCACAGAAACCGCGGACGAGTTCGCACCGGATCGTCCTCGGACAGTTCACAATCCAACAAGGTTGCCCCGGCAGTTGATAACGCGCCATCGATACCGGCCGTCCGGCGCGGATATTCCAGCCGATCGGCTGGATCATCATCCGATCGGCTGACCCGGTGTCGGCGATCACGGAACGATCGGGAGATTTCCGGTCTGTCGCAGGACATTCGTCCCACAATGGATCTCGCCGCCCGCTACGTGCAGGGTCTCCCATTCGTCCACGTAGTGCACCGATACCCCGGCCGACCGATACGCCTCGGTCACCGCGGCCTCGAAGACGTCACGCCCGCCGACTATCGGGCCCCACTGCCGCGGCGCGATGTAGTTCGACGCGTTGATCAGCACGCCGTTGATCGCTCCCGGGTAGAAGCTCACGAGCGCGTCCGGTTCGTCGTCGATACCGGCCGACAGCTCGTAGAGCCCTGGGATTCGCACGAACTCCTCGGGCCTGACCCCGGTCTCCTGGAACATCCGCTCGACGTTCTCGTCGATCTTCCGGGCCGCGAATTCGTTGTCGGCGACGAACTTCTGGTCTGCCAGGACAGCGTCGATGGTCCGATCAGGCGCGCCCGGTTTGGAAAACGCCGATTCGGTGCCGTGACCGGATCGCTGCTGCTCGCGCAGGATCTCGAGTCCGCGCCGCGGATCTGATACGGCGGGCCGCCATCCTCGACCGGACGGTGTCGGCAGAAACTGGATGAATTCATCGACGTGTCCGACAACCAGCCAGGTGGTGTCCAGGATCAGTGGCGTCTGAACCCGTTGGGCGGCAAAGAACTTCTGCAGTTCGACACTCGACACGACGGCGTCGTTCCGGTTCCCGGTGCCGATGACTACGCGACCCGCCGGAAACTCTCTCCCGTTGTGGGAGTACGGCGGTATCGTCTCGACATTTCCGAACGAATCCACGTGACGATCACCGGCGCCGCCGAGCTGAATCGCTCCCATCCCCGGACCTCTGAGATCGAAAATCGCACGGCCACCTTCCCGTTCGGGCTGCGGCGAACGGATCGCGATGCGCAAGGAAACATTCCTGCCGCCCGCGCCCGGCATCGTTACGTAGCCGAACTCCACGAAATCCTGTGCCCAGGTATCGGTGGTATTCACCGTGATCAGCGGCGCGTTCAGCCCACTGGCCTGCGCGGCCGCGGTCAGGTCCGCGACAAAGCGCTCGTACTCCGGGTCGCCGCCGCTCTCGGGAACCACCAGCGCCTCCGCGCTCTGGTTGTGGTTATGCAGCACAACGGGAGCCACCCGGAGGGCAATGTCATCGGTCACGGTTCGCTTGCCATCCTGGACGGTGAAGCGAACGGTGAAAGAACCGTCCCATGCGGCCTGGTCACGCACGACATCGCGAGAGTCGATGCCAAGTGTGGCGCCATCGCGCAGCTCGGTGTCGGTCAGATTCATCTCGGGCCGCAGGCGTATCCACGAATCCTGACGTTTGACGAATATGCGGATCTTGTCGGCACCCACACCTACCGGTTCCACCCGCCCGGTCGCGCCCGCTCCCCTGACCGGCATGGTCACCATCGGCGCCAGATACTCGGGTGCGCGCGCCACATCGTCGGCCGCGTCGTGACAAGCAGCGAGCTCGGCATCGGAAACCTGGCTACGACTCGACGGACAGCGCCGGGCGACGTCACCGATATTCGGGAGCACAATCGCGCCGTATCCCGCTGTCCACTTACCTTTTTCGATGCCGGGTCCGACATCGTTTCCGTCGACGACACCATCCCGATTGCTATCGGCCCGAATATCGGCAACGAGTTGATCCGCCGTCGCTGCCGAACAACCGGCCAGCACCAAGGCGGAAACTCCGACGAACAACCAAATCTTACGATATGGATTCACACCATCGACGCTATCCACGACCGAGGCTCGCCACGACCTCCAGCAAGCTGGAATGGAGGGGCCGACAAGCTTGTCTATTTCCGCCGAACGGCTGTCAGGAGGGTGGGAGGTGACAGCGAATGAGCGCGGCGAGTTGCGCGCGGCTGTCGTCGAACGGATGACTGGATTTCAGCGCACGACTCTGCACCACGGCACCCTCGATCGCCGACAGCAGGAACCCGGCCAGCGAGCACGCCGCGGTCCGGTCGATGCCGACAGCGATGAAGCCGTCGGCGAGCCGCGCGGTCCATTCGGTGAAGGCTCGACCGGCGGCCGACTGCACGTCGAGGTCCAGTTCGTATAACGCGACGCCCATCATGAACGACCCCGCCCGGTAATCGCTGGATTCCAATGGGTGACGCCAGAATACGAACAGCTCGTCGAGCCACCCCTCCAGCGACGGGGCCCCGGCCAGGGCATCGGCCAACCTGCTCACGTGCGAATACCCCACGCGCGACATGGTTCGCGCCGCCGTCTCCACGAGCCCTTCTTTGCCCAACGGGAAGTGCCGATACAGGGAGCTCTGCGAGGTGTCGCTGCGTTCGAGCAGTTCGCTCAGCCCGGTGCCGTGCACGCCGTGCTCCTGCACGGAGGTGATGGCGTTCGCAATCAGTCGGGCGCGAGGTCCGGCAACCATGAGGACTCCCTCCAACCTGTCGTCACTCGGTATGGCCGTCCTGGAACCAGGCCATCTTTCGAACGTACGCGACCGCGGCACCGACTGTCCGCAGGCTCGGCAGATCCTCGACCAGAATTTTACCTATCCGCGTCCAACCGGCCACTCGGTGGGGATATTCATCCAGCTGGCCGGTTCCCTTGGGGCAGTAATGAATTCTAGGTTCGACCAGAACGGATTCGGGCTCGAAGTCATCGGTAGAGGGGAGTCGGCGAATCCAGCTGGATAGGAGTCAATTCTTTATGTACGACGTAATCGTCGTCGGTGCCCGCTGCGCCGGCTCGCCCTTGGCCATGCTGCTCGCTCGCCGGGGCCATCGAGTGCTGGTGGTCGACCGGAAAACCTTTCCGAGCGATACGGTTTCCACGCATCACGTCCTTCAGGTCGGCGTGGCGCGGCTGCGCGACTGGGGCCTGTTGGACAAGCTGGTGGCCTCGGGCGTGACTCCGGTCCGCCGACAGCACTTCTCGTCCGCGCTGCGCGGGTTCACCGAGGTCGAGGGCATCACCGCGACCTACGCCCCGCGCCGGACCGTGCTCGACGCGCTGCTGGTCGACGCCGCGCGGGCCGCAGGCGCGGAGGTGCTCGAGATGTTCACCGTCACCGACCTCGTCTGGCGGGACGGGCGGGTCGCCGGTGTGCGCGGAAATGCCGCGGACGGGCGCGAGCAAGAATTCCGCGCCACCTTCGTCGTCGGCGCGGACGGCCGCAATTCCACCGTCGGCGATCTGGTCGACGCCGAGTATCACCGGGTCAGGCCTGCCTCCGGCTTCTTCGTCTACAACTACTACGACGGGCTGGACTGGGAGTTCCAGCATCGAACCGGACATGACCTGCAGTGGTTCGGCGCGTGGCCGACCAACGACAATCAGCACCTGGTCACCGTGATGCGCCGGCTGGACCGGTTCGCCGATTTCCGCGCGGACGTGGCGGGCAACTTCCAGCAGGTGATCGACCAGGTCCTGCCGGAATACGGCGCGCAATTCCGCGATGCGGGCAGGCAGGCCGAACGATTCCGGGTGATGCGGTATCCGGACAACTATTACCGCCGCTCGGCCGGGCCGGGCTGGGCACTGGTCGGCGACGCCGGTTATCACAAGGATCCGTTCACCGGCTGGGGCATCACCGACGCGTTCGTCTACAGCGACCTGCTAGCGGACAAGCTGCATGCGGGCTTGTCCGGCGAGCGGCCCATCGACGAGGCGGTCCGCGAATACGAGCGGCAGCGCGACGAGCACAGCACGTCGAACTTCGATTTCACCTGCACCCTCGCCGAACTGACCGTCCCTCCCCTGTACCGGGCCGCGTACCGCGCCGCCGCAAGCAGCGAACTGGGACTGACGCAATTCTTCAGCCTGGTCGGCGGCGGTATCGCCGCCACCGATTTCTACGGCCGCGACAACCTGCAGGTCCTCTATGAGGCGGCAGGCACCCCCGCCGCCGAGCGCCTGTTCCCCGGGGATTCCTAGCGTCGGCAGTACCTGCTTCGGGGCCGTGATCATCGCAGGTCGTGGCGAAGCCAGGATTACGCGAGGACACTGGAGGCGTAGCGCCGAACTAGTCCCCCAGGAGCAGTCTGATGGCAGCCGATAAACCGTTTGGGATCGATCCGGAAGAATTCGAACGCGCGTTGCGGGATGCGGGGATCGATTTCCGTGACCTCATCGGCAAGGCCAGCGGGTACATCGATCGGACCGGCGCGAATACGCTGGCGTCGCTGCTCGGTCAGTTCGTGCAGCCGGAGCGCACGCGGGCGCCGAAACCGGATGCCGAGACCACCGGTGAGACCGGCAGCGGTGTGTGGGTCATCTACAGCATCGATGACGCGGGCGAGGCCAGGATCGAGCAGGTTTTCCCGAGCGAGCTCGAGGCCTTGCGCGCGCACCGCGACAACACCGACGAACGCCGCCGCGTCCGCTTCCTGCCCTACGGTGTCCCGGCCACCGCCCTGGACACGCCCTGACTCCTGTGCTGCGGCTACCCGGCGTCGATGCGTCATGAATCATCCGAAGGTGGGTTCCGCCGACGACTGTGCGGGGACGTTTCGTAATCCGTTGAATCCGGGGCCGGATCCGTTCCTCACGTTTTATGCGGGGAACTACTACCTATCCACCAGTCAGAACGACTCGTTGCAGATCTGGACGGCGTCGTCACTGGCGGATCTGGCTGCGGCGGAACCGATTACGGTGTGGGTCGAGCAGGATCCCTCGCGTAATCAGGATATGTGGGCGCCGTCTTTCCATCTGATCGACGGGCATTGGTACTTCTATTACACGGCCGGTGACGGTAGCAACGACAGTCATCGCCTCTACGTCTTGCAGTCGGTGGACTCGGATCCGCTGGGCCCGTACGAATTCGCGGGCCAGGTCGGCGATCCGGACGCGTGGGCGATCGATCCGGAACTGCTGTTTCTCTGCGATCGGTACTACCTGCTCTGGGCCGGCCGGAACAACCTGCTGTACATCGCTCCGATGAGCGACCCGGTGACCGTATCGGGACGAGCGGTGTATCTGCCGTCGGCGGGCGGATGTACCGAGGTGCGCGAGGCGCCTGCGATCATCCAACGTGACGGCACCACGTACCTGGTCTACTCCACCTGCGACACCGGCAAACCGGACTATCAACTGTGGATGCACTCGCTCCCGCCCGGCGCGGACCCGTTGGTGCCCGCCAACTGGTACCAGCACCCGACCGCTCAGTTCACCCGCAACGACCCGGCCGACGTCTTCGGGCCGGGTTCCAACGGCTTCTTCCAGAGTCCGGACGGCAGCGAGGACTGGCTGGTCTATCACGCCAAGGACACCAGCGAGTACACCTACGACGGGCGGACCACCCGGGCCCAGCAGTTCACCTGGAATGCCGACGGCACACCGACTTTCGGCCAGCCGCTGTCGCTGGACACCGATATCGCGCTACCTTCCGGCGATCCGCAGTCGTCGAGCGTCACCGCCGCCGATCGGGCGTGAGCCGCGCCGGTCCGCTGGCCGACACGAACCCCTGACTTAGCGAGCCGCAAAACCTACAGTCCCTCAATAGTGCTCGAACTCCGAGAATGTATTGGGGGCAAATTCATGTTCACTGGACGCACACTATGGGAGTCCAATCAGCCGATCGCCGCGCCCGCGTTGACCGTGTACAACAACAAGCTGGTGTTGGTATGGGCGACACAGGGCGGCACCATGTATGCCGCGTCGGGAATGGAAACCGACGGGCGGGTCAATGCGAAACCATTGCCGTCGGACTTCAGTCTGCAGCGCCCAGCGTTGGCTTCACATGCCCAGACCGGCCTGCTCTACCTCGGCTATACGCGCACCGACGGCAAGATGTGGCTCGCGTGGTCGAATAATGGTGTCGACTATCAGGATCGACGGGAATGGTTGGAGCCGCCGATCGGCGGTCCCGCGATGCAATCCGACAATGTGTCGCTGTGGTTGAGCTACACCGCTCAGCACAACCTGGTGCTCAGCGCGGTGCAATCGCAGAATCCACCGTTCAGTTCCTACGGGCGCTCGCCCTCACCCGCCGAGCAGAGTATCGATACGCCGGGACTGGTGATTCATCCGTCCAAGGGCGTGCTGCTGGCCTGGACCGGTATGGACAGCGCGAACAATCTGAACGCGCGCTACATCGGCCTCAACGTCCCGCCCACCAAGGCCACCTTCAGCGATCGACTCATCGGCGGCCCGAACCTGTTCACCGTCGGCGGCCGCTACGTAGCGGGCTACACCGGCAAGAACACCAATATCTACCTGCTGTTCGATATCGACAATCTCAACGAAAACCAAGCGCAGCGTTGGAAATTCGCCGATACCAGCCCCTGGCCACCCGCCGTCGCGACCATCAACGGCGTCACCTACGTCGCCTGGTTCGGCACCGACGGCCAGAACAAACTCAATTTCGCCGACCTCGGCTCCATGCCGACCATCTACCGCGGCGGCAGCGGTTAATCAGCCGTTGCCGTAAATGCGGTCCGGCACAACAAGAACAACTGCGCGCCGGTCGGCAGCCATGACCCGGTCATATTCATCCCAGTCGTCATGGGTGCCGCCCGCCGCGGTGAACACCTCCCGCAGCAACAACCGCAGCCGCTCGCCATCGATACCCGGCACCTCGTCGTCGGGACCCACGATCCACACCGATCCTTCAACGGCCGCCCAAGCCCACCCGCCCTTGGCGACAACCGTCATTCGCGAACGCACCCGCAGATTATCCAATTTGCGAGTGCCCCCGCGGATCACCATCCCCACCACCTGCTCACCCGTCTCCGGATGCGCCAACACCCCCGCGTTGACAAGCGAGGACTGCACACTGCCGTCGGCCCGCGAGGTCGAAACAACACAGAGCCCATGATCCCCGGCACACAGCCGAGCAAAGTCCGCGATATCGGTCACAGCCGAAGTCTACGGGCCACCGGAAAGTGGTCGGCCTCAGACGGGTGCTTCGACCTTGCCGGAGTCCGTGGTGGTCAGGACATCGGAAAGTCGTTGCAGGGCTGCGGGAATCGCCCAGTAGTAGACCCAGGTGCCGCGGCGTTCGCAGTCGATCAGGCCGGCTGCGCGCAGCACTTTGAGGTGGTGGGAGATCGTGGGTTGGGATAGGTCGAATTGTGGGGTCAGCTCGCACACACAGACCTCCTCGCCAGGGCGGGAGGCGATCAACGACAGCAAGCGCAGGCGGACGGGATCGGCCAGCGCCTTGAAGGCGGCCGCCAGCTCGACTGCCGCCTCGACGCCGAGTGGGGTGGCGAGGGTGGTGTTGCAGCAGTCGGTTGAGGCGATCAGTGGCGGGGCCTGTTTAGACACCTATCTATATTGACAGACTTCGATTCAGTGGCGCAAGCTGTATCGATATTCATCGATACAGCGAGGTCGGGTCGCCGACCAGTCAGGGACGTGATGACATGACAGAGCAGCAGACCGAACTCCGCGAAACCGTCCGCACGCGTTATGCGCAGGCAGCGAGGACCGTCACCGCGGGCGGAGTCGCCGAGGATTGTTGCGGGACCGACCCGATCGCCGTGGATCAGACTTTCGGCGCGAGCCTGTACGGGGCGGCGGACCGCGACCAACTCCCGATCCAAGCCGCCGCCGCATCATTGGGTTGCGGCAATCCGACCGCGGTCGCCGAACTGCGGGCAGGCGAACGGGTCCTCGATCTCGGCTCCGGTGGCGGGATCGATGTGCTGCTGTCCGCCCGTCGCGTCGGACCGACCGGCAAGGCCTACGGCCTCGACATGACCGAGGAGATGCTCGCGCTGGCACTGGCGAACAGCGCCGAAGCCGGAGTGCGTAACGTCGAGTTCCTCAAAGGAAACATCGAGGCGATCCCGTTGCCCGCCAACACTATCGACGTCGTGATCTCCAATTGCGTGATCAACCTGTCGGTCGACAAACCCGCCGTCTTCGCCGAAATGGCCCGGGTCCTCACCGCTGGTGGTCGCATCGGCATCGCGGACGTAGTCGCCGACGACGAATTGACCCCGCCTGAGCGCGCCGAGCGCGGCGACTATGTCGGCTGCATCGCCGGAGCGCTGTCGTTCACCGAATACCGAGACCACCTCACCACCGCCGGATTCACCGACATCGAGATCACCGCCACCCACGCCGTCGCCGAGGGCATGCACTCCGCGATCATCAAGGCCACCAAACCGTCCGCCGAGATGATCGGATCCGAAGAACCAGCGGATGCGTGCTGCGCTCCAGGATGCTGTCCGCCTGAGACATCAACGGCCGGAACACCTTCGGACAGCTACTGAATCTCCTGAATCAGGGCGCGTAGTTCGGCGGCGAGTTCGGGGGTGGCGGCGACTATTCCGCTCCAGCGGCGGGTGAGGTCGGTGTCGAAGACGATGGGGCGGTCGAAGGCGTCGATCACGGTGCCGCCGGAGGCGGCGACCAGGATGGTGGCGGCGATGTCCATGAGGCGGTGGGTGTCGCTGCCCGCGTCGACGAAGGCGTCGATGGCGCCGGTCGCGACGAAGGCGGCGTCGAGGGTGCTGCAGCTGAGGATTCGGATTCGGGTGGCCGACTCGGCAATTCGGGTCCAGGCGGACCAGTTGCGCGGGTGCGGGCGCAGCATCGATACCGCGGCCGTACGCACCGAACGGCAGCCGCTGGTGCGAAACTCGCTGTGATCGCGTGAGGCCCACCAGCGCTCGTCGGTGTGCAGCCACACGGTCATCGCCTCGGTGAACTCGCCGTCCACGGCCACCGCCGCGCTGAAGCAGGCCAACGGGATTCCGGCGGCGGCGTTGGCGGATCCGTCGACGGGATCGACGACCAGGGTCACCGCCGACCCGATATCCACCCAACCGCGTTCCTCGGAAAGAACATTCACCCCGGCGGCGGTGGCCGCGGTGATGATGGCGTCCTCGACCAGCACGTCGATGAGCATGGTCGGGGTGCCGTCGGCACCGTCCATCGTGATGGCGCTCAGTTCGGCGGGTGAATGGTTCGCGAGCGCGTTGCGGTGGGCGAGCACCGCGGCATCGGCCGCCGCGAGCAAGGCCGTATTCGCTTCGGAACCAACAGCATTCGAGAAGATCATGAAACCTCCGGGGACAGGGCGAACTAGGACAGGGCGCGGCGGACCCACATCGCGACACCTTCGACGGCCAGCACCACGGCGAAGACCATCAGCACGATCGTGGTGACGACGTCGAACTGCAGCACGCGCGCGGCGTTCATCAGGTAGAAGCCGATGCCGCCCGCGCCGACCACACCGAGCAGCGTGGCGGCGCGAATGTTGACGTCGAGCTGGTAGAACACGTGCGCCGCCAAGGCCGGGGCACCCTGACGCACGGTGGCCGCGAGGAACACCTGCGGCCTGGTCGCGCCGGCGGCGGCCACCGCCTGCTGCACGCGAACGTCGGACTCCTCCAACGAATCCGCGATGAGCTTGCCGAGCAGCCCGACCGCGCCGACCGCGAGCGCCAGCGCACCGGCGGGCGCGCCGAGCCCGGTGATGACGATGAAAATGATCGCGAAGATCAGGTCCGGGATACCGCGCACGACGACGATGACGATCCGGAAGAACCGCGCGATGCCCGGCGTCGGCGCGACGTTGCGGGCCGCCAGCATCCCGATGGGCACCGCGAGTACCAGCCCGAGAAATGTTGCGGCGAGCGCGATCTGGACGGTGACGAGCAGCTGCGCGAACAGTTCGCCGCCGATGCCGCCGGTACTGGGCGGGACGAACAGACCGAGCGTGGTCCACAGCGTGGAAATGCCGTCGGCCATCCGTGAGACATCGATGCCCGCTCCCCATACCGACGCGACCAGAATCAACGCCGTCAGCCCGAAGTACACCGTGCGACGAAGCCGCCCCGCCGACCACGGTGGACTGATCGGATACGGCTTGTCCGCAGCCGCAACAGGTTCGGCGGGCCCATGCGACACCCAGCCGCCTGTGACACGATGCCGGAGCTTGCTCCACCACCCGGCTCGCACCGGCGCCTGGGCACCGAGCATCGCCGCGCGCACCGCGCCGGAGATGGTCTCGATCACAATGCACAGCCCGACGATCAACAGCGCCAACGCGATTCCGCGCCGATAGTCCAGGGTCTTCATTGCCAGGGACAGTTCCATACCGATGCCGCCCACGCCGACGTAGCCGAGCAGCACCGAGGCCCGCAGGTTGATGTCGAACCGGTGCAGCGCGGTCGCGATGAACGCGGGCATCGCCTGCGGCACAACACCTCCGGTGATCTGCTGCGACCACGTCGCGCCTGCCGCCCGCAGCGCGTCCCGCGGTCCCGCCGCGGTGTCCTCGATCGCGTCGGCATACATCTTGCCGACCATGCCGACGGAGTGGATGCCAAGCGCCAAGATCCCCGCCGCGGGCCCGAGTCCGAACAACCGCAAAAACACGATGGCCAAGACGATTTCGGGCAGGGCGCGGGTCACGACAATGACCGCCCGCATACCCCAGCGCAGCCAGCCGTGCCGGTTGGTGTTGCGCGCGGCGGCCAGCGACACGGGCACACTCAACGCGACGCTCAATGCCGTTGCGCAGGTGACGATGGCGAGCGTCTGCCCGGTCATCCGCACGACCTCGCCGAACGACGGGAAGTCCAAGGGAAAGATCCGGGACACGAAATCGACGGCGTTTCCGATGCTGTCGACGAAGGTAGCGAGATTGAGTTGCAGCGAGGCCACCGACCACAGCGACGCGATCAACCACACCGTGTACACCAGGATGACGCCGAGCGCGGTCCGCGACGGCCGACGCAACGTCGCCGGCGCCTGCGCGCGCACCGGCAACCGAACAACCGTGGCGTTCATGCGAATTGCGTGGTCGAGGCGGCCACGCTCGAGTAGATCGACATGGTGTCGTTGCGATCGAGCGCGGAGACCTGCTTGTCGAGCACCACACGGCCCGAACGCAGGCCGACCAGGCGATGCGCCCAGGACACCGCCAACTCGACCTGATGCAGGCTGCACAGCACGGTCAGGTTGTCTTCTGCGGCGACCTGCGCGATCAAGGCCATCACCTGCGCCGACGACTCGGGATCGAGCGACGCCACCGGCTCGTCCGCGAGCAGAATCTTCGGTCGCTGCACCAGCGCCCTGGCCACCGCCACGCGCTGCTGCTGCCCACCGGAAAGGGTATCGGCGCGCTGAAAGGGACGGTCCGCCAGACCAACTCGATCGAGCTGTTCCATCGCCGCCAACCGGACCGACTTCGGGTACATGAACAGCCCGATCCGCGGTCCGCGCAAGGTACCGAGCGCGCCGGTGCACACGTTCTCCAGCACCGACATGCTGCCGACGAGATGGAACTGCTGGAACACGAAACCCACCCGGCGGCGCAGCGCACGCAGCTCACTGCCGCGCGCCGATCCCATATCCTGGCCGAGCACCGTGACCGTGCCCGCGCTGGGCAGATGCAGACCGTCGAGCAGCCGCAGCAGCGTCGACTTGCCCGACCCGGACAGTCCGAGCAGCGCGAGCACCTCACCGGGGTACACCTGGAGCGACACGTCGTCGAGCGCGCTGAGCCGCGGACCGAAATCCTTGCGCACATGCTCGAGGGTGATGGCCGGTCGCAGGATCCGGTCGATGGTCGCGCCCAGCGCGACGTCCGCAGGCACGCCGGTCACGACTGGCAGACCTTCGCCTTGGTGATCTGGCAGACCTTGCGTACACCGTCGTAGAGCGAATCCTGCACCACCGCATAGCCGTACGCGGCCTCGGGCAGCTGACAGCTCTTCTCGTCGGTGCACGTCCCGGCCTTGATCAGCGCGGGCTTGTTGAGCACGTCACGGAACACCGCGGTGAGCTTGGCCTGCAACTCCGGGGAGAGTGTGCTGCTCATCGCCACCGGGCTCGCGGCGATGGTCTCCGACTTCCACAGCACGTTGATCTCGCCGGGCTTGATCTGATTCTTCTCGATCAGGGTCTTGTCCACGATCGTGTCGTAGGCGAACCCCGCGTCGCACTGCCCGCTCTTGACCGCCAGCACGGACGCGTCGTGGCCGCCGGCGAAGACCGGGGTGATGTCCTTGTCCGGATCGACACCGGCCGCCTTCAGCCCGGCGGACGGGTACAGGTAGCCGGAGGTGGAGGAGGGATCGACGAAGCAGACCGTCTTGCCGCGAAAATCGGCCAGGCTCTTGATGTTCGAGCCCGCCTTGACGATGCCATAGGACAGGTAGCCGGGTGCGGCGCCCGCCTGCTTGATCGGCGCGGCGATCGGAATCGTCGGCACGCCACTGTCTTTCGCTGTGACGTAGGAGAACGGCCCGTAGCCGGCGAGCTGGATCTTGCCCGCCCGCTGGCCCTCGATCACGGCCGCGTAGTCGGTGGCGTTCTGGAATTGCACGGGATGGCCGGTCGACTTCTCGATGGCGTCGGCGACCAGCTTGTACTGCTGCTGCAGGCTCTGCGAGTTCTCCGAGGGAATCGACGCGAATACCAGCGTCTGCGGATCTGCCGATTTTCCGGCGGCGGTCGTGACGGCGCTGCTGCCGCAGCCGGCCAGCGCGAGCACGGCGACCGCCGCGAACGCGGCCGCTGCGAGCGAAGGGCGAATCTTGCTACCCATGAAGTCTTCTCCTTCATACCCCGAGGTCCGGGGCCGTGCAGAGGGGGCGGGCGAGACCGCACCGCAGGGTCGAGCGTCCGCGACCACCGTGTCCCCCGCTCCAACCGTCAGTGAATCGCTGCGAAACGACCAGCGGCTGATGGCGTGAGTTGTTCACGATGACGCGGACCACCCGACTGCTTCAGTGCGCCCGCAGCACCGATCGCACGACCGGACAGCGATGTTCGAGGCTGATCAGGACCAGATCCGCGCGCTGCCCCTCGGCCAACTCGCCCCGATCGGACAGCCCGACCGCGGCGGCCGGGCCGCTGGTGATCAACGCGACCGCGTCCGGCAGCGGCATCGTCGCGGTGTCCGCGAGGGTGAACGCGGCCCCGAGCAGCGACGAGGGCAGGTAGTCCGACGCCAGCGCCGTCACCAGGCCGAGCCCGGCCAACGACGCCGCGGACACGTTGCCCGAATGCGAACCGCCGCGCAGAATGTTCGGCCCACCCATCACCACCGACATCCCGCGGGCCCGCGCCTCGCGCGCCGCCTCCTCGGTGGTCGGGAATTCGGCGACATTGCCGCCGCGCCGGGCCAGGTCCGCGATCTCGACCGCGGATTCCGGATCGTGGCCGAAGATCCGCACCCGGCCCGTCGCCGACTGTCCGGCAAGCCAGTTCATCGACTCCTCGCGGACGGCGATGTTGCCCTGCCTGTCCCGGATGAGCTCGTCTACGGCGGCCCGCGCCTGGTCTGCGGTCATCCCGCGCATGCCGACCATGTACTTCTCGTAGAACGTCCGGTCGGCGTACTGCCCGATCCCGGGGGTGTGGTCCTCGTGCGAAATGATCGCTTGTACGTCGCGTCCGATCCGGCCCGCGGCGACCTGCTGCTCGAAATGAGCCTGCAGCGCGGCAAGACCGGCCGCCGAGCGCACGTCGAGCCGATACAGCACCCGGTGGTCAACGAGTCTGCTGCCGTTCTCGCTCCAATCCGCGATCGCCGCACACATCTGCAGGGCGGCGTCCACGCTGCGCCGATCCTTGGCCGACTCCTGATCGGAGAACGACGCGCCATGGAAGACCGTCGTGACACCGGCGGCCCGCAACTTACCCTCGAACGACATCATCGAAAACGGCCACGGCAGTTCCGCACCCGGCCGCGGCATCCGCTCGCGTTCCAGTCCGTCGGAGTGCACGTCGACCAGGCCGGGGGTACAGATGAGCCCGCCGCCGTCGACGTCGACCATGCTGCCGCGTCGCACCGGACCCACCTCGACAATTCGGCCGTCGCGAACCACGATTCGCGCGTCGTCGAGGACCCGATCGGCCAGCACGGCTCGCACGTGCCCGAGCACGTAGTCGCGTGGCGCCTGCGGCAGTGACCAGGCGCGGGGTTGTTCCAGAGTGTTCGTCATGCTGCTGCTCCCAAAACCTCGGTGGGGGTGCCCTGCTGGGCGATCCGGCCATCGCTGAAGCGGATCACCCGCGAGGCCAGCTGCCTGATCGCGGCTAGATCGTGGAAGACCGCCAGGACGGCCACACCACGCGCGGACAGCGAGGCGATGAGTTCCAGGGCGCGTTCCCGATTGCTCGGATCGAGGGCTGAGACGGGTTCGTCGAGCAGCAACAGCCGGGGCGGATGCACGGTACCCGCGGCGATGTTCACCCGTTGCCGCTCGCCACCGGACAGCACGCCACAGTCAACATCCCACAGCGCCTCGTCGAGGGCCAGCCTGCGCAGTGACTCGACCGCCGCGGCCCGTGCGTCGGCCCGATCGAGGCCGCGTCGACGGCCCGCTGCCGCAACAACTTCCAGCGGTCCGGTGCGTGGTGGTGCCGAAAGGAATTGGGAGACATAGCCGAGTTCCCGACCGCGCAGCCGGGCCATCTCGCGGTCACCGAGCGTGGTCAGCTCCACCGGCCCGGTGTCGGTGCCGAGGGTGACGGTGCCCGCGTCCGGCAGGTAGCTGCGGTGCACGCAGCGCAGCAGGCTCGATTTGCCCGCGCCGCTCGGCCCGGCCAGCGCGACGTGCTCGCCCGCGCCGACGTCGAGGTCGACGCCGCGCAACGAGATCACGGTGCGGCCGTCGATGGTGTGCAGGGTGAACGTCTTGTGCAGTCCACGGACGGAAAGCACTGGGCCGGATGGAAATTGATCGTTCATGGTCACCTCCGTTGTCACGGTCGGATCACCTGCGCGCGGACGCGACGAGGCGCTGAGTGTAGGGGTGGTGCGGGTCTTGGAACAGCTGATCGGTGAGGCCGGATTCGACCACCCGGCCGACGTTCATCACCAGGCAGCGATCGGTGAGGGCCTCGATGACGGCGAAGTCGTGGCTGACCACCACGGCCGCGGTGTCGCGTTCGGCGAGCAGCTTGCGCAGCAGATCGAGCACGCCGGCGGCGACGGAGGCATCGAGGCCGGTGGTCGGCTCGTCCAGCAGCAGCACCCGCGGATCGGTGGCCAGGGCCTTGGCGATCTGCACCCGCTGGCGCATGCCACCGGAGAACGTGTGCACGGCGTCGTCCATCCGATCGAGCGGCACCTCCACCTGCTCGAGCAGGTAGGCGGCGCGGTCGCGGATCTCGTGGTAATTGCGCCACCCGGCGGCGGTGAGCCGTTCGGCGATATTGCCGCCCGCGGAGACGCGCATCGTCAGGCCGTCGGCCGGGTTCTGGTGGACCAGGCCGAGCGTGTCGATGCGCAGTGCGCGGCGTGCGGCCGCGTCGAGTCCGAAGACGTCGGTGCGGCCGTCACCGACCGTGGTGAGGAACATCGTTCCCGCCGTTGCGGTTTCCTCGCCGACCAGGCAGCGCAGCACGGTCGACTTGCCGGAGCCGGACTCGCCGATCAGGCCGAGGGCCTCGCCCGGTGCCACGTCGAAGCTGACGTCCCAGGCCGCGACGACGGCACCGGTGCGCGGGCTGATCGCGGTGCCGGTCTCGGGACCGGTGCCGGGTACCGCCGCCGCTCCCCCGGGTCCGTGCACCTTGCCGACACCGCGGGCCGCCAGGGTCCAGCCCTCGGGGGTCGCGGGGACCGGGCGGACGGCGAGTTGTACCGCGTCGCGGCGAACCACGTTGGCGGCGGCGCGGACTCGGCGCGCCGGGTCGGGCAGGAAGCGAAGCGGCGCATGCGCGGTGTGCGCCGTGGCGTCGACGTCTTTGTCGAGAGTTCTTGTGCACCATTCGATGTCACTGCAGGACTGGCGTCCGCCCGGCGCCTCGACCAGGAAGGTGTCCGTCGAACCGCATCGGGCACAGCGCTGTTCGGCGTCGCCCTCCACCTCGAAGGGCACATCGTCGAATGTCAACGGCTGGACCGAGGTGAAGGGCGGCACCGCGAAGATCCGCTTCTCCCGACCGGCCCCGAACAGCGACAGATGCGGAGAGTCGTTGAGGCGCGGCACATCCCAGCGCGGGATCGGCGTGGTGATCATGACGTAGCGACCGTTGACGAGTACCGGGTAGCCCGTCGTCTTGGTGATCACGCCGTTGCGGACCAGGTCCTCGTATAGGCTCACCCAGATCATCGAATAGTCGGCCTCGGCGTGCATTCTGGCGCACTCGCGCACCGAAGTCTCCACGCCGCGGAGCGGTTCGGCCACCGGGACCTGCAATACCAGCGTCTGCCCCTCGACCAGCGGCTCCTCCGGAATCCGGTGCCTGGTCTGCACCACGGTGCACTCGCGGGTGTCCTGGGTTTGCGAGCAGTGTTCGCTGGCCACGATCAGCCTGCGCAGATTGGTCGCGTTGACGCCGTCGTCGTCACCCTGGTCGATGACCTTGACGGTGTCGGCAGGGCCGAGCAGGCCCAGGGTGACCTGTAGACCGCCGGAGCCCCAGCCGCGGGCCACCGGCATCTCCCTGGAGCCGAACGGCACCTGGTAGCCGGGGATGCAGACCGCGGCCAAGGTGGCGCGGCGGATCTCCCGCTTGGAGCCCTCGTCGAGGATGCCGGGCCGGATCGCCGCGGCATCCAATTCGGCGAAAACCCCTGAGATGGTGGATGTTCGGATGTCGGTACTGGTCATCAACAGGTCCTTCCGATGGCGTCCGCGGCCCGGTCACTCGGGTCACCGTCGATGTCGCGCACCGCGCGCTTGCGGTCGATCATCGAGCGGAACGTGACGTAGTGCGGCAGCTTGAGGTGTTCGAGGAAACCGCAGGAATCCAGGCCGTCCGTGGTCAGCAGCAGCACCTGCTCGAGTCCGTCGACATCGCCGAAACGGCGCCACGCGATATCGAGGTTCGCCATCGCGATGGCTTTGCGTTCGTTGTGCCCGAAGCAGAGTCCGTAGCCGACGTCGAAACGGCTGCGGTCCTCCTCCGGTCCGTCCAGATCCTCGATGGCCTCGCACTCGGAGGCGCGAATATGGCCGAGTAGCACGGGATTTCCGGTGTGCGGGTGGGCGACCCGCAGCGGCAGCCTGCCGTGCCGGACCTCACCGAGGGTGACCTCGTGCAGGTTGCCCTCGGGTCCGCGGATGGAGCGGTACCAGGTGCTGATCAGCGAACCGGTTTCCGCGCGCGCCATGCTGGCCAGGATCGCCGAGCGGGGTGCGGGCGGGCGGGCCGGATGTCTGGTGATGTCGAAGGGTTCCGGGTCCGGTGCGTCCGTGGCGGCCGGGCGGTTGTCGACCAGCAGGTCCATTTCGCGCAGCATGTCGGAGAATCGGCGCGGATGCCGTTGTCCGTCAGCGCGTTCGGTGACCGCCGGTGGGTCCGATTCGACGACGACCGGGGCCGGTTGTGCGTCGCGGTCGAGCATGCGTCCGGTGTAATCGCTGGTGCGGCCGAGCAATTGCGGACCATCCGGGGTGCGGTGCGCAGGCACGATCCGCCGCAGCACCAGCATCTCGTCGGGGTCGATCGGTTCACTCACGGCCAGCCGGGGCAGGGTCGACTGGTGTGCGCGCACCAGATGGGTGGCCTCGATGACGTCGCCCTCCGCCTGGCGCAGTGCGTCCGCGGCGGTGTCCTCGTCGTACAGTCCGCCTTCGCCCATCACCCGATCAACGGCCAGGCGCATCCGCCCGGTGATCTGCTCCGTGGTCAACCATGGTGCGGGGTCGTGGTTTCGGGCACCGTGCACCAAGGACTCGGCGGCGAGTATGGCGTCCAGACCGCCGCGTGCTCCCGAATATCCCATCTCAGTTCACCTTTCCGGTGTCGACGACGGTGGTACGCGGAATCCCGACCAGTCCGCCTTCGGCATCGATCAGCAGCAGGTCGATTCCGGCGGGAAACCCGGCGACGAGCCGTTCGCGCACTGCCCACAGCCCGGAATCCATTCCCGCCGGCGCGAATTCGATCGGCGCACGCACGCCGGGACCGGTCAGTCGGACGCCGGTCCCGCCGCTCAGCGCGGCCACCGCGCAGATCACCGTCGCCCCTGATTCCGGGCTGAGTGCGGTGCCGACACAGACATCGCCGAGCTCGGCCGCGGTGAGTGGGCGCAGCGCAGTCACGTATTTCGCGGTCTGCAGTGAGGCAGCGGGCGCGCCGGTAGCCACGGCGGCCACACTGTCCCAGCCCTCGTCGTCCAGCAGATGGATGCCGGTCTCGAGGTCGGCAAGGGAAAGAACCGGGAGCAGCGCGGGCGGAAAGTCGGTGTGGGGCAAGGTCACTGCGATTCCCGGACGGGCGAACGCGTCGAGCACGGCGCGAAAGACGTGCTGCGTCTGGTCCGGTCGCAGTGCCGCACCAAGGGCGGTCACACTCATTTAGGTCAGCTCCTCGAATTGCACGATGGTGGGGGCCAATTGGGCCCATTCGCCGCTCTCGGCCAGGTGCCGGTCGGCTTCGACCCGGGCGCACAGTCGCAGCACTCGCTCGCGCTGCGGCCGCGCGGCGTCGACCTCGGCCGCGCAGACGGCGGCGGCGAGCGTGGCCCTGCGGTTGTCGCCCATCCGCATGGCCCAGCCGCGGGTTCCGCCGAGCAGCACCTCGGCCCGGCAGGCCAGCACGGCGCCGATGAAGAAGCGGTCGTGTGCGATCGGCTCGCGCACCTGCGCGGCGATCGAGCCGACCTCGGGCGCGGTGAGCACCGCGAATTCGGCGCCGTCGGCCAGACAGGCATCGGCCAGTTCGACGAGGTCGCGCTCCGGCGCCGCAGCGAGCAGCTCGGCGACGCGTTCGCGACTGTAGGTGGGGAAACTCACTGCTGTACAACCTCTTTCATTTCGTTGGCAGAATTGGCGGGATCCGAGGAGCCGATCTCCATCACGACGCGCACCGCGTCACCGCGCATCCACGATTTGCTGTAGGTGAGAGGCCGACCGGTGTCGGCGTCGCGGTTGACCGACTCGACCACCCAGACCGGTGCGGCCGTGATCAGCTGCAACCGCTGTTGCACCTCGGGTGTCGGAATGTCGGAGGCGACCCGGCACCAGGACCTGACCGCCCGCACGTGACCCATTTGCCGGAGCACCTCGTCGAGCGACTCCTCGACCCCCATGCCCGCAGCCAGATCCGGAACAGCCTCGTAGGCAACCCATTCCGACCCACACGCGGCGACCACGTCGTTGATGAAGCTCAGCCGGAGCATGTGATGCGCGACCGTGCCGTCGGCGACCTCCAACCGCTGCGCGCACTCCGCCGGGAGCGGGGCGAGCGCCCACTCGAGCACAACGGAGCGCGGCTCGGCACCGGCCTCCAGCACCGTGCGATGCCAGGACGGCCGCCGGTCGCTGGAGATGACGTAGTCGATTCGTTCACTGACGAACGTGCCCGACCCGCGCACCCGGCGTACCCGCAGTCGGCGCTCCAATTCCTGCACCGCGGCGCGGGCGGCGGCGCGGCTGACGCCGAAGCGCGCCATCAGGGTGTGCTCGCTGTCGAGCCGAGTGCCAGGACGTAGGCCCGCGATCTCGCATTCCAACTCGTCCGCGATCGCTCGGTACCGCTGCTCCGTCATGACACGACAATGACCGCACGGGTTGTACGGACAACTGCACCGTAGGTAACCGTGGCGGAAACTCCACTGAACGCGCGGGCAAGTTGTCTGCGGAACGCGCGGTGTCGGCGGCTGCGGATCTGACTACGTCGGAACCACTGGTCGGCGCGACCGCACCGCTGACGGCACGCGTTATGGTCGATCTTGGAGTCGAAGGAGGGATCGATGGTGTCGATCGAGACACTCGCCGCGTCAGTGGCGGAGGATGCCGCGCTGGTGGCGGAGCTGACCGAACTGATCAACCGCGTGTACACGGTGGCCGAAGCGGGCATCTGGCGCGACGATTACCATCGCACAACACCTTCCGAGCTGGCATCGCTGATCAGGGCGGGCGAAATCGTCGCCGCTCGCAGTGCGGACGACCGGATCACCGGCGCCGTGCGAGTGCAGCAACTAGGCGACGGCATCGGCGAATTCGGCATGCTGGTGTGCGCCCCCGACCAGCGCGGCACCGGAATCGGCCGGGCGCTGGTGAACTTCGCCGAGCACTGGTGCGCCGAACAGGGCGCCGAGACCGTTCAGCTGGAGCTGCTGGTACCGCGCGGTTGGACGCATCCGGTCAAGGAGTCCCTGCGCAACTGGTACCTGCGCCTCGGCTACATCCTCGAGCGCAAAGGTGAACTGGAGCTGGACTATCCACACCTGGTCCCGCTACTCGCCACCCCTTGCGACTTCCTCATCTTTCACAAGCCACTGCATTGACGGTGCAGAATTCACTGCACTGTGCACCTGCACCGCCATACACAGAATGAAAGTGCTTACGGCAGTACGACGCAGGCGGGGCCGACGTTGATTCCGGTGCCGCCCGTCTACGGTTCGTCGTGGGAATAGGCGTCGTAATCGTCTTTTCACCAACCGTTGTGGCGAATCCACACTGCGTCGATGGTGGGGGTGATGGTTGGGCTCGTCGAGCTGTTGACCACGTGATAGAGGTGATGCTGGGCGGCGGTGGCGCAGGCGTGATTCGGGAGGATGCGCAGGCGAGTGCCTACGGGGAGGTCGGGGGTGGATCCGGTGGTGCCGGGGCGGCGGGACAGGATGCCGTGTTCCTGGCTGGCTCCGGTCATCAGCAGGTCCGGGATGACACGGCCTGCGAGATCGGTGACGAGGCCGTAGCCCTGGTCGACCGGTTGGCTCTGGGTGCCGCGGTCGCGCGAGGTGGCCATCCAGCCGCCGTCGGTGATGATCCAGTCCTTGGCGGGTTGATGTCCGATGACGGTGACGACTACCGACAGGGCCAGATCGTCGGGCGTGCAGACGCCGAGACCTGCCATGACGAGGTCGAAGAAGACGTAGTTACCCGCTCGGACCTCGGTTATCCCGGTGAGGTCGGTGGCACGATGGGCGGTCGGGGTCGATCCGATGCTGACAATCGGACAGGAAAGTCCTGCGCCGGTAAGGGCATTCGCCGCGGCAACCGTCACGTCGCGCTCGTTGTCGGCGGCTTTATGTAAAGCGTTGGGGGTGAAGGCGAAATAGGACTCGCCCGCGTGGCCGAGGACCCCGGCGAGATTGTCGGCGAGAATCCGGCCGATCTCGACCAAGGTGGGGTCGTTGGGTGTGATGCCGCCGCGGTGTCCGTCGCAGTCGATCTCGATCAGCGTGGGAATCCGGATGCTCTGGTCATGGGCGAACTGGGTCACGGCCTGCGCTTGGGCTGAACTGTCCAGCAGGACAGTGACAGTGACGCCGCGGCGGATGAGCGCGGCGACGCGGGGCAGTTTGTGCGGGTCGATGCCCACGGCATAAAGGATGTCGGAATAGCCTGCGTCGGCGAAGTACTCGGCCTCACCGAGGGTGGAAACGGTGATCGGCCCGGGTCCGTCGTTGTGCACGCGGCGGGCGATATCGGTCGACTTGCTGGTCTTGACATGGAGACGCAGTGGCACGCCGAGTGTTTCCAGGTGGTCGTGCAGCCGGTGGATATTGCGGTCGAGTCGAGCGGTGTCCACGACGGCGAAGGGAGTGTCGGGAGCGGTCAGCGTGATCACGAGTTTTCCTGGGTGTCGTAGGTGTACCGCCGCAGCAGTGCGGCCGCGAGGGTGAGGTCTTGCAGCGCGAAACCGGAGCTGTCGAACACCGTGATGTCCTCGGGTGCTCGTCGGCCCTCGGCGGCAGCGGTGAGCACGGCTCCCAGCGCAGTGGGTGTTGTTCTCGCGTGCTGGAATTCGCCGATCGTCCGAGACTGCTCCGGCAGGTCGCAGAACAAGCGCGCCCGGTCGTACAGCTCTGGCGGCAGTTCCTGTTTTCCGGGACCGTCGGCACCCATCGCGGAAATGTGGGTGCCCGGTGCGATCCACGCGGCGTCGAACAGCGGTTCGCGGGAAGTGGTTGCGGTGACGACGATGTCGGCGGCAGTGACTGCCGTTCGCGTCTCGGCAGGTTCGGCGGGCAGGCCCGTGTATGCGGTCACGTCTTGGGCGAAGTCGCGCGCGACGCCGGGGCGGCGGCCGACCACGAAGACCTGCTGGATCGGTCGAACCCGGGTGACCGCACGCACTTCATAGAGCGCTTGGTTGCCAGTGCCGATCACGGTCAGGGTGTGCGCGTCGGGTCGGGCGAGCGTCTCGACGGCGAGTGCGTCTGCGGCAGCGGTGCGATAGGAGTTGGCGGTCGCGGCCTCGACGACGGCGGCCAAGCGCCCGGTCGCCGGGTCGAGCAGCACGATGGTCGAGCTGTGGCGCGGTATCCCGATCTGGTCGTTGTCGGGCCAGAAGCTACCGATTTTGACGCCAACCAGGTCGCCTGCCGAGCCGGACTTCAGGGTGAACCGGTTGGCCGGCGCGCGATGCCCGATCACCACGGGAAACGCAGCTCCCGTCGTGCTCGCCAGGAAGGCCTCGCGCGCGGCTTGCAGCGCGAGTTCCTCGTCGATCAGTGACGCCGATACGGACTCGGTGATCAGTATCGGGACGTTGACAGGTGGGCGGGTTGCCCGAAAGGCGTTGTCGGTCATGGCAGTTCGCTGTCCTTCTTCACCGTGGCCAGGTCGTTGTAAAGGCCGGTTCGCGAGATGCCGAGGCGCTTGGCCACCCGCGCGGGCGCACCGCGCAGCGCGAAGACGCCCGCATCGTTCAGCGAACAGACGAGTTCCAGCCGTTGCTCGCGCCCCAGCGCCGATGCGGGCACCGCGTGGACGCGCTCGGCTCGCTCGATCAGGGAGTCGAGCACTTGGTTCAGATCCCCGGAGAAATCCGTGGCTGGCACGGGCGCCTCCGCGCCCATGGACAGCCCGAGCAGATCCGACAGCACGCCGGTGGCCCGATTGATGGCCGAGACGTCGATATTGATGCACAACGCGCCGATCAACATCCCGTCGGCGTGCAGCGGCAGCGTCGTGCATTTCAGCAGGCGCCCGTCCTGAGCGCGGGTGAGGTAGCCGACTTCATTGCGCGCATCCGCCCCAGCAGCCAACACCCGCAAACCGATTTCGCTCATGGCGCTGCCGACTTCGCGGCCGGTGACCGAACCGGCGACGGCGGCCACGGACCGCTCCGGGTCGCGGTAGTCGTGCAACACCACCTCGCAGCTGCGCCCGAAGGTGGCCGCGATGCCATCGACCAAGGGCCGCATCGCGGCGAACACCGCGTCGGCAGTGCTCACTGCGCACCCGCGCTGAGACGTGCCGCCACCATCAAGAGCGCCGCAACCATTCCGATGACTCCTTAACAAAGTGTCCAGATATGAACAAAGTGTCACACAAGAGTCGCGGCAATGCCACCCGGCGGCCGTGTTCGTGCCGACTAGCCCTTCGTCAGTTCGGCCTCCGCAGCGGCGAGCACCTCAGTGCGGGGCGCGATCCGGTGGGCCGGATACGGGTACGACGAGGAGTCCGATACCGGCCAGCGCGAGGAGCAACGCCAACAGGTGCATGCCGATCAGGAGAGCGAGCGCCGCGAGGAAGAGTGCTCGGCGGCCGAAGACCCGCAGTAGCCGTGCGAAATCGGCAGATTCATCGGCGGGCTCGGTCGGCAGCAGTCGATCGCGGTTTGCGGCAGGATGCGTCACCACGGCACCTCCATATCAGCGTTCATTGCGGCTGGGGATTCGAAAACAGCACGCCAGAAACAAGAGTCGCCGAACGGCCGGCGTCCACACAATGCGTAATCCACGCACCAAGCCTTAGGCAGCGACATAGGCTCGTGAGGTGCAATACGACCTCGTGGACCTCCGACTGTTTCTCGCCATCGTCACCGAGGGGTCCATCACGGCAGGCGCGCAGCAGATGCATCTGAGCCTGCCGTCGGCCAGTGCCAGGGTGCGCGCGCTGGAGAATCAGGCGGGCCTGCCCCTACTGATCCGCGGTCGGCGCGGCGTGCGGGCGACACCAGCGGGCACCACCCTGGCCCGGCACGCGCGAGAGGTGTTGCGGCACACGGCCCGACTGGACAGCGCGCTCGCCGGATACACGAGTTCGCCCGAGGCCTCGGTGACGTTGCTCGGCGGCGGCGGCGCGATGCACCGGATCATCCCGCAAGCCTTGATCTCGTTCCTGCGCGCGGAGCCCGGCATCGATGTCGTTGTGGCCGAACGCCGTACGCCCGAGATGGTGCGGATGCTGACCGACGGCGCGGCCGATCTCGGCGTCCTGATCGACAACGAGGCGGGCGACTGCGGCCTGGAGGTCGAGCCGCTGTGCGACGGCTCGCTGGTGGTCATCGGCCAGGCGGGCGGAATCCTCACCGGGCGAACCACTTCCACCTACCGGGAGGTCGCCGAGCACCCGCTGGTCGGCCTGGACACCAGCTCCTCGCTCCAACAGTGGATCGAGCGCAACGCAGGCACCCACGGCGGCCCGCTCCCCCGCTATCGCACCCGCGTCGCGAACCTGACCACCGTGATCACCCTCGTCTCCGCAGGCGTCGGCCTGGCCATCGTGCCGCGCAACGCGGTCGTCGCCGACCAATCCGTCGACGTGTGCGAACTCTCCGACGCTTGGGCGCGTCGCCACCACCTCTTGGCGTGGGGCGCCACGGCCAAAGCCTCATCGACCGCGCTCGCGGCCCTCGCCGACCACATCCGCCGCGCCGCCGCCGACCAGTCGAACCGTGCCACGGAGTCGGTGACCTAGGCGATGCGCGCGGACGACCGACCCATACGATGACCGATTCCCGGATGCGCGAGGACCTCTAGCGTTCCCCGCATGAGCAACAACTCCGCATCCCCCGCTGATCTCACCGCCTTGGACAGATTCGAGATCTTCGAACAGCTGGTACGCCACCAGTGCTACATCGACAACGATCCGAGCCGCGAGTCGGCGGACAAGTACATCAGCCTGTACTGGCCGGAGGCCACCTTCACGGTGCACGACCTGCGGTCACAGACCTTTACCGGACCCGAAGGACTCAAAAGCCTCTACGACTACGCGCACAGCGTCTTCCCGCTGGAAAAGTGGTTCCACGACGTCGGCTGGTTCGAGATCGGCGGCGCGGGCGACACCGCCATCGTGTCCTGGCGCTGGCGTGTCAACTGGAAAGCGGGCAACGAAGGTGTCGTGTCTACCGGCACCTACCAGGATCGGTTCGAACGGCGTGCCGGTGTATGGAAAGTGATCGACCGGGTCTCGAACATCGATCCGAATTGGCCCGCCGCCCTGTTCCAGCCCTACGTCGACCGCCAGGACGAGTTGTTCAAGGCGTCCTGACACTGCGGCGAGAAAACGAGTACCTGCCTACGCTATTTCCGGCTCTTTGAGCTACCTACGGTCGTGAACGAGAACTCGGCTTGCCGAGGCGTGATCGCACGCTTCTCGATATCGCAAGACCAGATAGGTGGATCGAAATGTCAGACGAATACGCGCCGGGAAAGGTGGTCGTAGAGCTTACTGCGGATGCGAATGCTCTTGTCTCAGACGTCATCACGGACACCGTCGAGGGGGGCGCCTATATCGGTTTCGGGATCGAAACCGTCGACGGCGTCCTGGCCTCGCTGCCCGTGGAGTCGGTCACCCGGCTCTATGCCGAGGTGGAGCCCTACGAGGTCGATCCCGACCTGCTGAGCACCATGCTCGCCACCTATGTGATCCGGCTGTCCGAGGACACCGATATCGACGCCACCATCGACACGCTCATCGAGCTGGACGAGATCGCCTACGCCGAGCCCGCCGGCCTCTGTGACCTCACGGCCATCCCCAACGACCCGAGCTACGGCGACCAGTGGGGCTTGGACATGATCAACGCCCCACTGGCCTGGGATCGCCAAAAGGGTTTGGACACAGTCAAAATCACGATCATCGACTCCGGCTGCGACAACAATCATCCCGACCTCGCGCCCCGGCTCGGCACGTCGACGCGCGGCAAGGGCTGGGACTTCTGCGAGAACCCGTCCGTCGGCTACGGACAGCAGCGGGTCGGCGACTTCACCTCGCCGGATGACGACCCCCAGGACGAGATCGGGCACGGCACATCCATGGCGGGCATCATCGGCGCCGCCACCGACAACGGCATCGGCATCGCCGGGGTGACCTGGGGCTGCCGTCTCTTCGCGGCCAGGGTGGTCTGTCGCACCACCACCCCGTCCGGCGGCGTCGGCAGCGGCTGCAATACCGACGAGCTGGCAAAGGCGATCCAGTGGGCGGGCGAGTACTCGCAAGTGGCCAACGTCAGCCTGGTCAGCCTGATCGGCGACACCAAGCACCTCAGGAACGCGGTCAACTATGCGCTGCAAGCGAATACGACCGTGGTCGCCGCCATGGGCAACGACAATTCCAACATCCTGCGCTATCCCGCCGCCTACGACGGCGTCATCGCGGTCGGCGCCGTCACCAAACTCCGATACCCGTGGCTCGCCGGTCCGGGTAGCGGGTCGAACACGGGCAATCACATGAGTGTCAGCGCACCGGGCTCGAAGATCAAGACGCTCGACCTGTACTCGACCTGGGGTTCGCCGCAATATGCGGAGGTCACCGGCACCTCCCCCGCGGCCGCCTTCGTGTCCGGCATCGCGGGCCTGCTCTACTCCTGCAACATCAATCTCACACCGCGCCAGGTGAAGCAGATCATCGAGCAAACGGCCAGTCACAACGTCCCCGACCCCAGCTGGACGTGGCCGAACGCCGTGTACGGCAACGGCATCGTCGACGCCAAAGCCGCAGTTGACCGGGCCATCGACGGCCCGCTGCCCTGACGACACGGACGAGTAGCCGACTACGCGTGTGCCGGCCTCGCCGCGAACCTAGCGTTCGTGAAGCAACACCCCTTAGTTCAACCAAGGATTCAAAATGACCACCAAAGCCACGTACACCCTGACCGGCACCGATCTCCAACTCAGTTACTCGGCCGCCACCGGCGACCTGGAAATCGTTCTCGGCGAAACCTTTTCGTTCAACGGCACCCACTCGCTGCAAAGCACCCCGGCCGACCATGAACCAGGCACCGGCACTGTGCTCACCGGCACCATCGAGCACCGCAGCGCCGGGCGCGGTGGACCGATCGTGCACACCGCACAGGTCACCGTCTATCTGCCGGACGCGCCCGAACCAGATTCGGCGGCAGTGGAATTGGCCGCGACCGGCGCCCTGGTGCTCGCCTACCCGGAGGCGGGCGGGGATGCGGCACCGCAGTATCAGGCGGTCGCACTGACCGGCACCTTGACCGTCCCCGCGGCAGCGCCCGCCGGACGGTTCTGACTCGCGACCGACGTCATGACGGCGGATCGACGGCCGACGGTACCGGCGCTGTTCCGGGAAGCCATACTGCGCGAAGGCTTTCCGTGCGTCGGTGCCAGGTCCTCGGTCCGCCGCGACCTATGCCGGATCCGGGTCTACGACGAGCTGGGCGCGGCGGACAGCGCCCGCGTGAGCTGTCGCGATCTGGGCGAATTCGCGCACGAACTGCCCGAGGAGGGGTTCGCCTCGTTCGTCGCGGCGTTCACCGGTCCACCGATTACCTCTGAAGCGCATTTCGAAGACCTGCTGTGGCGGCACCTGCAGCATCTGCACGACTTCGACATCCGCTCCTTCCCTTGGGATTCCGAGGCCAGCTCCGATCCGGCGGACCCGTGGTTCTCGTTCAGCATCGGCGGGCGTGCCTACTATGTGGTCGGCCTGCATCCGCTCGCGTCCCGGACGGCCCGCCAATTCCCTTGGCCCACTCTGGTATTCAATCCCCATACGCAATTCGCGCGGCTGCGCGAACAGGGCCTGCTCGAGCCGTTCAAACGCCGCATCAGGTCCCGTGACATCGCGCTACAGGGCTCGATGAACCCGATGCTCGATGTCGCGACCGGATCGCAGGCTCGTCAGTATTCCGGTCGCGCGGTGGCCCCGGACTGGCAGTGCCCGTTTCGCCCGAAAAGCGAGTAGTCACTACTCGCGCTAGTCCACCCGATCAGGATCACGCTATCTCCATAATCTCGCACCGGACGTCGGGGCCGAGCGGGGACCAAAGCAACACCACGGCAGGAATTTCGACATGGCAGACTTCGTTTCCGGGGTCGGACCGCTCTTCGGTCCGGACTTCGTCGTTGTGACAGCAAACGACGAGACCGGCAAAAGATACGACGTACAGGTCTATCCCGACGCACACAATCCCGAACTACGACAGGCCGGGCAGCCGACCCAATACTACTTCCAGCCATCGCGAGTTTACTTGGCGCGCAAGCACGATACGCCCGACGAGTACGACTTCCAGATGACGTTGTTCAAAGGTCTGCTCGACGAGGAATCCACCGTCACCCCGGAAGAACTGCGCGACGCGGTGACCGAGATCGGCGGCGGATTCTGCACCTTCTCCACCACCTTCGCGATTCCGGACAGCGTGATCGAGGGCGTGCTGCAGAAACTGAAGCAGCACGAGCACGGCATGCCGGGGCCCCGGCTCGCGCAGTACTTCAACTATCAGGCCAACGACCCGTCCCCTGTTCTCGGTATCGTCCCGATCACCGACAGCGCGGTGGTGTGCTCGGTGCCCGACCCCGCCGCGGTCGGCAATCTGCTGAAAATGACGGCCCAGTACAGCGGTAAGGGCAGCATCGAGCAGCACGGCATTTCCACCTTCCTGATCAGCTGCAACCTGGTCGCCGCTGGCGCGATCGCCAGTGCGCTCAAAGCGGGCACCTCGCCGCCGTTCACCGTCGCCAACACCTTGCAGGAAGCGTTCTACATCAACGGCGTAACGGTCGTGGTGAATATCGACGTGGACAAGGTGTACGACTCGTTCTCGGCCGCGGTGTCCTCGGGTTCGTTCTTCGGGATCACCGATCTCGAGGCGGAATACGCCTACAGCTCCTGCGTCACCTCGGGCGGCGTGACCACTCACATCACCCAGAACGGCGCGATTCTCGACGAGCAGACCAAGAAATGGGTCACCGAGAACGTCGACATGATGAAGAAGACGGCCATGGATCTGGTCAAGCAGGAGATCTTCGACTGGGATCCGAGCAAGACCGACAGCAAGGCGGCGGCGCACCGCGGCTGGTTCAGCCAGGTCTTCGGCGGCACCTCGGTGTCGCTGAAGTCGACGCACGAGCGACGATCCATCCATTTCAACCAGACGCTCATCCTGGACGAGACCATCGCGGTGAGCCAGACCGTCAGCGGCGATCTCAACGATCTGCTGCCCGCGGTGCGCGCCGACCTCAACAAGTATCTGTTCATCATCGATATCGGCGAGTTCTTCAAGAAGATTCAGGTGGCGTCCGTCTGCCAGATCGATTTCAACGCGCAATCGGAGCTGCGCGATCCGCTGCGGGCCGCGCAAATCGAGGTCAGCTATCCCGATTACAGCCGCCCGGTCGAAGACGGTCATCCCAATCTGCGCACGCTCGCCCAGGGCCAGCACTACATTCCGGGCCAGGTCACACCGCGCGGGCCGGTGTCGCCCGCGATCTGGACCGACGCGAATGAGGCCGACTACGTCAACATTTCCTTTCTGCGCCTGGACAATCCGGTGCCCGGCTGGCCGACGGACCAGGTCAAGGTGCGCCGCAAGCTGATCTTCGACGGTCGCGACCCGCGGGTGAATCTCTCCACCGCGATCGCACCGCACGATCCGGCGATCGCCGAAATCGAGGAGCTGACCACCAGCCACAGCCAGATTCTCACTGCCGCCGCGGTCGGCTATATCTTCGTTCGGTTCTTCCCGCACCCGGCGAAATTGCCGCCGAACATCACGGTGTCGATCACGCCGACGATCGGCGCGGATACCTACCCGCCGATCTCGGTGCATCAGGGGAATCAGGCCGACGCGCTGTGGGAGGTGTTCACCGACAAGTACGACGCCGAGAGCGAATTCAGCTACACCATGAAGGTGGTCGTCGACGGTGTGGACTTCCTCGACGAGACCATCATCTACTCCACCGCGACACCGGTGAAAGTGCCACTGCCGCTGGGGCGTATCAAGTATGTGCCGCTGCTGGACGCGCCGCTGCCCGCGGCACCGCCCGACAAGGTCGCCACCATCCGGGACTACGTCAACAGGGCTGTCGCCAGCGCCTGATCGACTGCGACACAACGGATCCCACGGAGCGTACGATGCCCGACTTCATACTCACGCCTGTCGTCCCCCGAGACTCCGGCCCCGAGATAGACAACGCCTTCGACGAATTCATCGCGACCGGGGCGACGCCGTGGCTACTCGCCCGGTTCGGCCCCGGCATCGACGACAACTGGCAATACCCGATGCCGTACCCACAGAACGGGTTCGATATCCCGTGTTTGCGCTGGGAGAGCGGCACTCCCGATCTGCTCGACAGTGTCACGGGTCCGAGCTGGTATCTGCCCGCGTTCGTGGTGCCCACCGACGATCCGACGTTCAGCTTCGCCGCGGTCCAGTCCGGTGTCGATCCGCATGGTGATCCCTTCAACCGTGCGCGACTGACGTTCTCGGTACGGGCGGACATGCCGGACAACATCGCCGCGCTCTACCGCGGAACCCCTGGCCTGCCTCCGCGATTGGTCCCCGACCTGGAGGTGGACCTGTTCACGCTGTCCTTACCCGTGACCGACTCGGACGGGAACCCGCAAACACTCACCGCGACGAGCGGCCCGATCCGCTCGCACGACGGAACCATCACCATGAGCTTCGACCTCAAAGGCGATGCGGTCGAGGCCGCCTATGTGCACCTGACCCGCAGCGGCAATGCGGTGCTGGAGATCTCGGCCCAATACAGCGTATACAAGACGACCCGGGTCACCGCCCCCGATGTCGGGTTCCCGATACACGGGCCGATCTTTCACGGCTACCAGTTCCAGGTCTTCGGCGACGGCGAACACGGCGGCGGCGAGCCCCCGCCAAACCCGTACCACCTCGGCGGGTACCGATTCATGCCGGTGTACGTGCGCATCCACCGCTCGAGCCCGCTCCGGCTGACCTTCACGACCGACTCTTACCGGAGCCGGTTCACGATCACCGCAGACGGCACGACCCGGCCCATCATCGACAGCTCCGATCTGAGCAAGTTCGCCGGCGCCCGTTCGGAATACCGAGAACTGACCTCGCTCGGCAACGTCTCCGACCGCTACCCGACGCTGCGCAGACTCTACTTCGGCCAGGTCAGCGGGACCGTGGTCGCGGTGCCCGCGGCCTACGGCATCGTCCGAGGCGCCAAAGGCGTGGCGGCAGTGTGCGATTCCATAGTCGACGACTCCCCCGGCACCCTCACCGGCTGCCGCTTCCACTTCACCTTCCTGCTCGCGCCGCTGGCCGATCCGATCGATCTCGCGCAGTTGGCCGCCGACCTCCCCGGTATTCCCGAGGCCGCGGGTCGGCAGCTGCGGCTCACCCTGCCGGTCGGACTCGATCCACACCATCCCGGGACGCTGGACGGATTCCCCGCCGCGACAGCCGTTTTCGCCGACGGCGTGGCGGCGCACACGGTGCAGATCGGGGTCGACATCACCGACGAACGGCCCACTCCGGCGACCACCATTGTCAACCTGTTCCTCCAGCAGCTCGCCACCACGGGGGCCGCACCACTGTTCGGCGCGCTCGCCATCCGGCTCGACGACGCGTTCCCCGGGCTGGTGCGGACACAGGCGACACTCAATCTGCACCAGACGGCGGACTCCGATGACCTGACCGCGGTCGTCGTCGCGGCGCCCACTCCGGCGGTACAGGTCACCAACCGGGGACCGCTCGATCTGGTGCTGCACCGATTCGCGATGCTCGGTCCGGCCCAGCCGATCGTCATCGGCTTGTCCGACCAGGTGCTGCCCGCCGGACAATCGAGCACGCTGCCCAGTCACACCTCGCAAGCGACCGCCGCAGTCGTTTCCCGCACTCTGAATGTTCCTGTGCCACTACCGAAGTCGGCCCTGCGCAACTACGTCACCTTCAATACAACCACGATCCAGCAGGTGCAGCATCCGCTCACCATCAACGCCGCGGGACTGAACTTCGACGCAACCGGCATCACCCGCATGGACATTCAGATCTCGGTCGACGACGATCCCCGGATCGCGATACCGGCCCTCAGCTTGAGCTCGGGGCATCCGATCGACTTCGTCCACGTCATGATTCCGCTCGGCTCCGCCGTCACCGGCCTGGACTGCACCGTCGTGTTCACCCTCACCACCACCGCGGGCCCACGCACAGTGAGCCGTGCTCACGATTTCGTCGACGAACCGATCTTCGTCGTCACCGGCAACACGCTCACTTGACGAAAGACGCCGCCATGCCAGACCCCGCCGGGCCCATCTTCGGACCGGATGCCCTCGTATTCCCATTCGGCACAACCGATTTCGACCTCCGCGTCTACCCCGACGCACGCAACGCCGAACTCGCCGCCGCCGACCAGCCCACCCGGTACTACTTCCAGCCCGCGACGGTCTTCCTGGCCCACCGCGACGCCGGACCCGAGCTGGACTTCTCGATGTCCGCCCTCGCCAAGCGGCCCCGCCCCGCCGCCCCGGCGGTCGAATACCTCGGCGGCACCTGCACTTTCGCCACCACCCTCGCCCTGCCCGAATCCGTGCCCACCGAGGTCCTCGGCAAGATCGTGCGCCACGATCATCCCGACCCACCCGCCCGCATCGCGCACCTGGTCAACTACCGCCCCACCGCACCGACCCCAGAACTGGTGCCGGTACCGATCACCCGCAACGCCGTGTCCTGCACAGCCGCCCACACCCGAGCCCTCTCCCGCAACATCACCCTCACCGCCCAATACAGCGCGACCGGCAGCATCGAAATCCACGCCCACAACACCTTCCTCGTCTCCTGCGACGCCGCAGCCACCGAGGAGATCGTCCGAACCCTGCGCAACGCGACCACACCACCACTCACGGTGACCAACACCCTCACCGAGCAATTCGACACCGGCACAGCATCATTCACCGTCAAGCTCGAAGTAGATCTCGACCACCTGTACGCCGCCTGCACAGCGGACGGCAGCGTCACCGCAACGGACGTCTACCGAGCAGGCCGAGCCGCCAACGCAATACAACACACAATCACCGACTCCACCGAGCACGCGATCGACGCCCCCTTGAACGACTGGCTCGACCACAGCGATGCCCTCCCAGCAACCGTTTTCGACATGGTCGCCGACCAACTGTTCGACAACGGACCGAACGGACCAACCCTGAAGCCCAACCGCGCACCTTCGAGATCCGTACTCCGGCACTCGTCGACACTGTCCGGCCAGATCTCGACGCAGCAGACCGTCCAAGCGGAATTCGACGACCTGCGCACAGCGGTGAAGGACGACATCAACAGCTACCTGACCGTCCTCGACATCGGAATCTAAACCGGGTTGCAGGTTGTGGGGTCGGTGGGGTTGGCTGGGGGTCCCATGGCGCACATAGATATCGCGGATCTCGAATACTTTCTCCCCGATGGGCGACAACTGCTCGACGGGGTCGGCTTTCGGATCGGTGAGGGGGTCAAGGCGGCGCTGATCGGGCCGAACGGTACCGGGAAGACGACGTTGCTCGGGCTTGTTGCCGGTGATCTGACTCCTGATGGTGGGGCGGTTACCCGGTCCGGGAGTCTGGGGGTGATGCGGCAGTTCGTGGGTCAGGTCGATGATGAGTCGACGGTGCGTGATCTGCTCGTCGCGGTTGCTCCCGACGCGGTCCGGAAGGCCGCGACCGCGCTCGACGACGCCGAGAACGCGCTGATCGAGCAGGACGAGCAGGCGACGCAGCTCGCGTACGCGCATGCGCTGACGGATTGGGTGGATGTCGGCGGGTACGAGACCGAGACGTTCTGGGATCGGGTCACGATGGCCGCGCTCGGCGTGCCGTTCGATCAGGCCAAATGGCGGGCCGTGCGCACGCTCAGCGGCGGTGAGCAGAAGCGAGTTGTGCTGGAGGCGTTGTTCGCCGGACCGGATGAGTTGCTGCTACTCGACGAGCCGGACAACTATCTGGATGTGCCGGGCAAGCAGTGGTTGGAACGAACGATCGCCGAATCGGACAAGTCGGTGCTGTTCGTCAGTCACGACCGCGAGTTGATCGCGAACGCCGCCACCAGGATCGTCACCCTCGAACCCGGCGTCAACGGCGCGACCGCGTGGATTCACGGCGGCGGTTTCGCCGGTTATCAGCAGGCCCGCGAGGACCGCAATTCGCGCCTGGCCGAGCTGCGCCGACGCTGGGATGAGGACCACGCCAAGTTGCGTGCGCTCGTCCTGCGCCTACGGGAGAAGGCCAAGTTCAACGACAGTGTCGCGGCCCGCTATCACGCCGCGCAGACCAGAATCGCCAAGTTCGAGGCCGCGGGCCCGCCCGAGTCGGTTCCGTTGCGGCAGAACGTCTCCGTGCGGTTGCGCGGCGGCCGGACCGGTCGGCGGTCGCTGGTGTGCACGCAACTCGAACTCACCGGATTGATGCGGCCGTTCGACGCCGAGATCTGGTACGGCGATCGCGTTGCGGTGTTGGGCGCCAACGGATCCGGCAAATCACACTTCCTGCGGCTGCTCGCCGCGGGCGGCACCGATCCCGACCTCGAACACCGGCCCATCCAGGACATCGACCTCGCGCCGGTTCCGCACACCGGCACCGCCGCGCTCGGCGCCCGGGTCCGCCCCGGCTATTTCGCGCAGACCCATTCCCGGCCGGATCTGTCGGGCCGAACACTGCTGGAGATTTTGCATCTCGGCAACGAACACCGTGACGGGATGGGCCGCGAGGCCGCCAGCCGGGTGCTGGACCGATACGAGCTCGCCCGCGCCGCCGAGCAGCGCTACGACGAGCTCTCCGGCGGCCAGCAGGCCAGGCTGCAGATCCTGCTGCTCGAACTGTCCGGAGTCACCATGCTGTTGCTCGACGAGCCGACCGATAACCTGGACCTGCACTCCGCCGACGCGCTCGAACAGGGCATCGCCGAGTTCGCGGGTACCGTCATCGCCGTCACGCACGACCGCTGGTTCGCCCGCGAGTTCGACCGCTTCCTCGTATTCGGTTCCGACGGTGCCGTTTACGAACGCGACACACCCGTCTGGGACGAGACGCGAGTGCACCGCGCGCGCTGACCGACAGCGGCAAAGCTCTGTGCCGGAATAGGATTCAAGCGACCTCCGAGTTCAGCGCGTCGTGCACAGTCTCGTACACCTCGATCACCCCGTCCAGCCCGGTCACCTCGATCGGACGCCGCACCTGCGCCGACGCGACCACCCGCAGTCCGCCGGCCGCCTCCACCGCGAACAGCAGCACGCTGAGCCCGGCCGAACCGAAGAACCGCACGCCCGACAGGTCGACCACGAGCAGCGCCGGCGCATGGCCAAGCGCATCCTCGATCCCCGATTGCAGCTCCGGCGCCGACGCCGCGTCGACCTCACCACCGACGGTCAGTACCGCCACCGAGTCGACCCAGTCCAGCTTGACCTGCAACGCGCGAGACTCGGCGCTCATCGCGCTACCGTCGCGGCGCTTTCGCCGCGCGTTTCGTTGAGTTCCGCAGGCCAGGCGTCCATCGGCGTTCCCATCTCTATCGTCGGGCCAGATAACCTATGCCATCTAGAATAGATTTGTTGTAGCACTATCGACAAGTCGGCGCAAGTGCCTAGAATAGAAAACCTGACGAGTCCCCACAGATGAGGAGAGCGATGCCCCAGGAGACCCAGCACGGATCACACCTGCCCGACCCTGGCCAAGCGGTGTACGGAATCTCGGTGGCCGCCGACCTCGCCGGCATCGGCGTGCAAACACTGCGACTCTACGAACGCCACGGCCTCCTCACCCCCGCGCGCAGCGACGGCGGCACCCGCCGGTACAGCAGCGACGACATCGCCCGCCTGCAACGCATCGCCAACCTGGCCGCGACCGGCGTCAACCTCGCAGGCATCGCCCGCATCCTCGACCTCGAAGACGCCAACGCCAACCTGCACACCGACAACGACCGCCTGCGCGGCGACAACTCAGCCTTGCGTGAGACCAGCGAAAGCCACAGCGAGACAACAGGATAACGAACGCAGTTCAGGGCTTGCGCAGAATTCCGCCGTACTCGTAGACGTTGGTGCGCCGCTCGGTGGCACCGACGTACTTGAGCAGTGGCTCCGGCACCGCTTCCAGCGGGGGCTGGTCCGGGTCGGGACGCCAGTCGACGAGATTGCGCAGACCGGGATCGACCGGTTCGAGACCGTCGAACAGTGCGTCCACCTCCGCGGGTGTCCGGCTCTGCCACGGTATGCCGGAGTTGTCGATCTTCGAGGCGAACGACTTTCCGAGCGCGGCGTCGTCGCTGACAACCTGGGAGAAGACGAGGTGGCTGCCCGGTATCGCGACGGTATCGATGATGTGCCGCAACACATGTCGCGCGCCCTGGCCGACTTTGTCGTTGTCCTTGATGTGATGGCCGACCGACAGATACAGCACCGCGACCGGCTTGGTGAAGTCGATCAGGCCTTCGACATCGGGATCGGCGAGAATCGCTTCGGGTAGTCGCATGTCGGCTGTCACGACAGTGGTGCTCGCCCGCGCGTCCGCCAGCAGTGCGCGGCCGTGCGCCAAGACGATGGGGTCGGCATCGACATAGGCGACCCGTGCCTCCGGATTGAACCGCTGGGCCACCTGATGAACGTTGTTGGCGGTCGGCAGCCCGCATCCCATGTCGAGAAACTGGCTGATGCCTGCTTCCTGCACCAGATAACGGACCGCGCGGTATAGGAATTGGCGGTTCTGCCGCGCGATGTCGACGCATTCCGGAAACCGGCCCAACATGTAGAGCAGGATGTCTTGGTCGGACGGATAAATATCCTTCCCGCCGAGCATCCATCCATACACCCGCGCCGAAGATGGGCGGTTGAACGAAACCGCCGGACCACCCCTATTACCCGAGCTCATGGGTATGTCCTCTCGCCCTGCGCCGCGCAGCCGAACGGTGGCTCCACTGTGGCTGCTGTACCACCGCTGCGTGCGCTCAACGAATATATCCGCACCCAGGAGATTTGGACGCAAACTGCCAACTTTGCATCGAGCGGATTTCTCGGCAGACAGTCATGAGCTGCGATACACCGACGGACGCGTTCCGGTGTGCCGCAGGAAGGCGGTGGATAGGGCGCCCGGGCTGGCGAAACCGCAGCGCAGCGCCACCTGGCCGATCGTCAGGCCGGTATGGCGCAGCAGCTGTTTCGCCTCTTCGATTCGGAGATGGGTCAGATATTGGTAGGGCGTCATTCCGGTCGCCTTCTTGAAGACTCGGACGAGATGGAAGACGCTCAGGTTTACTTCCGCGGCGATGTCGGACAGGCCGATCGGGTCGGCGAGGCGGGCGCGCATCATCGCGGCGGCCGCCTGGATGCGCGAGTCCTCTTGCGGGAGAGGGCGATCGGCCATCGGCTCGGTTGGCAGGGTGAGCACGGATAGGTAGACCAACTCGGCGACGAGTTCGGCGACGAGTTCAGCCAGTTCGGCGGCGACCGACCCGCCGGTGCTGGGCGCGACGGCTCCGAGACGTAGGTCGGGCGTTAGCGTGCTCAGCTGTTCATCCATGAGGTATACCGAACCAGGAGGTCAGGGCGGCTGCCAACCCGTCAGTGCTGTGGTCCCCGCCCGCGGTCCAGCACACGTAGCCGTCGGGGCGGACGAGCATCGGATCAGTGTCGGCGCCAACGCCCGTGCGGTCTACCCGATCCGACCAGGGGTCGGCGATTTCAGCGAGTTTGTCGGACGGGTCGAGCAGGATGCCGCGGCCGGAACGCAGCAGTTCGTGCAGCCGGGTCGGGCCGATATTCCGGTCCGGAGCGGGGAGGCCGACGAGTGGCCGGTCGTCGCTGCCGGGCATGGCGTAGCGGATGCCTATTCCGGAGAGCATGTCGTCTAGGTGGAACTGGACCTCGGGCAGCTGGGTCAGCGACGCGAACAAGTCCTTGGCGGCGATCACGTCCGGGTCGTGCTTGCCGTCCCAATCCATCAGCAGGCTCTGCGCCTCGACATTGCGCAGCACCGCGGCCGCGACCGGATGCCGTTCGGTGTGGTACGTGTCGAGCAGCCGCTCGAGAGCCCAATTGTGCACGGCGGCACCGAGTTTCCAGCCGAGGTTGACCGCGTCCCCGATGCCGGTGTTCATGCCTTGCGCACCGATCGGGAGGTGGACGTGGGCGGCGTCGCCGGCCAGGAACACCCGCCCGTGCCGGTACTGGGCGGCCTGGCGGGACACGTTGGTGATGCGGCGGGCATAGCGCAGCTCGAGCAGTCGCACCCGTTCGCCGAACACGCTGCGCAGGCCGACGCGGATTTCGTCCTCGGTGACGGGAACATCCCGGGACAGGGACCGATCCGGCCCGCCGAGAGCCAGCCGGTGCAGCGGCCTACCTTCCGGGTCGGTGCCCAGCGCGAACACCTGCGCCGAATATCCGTCCTCGCTCCAGGTGCGGGTCAGCATCGGGGCGTCGCCGTCGAGCCGGACGTCGGCGGCGATCGCGGTCGACTTCCCCACTCGCCCAGGGAATTCGGCGCCGAGCAGGGACCGCACCGTGCTGTGCGCGCCGTCGGCGGCGACGACGTATCCCGCCTCGATGGTGACATCGTTGGCGAAGGTCGCGGTGACACCGTCGTCGTGCTGGGTGAGGCCGATCAACTCGTGGTCGCGTCGAACGTGGATGTCGTGCGCGGCAAGGTGCTGTTCGAGGAAGCCCTCGATCACCACCTGCGGGATGGTCCGCCACGGCAGGCGATGCCGCCCGCGGGTGAGCAGCAGCGGGATGCCGGCGAAATGCGCGGTGCTGGTCTGGTGATTTCCGGTGGCCAGCAACGGTTCCAACAGACCACGCTGATCGAAGGCCTCCTGAGCGCGAGTTTGCACGCCGCCCGCCTTGGACACCGGGCTGCGCTGGGCCAGCTTGTCGACCAACGTGGTCGACACTCCCGCCACCAGTAGTTCATTGGCCAACGTCAGGCCGGTCGGTCCGGCGCCGACGATGAGCACCTCGGTGTTCATGGTTTTCTCCTTGTGTCGCAATGGATTCGGTCGGATCGACCGGGACACGGCAACGATGCGCCTGCCGGGATCGCCGAACCAGTGACCGGGCGCATTGTGTCGATATCCGACAATGACTACCGTCGCTGCGGTGGAATTCGTCATCGATGAGCTGGATCGCCGTCTCCTGCACGCTTTGCAGATCGATGGCCGGGCCGGGTTCAGCGCCATCGCCGAGGTTCTCGGCGTGTCGGATCGCACGATCGCCCGCCGCTACGCCAGATTGCGGTCGGTCGGAGCCGTGCGGGTGATCGGCGGCGTCGACCCGACCGCGCTGGGCGGAACGACCTGGTTCCTGCGGGTGCGCTGCGCCCCCGCCGCGGCGGTCCCGGTCGCCGAGGCGCTGGCCCGGCGCTCGGACACCGCATGGGTGAGCCTGCACTCCGGCGGCACCGAGATCAGCTGCGCGGTCCGCACCGAGAACGAAAATGACAGCGAGACATTGCTATTGGCCAAACTCCCGCGCACCTCCCGGGTGGAAGGGGTGACCGCGCACTCGGTGCTGCACGTCTTCTACGGCGACTCGGACAACATGATCGCCAAACTCGGTGCGCTGACCGAGGACGAGGCCGCGCTGCTGCGCCCACCCCCGGCGCCGTATCGGCCGGGTCCGGTGCCGGTGCAGCTCGACGACGGCGACCGCAAACTCCTCGCCGCCCTGGCCGACGACGGGCGGACCAGCGTCGAGCAGTTGGCCGCGGTGACCGGCTGGTCGGCGACGACCGTCCGGCGGCGAATGACCGAACTGCGCGAACACCGGGTGCTCTACCTGGATATCGACATCGACTGGCGCCAGGTCGGCCTCGGCATCCGCACCCTGCTCTGGATCTCGGTCTCCCCCGCACATCTGGCGCAGGCCGGCGCGGCACTGGCCCAGCATCCCGAAATCGCTTTCGCCGCAGCCACAACCGGGCCGACGAACCTGTACGCGACCGCGGTATGCGCTGATCAGCGGGCGCTGTATCGCTATCTGACCACCCGGGTGGCGGCCCTGCCCGCCATCACCCACGTCGAGACGGCACCGGTGATCAGGACCGTGAAAAAGGCGGCGAATCCGGCTTAGTCGGCGGCGATTCCACTGCTCGTCGCCGAAAGTCCCTGGGAATTCTCACGGAAACTCGCGCCGTTGAACCCTGAGATATGACCCACCGCACTGAAGGAGCTTCCACGATGGACGTTTTCATCATCGGCATCACCGGCGGTATTGGTGGTCTGCTCGCGCAGCAACTACAGGCGCGCGGAGACACGGTCCACGGGCTGGTTCGCCGGGATGAGCAGCGGGCCGAACTCGAAACGCAAGGCGTCAAAGCACAAGTCGGCGATCTGGCAACCCTGAGCGAAGAGGAATTGGCGGCAACGTTCGGCAAGGCCGACGTGATCGTCTACAGCGCCGGATCCAACGGCGGCACAAGGGAAGTCACAAAGGCGATCGATGGCGGCGGGGTGGTGAAAGCCATCAACGCCGCCCGCCGCGCCGGTATCGAGCGTTTCGCCCTGGTGTCGGTGCTCCCCGAATCATGGCGGGAACGGGACAACGGCGAGGAGGTCGAGTACTACTTCACCGTCAAGAAGGAGGCGGACATCATCCTCAGCCGCAGCGACTTGAATTGGCTGATCCTGCGTCCCGCTTTACTTCTCGACGGTCCGGGAACAGGCAACGTATCCCTCGGCCCGGCCGAGTTCCACGGCGAGATCACTCGCGCCGACGTGGCCGCCACGCTCGCCGAACTGCTACACGAGCCGCGCATCGGTCGGCAGATCCTCGAACTCAACACCGGCTCGACACCGATCGACAAGGCAGTCAGCGCGAATGTCCGGACCCTATTCGAGTAGTCGGCGGATGACGGCCGCGGCGGCATCGATGTCGTCGGGTTCGCCGGTGATGAGTTCGCGGAAGTAGAAGGACTCGCCGATCCGGACGATGGCGTAGGCGAGGGTGTGCGCGTCGATGTCGTCCGGTTCGCCGACCTCCTCGCGGATGAGTTGCGCGATGCTGGCCACGAACCGTCGCTGGATGACCCCGTCGCGGGAGGTCAGGACCTGGAGCGCGGTGTCGGTGTGCTGCGCGACGAACGTACGCATGGCCGGGTAGCCGGCGGACAGGTGCAGGCAGCGCCGGACGATCTCGGCGACTCCGGCGGCACCTCGACCACCGCACTCCCGACGGATGTCCTCGAACCCGGCGGTGGCGATCACCCAAATGACTTCGCCGAGAATGCGTGTGCGGTCCCCGTAGCGCCGATACAGCGTCGACCGGCCGATACCAGCGGTCGCGGCCAGCGCCCGCGCGTCGATCCAGCCGTCTCGCAGGAACATCTCCACCGCGGCGCGCAGCACGGTATCGACCGAGGTCAACTGGGGAATTGGAGAAACTGGTGGCGCAGGCATCATCGATTCTAGTGTGACATGGGACACCATTGAATGGGTGTCCCAGCCTGGCCGACCATACGAGCCATGGCACTTCGCTCTTGAATTCCACAGGAGATTTCGATGTCCAAGCGACCCGCATTTATCGCCATCCTGACCGCACTTGTCGCCGGAACCGTTGCCGCTCCGGCCGTCTCGGCCGCCCCGGAGACAACCACGTACCCGTCCTATGTTTCGCTCGGCGATTCCTACACGTCAGGATCGTTCCTGCCGTTCGTCGTCCCCCGCTGCGCCAGGTCCGCCGGCAACTACCCTCGCCTGGTCGCCGACACGATCGAACCCAGGTCCTTCACCGATGCCAGCTGTGCCGGCGCGACCACCAGGGCCATGACCAATCCTCAAGTGGCGACTGGCAATCCGCCGCAGTTCGATGCGTTGCGGCGGGATACCGCGCTGGTCACCCTCGGCATCGGCGGTAACGACGTACCGGCCTTCGACATCGTGTTCAACTGCGCGGTGCGCGACGCGGCGGTCCCACACGGCTCGCCATGCAAGGACTTCTACACCCAAAGCGGAACCGACACACTGACAGAGCAGATCCGCGCGATCGCCCCCAAAGTCGGTGCGGCACTGGACGGTATCCACCAACGATCACCCAAGGCCAAGACGCTGCTCGTCGGTTACCCGGTGGTGATGCCCGAAACCGGCGACGGCTGCTGGCCGATCGTCCCGATCTCCGACGGCGACGTGCCATTCCTGCGCGACAAAATCAAGCTGCTCAATCAAGTTCTGCGCGAGCAGGCGACTCAGCACAGCGCCACCTATGTGGACACCTACACCAGCAGCATCGGCCACGACATGTGCCAGGCGCCAGGCACGAAATGGATCGAAGGACCCATCCCCACCGACCTGGCCGCGCCCCTGCACCCCAACGCGCTCGGCGCACGGGACCAAGCCCGTCAGGTAGTCGCCGAGCTGCGCCGGTAGTACTGATCAGGCGTGGCCGCCGCCCAGTCCGGGTTTGTTCAGCTGTGGCTGGGTGCCGAAGGTGGGCCCGGTGGTGGTAACCGGTTCCGGCGCGGCGACCACGGGATCCCGCTTGTCCGTCCGGACGGTCCTGGCATCGACCTCGCGTCGCGCAAAAGCGATGTCACGTGCGGTACGCACCGACAGTCGGCCGAGTGAGGTCGCGGCGAAGAACAGGATCAGCGCGCCGAGGCCATAGAAGAAGGTCAGTTGCAGAACACTGCGTTTCAGGTCGGAGGCCGCGACGGGTTCACCGAGGGTGCCGATGTTCAGCAGATCCGCCAGGAACGGCCCGATGATGAACCAGACGCCCGCCGCGGCCGCCAGCCAACCACCGAAGCTGGCTACCAGCCGGTTGCGGCTCGCCAACATCAGGAATCCGCCGACGATCGCGGCGATGCCAGGGAGTACTTCGAGCCAGCCACGCGCCGAGGTCCACACCCACGAGTCATCGGGCGTGAACGAGAAGTCGAAGTACGGCCCGAGGAATGGAATCAGTGCGCCCCAGATGCCTAGCAAGAACACCGCGAACCCGCCGAGGGCTCCTCGGCTGCGCGGAATTCTGAGTGCCGGGCCGCGATCCGCAGAAACGTTGTCGTCGACGTTCATCAGAGCCTCCATTCGTCGAAGTAACTGCGTGTACCGCGTACCCGCCGCGCACAGACATATGCGCAAGCCGCATAAATGAGCCCACACGGGCCGCAGTGGTACCGTCCAGCCCTCGCGATGAGGTGGTGAAGTAGCGATCCGGCCAGGTCAGCGGGGCGGATGCCATTCGATGCGACCACCCTGGAAGTCCTGGGCTCGGCCGCCGTTGTAGTCGTACTCGTCGCTGATCGGATAGCCGTAGCGGCCGTTCTCCCAGTTCTGGCTCGCCCAGGTGTCCCTGATCGCCCCGGATATCACGCGGGCGCCGGTACTGGCCGACCAGTAGATCGAGCCGCCCTCGAAATGCTGCCCCGCCCCGTTGTTCTTGGCGGGGAACTCATCGGTGACCGGGAAGCCGAGTCGGCCGTCCTCCCAGGAGAGGGTGGCCCACTTGTCGCGGATCGCTCCCCAGGTGTTGTGCGCGCCGGTCGACGGCGACCAGTGGATCGTGCCGCCCTCGAACTGGTTGAACCGCCCCGGCTTTCGCGTCGGCATTTCCCTGCTGGTCGGATAACGCAACGCGCCGTTCTCCCAGCCGAGGTCGCCCCATTTGGCGCGAATCGCACCGCCGATCTCATTGGCGTGACCGTCGGATACCAGTGGATGCCAATAGATCGAGCTGTTCTTCTCGAACTCCTGCCAGCGCCCGCCGCGGGCGGCATCGGACTCCGGGTTCAGCGCGTTGCCGAAGAACGCGAAACCACCGGCCTCGTCGTATTCGGTCCGGATCGCGCCACCGATCGGGTACGGCTGCGCGGAGGCTTGAGTGGGCGTCAGCGTGAGGGTGCTGAGCACCGCGAGGACGGTGGCGGCTCGGACCACCCGGGCGGCTCGACGTCGACCGTGCTTCAGATTTCGCGGATCGGGTGACATGACCCCTCCTTGCGCCCCAGGTACTCCAGCCATTTTACTTGCGCCCGAGCGCTTTTGACAGGGTCGCGACAGCCATACCCGGGCGGGCGGACCGCATGCTCCCACGGTCGACCACCCAGCGAAAGTCCGGCAACTCTACGATTCAGCTACGGCGAGCAGAAAGTGGGCATGCATGGAGATCGAGGTAGGTCGGACGAGCACACCCACACTGTGGGCGGTGGCGGTCTGGGGTTTGCTCACCGCGGTGCTGACCGCGCCGATCGCGGCGGGCCTGGTCGGCATCGTCTACCGCTTCCCGATCCCGTTCGGTGACGACGCACGCGGCGTCGCGGAGGTCGGCAACGCCGCGCTGGCCTCGGTCTTCTATCTGATCAAAGGCGAAGGGATAGTCCTGGCGATCATTGGTGCGGTTGTCGGCTATCTCATCGCTCGTACCGTCGGACCAGGCTTGATCCGCACACTGGCGCTCGCAGTCTTGGCCGCCTTCGGCCTGGCCCTACTCGGCGCCATCAGCCTCGCCATGATGTAACTGAATTCGGTGTGCCGAACCATGATTGGCCGCCTATTTCTTTACCGCAACCGGTGACAGGCAGCGCAGCTGGACGGTCTCGATGCGTGGGATGCGATTTCAACGACGTCGATTTCACCGGATCGACCTTCTCCGGCGAGACGGTATTCGACGACAGTCGGTTCCACGGGGAGGCGCGGTTCGGCGGTGCGACGTTCCGCGGTGCGGTGTTCGGACACATCACGATGTTCCGACGCTCGGTCTTCACCGGCCCGGTCGACTTCAGCGATGCGCGACTCGAGCACTCGACTGCCTTCGACCGCGTCGATTTCGCCGACGGCGTCACCTTCGACCCGGTCCCGATGGAGCGGGCGAGCGCCGAGTGCACCCGCGCCGGCGCGCACTCGATCCGCCAACTGCCGACCGGGTGGGTGGGGTATCCGCTCGACGATCAATGGGTCGGGCTCAGACCGAACGCTTGATCCTGACCGATCAGTCGGTGAGTTGGTACGTCGCGAGTATCCCTTTGTGGTCGCTGCACCACCGCGGTGGCGAGGCGGCGAAATTGTCCTCGGTGGTCTCCTGCTGCCGAGTGCCGTGCACGATGGACCCGCGCGGACCGACGATACCGACGGTGGACAGTGTCAGGGCGGCACCGTTGGCGAAGACGAAGTCGACGCGGTCACGTTCGTCGGCCTCGGGCGCCCAAGCGAGTTCGGAGACATCCACTTCGGCGTTGTCCGAGGGCCAGGTGAGCCCGGGGTGGGTGGCCGGATCGGGGTACATCGATCGGTAGGCATCGACGAAACCGGCGGCGTGCAGGCGTCGGGTGGACTCCCACGGCACCGTGACACCGTTGTGGTCGAACATGTTCGCGGTGGCGGACGTCCAGTCCAGCACGGACGGCTCGTTCAAATCGCCACCCATGATGACCGAAGCCCCTTGTGCGATCTCGTTTTTCGCGTCGGCGAGCAGGGTGCTGATCACCTCGGGGCGCCCCGAGGCCGCGTTGACGCGCTGGATCGCTGCGGTATCCGTCACCGGGCCGCCGGGCAGCTTCTCGAAGTTGTACTCGGCGAACTCACCCGGCTCCGGGACACCGGGCCCGTAGCCGCGAGGCAAATTGGAGGCGTACCAGCGGAACTCGAGATGCGCGGAGTAGACGGTGACGCGCCTTCCGTCAATGTTCAACCGCGCCTTCACCATCCACTGCAGATCGGCCGAGTCCTCGACCGGAAACACCGTCAGAATGCCCGTGTCGTGCGAGGCGACGGTATTGAATTCGCGCCCCCGCCGCGCCAATTCGGCCGCGACGGCAGTAGTCGCGGTGGTCGCCTCCGAAAGCAGCACGATCGAAGCCCGGGTCGAGATGATGAGTTCGGCGATCAGCTGAGTGCCGTCCGCCACCTTGCTACCGCTGTGCCACACATTCAGCGCGAGCACCCGAATCTCCCGAGCCACGGGCATCACCCGAACTTTCCAGGGTTCGCCGCCACTGCCCGGCGCAGCGTAGGTCGGTCGGCTCGATAGGCGGCCACCACCGAGGCCAGTTCGTGCGGGCTCGCGCCATGCATGATCACGGAGTGACAGCCTAGGTCGTACTCGCGCGATATCTTCCGCACGCACTGCTCCGGCGTGCCGTAGGCGGCCGAGGCCAGCCATTCGTCCGGGATGAGGGCGTCGAACTGCTCCAGCACCTCGACGGAGGCAGACGCGTCGATGGGCCCGGCCGCGGCGGCGTCGAGGAAAAGTTGGGTGCCGCGGATCCGATCCCAGACCTGCGGGTCCCAGCCGTTGGCGGCGATGAGGATATCGGCGTAGGCCTGCAGGTAGGTCACCAGGCGGCCGGTCCGCCTGCGCAACTGATCCTCTTCGGAGAGTGCGTCACTCGCGGTCGCCAGGCACGACCAGATCCGGACGCTGTCCGGGTCCTTGCCGGCTCGTTCAGCGCCACGGCGCACCGCCGCAACGGATTTCACCGTGGCCTCGTCGGAGAAGAAGGTGTGCAGGACGACGAAGTCACCGATCTCGCCCGCGAGCTCGAGCGTCTTCGGGCCGACGGCGACGAAGCCGATCGGCGGCGAATCCGCCAGGCCGTTCTGGTGATACAGCACGGGCCACGAACCGGCGGGCCCATCGTGACCGACGATGGTCTCGCCCGCCCAGAGGCGGCGCAGGATGCCGACGAAGTCACGCAGTTGGGCTTCGGTCACGGCAGGCAGGCCGATCGCCTTCCAGTTCGCCGCCATGCCGCGACCGAACGCCATGGCGTATCGGCCGTCGGTGATGGCCTGCATCGTCGAACCCATTGTCGCCGTGACCATCGGGTGCCGGGTGTGGTGATTCGTGGCGGCCGCCGCGATCCCCAGGTCGGTGGTGCATCCCGCGAGTCCGCCGGACAGGACCGCGGAGTCTTTGACGGTCATCCGTTCGCCGATCATGCACGATCCGAGGCCGAGCTCCTCGGCGGTGCGCGCCTCCGGGAGGAGGACCCGGGCATCGGCGGGATGTCGGGTGATGCAGTAGTAGGCCAGTTCGTTCAGTTGGTCGATCACGAGAGTTGTTTTCCCCAGGTAGTTTTCGGGACGATGGGCTAGGCGCCGACTTCGGCGAGCAGTTCTTCGACGAGTGACTTGTGATGGAAGACCAGTTCGATATCGTCGGGACGTGCCATCTCGCCGAAGTGCACCTGACGTCCACCGGCGCGCATGAAGACGACGCAGTAGTTGAGCGCGGCGTAGAGCGTGTACCAGGTGAGATCGCCGACCGGCACGCCCGCACACTCGGCGTAGGTTGCCTTCACGTCTTCCGCGCGTAGGAAGTCCGGCATGCCGGGGAGGCCGAAGGTGTTGGCGATCGTTTGAAAGACGCGATGCGCGAACACAAGCCAGGCCAGGTCGAGCTCGCGGGGCCCGATCGTGGCGAGTTCCCAGTCGAGGACCGCGACGGGCGTGAAGTCACGGTACATGCAGTTGCCGATGCGCGCGTCGCCCCACGACAGCACGGTCTCGCCGGTCTCGGGCAGATTCGCCGTGAGCCACACCAGGATTCGCTCCACCAGCGGCGAGCTGCCACTGTCACGGGCGGCGAACTCGTACCATCCCTTGGCGCGGTTCAGAGTCCGTTCGAGTGGGCTCGAACCCGGCTGCTTCGGGTCGAGGAAGGCGAAAGTGGTTGGCGCGTCCGGGATCGCGTGCAACGCTGCGAGTGCCTCGATCGTGCTGTGCTGCAGTCGGTGTTGCTGCTCGGGGCTGGCGTCGAAGAGCCAGTTGTCGCCGAAGGTGTAGGGCATGACGTCGGGCGGCACCAACCCGTCGACGCGGTCCATCAGCAGGAAGGGCGTGCCGAGCACCGCGCCGGTCGGTTCGATGAACCGCGCTCGCGGGACGGGGACGTCGCTCGCTTCGGCCACGATGCGCATGGCGTCGAACTGATCCGGCAGGTTGTAGTGCTCCAGGATGGGGAAATCGCCTGGGGCAGGCACCATTCGAGCGATCAAGTCGGCGGCGTGCGCGACACCCGCTTCGGTCCAGGTCGCGTTGAGCACCAGGGTCTCCGCCGACATGCCGTTGCTGTCGATGCCGGTCCGCAGGACGACGCTCGGGTCGGCGTCCACCGGCAGTTGTGTTGCCAGCCAATCGGTTAGGCGCGGGATCAGCGTGCTGGTGTCGCGGCTGCTGCGCTGCAGTCGCATGCCGTTTTCGGCCCGAGGTTGAGACATGGGTCACTCCTGACAAGATGGCGAAAGCTGCGGGTAACCATCGGCCGCCGCGCCGCAATTGTCAACGAGGGTTCTCAATGAATGGGAGTTACCGCAGGTAAGCCGTGATCGCGTCGACGAGACCCTGCCGCGCACTGGCCACCTCGGCGGCGGGAGTGAGGCGGCGTTCGCTATTGATGCCGCGTATCGCAGGCGGAATCAGGCAGCGCATCCGGTGCACCTTGTCCGGATCGAGTGACAGGTCGGCCAGGGAATACTCGAACGCCCGGAGCCAGGCGTCCTCGTACCCGGCCATCGCCGCCGCGGTCTGCGGGAAGACCGAAAGGCGTTCGGCCTGATCGTTGGGCAGCCCGGCGCGCAGCGTCTCGACCGCACGTCCTTCGGGCGTGCCGAGGATGGCCCAGATGGCATCGACCATCTCGCACACCCGCTCCCGGATCGAGCCGCTGAACCGGGGCCAGCTCTCGGGGCTGTTCGCGCCGGTGCGATCGGTCAACTCGACCAGGACCGCGGCCCACAGTCCGTCGATGTCGCCGAACTGATGTTTCAACGTCCCCCAGCTGACTCCGGCGGCACGGGCCACCCGATTCGCCGACAGCGGTTCGCCCGTTCCGGCCGCGAGACAGCCGATGGCGACGTCGAGCAGTCGCTGCCGAGTCTCCCTGCCCCGTCGATTGAGGCGAGTTCCGGCTGCGGATTGCGTCGTCGGGCTCGGTCCGGCCATCAGTACTTCCATCTCGATTCTCGTCGCATTTCTCGACGGTAGCGGCGCACTATCGTCGCTGCTGATCCGCCCGGCGGCAAGGGTGCGGCTCGACGGGGTCAGTGGATCGTGGCTGCGCCCAACAGGATTCCGATCGTTGACACGTTGAACACTCTGACATACTTTGTTCAAAGCGACTACCCGTATGACCCGGCCAGCAAAATAGGTGAATAGCGATGTCTCCCAACGTGACTGACGCCCGCAACGGCGCGACCGATCCTTCGCCGACAGGCCCTCACGCTTTCGGCGGCCGGGGATGACGCTCACCACCGCGCTGGAAGTCGTCGACGGTATCGACCTGCACGGCAAGACATGTGTGATCACCGGCGCGTCGTCCGGATTGGGCCGAGAATCGGCGCGGGCGCTCGCCGCCGCGGGCGCGCGAGTCGTGCTCGCTGCCCGCGATGCCAAAGCCCTGGCCGCGACACAGCAGTGGATCGGCGCGGAGGTGCCCGACGCGCGGACCACCGCGGTCGTCCTCGATTTGGCGTCGCTGGCCGACATACGTCTGGCCGCGGCCGCGATAGCCGACGTCGCCCCACAGATCCACGTGCTGATGAACAACGCCGGAGTGATGTTCACTCCGCTCAGCAGAACCGCCGACGGCTTCGAGATCCAGTTCGGTACAAACCATCTCGGACACTTCGAACTCACCCGGCTGCTCATCCCCCAGCTTTGTGCCGCCGACGGTGCCCGAGTCGTCATCCTCTCCTCGGACGGCCACCGCATGAGCGACATCGACCTCGACGACATCAATTGGCACGACCGCGAATACGACAAATTCCGCGCCTACGGTGCCTCGAAGACCGCCAACATCCTGCACATGGTCGAGCTGGATCGGCGACTACGCGACCGCGGCGTGCGCTCGTACGCGGTGCACCCCGGCATGGTCGCAACCGCACTCGCCCGCCATATGACCCCCGAAGACATCACCACGCTCCGCACCTACTTACCTCGGCGCGCCAAACACGTCACCGAACAAACCGGCCCCAAGCCCGACACCGGCCCGAAGATCACGATGCCCGACCAGGGCGCCGCCACCCAGGTGTGGGCCGCGGTCAGCCCAGCACTCGCAGATACCGGTTCGGTCTATCTCGCGAACTGCGGAATCCGCAGCGACACAGCGCCATACGCGCTCGACGAAGACCATGCGGCAGCGCTGTGGGAAATCTCCGAGAAGCTCTGCAGCGGGGAAGGCTGACCGGGCGGTTTCGCCGATGCGCGGAGGGGACGCATCGGATGTCGTCTGATCAGCGGACAGACGTCTTGGACGCGTCCTGCGAAGCTGATCGGATGGCCGGCCTTATCGTCCCCCGGAAATGCGCGCTCAATCTCGTCGCCAAAACCAGTCACGAGCGGGTTGCCGACGCCGTACGGTGGGCTGCCACGGTGCAACCGCCGTTCGCGCAGCGGAGACTGAAATATCGTTCGACGGCGGGGATCGGCAGTTACGAGATCAAGCCGCTGGATATCAGCGCCGCGCTCGAGCTGCACAGGTCTTCGCAAATACCGACAGCTGCTTTCCGGGTGACGTTGTCGACGAACGACTATATCGATGTCCTGTTGTTCAACGACGGAAACTACATCCGTGCGTGGTTCCGCAGCATCAACCCCGGCGACCGTTCGTACAACCAAGTTGTCGCCACCTACCCATGGGCATCCGCCTTGGCAACAAGGACGTCGGAATCCCTGACCAGTGCCGGAATCATCAATTCCGTCCAGACCATCAGCTTACGAAGCTGGTGACCGATTCCTTTGTGCGGCGGTTGAGGTCTACACGATGGAGGGGCGGCCAGCGAAGCGGGCGGCCCCGATCGTGTGAGCCGACAAGAAAGCTGATTGCCTTGAGCCTTCCCACCACCATGCGCGCACTGCGGCAGATGTCCCTGGACGGTCCGCAGGACATGTGCTTGATCACTGATGTCCAAGTTCCGGTCCCTGGTACGGATGAGATCCTGATTCGGGTTACCGCCGCTGGCATCAACTTTCGCGATATCTCGCTGTCTCGTGGCATGGCGCTTGGCGGGCCGCCGCCTCCGTACCTGGCGGGTTTCGAGGCTGCCGGTGAGATTGTCGCGGTGGGCGAGGCGGTTGCCGGGCTGGAGCTCGGTACGCGCGTAATCGGTGTTGGGTATGGCGCTTTCGCCGAGTACATGGTGCTGTCCGCGGGTGCGGCGGTGCCGGTGCCCGCGGGGTGGACAGCTGAGCAGGCGCTGGGGCTGGTCGTGAACTGGCCGACCGCACTGGCCGCACTCGAGCCGCTCGGGCAGCTCGCCGCCGGACAGGTCGTGTTGATTCATGCTGCGGCGGGCGGGACCGGCCAGGCTGCGGTGAAGATGGCCAAGCACTACGGCGCGACGGTCATCGCCACGGCCTCGCCGGACAAGCACGAGACGGTGCGGGCCTTGGGCGCGGACCACGTGCTGGACTCTCGCGGTACCGATATCGCGGCCGAGGTGCTGGGGTTGACCGGTGGTGCAGGTGTCGATGTTGTTCTGGAATCAGCTGGTGGGGCCACCTTTGGTGCGAGTTTAGCGGCGGCTAAGCGGGTCAGTGGGCGGGTTGTCGTTTACGGACTGGCGGGCGGTGCTGCCTCGATCACCAACTGGGAGTTGGTGTATCGGCATCAGGTCCACATCATCGGCCTGAATATCGGCGTGTTGATTCAGGCTGCACCGCAGGTCTTCGGCGAGCTCATGGGCGAGCTGTTCGCGCTCATCGCCGCTGGCGTGCTCTCCCCCGAACAGCCCACCACGTACGAACTAGCCGATGGTGCAAAGGCGCTCGCGGAACTGGAGAGCCGAACGACCGTCGGCAAACTTGCCCTGATCCCCTGAGCGGGCCCGCCGTTCGGGACGCACCCCGACTCTGCGTGCCGATGGCACGCCGAGTCAGGGTCAGTCCGCGAGCAAGTCTGGGAAGCCGAATGTGGTTGTAACCAAAGCGGAATGGTGGAACGCGATCACGCGAGATACACCGGTGGCGGTGGGTTCCAGCACCACCGCACCGTAAGCCTGGAGCTTGCCGTCCACGTCGCGGCGATAGATCACCGCTGCGGGCTGACCGTTGGCACTGGTCGCGAACATCCGCCAGTCACCTTGCACGCCAATGACATACGCGTCGAGCATGCGGATGCACCCCGCCCGGCCCGCTCGCCAGTCGAGGAACGGCGTCGCCTCCAGCGTGGCGTCCGTGCGCAGCACCTGTTCCAGCAGACCGGCATCGGACCGTTCGAAAGCCGCGATGTAGCCGTCCAACAGCGCACGCGCCCGCTGGTCTGCCGGTTCGAGCAGTTCTGCGGGCTTCGGCTCGAGCTCGTCCAGCCGGGCACGGGCTCGCTGCAGGCCACTTTTGACCGCCGCGGTGGTCGTGCCGAGGATCTCCGCGGTCTCGGCCGCCGAGAACGCCAGCACCTCGCGCAGGAGGAGGATCGCGCGCTGACGAGCGGGCAGGTGCTGCAGGCTCGCGATCAACGCCAGCCGCACCGATTCGCGGGCGATCACCACCGCGGCCGGATCATCGTCAGCCGGGGCGAGCAATGCGTCCGGCAGCGGTTCCAGCCATGAAACATCGCCCGGTGCAACAAGATTCGGCGGACGATCGAGTCCATCGTACGGCCCTGTCAGACCCGAGGGCAGCATTCGAATCCGCCGCGGCTGCAACGCGGTCAGGCAGACGTTGGTGGCAATTCGATAGAGCCAGGACCGAATCGACGCCCGTCCCTCGAATCCGCCGTAGGACCGCCACGCCCGCAGGTAGGTCTCCTGCACCAGATCCTCAGCGTCCTGCGCCGAGCCGACCATCCGGTAACAGTGCGCCAACAACTCCCGCCGGAACCGCCCGGTCTCCGCGGCGAACCGGTCCTCGCTCTGCGCCGACAGCTTGTTCCCCATGCGCGTGCCCCTTCACCAGAACCCGTCCCGCTGGTCGGAACCGTCGCCCATTACGACTCGAGCCCGGCGCGAAAGGAATCTAATCCCAGGTCAGGACGCCGCCAACCACGCCGCGAACGCATCGAAGGTGAACGGGCGTCCGAGGAAATCGGTGACCAGATCGGCGGCGTCCTTCGATCCACCGGGCGCCAGAATTCGGTCGCGATACCGATGCGCCACCGCGGGATCGAACAGGTCATCGGTATCGAAGGCGGAGAAGAGATCCTTCGAGATGACCAGGCTCCACAAATACGTGTAGTACGCGGATGTGTAGCTCGCGAGATGCCCGAACGAAGCCTGGAAATTGGTGCCGGGCAATCTGGCGAACGGACCGTAGCGTTCCATGGTTTCCGCGACCGCTTCGGTGTGGTCGGCGGGCCGATCACGGTGCAGCAGATAGGAAATCGCGGTGTAGCCGACCTGGGTCTGGATCAGAATGCCCTTGCCGAAATCTTTTGCGGCGCGCATCCGTTCCACCAGATCGACGGGAATGTGAGTCCCGGTCTCGTCAACGGCGAAGGTACCGAGGATGACCGGATCCCATGCCCACTCCTCGAGCATCTGGGACGGCGCCTCGACGAAGTCCCACTCGGTGGCCACTCCGGAGAACCGCGCCCAGTCCTGCCTTCCGCCGAGCACGTGATGGATCAGATGCCCGAATTCATGGAACAGCGTGATGACTTCGTGGTGTTCCATCAACCCGCGGGAGAAGTTGCACACCAGTACGCCCTCCGGCAGCAGCCGATCGGTGATCCCGCCGACGAGATCGAATTGCGCGGCGTGCTTGTATTTGCCCTCGCGCGGATGGAGGTCGAGGTAGATACGGCCGCGTTGTTCACCGTCGGCGTAGACGTCGTATGCGGTGACGTCCGCGTGCCAGCGCGGGACGTCGACCGGCCGATATTCCAGCCCGAACAGCCGACCGGTGACTGCGAGCAGGCCCGCGTGTACCCGGCTGAAATCGAAGTATCGGCGCACCTCCCTGGCGTCGACGTCGTATTGTTCGCGCCGGATCAACTCGCTGTAGTAACTGAAGTCGGCGCGGTCGAAGCTAGCGGCAGGGTCGTCTTCGCGTCGTCGCGCGAGCAGCGTGTCGAAGTCGCGCCGACCCGCGGCGGTCGCGGCGGTCCAGATCCGCTCGATGAACTCGGCGATGGCAGCGCCGGTGCCGATCATCTTGACGTCGGCGTCGTAGTCGGGCCAGCTGTCGTAGCCGAGGAGCCGGGCCTGTTCGTCGCGCAGGTCGAGCATCTCGTGCAGGACAGCGTCGTTGACCGGCCAACCGCGACTCTCGAATTCGACTGTCAGGCTGTGCCGAGCAGCGCCGTCTCGGGCGTAGGCCCGAAATGGCCGGAAGTCCGGGTAGTCGGTGGTGACCGTGACCAATCCGTCCTCTGCGGGCGGATGCCCGGCGATGAAGTCGGCGGGCAGTCCGTCGAGCTGCTCGGGAGCCAACCGAATCGAGCGGACATCGTCGCGGATCGCCCGGCCGAAGTCCTGGGTGAGTTCGGTGAGTCGCTCGGAGATGTCGCGCAGCCTGGCTCGCGTCCGATCGTCGCGGTCAACGCCACTGCGGCGGAAGTCGCGCAGCACGTGCTCGCGCAGACGCAGGGCCACCTCGTCCAGACCGGTCGAGTCGGCTGCCCCGATGATGTCGTAGAGCCCACGATCGAGGCCGCGATCGGTCTTGACCCGATCAGCCTCTTGCACAAGCTTCTCGGCAAGCGCACGCACCTCCGGATCGGGATGCACCTCGACAAACAACAAGGCGGCCGACTCGGCACCGCGCAGCGCGATGTCCGCATCGTTCCACAATCTCAGCACGTCAGCGGTGTCGCGGCGGGTACCGTCTGCGAGTCGCCGCAGCGTCTCGGACACGGTCCGCAGCCTGCCACGCACATATCCGTCGAGCCATTCGGACCAGTCGTCGGACGGCAGGGCAAGCGGCTGCGGACTCATCCCACGACAGTAACCGCCGCCCCGTTCGTCGCGAATCGGTCTCCTGAAAGGAGCTATCCGACAGCGGATCGCTCAGGTGACCCGGCGCGCCGCCGATTCTTGCAGTGCCAGGAGCGAGGCGTGGGTGCGGTGGTCGGCCTTGTTGATGCCGTCGATCTCACGAACCAGGGGGTCGATGCCGTCGCCCGCCCGGCCCTCGCCGCCGATGGCGACGCCCGCGAGGCGACGATCGGCGTAACCGCAGACACCGCGTTCCCCGGCACTGCGCTTTCCTTTCGGCGGCAACGTCACATAGGCGGGCTCGGTGGCTGCCAGCAACATGAACCCGTTCGTGGCGAAGCCGTCCAGTTGTCCGAGCGACCACTCCTCGATGACGCCCGTCTCCGTGCCTTTGTCGCCGAAGCCGGTCTGCTTGTCCGCGTCCTGGTCCGTCGGCGCGGCCGTGCGGTCGGGATTCGGCTCCAATCCCCCGAATGTCTCCTGGGCGATGATCTTTCGCGCCTGGGTCGGATCGGTGCCGCGCGCGATGAAGATGTATTTCTCGGCCTCCAGTTTGTCGAGGGCCTCGCTGCTCTTCTTCGACTGGTCACGCTGCGCACCGGCGAGTTTCCCGGCCCGCTCCCGATTCTCTTTGCTGTCCATGAGCTCGACCAGGTATTTGCGGTCGACCTCGATCTGGGTCTTCCTGGACTGGGCGAGCGTGTATAGCTTCGCGTAGGCATAGGCGACATCGAGCTCGGAATACGTTTCTGACTTATCCTCGATCGCGCTCATGGCAATGATGCCGAGCAGTTTGTAGGCGGAGGTGCCCGACTTGGGCTTCGGCACGACGAACTGGACGAGCAGTTCGGTAGCCTTCAGAAAATCCTGCTGCGGAATCCCCCGCGAGGCAGTGATATCGGTCGTTGTCGGGTCTTTTATGTTCAACATCAGCTTCTCCCAGTACCGAAGGTGGCGAGCACCCTCGGTCCATGGTAAAAGCGGGTACCACACGCGGACAGTGCCTTTCGGCTCTGACTCACGCGTCAGAAGCGGGTCGTCACCCGTTCGGGTGAATCCGTTGGTCCAGGGTCGAGGTAACTCGGGAAACTCCGATCATTAGCGCAGCGAGTGCGGTGCGGGTTCCCGTGCAGCCGAGAAGATCAGTGAAGTCGGGGGCTTCGCCAGAGTAGATGCGGGCGGCGAGGCCGAGGGATGCGGCGGCGAGCGCGGCCAACGCGGCCTCCGCGCGCGGATCGAGATCGAGCAGCTCGTGGACCGGTTGGTCGGCGAAGTACAGGTGCGAAACTCGCCCTCGAATTGCTCGATCTCGAACCGGCAGACCTGACCATGGCCGACGATCGCACGGCCCCGGCAGGCCTGATCACCCCGTGCGACTGCACCGCGTGCTGTACCTGCGGGTGCTGCGTTTGTAACTGCGGCAATCGCGACGCGGGGATCCACCTCGACGGGCTCGAAGGATAGCCACCCGACCGGCCGGCGGCTACCGAAATCCGTTCGCCAGCAAGGTCTTCAGTTGGTCGTGCGGGAGGGCGGGTGAGTGGTGGCCGTCTCGGCCGGTCATCGAGGTGTTCACGATGAGCGCGTTCAGTACGGCCTCCTCGACGGCCTCGACGACGGCGGTATACATCGGATCCATCCGGTTCCACGGCAGGCGGGCGGTGGTCACCAGGTCGGCGGCGGTGGGTGTACCGATCGGAAACCCCGTGTCGGAGTGGCGATCTCCTGCAGTGCTGAAGGCCAGGAACAGGTCGCCGGAGAAGAGGCTGCCGGCGGTGCCGGTGCGGGCCAGTCCGAACGGAACTCGGCGGGCCATGGCGGTGCACTGCAACGGGTCGAGCGGGGCATCGGTCGCGACGATCACGATCACCGACCCCGCGCCACCGGGCGCGGCGGGCATTCGGTCGGGCGCGGTCCCCCAGTCGGTGGATTCCATCGGATTGCCGACCTCGAATTGAGCGCCGACACGCTGTCCGCGGATCGTCAGTTCGCGTCGGGAGCCGAAGTTCGCCTGCAGGAAGACCCCGACGGTGTAGGTGTGCGGCCCGAACTCGACCAGTCGGGACGCGGTACCGCTGCCTCCCTTGAAGGCGTAGCAGTTCATCCCGGTGCCGCCGCCGACCGAGCCCTCGTCGAGTGGCCCGGTGCGGGCCGAATCCAGTGCGGCGACAACGAGTTCCGGCGTGACGTGACCGCCGTTGATGTCGTTGAGGTATCCGTCCCAGGTTTCGGCGCAGACCGGGAGCAGCCACTCCCTGGCGAGGGCCGGATCGGTCTTGTTGATCCACTGGATCGCGCCGGTGTGGCAGGCACCGATGGCGTGGGTGTTGGAGATCGTGACGGGCATCGACAGCTGGCCGACCTCGTCGATCCATGCGGTGCCGGTCATTTCGCCGTTTCCGTTGAGCGAATAGCGCCCCGCGGCACACGGCCGCCCGACGCCGGAACGGCCGCGCGGCAGGATCCCCGTCACGCCGGTCCGCACCGGGCCCTCGCCCACCAGCAAGGGTCCGTCCCCTGCGATCAGCGTTTGATACCCCACCTCGATTCCGGCCACATCGGTGATGGAGTTCCACGGACCCGGCGTGCCGTCGGGCGCGATACCGAGGGCCCGCGCCCGGGGGCGCCCGTCGGGCGAAAACGATTGGTACTCACTCATGGATCATCCTTCCGGCAGGGTGATGTCGAGGCATTGCGTGGCCGTTCGCGCGTATGAGCAGATCAGTTCGGCGGCACGGGTTTTGGTGATCGATCGATTGCGGCTGACGATGTGCAGACCGTAGGCATCCTCCAGCGCAACCAGATTCGCGGCGACATCCAGGATCGGCGCATCGATGGTGAAGTGCCCCTGGGCGATTCCCACCTCCAGCGCGCTCAGATACACCGCGACCTGCTGCTCGAACAGCGCGGTGATCAGGTCACCGTGCTCGGCGGCGACGCTGCGATAGGCGGCCAGCCGATACAGCGCGACGACCAGTTCGTCGGCCTCCGAGGCGGGCAGTCCCGCCCAGATCAGCGCGCCGATCTTCGCGCGGGCGTCGGTGATGGTGGCGACCATGGCCAGCCGACCGCCGAAGAACCGGTCGCTGGCCTCGCGATGGACCTCACGCAGCAGGTTGTCGAGATCGTCGAAGTAGTAGTGCACCGTCGCGGGCGAGACCCCGGCGAACTCGGCGACCTCACGGATCTTGAGCTTGCCGACGCCGCGGTCGGACACCGCGGTCAGCGCCGCGTCGAGAATCACCCGGCGGGCCTTCTCCTGATCCTTGTGCCGTGCCATCCACCCCTCCTGCTGTCCCATGTTGACGATGAATTAATCATTTGTAACCTCAAAAACACAATCTTCTCAGCGACTTTAGGTCATTCTTTGACTGTACATCAAAGAAAGGACCGGCCATGGCGACCCAGACCACCGGCCAGACTGCCGACGACGACCATCAACAGCCCCACTACCGCCAACAGCTCTCGCGAGCGCTCGGCATGGGCGAAAACATCCTGATCACGCTGTCGTCGGTGACGCCGGCGTCGAGCGTGTTCATCATCATTCCGTCGATCCTGTTAGCGGCGGGCGGCGCGTCGGTCCTGACCCTCGCCATCGCGGCGGTGGCGTCGGTGTTCATCGCACTCTGCTATGCCGAACTCTCAGCGACCTTTCCGATCACCGGCGGCGAATACACCTGGGCGGCACGGCTACTCGGTCGACCCATCGGGTTCGCCCTGTTCGCGCTGACGCTGGTGAACGGGGTGCTGATCATCTCGGTCATCGCCCTCGGCACCGGCGACTACCTCGGCGTCGCGATACCTCAACTCGGTGGAAAATGGGTCGGCATCGGCGTCATCATGGTGACCACCGGCATCGCGGTGCTCAACATCAAAGCGAACGCCTGGGTCACCGGGGTCTTTCTATGTATCGAGATCGTGGCGATCGCGGTGCTGGTGTTCCTCGGCTTCACCAATGTCCAACGCGGACCGTCGGAATGGGTGCATGCGGTCACCATGACCGACGGCGGTTTGACGCCGGTGGGTGCTGGCGCGCTGGCCGCCCTCATCCCGGTGGCACTGTTCGGCTACAACGGCTACGGCGCGGCGGTCTACTACGCGGAGGAGACGAAGAACGCGACGCGCACCATCGGCCGGGTGATCATGGTCTGCCTGGCCGCCACCGTCGCGATCGAAATCCTGCCGCTGGCCGCGGTCGTCCTCGGCGCTCCGTCGATGACCGATCTGCTGACCAGCCCTGCCCCGATGAACTACTTCCTCACCGCGCGTGGCGGATCCATGGTGAACACCCTGGTGAGCGTCGGCATCGCGATCGCGATCGTCAACGCGGTGATCGCCATCATCCTGCAGATCTCGCGGCTGTTGTTCGCTTCGGCGCGCGACCGGAGTTGGCCCGAACCGATCGATCGGGCGCTGGGCAGCGTGCATTCGCGGTGGCATACACCGGTGGTCGCCACCGTTGTGGTCGGCGCGTTGGCCGCCGTCGCGGCGACCGTATTGCCACTGTCCTGGCTGATCACCGCGACAGGCGCGGGACTGGTCGTGGTCTATCTGATCGTGGCGCTGGCCGCCTTTCGGGTGCGTAGTCGTCCGTCCTCCGGCGGCTATCGGATGCCGCTGTGGCCGCTGCCGCCGATCATTGTCGTCGCGGCGATGGGCTATTCGGCGTACAGCGTTATCGACGCCTCCTGGCAGCAGATGGCGGTCGCCGTCGTCGCGATGCTGCTCGGCTGTGCGTATTACCTGATCTACCTGCGTCCGCGTCCGGACCGCTGGAAACTGCCCGATCCCATTCAGGAGTCTTGAGGCACAACGGCATTCGAGACCGGTTGCGCGCGCTGCGCGCACCGGTACTCGCACGGGCTGATGCCGTAGGCGGCGCGGAAGGTCCGGCTGAAATGCGCGGGGTCCGGGAAACCCCAGCGCGCGGCTATGGCGGCGATCGACCGGTCGCGGCGTAGCGGGTCGCGCAGGTCGCGGCGGCAGCGTTCCAGGCGCCGCTCGCGGATCCAGCCCGCGACGGTGGTCGATTGCTCGTGAAAGAGCTTGTGCAGATATCGAGTTGAGATGTAATGCGCGGTGGCGATGCGCTGCGGCGAGAGGTCGCCGTCGCCGAGGTGTCCTTCGATGTACGACATGACCTGCGTGGTCAGCGGGCGGCGCACGGCGGTCCGGGTCGAGGCGAGCAGGTCGAGGCGGCCGGCCAGGACGGTGACGAGCAGATCGATGATGTTGTCGGCCAGGCGCGTCTCGGCCGGTCCGGACACCTCGTCGAGATGGCAGGTCAGTTCGCGCAGCAACATCGACAGCAGCGCGCCCGCGCCGTGGTTGCCGGGGACCCGGCGCGCGGTGACGGCCGCGATCCGATCCTCGGGCAGGCACAGCAGCTGGCGCGGCAGCATCAGCACCAACTGCCGATAGGGGCCGTCGAACGCCATGGAGTAGGGGCGACTGGTGTCGTATATTGCGAAATCACCCTCGGCCAAGCGGGTTTCGCGATCGTCCTGGGTGAGCAGGCAGTGCCCGTGTAGCTGCACGCCGAGCTTGTAGCACTCGGGATCGGAGCGTGAAATCAAGGCCGATGTCCGGTGCACCATGTGCGGGGTGGCACCGATCTCGGTCACCTGCAGCGCGCCCAGCGCGACGCTGCGTAACCGGCCGTCGAAGGGTTCAGCCCCGACTCGCTCCACCTGTAGTGGCACGAAGGTGTTGGAGACGGCGTCGCGGAAGCTGTCGAATCGGTCCACTCGCGCGAGCCGCGGCGGCATCGCCACTGACATGTGCCCTCCTCGATGATGCGGCACTGACAGGGAGCGATCATATACGATTTCGTAGCTGAGATTCTATGCGGTGGCGGAAAATCTTCGCCCGCAACGTGTTCGGCCCGGAGTCAGGCGGCGCCGGTGTTCATGGCGTGCAGGATCGTGTGCTGATCGACGCGAATACCCTGCAGGGTCGCGCACAACCGGCCGCGATACAGCACGAGCACTCGATCGCAGAGTGCCGCAAGCTCATCGAGGTCCGTCGAGCACAGCAGCACCACCGTCGAGGCCGCCGCTGTGCGCAGCAAGGCGTGGATCTCGGCCTTGCCGCCGATGTCCACGCCACGAGTCGGGTCGTCGAGCAACAGCACGGTCGGCTCGGCTGCCAGCCATTTGGCCAACACGACCTTCTGCTGGTTACCTCCCGACAATAGGCCGCAGGCCACGTCGACATCGGCGGTGCGGATGCGTAACCGAGACACCAGCTCTCGGGCACGGGTCCGCAACTTGCCCGGAGTCAGGAGCATGCCGTCGCGGGCCAGGGCCACCGACCGGATCTGGGCCATGTTCTCCCACACCGATTTGTCGAGCATCAGCCCGATCCGCCGCCGATCGCCGGATACCAGCGCGACTCCGGCGGCAATCGCCGCGCGGAGACCGGACGGGCCGGATCGTCCGTCCGGCAAGGTGATTCGACCTGCACTGGGTGCGCATAGCCCTGCCACGACTTCGAGGATGGCGGTGTGGCCCGAACCCACCAGACCGGCGATGCCGACGATTTCCCCTGGTGCGGCACTGAATTCGAGCTCGTGCAACCGGCCTGGCACGTCGACGCCCTGCACGTGCAACGCACCGGGCAGCCGTCCCGACGGACGCGCCACCGCGACATCGGCTGGGCCGCTGGTGCGCTCGCCGAGCATGGCCGTCACCACCTGCGCGATATCCAACTCGGCGCGCGGCATCGCCGAGAGGACCGTGCGCCCGTCGCGCAGCACGGTGATCTCGTCGCACAGCGCCATGGTTTCCTCCAGGATGTGCGAGACGAACACCACCGCGACGCGGCGTTCCCGCAGTACCCGAACGATATTCAGCAACCGGCGGGTGCCCGCCTCGTCCAACGCCGAGGTCGGCTCGTCCAGGATCAGCACCCGCGGCTCGGTGATCAAGGCCTTGGCGATCTCGACCAGCTGACGCTGTGCCAGGGACAAGGTGCCCAGTTCCTGGCGCACGTCGACGTCGAGGCCCAACTGTGCCAGCACCGGCTCGGCGCGCGCGACCATGGCGGCCCGGTGCCGGAAGGGTCCGCGGGTCGGTTCGCGCATCGGATACAGATTGGCCAGCACATCGAGGTCGGGGAACAGATTCAATTCCTGCGACACCACCGCCACCCCGTGCCTCGCGGCCTGGGCGGTCGAGTTGAACGACACCGGCTGTCCGCCGAGCCGGAGGCTGCCGCGGTCGGGAGCCACCACGCCGGATACCACCTTGATCAGGGTGGACTTTCCGGCGCCGTTCTCCCCCAGCAGCGCGTGCACCGAACCCTCGCGCACGGTCAGTTCGGCATCGTGCAGCGCGGTCACGCCGCCGTAGGTCTTGCCGACGCCGTGCACCTCGAGCATTGGCGCACTTGTCATTTCGCGTCTGCCAGCGGCCGCAGGTAGCTGCCGGGGTCGGCGAGTTGACGGGCGGCGGCGTCGGCGAACCATTGACGTCTGCTCTGGTCGTTCTGCTGACGGGCGATGATGTCGTCGATATTCGCGGCGTTGATGATCAGCCCGCCCGGATTCCACCAGCCCTGCGTCAACGGTTTGCCGGTGCGTGCGTGGTCGGCGAGCAGTCGAATCGCGATGTAGCCCTTGAGCCAATGCTCAGGCGAGGCGAGCGCGGCGACGTAGCCGTCCTTCACGCCGGTCAGCGCCTGTGCGTCGGGATCGCAGGACCCGACGAGCATTCGGCGGCCGGTGTTCTTCTGGATCAAGGACAGTGACACCGCGTCGGAGGCGCCCGCACCGAGGTAGGCGACTGCGTTCGGGTGTGCCTTCACCGTGTTGTTCCATTTGTTGTAGTTGTCGGTGGGTTCGGAACCGGTGTCGAATGGACCGGCCACGGTCAGCGTCGGACGTTGTTCCTGCAGAACGGCTTTCATGCCGTCCAAACGTTGGCTCAGTAGCGCCAGCCCCGGGATGTCGTTGCCGAGGACCACCTCGCCGGTGGTGCCGACCGGAATCTGCTTGATGATCTCCGTGGCGAGGCTGCGGCCGAGCTCGGTGTTGTCGTTGCCGACGTACAGCTCCACCTTCGCGCCGACCGGCGGCACGGTGTCGACCGTGGCGAGCGGAACCCCTGCGGCGGCGGCCTGTTGGAGCGGGCGCACGAACAAATCCGGGGTCAGCGTCTCCATCGCGACCCCGTCCCGCGCGGTGCGCACTGCGGCCTGGAACTGCGACACCTCCTGCGGTCCGTTGATCGACGATGGCGCGGTTTCGTTCAGATCCACGTCTCCGGCGTCGGCAGCCCCGGCCGCGGCCCCTAATGCCATCTCCTGGAAGGGATTCTGTGAGGTTGTGGCGTAGACGAACGCCATGTGCAGCGTGCCGCTCTTCGGGCCGCCACCGCTGCCGGTACTACTGCCGCACGCGACCAGGATGAGCGCGCAGCACGCGATCGCGCCGCGCAGCCACTTGTTCGATCGATTCATTCCGATCCCTATTCCTTCGAAAGATGTTCGCTAGAGCCCGAATTCGGACCGTTTGGCGCGACGGCGGCTGCGCAGCAGGCTGTCGATGGCGACCGCGATCAGCACGACAACCCCGCTGGCGAACGCGCTCCAGTTGACCGGAATGTCGAAATACACCAGGCCACTGGACACCACACTCAGCAGCACCGCGCCCGCGACCGCGCCGACGACCGTCGCGCTGCCACCGCGCAGCGGCGTGCCGCCGATCACCGCGGCCGCGATGGCCTGCAACTCGAACCCGGTGCCGACGTTGGGGTCACCCGAGGTGAAGAACGCCAGGCCGAGCACGCCGGCCAGCCCGCACAGCGCACCGACGCCCATCAGCACCAGCAGCCGGGTCCTGGCCGTCGAGATGCCGGAAAACCGGGCCGCCTCCGGGTTGGATCCGATGGACCGGACCCGATAGCCGAACGGTGTCAGGCGCAGTACCACCGTGAGTACGGCGGTGACCACGAGCAACACCCACACGCTGACCGGCAGTCCGAGTCGATCGCCACCAACGACCGTGAAAAACGAACTGTCCAAAGGTAATCCGTTCACCTGCTGACCGTTGCTCCACGCCGCCGCCAGTCCGCGATAGACCTGCATGGTCGCCAAGGTCGCGACGATCGCCGGGATCGCGATCACCTGCACGACGAGCGCGTTGACCAGACCGAGCAACGCGCCGAACCCGATCGCGGCAGCCGCGGCCAGCCACGGGTTGAGCCCCGACCTGATCAGCACTGCCGCGGTGATCAGCGACAACCCGAACCCGGCACCCACCGACAGGTCGATCTCGCGCATCGCCAGCAGGAACGCCATCCCGGCGGCGAGCAGCCCGACGTACACCGAACTCTGCAGTACGTCGCGAATCTGGCCCGCGCTGAAGAAGTCCGGGTGCAGCACACCGATGAGTACCACCAGGGCCACGGTGGCCAGCAGGACACTGTTGGACTCGGTGTGCAGCATTTGCCGCACCATGGGTGCGATACCGGGCGGGGCGGCGGCCGGTTCACGCTGTTCGGTGTCATTAGCGGTCACGGGCGTTCCTGTCGTCGGATGTGCGAACCAGCTTCCGGCACGGGGGCCCGAGATCCCTTGTCCCTGCGTGCACAGTCCTTGTCCGCCAGAACACCCGGTGCAGGCAGCGCTCGAATTCGCCGGTTCGCGCCGGTTACCGTCGGCGCGACAACAGCGATGCGGAGATCCGGCATGGACATGACGAAACGATTGGCGGGCCAGGTCGCCCTGATCACCGGCGGCGGGACCGGCATCGGCGCGGCTGCCGCTCGGCGACTGGTTGCCGAGGGCGCGGCGGTGGTGCTGTGTGGCAGGCGGCGCGAACCGCTCGAGGCGGTGGCTGCCGAGCTGGGCGACGCCGCGCTGGTCGCGGCAGGCGATGCCGCTGACACCGCTGACGTCGAGCAGATGGTGGCCGCTGCCATCGATCGCTACGACCGCTTGGATCTGGTGGTGGCCAACGCAGGTGGGCACGGGCTCGGCACAGTGGGCGACACCGGCGATGATGACTGGCAACTCGCGATGCAGACCAATGTGACCACCGCGTTCGTCACCGTGCGTGGCGCATTACCGCACCTGCGCGCGCGGGGCGGCTCGGTCGTGGTGGTGTCGTCGCTGGCCGGGCTGTTCGCTGGCCCCGCGGTGGCCGGTTACGTCACCGCCAAGCATGCGTTGATCGGGCTGACCAAATCTTTGGCTCGTGACTATGGTCGCGACGGTGTGCGGGTGAACGCACTGTGCCCGGGTTGGGTGCGCACCGACATGGCCGACGAGCAGATGGATGTGCTTGCGGCACAACGTGGTATCGATCGTGCGGCGGCTTATCGGTTGGTCACCCGTGACACACCATTGGGTCGCCCGGTCGAACCGGAGGAGATCGCCACCATCATCGCCTTCCTGCTGTCTGCTGACTCCGCGGCGATGACCGGTTCGGTCGTGGTCGCCGATGCCGGCGCGGCCGCGGTCGACCTGCCCACGATTGCGTTCGCGCCCAACGAATGAGGAGATAACGATGGCCGAAGTACAGGATCGGTCCCCCGCTGACTGGAAGGAGATGGACGACTTCGCCGCCGGGATCGATGGCAATCGGATACCGCCCACCGATCGGCTGACCGGCCAAGGTTGGCTGCTGCGTCGGTCCGACGACGTGGTGACCGAGTTGCGGTTTCGCTCCGCCGATCAGGTGCGGTGGGCGCGCGACGCGGATTCGGGCACGGACTGGTACCAGGCGATCCAGGTCTCCCCCGACGTATTCTTCCTCGACCAGACGTTCGACGACAGGCCGTACGTCAGTGAGGTCACGGTGCTGCACCTGCCGACGGCGCGCACGGTGACGATCGAGTCGACCATCGCCGAGCAACCGACCCCTGGTGTTCCACAGGTGTCGCAGCGGTTCATCGCCGGGGTCGTCGATCCCGGCGACGGACGCGTCCCGAGCGGCGAAATCCCGGGCCCCACTCGGGATCTCGTTGGTTGGCGGGCTCTGTACCGGTACAGCCCGAACCATCTCTACGAGCACGTCTATCTGAGCTCTGAGCGCTACTGCTGGCAATGCCTGGTCGGCGAACAACGCGGCCACGGCGACGTGGACCTCGCCACCACCTGGAAACTCGCGGACGACTTCTACGTATTCACCTTCCGCGAATTCCTGATCCCCGTCGCCGCGACCTGGCTCTACGACCTCGCCGCAATGCGTTCCACCGGAAAGTTTTTCGGCATCGGCCACGGCGGCGCGGTGCGCAACGCACCCGGCGGCGCCCACATCACCGACCTCGGCCGCGTGCAGTATCCCCAAGACGGACAACCGATTTGAAGGAGAGCAACGCCATGCACCGTGACCTCCAGGTGATCACGGCCCACTACGCCGCCTCCGACCGTGGCGATCTGCCCGGCATGCTGGCCCCGCTGGCCGCGGACGTGGCGTGGACCGAGATGGCCGGGTTCCCTTACGCAGGCACCTATATCGGCCCGAACGCGGTGCGCGACAACGTCTTCGCCCGCATCGCCGCCGAATGGGACGGCTACACGGCCGCAGTCGACGAGATCGCGGGCGCCGGAACCGGCATAGTCATCGGAATCGGCAACTACTCCGGCACATTCCGAGCGACCGGCCACTGGATGACCGCCCGGTTCGTGCACGTATGGCGACTGTCCAACGCGAAGGTCGTACGCTTCGAACAGTTCACCGACACCGCCGCGGTCCAGGCGGCCATGCGACCGTAACGCCATAGTGGAGAACAGCGTCGAATCGCAACTGGGCCGCAGATACTGCGAGCCGAGTCGGACTCAGTCCGACAGGGTCCACTGCTGTTCGTCGCCGCCATTGCATTTTCCGGTGAACGGTAAGCCGCTGCTGACGGGAGCGTAGTCGAGGCAACGATTCTTTGCGTCCTTGATCTCGCTCTCGCCGAGCTCGACCGGAACCGGAGCGGCACCATAGGCGTCCATCCCGAGCGACATCGCCTTCACTCGCGGATAAGGAAGGCGTTGCGGCGGAAGTATTCTCGGTGATCCCGAGGACCGCGCCGACTTTCGTTGTTGGTTGCGTGCCGGGTGCGGGGTGCGGTGCTGCCGATGCAACACGGTCCGGGGAGATGTGCTTGTTCGGCAATGATCGAGTAGTGCTGGGCGCGTGAGGTGCGGTTCCCGGCCTTACCCTGCTGCTTCCTACGTCAAGTCGTCGTGGCTGCGTTGAGTCGAGTCAAATGGTCGTTTGCAGGATCGAGTCGAGTCAAAAGGTCGTTGTTGAAGATCAAGTAGCGACCATTTGACTCGACTCGATTCTCCGAAAGCCTCTGTCGCGCAACGGCAGCTGCCTGGCGACGCTGGAACGGGCCGATACGCACCGAACTTGGGTTCCGAAGGTCTCGATACGCCACAGCTGGCCAGCCAGGCTGGAAGTCCACGTCGCGCGCCTGACCGTGCGGGGAAGGCCGGGTACGGCAGACGACGTGCCCAGCACTATTGGGTAAATACGTGGGACGCGTCCACCTTCACGAAGTGTCTCCGCCAACAAAACCCCACTATCCCAGCGAAATCGGACACCACAGTCGTCTTCGCACACGTGCTCAATCATCGATGGCGACAGGCGTGAAAGCGTCAGCAAGAGTGTGTCGCGATGATCGACCTACCGGAGCTGTCCCAACGACGGCGATGAACCGGCATCCAAATCTGGCCTAGTCAGTATCGGCAGTCAGCGGAAAGTTGCCGATTCCGTTGAGGATTCGGTACTCGCGAGGTGGCACGCCGTAGGTCAATTTGAACAACCGGCTGAAGTGGGCTGCATCGACGAAGCCCCTCCGCGCCGCCACCGCGGCGACCGTGAGCTCGTACAAGGCGGGATCGGTCAGGTCGGCGCGGCAGCATTCGAGTCGTCGCTGGCGGATCCACCCGCACACCGTGGCACCCTCGGCGCGGAACAGCTTGTGCAGGTAGCCGAGTGACAGGTGCGCGGCGGACGCTGCCATCGCCGGAGAGAGTTCTGGGTCGTCGAGGTGGTCTTCGAGGAACGCCTTGACTCGGGGTAACACGCCGTGGGCGGTCGCCGCTGGATCCGCGCCTATATGCGCGGCCAACGCGGTCGTCACCAGGTCGATGACGGTGTCGGCCAGCCGTAGCAATTCGAGAGTGCCGAATTCGGTTGTTCTGGTGGTCATTCCGGCCAGCAATGCGGGCAGCAGGGCCGTCGCGGGGTGTCGCCGCGACAACGCGGTGGCGGTGATCGCATCGACTTCGGCCATTGGCAGCCGTAGCACGCGGTGCGGAAACACGGCGATCCGCAACCGGCAGGCGGTGTCGAACAGCACCTGGTAGGGCTGCGACATATCCAGCACCGCAACATCACTCGGGCCGAGCCGCACTTGACATCCGGCTTGGTTCAGCACGCAGTACCCCTGAACCGGCACCAGCACTTTGTAATACGCCTCGCTGCCATCGCGCACGGCACGATGCGCGATCGCGGACACCTCCGCGAACACCAACTCCCCCGCCGCGTGCCCGCGGACGCGACCACGAAAGTTCGCCGGGTCATCGACCACCAGATCCAACAGCAAGCGGCCCGCCGCGGATGCGCCGTCGACACGAGTCAGGATCGTCATCGCCCCATGCTGCCCGGCACCCACACTCGCCACTCGCGGATTCGACGACCCGTGCAGTACCGGACAACCCACCGTGCCCTGCACGACAACCAGATTCGCGCAACCACACCGACGCAATCAGATGCACCGTCGATACCCTGTCGGGACCGGCACCGCCCCATGCTGCCCGGCATCCACACCCACCACTCGCGGAATCAGCGGCCCGTGCAGTACCGGACAACCCACCACGCGCTGCGCGACAAGCACATTCGCATTACCGCACCGGCTCAATCAAACGCACCGTCGATACCCTGTCGGGACAGTCATCGCCCCGTGCTGCCCGGCGGATGCGCCGTCGATAGGAGTCGCGATCGTGACCGCCCTATGCTGCCCACCCTCGCCACTCACGGAACCGGCGGCCCGTACACCACTGGACAACACACCACATACTGCGAGACGAGCAGATTCGCGCAACCACACCGGCACAATCAGATGCACCGTCGATACCTGTCGGGACCGGCACCGCCCTGTGCTGCCCGGCGCACACCTACAACCCGTGGAGCCGCCGGCCCGTGCAGTACCGCACAACCCACCGCGCCCTGCGGGACAAGCGGATTCGCGCTACCACACCGGCATGATCAGATGCACCATTGATGCCTGTCTGGACCGTCATCCCCCATGCTGCCCACCGCAGACTCGCCACTCGCGGAATCAGCGGCCCGTGTGTGATCGGACAACCAGCTGTGCCCTGCCGGGCAGGCGGATTCGCGCTACTGGGGCGCCATTAGGTCGGCGGCTCGTTCGGCGATGACCATGGTCGGCGCGTTGGTGTTGCCCGTTGTGATGGTCGGCATCACCGAGGCGTCGGCGACCCGGAGCCCCGTCACCGCGCGTACCTGCAGGGCCGGATCTACCACCGCCTCGGGGCCGACGCCGAGCGCGCATGTTCCGCTCACGTGGTGGTAGCTGATTACTGTCTGCCGGATGTAGTCACGCAGGTCTGTGCCTGCTCGCACGCCGGGGCCTGGATACTGCTCGACCGCGCCCCAGGGCTCCAGTGCGGGTGCGGCACCGATCTTCCTGCACAGTGTCACTGCATCTGCGAGTCGGTACAGATCTGATGGTGCCGCAAGAACTTTCGGGTCGATCAGGGTCGGCCCCTCGGTGCCGGCCACGATGAGCCGTCCGACGCTGTCGGGGCGGATCAGTCCGGCCATGAGTGAGAATCCATTGGCGGGCCCCGACATCCACGGCTCGTACAGCGGGACGCTGAAATGCAGGGGCTGCACGTCGGGGACGTCCAGGCCGGGCTCGCTGCGCCAGAACAGCTGCGTCTGTGCGTGCGGCAGTCCGGGCGTGTGCACGATCTCGCGCTCGGCGCTGAAGATCACCGGCACCAGCCAGTGGTCGCGCAGGTTTCGGCCGACGCCCGGCAGATCGGCGATCGGCTCGATCCCGGCGGACCGCAGCTCATCGGCGGGCCCGATGCCCGAGCGCAGCAGCAACGCGGCCGAATCGATCGCGCCCGCGGTCAGCACTACTTCGGCCTGCGCTGATGCCTGGAACGGATGACCGTCGATGCTGCCGGTCACGCCGACGGCCCGGCCCTGCCGCACCAGGACGCGGTGCACCCGCGCGCCGGTGTGCATGCTCAATCTCGAATTCCCAAGTGCTGGTTTGAGATAAGCGTCGGCGGTGGTTCTGCGCAACCCGTCGCGGAGGGTGAACTGGGCCCGCCCCGCACCGTCTTGTACCCCGCTGTTGTAATCCGGATTGGCAGGCACCCCGGCCTGCTCGGCGGCCGCCAGGATCGCCTCTTGGATCGGATCGACCGCGTAATCGCTGAGCACATCGAGCATCCCGGCGGTGCCTTTGATTCCGGAGTCGTCGCGATCGTAGCGCTCGATCCGCCGGAACAACGGTTCGATCTCCCGCCACGACCACCCGGGATCGCCGCACTCGGCCCACGAGTCGTAGTCGGCCGGGTTGCCCCGCACGTAGATGGTCGCGTTGAGGGCGTGCGAACCGCCGAGCACCCGCCCGCGCGGCACGTGCAGGCGGCGACCGGCGGCGTGCGGCTGGGCGACGGTGAAGTAGTCCCAATCCTCGGCCGTATGCCACAGTTCGTGCATCCGCTGCGGGTCGTGAATGGCCGGATTGGTATCGGCCTGGCCCGCTTCGAGCACCAGCACGGTGGCATCCGTGCGGTCGAGCAGCCTGCGCGCGACCACCGAACCGGCCGTGCCCGCGCCGACCACGATGTAGTCGGCGTGCAAGTCGTAATCCGTCACCCGATGGATCGTCGCCGCCTGCCCGGGCCCGGCGCAGGTCCGGCCGCGACAGTGTGCGCGTGAAGTCAACGGATGGACACCGGGTGCGCGATGCCGCGCGGCGAAACGGCCGCAGAATCATGGTTATGGAAGGCGATGCCGGGTCCAAACACGAGGCCGCGTACGAGCTCATCCGGTCCCGCATCGTCGCAGGCGAGTACGGGCCGGGGTATCGCCTCGTGCTCGAACAGCTCGCCAGGGAATTCGGCGTCAGCGCGGTGCCGGTGCGCGAGGCTGTGCGACGGTTGGAGGCCGAGGGGTACGTCGAGTTCATCCGGAATGTCGGTGCCCGCGTGGCACATCTGGACACCGGTGAGTATCAGCAAGCCATGCAGACCTTGGCGGTGCTGGAAGGGTACGCGACCGCCGCGGCTGCCCCGCGGATGCGCAGGGCCGACATCGCCCGCGCCCGCTCCCTCAACCAGCAGATGTCGCAGGCGTTGACCGCCTTCGACCCGGCTGCCTTCACCGAACTCAACCATCGCTTCCACGACGTGATCCTGCAGCGCTGCCCCAACTCCCACATCCGGACGCTGGCCGGCGCCGAGTGGGCCCGGCTGGACCGGGTGCGCCGGACTTCGTTCGCGTTCATCCCCGGCCGCGCGCACGGATCGATCACCGAACACGAACACCTCGTCGACCTCATCGAGACCGGCGCCGACCTACGCGAGATCGAATTCGCCGCCAGAGACCACAAACTCGGCACCCTGCGCGCCATCGCCGAACGCACCACAACGCAGGAACGTCGAGCAAACTCTTGAGCTCACCTCGGGCGCGCGGACAGCGCAAAACTCGGATCCCAGAACACGTTTCAGGTCTCGGTGACGAGATCGGCGGCGATCTCGCCGAACACACCACGCCGCAAGACCGTCAAGCGAACTCCTGAGCTCACCTCGGATGCGCGGACAGCGCAAAGCTGGGGTCCCAGAGCTCATTCGGGGTTCCGGTGATGAGATCGGCGGCGATCTCGCCGAATACCGGCGCGAACTTGAAGCCGCGTCCTGAAAACGCGGTGAGTAGCAGCATTCCGGTGTCCTCGTCCAGATCGACGAGGGGGAGGTCGCCGGGGGCGCAGAGGTCGTGGTGCATCGAGTAGCGGACTGGCTCGGGGTTCAGGTCGGGGATGAAGTTCGTTGCCCATGTGCTGATTCGGCGTAGGTCGTCGCGACTGAAGACCGGGATGTCGTCCGGGGACGGGATCGCGGCCCACAGTGGCTCCGTGGCGACCTTCACGCTGTAGGAGTCGTGGCTGGGGGTTCCATACAGGTGCACACCGTCCTCGTCGCGGATGAACACCGGAAAGCGGTCGGCGGTGAACCATTGGGGATGATGCGGCATGAACCAGGTGAGTGACAGGGGCAGGATCTGCAGAAATCCTTTGAGATCCGGCCGGAGGCGAAGGGTCCAAGATCCCGTTGCCACCACAACTTTGGCGCAGGTGACCCGGACCTCGGGCGTCACCAACTCCAGTCGGCCGCCGCGTTCGTCGAAGTCGGTGACCTCGGCGTTGGTAATCACCCGTGCGCCATAGGCTTTCGCCGCTTCGACGGCGGCGAGGACGCTCGCCTCGGGATACAGGCTGCCCGCGTGGTGGTCGAACACGGCGACGGTGTCGTCATCGATGCGGTGTTGCGGGTACCGCGCCCGCAACGCCGCCGCGTCGAGCACCTCGTGCGGTAACTCGAACTGCTCGGCCGAGGCGATGGACTTGGCGATGCCGCCCGAGCCCGCCGTGCCGATCTGCAGCGCGCCGCACTCGTCGTAGAGGCGCCTGCCGGTCTCCCGCTCCAACTCCTGCCACAGCTCGCGCGCTCGCCGCAGCCGTGGCACGTACCGCGGTCCCTCGTGCACAGCGGACCGGAACAGTCGCGAGTCCCCGGCATACGAGCCGCGGGCGTGGCCGATGCCGAACTGTTCGATACCGATCACGTCGAGTCCGCGTTTTACCAACTGCCACAACGCCATCGAACCGGCGCTGCCCAATCCGATGACAACTACATCAGCATCCATTGTTAGACCTTTCCGCTGTCATGCCAGTGCGGGCGACTGCCACAGGTTCAGGGTGGTGCCGATCCCCCGTGCCACGGCGTTTCGATACACCACCGTTCCCCAGGCGACATCCTCGACGGGCATGCCGCCGACCGAGAGGAGCACGATCTCGTCGTCATCGCGGCGACCCACCTGAGCTCCGGCCGCGATCGCGCCGAGATCCACCAGATCGTCCTTGCGCATCGCCCCGTCATGGATCATGTCCATGAACTTGCACCCGATGATCGGAATCGTGTTGTGCGACGGGTACCCGGTTTCCTCGGCCCACGCCTCGTACAGACGCACGTTGTCGACAACCTTGCGGACATCCGGCGCCTGCATCGACTCGTCGATATTGCACGGTGCAGGCATGCTCAGAAATGCGCCCGTCCGCACCCAATCACGAACGACGGTCGGGTAACTCGCGGGATCACCAGGCACACCGGTGGTGCAAAAAGTGACGATATCGCTGTCGCGCACCGCGTCCTCGATAGTGCCCACAGTGATCGTTTCGAGCTGGGGAAACTCCTCGGCGACCCATTTGACGAAGCCGTCGATGCTCCCTTGACTGCGCCCCTTGATCTTGACGGTATCGAGCTCCGGACAGGCCGCAATGAAGGCGGCGAGCGAGGTCCGCGCCATGACACCGGGCCCGACGATGCCGACCACGCGCGAGTCCTGCCGAGCCAACAGCCGAGCACCGACCCCCGGCACCGCCCCGGTTCGATAGGCGGACAACAGATTTGCCGACATGAGCGCGAGCGGCGCACCGGTATCGGTATCGCTGAGTAGGAACATCAGAATCGAACGCGGCAATCCCTTGTCGCGGTTGGCGATATTCGATCCGTACCACTTCATCCCACTGGTGCCGAAGCTACCGCCTAGGTAGGCGGGCATCGCCATGAACCTTCGCTCCGCGGTATTGGCGGGCATATTCGGGAACGGCGAGTCGTCCGGGAAGGTGATCATCGCCCCGTGTGAATCGCTGTTCGGGCCTGCCATGCGGTAATCGCCCCGATGCAGCAGCACGAAGGTCTCCTGCATGGCGTCGACGCAGGCGGGCATATCGGTGACCCCGGCCGCGATCATGTCGGGTTCGGACAGGTAGAGAAAGTCGATCGAGGGCGTATCCATGCTGCTTCCTTGACTACTGCGCCGTGTGGACCGGATGTCCGGCAAACCAGGTTTGTACGGACTTGGTGTCGACCAATTCAGCCGGGTCGATCGCGAACGGATCGCAGTCCAGGACAGTGAAATCGGCGGACTTACCTGGCGTGAGCGACCCGGTGACAGCGCCGAGCCCGCTCGCCCGCGCGACGCCGATGGTGTACGCCCGCAGCGCCTCGGACACCGTCAGCGCTTGCTCGGCCCCCAGGGTCCCGGGGAACGCCCCGGTGGGGTCGGCCCGAGTTACCAAGCCCTGGATACCGATCCACGGATTCGGGCTCGGCATGACCGGCCAGTCCGATCCACCGGCCAGCAGCACGCCCGAGTCGAGCAGAGTCCTGTTGGGGCACATCCGAATTGCGCGATCACGCGGGAGGCACTGGCAATGTGCCTCGAAGATGACTCCCGGAAACCACAGCGGCGGTGAAAGATCCGCGACGACGTTCAACTCGGCGACCCGGGGCAGATCCGCCTCGGCGATGTACTCGCCGTGCGCGAGCTGCACGATGGTGTCCGCGTAACCCGCGGCGCGAACCTCGGCCACCGCGTCGAGCAGCATTCGGACAGCACCGTCGCCGGTGCAGTGCACCTTGGCGCCGAGCCCACGCCGGGCCACCTCGAGCAGCCAGCCGGTGAGTTCAGCGGGCGTCATCGCACTCTCCCCCACCCACTTGTCCCCGTGCTCCGCGTCGGGCAGATATGGCTCGAGGAACAACGCGGTGCGTGAGGTGGGCACGCCGTCGAGGAAGATCTTGACGAAGTCGGGCCGGTGATGGGTGGTCCGATACCGTTCGACAGCGTCGAGCAGCGGGACACCGATCGGATCGGTGCCGAAGATTCGGTCGTTGATCTGCGCCGATGTCACGACCCATGCCTTCAGGTCGCCGCGACGGTCGAGGTCGGCGAGCGCGCGGAGCATCGGCAACGACGCCGCGGCATCCTGAAAGTGCGTGATGCCGAAGCTGTGCAGCATTTCGATGGCTCTACGGCAGCCTGCGGCATCGAGTGCGGTGCTGTCGCCCAGCGACGCCGCGTACGCCCGCTCCACCGGAATGAGCGCCGATTCGATGAGCAGACCGACCGGCTCGCCGGTCACCTGATCGCGCACGATCTCGCCGTCCGCGGGGTTCGGGCTGGACGCGCTGATGCCCGCCAGTTCTATGGCCCGCGAGCTGACCCACCGGTTGTGGCAGCTGTCGTCGCGAAGCAGCACCGGGCGGCCACCGGCAGCCCGGTCAAGACGGCGCAGCACATCAGGAGTCGAAATAGCTTGCGCCAGTGTGCTTCCCCAGCCGCCGCCGACGACCCACGCTTCACTGTCGAGACCGGCTGCCCACCCCGCGACGGACGTGAGCACAGTCTCCAGCGATGCGGTCGCGTCCAACGCCAACTCGAAGAGGTCGGCGCGACCTGCCACGAGATGGTGCGTGTGCACATCACCGAGACCGGGCATGACGAACGCCCCACCATGATCCACCACGGTCTCGCGGCCGGTCAGCTCGCCGGGCGTGGGATCCACCGCGACGACGATGCCGTTCCGGACCAGGAACGCCGAAGCTTCGGGTGCCGACTCGTCGGCTGTCCACACCGTCGCATTGGCGTGCAATGTTTCAGACATAATGACGCCCCATCTCCACGTACCGCTGCGGTGATCGCGCTCGAAGAATCAGTGCCGCAACAACTCCGGCGGCGGCAGCGGCCAGCAGCAAACTCGGCAGCAGCCAGACGAGGGCGCCGCCGGCGCTGATCAGCAGGCCGAAGTTCCCGATCGCATAGCCGAGGATGGCGACCAGGGCAGCGCCGGCCACCATCGGCGCGAGGAGCGTTCGGACGAGATTCTGGTCCAGGTCCCGATTCCGGTGAAAGAACGTGACGACAGCGAACGAGCACGCGGCCATCAGCGCGATGACGCCCAGCGTGCCGAGGTTGGTCAGCCAAGTGAATAGCGCCCGCACGGGGTCCTGCCCGGTCACCGCGAAAACCGCCACCACCACTGTCGCCAGCACCGATTGCGCGACCGAGCCGACGTGCGGACTCCGGTGCACGACGTGGGTCCGGCCCGCGCGGCCGGGCAGCAGACCCTCCCGCCCGAGCGCGTAGGTGTAGCGGGCCACCGCGTTGTGGAACGCGAGCACGGCCCCGAAGACGCTGGTACAGAACAGGAACCGCATGATCGTCGAATACCAGGGACCGATATAGGAATTCGACAGCTCGAACAGGAATGTCGTTGGGTCCACCAGCTTTTCGATGAAGCCCCGGGTGCTGTCGACACCCGCGCCGTTGATCATCATGAAGGTGACGACCGTGTAGACGACGCCGATGGTGAGCACGGAGAGGAACGTCGCCCGCGGCACTGTCCGCTTCGGGTCCGTGGCCTCCTCGCTGTAGATCGCGGTGGCCTCGAAGCCGACGAACGACGCGAAGCAGAACAGCAGCGCGATCGGCAGCGAGCCGCTGGTCAGCGCGGTCGGCGTCAGCGGAGTTGCGCTCAGCGAGGTGGTCCCGAAGTCGCCGCCGCGCACCGCGATCACCACCGCAAGCACGAGGACGACGAGGAACTCGGCCGCCACGAGGATCGACAGCATCTTCACCGAGAGGTCGATCTGCCGGTATCCGAGCACCGCGACGAGGGCGATGCCGATCAGCACGTACACCCACCAGCCGACGGCGATACCGAACTCGTCGGCGAAGAACCCACCGGTCGCCGCGCCGAACAGGCCCCAGAGTCCGATCTGCATGGCGTTGTAGCTCAACAGCGCCAGATAGGCTGCGGCACCGCCGAATTGCTGGCGCAGTCCGCGCGTGATGTAGGAGTAGAACGCGCCGGTGCTGGTGTGATGACGGGCCATCGCGGTATAGCCGACGGCGAACACCAGCAGTGTGCCGACGGTCAGCAGGTAGGCCCCCGGCACGCCCGGCCCGTTGCCGAGCAGCATCGCCACCGGTGCGCCGCCCGCCATCGCCGTCAGCGGCGCGGCCGCGGAGATGACGAAGAACGTCACACCGAATACCCCGAGCGCGCCTCGCCGCAATTGATGGTCGTGGACGACCGGCTCGTTCGTCGCCGGACTGTCAGGGGTCATGGGAACTCCAGGTGCCGAGCCCGACTGCACGCCTGTCCGTTACGAATTCGGCGGTGGGGCTACGAAATGCGATCTGCGTCACTTGCGAGGCGCCTCACAGATAATATACGATTTGAGATACGATGCAAGAGCGGTTGAGGGAGGCCGATGAAGATCGACAACGATGCTGGTGATCGTCGATTTTCCGCGCTGCCGACCAGGCCGGGCAAGATCATCGCGGTTCACCTGAGTTATGCCTCCCGGGCGGACCAGCGGGGGCGTCGGCCCGCGCACCCGTCGTACTTCCTCAAGCCGAGCAGTTCGGTCGCGGCCACCGGCGGTGTTATCGAACGGCCTTCGGGCACGGAACTTTTGGCGTTCGAAGGAGAGATCGCGCTGATCATCGGGAGTCCCGCCCGTCGGGTGCCGATCGAATACGCGTGGAAGCACGTCGCGGCGATCACCGCTGGCAACGACTTCGGATTGTATGACCTGCGGGCCAATGACAAGGGATCCAACGTACGCTCCAAGGGCGGCGACGGCTTTACACCCTTGGGGCCGAACCTTATTGATGCGCGGACGATCGAGCCCACGGCACTGCGCGTGCGCACCTGGGTGAACGGCGTTCTCGCCCAAGAGGACAGCTCGTCGGGCCTGATCTTCACACTCCCCCAGCTCGTTTCGGACCTCTCGCAGCACTTCACCCTCGAGCCGGGCGACGTGATCCTCACCGGAACACCGGCGGGGTCGTCGGTCGTCGCTCCCGGCGATGTGGTCGAGGTCGAAGTCGACGCGCCAGACGCAGCGGGCGCACCCACTTCCGGGCGGCTGGCCACCATGGTCGTTCAAGGCACCAGCGAGTTCGACGCGTCCCTCGGTTCCCTCCCGTCGGTCGACGACACACAGCGCGCCGAAGCATGGGGATCCCGCTCCGCCGCAGGACTTTCCGAGGTTTCCGGGCTCTCCGACGAGCTGCGCGACAAACTTTCCCGAGTGCCGGTCGCGGCGTTGTCGCAGCAGCTGCGCAAGCGCGGCCTGAACAACGTCTCCATCGACGGCGTGCGGCCGACGCGGCCCGGAACCAGGCTCGTCGGCACCGCTAGGACACTGCGGTTCGTGCCGAATCGGGAAGACCTGTTCACCTCGCACGGCGGCGGCTACAACGCGCAGAAGCGGGTGTTCGACACCGTGGCTCCGGGCGAGGTCATCGTGATCGAGGCGCGCGGCGAGACCGGATCGGGCACGCTGGGCGACATCCTGACGCTCCGGGCCAAAGTGCGTGGGGCAGCCGGTGTGGTGACCGACGGCGGCGTCCGTGACCACGATGCTGTCGCCGAGATCGGTCTCCCGGTCTTCGCCGCCGGTCCGCATCCGGCGGTGCTCGGCCGCAGGCACGTGCCATGGGATTGCGACCTCACCATCTCCTGCGGCGGCGCCACCGTCCAGCCCGGCGACATCATCGTCGGCGACGGGGATGGTGTGCTTGTGCTACCCCCGAGCATCGCCGAAGAAGTGGTCGACGATGCTCTCGAGCAGGAGGTCCTGGACAGCTGGATCGCCGAGCAGGTCGGCGCCGGGCACCCGGTGCACGGCCTGTTTCCCCCCGATGCGGAATGGAAGGCGAGGTACCGACAGTGGCGGCAAAATCGGTGAATTCCAGTGGTACACAGAGTAAGTCGCAGGTCGCGTATCACTGGCTCAAGGAGCGGATCGCGCGTCAGGAGTACACGCCGGGGTACCGGCTGGTGCTCAGCGCCATCGCCAAGGATCTCGACATGAGCGTGGTGCCGGTGCGCGAGGCCATCCGGCAGCTCGAGGCCGAGGGCCTGGTCACCTTCGAACGCAATGTGGGCGCGCAGGTTTCGATGGTCGACGATTCGCAATATCGGCACAGCATGCAGGCGCTCAGCGTCCTCGAGGGCGCGGCGACGGCCCTCGCCGCCGGGCGATTATCCGCAGACGACCTGCGCCGGGCGCGAGCGGTCAACGATCGGATGATCGAGTCGCTGGACGATTTCGACCCGAGCGCGTTCACCGCACTCAACCACGAGTTCCATTCGATCCTGTTCACCAAGTGCGTGAATCCGCGCATCGTCACCCTCGTCGAGGCGGAGTGGGCCCGACTGGGACATCTGCGTTCGTCGACGTTCTCCTTCGTGCCGGGGCGCGCCCACGAATCCGTGCGCGAGCACGAGAACATCGTGCGCCTCATCGAGATCGGTGCGCCGCTCGGCGAGATCGAGCAGGTCGCCCGCAGGCATCGCGCGGCCACGCTGGACGCCTACCTGGCGCACGAACACCCTGACGAGCCCGGCCTGACGGCCATCTGAACCCTGGAGTCGCTCATGACGAACGCGGTGCGCACATCCGCCACTCCGCACACGCCCGCCGACCTACCGGCGCGGATCCAGCACTACATCGATGGTGCGTTCGTCGACTCGGTCGGCGGCGACACTTTCGATGTTCTCGACCCTGTCACCAACGAGGTCTACGTGCAGGCCGCCGCGGGCAAGAAGGCCGACATCGACCTGGCCGTGATCGCCGCGACCAAGGCCTTCACCACGGGACCGTGGCCGCGCATGCTGCCCCGCGAGCGGTCGCGGATTCTGCATCGGATCGCGGACATCGTCGAATCCCGGGACGCTCGGCTGGCCGAACTGGAATCGTTCGACTCGGGGTTGCCCATCACCCAGGCGCTCGGGCAGGCGCGCCGTGCCGCCGAGAACTTCCGATTCTTCGCCGACCTCGTCGTCGCCCAGGTGGACGACACCTACAAGGTGCCGGGGCAGCAGCTCAACTACGTCAACCGCAAGCCGATCGGCGTCGCCGGGTTGATCACGCCGTGGAATACCCCGTTCATGTTGGAGTCCTGGAAGCTGGCTCCGGCGCTGGCCACTGGAAACACCGTGGTGCTCAAGCCCGCCGAGTTCACGCCGCTGTCGGCGTCGCTGTGGGCCGGGATTTTCGAGGAGGCCGGGCTGCCGCACGGTGTGTTCAACCTCGTCAACGGGCTCGGCGCGGAGGCGGGCGACGCGTTGGTGAAACACCCTGGCGTGCCGTTGATCTCGTTCACCGGCGAAAGCAGCACCGGGCAGCTGATCTTCGGGAATGCCGCGGCGGCGCTGAAGGGATTGTCGATGGAGCTGGGCGGTAAGAGTCCCGCCGTTGTTTTCGCCGACGCAGACCTCGACGCCGCCATCGACGCGACCATCTTCGGGGTGTTCTCGCTCAACGGGGAGCGGTGCACGGCCGGTAGCCGCATCCTCGTCGAGCGGTCGATCTATGACGAGTTCGTGGAACGCTATGCCGCACAGGCGAAGCGGGTTGTCGTGGGGTACCCGCACGATCCGAAGACCGAAGTGGGCGCCCTGGTGCATCCGGAGCACTTCGACAAGGTGATGAGCTATGTCGAGATCGGCAAGTCCGAGGGACGCCTGGTCGCCGGCGGCGGCCGACCCGACGGCTTCGATACCGGAAACTTCGTGGCACCAACGGTATTCGCCGATGTGAAGCCGGACGCCCGGATCTTCCAGGAGGAGATTTTCGGGCCGGTGGTCGCGATCACGCCGTTCGATACCGACGAGGAGGCGCTGGCGCTCGCGAATGGTGTCCGGTACGGGCTGGCCGCCTACGTCTGGACCAACGATCTCAAGCGGGCACACACCTTCGTGCAGGCGGTCGAAGCGGGCATGGTGTGGCTCAATTCCAACAATGTCCGTGATCTACGGACTCCGTTCGGTGGTGTGAAAGCCTCCGGACTCGGCCACGAGGGCGGCTATCGCTCCATCGACTTCTATACCGATCAACAGGCTGTACATATCACCTTGGGCGCAGCCAATAACCCGACCTTCGGCAAGCAGGAACCATCGTGACCGTCTCCCCCGAACCCGTTGTGACCGACGAAGATCCGATTCACGCGACCAATCCCCTCCCCACGCCAAAGGCGAAGCCACCGGACGTACTCCGTTGCGCCTACATGGAACTCGTCGTCACAGACCTGGCGCGATCGCGTCACTTCTACGTCGACATCCTCGGCCTCGTGGTGACCGAGGAGGACGAGAATACGGTCTACCTAAGGTCTTTCGAGGAGTTCATCCACCACAACCTCGTGCTCCGCAAGGGTCCGATCGCCGCCGTCGCGGCGTTCGCCTACCGGGTGCGCGGCCCGGCGGAGCTCGACCGGGCGGTCAAGTTCTACGCCGAGCTCGGCTGCCGCGTCGAGCGGCGCGCAGCGGGCTTCACCAAGGGCGTCGGCGACTCGGTGCGGGTCGAGGACCCGCTCGGCTTTCCGTACGAATTCTTTTACGACGTCGAGCATGTCGAGCGCCTCGCGTGGCACTACGAGCTGTACAGCCCGGGCGCGCTGGTTCGGCTCGACCATTTCAACCAAGTCACCCCGGACGTCCCACGGGCAGTTAAGTACATGGAGGACTTGGGCTTCCGAGTAACCGAGGACATCCAGGATGCCGACGGCACGGTGTACGCGGCGTGGCTGCGACGCAAGTCCACGGTGCACGACACCGCGATGACCGGCGGTGACGGGCCGCGAATGCACCACGTGGCCTTCGCAACTCACGAGAAGCACAACATCATCGCCATCTGCGACAAGCTCGGCGCGCTGCGAATGTCGGACCTCATCGAACGCGGACCCGGCCGGCACGGTGTCTCGAACGCCTTCTACCTGTACCTGCGCGACCCCGACGGGCACCGCATCGAGATCTACACCCAGGACTACTACACCGGGGATCCCGACAACCCGGTGGTCACCTGGGATGTGCACGACAATCAGCGGCGCGACTGGTGGGGCAGCCCGGTGGTACCGAGTTGGTACACCGACGCATCGCCCGTCCTCGATCTGGACGGCAACCCGCAGCCGATCGCCATGCGGACCGACGAATCGGAGATGGCCGTCACGATCGGCGCGGATGGGTTCTCCTACACCCGCAAGTCCGAATCCGGCCGGGCGCAGGGTGAATACAAGCTCGGCGCGCAACTCTGAGAGGACAACCGATGCTGCCCACCAAGGACATCGCGGCGATCGCCGACGAGTTGGCTGCCGCCGAACGTGACCGTCGCACCATCCCGTTGCTGACTGCTCGCTATCCCGAGATGTCCGTGGCGGATTCGTATGCGGTGCAGAACGAATGGCGGCGACGCGGTATCGCGAGCGGACGTAAACCCGTCGGACGGAAGATCGGTCTCACCAGCAAGGTGATGCAGGCGGCGACCGGCATCACCGAGCCCGACTACGGGGCGATCTTCGCCGACATGGTCTTCGAGAACGGATCCGTCATCGAGCACGGCCGATTCGCCAACGTGCGGATCGAGGTCGAACTCGCCTTCGTGCTCGGCGCACCGATCGATGGGCCCGGCGCCACCATCTTCGATGTGCTGCGGGCGACCGAGTACGTGGTCCCGGCGTTGGAGATCCTGAGCTCGCGGATCGAACTGGCCGGACGGACCATTGTGGACACCATCAGCGATAACGCGGCGATGGGCGGGATGGTCTATGGGGGAAATCCGGTGCCGCCCAAGGATATCGACCTGCGCTGGGTATCCGCCCTGCTGTACCGCAACGAGACGATCGAGGAGTCGGGCGTCGCCGCCGCGGTGCTCAACCATCCCGCAACCGGGGTGGCGTGGCTGGCGAACAAGCTCGGCGCGCACGGCGATCGGCTCGACGCGGGCGAGATCGTGCTCGCCGGGTCGTTCACCCGCCCGCTGTGGGTCGAAAAGGGCGACACCATCCTCGCCGACTACGGACCGATGGGAACGATCTCATGCCGATTCGCCTGAATCGGACCCTGCGCGACGCGCTGGCCACCGTCGACCGGCCGATGTACGGCGGGTGGATCAGCACCGGGTCGCCGGTGGTGGCCGAGATCATGGCCGGGTCCGGGCTCGACTGGGTGCTGATCGATATGGAGCATGCACCGAATGGACTGGAATCCGTTCTGGCACAACTCTATGCGGTGTCCGGCTACGCCGTGACGCCGGTCGTTCGGGTGCCCGTCGGCGACATCGTGGTGATCAAACAGGTCCTTGATCTAGGGGCACAGAACATCCTGGTGCCGATGATCTCCACCGCGGAGCAGGCGCGCGATGTCGCTGCGGCAGCGCAGTATCCGCCGATCGGGCAGCGCGGAGTCGGGAGCGCGTTGGCACGATCCGCACGCTGGAATCGCGTCGACGGCTACCTCACCAATGCTGCCGACTACGTCTCGGTGTTCGTGCAGATCGAGACCGTCGAGGGCGTTGCCAACGCCCGTGCCATCGCCGAGACGCCGGGCATCGACGGGGTTTTCGTCGGACCTAGTGACCTCGCGGCCGCCATGGGGTTGCTCGGTCAGCAGACCCATCCGGATGTCACGGCACAGGTGCGGCGGGTCTTCGCGGAGGTCGTCGCGGCGGGAAAACCGGTGGGCGTGAACGCTTTCGACCCGGAGCAGGCGACGGTGTACGCACACCACGGGGCGACGTTCCTGCTCGTCGGCGCGGACGCCGCCCTGCTCGCCCGCGGATCGGAGGCCCTCGTCCACCGATTCATCGGCGCACCGCACGACCGGACAGCACGCGGCAGCTACTGAACTCCCCAGCACAGAAGGACTTGGCAATGACGTCGACAGTCAGCTACGAGAGCCTCCTCGCGAACATCACCGACCCCGACGGCCGGGCCATCCCGGACCCCGCGACCGGAGAGGTGGTCGGACGAGTCCGTTTCCAGCCCGTCGAGGAACTCGACGCGGCGATCGGCCGCGCCCGCACCGCGCAGGGCGGATGGGCCGCGCGCAGCGACGAGGACCGCGTCGATCTGTTGCTGCGCGCGGCAGACGCGGTCGAGGCCGCGACCGAGCCGCTCGCCGAACTACTTTCGCGCGAGCAGGGTAAGCCGCTCAACGGTCCCAATGCCCGTTTCGAGGTGGGCGCTTGCGTCGCGTGGCTGCGGGCCACCGCGGCGACGACCTTGCCCGGCGAGACACTGGTCGACGACGACACCGCCCACGCGGAACTGCACTACCGGCCGCTCGGCGTGGTCGGTGCGATCGGCCCGTGGAACTGGCCGATGATGATCACCATCTGGCAGATCGCCCCCACGCTGCGGATGGGCAATACCGCCGTGGTCAAGCCATCGGAATACACGCCGCTGAGTGTGCTCGCACTGGTCGATGTGCTCAATAGCGTTCTGCCGCAAGATATTCTGCAGGCGGTCGTCGGCGCGGGCGAACTGGGTGCTCGCCTGGCCAGTCACCCCGACATCGACAAGCTGATGTTCACCGGATCCACCCGAACCGGCCAGGCCGTCATCAAGAGCTCGGCCGACACCGTGAAACGACTGACCCTCGAACTGGGCGGCAACGACGCGGGCATCGTCCTCCCGGATGTCGATCCGCAGGCGATCGCTGAAGACCTCTTCTGGGGCGCGTTTATCAACACAGGTCAGACCTGCGCGGCCATGAAGCGTCTCTACGTCCACACCGATATCTACGACGCCGTCTGCGCGGCACTCGTCGAAGTGGCCGCGAACGCCCCGATGGGACGCGGGCTGCACGAAGCCAATGTCCTTGGGCCACTGCAGAACCGCCAGCAGTTCGACATCGTTTCCCGCTTGGTCGAGGCGGCACGAACGTCCGGCGCCACGCTCCTCACCGGTGGCAATCCTGATCTCACCGCACCCGGAAACTTCTATCCGCTGACCTTGGTCGCCGACATCGACAACGACAACCCACTGGTCTCGGAAGAACAGTTCGGCCCGGCCCTCCCGATCATTCGCTACCACGACATCGAAGAAGCGATCGCGATGGCCAACGCCCTCGACGTCGGCCTCGGCGCGTCGGTCTGGAGCGGCAACAAAGCAACCGCCCGCACAATCGCCGCCCGCCTCGAGGCAGGCACCGTCTGGATCAACTCACACGGCGGTGTCCACCCGATGATCCCGTTCGGCGGCGTCAAGAAGTCGGGCTATGGTCTCGAATTCGGCGTCGAAGGTCTCAAATCCGTGGCCGCACCGCAGGTCATCAACGGCTGAGGGCATCCCGGCCTGATGAGCTACTGATGACGGCTTGATGATTCCGATCGGTTGAGGTGGTGGTTCTCTGGAAAGCGTCTTCCACTGACGGGATGGAGTGTGCTTTCTCGATGATCAACGACGATATCCGCCCACTGAACGACGTAAGGGTCCGGGCGCTCCAGCTCGCTTCCGCACGGCGCAGGTCCCGATGGCTGCCTATCGCGGCCGCCGTGGTGATCGCGGGGACCGCCGCCTGCACCGCGACCGGTGGTGACCAATCATCCCCACCAACCCCCGGAGCGATCCAACCCCCCACCGACCCGGACCTGGGGTTGGCCCCCGGCCACTACCTCTATGTCGGGACGCGCAGCGACGGGATCTGGGATTCGCGGGGCGAAGTGGCCCACCACGTGGAGTCCACTCGGGAAATCTGGATGCCCGCGACCTGGACCGACGAATGGATGGAACGCCGCAACCATGCCCGGCCGTTCAAAATAATACCCGCCAGCGAAGACACCCCCGAGAAACAACGGTGGTTCGAGCAGGGCTCTTTCGCCGGGGAATGGCGGGCCGCCTGCGGGTCGTGGAGCTATATGGGCGAGAACGTCGACAAACCCGCGTGCCGCCCGATCGAGGGCAAGTGGCACCGGCCCACTCCAGAGTTCCTCGCCGCGCTACCACGGGACCCGGACGCGTTGCTGGCCAAACTGAAGGAAGGCCCCTCACCCGACGCCAAGATCAGCCCGGAACTCGATGCCTTCGGTGACGCCCAGGAGTTCCTCACCACCGGCATGGTGCCCAAGGACCTGCGCACCGTGCTGCACCAAGCCCTCCTGCGGCTGCCCGGCATCAAAGTCGCGGAGAACGTGGCGAACCTCGACGGACGCAAGGGCACCGCGCTCGGCTTCGTGGACGCCACCCGCGTCGTGCCGCAAGGCACCCAACTCGACGAGATCATCATCGATCCGGTCAGCGAGCAGATCATCGGCACCCGCAGCACCATGGTTCGCGACATGGTGCTCGGCGAGGGCAACCAGACCAACCCCGCGGTGGTCTTCGTCGCGGGCACGGTGATGAACCAGTCCGCGGTCACCGTCGGGGTCGTCAGCCGGCCCGGCCTCAAACCCGCCGCCTGACCCAGCACTCCACTCGCTAGATGAAACGAGCGTTCTTGTTTAAACTGCGATGATGCCGCGGATCAGCGAGGAGCTTTGGGCGCAGCGGCGCCGACATGTGCTGACCAGTGCTTGGAGTTGTTTCGCGCGCAACGGTTTTCATGCGACGTCGATGGATCAGATCGTCGCGGCCACCGGATTGTCCACCAGCGCGGTCTACCGGTACTTCGCCAGCAAGGACGACCTGATCGATGCGACCGCCGACGAGGCGCTCTCACTGATCAGCGGCCTGTTCGACGAGTTGCTGGCGGCCGATCCGACGCCGACGCCCGACCAGACCGTCACCGCGCTGGTGGCCGCCCTGCATCGACGGGGCCAGCACGAGGGCTACGACCTGTCGCAACTCGCCATGCAGGCCTGGACCGAAGCCCTGCGCCGCCCACACCTGCACGAGTTGGTCCACAACTACTACCGCGCCACCCATGCGAATTTCGCGGAATTAGCGCGGCGGTGGTGCGTCGACGGACACCTCGCCGCCACCGCCGACACCACCGCCATCGCCACCCTGCTGACCACCCTGATGCCCGGCCTGATCGTGGTCGAACACCTCGGCGACGGCATCTCCGCCGCACAACTGATCGCCGGCCTCAACGGGTTGACCAGCACTCGCTGAGCCCGATTCGACTGCGCGGCTACGTTTCCCGCGAGCACCAACGCGTTCCGCGCTCAAAGTTGGTTGTTCCACATCCGAAACATCGAGCACTTCCCCCGTTTGTCGAAGGTGACGGTCCACAGGTTGGCGAAGCTGCCGAGTTCGGCGTAGACCCCGGTGCCGCTGATCGCGACCGTATCGCCGGTGATCATCAGGATCGACCACGCGAACTCCCAGCCGCCCTGCTGCCACTCCAACCGTCCCCGCCAGCCCTCGATGATCGCGTCCCGGCCGATCCAGTCGGTGCGATACGGCCACTCGTGATACTCCGCGTCCGGGGTGAACAGGGCACCGATGTCCTTGATCGCGTTGGTCTTCCACGCATGCACGTATCCGTCGACCCACGCCTTCACCTGATCCTCGGTCACGTCGCCTCCTCGGTGTCGTCCGCGGCCGGGCCATCCGCCGCACCCGACGATCCTGCGCCGAAACGCCACCATCAGGCAGGACGCGGCTTCCTGGGTGTCGGGCACCCTGGCAGCCGGACGTAGGATTCGAAAGATGAGCCGCACCGAATTCGGCGAGTTCCTGCGCAGTCGACGCGCCACGCTGAGCCCCGCGACGATGGGGCTGAGCAGCACCGGAGCTCGCCGGGTCAGCGGACTACGCAGGGAAGAAGTCGCCGTCTTGGCGGACGTCAGCGTCGACTATTACACCCGCCTCGAACAAGGCCGCGAGCGGAACCCGTCCGGTCAGGTTGTCGACGCCATCGCCGATGCCCTGCGCCTCGACTCCGCCGCGCGCAGTCATCTGTTCCGGCTCGCCGGTGTCCTCCCGAGGCAGCCGCAGGACCGCGACACGGTGTCGCCGACGCTGCTGAACATGATGGACACCTTCGCCACCGCCGTCGCCTACATCGTCAACCGGCGGCTGGAAATCCTGGCCTCGAACACACTCGCCGACGCGTTGCTCGCACCCCTGGCCGACCGCAGCAATATGGTTCGCGCCCTGTTCGTCGACCCGGCGGCGCGCGAACTGTTCGCCGACTGGCCGACGGTCGCCCGGGACACCGTCCGCACGCTGCGGCTGGCGACCGGGCACGATCCCCGGGATCCGCAACTCGCCGCCCTGGTCACCGAACTTCTGCACAGCAGTACGGAATTCGCGACGCTGTGGCGCGAACACACTGTCGCCGATCTCGGGCAGAAGACGAAGGTCTTCCACCATCCGGTCGTCGGCCGGATCGAGCTCACCTATCAAGCCTTCGACGTCCAGGACGCGCCAGGCCAGTCGCTGCTGGTCGGCCTGGCCGAGCCGGGCAGCGCCGATGCCGAGGCCCTCGCGCGGCTGACCAAAGTGACCGGTCCGTAGTTGTCGGATCACGAAAAGCTAACGCAAACGATCGTTGTCGTTTAATCTGGCATCGCGGATCGTTGAACCGGCAAGTTCGGCTGTGGCGGAAGGACTGGGGGAATCAGTGGCCGATTTCGCGGAACGATTGAACAAACTGTTCGCCACCGTGCACCCCCAAGGACGACCCCCGCACACCAACGCCGAGGTCGCCGAGGCGCTGACGGCGGCGGGCCACCCGCTGTCCAAACCCTATCTCTCTCAACTGCGCTCGGGGCGCCGCAGCAAGCCGTCCGCCGAGACCGCCGCCGCGCTGGCGAAGTTCTTCAAGGTGAAACCCGACTACTTCACCGACGATGTCTACGCCGCCAAAATCGACCACGACCTGGCTTTGCTGGCCCAGGTGCAGGGCTACAAGCTGCGGCGACTGTCCAGCCGCGCGTTCGACCTGTCGGAAGAGTCGCAGAACCTGCTCACGGCGATGGCCGAAAAGCTGCGTGCCAGCGAGGGGTTGCCGCAGATACCGCCCGAGCCCACCGACGACTGAGGTCGAATACCGCACTGCCGCTAAGTTGTTGGCGCCTCGCGCCGGTAGAGGTCGGTGACGACGGAGATGTCGGCGTCCGGGTGACGAGACGCCGCCGTCTCGTAGAGGTGCCGCACCACCTCGGCCTCCGGCAGGTCCACACCGGCCGCGCGGGCGATTTCCAGCGCCAAGCCTGCGTCCTTCGCGCCCAGCGCGGCGGTCCACCAGCCGTCGGGTGAGCCGGTCAGCACGTTGTCGAATCGGTTGTGCAAGCCGGGAGCCACCACCGGGCTCGCGCCGAGTAGTTCGCTCATTTGGTCGTTCGTGAGGCCGCCCGAGCGGCCGACGGCGAATGCCTCGGCCAGTGCGACTACTCCAGAAAGCAACAAGAGGTTGTTGGTCAGTTTGGCGGTCAGGGCTTGTGGTGCAGTGTCGTAGCGTCGGACGGTGTTTGACAGTGACGAAATCATTGGGCCGAGCGGGTCTACGTGGTCGGCGTCACCGCCGACGAGCAGCACTGCCTGCCCGGCGCTCACGACAGCGGGAGCACCGAGCATGGGCATGGCGACGAATCGAGGAAAGGCCTCGGCGAGCTCACCGCTGAGTGTGGGAGATACCGTCGAACAGTCGACGTAGCTCGACGCCGGAGCCAGCGAGGTTCGCAACTCCCCCAGTGCCACTGCCCTGACGGCCGTGTCGTTGGCCAACATGGTGATCGCCACGTCGACGCCGTCCACCGCCTCGGCGACGCTTCGCATCTCTTCCGCACCTGCGGACACGAGTTGTCCGGCCTTGCCCATCGTCCGATTCCACACCCGCACGCGATGCCCGCCGTCGAGCAGACGACCCGCGATTGCTTGCCCCATCCGTCCCATGCCCAAGACTGCGATATCCATGGCGGCCTCCTCGGCTCACGTATCCGTGGCGATGTGACATCGCCGTCAGCGACTTCCGCTGCCACTACCAGCCTCGCGCATACCGACGGGGTAAGTCACTGCCGCTGACCAGATAACGGCGATTCCCGCTACCTGCAACCGCACCGCCCAGCTGCGGCAGCACCGGTATCTGACCATGTTTTATGCGGATCTCGAGACGCGACAAGCCGTACGACATTCGTTCCCGTCGGCGTTGCGGATGGGTGGTCATCCCGACACCGGCCGAAGCTCAGCCGATCGGAGGGCGAGATCAGCCGGTTGGGGCCTGTGCCCGACTCTTCGCAGCCCGTAATTTTCGATACGGGCGATCGAGGGGGCGGTCGCCGGTTCCCGTCAGTGCGTTCTAGGAGGCTCGGTGCTCGACATTCAGGAGATTTCAGACCGGTTGGAGATTCAGGATTTACTGGTGGCGTACTCGACCGCGATCGACAGCCGGGATTTCGATGCGCTGAACGAAATATTCGTCGACGACGCCTACATCGACTTGACCGCGTTCGGCGGTAACGCGGGCAAGCTCGCCGAAATCCAGGAATGGCTCGCGCAGAGCCTGGCGCAGTTTCCCGCATTCCAGCATCTGGTGGCCAACCCGGATATCCGCATCGACGGCGACCGGGCAACGGGTCGGGTGATGTGCCTGAATACGATCGCGATACCGGTCGAGGCGGGCGACCCGCGGGTCGCGTTTCTCGGGATGTGGTACCTCGACGAGTACGTCCGCACTCCTCAGGGTTGGCGGATTGCCCGACGCGGCCAAGAGGCCAGTTGGACACAGGGACTCAGCGAAGCCGCCGCACCTCGACCTGACTCGGGTACGTCCTAACCAGAGCGTCGAGCCAAGCCGTGCAGGTGCTCGGCGAGGAGTTGACTCGTATCGAACGAGCTGGCCGCGGTATCGATGGTGAGCTGGCCGTCGTAAGTCGTAATGACATAGGGGGCAATGGATGTCATGGGATTGTTCGGCATGACAGGGTAGAAGTCTTCGATGATGAGGTCCGCCGGGGTCGGCAGGGCCGGGATGACGCCCCAGTTCGTCGAGACAAGCATTGTCGACAGAAACCCTTCTGGGCCAGCCGAATTCCCCTGAGCGGCGGACACGAACTGGGCGTTCCCAGCGAAGACCGCGCCGGTGGCGATCCCGTCACGAAGCGTGCTGGTGACCGCACGGGCCAGTGCGAGGAGGTCGTCGTCGGCATGCGGGTCCGCTGCGAAATAAGCCATGCCGAGCACGTTGGTGCCCTCGGGATACCCGACCTGCGGGGTGAGTCTGGCGCGCATGTCGACGGGGTAGGTGTAGTGCAGGGTGTCGATGCCGACGTTGCGGCTTTGCGCGGTGGCGGCCAGCAGCGCGGCGGAGACCAGTCCATTGATCGTGGTCCCCGCGCTACGCCCGGTAGCGAGCAGTGATTGGGTGTCGGCGACGGATAGTCGAGTACGAACGCGCTCGGTCGGGCCCGACGGGATATCGGCGGAGGCGAGAGCTTCGAGCATCGCGTCGTCCGGCAATGCGGTGGGCCCAATGCCTATGCCGCGCTGATCAAGTAGATGCTCGAGCGAATGCGGGTAGTCGTGTCGACGCGCAGCGGTCGGCGCATCGGTGACGCAGGCTGTATAGAGGTGCCACAGTTCGGCCAGCAGATACAGCGAGTGGTGACCGTCGGCGATGGAATGATGGGTCAGCAGTGTGACCGTGGCTGCGTCATCGGTCCCGCGGACCGTGTGGATCGCCGCGGCGCGGTCGTCCAGATCAGGCAGTCCGAACAGTGGGTTGTCGACGGGGCCGGACACCTCATCGACCGCGGCGGATAGTTCCGGAGCGGCTTCGATAGACGGCTGACTCGCGTGGTCGAGCACCAGTCGGGAGGACAGGATCGGGTACGCCTGGCGCAGGATCGCGAACGCCTGCGTCAGCGCGGCCGAGTCGAGCTTGCCGCGCACCTGCGTGGCATACCCCACGTAGAGCCCGAACCGGAAATGCAGCACCTCACTCGGCGCGAGCGGGCGAACCAACAGCTGTGACGACGTCATGACTCGGCTCCTTCGACTTCACCTGGGGATAGAGAAGCGCGAAACCCGGCCCTTAGCGGCATTGGTAGGGGAGGTCGGCTACCCACAGGCTAAGCTCGAATGGCAGACTCTGCCATATCGTCAATGTCTGCCATATAGGTAATTTCTGCCACTTTGCTAGGCTGGAGTGATGCAGCACACAGACACCTCCGAGGGGCGCCGGAGTCCGGATCTGCGGGCGCGTCGACGGCGGCAGACCGAGCTCGAAATACACACGGCCGCAGTCACATTGGCGGTCGAGCGAGGCGCGGATCAGATCACCGTCGACGAGATCGCCGCGCGCGCCGGGGTTTCGGCGCGCACGTTCTTCCGCTACTTCGCGACCAGGGACAGCGCGCTCGTCTACGACCGGTGGGGATTCAGCACCGCCGTCGACGAGGTGTTCGCACGGATGGATCCGCACGAGGTGCGCATGCGCGATATCGAGCAGGCCTTCGGCAGCGTGCTGGCAACAGTCGACGGAGACCCCGACGTCGGCACAACGGTACGTATGTACCAGACCGTCACGTCATCGCCACAGTTGATGGCGGCGGCGACGGCCGCGACCAACGAGCGGACCGACGGATTGCTCGCCACGATTCCCGTCACGGCCCGCTCGCGGGTGCGCTTCCTGCTCGCCGTCGCCAGCACCGTCCTGTTCGCCACCTTCACCGAGTGGATCGAATCAGGCTCCCCCGCAGGCGTTTCCGACGCACCCTCCGCACTCGACACCTATCGCCGCCTCTGCGACGAGCTCCCAACGCTCTGAACAGGAGGGCGCAAACCGCCGTCAGTTGGCCGGCGCGCCCGGCTCGGTGGTGGCGATCGCCCGGTCGAGTTCGCTGCTGATCAACGGCCACGAGGTGCGGCCGAAATTGGCGTGGCCGCCTTCGATTTCGGTCACCCAGAGGTTGTTGGTGTGCCGCTCCAGGCCCGCGATCACGTCGGGGTTGTCGAGGGGAGATTGGAACACCTGCATAACCGGCACGGTGAGGTAGTCGTATTCCGGATTCAACAACCGCGCCGGTGCGTTCGCCCGGTAGATCGAAACACTGTCCAGCAGATCCTCTTTCGTCATGTGGACCGGCTGTTCGCCCATGATCGCGGTCAGCGCGCCGAACGCAGCCTCGGTGGCCCCGGCCTGGATGTAGAGTTCGGGGAGCACAGGCATCGACATCGACGCGAACCACGTGGCATACGCCAGATTCCCCGGGAGGTTCTGCGGATGGTCGACGGATTCGGCCATGGCGTAATGCTGCAGGTCCAGGCTGGGTGCGCCGATCGCGCTGAGTGAGGCGATGCGGCCCGGGTTGCGGTACGCGTACTCGGCGGCGATATAAGAGCCCCAAGCCTCGTTGAAGGTATGCACCGGACGGCCGGGTGCGGTTTTGTCGAGCACCGCGCCAAACTCGCCCGCGAGATTCTCGAGGCTGTTCGATTCCTCGGTCAATTCGTGGCCGGACTCGCCCACGCCGCGGCGGTCGTAGCGCACCACGTGATACTTCTTCGCGAGCTCGCGGGCCGCCGGTTCGAAGATCGACGAGTCACCCGGCCAACCGCCGGTGGTCACGATGGTGGGCGCCTCGTCGGCGCTCGGACCGTATTCGAAGATCGAGATCGGGATGCCCTGATATTCGGCGAAACTGTGCCGGGGCTGTTCCTCGGCGGGATCGGCCGACGCGGCAGCGATCGACAGGCCGGCCAGCGCCACGGCCGCGGCGATTGTCGCGCCGATCTGGCGCCGACGCCGACCGGCTCGGCTACGACTGAATACGTCCATGAAACTCTCCTTCGCAACTCCATCGCTCGGGCGAGAAACCCGAGACTTCGTGTCTCACCAGCGGGGCAGGCTTGCGCGCGCAACCATGCCGTCATCGCTTGCCGTCCGCCATCGATCCAGGTCAACCTGGTCTCAACTTATGTACCAGTAGGTACTAAAATCACTTTGCTCGTTGCCACAAGTGCTGTCAAGAGTTATATTTACCGATAGGTACAGAAAGGAGCTTTGACGTGGCAATCCGGGGACGCCCGCGCAATTTCGATCGCAATGTCGCGCTCGAACAGGCCATGGTGTTGTTCTGGGAACGTGGCTATCGAGGCACGTCACTGACCGACATCACCACCGCTTTGGGCATCAACCGGCCGAGCATGTATGCCGCATTCGGGAACAAGGAGACGTTGTTTCGCGAGGCCGTCGCCTTGTATTCCGACGCGCTCCGCGTCCCCGTCGAGAGAGCGTTGCGCGGTGGGCCGACCACTCGGGCTGCCATCGCCGAAACGCTGCACGCCTATGCCGAAGCATTCAGCAAGCCGGGGACACCGCTGGGTTGCCTGGTCGTGCTCTCGGCGACCGACGGGCCGGACCATGACGACCCGCTGCGGGAATTTCTCGTCGAGCTGCGTGGCTCATTGCAGGCCGGCATCCTGCTGCGCCTGCAACATGCGGTGCGCGAGAACGAGATTCCCGACACCGTGAACATCGAAGCACTCGCGGACTACTTCGGCACCGTCGTCTTCGGTATGGCCATCCAGGCTCGCGATGGCGCCTCGCACGAGGCTTTGATCACCACCGCGGACTTGGCGATGACGGTCTTGGATGCGGTGGAAACCAGGCAATAGCAGATGAATTGAGGTTCGACTGATGGGCGCACAGGACGGTTTCGATTGGAATTGGGCGAACAGCACCGGCGGCAAGCTCGATCGCCGACAGGTGGGCAAACTACTTGTCGCGGCAGCCACGCTGATGCCCGGCGCGTTCAGTAGTCATGCACTGGCGTTCCTCGGCAAGCAGGGTCCCGGCGTGCTCGATGACGTCGAGATGCGGATTCCGGACACCGCACTCGCCAAGGAAGCCGAGTGGGAGGCCCGACAGAAGTTGAGCCCGTGGGTGCTCGAGCACTCCTACCGGGTCTACTACTTCGGCAAGGTCCTCGCGAAGCTCGACCGGGTGCCGATCGACGAAGAACTGCACTTCACCACGGCGATCCTGCACGACATCGAGTTCGAACATCCCGTTCCCGGAAAGTGTTTCGCCGTTCGCGGCGCCCAGGATGCCGAAACCTTCCTGACCGGTCTCAACGTGCCGAGGGACAAGGTTGTCAAGGTACGCAACGGCATATCCGGCCACATCACCTTCGGCGTCGAAAAGGACCTCTCGGATCTGGCCGGCATCGTCTCGGCGGGATGCGAGACAGACCTCGGCGGAACTCGCATCGAAGAGATGAACCGCCAGTGGGTGGATACGGTTGTCGCACAGCACCCTCGACTCGATTTCAAGCGCCGAGTCATCGAGGCGGTCCGCATCGAATCCGAGAATGTGCCCGAAGGTCGCACCGCGGTGATGCGCGGACTCGGCTTCGAGATGGGCGTGACGAACGCGCCTTTCGCGGAGTAATGAGCCGAACGGAGTAGTGCGTGTCGAACCCTCTCGTCGTCATCGTCAGCTTCACCGCCGAGCCCGGCCAGGAGCATCGCCTGCGAACCGAGTTGGACGCGGTGGTCGAGCCAACGCGAGCCGAGCAGGGCTGCATCAGCTATCAGCCGTACCTCCATCCCAACGACCCTGGTCGGGTAATCGTGGTCGAGGAGTGGACCGATGACACGACCTTCGAGCGGCATATCGCGTTGCCGCGCTCCGAGCGTATTGCGGCGCTGGGGATCTTCGCCGAGCCGATCACCATCCGTAAATTCACCGGCGGCACTACCGGGAGCCGACCGGGAAACCGGTGACCAGCGCGGCGATCTGCGGCCACTCCTTACCGATCAGGTTGACGAAGTCGCCGTCGGTGAGTGTGTTGTACGGGCTGTCGATCGTGCAACCGGTATGTGCCGGAACGCCGTTCATCCGGTCGATGATGAACTGATAGCCCTTCGGCAACCAGCCGATGATGCCGGAGATGTGCTCCGCCAGGAACTCTCGGGTGTAGGTGATGCTGGCGGCCGGGTCCTCGCAGTATTGATTCACCACCCGGTCTACACCCGCGTTGGGGATCAGCTCATCGCTTTGCGCGTGGTACAGATACATCGGGACGTGCGGGGTGCGCTTGCCGAGTTCCGCGGCGTTGATGGCGGCGCTCACCTGCGGAAGGTCAAGGGGGTCACCGGGTCCGGTGAACGAGCCCAGGTAGTTCCAGTACGGAAACAGCACCGAGCCCTGCGGATGGCAGATGAAGCTCTTGAACGTCATCATGAATCGTCCGAACCAGTCGTACTGATTGTCCAGCACCGCTTGCACTTCGGGATATTCGGTCGCGAATCCGTGCATCGCAGGCCCGATCAGCCCGGCCCCGTAGTTGAAGTTGTTGAACCGCAACACACCCTTCAGGTCCGCGGTGGCGATACCGCCCATCGTCACGCCGACGATATTGATCTCGGGGGCATACGTGTCATGGTTCTCGGCGACCCATCCGGTCGGGATGGTGCCACCGGAGTAGCCCATCAAGCCGACCGGCGTTGCCGCGCCCGCGGTCAGTTGCAGCGGCGCGAAATTCTCCGCCGCGCGGATGCCGTCCAGGGTCGCCTGCCCACCGAGGATCGCCGCACCCCAGGCGGAGTTCGGCCCTTGATAGTCGGTGATCGCCACCGCCCACCCCTGCGAGACGCCCAAGGCGATACCCAGCGAGGTCTCGGCGGAGTTGACGAAGTCGGCCGGAATCGAACCCTGTTGCGCCACATACGACATCGCGCAGTATTGGGCGGTGGAATCCTCGGCCACCTGATAGGACAGCAGCTTGAGTCCGCCCTCCGGCGCGGGGCCGCGCGGCTTGATCAAAGTGGTCACCGTGGCCACCGCGTTGCCGTGACTGTCGTTGGTGCGGAACAACACCTGCCAAGCGTCGATGTTGAACGGTGCTACCGACAGCAGCGCAGGAGTGATCTGGCGGGCTTTGATGATGCCGCCCGGCTCGGTCGAGGCGATCACGTCCGCAGGCGCTTTGTAGAACGGATCGAGCTCCGGCGGCAACACCAGTACCGGCAGCGGCTGGATCGGGACGCCGTTGGCAGGCCCGGGCGCCGCACTCGTCACGGCCCCCACTACGACACTGACCAGCAGCATCGCCACGACACCGGTGAGAACCACGGCTCGCCGCCAGGCTCCCGCCACGCCACCCCGGAATGTTCCACGCTTCATGAGATTCCTTCCTGCGCGGGGCGCGTCGTCGCGCCGGGCACAGACATCCAAGTGCATCCGAAAATCAGAGTTACCAGTACAGAGCGTCACACTAACTTAGAAAGTGCACGTTTCCTAGACCTGATCTCAAAAAGACCCCCTCACCGGGGCTCTTCGCGCATCAGGCGGGCGAAAGCGCGCAAACCCGCGAGGATCTCCTGCTGATCGGTGATGCCGTCGAGGGCGGCGTCGAAGCGAGTAGTCATCATGGTGACGCGCTGGTCGACCGTGCTGACCCGGTCGATCAGATCCGCGTGGTCGCGGGCTACGACGTCGCGCGTGCCGCGCTGCTCTTCGCGGGCCCGTTGATCCAGGCGTCGCACCTCATCGCGCAGCTCATCGATCTGACGCGCGCCGGAGCCGGCCCGGGCATCGGCGCTCGACTGAGCCGCGTCGAACCGTTCGGTTAGGAACCGCACCTCTTCGTGCAAGGTGCGCACATCGTCCGGCGGGTAGGCCGCCTCCTGCGAGATGGCCGCGATCCGTGCCCGCAGGTAGGCGAAATACGCTGCGGCAGGCCGGATCAGCACGGTCACGAGAAAGAATCCGCCGACGTAATAGCCGATCTGGTAGCCGGTGCACAGCGCGACGACCGCGGCGATGACCGCCGACACCACGTGCGATCCGATCGCCACCAGGAGCAGCCGCTTAGCCAAGGTGCCGACTTCTTGTGCCCGCTGCTCCGAGACTGCGATCTCTCGCGCGCGTGCGGTGTCGAGCCGGTGCGCCACTTGCCGCGCACCGAAATACAGATTCCACGGCACGGTCAATACCGCGACGAACCAGAAGAGGGCGACAAACCCCAGCCCGGCTCCGATCACCGTCGATGCCGTCAGGTCGGCCCAAATCGCCAGTGCGGCAACCACGATCACCAGAACCGTGGCAACCCAGAACCATCCCCAATACTTCTGCATCGACTCAGCATCTGCGTCCCGGCTCCGTGGCGACACCGTACGACTACTCGAGTTCGCCCGGGTACCGGCCGAACGCGCAGTGCGCCGGAGCACGCGACACCGCTGGTAGCGATGGGTCGGCAACCGGTCGACCTATCGCTACCAGCGGGTCACTATTCCGCGCGCGGCTTGCAGGTTGTCAGAATACTTACCGGTCTGGAAATTCGGCTTCCCCGCCCTAATTTCCTATATGTCCGATTCGGTTACCGAGAACCTTTACCGACGCGCTCGTCCGGTGGATTGATTTGAACCCTGCCCACTGGATGTACCGAAGTCTTGCGTCCAATAAGGGGTGCCATTTCGATCCTTGGCAAATCCGACACCGATATCACGAAGACTGCAATTCAAGATATTGGCACGGTGGCCTGGACTGCGCATCCAGCCACCGACTACCTCGGCAGCGCTCGATTGCCCCGAGGCTATGTTCTCGGCCCAGGCGCGGGCACGGTAGCCCGCCGCCTTGATCCGATCACCCGGACTGCCTTTCGATGAGTTGTGATCCAAGACGCCACGGGCGGCCATGTCCACCGTATGTGCCTGTGCGGCCTGGTCAAGGTGGCTTTCTTCGGTCAAGGCGGGACATCCGGCCTTGGCGCGTTCGGCGTTGGTGAGGCTGACCACCGTGGCCGCGACGGGCTGAGCCTGCGGTGCCGCGAGAGCAGGCGGACCCCAGGCGATCAGCCAGGCGGAACACGCGGATATGACGAGACAAGTAAGTGAGGAACGGGTCAGAGCGGGAGAAAGACGCATAATTCAGACTCCACGGTTCGTATTACGTTTGAATAACATTAACATCTCGGCCGGAGCGTAGGCAAGATCTGAGCACCACTTCAGCAAGCGCTAGCGGCCTGGCGGCAATCGGGTCGCTACGGCGCGCGATATTCGACTTCATAACGTAGCGGGAAGGCGACCAGTCCGATACGATCCGTGGCATCCGAAATGGCCGCATCTCAGGACACCGGACATGTTCGATCTTCGCCTCAACCCATGCTCGGCCAAGGGCGGACCGGCGCGAGTAGCAGCGCCAGGTCCGTCGTATCCGGCGACACCGACGTGCGGGCACAACTGAATCGATCGATTCGTTACTAAGGACGACAACTGATGGGCAAACACAACGTACGGCGGAACCCTCTCGGTTCGATGCGGTTGGCCATGCTCTCGATGACCGCACTGATCGCGACCGGAATCGCCACGCAGCACGGGCCGTCGCCCGAGAATCAAGCGGCGATCCTGACCGCCACCATGACCGAGCTACCGCCCCTGGCACCGGCCACCGAGCCGGCTATCACGACAACCGACACGCAGCAGCAGGTCGCGGCCGGCCAGCCGGACCGGCCGATACATGCGGTGCGACCCGCCACCGACTCGGGCGCACGACCTGATCGGCAGGATCAGTCATCCAGCGACAAGGTAGGACCGACCGGACTCGGGTTGCCGCTCACGCCGTTCGATCCGAAGACGGAGGTGCCCGGCCGGACGAACGCGCCCAAACCCCACCATCAGAGCGACGCGCGCGAGACCGCTCGGCCCGGTGCCCAAACCGCGCTGCCGCCAATCGATTTCACCGCACTCCTGACCAACATCAGCGCGGCCCTCAACGCGGGAGCGGCCTTCGCGGAAGGCCTTCAGTCGGGCAGCGCGGGCCTCAACACCAGCGCGAGCACACCGGCCGCGCCTAGCAGCACGGATGCCGACGCCACAGCCCCCGCGAGCACACCGGCCAACAATGTCCAAATGGCCGCTCCGACAGCAGATCTCACCTCGCTGCTGACCACCATCAGCTCCGCCCTCAAAGTCGGAGCAGCGTTAGCGGACGGCCTGGAGTCCGGCAGTTCGGTCCTCGGCCCCGGCAGCGCGGCTCTCGGCCCCGGCAGCGCGGCTCTCGGCCCGGGCAGCGCGGCACTCGGCCCCGGCAGCGCGGCTCTCAGCCCGGGCAGCGCCGCTCTCAGCTCCGGCAGCGCAACCCTCGACGGCGGTAGCTCGATCGCCGGAACCGGCAGCTCGGTGCTCGGCCCGCTCGCCGCGATACTCGCTCCCCTCAGCGCCGCGGCCTTGGCCTCCGCCTGACACATCGTGGACTCCCATCGGGCCACCCGGTCCGATGGGAGCCACGCCGCAACCGGTGCAGCGCACGAATTCGCACCGCGCGCACATAACTGCCAGCAATACCGTGCGCGCCATCAAGATTCGTGCGCAGCAGCCGCCCACCACGGCTCGCGGCGGCGCTCGTCACCGTGTGCAGGCGGCGCGCGCATCGTGGTATGCCGCGTATGAATTCGCCAGCAACTTCGTGCGCGTGACGACGATCTGTGCGCGTCGGTTGCTAGGAACAGCGCGCAGTCGACTGTCAGGTGGTGTCAGGGACGGGAGGTGGACGCGCCGCATCGAGTCTCGAACCCGATGGGGGGCACGCCGACGCCAGGCCGCGACTGGCGGTATGGCGGCTTGGTCGATTCTGGTCCGATGCGGACCAGGCACAAATCTGGCGGTTCCGGCCGATGGAAGTCACGCCTACGCCGCGCCGCGACTGGCGGTGTGGCGGCTTGGCGATTCTGGTCCGATGCGGACCAGGCACAAATCTGGCGATTCTGGCCGATAGCCCAGTCGCTCAACAGGATTCGTTGAGAGCACTCCCCCGCCATGCGCGAAGGCGCCCGGCCCCGCTTCCCTCTTCTACTTTACACACGATTCCGGGGCCTCATGAGCCGCCGATTTGTGGTCCATAATCGCTCCCGAAATGCCGAAACCACCAGGTGAGGAGTGACGGGATGCCGTATGTGCTCGGCTTCGGGGAGATCGACCGGACGCAGCTGGCGATCGTCGGCGGCAAGGGTGCGAACCTCGGTGAGCTGTCGCGGGTCGACGGCGCCGACGTGCCGGACGGCTTCTGCGTGACGACCGACGCCTTCGCGCGGACCGTGGCGGGCGCGCCATCGATCGAGGATCGGCTCGACGAGTTGTCGCGCCTCGAAGCGGACGATCGGGAAGCGATCCGCGTGCTCAGCGCGCAGATCCGCGACGCGATCGAAGCTTTCGTCGTTCCCGATGACGTGGCGGCCGAGATCATCGACGCGCACGCCCGCCTCGGTGCGGACGGTGCCTACGCCGTCCGATCCAGTGCCACCGCCGAGGATCTACCCACCGCATCCTTCGCGGGCCAGCAGGACACCTATCTGAACATCGTGGGATCCGTAGCGATCCTGGAACACGTCAGCCGATGCTGGGGCTCGCTGTTCACCGAGCGGGCCGTCACCTATCGTCTGCGAAACAGATTCGACCACAAGGCAATTCAGATGGCGGTGGTCGTGCAGCGGATGGTGTTCCCGCGTGCCTCGGGCATCCTGGTCACCGCCGATCCGCTCACCTTCGACCGGACAGTCGTGTCCATCGATGCTGGCTTCGGCCTCGGTGAAGCCCTCGTCTCCGGCCTCGTGAACGCCGATGTCTACCAGGTGCGCGACGGAGAAATCATCAGCAGAACGATCGCGACCAAGAAACTCGCCATCGAACCCGCGCCGACCGGCGGAACACAGGTCCAGGAGATCACCCAAGAGCGCCGCAACGAGCCGGTACTCACCGACGCCGAGGTCCTCCGCCTCGCACAACTCGGCCGCCGCATCGAAGCCCATTTCGGCAGCCCGCAGGACATCGAATGGTGCCTCGACGGCGATGCCATCCGTATCGTGCAGAGCAGGCCGATCACCACACTGTTCCCGATTCCGGTGGCCGCCGACGAGGCGAACCACGTCTACGTTTCGGTCGGCCATCAGCAGATGATGACCGACGCGATGAAGCCCCTTGGCATCTCGCTGTGGCAGCTCACCAGCCGCGCACCCATGCGGGACGCGGGCGGCCGGTTGTTCGTGGATGTCACCAAGATGCTGTCGTCGCCGAAAACCGCCACCGGCGTGGCCGAGGCACTCGGCAAATCCGATCCCCTGATCGGCGACGCGCTGCGGACCGTGATCGACCGCGGCTTCGTTCATCAAGTGCCGGAGCAAGTTCCGGCCGCCACACCGCCCGCGGCGCCCGCGCCGATCGAGACCGATCCCGACATCGTCACCGAGCTGATCGCGGCGAGCGAAGCCTCCTTCGCCACCTTGACCCGCGACATCCAGACCGAGTCCGGACCGAGCCTGCTCGACTTCATCCGGACCGATATCCAGGAACTGCAGCGAGTCCTGTTCACCTCGAAGAGTTTACAGGTGATCAATGCCGCGATGGACGCCTCGTTCTGGCTCAACGATCGGCTGCGGGAATGGCTCGGCGAGAAGAACGCTGCCGACGCGCTCACCCAGTCGGTCCCCGGGAACGTGACGTCGGAGATGGGCCTGGCCCTGCTGGACGTCGCCGATGTGCTCCGCCCGCATCCGGAAGTGGTGGCGTACCTGCAGCAGGTCGAGCAGACGGGCGGCGATTTCTTGGACAAGCTGCCCGGATACCCGGGCGGCAACGAGGCACGCGCCGCGATCGAGGACTTCCTCGACAAGTACGGCATGCGCTGCGCCGGCGAGATCGACATCACCAGGCCGCGCTGGAGTGAAAGCCCCGCCACCCTCGTGCCGACAATCCTCGGCAATATCAAGAACTTCGGGCCGGGCGCGGGCAGGCGGCGCTTCGCCGACGGATTGCGCGACGCCGAGCAGACGAAAGAGCAACTCCTGCAACGCTTGCGCGCCCTGCCGGACGGGGAGCAGAAGGCCGACGAGACAGCACGGATGATCGACCGTGTCCGCACTTTCTCCGGGTATCGCGAGTATCCCAAGTACCGCATGGTCAGCCGCTACTTCGTCTACAAGCAGGCCCTGCTGCAGGAGGCCGGACGTCTGGTGGCGGCAGGCGTGCTGCGCGAGCCCGAAGACATCTTCTACCTGAGGTTCGACGAGCTGAGCGAAGTGGTCCGAACGCGAAGTGCGAGTGTGGAACTCATCGACGAGCGCAAGGACGCCTTCCACGCGTATCAGGCACTCACCCCGCCGCGGGTGCTCACGTCCGACGGCGAGGCGCTCACCGGGGCGTATCGGCGCGAAGACCTACCAAAGGGTGCGCTGCCCGGCATGGCGGTGTCTGCCGGGACGATCGAGGGTCGCGCCCGCGTGGTTTCCGATATCGCGCAGGCAGATCTGGAAGCGGGCGACATCCTGGTCACCGCCTACACCGATCCGAGTTGGACCCCGCTGTTCGTCGCGATCGCGGGTCTGGTGACCGAAGTCGGCGGGCTGATGACGCACGGCGCGGTGATCGCCCGCGAGTACGGTCTGCCCGCCGTCGTCGGCGTGGAGCATGCCACCGAGCTCATCCGCGATGGGCAGCGCATCCGAGTGAACGGCACCGACGGATACGTCGAGATCCTGTCGCAGTGAAAGGTCATGACAGCTCGGCGTATTCGTCGGCGTCGAAGCTCAGCCTGATGTCGTGGTCGACCTGGCTGCCGGTGATGGTCACCTGGCCGCTCACCTCCGGATAGCCGCGAGCGACGACGGTGTACTCGCCCTCCGGCAGGTCGGCCACCGCGTAGCGGCCGTCCGCGTCGGTGCGGGCGGTGCCGACGGCCGCACCGGACCAGTCGAGGACGGTGATCCGGGCGTTGGGCACCGTCCGGCCGTCGGCCCGCACCGTGCCCCACAGTATCGCCATCGGCGCGAGCTCGACGTCGAAGCGGAACCGGCCGGTGTCGGGCACGGTCAATGTCGTTGCGGCGGGCCGCATCCGCGCGGCGACCGTCACCAAGGTGTAGGTTCCGGCCAGCACGCCCGTGCAGGCGTACGCGCCGTCCGCCGTCGTGACGGCGGTACCAACCACCTCGCCACGCTGGTCGGTCACGGTGACCGTGGCACCGGCCACCGGCTCGCGCGCGGCGGTGCGCACCACACCCGACAGCTCGCCGTCCCCCTCCAGCGTGATGTCGACCTGCTGCGCGCCGTCCACCGCGGCGACGTTCACCGCGGCCGGTTGGTGCCCGTTCGCCGAGACGATCAGCACATAGCTGCCCAGCCTGGGCGACTCGATGGTGTAGCTGCCGCCGCCGTCGCCGATCGCGCGCGAAACCTGATGTCCGCGTTGGTCGATCAGCGTGAGTACCGCGTCCGGCACCGGGTGTCCGTTGTCACGAGTGATGTGCCCGTTGATCGTCCGACCGCTCGTTGCGGCGACCTTTTCGATCGTCACGCCCGACAATTGTTGCGCCGCATCGCTGTTCGTATCCACGGGTGAGACACCGGTCGAGATGAGTATCTGTTCCGGTTCAGGCTCGACATGATCGGACCGCAGCGCCCGCAACTTCGCGCCCTCGACATCGATGTCCGGCAGGATGCGATCGAGCCACTTCGGAATCCACCACGCCCCCTTCCCCATGATCACCAGCAGCGCGGGCACCAGCACCATCCGCACCACGAACGCATCGATCGCGACACCGCAGGCCAGCGCGAAACCCATGGACTTGGCGGTGGCGTCGTTCTCCAGCAGGAAGGAGCCGAACACCGAGATCATGATGATCGCCGCCGAGGTGACCACCCGGGCACCGTGGTGGTACCCGGAGATCATGGCGTCCTTGGCCGACTTGCCGTGCACGTATTCCTCGCGCATGCGGGTCACCAGGAATACCTGGTAGTCCATGGCGAGTCCGAAAACCAACCCGATCAACATGATCGGTAGGAAGCTGATGATCGGCTGCGGATCGGCGATCAGGCCGAAAGTGCCCTCCTGGAAGATCAATACGGTGGCACCGAAGGTCGCCGCCATAGACAGCAGGAAGCCGAGAGCCGCGGTGAACGGCACCAGGATGGACCGGAACACCAGGATCAACAGCACGAAGGCCGCACCGGCCACGATCGCCAGGTAGGGCACGATCTTCCCGAGCAGCACGTGGTCCATATCGGCGTAAATCGCTGTGGTGCCGGTGATTCCGTACTCGAGGCCGTACCGCTCGGTCAGCTCGCCTTCTGCCGCGCGGGCGTCGCGCACCAGGTCCTTGGTGGCCTGATTGTTCGGTCCCGATCTCGGGACGCCGTTGAGCATGACGCCGAGTTTGTTCGGACTGAACTGCGGTGTGGTGACGTAGTCCATCTCCGGGAACGCGGCGAGCCGGTCACGCAGCGCGGTAACCGCCTCCGCGCGTTCACCTTCCGGCACATTCGCCAGGTCGGCGGCCACGGTCAGGATGCCGTTGCGGCCTTCGCCGAAGCCGGCCGTCCGGATGTCGTAGGCCTGCCGGACCGTGGAGTCGGTCGGGAAGCTGTCCTCGCCCGGCAGACCCAGCTGCAGGTTGAGGGCCGGAGTCGCCAGAGCGGCAAGGGCAACCACGGCGAAAGCCAGTGCGACCCATGGCCGCTTACCGATCAAGCGACCCACCCGCATGCCGTTGGTGATGGACGTGTCGTCTTCCGGATCGTGCTTGGCGACCAGCGGCAGCTTCGGCTTGAACAGGAAACGCCCGAACGCGCCGAGCAGCGCGGGCATCAGGGTGATGGCGGTGAGTACGGCGAAGAAGGCTGCGATCGCGCCACCCAGCCCCATGAAGGTCAGGAAGTTCACCCCGACGATGCTCAGCGCAGTCAAAGCGACGATGACGGTGAGCCCGGCGAACACCACTGCGGATCCGGCGGTGCCGACCGAAATGCCCGCAGCCTCTTCGGGACTGTCCGCTACCCGTAGTTCGTGCTTGTATCGGGAGACGATGAACAGTGCGTAGTCGATGGACAGCGCGATCCCGATCATCGACGCCAGGAACGTCGTGAAACTCGGGACTTCGATGATCGAGGTGCTCAGCGAGATCATCAACATCGCGGCACTCAGGCCGACGATCGCGGTGATGATCGGCACGAAGGCTGCCACGATCGCGCCGAAGGCGATCACCATGACCACGAGTGCCACGCCCATGCCGATCATCTCGGCGTGGCCGCTCGGCTGCTCCTGCTTCTGCTCGATGGCCCCGCCGAGTTCGACGGTCAAGCCCTGCCCGCGGACAGGCGCGGCCACGTCGTAGGCGGCACGCCGTTCTTCGTCGGTGATATCCATCGCCGAGGCGATATCGAACGGCACCGACAGCACGGCGACGGTGGCCGGGGCGTCCTTGCTCAGCACATTGAGCGGCGCGCCGGAGCACACGGCCGGGTCGGCGTCGGTCAGGCAGCCCATCGCCTTGGTCACCTCGACCGGGTTCTTCAGTGCCGCAGCGTCTTTCTCGGTGACGAGCCGATGTTTGCCGTCGTCGACCGACAGCGCCTTCAGGTCGGCGATCAGTGCGTCGATCGCAGCACTGTTGTTCTTGTCGGTCAGCTTCGTACCGTCGGGTGCCTTGATGACGTACGCACCACTGACGGCATCGATACCGAACTGCTCGGACATGCCGGGGAACTGCTTGTCCAGGATTTGGGTCGCACGTTCCGATGGCAGCGCAGGCATGCTGAACTCGTTGCTCATCGGTTCGCTGAGCAAGCTACCTGCGGTGCCGAGCGCGCCCAGGAACACGAGCCACAGCGGCAGCACTATCCATTTGCGGCGGAACGCGAACTTGCCCCACCGATACAGGTATACGGACACGAATAGGTTCTCCTAGAGGTAACCGGATTGTGCTGAATTCAGGGCCCGTATACAGCACCTTCGCGGCCCGCTTTGCCTGCGAACATCTCCCCCGACCGACCGCTATCTACCTACCGCACGGTAGGGGTGTGGATCGATAGGAGGACGTAAACGGAGGAGCAACCTCTAGTTGCGAGATGCTACCGCACGATCAATCGGCACTGCCCGCGCCCCGGCGATGAACACGCTCGAACAGGTTGCGTCGGCTCGGATGTCACACTTGCTTGCCGCACGTCGTCATACATGCAGCAACGAAATAGGCACCATGGAGTGAGGGTAGAAGTAATGGGTATCGAGGATCTACGCAGCGCGGTTCGTGGGAGTGTGCTGCTGGCGGGCGACGCGGCGTTCGAGCAGGCTTCACGGCCGTGGAATGTGGCGGTGGCGCAGTCGGTTGCGGCCGTTGTCGAGGTGGCCGACGCCCAGGATGTGGCGGATGTGCTGCAGTACGCAGGTCGGGCGGGGCGTCGAGTGGTGACACAACCGACCGGGCACGGCGCGACCGGCGATATCGACGAGTCGATTCTCGTTCGGACCGGTGCGCTGAACCACCTCGAGATCGATGCCGAGCGCCGGGTGGCGCGGGTGGGCACCGGGGTGCAGTGGGGAGCGGTGCAGGCTGTGGCGGCCGAACATGGGCTCACCGGGCTATCGGGTAGCAACCCGATGGTCGGCGTGACCGGATACACCCTCGGCGGCGGGTTCGGTTGGTTCGCACGGAAATACGGCTGGGCCGCGAACGCGGTGCGCGCCTTCGAGATCGTCGACGCGGGCGGTCAGCGCGGCCGGATCACCGCCGATTCCGATCCGGAGCTGTTCTGGGCGCTGCGTGGTGGCGGCGGCGACTTCGCGATCGTCACCGAAATCGAGTTCGACCTGTTCCCGCTGCCGCAGCTGTACGGCGGCCGGGTGACGTGGTCCGCCGAACGCACCCGCGACGCGTTCGACCTGTTCACCGAACTCACCACCGACGCTCCCCCGGAGCTGTCGGTCTGGTTGCAGCGCTACCAGATTCCCGGTCTCGCGCCGACCGTCGCCCTCGACTTCGCCTACCTCGGCGATCCGGACGAAGGACGCGAGCTGACCCAGCGCCTGGACACCATCGACGGCATCCTCGCCGACACCCGCGGCGCGCTGACCCCGGCCCAGATCGGCCAGATCACCGCCGAGCCCACCGACCCGAGCCCGTCGCTGTCGCGTGGCGAGCTGCTCACCGATCTCGGTGACGCGGTGGTGAAGACGCTCATCGACGCACCGACCGCACCGCTGCTCAATATCCAGATCCGGAATCTGGGCGGCGCGCTCGCCGAGGCCCGCCCCGACGGTGGCGCACGCGGTCCGGTCAGCGAACCGTACGCGCTCTACCTGCTCGGTCTGCCGAACCCGAGTGGCGAGGTCCGGACCCGATTCGGCCAGATCATCGACGCGCTCGGCCCGCACATCACCGGGGCCAAGCCGTACACCTTCCTCGCTCCCGGCGAGTCGGCTGCCGCGGCGTTCGATCCGGAAACCCTTGCGCGGCTGCGGAACATCAAGCAGGCCCGGGATCCGCACGGCGTCATCCGCGCCAACTTCCCGGTCCACGGCTGAGCACCCGCGGTCGCCGACTCGGTCAAGCCAGAGCGCCGGTTCGGCGCAGCAGGCTCAACGCGTCGGCGACCGCGCAAGGGCTTCCGTATCGCTCATTCCGCGGCCTTGGCAACCAGCGAGAGTCCGTGTGTCCGCATGATTTCGGCGACTTTGGTCATATCGCGCGGACCCGGCGGCAGCTGGCTGAGGTCCCGGTAGTACTCCTCCAGTCCGGGGGGTGAGACGACCGCGATGATGCGGGTCTCCTCCTCGAACGGGTTGTAGAAGACGTGGGGTACGTTGCGCGGCAGCAGCATCGACGCACCGGTCACCAAAGTACGTGCCACACCGTCTAGTTCGACCACGACCTGTCCTGCGGTGCAGATGAACAGCTCGTCCTGCCGGGTATGGACATGGGTGGGCGGCCCACCGAGGCCCGGCGGCACCACGTATTCGAAGAGCGAGTACGCGCCGCCGGTGTCCGCGCCGTCCAGCCGGAGGTAGATGCCGAGGCCGATCGCCCCCATATTCTCGCCGCTGTCAGGCAGTTTCAGGGCGGGGTCGTCCTGATCGGTTCGGGTCTGCTCGTCCACGTCCACTACCGACTCCTTCGTTCGTCGCGATCACTCCAGCCTGACCCGGCACCACGTCGAGCGCAGCACATCGTCTCTCTGGGAGAGACGATCGTTTGCGGTTCGCGGGAGGGAGACCGACGCTGTGGTGACCGAAATGTCAGGGGTCAAGTCATGCGAATCGCGATCATCGGGGCCGGCGTCGCCGGGCTCACCACGGCGAAGGTGCTCACCCAGGCCGGGCACGCGGTCACGGTCTTCGAGAAGGCGCCGGATGTCGGCGGGGTGTGGAGCCGGACGCGGCGCTATCCGGGGCTGACCACCCAGAGTCCCAAGGCGCAGTACTCGTTCTCGGATCTCCCTATGCCGGAGGGCTTTCCGGAGTGGCCGACCGGCGCGCAGGTGCAAGAATATCTGGCCGGGTATGCCGCCGCGTTCGGTCTCGACGAGGTCATTCGCTTGAACACCGAAGTGACTGCCGCGCTACCTGATACCGCTGATCGTTGGACGCTCACGTCGGTATCGGCCAGCTCCGAACCTGTCACCGAGACGTTCAATCGTCTCGTAGTCGCCAATGGCGTGTTCTGTGAACCTGCTGTCCCGCCGTTCTCAGGTCGGGACGAGTTCCGCGCGGCAGGCGGAATACTCTGCGCCGGAACGGACTTCCATGATGCCGAGCTGGCGCGGGGAAAGCGTGTCCTGGTCGTCGGATATGGCAAGTCGGCCTGCGATGTCACGGTGCCGATCAGCGAGGTTGCGGTGAGCACGGATGTCATTGCCCGGCAGATGCTGTGGAAGGTGCCGCGCCGGATCGGTGGCCGGGTCAACTTCAAACTGCTGCTGCTCACCCGGCTCGGCGAGGCGCTGTTCCGCTATGCGCGGCTGCGTGGCGCGGAGAGGTTTCTGCACGGTCCGGGCAAGGGCCTGCGCGACCGGATGATCAATTCCGTTGGCACCACCTCGATCCGGCAGTTCGGACTGGATGCGCTTGGACTGGTGCCGCCCGGGCAGATGGAGGACATCGTCCGGGGCGCAATCGGTTTGGCCACCGAAGGCTTCTTCGAGAGGGTCGCGGCGGGCGCCATCACCGTGCATCGTGAGCTCACCATCACCAGGCTGCTCTCCGTCGACGGCCGACCGTTCGCGGAGCTGAGCGACGGTGCGGCGCTACCCGCCGACCTGATCGTCTGTGCCACCGGCTTCACCCAGGGTGTGCCGTTCCTGCCCGCCGGGGTGCAGGAGCGGCTGTTCGACGCGCACGGGAACTTCATGCTGTATCGGCAGATTCAGCCGGTCGACGTGCCCGGCCTGTATTTCAACGGCTACAACTCGTCGTTCTTCAGCCCGCTGAATGCGGAGATGGCGGCGGTGTGGATCGCGGCTGACCTGGCGGGTCTGCTCGCCCTACCGGACGCGCAGACCAGACGCGCGGCTGTCATCGATCAGCTCGCGTTCCTCGACTCGGCCACAGATGGACACCACTGTCGTGGCACGAAGATCATTCCGTTCTCCATGCACAATGTGGACGAGGTGCTCCGCGATATCGGTCTGGACATCCCCGCACCGGTCCGCGCCTGGCACTGGTTGGCCCCGATCGATCCGGCCGCCTACCTTCGGATCACCCCGGCACTGATCCGCCGTCAACAAGCGAGCCCGGCCGTCATGGCCGAGCACACTGTCCAGCCATGAAACCATCTGGCGCGCTGCGACTATCGCAGTGCCGAATCCATGCGTGGTGCCGCCGCGAAGTAGGCCCGCGACGAGGCGGCGGCCGCCATGCAGACCGCAGGCGCGATACGATCGGCCCGCACCGCGGCGCTGGGCCCGGAGACCGAGACGGCCGCGACGACCTCGCCCAGCGGTCCGAAGATCGGTGCGGCGATGCAGCTTACGCCGATATTGCCCTCCTCTCGCTCGGTCGCCCAGCCGCGCGAGGGAACCGCGGTGAGTTCGCGCAGAATGGCAGTCTTGGTAGTCAATGTGCGCGGAGTGCGTTGCGGCAGTTCGGCGTCCAGCACCGCGTCGACGGTCTCCCGGTCGGAGTAGGCGAGAATCGCGCGGCCCAGCGCCGAGCAGTACACGGGGACGACGCCGCCGGTCTGCGAGAGCATCGGCATCGGCCGGTGCCCGCTGATCTTCTCCACCACCAGGATCCGGTCGCCTTCCAGCACACCGAGCTGCACCGTGGTCATCGTGGCGTTGTGCAGATCGTGCAAGAACGGCAGCACGGCCTCTCGCAGTTGCAACCGGATCGGCGCCAGACTGGCGATCTCGAACAGCCGACTCCCGATCCGATAGCGAGTGCCGAACTTGTCCAGCCAGCCGAGCCCGGCCATCCGTTCCGCGGCCCGGTACACGGTGGAGCGCGGCAGCCCGCAGCGGGCGACCAGACCGGCCAGGCTCAGTTCGCGATGCGTCGCATCGAAGGCCCCGAAAATTGTTGCCGCACGTTCTAATCCGCTCATCGGAGTCTCGCGTTCGCCACGTTCGGCGTCACTCCGCGTGGTGTCGTCTCCCATGTCGATCACCGTCTCTCTCAGGGGAACGCATCGATCACATGCTGTCCCATACCAGCCAGGCTAGACCTGGAAAGCGCTCGGTGAACGGAGACCATCTGATGGCAAGCGGCGGAAACAAGTTCCACCTCGCGGACTTTCTCGGCACCCTCGCCGACACCGTGCCGCCCGGCGCGGCCAGACCGGTGGTGGTGCACGCGGCCGAGTTGACGCCACTACCCGCCGATCAGGTGCACAACCCCACCGCACTGTCGATCGCGGGGCGACTGCCCACCGTCACCTTCGAGATATTCCGGCAGACCATCCCGCCCGCCTCGAGCTCAGATATGCAGCGCCATCACCACGAGACCGTGCACTACGTCATCTCCGGCAGCGGACACAGCGAGGTCGAGGACGACACCGAGTCCTGGGCGACAGGCGATTTCATCTACACCCCGCCGTGGACCTGGCACCGCCACTACAACGACTCCCCCACCGAGCCGGTCGAATTCCTCACCATCGAGAACTCCCGCCTGCTCGGCGTGCTCGGCGTGGGGCGAAGGCAGAGCGCGGGATTGGTGACCGTCGCGGAGGCTCGCGCTCGATTCGGAAAGGAACCACAATGAACGCGCTACCCGAACACATCAGTATCTGGGGCGAATTTTCCACTACCCCACATGAATTGCGCTTCGTCGAGGTCGCCGGAGTACGCACCCGGGTGCTGCGCGCCGGGTCCGGTCCGGACCTGATCCTGTTGCACGGCACCGCCGGTCATCTGGAGGCTTACGCTCGCGATATCGCGGGTCTGGCCGAGGACTTCCGAGTCACGGTGTACGACATGGTCGGCCATGGCTGGTCCGATCTACCCGACTATCCGTACACGACCGATGTGCTCGCCGCGCACCTGATCGGGCTGATGGACGCGCTCGGCATCGAGGCCGCGCATCTGTCGGGCGAATCGCTGGGTGGCTGGGTAGTCGCGTGGGCCGCAGCGCATCATCCGGACCGGGTGCGGCGGTTGATTCTCAACACCCCCGGCAATATCGCCGACAAGCCGGAGGTGATGGTGAAAATGCGCGAGAGCACCATGGCCGCGGTGCGCGACCCGAACTCCGCCACCGTGCGTCAGCGGGTCGAATTTCTGTTCCACCACAAGGAATTGGTGACCGAGGAGCTGGTGAACCTACGCCGCGCCGTCTACAGTCGGCCCGGTTTCGTGCGAGCTGCCGAGAACATCCTGGTGCTGCAGGATCCGGTGGTACGCAAGGACTTCGCGTGGCGACCGAAGTGGGTCGGCAAGATCACCGCGCCGACCCTGCTGCTGTGGACCGACCACGATCCGACCGGCGGACTCGACGAAGCCGAGCTGCTGCTGAACTGGCTGCCCGACGCTCGCTTGCATGTCATCACCGATGCCGGTCACTGGCCGCAGTGGGAGAAGCGCGACGAGTTCCTGCACGCGCATCGCGAATTCCTGTTGCTCGGAAAGGATCCGGCATGACCGAGATCGTCGGCCTGGTCGCCATTTCCCACTCGCCGTTCGCGCAGTTGCTGCCGCCGACCGGGCCTACCGCACCCGGCGCTCGCTTCCTCGCCGACGCCGAGCGCGTCGCCGCGGCAGTGTCGGAGCTGGCCCCCGATGCCGTGATCGTCATCGGCCCCGACCATTTCCATGCCAACTTCTACGACCTGATGCCGCCGTTCGTGCTCGGCGTCGAACAGGCCACCGGATTCGGCGATTTCGGCAGTCGGTCCGGCCCCTTGCCGGTGGCGGAAAAGTTGGCCTGGTCGATCCAAGAACGGGTCACCGCAGCGGGATTCGACTTGGCCCTGTCCTACGCGCTCACCGTGGACCACGGCATCGTGCAGAGCTACGAAATGATTTGCGGCACAGCAGATATCCCCGTGGTCCCGCTGGTCGTCAACACCACCGCGCCGCCGCTGCCCACCATGCCTCGCTGCATCCAGCTCGGGCGGGCGCTCGGCAATGCCATCCGCTCAGCTGATTTCGCGGGGCGGGTACTGCTCATCGCCAGTGGCGGCCTGTCGCACTGGTTGCCGTCCGCCGATCCCCGCGATCCCGACCTCGACGGCGAGCGCCGGGCCGGGGTAATCCACGGCGGTCGTGACCCGCACGCCTTCGACGCGGCTCGCGAACCTCGCATCCGTGCCCTCGGTGGCGACCCGCACACCCAGGTCAACATCGAATGGGACACCTGGTTCCTCGATCGGCTGCGCCACGCCGACCTGGCATCCATCGCCGCGCTCGCCGAGGACGAACTCGAACGCGTCGCGGGCCGCGGCGGCAACGAGATTCGCAACTGGCTGATCGGAGCCGCCACCGCGGCAACGCCTTTCGTCTGGACCAGCTACGAACCCGTCCCCGAATGGATCACCGGAATGGGCATCGGCACCACGTTCCCGGTAGACCAGCCGAATTCGGCATAGGTCCCTGCGCTGGCGCGCTCAACTGGATGAGGTCCTGTCGGGCAGGAGTCCCGCCGCAGTAGTCGAGGCCCCCGCTTGGCAAACGGAACAATGTTCCGTATGTTGGTTATCGGAACAGCGCTCCGCTTATTCGGGATGCTGGACCAGCCAAGCCTCGTCTCACATACCTCTCCAGGAGGAACTCTCATGCAGTACCGCACCTTGGGCCGCACCGGCGTGCAGGTCAGCACCCTCGCGCTCGGCGCGATGAACTTCGGCAAGGTCGGGCGGACCACGCAGGACGACGCCACCACCATCGTCGATGCGGCCCTCGCGGCCGGGATCAATCTCATCGACACCGCCGACGCCTACAGTGCCGGCGAATCGGAGGAGATGGTCGGCAAGGCCATCGCGGGCCGACGGGACGACATCGTGCTGGCGACGAAGGCGTATCTGCCGATGGGCGAGGAGCGCAACCATCGGGGCAGCTCGCGCCGCTGGTTGATCACCGAGCTGGACAACAGCCTGCGCCGACTGGACGTCGACCATGTCGATCTCTACCAGATCCACCGGTGGGACCCGAACACCAGCGACGAGGAGACCCTCTCTGCGCTCACCGACCTGCAGCGCGCGGGCAAGATTCGCTACTTCGGATCCTCGACCTTCCCGGCGTACCGGATCGTGCAGGCCCAGTGGGCCGCCAGGGAACACCACCTGAGCCGTTATGTCACCGAACAGCCCAGTTACTCGATCCTGCAGCGCGGCATCGAATCTCACGTGCTGCCCGTGACCGAGCAGTACGGACTCGGCGTCTTGGTGTGGAGCCCACTGGCCTCGGGCTGGCTGTCGGGCGCGATTCGCGCGGGCCGCGAAATCACCACCAGCCGTTCGACATTCATGCCGCACCGCTTCGACACCACCGTCCCCGCCAACCAGGCCAAGCTCGATGCCGTCGAGCAGCTCGCCAAGGTCGCCGACGAGGCCGGTCTGACGATGATCCAGCTCGCACTCGGCTTCGTCACCGCACACCCGGCGGTGACCAGCGCGCTCATCGGCCCCCGCACCATCGACCACCTGAACTCGCAACTCGCCGCCGCGGACACCACACTCTCCGCCGACGTCCTCGACGCGATCGATGCGATCGTCGCCCCCGGTGTCGACCTCGCCGCAGACGAGAAGAACGACGCGCCACCCGCCCTGCTCGATCCCACACTGCGCCGCCGCTGACATCGGACCGCCCGATCCTGATTCCTCGCATGTCCTGAGCGACACGTGCGACAGATATCGGCGCGGCTGTTGTATTGCTGTGATCGGCGGTGCCACGATGGGCGGATGAGCACCGATGTGCGGATGTTTCTCACCGCTGCGGCCGCGGGCGTGGTCGCCGGGTCCGCGGCTGCGCACGAGGGGGACGGGACTCGGGGGCGGGCTCAGCGATTCTGGCCTTTCTAGCGATCCGTGCCGGTGATGTTCGCTCGCACCGGGCCTGGATGATGTTCATGTTCGCCATGCTGTTGAGCGCACCGTTGCTGCGCCTGTCCTGGTTTGTACTCGGCAACGTGTTTCCGTGGATGAACGAGCTGATTGCCCTGCGATTGGGCACGGTGGTGCTGGTGTTGCTCACCCCGGCGGGCGCGATCGCCGCGGGCGCACTGTCCGACCGCCCGGCGACGCCGCCGGGCACACCGGCCACACCCGTGGTCCATCCAGGCGTGTTCGGAGTCATTGCCGTTGCGGGCGTTGCCAATACGATCCTGGCGATCAACCGCATGAACGGTCTGAACACCGGACACGACACCGCATGGATCATGGTCCAGTTCCTGCCGATCGCCGCACTGTTGACGTGGTTCGGCATCGCGGCCTGGCAGGCCCACCGCACCGGCGAGTTCGTCGCCGCGCAGGACTGGCAGCTCTACTTCCTGTCCATGTGCGCCGCCCCGATTGGATTGAACGTGCTCTGGTCACTCGTCGCACCGTTCGTCGCACCGGCCGAGGCCTACCTGATCGCCGGCATGATGGGCGCCTCGATACCGCTGTTCACCGCCTACCTACTGGTCGCGCAGCGCCACGCCACCTTCTGGCAGCCGATGCTTCGACGACTGCGCACCGCCAACCATGAAGGACCCGTCGCCGGTCTGAGGCCGGTCGGGTTCAGCCGCCAGTGATCATCTCGGGCAGCAACATTGAGGTATCCGTTTGCTATCGCCCATGGCTTGTCCGGGCGCATTGAATGTATAGTTGGCAGAAGCAACTAGTTACAGGTGCTAAGCAAGTCCGTAGGTGTGCAAGAAGGTGAATCGCGATGACCGCTGCCGGTCTCGATCCCACGGCCGCCGCCGTTGCGCTCGACGACGCCGATCGACTCGGCGCCGAACTGGTCCGGTTCGTGCGACTGATCAACCGGACGAAAACGCAGCTGTCCAAGCACGGGCCGGACGGCTTGGAGCGGCTCGCCTACTCGGTGCTGTTCTGCCTCGTGCACGATGGCCCGCAACGTACCGGCAAGCTGGCCGAGCAACTGCACTCGGAGATCTCCACGATCAGCAGGCAGACCAGATCCCTGGTGGAGCACGGCCTCATCGAGCGCCGGGCCGATCCGATCGACGGCCGCGCGTGCGTGCTGGCGGCCACCGCGGAGGGCGTACGGGTCTTCGAGCGCAACCGCAGGCACCGCAACCTCTGGATAGCTCAACTCCTGGCGGACTGGCCGATCGAGGAACGGTCCGCGCTGACCGACCTGCTCAGCCGGTTCAATACCGCGATCGAAACCACCCAGCCCCGTATGACCGAACCACAATAGGTTTTGAATATGACGAATCCGACCACCTTGGCACCGCCGGACTCGACTGCCGTTGCGCGAGTGGCACTCTCGCACCGGCAGATCATGACGATCCTGTCCGGCCTGCTACTCGGCATGTTCTTGGCCGCACTGGATCAGAACATCGTGAGCGTGGCGATCGTGCGGATCGCCAACAGCCTGCACGGTTTCAACGAACAGGCCTGGGCCACCACGGCCTACCTCATCACCGCGACCATCAGCACCCCGCTGTACGGCAAACTCGCCGATATCTACGGGCGAAAGCCGTTCTACCTCACCGCGATCGGGATCTTCGTGCTCGGCTCGGCCGCGTGCACGTTCGCGACCTCGATGTACGAGCTCGCCGGATTCCGCGGCCTGCAAGGCCTCGGCGCGGGTGGTCTGATGTCGTTGGCGTTCACCATCATCGGCGATATCGTGCCGCCCCGCGAACGGGTGCGGTATCAGGGCTACTTCATGATGGTCTTCGGCAGCGCGACGGTGCTCGGCCCGGTGCTCGGCGGCTGGTTGTCCAGCTATGACAGCCTCGGCGGGATCGACGGCTGGCGCTGGGTTTTCCTGGTCAACGTGCCGATCGGCGTGATCGCGCTGGCCGTGGTGTTCCGAGTGCTCAATACGCCGCATCAGCGACAGAATCACCGGGTCGATTGGTTCGGTGCGGTGGCGCTGGCGATCTGTGTGGTGCCGCTGCTGATCGTCGCCGAGCAGGGGCGCGGCTGGGGCTGGGGCTCGAATCGCGCGATCATCTGCTACGCGATCGGGGCGGTCGGGCTGCTGCTGTTCGTCTCCATCGAATATCTGATGAAGGACGCGGCGCTGATTCCGTTGCGGCTGTTCAAGAGTTCGACGTTCAGCGTCACCATTGCCGGTGGCTTCATCGTCGGCGTCGCGATGTTCGGCGCGCTGTCCATGGTTCCGCTGTATTGGCAGGTGGTGCGCGGCTATTCGCCGACGAAGGCGGGTCTGCTGATGCTGCCGCTGGTGGCGGGCATCATGATCGGTTCACAGATCGCCGGGCGGGTCACCAAGATCACCGGCCGCTACAAGTTCCTGCCGGTGGTCGGTACCTTCGTCATCGCCTGTGGCGCAGCGCTGTACGCGCAGGTGCTGTTCGACAGTCCGGTGTGGCAGCCGCTGCTCTACAGCGGCATCATCGGTTTCGGTCTCGGCGGCTGTATGCAGACGCTGATCATCGCGGCGCAGAACGCGGGACCGCCCTCCGATATGGGGGTGTCCACCGCGTCGGCGACCTTCTTCCGTCAGATGGGTGGCACGCTCGGCGTCGCGGTATTCCTGACGATCATGTTCAACTTGTTGCCGCACAAAATCATTGACGCCTTCGGTGGGCGGCTGCCACCGGGATTCGCGCCTTCCCAACTCGATAGCCTGCAGAGCAATACAAGTGGTCTCGCCGCGCTGCCGGACGCGGTGAAGCAGCCGATCCTGATCGGCTTCACCGACTCCCTGCACGGGGTCTTCTACTCCGCTGCCGCGGTGGCGCTGTTGGCCTGCGTGGTACTGCTTTTCATGAAGGAGATTCCGCTGCAGGATGCCGGGGCGCCTGCTCCTGAGCCCAGCGAGAAGGTCGCGGCGGGCGCCGACTCGTGGGACGAGGCGCAGGTCTGGCAGGGTGCCGCCCAGGCGCTCAGCGAGCCCGAACCGGTGCTGGCCGGTGCGGTCGGGCGCAGCAACGGCAGCCGGGCGCAGCTGAGCCCGGCGGTCAGCCAACTGGCCGTGACGAATTCGGCCGTCGGATACTCCGCTCCCGAATTCGGTTCGATCGGCGGCAACATCCACCGCGAGGACGGTCGTGCGGTCACCAATGCCGCGCTGACGCTGATCGACCAACGCGGACACCAGGTTTCGCGGGCGACCGGCGGTTCCGACGGCGGCTACCGCATCGGCGCACCCGCCGCGGGCAGATACGTGCTGATCGTGTCGGCGGGCGGGCTGCAGCCCGCGGCGGTGAACGTCACCGTCGGCGAGCAGCCGCAAGCGCTGGACCTCACGCTGCTGGGATCCGGTGAACTGTCCGGCGTGGTGCGCACGGCCGGGCGCCAGGCTCCCATTCCCGGCGCGACCGTCACGCTCACCGATATGCGCGGCGAGGTCGTCGGCGCGGCGGTCACCGACAGTGACGGCGGCTACCTCTGCCACGGCGTGCTGTCGGGCACCTACACCCTGGTGGCGGCCGCAGAACGCATGCGGCCCAGCGCGATTACGCTCACCGTGCCCGACAGCGGCCTGCTGCAGCACGACATCGAGCTTTCGCCGATGTCGGTGCTGGCCGGGTCGGCCTCGGCCAATGGACGGGTGGTGCCGGACGCGTACGTCACGGTGCTCGACGCGGCCGGCGAACCGATCGCCGCTACCCGGACCGACGAGAACGGCCGGTACGTCCTGCGCGATCTACCCGAGGGGCAATACACGGTGGTCGCCCGCGGCTATCCGCCGGTGACCAGCCACATCACCCTTGCCGGTGATGAGATCACGCACGATGTGCGGTTCGGCTACGAGGAGGCGGACGGCGTGACCACGGAGGACCCAGGCTTCTCGGAGACAGCGCGGCCATGAGCGGGCTGACAGCGCGTATTCACACCGCGGACGGTTGGCCGGTGCCGGATGCGGTTCTGACGGTGACCGATATGAGCGGCCGCCAGGTCGCGCGGGCCGCGACCGATGCCACCGGAACGGCGATCACCGAGCCGCTGCCCCCTGGCACATACACCGCCGTCGTGACCGCTCCCGGGTTCCGGCCGGTGGCACAGATGGCCCGCGCCGCAGGCGACGGCTCCGGTCGGCTCGGCGAGATCACCATGGAACCGGAGGCGGGTGTGGTCGCCACTCCGCCGCCGGGACCGTGGACCATCGATCCGGTGCACTCGACCGTGATCGTCACCGCACGCCACCTGGGCATCGCCAGCATCAAGGCCCGCTTCGCCGAGGTCAACGGCCGATTGAACATCGCCGAGACTTTCAGCGAGTCAACCGGTTTCGCCGAAATCAAGGCCGCGAGCATCGACACCGGCATCGGCATGCGCGACGACCACCTCCGCTCCCCCGACTTCCTCGACACCGAGCGATACCCGTTGATCAGCTTCACCGGCAACAGTTTTCGCCGAACCGGCGGCGACACCTGGGTAATGGCGGGCGAACTCCAGCTGCACGGGCAGGTCCATCCGATCGACCTCGATGTCACCTATGGTGGTTGCGGGCCCGACCCTTGGGGCGGCGTACGTGCCGCCTTCCACGCCGAAACACTGTTACACCGCAACGATTTCGCCATCGACTACAACGTCCTCGTCCGCGCGGGCGTCGCCGCCGTCGGCACCACCGTCAAGATCGACCTCGATATCGAAGTGGTGCAGGGCGAGCAGCTGCCACAGATGTAGCGAATAGTCCTTCACATCAAGTGGATTCGTGGTTCTTGAAGCGCGGAGATGTGCTCAGGCCAGCGTGACCACGATCTTGCCCACGCCACCAACGTCCGCCTGCGGTCTAGGGCTACCGGAGCACGCACACAGAGGCTCCAAACGCCCCGTATTGCCGCTGATGTGCGGTCCGCGAGGCGAGATCGACTGCGGCGCGGAACTTCTCTGGTACCTCAATGAACCATCCACTCCCTCCGTCGAGCCCATAGACCCGCACTTGCCCCCGATCACCGCGCCGCTTGTGCCGTCCGCCACCGCGGCCACTCCACCACCGTTGCCCCGCTGAAGGGCGCGAACCGCTGATCGGTTGGCCGCCAACGTCTCTCGTCGGTATTGCCGATGAGCGTGGCTCAGCCCTGGCGGGTCGGGCGAATGGTCAGGTCGCCGATTTCGACGTCGTCGGGTTGGTCGATCGCGAAGGCGATCGCCCGGGCCACCGCCATGGGGTCGATACCGAGATCGGACATGCTCCGACTCATCTGTTCGCGCACGGCGGGATCGTCGACGGCGTTGTCGATAAGTTCGGTGCGGACGTAGCCGGGGGAAATCGACGTCGTCCGCAGCACTCCGTCGGTACTTTCTTGCCGTAGGCCCTCCAGGAGGGTGCGTACCGCGTTCTTCGTTCCCGCATACACCGCTTGGGTGGGGGTGATCTTCAGGCCGGCGGTCGAGACGACGGTGACGAGGTGACCACTGCCCTGACGGCGGAACACCGGCAGCGCCGCGGCGATCCCGTGCAGGATCCCCTTGACGTTCACGTCGACCATCGCCGACCAGCCCTCGACGTCCAAGTCGGCAACGGGGCTGATTTTGCTGATCCCGGCGTTGCCCACCAAGACGTCCAGGCTGCCGAAACGGTCGACGGCGACGGTAACGAGCGACCGGAGGTCTTCGGGATCGGTGACGTCCACGCGGGTGGCGGCCGCTTGCCCGCCGGCGGCTTCGATCTCGGCGACCAGCCGGTCCAGCCGGTCGGTGCGGCGGGCGCCGAGCACGACGTGCGCGCCGAGTGCGGCGAGGTGACGGGCTGTCGCCGCACCGATTCCGCTGCTGGCTCCGGTGATGGCGACGACCTTGCCCTGAATGGTCATGGGGATCCTCCGACTAGAGTGGACAAATGTCCGGTTACCCTGACGACCTTAGCGGACAAGTGTCCGCTTCTGTCAAGAGCGGCGGAACGCGGCGTGCGGACGCACAACGCAACCGCGAACTGATCCTGCGAGCGGCCCGCGATCTCGTCCGCGAGCCGGGAGAACTGAAACTCAACGCGGTCGCGAAGGCCTGCGGTATCGGGCAGGGCACGCTGTACCGGCACTTCCCGACACGCGAGGATCTGCTCGCCGAGGTGTATCGCCATGAGGTGGAAGAGGTGGTCGCTGCGGCTCCGCGCCTGCTGGCAACGCACCCGCCGCTGGATGCGTTGGCAGCATGGTTCGACCGGGTCGCCGCCTACGCCCGAGTCAAGCGCGACGTCTTCGCCGCCTTCGAAGCCGCGACCTGGCGCGACCTCGCCGCCCACAGCCTCGGCCCGATCGGTGAAGCGGTGGAACTGCTGCTGGCCGCGGGTCGCTCGGACGGCAGCGTCCGTGCCGACGCCGAAGCTCGCGACGTCATCGTGCTCATCAGCTGGTTGTCGCGGCTGGACGACGCCGAACTCGACGCACGAGGGCCGCGCTTGCTGTCGATCCTCATCGATGGCCTTCGCGCGCGCCGCCCCTGCGGCGAATAAGCCTGGGGCACAGCAATGTCGGCGGAATCTAGGCCGTCTGGTTCGCGGCTGCCGATTCCTGGAAGTCGACGAGTGCTTCGCCGTGCGTTTGTGCCCACTCGGTCAGCATCGCTATCGGCTCCTGGAGGGTCCGGCCGAGCGGGGTCAGGGTGTATTCCACCCGCGGGGGTGCTTCGGCGTAGCGCTGTCGATCGATGAGTCCGTTGCTCTGCAGGCGGCGCAGGGTCTGGGTCAGCACTTTCCGGGAGATCCCGCCGGACAGCGCGACGAGTTCGCTGTGCCGCTTGGGGCCGTCTTTGAGCGCGTACAGGGTGACTACGGACCACTTGTTCGCGACGATCTCAATTGCCGTGCGCGCAGGACAGTCGGACATGAACATGGTTCCGGCGGGGCTCACGGTTCGAAGGTTACCAAAGGGTACCTATCGGATCCTTAGCGTTTCCCTCATGAAAATCGCAGCTCTGATCCTGTCCGTTCTGCTCGCTCTGGCGATGCTTCAGTCCGGAGTGATGAAGTTCGTCCGCCCGGCGTGGATACGCCAGTTCGCGGAAGCGGTCCATCTCACCACTGCCCAGCTCACCGCGCTCGGGAGCCTGCAGATCGCCGCGACAGTCGGCCTTATCGGCGGTATCTGGTTCCCGGCCGTCGCGATCGCCGCCGCGATCGGGCTGGTGCTCTACTTCAGCGGCGCGATCATCGCGCACATCCGCAGCGGCGACCGAAACATGCTGGGCGCCTTGGTCTTTCTCGCGTTCTCGATCGCTACGTCAGTCGTGCTCGTTCTCGAGGCGCTTGCCGCCTGAGTTCGCGTATCACTGCGTCAGCATAGGTATCGGGCTCGGCTCGGCGACGGTCACGAGGACAACGACGTCCGCATAGCGTGCGCCGCCGCGACCGAGGCGATGGGCGAAGCGCGCCATGGGAATTCGCCACCGGTACTTCGCGGCGATCTCCGATTCGACATGCGGCAGTAGGCTGCCCGCGGTCACCAACTGGGCTTGGCCCTGCCGCTGATGGGAGCCGAGAGCGGGACTGCCGCGCCGGTCGCCGGGCTGAACGACCACCCGGCCGTCGCGCGCCAACTCTTCGGCTTCTTCAGACTGCGACGACACCCGGAAGGCGAGCTGGGTGTCGCCGATCGGAATGACCAGTCGCGGCACCGTGGTCAGCTGTCGCGGACCGCTGATCCGGGTCACCAGAACGGTTTTGGCGTCACGCCAGACGGTCGCGGCAGTCGAACTCGCTCCGCTCTGTGCTGACTGGAGCCGAGCAGCGGGTCGCGCTACCTGACTGTCGAGGGTGAGGTCGACGAGGGTATCTGTCATCGCGTTCGTTCCTTTCCCCTGAGGAATCCATCGATCGATCTGTGTCAGGTTCCCGGCGACGCAGGCGGGTCCTCGTTCATCGGCCATACCCCGCCACCGGACTCTCAATCACGTTCCCCCCTGTCGATCGGGGATGGCAGGATGCTCACCGTGGTAGAAATCAGCCTCCTGACTGAATCCGACCGCGCCAGTTGGGAATTGCTGGCACGTGGCAAAGATGTTTACTTCGCCGTCGAACGAAGCGACGCCGACTACGAACGTGCCTGGCGCCGCCTGCTCGATGACGAGCAGATACGCGGGATCGCCGCCCGATTGGACGGCAAGATGGTCGCGATCGCCCACTACCTGTTCCACGCCAGCATCTGGTACCGAGGGAAATGCTATTTGGCGGACCTGTTCGTAGACGCGGAAGTCCGGCGGCGGGGTGTAGCGACGGCAGTGATGGAGTGGGTAGCGCAGGACGCCGAAAAGCACGGCTTCCCAGGCCTTTACTGGAACACCCTGGAGGACGCCCCGGCTCGCGCCCTATACGACAACCTGGGCAAGTCTCACCCGGGACTCATCCACTACACGTACGGGCGCGCTGCCACCAGTCGCAGCGTGACAGCACGCTGATGAGTGACCGCACCCCACCCCTATGGTGGAAGTTGGCCACCGTAGCGATTGCCCTTGCGACAGTTGCCATCTGCCTCGCCCAGTTGTGGGGCCAGATGTCGATAGCGCCATTCCGCCACTGGCTCTACGGGTCGTTGTTGTTGTTGGCCGTGGGCTTGGCCTGCTTGGCAACCGGTGTGGTCGGTGCGGTGCGCTACCACACCTGGCGGCTGAGCCTCATCGCTCCGGTGGTGGCGATACTGAGCATGGCCGTGGGGTTCACCGGGATACCAGGCAAAATCGGCTGGGCTCTGTCGGAAGATGCGTTCGAGCAAGCAGCAATTACGTGTGCCCCGACGAAAGAAACCACACTCGGCGTCATTCGTGTCACCAGAATCACCAAACGTGACGGGGGGTGCCGGTTCTACACCCACCTTGGCCTCATGTCCCCCGTGGGGTTCGCCTACTTCCCCGACCGCACCCCGGTCAGCAGCAGTCCCGAGGACAGCTACACACACCTCGAGGGCCCCTGGTACCGCTTCGATGACGGCTTCTGAGCACGCGCCCCGGGCTACAACCCTGATGGTGGCTGTCCTCGGCTGCGGCGCCGGCGCGTGCAGGCTCGATCCTCACAACTGCAGGGTGACGGGGACATCGGTGAGTTTGACCTCGGTGCTTCCGTCGACGCTGTACAAATCCCAGGTGACGTCGACTGTGGCGGGGCCGAGCTGGTAGGGGAAAGTCACTGGCGCCGCGACGGCGCTGGTGTAGGGGTGGGCGGCGCCGTCACAGGTCACCATCCCCCGCCCACCAGGCGCGTCTCCCTGGACGTTGTCTTGTCGCAAGAAGCCGAACCTGGCGCTGTTGACCCGGCCGACGGCGGTGCAGGTGTAGGTGCCGGTGATCTGCGCACTGCCGTCGGCGTTGAGGTGCTGTTTGTTGTCGACCGTGAGCTTGAGGGACGGGTCCGCCATGGCCGGGCTGACCAGCATGGCCGTCCCGGCGAACGCCGCCGCGGCGGCGACCGCCAGTTTCATGATCCGATTCCTGGGCATGATGGCCCGCCGTTCGGCGGTCTGAAGATACTCGGCCATAACACGACTTCCTCTTGTGTCGGAAAGGAATTCAGAGCACGCAGCGGGTCGTCCTCAGCACGCCGGGCGTCGGGCCACATCCCCGGCCTACTTCCCGGGCGTTCCGTAACCGTAGCAACACGACTGGGGCGACGTTGTCCCCAGTTATGTTCTGCGCCAAGCCAATACCTGCCCAGACTGGTTGATTACGTTGCCCACCAATAACACTCGGCCAGTTCCTGTCGAATCCCCAGTCGACTCGACACGTGGGATAGTGACGAGAAGAATCGCCTTCGGGTGAGAGTGCGGCCCCGGATCAGTGCCGATGGCCCGTGATGTTGAACATCCAGTTGATCCCGAACTGGTCAACGAGCGAGCCTGCCTCGTCGCCCCACGCCTGCTTTTCGAGGGGCAGCGTGACGGTGCCGCCGACCGAAAGCTGTAGTCCCGAATCTGTGTCAGCCCCCGAAATGGCCGGCTCGATAGGCTGGCGGTCATGAAACGGCCAGACCTGAGCTCTCCGCCGACCTACGACGAGGCGCTGCGGTTCGCGCGCGATCAGGCGCGGGATCCCGGCACTCTCGTCCCCTACCCCCACCATGGGCTCGAGAATGCCCGCTACGGGCGAGGTTTCGCGTTCTTACAGACGATCGCAACCGATCGCGGCGATCTGGAGGGCTATGTGCTGGTGACCGCGGCTGGTTACGGCAGCGGGCTGCTGTCGGCGCCCGGACGCACCATCGACACGGTGATCGCCGATCACCTGGCGCGAGCAGAACACGCCAACAGGGACATCCCCGACAGCGAGCTCTCGGTCGCGCATCTGATAGCGCTCGAAGCCTACGATGCCGGCCGCACGCGCATCGACGAAATACCGCGGCGCACAGCGATCGATGCCGGGACAGCCGACTATGCTGAGTTCGTTCTCATCGGCCTGTTGCGCAGCCGCAACCCGGGAGACTCTGGGCGTAAAATCCTCGCCCGCAATGATTCCCTGTTGCAAGATCCGGACCCCGGACACCGATACACCCACCCCTGCCCGAGCTGTGCGCGGCCAGCGATCTACCAGGCACGTTACCCCCTCGGGGTCTGCGATCACTGCCTGAGCCGAACCACCGATCACGCCGGGCGCCGGGTCACCGGTTTCAATACCAGTCTAAGTGGCGGAATGATCGCCTACTACACCGATACGCTCGAGCATTCGGACGGCGCCCAGAAGGAAGAATGCGTCGAGGTTACCCGGACCGGCGAGTGTTTTATCGACGGATATCCCGCGACCATGCAGGAGGCACGTTTCGGTGGGATCGTCGTCCAAATGGCGTCCGGCGATTAGGTTTCGGTAGGTCGAGCGCTCGCCGATCGGCCCGCGACCAGTGGGTTCGTGCTGAAACCTGGGATCGGTAGGGGGCGCGCCCGGCATCTACTTACCCCATGACATCTTCTCAACTTCCCACGAACCAACCGCGCCCCACCGGCCTGGACAAGAAGACCAGCGCGATCCTGGCGTACGCGCTGGGGTGGCTCACCGGAATCATCTTCCTCTTTGTCGGAAAGAACGATCCCGATGTGAAATTCCATGCCTCGCAATCGATCGTCTTCTTCGGGGCGGTCTCGGTGGTCAATATTGTGCTGAGCATCGTCGGCTCGCTCCTCGGCGTCCTGGGGATCATCTTCAGCCTCGCCGGGCTCGCACTCGCGGTCTTCGCGATCGTCGTCTGGATCATGGCCATGGTCCGGGCGAACAACACCGGCGGTGTCCGCGCGGCGCTGCCCATTGTCGGAAAATTCACTGCCCCCTATGCCGATCGGTTGGCCAACTCGGTCAAGTAGCGGCGGATTCGAAGTCGGAAGATCAACGGCCCGAGGCAATCTCGGGCTGTTGGCTTCTTCCGTGCCAGAACGGATTCGGGGACATCCTCATGCCCGCTCACGTTCCCCTCCCGCGATCGCCACCACACGCGGCCCACCCGCGATTACGTAGCAAAAGCTCCCGCGTCGGCTACCTTCGTTACCAGCGCATACGTTGAATCCGCCCCGCGGTGGAAGATGTCCGACTCCACCGACCGGACCCGAACACGGAGGAATTGGCCATGCCCTATGCCGTGGACTTCGGCACCGTATCCACCGTCGGCCTGGAGTCGTCGCCGGTCGCGGACGCACTCGCCGGCCTGCGGGCGAACGAGGCTCGATACTTCAAGAACAAGTATGACCACGTCTTCACGGTCGAGCCCGCGAGCGACGCCACGTCGACGATCGACTGGGTGAATCGGATCCTCGAGGAAGAACGCGGCATCGTCATCGCCGCTCCCCCGCTCGAAGCGACCGCATTTCAGGTAGAGAACATTCGGATCGCCTACGTCTTCTACCAGAACGGCCTGTCGATCAACGTGATGTACACCGTCGACGACTCCGGCAAACGGGCGGTCGGCTTCAAGCTCTCCGACGGGATGGAAGTCCCCGCCGAACTCGCCTCGTTCAAGTTCGCTCGCCAGAAATCGAAGCTGGCCGGAACCATCCGCGGCTCCTACTTCGTCATCAAGAACGAGTACTGACCCGGTCCATTCGGAGCCGCTGAATTGCCGACTACCGAGCATGCCGCGAAACCCCTTGGCGGGACTGATAGGGGATGGAATGCTGGGTTGGCAAGGTTTGGTCAGCGGCTAGGTGGAGGGACGGTAGCCGTGACGGAGTCGGTTCTCGGCCGTGCGGCAGAAGAGGTTTGCGCGGAATTGCGTGCTCATGCCGCGGTGTGTGAGCGAAGCCCGGACGATCCGGTTGCTGTTGTCCGCCAAGGCGAACGGCTGCGAAAAGCGATGCTGCGGTACGAAGTCGCGCTCGGGGAGGTGAGTGGCTGGTCGCTTCCGTTGCGGTACCTCGGGCACCTCGAAGACTTTGCGGAGGACGACGGTGCGGAGGTATCCAACGAAAGCGATCCACGCGGCAGTCAGGACCGGAATCCCGGCTGCTGACCGAATGCGCACGTTCTTGCTGCTCCTTCAGGCGTCCTACCTGGCGGCGCAGCCCACGCCGCTGTGGCTGACCTCGAGCAGTAGTTCGCTGAGTTCGGTGGGCATGGTGATCATGCAGTCGTGGCCGGTCGGTAGTTCCCATATCTGGGACGGAGAACCGTTGGGTTGCAGGGCAGGGACGGGGCGGCGGGTGATGCCTGGTGGCGTCGCGCCGACGCAGTGGATGTGGGTGCGTGGGATTGCGGTTGTGGCGGGGTTGTCCAGGTGGGCCGGTTGTTGGAGGCAGCGCACCGGTTGATCGGAGAGCATGGTGCGTAGCCAGGCCATGTCCGCCGGGTCGGTCACGCCGAACAGACCGAAGGGCGGAGGGCGTTCCGGGAGAGGTGGGACGCGCCAGCCGGTGTCGGAATTCGCGGCGAGGTCGATCAGATGTTGGCTGATGGGTTGAACGTCGACCGCGGTCTCGCCATCCATCGGAACCATCGCATCGAGGTAGACCAGGTGTCCGATCCGGTCCGGAATCTGGTTGGCCACTGACGAAATGACCAGTCCCGCATAGCTATGGCCCACTAGGACCACCTCGCTGAGGTCCTCCTCGTTGATCAGCGTGACGATATCGTCGACGTGCGTGTCCAGCCCTACCTCGGGGCCGAGCAGATGCGCCTTGTCGCCGTAGCCGGTCAGCGAGGGCGCGAGCACCCGGTGTCCTTTCGACTCCAGCAGCGGCACCACCCGCTCCCAGCAGCGTCCACTGTGCCAAGCACCGTGTACCAGCAGAAATGTCGACATGGTTGTCACGATCTTCCTGTTCTAGGCGCGACGGCGCGCGAAACTTGGAGTTACTCTTCGTAACTCGGTACTGTTCAATAACCACCATTCATCATTCGACCTACGCAGGCAATAAGGCACATTTCGGTGCTCGGGTTCCTTGGAGGTAACCATGACCACGACCGACAGCGAGCCGGACAACGCGTGCCGGGCCCGGGTGGTGCTCGGCATCGTCGGCGATAAGTGGTCGTTGCTGGTTGTGCGCAACCTCCGGGATGGGCCGCGCCGCTTCACCGAACTCAAGCGAGACACCGACGGGATCAGCCAGCGCATGCTCACCGTCACCCTGCGCAGCCTGGAACGCGACGGGATCCTGACCCGCACCGTCCACAACGTCATGCCACCGCACGTCAGCTACGAGCTCACCCCGATGGGCAAGACCCTGCGCGAAGCCACCGCTCCCCTATTGGATTGGAGCATCAGCCATCTCGCGCGTATCGACGCCGCCCGCGCCGAATACGATGGGCGCGCCAAGCCCTCACCCGTCTAGGAACCGGTCGATGCGGCGATCGTGCCGCGCGGCGCGAAACGCCGACACGGAAGATGAACGACATGGGGCGCTGGTGAGCCCACGGTTGGCGAATGTTATTGCTCGGCAATCATATTCGCTCATCCGATGGCAACGGACCTTGGGTTGCTTCGATAAGCAGGTCATGGGTTTCCTGGTCGAAGGCGACCAGGCGGATCATGGTAGATATCTGTTGCGATCTTCGCGGCCAGTTGTGCGGCGCGGGCTGCTAGTGGCGAAGGAGTGCGGCGGGCCTGGCGCACCAGATAGATCTCGCGTGGGGCGATCGTCGGGCGCAGTGCGTGAATGCTCAGACCTTGGTCGGTGATGGCGCCGTGGATGGCGAGTCTGGGGAGGATGGCCGAGCCGAGACCTGCTCGGACCATGGAGAGCACGGTTTCGTTGCCTGCGGCGCGGAACACGAACTCGTGGTGGATGCCGCCGTCGGCGAGGGCCTGCTCGAGGGCGGGCTGTGCGCAGTCGGGCGGCCAGGCGATCATCGGCGCCCGGTCGAGTTCGGAAAGGTCAACGGGGCCAACGGGAAAGCGCCCACTGGGTGCTACGAGGTGGTACGGGTCGTCGAGGAGTTTGATGTGTTCGACGCCGTCGACGGGCAGGTCGTAGAAGAGCAGGTCGACGGTCGACAGGTCCGGGAATTCGCTCTCGTGCTCGGAGAGTCGGATGTCGCAGTGCGGGAACTCGTCTCGGAGCCTGTGGATCAGCACCGGGAGCAGCGTGTTGGACACGCTCTGGAAAGTGCCGATCGTGAGCCGTCCTTCGCCTGCTTTGAATCGCTCGACGACGGTGTGCATCGCGTCGGCCTTGGCGAGCAACTCGGCAGCGTGCGTGAGTATCACCTCGCCGAGCGGCGTGAGCTGGACTCGGCGCGGGCCGCCCGGACGGTCGAAGAGGCGGCCGCCGATCGCACGCTCGAGTGCGGCGATGTGCTGGCTGACGGTGGACTGCGTGTAGCCGAGCCTGGACGCCGCTCGGCCGAAAGACCCCTCGTCGACGACAGCGCTGAAAGTTGTCAGGTGTCGAAGTTCCACATCTGTCACACCACCAAGGTACTTCGGCAAAGCCGATCAAAACCATCGAGAATCATCGCTTTTCACGATCGATGAGCGAATCTAGCGTCAGGTACATGACTACGAACCCCCAATCCGCTTTGTGGATCCCACTTTTCGATGAACTCGCCGATCCGCTCGTAGCGGCACGGCTCGCCGCCGAGGCCGAGGAGGTCGGCTGGCACGGATTCTTCGTGTGGGACAGGCTCACCTGGCCCGCGCCGGTCTCGCGAGTCGCCGACCCGTGGATCGCCTTGGCCGCCATCGCAGCGGCAACCGAATCACTCCGGCTGGGTCCGATGGTCTCTCCGGTCGCACGTTATCGGCCCGCTGCGTTGGCTCGGCAGACCGCAGCAGTGGATCGGCTCAGCGAGGGTCGGCTGACCTTGGGCATCGGTCTCGGCGGCGACGCCTTCGGTGCGGAGTTCGCCCGTACCGGCGAGCAGGTCGATGACCGGGTGCGCGCCGAGATGCTGGACGAGGCGTTGGACATCCTCACGTCCGCCTGGTCGGGGCGGCCCGTGCGCCACCGCGGACCGCACTACGTGATCGACGATCTCACGTTCCTGCCGACACCGATTCAGCAACCGCGCGTACCGATTTGGGCCGCAGGCAACGCGAGCCTGCGCCGACCGCCGCACCGAGCGGCGCGGGTCGACGGGTACTTCCCGATGGAGGTGCGGGACCCCGAACAGCTCGCGGAGATCGGCGAGACAATCCGCGCCCTGCGCCCCGACCCCACCGCACCCTTCGACCTCGCAATGCCGTTGCCACCCGGTGCCGATCCCACCGCATACGTCGCCGCCGGCGCTACCTGGTGCTTGACCGAATTCGACCCGGACACAATCACACTCGACCAGGTACGGGGCGTGCTCAGAGACGGTCCTACTACCGTGGCGCCGGCGGGCAGGTGAGTGTGAAGACCTTGGAGTCGTTACTCGGGTTACCGTCCTGATTACCCGCCCACGTCCTGATGCTCAGTGTGTACGTTCCCTCATAGGGGTAAGGAACGCTGGCCGTACCGATCATCTTCGACTGTCCGGGTGCCAGGTAGGTCCAACCCTCATCCTTACCCGACTGCGGCTCGGGCGTACCTTTGACAGCCCAGTAGACGCCCCAACCCTGGGCCTCGACTACACCGATGTTCTTCACGATCACATGGAGTCCTGCGTTATAGCCGACATGATCCCCTGCAACGCATTCGGCAGATTCCGGGATCAAATCCACCCACGGGTAAGCGTGAGCAGGAGCAGTCGACAAGCAGCTGAGGACGGCGGCCGTCGCAACGACACACGTAACCGGCAATATTTTCATGTGAAATCTCCCCCTACCCCAGACGTACACGGCTGATCGTGTCCGTCGCATGAACGTTTTCGATCTTGCCACACCGCGCAGCTGGATGCGGCTCGTTCGGAAGCGAAACCGACGCTTGGCGAGGAAGCATCAGACCCGCTGCACCGCAAAGCATCTGACGCGCAAAGAAGTATGGGAAACAGGTTTCCAAGTGGAAACTCGTTGAGGTATGGTCAGCTCATGCAAGAGACACAGACACCGCAGCAGGCGCTGGAGATCGCGGCCGCTACTACTCGGCAGGCACGTGAGGCCGCCGCTTTGCCCAGTTGGGGACCTTTCGCGGCCGGCGTGTTCGCCGGACTGTTCGTCACACTGTTCGGCTTGGCGACGGTACTCGGATTCGACGACCCGATCGCGTGGACCGCTGTCATCGGATCAATAGCCGCGTACGCGGCGCATTTTGCGATTACGCGGTGGCTGCGGCGAGTTCGGCGGGCGCGCGGCCTCATTCCTGCCCCGCTGGCGATGTGGAAGTTCATGGTCGCGCTGCTGGTGGTGCTGGCTATTCCGGACTCCGGCTTCGGAAATCCGAGCCTGGCCGTATGGCTACAAGTGCTGGGCGGATTGATCATGGGCGGGTGGATCTGGTTCGCGGAGGCACGACCGAAGACCGCACTCTGGAAGATCCGACCGTGGCGGGCCTGAACGAGCTGTTCGCCTCCCTGCCGCGTCTGAAACTCGCCGCGTTCCTCGATGGCTGCACCGAAGCCGAATTCATGGTCGTCACCGAGCTCTGTGAGCTGAACAAATCCACCCTCTCCAAAGCGATGACCACCCTGGAAGCCGCCGGATATCTCAAAGTCACCAAGGGCTATGTGGGCCGCAAACCGAAAACCTGGCTCGCCCTTAGCTACAAGGGCCGCACCGCCTATCACGCGCACCTCGCTGCCCTCGCCGCGCTGACTCGGATGGCAAACGAGACGACGTCCGAGTCCTGAGTGAAGTTCGTTCCCATCCGAACGGGGGTCCGCGCACCACGACCATGACCGGGCCGGGGCCGGGGCCAGGGCCAGGGCCAGGGCCAGGAGCGATCATGGTTGGCCGGAGTGCTGGAGCAGCGCCGGGGCGAACACGTCCCACAGTGGCTTCGGAAGGTCGTGGCCGGCGCCTGCCAGGATCAGCAACGTCGCGCCGGGGATCGCGTCGCGCACCGAATGTCCGTGTGGGAGTGGGCAAATCGGGTCGTGGTCGCCGTGTACCACCAGGGTCGGCGCCTTGATGGCGGCGAAGTCGCGGGACGAACCGTCGAAGCTCATCGCGTAGTGGTTGACGAGGGTGGACGCGATGTCGCGGGCGCGGGCCACGTCCCGTTCGACCAGTGCGCGGGTGGCGATCTCGTCGAAGTAGGGCGAACCGCCCGAGCCCGCTTCTGCCGAGGCGACGATATAGTCCACTACCGCAGCGGAATCGGTGGGGTCCGGGTCGGGAAGGGCGAGCTCGTACGTCGACGGCGGGAGTCCGTCCTCGCCCGTCGAGGTCGAAACGAACGTCAGTGACTTCACCCGGTCGGGGTGGTCCACTCCGATGAGGAGCCCGATTCCGCCGGACATGGAACGGCAGACGATGTGTGCCCGCTCGACGTTCAATGCGTCCAGAATGCCGAGCGCATCCCCGGCCAAGTCGGTGTACCGGTATCCCGGCTCCCCCGGCGGGTAGCTGGTGGACCTGCCGGTGTCCCGGTTGTCGTAGCGAATCACGAAACGGTCGCCGCGCGAAATCTGTTCGCACAGTTCGGTTTCCCACCACAGCATCGAGGCGGTCGCACCATCGATGAGCAGGATCGCCGGGTTCGCGGGGTCTCCGAAGGTCTCGACGCACAACTCGACATCGTTGATCTCGATGAGCTGCTCGCCGTTGGAAAGGTGATTGGTCATGAACGCAACGCTAGGCCGTTCAGTCCATCGTAAAAAGCGATGATTTCTGATCAAGTCGATCGCGATCCACGATGTCAACGACTGGTATTTCCGGCTCTCATAACGCCGGGGACGTGTCGGATTCCGCACCGTCCGTCAACGGCTTCTCTGCGGATTTTCAGCTCAACTGTGCATCGCCCCCACTGCTGACCTGGGTGATTCAGCCTGTGACCAGTTGCGCACTCACGGAACTCGTACCCGGTCCGCCGAATCCTGCGACCACACCCGATGCAGTCGGGCGTAGCGGCCGTCCACGGCGAGCAGTTGGGCGTGCGAGCCGTCCTCGACGACAACGCCGTTGTGGAAGACGAGGATTCGATCGGCGGTTCGGGCGCTGTGCATCCGGTGCGCGATCGTGATGGTTGTGCGGCCTGCGGCGAGGCGATTCAATGCCTGCTGGACTCGGACGTCGGTGCCCGAGTCCACGCCGCTGGTCGCCTCGTCCAGGACGAGCAGGTCCGGATTCACCAGTGCGGTGCGCGCCAGCGCCACCAGCTGTCGCTCGCCGGCCGACAGCGACTCGCCACGCTGGCCGACGACGGTGTCCAAGCCGTCGGGCATGCCCTCGATCCAGTCGAGCAGGTCGAGCGCGCTGAGCACGTCGAGGACATCGGCCCTGGTGGCTCCGACACGTCCGAGCGCGATGTTGTCGAACACGGTGCGGTCGAACAGAAATGCGTCTTGCGGCACGACCGCGACGCGACGGGCGAGGGCGGCGTCGGCGATATCGATGAGGTCGACGCCCCACAGCGTCAGCCGACCCGAGGTCGGAACCAGTTGCCTGGTCACGAGTTTGGCGAATGTTGTTTTGCCCGAGCCGGTTTCGCCGACGACACTGACCTGCTCGCCGGGCTGGAGCACGATATCCACCCCGCGTAGCACCGGCCGGTCCGCGACGTAACAGAAGCTCACGCCGTCCAGTCGCACCGTCGGCGGTCCCTGCGGTAGATCCCGCGTCACCATCGCGACCGAACCGTCCGGGCGGTCGAGGATCTCGATCACGCGGCGCAGCCCGGCTTCCGAGTTACGGGCATCGGCCAGGCTGCTCACCGCGAACTGCAGTGGGCGAACGAAGAAGGTCGCCAGGAACAGGAACGCGACCACATCGCCCGCGCTCAACCCGGGATCCCAACCGAGCGAACCGGTTCCGAGCGCAACGCCGAGCACCAGCACCGCGGTGGTGATCAGGCCGCTGGCCGCCTCACCGATCGAGACGTTGAAGCCCATCGGCCACAGCGTTCGTTCCTGCGCCGCACACATCGCGTCGATCCGCCGGGTCACCCGGGCCCGCATACGCGCCTCGATGCCGTAGCCGCGTACGGTGTCGATACCGACGAGCGCCTCCAGCAGCCCCGAGTACACGGCGGCGACCGCGACGCGGACCGCATCGAATCGCCGCGCGACCACCCGTTGCAGCGCCCGGCCGAGCACCGGCACGCCGATGCCGATGGCCAGCGCGATCAGCGCGAGTGGCCAGGAGTACACCAGCATCACCACCAGGGCGATCAACATCTGAGAGATGTTCTGCACCAGTGTGATTCCGCCGGACTGCGCGAACAAGGTGACCACGTCGAGGTCATTGGTCACCCGCGCGACCAGCGAGCCTTGAGTTTCGGCGGGTGCGCTCGCCGGAGTCGTCCGCAGTATCCGCTCGAATGCCCTTACGCGCAGGTCGAATACCGCGTTCTCCACGGTATGCACCAAATAGCGGTTCAGCAGCGAGGAGCTGATCATCGCCGACAGCACCGCCGCGAGACCGATGGCGACCGCGACGGTAATCACCGAAGTCCTTGTCCGCGTGTCGATCTGCACCAGCAGCGCGTGGTCGAGCGCGTGCTGAATCGTCACCGGGATCACGATGCGACCGGACGCGGCCAACGCGGCGAGCACCGCTGTTACCGCGAGCGTGCGATAACCGATACCGGCCTCGGCGCGCACCCGGCGGAGCAACCCTGCGGTGCTGTATCGCGTTGTCGTGCTGGTCATTCCGTACCCTCACTGCCGTAGGCGGCAAGCAGGCCGCGATAGTCCGGCACCGCGGCGAGCAGTTCCTCGTGGGTTCCGGTCGCCACCACTCGACCGCGATCCAGCAGCAGTACGGTGTCGGCCAGAGTGATGGTCGCCGCCCGGTGCCCGACGAGCACCACGGTGGTGCGCCGGTCGTCGGCCGCGTACTCCGTGCGTAGCCCGTCGACCACCGCGCGTTCCACCACCGGGTCGAGCGCGGAGGTCGCGTCGTCGAGCAACAGCAGTCCCGGCCGCCGGAACACCGCGCGGGCCAACGCGATTCGCTGCCGCTGACCACCCGACAACTGGCTCTGCTCGCTCAGTTCGGTGTCGAGCCCGCCGGGTAACTGCTCGACGAACTCCGCCGCACCCGCCACCCGCAATGCCCGCCAGACCGCCGCATCGGAGGCCGCGGCACCGAGAGTCACGTTGTCGCGCACCGTATCTTCGAAAAGGAAGGCCGTCTGGGTGACCAGTGCGGCACGCCGCGGCACCTCACCCGCCAGCACCTGCCGGACGTCGACGCCGTCGAGCCGGACCGAGCCCTGGTCGGACTGGAGCAGATCGGCGAGCAAGGCGAGCACGGTGCTCTTACCCGCCCCGGTCCGGCCGACCACGGCGACGATCTCGCCCGGTTCGGCGCGCAGCCCGATATCACGCACCGCCGCCGCCGTCCCGTAACCAAAGGACGCCGAACGCACCTCGACCGGCACCGCGCTCTCCCCCGTCGCCAGCCGCGAAAGTCCTTGCCCCGGTGTCTGATCGACGGCCAGAATGTCGCGAACCCGGGTATATCCCGCGACCGCGAGCGGCACGCCGCCGAGGAACCGGCCGAGCACATTGAGCGGCATGGCCGTGGTGATCAGCAGGTAGATCACCTCGACGAGCGGGCCGACGCCCAGCTGCCCGGACCCGATGCGCACAGCGCCGATGGCGAGTATCACCAATGCGGCGAACGGCGGCATCAACTCGATCGTCGGATCGAAAACCGCACCGACCCGGCCCATTCGGCGGTTGGCCAGGCGGGCCGCACGCGCCGCGTCGGCGAACCGTTGCACCTCGTGATCGACGATGCCGAGCGTGCGGATCACCTGTCCACCCGCGATCGCCTCGTGCGCCATGGCACTCACCGCGGCCCGCTCGCGTTGCGCGGCTCGTGCCCGCGGTGCGAGCACCCGCTGGTAGGCCAGATTCGTCCCGAGCACCAGCGGAATCAGCACGGCCGCGACGATCGCGAGCCACAGATCGATGGTGACGATATCGATCATCACGAGCAGCAGCATCACCGTCATCCCGACCGCGAACGGGAAGTGCTGCATCGGCGCCCACGCCGTGTCGACGTCGGAGATCGCATGGGAGACGAGTTGTCCGGCGGCCCGGCGTCGGTGCCACGGAATCGCCAGCCGCAAGTATTGCGCGACAATGGATTTCCGCATTGTCGCTTGGCCGCGGAACTGGATGACCCCGGTCGCGACGCCACGCACGATGATCGTGGTGATGCGCATCAGCGACACCCCGAGCACGAAGAGCGCGGCCGCGGCCGCCGCACCGACCAGGAACCGTCCCTGCGCGAACCCGGCGACCACGACGTGCTCGGTGCTCCAGCCCACCGCCTTCGCGCCGAGCACCATGCAGGTGCCGTTGATCGCGCTGCTGCCGAGGGCGATCAGCGCCGCCACCAGGTGGTCACGACAACCGCGCACCATGATGGCGAGTCCGTTGCGCAGTGTTTGCGAATCCCGCCCGGCCGGGGCATCGACGATGACCGCCGACGGCACAGCACTACCTACCGCCGACAACTCCGCCTCCTGAACAACCCGTTAGGCCTTTAACAATCGCCAAACTGGTTGTTTGCCACAACAAACCAGATCAGCGTGATTTCAACGACCCACGTGCATCGGCGCCTGCACGATCGTCAGCTGCGAACGCTGGCGCAGGGTGAAGCCGAGCGTCTCGTACAGGCTGATCGCCGTCGTATTGTGGGCGACCGCGTGCAGAAATGGTTTCTCACCGCGCGCTCGGATGCCCGCGCCGACCGCACGGATCAGACGTGAGGCGAGGCCGCGGCCACGGAATTCGACATCGGTGCAGACGGCACTGATCTCGGTCCACCCGGGCGGGTGCATGCGCTCCCCCGCCATTGCCACCAGTCGGCCGTCGACCCGAAAACCCAAGTAGGTGCCCATTTCAATGGTCCGTGCCGCGAACGGGCCGGGTTCGGTGCGCGCGATCAGTTCGAGCATCTCGGGAACATCGGCGGCGGTGAGCACCTCGAAGGCCGGGTCCTCGGCCACCCGCAGCCCGGTGCCGTCCATCTGCACCGATCGAACATGCTGCAGCAGTGTCCAACCCGCAGGCGGCACATGCCCCTCGCCGCGCAGCGCGGTGTTGCCGCCCGGTCCGAGCAAGGTGGCCAGGTCGGCCCAGTCCTGGTCGTCCAGTACGGGCGGATGGCCGAAGAACCGGGCGACCTCCGGGTCATAGCGACCGATCCGCCCCACCCAGGCGGCGAACCGGCGGTGCTCGCCATGCAGCGAGGACCGCACCGGATCGTCGAGCGGATGCAACGAGGTATAGACATCGAGGGTCGACTCAGCGGTCACCGCACACTCCTCCACGAGAACGTTCAACCAGAGAACGTTAGCGAAGCGCACAACCATCGAACACGGTTGCACTCACCGCGATTCGGACGCGAGGTGCCGACGGCTCATCCGGTGCCGTCGAAAGGATTGCGATTCAGAGCTTCTCGGCAGCCGCCATCAGGAGCGCGCGCGACTGGTTCGGCGTTTCCGCCTGCACGGCAACCTGGTCCATCACCTCGCGGTAGACCTGCAGATCGTCGCTACGATCCAGGTAGAGCGCGCTGGTCAGCTGTTCCAGATACACGATGTCGGGCAGCTCGCGCTCGGCGAAGCGCAGCATGGTGAACGAGCTGCCTGCCGCCGGATGGCCGCCCGCCTCGTACGACAGCACCTGAATGGTTACGCCGGGCTTCTCCGACATCTTCACCAGATGGTGGATCTGCTCGCGCAGCACCTTCTTGCCGCCGATCGGGCGATGCAGCACCGCCTCGTCGAGCACCGCCCACAACCTGGGGCCGCCCGGCACGTCGAGGATCTCCTGGCGCCTCGCACGCAACTCCACCCGCCGGGTCGCCTCGGCGGTCTGGTTGCCGACCTCGATGACCGCGTGGGTGTAGTCCTCGGTCTGCAGCAGCCCCGGAATCAGTTGCCCCTCAAACGTTCTGATCGTCTGCGCGGCGCCCTCCAGGCCGAGGTAGGTCTCGAACCAGGGTGGCAGCAGATCGTTGTACCGATGCCACCAACCCGGCTGATTCGCCCGGAGGGCCAGATCGACGAACATCTCGCGCTGATCCGCCTCGGTGACGCCGTAGAGGGTCAGCAGATCCAGGATGTCGCGTTCCTTGTACCCGGTGCGGCCGAGCTCGAGGCGACTGATCTTGGCGTGCGAACCACGGATGTGCTCACCCGCCGCCAGCGGCGTGATGCCCCTCGCCTCGCGCAGCTTGCGCAGTTGACCGCCGACCGCGATGCGCAACGCCGTCGGGCCGCGCTCGGCAACCCGCGCGTCGATACCCGTGATCCGGACCGGCACCGTGACCATGACCTCATCTCCGCTTCTCGACAACCACCGGCGGTAGGTACACCGCCCCACCAGATGTTATCCCGCTCCCAGCATGGAATCCCACACCACCGATGACCGCGTGTGTGCACGGCTGTCGCCGTTCTCCGCCTGGGTTTTCTGATCAGCATGGTTGACGACTTCGCCGCATCGATGCACACTGGGCAAGCGATCAGTTACTAAGCAAGCGCTTAGTCAGCATCCGGGATTCGTATGCTCTCCGGCTCGGCCGGGATCTATTCAACGTGAAGTGGGACGCCGCCATAGCTGCTCGGCGTCCAGGCAACAGCGAAAAGGAGTCCCATGAACAGCACAGACATGCGTACGCGACCCATGCGTAATATCGGCGCGATTCAGCGGTTCCGGCACCTTCCGGGAATGGCCGCCGTCGCCTTCGTCACGTTCGTGTGCACTACCGCGCCGGCGGCGGCGATAGAGGTGGACCCGACTCCTGTCGCAGGCATCCCCAGCTGCGCCGGTGTCAAGGACACGTCGGGGATACATGATGCGACGGGCGCCGGGCCGACCAGGACATTCGCCGACAACTTCGCCCCGCCGCAGCCCGACAACTGGTGCAATATCCATTACGGCACCGACACCCTCACCGTGGATTCCGACGGCCTGACCTTCCACAACGTGCCGGACAGCGGTACCGGCGCGCAATGGCGATACGCCGAAATCGTTGGCATGCCGGCATTTACGGCCGGACAGTCGATGAACTACACCATCAAGGGAACCGACGTCAGCAACCTCAACGGCTCGATGGCGTTCGGGCTCTTCAATCGCATCGGCGACCCGACGCAAGTCAGCCTGGCCATGTTCATATACCAGCACAGTTCGAGGTTTTCGCCGATTTTGGACCCCCTCCGGCCGCTGCTCGACCCGACGACACTGGCCGCACCCGACGGCTTCTTCCTGATAGTCCACAAGGCGGGCACAGTGCAGCTGAGCCTGATTCGACTGGATGAGAGGCTGCTGAGCCAGGATCACCGGTACACGGTGCGGCAATCGGACCAGTCCGTCGAGTTCCTCATCGATGGCGAAAGCCGCGGCGTCTTCGACTACCCGCAGAATCCGGCCGACGCGGCGTATCCAGGCATGGCAAGCATGTGGTTGGACGATCAATACTGGCCGGAAGATATCGTCCTCGGCACGAACGACAAATCGGAACCGAACACCGCGGAAACCACTGTGACGTTGCGGTGTTTCGAGCAGACCGATTACGCCGCCGGTGCGACCTCGGGCACCAATTGTCCTGCGGCATAACAGGAACCTCGGGACCTACTTCAGTGCGGCAATCCGTTTTTCGAGCGTGTCCCAGGACAGGCCCGGTGTGCGAACGAAGGTGAAGTAGCTGATGTCCAACTCGTCTCGCAGAGAACGGATTCGGTCGGCCGCCGCATCGACCGAAGAGCAGCTCTACCAGGCGATGGCCCACCTGAGCGAATGAGCGACGAGCCCACCTAGAGCATGCCGCCGTCGACGGTGCGATTCATCTTGATCACACGGCGTCGAGGTCCGCGAGGGCGCCCGCTAGATGCAGATTGTCGACGGCCCGCAGCGCGTCGGCCGCAGGCGGGTGCAGACCCGATTTGGCACAGGCATCCAGTAGCTGGGCATGCACAGCCCAGGTCACCAAAGGTGGTTCGGACAGCAGAGATAGCAGCGGATCGATCTGGCCGCCCAGCTGGGATACCGCCTCCGCGCGGATGCTTTCCCGAAGATCGGTGCGCGCCAGCTCGATCAGCCGGTCGTCGAGTTCGCCGGGTGGCGTGTGGGCAGCGCAGGTGGCCAGCGCCTCGTAACCGCAGGTGCCGGCCACCGCACCGGAGGCGACCAGATCCCAAGTGAGCGTGGCGATCTCACGGGACCGTGGCACGAACCGCAGGTCGTAAACCGCGGACTTGCGGACGCCCAGTTCCGGATCATGGGCCAGCGCGAGCAGCGAATCCACCTCCTGCCAGGTAGACAGTATGGGGCAGCACAGCATTCGCACCTCCGGGTCCGGATGGCCGGACAGCAAGGCGGCGAGGCCAGGGCGATCGACGGCAGGCACACTCGTCCAGTCGTAGCGGCGCAGCGCGTCCAGTTTCGCCGCCCACGGGCCGTCGAGATCGGAGTAGGTGGCGACGATCTCCGCTGCCGGTGGCGCGGATGGCTTGGGCCGCAAGGGTTCTGACGGCCCAAGCGGTGGCGTGTCGAGCTCGGGCGGCCCGAGCAGGTCGGCGACGGGTGCGATCCACTGTCGGATCCGTAGCTGCTCGCGTTCGAAATCGTCGAGCATATCCTCCTTGGAATCCTGTGCGGCGGTGGCCCTTTCGTCGTCGCCCTGGGCGATCTCATGCAGCAACCGGAGTGTGGCCCGGCTGTGGTAGTAGCGCAGTGTGTCGATGGCGGCGCAGGCCACGTCGGTATCGCTGTCGGCGGCGGCGCGGTGCAGGGCCGGTTCGGCGGCCACCGGTTCGTCCCAGCACAGGATGTCGGCCGCAGTCCACCGCACCGTGGGGTCGGGGTGGTCCAGCCCCTGGATCTTGTACTGCTGCCAGCGCGGTTCCTCGAAACGGAACACGATGCCGGACAGTGCCTCCCGGTGCAATAGATGGTGCGGATCGCGCGCCACCGGTTCGAGTAGATCGGCTTCGCTGCGCTCGGCCTGCCGCAACACACAGGCGCGGACCAGGTCATCGCCGGTGTCCCACCAGGCGCGCAGGTCGGCGCCCTCCGGGCACATCGCCGTGTGCTCCAGGACCTGGAGTGCCGCCAGCCGCACCTCGGCCGGTCGTTCCCGGTCGCGGCCGATCTCGGTCAGCGACGCCACCGCGCGCGGGTCGCGGAGCCGACCGAGCGCATCCCGGATCTGTTCACGCGTCAGACCGCCGACAGCGGGATCGGCCAGCTGCCCGATCAACTCGAAGGTCGCCGACCGATCCTGCTGCTCGACGATCCGCTCCAAGTCCCCTACCATCCGCATTCCCCCATCCTTGCCGAGGTCCTCCGGCTGGGCCACCGAGATTCGCACAGGACCTGCATGCCCGCGCGCGTCGCAGTTCCCGCGCTGAGACTCGTCGGCGAAGCTAGAGCGTCTGCGAGCACGCGTCGAAGCCGGGCGACACCGCCTTCTGGACGTGAAGTCAGACCATGCCGCCGTCGACGGTCAGATTCACCTTGTTCACGGCCGGGTTGCGGATCAGGAAGACCGTGGCGTCGACGATGTCGGCGGTGGTGACCAGGCGGCCGGTGGGGGTGCGGGAGCGGATCGACGCCAGCACCTCGGTGTTTCCGGCCCAGGATGCGGTGTCGCTGATGATCCCGGGGTGAATGGCGTTGACGCGGACCGGCGCGAGTTCCGCCGACAAGGTGCGCACCATGCCGACCACCGCGCCGTTGACCGCCGAAACCGTCGTGGAGCCCGGATAGGGTAGGTCCTTCGCGACGCCGCCGAAGAGCACGATCGAACCGGTCGGCGCCAATGCCTCGTGCAATGCGCCGATCGCGGCCGTGTAGCCGACCAGCTTCAGTGTGGCCAGGTTGACCGCGCGATCCACCGAGTAGTCGCGCACGCTGTTCATGTCACGTTCCACCGCGGTGATCACAAGGTGGTCCACCCGCTCGATTCCGGCCAGCGCCGTCCGGACCTCGTGCGGTCTGGTCAGATCCACGGCCGCGCCACGCACGTCGTAGCGGTCAGCCGCCACCGCACGAGCGACCTTCTCGGCGCGTTCCTGGTCCCGTCCGGTCAGCAGCACGGAATCGCCTTGCTGGGCAAGGTATGTCGCGAGTTCCAGCCCAACTCCGCTGGTACCACCGATGATTACGATGTTCGCCATGTGTTCTGTTGCTCCCTCGGCCTTTCCGTTGTCGGTCAGATGATGAACGTGGGCTGCTCATCGATGCCGAGGACGCTGCGGCCGTAGATTTCCCGGCCCAGGTCGGGGTTGACCACGCCGTGGCGGGAGGCGGTGCCGATGTCGCGCCAGATCCGCTGCAGCGGATTGGACATGGCGAATCCGCCTGCGCCGTTGACGGATACGAGGCGGTCGACGGCCTCGCGGCTGCGGACCGCGGCGACGCCGGTGTCCATTCGGACGCGGGCCCGCTCGGCGACCGTGAGCTGACGACCTGCCTCGGCGGCCCGATCGAGATCGTCCGCGGCGCGGTAGGCGTGCAGGTGCGCGGTGTCGATCAACGACGCGGCGTCGGCCACGGCGAGCTGCACGCTGGGCGAGTCGGCCAGGCGCGGATATGTGGTGAGCGACATGGGCTTGCGCTGAGCCGTCCGGATCGTCAGTTCCAGTGCGGCGCGGGCCATTCCGAGCATCGGCGCGACTACGGTCAACGCGAGTTGGGATGATGTCGCGACCCGGAATCGGGCTTCCTCCGCGTGTTCCGCGTAGGCTCCGGCAAGCACGCCACCCATGTTGATGATCCGATGCGCCGGGACCAGAACCTCGTCGGCGACAAGGGTGTTGCTGCCGGTGCCTGCCATTCCCGCGACATGCCAGGTGTCTTCCACGGTCAGATCCGCCAGCGGCACAAGGACAATCAGCGGCGGTTGGTCGGCGGCCGCGGGCGCCACCGCCAGCACCGCCCACTGCGCGTGATCGACTCCCGACGCAAAACCCCACCGGCCGCTGACCGTGATGGCACCGTCGACCGCCACGCTCGACCCGGACGGGGTCAGCGTCGCCACCAGCGCGGCGTCGGAGTCGGCGCCCCAAACTTCCTCCTGGGCACGCTCATCCATCAGCCCGGCGATGAGGCTGCCACCGGTGTAGACCATAGCGATCCAGGCGGACGAGGCGTCGCCGCGCGCCAGTTCGGCGGTGACCTCCATGCAGGTGCGGACCCCGGCGCTGTATCCGCCGAAGCAACTCGGGGTGCCCAGGCGAAACATTCCGGCCGCGCGCAGCGCCTGCGCGGCTTCATCGGTTACCCGGCGGAGCCGTTCACCCTTCTCCGCCTGCTCCGCGAGGGTAGGTACGAGCCGTCCCGCGGCGGCTAGCAGATCCGGCTGTCTCGCACCGGCGGCGGTGCCGACCGGGGAGAATGGGGTGACGCTCATTTATGCTCCTGAACAAACTGAAGATCATCGCGGGACGAAGTGCTCGCGGCCTCGAGCGTATGGCGACGATGGCAGCTGCAAAAAGGAACGTACGTGCCGACCAGAGGGAACCTCAGTGCCAGTTCGACCTGATGAACCGGGGACCGGTCACCCCCGGACACTCCCCGCCCCCGGTCCGACGCCGACCGACGGTCCGCCCGCGCGCGCCGAAATCGAAGTCCCGCTGCACCATCCGCACCGACAAGACCTACTGCGCCGTGAATGGCGTCAGCAGATGGGTCACCTCCCGCACGTGCGCAACCTCACGCTCCCGCACACGAACGCCCATGGTCTCTACCGGTCCCGGGTCCAACGTCGCCTCGTCGACGATGTCGGCGTCAGCGACCAGTACACCGACGAACTCGCCGGGTCCTCGGGCGGGCACGAATCCACCGTCGGCGCACAGGTCCTCGTCCACCTCATCGGCCAGGGCGCGTTGCGGGTCGCCGACGCATCTCGGCAAGCCGACATCGGGCCGGGCATGCTGTGTATCCGCGATCTGCGCACCCCATGGGACTTCGCCTTCACCGAGCCCACCACCTGCCGGACGCTGAGCCTGCCTCGGGCCGCCCTGGTGGAGCACATCCGCACCCGGACCCTCCCCGCACTGACCGTCGTCCCCCGAACGGCCCCGGCGGCGCGGCTGCTGCTGGCACACGTGGATCTGGCGCGCGACCTGACCACTCAACTCAACGGGGCCGGTGCCACCGCTGCCCGAGATGCCATGCTGATGCTGCTGGCCGGTGTCATCACGAGCGAAACCCCGCACGATGAACCGCAACTCGCGGAATCGCTCGTCGCCGCGGCGACCCGGTACGCCGACACACACCTGCACGACCGCGACCTATCCCCTGCGGTGATCGCCCGAGCCCTGTGCGTTTCCGTGCGCACCCTGCACCGCGCGTTCGCCACCGCCGACGAATCCGCCATGGCCTATGTGCGCCGACGCCGCCTAGAAAAGGCGCACATCGATCTCACGCACGCCGGCACCGTCGCCGAGGTCGCGGCACGCTGGCACTTCGCCGATACCAGCCACTTCCGGCGCGCGTACAAGGCGCATTTCGGCCACCCTCCCCGCGGCCACGATCGGGTGGCCGTCAGCTCGTGAGCATGATTACCTGCGCCGAGGCAGGCGGGCGACCTGGGCGAAAAATTCGTCGATTTGCTTGATGGCGGCGGTGAATTGGTCGAGGTCCGCCGGTTTGGTGACGTAGGCGTTGGCGAACAGGCGGTAGCTGCTCAGCACGTCGTCCTCGGCCGAGGAGGTACTCAGGATGACCACCGGCATGTCCGACAGCTCGGCGTCGGCGCGGATCTTCGCCAGGATCTGCCTGCCGTTGTATTTGGGCAGGTTCAGATCCAGCAGCACCAGGTCCGGGCGCGGTGCGTCCAGGTGATCGCCTTGCCGGAAAAGGAAATCCAGCGCCTCCTGCCCATCCCTGGCGACATGCAGGGTGCTGCCGATCTGGTGCTCCTCGAACGCTTCCCTGGTCATCAGTTCGTCGCCCGGGTCGTCCTCGACGAGCAGGATATCGACGGGTCGGGTAGAGATCATCACAGCGGAACTCCTTCGACGGCCGGCACGGCCGGGATAGCAGGGTTGTCCTCGGCGAGGACGGGCAGGGTGAACCGGAACCGTGTTCCTTCGGTATGTGCGGTGTCGACCCAGATCTTGCCGCCGTGGTATTCGACGATCTTGCGGCACACCGCAAGACCAATTCCGGTGCCGCCGTACTCCTCTCGACTGTGCAGGCGCTGGAAGATCACGAACACCTGCTCGGCGAATTCGGCCGCGATGCCTATCCCATTATCGGTCACCGACAGCTCCCACATTCCCGAAGCGGCATCGAGTTCGCAGTCCACTCGGACCAGCGGGGCGCGATCGGGGGCACGGAATTTGATGGCGTTGGCGATCAGGTTCTGCCACAACATCGTCAGCAGCGTCGCCTCCCCCACGACCTCCGGCAACTGCGCGGGCAGTTCCACCCGGGCGCCGTTGTCCTCGATGACCGAGGACAGATCGCTCACCGCGGCATCCAGCGACGCACGCAGATCGACCCGGGTGGTGGCCTCGGCGACCCGCCCGACGCGGGAGAAGGTGAGCAGGTCGTTGATCAGGATCTGCATGCGTTTGGCCCCGTCGACGGCGAAGTCGATGTACTGCTTGCCCCGTTCATCGAACTTGTCGCCGTAGCGTTTATCGAGCAGCTGGCAGAACGACGCGACCTTGCGCAACGGTTCCTGCAGGTCGTGCGAGGCGACGTAGGCGAATTGCTCCAGTTCGGTATTGGAGCGGCGCAGCTCCTCGGCCTGCAGGTCGAGCTCGGTCTTCTGTTGGGACAGGACCGCTTCCTGCGCGCGGGCAGCGGTCAACTCGGACACCACCCGTCGGCGCATCCGCTCGACGACGTCGGCGACGGTGGCGACATCGGCCGGGCCCGCGATGTCGATGTGATGATCGAAATCGCCCTCGGCGACCCGCGACGACGCGGCCGCCAAGGCCGACAGTGGTTGTGCGACAAGGCGACGCGCCAGCCCGGTCAGGATCGCACCGGTCAGCAGGGCGACCGCGACCATGCTCGCGAGGACCCAGTTGCGCAGGGCGCGAGTGTGCTCGAGCGCGCGGCGGTCGGCGGCGATCGCGTCGGTCAGATCGGCGTTCTGCGTATCGAAATGGGTGCGCAGTTCGTCGAAGAGGGCCTTGCCCTGCGCCGAGGTAGCCGCCAATGCCGCAGGCGGGGCGTCGGTATTGCGTGCGTAGTTCACCCGCCAGTTGTCCGCGGCGTGTTGCACCGCGTCCAGATCCGCGAGCAGTTCCGGAGATCCGGCCACCAGGGTGCGGATCCGGTCGGCGGCTCTGCTCTGCTCCTGCAGCCCGTTGCTGTACGGCTCCAGGAACTGTCGATCACCGCTGATGGCGTAGCCGCGGACGCCGGATTCCTGGTTGATCAGCGCGCTCTGCAAGCGACTTGCCTGCAGTAAGGCCGGCTGCGTGTGGTTGAGCACTCGGTCGGTCGCGTTGTTGGTGTTCGCGATCACCTGCGCACCCGCGGCCGCGCCGAGCACGACCACGATCCCCATCACGCCCAACACCAGCTGAAACCAGGCTTGCACGGTGAAGCGCCCGACACCGCGCCCTCGAGCTGTCGCGGCAGTGCTCGCCACAGAGTCCTCCGTTTCCAGAAACGGGCGCACCTGGGCGCGCGTCATCGAACTCGACAGCCGTTTGCTGGACCGCGAAGTATCGAAATACTAACCGGTCCCGTCGATCCGACCGCACCGGTGGCCTAGACCGGGCGAAACATCGTGGCCTCATCGAAAACCGTCAACCAGTCGGCACCGACCGCCCGATAGCCAAACGCGTTCAATCCCTTGATCACCGCGGGCATATGCGCCGCACCGTAGACGATCGCCACGACCTCGTGTCGTTCGCGACGCTCCTGGTATATCTCTGCCAAGGCCGACACCAGGGCCTTGTCCCGGTCATGGATGAAGAACTCGTTCATGAACCGGAGCCGCACCTCAGTGTTATCGGAGATATCGAACCGGGTGCGCAACAGCCAGCCCCGACCACCGAGGGCCATCACCACGACATAGAACGGGGTCAGCAGCAGCAGGTCGAGCACGGAGAGAATCAACATCCGCCGCCGTCGATTGCTCCGCGAGTAGGCATCCGGCCACACGACCGGCACACCGAGCGCCGCGTGATCGATGTCCTGATGCACCAGACTCCGGGCCGCACGCTGAAACGTCATGCGCATCGCGAGGACGATGGCGAGACCGGTAGAGCTGGGGGTGTCGGTGCCTTCGGAGACGATCAGGTCGCACTCACGCAGTCGGTCGGCGACCTCCTGATAGAACTGCCGCTGACCGATGTGCACCATCGGAAAGAGCCGAAAGGTCAAGGGTCCGCCCCGAACCCGCAGATCGATGACCGCCGACCGCAATCCGAAAACACTGAACTCGGTGATCTGCACGGCCCACCTCCCATGGCCGGTTCCGGAGTCTCGTGCTCGCTCCGGAATGGGTACAGAATACGGCTGTGTCTCACCACTGTTGCTGCCGCCAATTCCGGTGGCACAGAAGACGAACGAACCCGCCTCGGCCTGATCTGCACAGCAATGCTCAGCCCTGTCTCGTTGGTTCAGGCAGCGGTATCCCGTTGCACGTCAGGTCCTGTGCGGGGGTGACGCCGTCGACCAGGAAGGATTCGACGATCGTGTCGACGCAGTCGTTGCCGTTGGCGTAGATGCCGTGGTCACCTTCATCGATGACAGTGAGCAGGCGGGAGTTGGCGAAGGTGCGATGTGTCTGTTCCGCGCCTTCGCGTGCGGTGCCGGGATCGTTGACCGATTGCACCAGCAATACAGGCGGAAGGCCTTGGCCGGTAGGCGTTTCGAGTTGCCCTTGCGGTCGCTTCCACGATGAGCAAGGCCAAAGGACGCTGTAGCCCCGCAGAGGGTAAGCACTGCCGAGGCGTTGCATCGTATGGAGGTTGTCCGTCCAGTCGTGCGCGGGTGTGTCGTTGCATTGGATCGATAGCCGGGTCGCCGCCCAACTGTCGACGTTCACGCCGAACGGTACCGCCCCGCCGATCAGCCGGACGAGGACCGTCTTCAGCATCGGGGTCAGTTCGGCCAATTGCGCCAGTGCGGTACCGATTTCAGGATCGTCGGCAGGGCGATCCGCCACCGTCCGCAACGCGGACAAATACTCGGCGGCTTGCGGGAAGTAGCGCTTGTCATACATCACCGTGCTCAGCGTCGAGTCCAATGCCACCGCGTCGATCGGCCCGCTCTGCGGCACTCGCACCGGCCGCTCGGCGAGCACGGCACGTACCCGCTCGTAGCTCTGCCGTACCGCGTCACCGGTCGCACCCAGGTGGTAGAGCTGGTCATATCGGGCGACCCACGGCGTGAAGTCGCCGCGAAAGCGTCGCTCGACCGCCGCCGGAGCTCGGAACTGGTCATCCTCCCAGGTACCTGTGACGTCCATGACGGAATCGAAGACGAATCTGTCCACCCGGGTCGGGAAGTAGGTGGCGTAATAGGCGCCGAGCCAGGTCCCGCCCGAGTAACCCAACCAGTTCACCTTCTGCCGACCGAGTAAGTGGCGCAACAGATCGAAGTCCTGCACGGTCTGCTCGGTGCTGATGTAGCGACCGAGCTCGCCCGACTTCGCTTGGCAGAACCGGGCATAGAGGTCGTTGGCACCGTGTAGCAGATCAAGATTCCCCTCGCTCTGGTCCCTCGGGTCCAGCGAGAAACCCGAGTACTGACCACAGGAGACGTTGGTGCTGCCACCGAGACCCCGCACATCGATGCCGATGACCTCCATGTTGTCCAGCACCGCGGTGCGAGCCGCGCGCAGCAACAGCAACGGCATGGACCGGCCGGGGATGCCCGGCCCGCCGGGATTGGTCAGCACGGTGCCCTTGGGCGCGCCGTTGGCCGGTCGAAGCCGGCTCACCGCGATGGTGAGATCGTGCTGACCGTCGGGCTGCCGCCAGTCCCGGGGAACGGTGTACGAACCGCACTCGAGCCTGCCGGATCCGGGCGGCAGATCCTTCGGCACATCCTGCGGGTCGAAGCACAGCCGCCAGTCGATCCGCTGCTCGAGATAGCGGGCCGATTCCGCCGCGATCTGCGGTTGCGCGGGCACTGGTATCGAGCTGACCAGGGTCATACCGAGGGCGACAGCCACACCGGCGGCGATGATCTTCTTGCTCATGTGGTCCTCTCACTTTTTTGCAGCGGCGATCGAGGTGCGGCGCAGACCGCCGTGTCGACGGCATTCAGCACCGCACCCGGCATTCGGTCGAAGGGCGCGTGGATGGCTCGGCGCGCGAGGGCACCGAGGTGATAGGCAGCCATTGATCGTGCACAAATGGATATTCCGACTATCCGTTAATGGGTAGTAATGCTATCCATAGCGCGACTGGGTCGACAAGGGCTGCACGGATGAACGCGGAGGGTCGAATACGTATCGCCGATGTGGATGCGGCGGATCACGTCACAGTGAGGATGCCTCGGCGTACCTGACATGCGCTGGGCCTGCTGGATTCCAGGACAGGGTGGGGAGCCCGCAGCACGCTCGGTCGTCGCACCGTTCAGGCCCGGACAAGCTCTTCGACGGCGGTGAGCACGCTTGCGGCTCCGTCCTCGTCGGCGATTCGGGCGGCCAGGTCTGCCGCTGCTGTGCGGTGGGCGGGTTCGGTGAAGGTGAGGTCGATAGCGTGGGCCAGTCGTTCCGCAGTTAGCTTGGGCCGGGGCAGTGTTGCTGAACTGACTCCGAGTTCACGGAGGCGTCGTGCCCAGAACGGCTGATCACCGCCTGGTGAGGGCACTGCGACGGCTGGCAGGCCCGCGCGCAGACCGGCGGCCATGGTGCCTGCCCCGCACGAATGCGCTACTGCCGCAACCTTTCCGAAGAGCCAATCATGCGGGACGGCGCCAACGGTCACGATGTTGTCGTCGACGACGTCGAGGTTGGCCCCGCCCGCCTGGATCACGCCGCGCAGGCCGACTTTGCGCAACGCGGCGGCGACGAGCTCCGATATCCGGGTGGCTTCGCGCTTGCTCAGCATAAGGCTGCCAAGACCGAAAAATATTGGTGTCGAGCCTGATTCGAGAAAGGACACGAGCTCACCCGGTGGCTGCCAGTCGAGTGGCCGTTGTGGCCACCAGTATCCGACCACGTCGAGACCGGCGCGCCAATCCGCCGGGCGCGGCACGACGCTTGGCGAAACACCGTGCAGGATCGGCCATTCGGCGTCGGTCCGCTGCCGTCGCAGTGTCCGCTGCGGCACTGTCGGCAAGCCCAGCTGGTCGCGAAAGCCTGCGATTGTCTTGCCGTACATCCGATCGAACAGCGCGGTGGCGAACCGGCCGGCACCGCGGTTCAGCACCGGCCCGGCCGACCACGCCCCGAGTAGTGATGGCGGGAACGCCGCGGTCGTCGAGATCGGTTGCAGGCGAACGCCGATGCTGGGGATGTTGCGGGCCTCGGCGAGTGGATGTCCGACGAGTTCGGCAAACGGGGAGAGCAGCAGCACGTCGGCGGGCACGTCGCGCAGCGCTGCGAGGAAGTTCTCGCCGAGTTTGCGCATCCCCTTCGGCAGCACCATTTCCTTGGCCGCCCTGAGCGGATTCTCCTCGTCCAGTTCGTGTTCGAGCTCGAAGTCGACCGGCACGGCCTGCAGACCGCAGCCGACTATTTCGTCGACAAGGTCCGGCGTAGCGGTCAGCACGACGTCGTGACCCGCGTTCCGCAACCGGCAGCCGATGTCGGTCAACGGGACTATGTCTCCGCGTGATCCGTAGGCCGCGATCACAATTCGCGCCATTACTGCCTCCCCCGCCTCGGGTGTCTGGTGGCCAAATCGAACGCGACGACCAGATCCTCGCCGTAGGCGACGACATCGAAGTCGGGATCCCCCGTCGAGCGCAGCAGCGCCCCGCCGATCGCACCACGCACGGCGGTAGCCATGGAGGTCGGGGACAGCGCGCGAAACTCGCCGGTCTCGATACCGAGCGTGAAGATCGTTTCGAGCTCCAGTTTCGCAAGGTCTGCCAGCTGAGCGGGCTCCAGACCCACGCCGACTTCGTGCAGGCGTTGCCCGGTACTGCTGCGGTAGTTCGAGCCGATCTCCATCAGCGCGAGCTGCTGCGAGCGATACGTGGCAATGCATTTCATGTGCGCCCTGATGTGGGCCGAAAGCTTGCCCCTCGCAGTCACTTCCGACTCGACCATGGGCAGCATGACCTCGAGCACCGACCGATACAACTCCGCGACGATCGCCGCCACCATCTCGTCCTTGTTCCCGAAGTGGTACTGCACGACGCTCATCGCCACCCCGACCCGGTCGGCGATCTTGCGGACCGACGCCTGCTGGTAGCCGAGCTCAGCGATCGTTTCGATCGCGCACCCGACGATCTGCGCGCGGCGCGCGATCTCGGTGAAGGTCGCCCCCTCGTTAGGTCGCATGACCTAACCGTAGGTCATGCGACCTAAACGCGGGGCGAAACCGCATCGATCGCTGGGGTGTCTGCCTCCAATACTTGGCCAGGTCGTGTTGACACCTACGCTTGGATGACCTCGATTCCCACCAGTGCGTTCAGTGAATCGCAACTGGCCCAGGACTGGTTCTGCCCATACTGCACCGGGCCATATTTCCAGTAGGCGAAGGGGACGGGCCACGCAACGCAGGTGAGCTTCACCTGATGCCAGGTCGGCAACTCACAATTGGCCATCCCGCCGGTATTGAAGATGTTGTAAACGTGACAGTTGGCCTGCCATACCGGCACGTCGGCCTGGGCAACGCCACCACCGGCGAGCACAGTGGCCGCGGCGGCGGTGGCAACAGCGGCGCTAGCGGCAATACGCTTCGCAGTCAGCATTCCGAACCTCCTGAATCGGTGTTGTCTAGAACACATCGCCCACGGTTCGCGCTTGTTACTCGAAACCATCAGTGACGTGCACTGTCGACCGCCAGGAGGCCAAAAAGAATACGGTGAGCACTGAGACATCGCGCGGGGCTGACGCTCGAGTGCCGCATCCTGTTCGCCGTACGTGCACAACACTTACGCACAAATTCAGCAAATTCACCGCAATGCGTTATGCGGACGCCGTGACCGAGGACCACAGGCCAAGCCACTGCTCGGCGCCGTACTCCTCGAACCGCTCCACCTCGGTGAACCCCAACTTCATCGCAAGGCGCCTCGCGCGGTCGTTGGCGGTCTGGGGCTAGCACTGGACTCGTCATGGCATGGGCAACCGAAGGATTGAGTCAGTACGTCGGTGCGCTCACCACTCAGCGATTGGTCAGGTGATCACGAGGAACTGAGGTCGGCATCGCCCGAGAGGCCAACGCCACCATTTCCTCGTGATCAATTGTCCAGCTGAGCATCTCGCATTTCGGCCAGCCGATCAAGATCAAACCGAATGGTCCTGCAGTGACCCACGTAATTTCAGCTGGCCTGTCGCCCATTCCAGGTCAAAGACTATTTGACGATGGTGCATTCGAGTGTTTTGGACGCCTTCTGGCCGTCCTGGGTGGTGATCGTTACGCCGACTTTTGCCTTCTTGCCGACCAGGTCATCAGTGGCATTGAACTGGGTCTGCTGCGCGTCTGTCGGCCACTTGTAGCCGTCGGGGTATGTGGGCAGCCAGTCCGGCCAGGTCCAGGCGTAGGTCGAGTCACTCGGCTGCACGGGCTGGTCCTTATCGTCCGTGGCAAAAGCGCTGATCATGACGGGCCGACCTACGACGAGTTCAGCTGTGTCGCCGTCGATGCCTGCGCCACCGATAAATTGGATCTTCATTATTCGCTCCGTTCATCCTTGATGGGACTGTCCCACTCCGACGCTGTGAAGCTGCTCAGATAACCGGCGAGTGTCGGTGCGTACGAAATGCCCGGCACCACTTCATGATCCACGCGACTCGGGATCAAGTCCCGGTATCCGCGAAGTTTGTTGACGCGAGCGCCGACTCGCCATGGGCGACACGCCCTGCCATGGCATTCGTCCGCAAAACGGGCGGATTCCTGGAACAATCATGTGGGACAACAGCGTTCAGATTGTCCTAGGAAGGCTTGACCTCATGGCCGAGGGATGCAAACCAGGGACGTACCGGGCGGTCGACTCCGGCAAGAGCCCGCTCTTCCAAGAATGTCAGAACGGGAAGTGGGTCACGAAGTCCTGCGGTCCAGGAACCGTCGCGTTCGAGACGGCCGACGGTCAGGTCTACTGCGGCTTTCCCGTCCGCAACCAGGACGACGACGCCTGATACCCGACTCGAGCAGAATTGAGCTGGCCGACGCACTGCCGACCGGTAGCCGGCGGTCACACTCGGCTAGCGGAAGTACGGGTAATCCTGCACCCAATGGAATCCGCGGCTCCGCAAGGTGAAGCTGTTCAGATTCACGCGTTCCAGAGTGATCACGACCGGGCGGTCATGCAATGTTCCGCGTAATACCAACCGGTCCGGGGTGGGTTGTTCAGTGGACAGCGTCGCGAATGGTGGCTGGTGCCCGGCCTTTTCGATGGTCGGGTTCGTCGTGGTGAGTTCCAGCTGTCCGTTGGGGTGGAAGTCGGCGCGCGCGGGTACCAGTTCATCGTTCATCCGTTGGTAGGTTGCTACCTCTGGGTCATCGAAAACTAGCCGTTGCCAACGATTCTCGTCGGTCGTCAGCGGCGGTATCGATTGTCCGTCGAGGCTGAAGTCTCGCACGTCCCAGATTCCGTACAGCTCGGACTTCGAGCTGCTGGGACCGTATTGGTCTTGCCAGACCACCCAGCGGTCAAAGCCGCAGCCGAACGCGACCCAGAGGCCGAGGGCCACCTGAATCCACAGCGTGATGTGGTTCTTCCGGTCGTCGGTGAACAGCGCGGGTTGCGTCAGCGGCGCGCACTCTCTTTGCAGCACAAACACATTGACCAACCGTCGAAGGTACGGGGCGAGCAGGACCAGGCTGATCAACAGCAGGTGCGAGGCGAGCAGCTTTTCCGGTATATCGAACGTCATGTTCGTCAGGAAGACTTGCGACATGCTCGCCAGGCTCAATGCGGCGCCGAGCACCGCTGTCCGTGGCACGAACAGCAGCAGCCCGGCGACGACTTCCACTGCGCCGAGCGCCATTTCGTACGGATGAGAGCTGCCGATCTGCAGCCACAGCACCGAGGCTGGGCTCAGGTCGCCATATGGCTGCAACAGCTGTGTCAGTGTGGGGCCGGGCATCTGGGTGGGGATCAGCTTGGCGAACCCGAACGACAGCATCTGCCCGCCCAGACACGCCCGCAGGAACAGCGTGAACCAAGCCAGCAGGCGGGGGTGGGAGCTACGACGGTCGAAGGCCGTCCATACGGCGGCGGTCACAACTGCGACAACCAGGATGCAGAACATCAGCACCCAGGCGGCCGCCTGGTCGCCGGCGCCGGAGTCTTTGTGCTGCACCGCGTCGATCCCGAAGACCATGCGGCCCACCCAACCGGTGATCGGGTCCGTCAGGGACATATCCGACGGCCCGTGGTACCTGCGGAGCCAGCGGTCGACGAGGCCGAGCAGCGTGAACGGGATGTAGGTGAGGAGCACACAGAACAGGCCGAAATAGCCTACGCAGAATCGTAATGCGATCTGCGCCAGCATATTTCGGTCGGTCCGAGTATCGATGTCAGCGGGCACATCCGTGATCACTGCTGCATCCTCGGATCCTCAGTGGGGTCGGCATACTGTGGCGGGCAACCGCTTTCGTTGGCTTCGGGACGAAGTTCGTAGTGCCAGGGTTCGTTGGCGTAGATCTGGCACAGCCCGTACTCGGTGCCGCGCATGGACAGCCACGCCGCGGCCTCAGTGGGCCCGACGTCGACCGCCTCCCCTGCCACATGAGCGGACGTAGTGGGGGTGGCTACCCATCGGGCAGCTTCCTTTTCCGAGCCGTACTTCGAGACCGCGTCACGCAACAGTTGTTGCTGGTATTCCGGGGAACGCCAGCCGCTGTTGACGACGAACGCGACCCCGTCGTCCGCGGCATCGGTGGCGGCTCGGCGTAGGGAACCGAGCAGATCGGGGTCGAGATTGACCACGGACGGATGTTTGTCGTCGAAGATCGACACGCCGCCGGGCACGGCGCCACCGGCGACGGTGGCCGCGGATAGTGTCTCGTGGTCACCGTGCGGAATGCCGATGGTCCAAGCGAGGACACCGATGGCAGCCGTGCTGACGACGACCACGGCTGCGAGTATGGGTAATCGGCGGGTGGCCGTTCGTACTTCGCTGTGGTTCATGCCTTCAGTCAAGGCAGCGCGGTGTTGCCAGCGCGTATGTGGTTTTCGATATGCCCGCGATATCCCCGGCCTGGGAGAATCGAGCGTCTATGCGTGTATTGATCGTCGAGGACGAACCCTATCTGGCCGAAGCCATCCGGGATGGTCTGCGCCTGGACGCGATCGCCGCCGACCTGGCCGGTGACGGTGATACCGCGCTGGAGCTGTTGAGCGTCAATGCCTACGACATCGCCGTTCTCGATCGCGACATCCCCGGCCCCTCCGGCGACGAGATCGCCCAACGCATCGTTGCGTCCGGCAGCGGCATGCCGATCCTGATGCTCACCGCCGCCGACCGGCTCGACGACAAGGCGACCGGGTTCGGGCTCGGCGCCGACGACTACCTCACCAAGCCGTTCGAACTCCGCGAACTGGTACTGCGGCTCAGAGCGCTCGATCGCAGGCGCGCCCACAACCGACCGCCCGTGCGGGAGATCGCCGGACTGCGGCTGGATCCGTTCCGCCGCGAGGTCTTCCGCGACGGCCGGTACGTCGCGCTGACTCGCAAGCAGTTCGCCGTGCTCGAAGTCCTTGTCGCGGCCGAAGGTGGTGTGGTGAGCGCCGAAGAACTATTGGAACGGGCGTGGGATGAGAACGCGGACCCGTTCACCAACGCCGTGCGCATTACCGTCTCGGCACTGCGTAAACGGCTGGGCGAACCCTCGATCATCGCGACCGTGGCCGGCGTCGGGTACCGGATAGACACCGGGGACGATCGTGAATAGGCAGCCGGGATTGAGTGTTCGCCTCAAACTCACCCTCAGTTACGCCGGTTTCATCATGGTCGTCGGTGTCCTGCTGTTCGCCGCCGTGTGCGTCTTCTACCTGTGGTTCCTGCCCGACGGTTTCATCAGCACCGACGGTAGCTTCTGGATCGATCGCTCCGCCCTGCTGCGCGCCTTCGTTCCGTTCGTCACCGTCGTGATGGCATTTCTGCTGACGTTCGGTCTGCTCGGCGGGTGGCTGCTCGCCGGATGGATGCTCACCCCGCTGACTCGCATCACGGCCGCTACCCGCATGGCCGCGAATGGTTCACTCTCCCACCGCATCCGGCTGCCGGGCCGCGGCGACGAGTTCCGCGAACTCGCTGATGTCTTCGACACCATGCTCGCGCGGCTGGAGGCACACGTCTCCGAGCAGCAGCGATTCGCAGCCAACGCCTCGCACGAATTGCGCACCCCGTTGGCGATTACGCAGACACTGCTCGAGGTGGCCCGCAATGATCGCGACCGCGACGCCGACGAATTGGTCGACCGCCTGCATGCCGTGAACACTCGCGCGATCGACCTCACCGAAGCATTGCTCCTGCTCAGCCGCGCCGACCAACGGTCATTCAGCCGGGAGCAGGTCGACCTGTCCCTGCTCGCGGAAGAAGCCACGGAAACGCTGCTGCCCCTAGCGGAAAAATATGGCGTCACCCTCGAGACGTCCGGCGACCTGACCCCAACCATCGGATCACACGCGCTGCTGCTGCAGTTGACGATGAACCTCGTGCACAACGCGATCGTGCACAACCTGCCCGAACGGGGCACCGCGTGGGTCACGACCAGGGCTTACCCCAACAGTGTTGTGCTGACGGTCGAGAACACCGGCGAAAAGCTCACCTCGCAATTGGTTTCCACGCTGGTCGAGCCGTTTCAGCGCGGTACCGAACGCGTCCGCACCCATCACGCAGGAGTCGGTCTCGGCTTGGCAATCGTCAACAGCATCACCCAAGCTCACGCCGGAACCCTCGCCGTGACCGCGCGCGCCGCCGGTGGGCTTTGCGTCACGGTGCAATTACCCACGGAGCCTTGAGGAGTGTCCATGTCGCAGAGGCTCTTTCAATCCGTGACTCCGGATTCGATCTCGATCAGTCGACGCAACGTCGACAGCTGGTGCTGGTAGTCGCCGTCGAGTTTGACCAGCAGGCTGGTTATTCCGGCGGCGCGATAGTTTGTCAGTCGCTCGGCGATCCTCGTTGGAGTACCGAGGAGGTTGGTCAGTTCGCCGAGTTCACGGGGCACGGCGCGGCGCGCGGCGGCTTTGTCGCCGGACTGCCACAGCTGGGCGACCTGCTCGACGGCCGTTCCGAAACCGAGGCGGGTGAAGGCGTCGTTGTAGAAGTTTCGACCGCCCTCGCCCATCGCGCCGATGGTGAATGCGTAGCCCTCGGCGTGTTTGTCGATCGCTTCGGCGGCCGCTTGGTCGTCGTCGGCGATCTCGACGGCGACCGGCGCGACCAGGTCAAGTTCAGACAGCTCGCGACCGGCCTGAATTGCGCCCTCGCGCAACGGATCCAGGAAAACCTCCGCCGCTTCGGGGATGAACGCGTTACCGAGCCAGCCGTCGGCCAGTTCGCCGGTCAGTCGCAGGTTTCGCGGACCCATCGCGGCGTTGTAGATCGGGACGTGCGCCGGGCGCACCATGGGTTGCAGTGCCCGCCCGGGTCCGTCCGGCAGTGGCAGCGGATAGATCTCGCCGGGATGTTCGAGCCGTTCGCCGCGACTCACCGTCCGGACGATCTCGATCGTCTCGCGGGTGGTCTGCACCGGACGGCGGAATCGGACGCCGTGCCACCCCTCCATCACGCGCGGCCCGGAAACGCCGATGCCGAGGTCGAATCGTCCGCCGGACAGCTCCTGCAGACTCAGGGCCGACGTCGCCAATAGCGCGGGCGTGCGCGAGCCGAGCTGAACTACGAACGTGCCCAACCGGATCGACGATGTCTTGGCCGCCAGATAGGCCAGTCCGGTGAGCGCGTCATAGCTCCAGACCTCCGCCACCCACAGCGACGAAGCTCCGGCCTGCTCCGCCGCGACGGCGAACTCCACCGCGCCGGGCAGCCGTGGCTCGATCAGAACACCGATACGCATACTGCCTCCTGGGCCATAGTGGCAATAGCGTATAGAGAGTTCGGATCGAAGCCGACGGGAAGGGTGCGGATGCGCTATCGAGACTGTCCCACTATCGAAGTGGCGGAACGGATTTCCTGCGACGCCGAGACCGCGTGGGCCCTGGTCACCGACATCGAGTTGCCGGTACAGTGCTCCGCCGAACTGGTATCGGTCGCGTGGGAGGGAACTGCGGACCGGGTCGAGCCGGGCGCACGGTTCCGCGGTCGAAATGAGCACTCCGCGTTCGGGTCCTGGGAAACCGTCTGCGAAGTCGTCGAAGTCGAACCCGAGCGTCGCTGGGTCTGGCGAGTACTCGGCCCCGCCGACGCCACCAGCGCCACCTGGGCTTTCGAGATAGACCCGGCCCGCGACGGCGTGATCGTCCGGCAATGGGCCCGCATGGGCCCCGCCCCATCAGGATTGACTCCCGCCATCACCGCGTCACCGGAACTCGAAGGGCGGATCGTCGCGCGGCGACTGGAGGAATGGGCAGGCGGCATGCGCGCGAACCTCGCCTGGATCCGCACCCAGGTCGATTCCCAGTAGTCCAGCTAGGCGAATCCGGATTCAGTGGCACACCATGGCGGGGCCCTCTCGACGAAGGACGCGCCGAAGCCGAGAATTTCTAGGCCGTGGCCGCACCGCGTGTGCTCACTTGGTGGCATCGACCTGCGCGCTAGGGTATTTCGGCGACACAAACGAATGAAGCAAACCGCCTCATTCCATGCCGCGACCGCGACCGGCGCAGCCGTACCTGCGGGGAGAGTGCCGCCCTGCGTCGCCTCCGCAAGGCCCGACCCGCCCTCCGCCCGCGTTGGAGGGTTTCTTACCCGTCGACGTCCCCTTCTTCGATGCGCTGACGAATTCCGCTGACACTCCGGTCTTTTGGAATCCGTTGCGGCCAGAACAGTGCCACGACGAGGACCACCAGCGGCAGGCCGATCGCCAGCGCGAGCCCGAACACCACCTTGCCGCTCATCGGCTCAGTTCTCCCACGCCCGCAGTTGCCAGTACGGCGACGGCGGCACGTTCTTGTCCGGGGCATCGACGGGTTCGACTTCGACCGTGTACGTGGGTTGCGATTTCTTCAGCGCCACAAGAAATTTCCGTATGACATCGGGCGGCGCGGTGTAGACCAGCGTCGGGTGTTTTACCCTGCCGACATCGACACTGACCAGTCGCTGCGGAAGCTTGCCGTTCGCGCCCATCGCCTGCCCCGTCCATCGTTTGGAAGGCACACGGCGGCCGGGCCGACCCGATGACTGAGGTGGAACTCTCACCGGCCGCCGCGTGCTGAGACCAGCGTCACTTTGTCCTACCAGGCAAAACAATGTCCCTTCCGGCTATGGCGGGCCGGAAGGGACATTCCTGGGACGAATTGAATTCTTAGTAATCGAGCCGGATCGCCGTGGCCATATCTCGCATCTCCCGCGTCAGCGACCTGCGCTTGCTGATCATCGAGCCCAGGATATCTCGCGAATAGCGCTGCTGCACAAGCCATTCCGGTGCATTAGTTTGCACTCGCCGCATCTCTTGGAGTGCGTCGCCGTAGTTGCCGAGTTGCACATGTGCATTCGCCAGGTCGAGTCGGTGCCGCATCCTGCTCGACCCCGTTGGCTCGAGCATCGGTAGCGGCAATTGCTTAGCCCCCGCTATCGTCAGCTCCGGTTCGCCCGCGATCACGTGCATTTCGCCGGTGATGTATCCGACCTCGAGCGGCCCGAATGTCCGCCCCAGCAAGCGTTCGACATAGACGTCGCGCCCAATGCGGTAGGCGGCGGCACGCGCCATCGACATCGCCTCGTCAGCTTCACCGGGCTGGTTGTCACGCACGGCGGCGTTGGCCACCTTCAGCCAGAGACGTCCCCACATCGCAATGATAGACAGGCTGGCTCGGCTGAATCGCGGCTCGATGGTGTCGGCAACTCCGATCGCCAGATTTCGCGCGTCTTCCAACCGCCCCTGTCGCAGGACGGCCCACAGTCGGGTGTCGGTCACCGTGGCAGCCTCGACACCGTTCTCGGCGATATCGAGCGCCCGGTCCAGGACCGTGTCCGCCACTTCGAATTGGCGAGTCTGCGCCAACAGCGATCCCACCAAATTGAGTACCCGGAATCGCACAGCTCGGGCGCGTTCGCCACCTTCGAGGCTGTCGGCATCGCGAATCAAGTTGGGCAGCAGCGCAGTTACTTCGGCATATCGGTCGGCGCTGATCATCACCTGCACGCTGTCCAACACCGACTGCACGCCTTCGACGGTCGCCGGTTCGTCGGGCTGCGAGATCTCGCCCGAGAGCGCTGGCCACACCGGCGCCCACTGGTTTTCGGTGTCGGTGTCCGGCATTTGGAAGTCCGGCTGATCCTGCAGATTCGATGTGCGCACATCCATCGCAACGGCGAAGGCGCGCAGCGTTTCCAGGCGTGGCGTGTACCGGCCCGCTTCGATTTTCTTGACCTGCGACAACGAGACACCAGACGCGTCCGCCAGTTGTCGTTGCGTCATATTGGCCCGCTTGCGGGCCGTCTTCAGCCGTTCCGCACCAACCAAACCCATATGGGCCACGCTACGGCCGTGTGGACTGGCCGTACAGGGTTTCACCGAGTCGTGACGTTCCACCCGCCGTCGACGTGCGCCGACAGCTCCTGTATCTCACAACTTCTCACAAATGCGGAGAAACCCCAGGTCGCTGCGACCCGGGGTTCTCCATAGCGGTTTCACATTACCGCACGTCGGCACAATGGGAGGGCAGCGGTCTGTCGAACATCGCGGTCGGGGTGTCGGTTCCGAGCTGAGGGGGAAACCCATGCCTATCACCTTGCCCAACAACGTTTTTCGCGCACGGAACCCACTGCCACAGCCTGCGGTGACCATTCTCGGCCTACTCACCTGCGTCATCGTGATCAGCAGCTGCGGGACTACCTCGTCGCCCCCGGCCACCAGCCGACCACCGGCACCGACCTCGACGACGGTCGTCAGCCCGCACTCCGCATCGAGATCCGCTGCCGCGCAGCCGTCGACCTCGGCACCGGGCCCGTCGAGGCAATCCGCGTCGAACACTCACCCGCCGTCCGGGACGACGTTCGCCGGTGAAGGGCTCACCGCGCAGCAAAGCAGCGACCTGCAGCAGGCGGTCGACAACGGGCATCAACCGTGGCGGCTGGATCGTGTTCAGGTCGCAAAAGTGTTCGCGCAACAGCGATTCGGCTGGTCCGACAGCCAGGCCGAGACCGGCGCCCCGACGGTCGTTTTCCTCACCGGTCCCGACGGCAGCAGAATCGCCTTGCACCTCACCCAACCGGCAACGCGCGGCGACCAGGGCATCTGGGTCGTCGACAGCGGCGTGTGGGGCTGAAACCCGTTCGCCCCATGCCCGTCGCTGGTAGGCGGTGGGCCAGGGGGATACTGCGTCTGTGGCTCTTGCACAGACTCCGTTGACGCTCTTCACCGCGCTCGATTCCTGGCAATGGGATTGGTCGACCACGCTTGTGGTGGCGGTGCTCGGCGGTGTCTACCTGCGCGGTAACGCCGCCGCGGCTCGCTCGGGCACCGCAGTGGGTAGCGCTCGGGTGTGCTGCTTTCTAGGTGTCGGCCTCGGGATGTGGGTGCTGGCGACGATGAGCTTCGTCGGGGTATACGCGGACACGCTGTTCTGGGTGCGAGCCATGCAGGTGGTGCTGTTGTTGATGGTCGTGCCGTTCGGGTTGGCGCTCGGCAAGCCGGTGACGGTGCTGCGCGAGGGTGGTTCGGCGGCCAGGCGGCAACGCGTCGATGCCATCTTGGCGAGCAAGGCGGCGCGGATCGCGACCTATCCCGCGACAACGTCGATCGCGATGCTGGCGACGCCGTGGCTGCTGTATCTGACGCCGTGGTATCGCCATGCGCTGGAAAACGAGTCGGTTGATCTGCTGACCCGGCTGGTCTTGGTCGCGGTCGGATTCGGTTACTTCTACTCCCGCGTCCAAGTCGATCCGGTACCTCGCCGTTATTCACAGGGCATCTCGCTGCTGATCACGGTCGCGGAGACGCTCGGCGATGGTGTGCTCGGCGTGGTCGTCTGGCTGGGGCCGACGATCGCGGCCGGCTACTATTCCGGCCTCGGGCGCACTTGGGGTCCGTCGCAAGCTACCGATCAGACGATCGGTGCAGGGCTCCTCTGGATCCTCGCCGACGTGCTCGGCTTGCCGTTCCTGTTCGTGCTGATGCGGGCGTTCCGGGTCGACGAACGCCGCAGCGCCGCACACGTCGACGCCGAGCTCGACAGCGGGCAAACCAAGGCGAATCCCGTTGACGCGCAACCGGTTACGTCAGCTCCGTGGTGGGAGAACGACCCGCAACTACAGGAGCGCTTCCGGCGAAACCGATAACGTGCCGACCTGCCGGTGTCCTGGGGTGGCCGCGTTGTCGCACAGCAACAGCCAGCATGTAGAGGGGCGCAGACCCGAGTCCATGACCTAGTCCAGGGTGGCCCGCCTCGTAGGACCGGCGCACCAATATTTCCCGTCGGAAGGCTCAGGCGAGGATGCGCGGCCATGGATACAAGGCCAGGTGAATGAGCAGGACAACCAGCAGGCCCGTCAGGACCGCGGCGACCGGGTGCGCCCGGCGCTCGAGGAAGCCGATCGTGCGAAACAGCGTGGGAAACGGGACATCTCGGCTGGCGAACAGCGCCAGCAGGCTGGGGACGACGACCCACAACAGCGCGATGATGCCGTAGAGGAGGTACGCGCCGAGGTAGGAGTCCGGATTCACCGCCCGGTCGGCCACCGCGTACGCGACCGCGCCGAGGTAGGCGACCGCGGCAAGCACGAGGTATCCCCCGAGACCGGCAAACCGCATACCGCCGTTGGCGCGCGTTACCCGACCACCGACGGTCACCGGCTTGCCCGCCAAGACGCTCGGCGGCATCGCCGGGTTCACCAACAGCTGCGGGATCGCGTAGTACCCGACCACCGCGATGACGAAGACAACCAGCACCCGCACCCAGTCGTGCTGGGTCTCGAGGTGGCCGATCGTCGCGGAAATGGTCGGCCAGCCCGCCAGACCGGTCGCCGAAGCCAGCTCGGGCACGGCGATCACCAGCCCCGCCGACCCCCACATCACATATCCCCAGAACTCCCCCGAGCGTCCGACCACCGTCGGCGGGGTCTCCAGATCTGCTGACTCGCCCATACCGTCCGGTTTACCCCGCCCGCTCCGATCCGAGACCAGGCGCGGCCGAGATGGCCCCGAAATGGGACCCGCCCGCGCTGCGACCCGGTCTCGACCGGAACGCTCAGGCCAGGATCTTGCCGAGGTCGTCGAGTACCCGCATCGCGCCGATCGGGCCGAGGCCGAGGAACCACACCTCGTCGTCGACCGCGATCGCGTGCCCGGCCTTGACCGCGGCCGAGTTCCGCCAGATCGGGCCCGAGGTCACCGCTTTCTGGTCCGGTGAGACGTCCGCGCCGTAACTCGAGTAGAAGATCCAGTCGGCGGCGGCCTGGTCGATGTTCTCCTTCGAGACCTGCACCGCCAGCTCGTCCACGTTCTGGTTCGCCGGTCGCGGCAGGCCGACGTCGGTGAGGATGACGCCGATGAAGGACTTGTTGCCGTACAGGCGGATGTTGCCGCTCATGAAGCGGACGAGCGAAATCGTCGGTGCACCAGGCATTTTGGCCTTCACCTGATTCGCCTTGGCCTGATAGTCGTTGAGCAGCTTCGTGGCCTGCTCCTCCGCGCCGAGCGCGGCACCGACGAGCAGGAAGTTCTCTTTCCATGGGAAGCCCGGCCGGATGGAGAACACGGTCGGCGCGATGGCCGACAACTGTGGATACAGATCGTTGGCGCGTAACTTGCTGCCCAGGATCAGATCTGGTTTCAGGGCGGCGATCTTCTCGAGGTCGAGCGTGTTGGTCGGACCGACCGTCGCGATGTTCTGCACCCGGTCGGCGAGATACGACGGCACGCCCTGCTGTCCGGCGGTGGTGGCCATACCGACCGGCGTAACACCCAGTGCGAGAACGTCATCCAGCTCGCCGGAGTCGAGAACGATTACCCGCGTCGGCTTTTTCTCGATGCGAGTCGGTCCCATCGCCTGGGTGACCGTGCGCGGAAATACCCCGGGCCCGACATCGGCCTTGAGTTTGGCGGTTTCGGTATCGGCGGTGGCGAATTGAGCCCCGCCGGTGGCGACATTCTTGTCACCGTGACCGGTATCGCCCGCGCTCGCGGGGGTGGTGGCGGGATCGGTTCCGCATGCGGCGAGCAGCGCGGCGGCGGCGACCGCGACCACCGCTTTCGTCCATCGGGCCATTGTGTGATTCCTTTCTAAGACCGGGTAGCGGGCGCGGCGGCCCGGCCGGAGCGATGTCGGCCGATCGGCACGACCATCGGGGTGCCGGACACGGGGTCCGGGATGATCTGGGACGGCAGGCCGAAGACGTCCTCGACCAATTCCGCGGTGAGGATGTCCGAGGGCGCGCCCTCCTGGGCGATGCGTCCGGCTTTCATGGCGATGAGGTGATCGCCGTAGCGGGCGGCCAAATTGAGGTCGTGCATCACGATCACCACCGTGGTGCCGTCGGTTTTGTTGAGATCCGCGAGCAGGTCGAGCACCTCGACCTGATGGGCGATATCGAGGAAGGTGGTCGGCTCGTCCAGCAGCATGATCGGGGTGCGCTGGGCCAGCGCCATCGCGATCCACACCCGCTGCCGCTGGCCGCCGGAGAGTTCGTCGACCGAGCGCGACGCCAACTCGACGGTGTCGGTGACCTGCAGGGCGCGCGCCACCGCCGCGTCGTCCTCGGGGGTCCATCGGCGAAACATGCCCTGATGCGGGTAGCGACCGCGACCGACCAGGTCCGCGACCGTGATGCCCTCGGGCGCGACCGGGGACTGCGGCAGGAGGCCGAGTACGCGCGCGACGTCCTTGCTGCGCAACGACGAAATCGGCTCGCCGCCTAGGTAAACCCCGCCGTGCGTGGGTGCGAGCAGTCGCGCCAGGCCGCGCAGCAAGGTCGATTTCCCGCACGCGTTGGTGCCGACGATCATCGTCACCCGGCCCTCGGGGATGCGCACGGTGAGGTCGTGCACGATCGTCACCGGTCCATAGCCGAGCCGCAGCTGCTCGGTGTGCAGAGTTGGTGTCACGCTATCCCTTTCAGACACGCCAAGCCCTTTCAGATTCGCCCGGCGCGGTTGGCTGCGGCGAGCAGCCACAGCAGATACGGCGCGCCGACCGCGCCGGTCACCACTCCGACCGGCAGCGAGGTGCCGAGCAGATGCTGTGCGACGAAATCGGCGATCAGCACGACCAGCGCGCCGGTGAGCGCGGCCGGGATCAATGCCGTCCGACCGCCGCCGGTCAGCCGGGTGGCGATCGGGTTCGCGACGAAGGCGACGAACGCGATGGGACCGGCCACTGCCGTCGCGAAAGCCACACTGGCGGTGGCGATCAGCAGCAACAGCAGCCGCGTGTACTCCACCCGCAGGCCGAGGCCGGCCGCGACGTCGTCACCGAGTTGTAAGCCGTTGAGCGCGGGGGCGAGCAGCGCGGCGGCGGGTATCAGTACCGCGAGCGCGAGCGCCAGCGGCAATACGTGAACCCAGCTGCGGCCGTTGAGGCTTCCGATCATCCAGACCAAAGCCTGTTGGGCGAGCGCGACATCCGCCCACGTCATGAGGTACGACACCACGCTGGTCAGCACCGCGCCGACGCCGACACCGACCAGCACGAGGCGGAAACCGTTCACCCCGCCGCGCCGCGCGAGACCATAGATCACCGCGCCGGTGCCGACCGCGCCGACGAAGGCGGCCAGCGACAACGCCGTGCCGGACAGTCCGAAGACGATCAGACCGGCGACGGCAGCCGCGCTCGCGCCCTGGGAAACTCCGATCACGTCGGGACTGGCCAGCGGGTTTCGGAGCAAACGCTGAAACAGCGTGCCGCCCATGCCGAAAGCGATACCGACCAGTGTGGCCGCGACGGCGCGTGGCAACCGCAGTTGGGTGATGACGAACTTGTCCTGCCCCGCGCCGCCACCGAGCAGAATGCCCGGAACTTCGCTCAGCGGAACCGAATACGAGCCGACGGTGAGCGACAGCGCGAAAACCAGGAGGAGTGTCAGGAACAACGCGAGCGTTACCAGCCGGGCGCGAGTGCTGCCGCTGCGTCGCGCGTGGGCGACAGCGGCCAGCGCGGCCGGGTCGATGGCGGTCATGCCTCGACCACCTTGCGGCGGCGGACCAGTATGACGAGCAATGGGCCGCCGATGACGGCGGTCACCACGCCGACCTGGACCTCGGCGGGTCGCGCGATGACGCGGCCGACCACATCCGCGACGAGCAGCAGGATCGAGGCCAGCACTGCGGCGTACGGGAGTAGCCAACGGTGGTCGGGGCCGGTGATCAATCTGGCCGCGTGCGGAATCATCAGGCCGACGAAGGCAATTGGCCCGGCGATGGCCGTTGCCGCGCCGCACAGGATGACCACCGCGAGCGCGGCGACACCGCGGGCGACCGGCACATTCTGGCCGAGCGCGCGAGCAACGTCCTCGCCGAGCGCCAGCGCGTTCAACATCCGCGCGGACAGTAGCGCGAGCAGGACGCCGACCGCGAGGAACGGCACCGCCTGGCCGATGGTCGGCAGGTCGCGCTCGGCGAGTGAGCCGACCTGCCAGAAGCGGTATTGATCGAAAGTGGTGGTGTCGGTGAGCAGCAACCCACTGGTCACCGACTGCAAGGCGGCAGTCACAGCGGCTCCGGCGAGCGCGAGTTTCATCGGCGTGGCACCGTCGCGGCCGAGCGAGCTGACGAAGTACACGACCGCGCCCGCGACCGCGGCGCCCGCGAAGCCGAACCACACGTAGCTGGTCACCGAGCTCAGGCCGAGCACGCTGATCCCGAGCACGACGAACAGGGCCGCGCCCGCGTTGACGCCGAGCAGGCCCGGATCGGCGAGCGGGTTTCGGGTCGCTCCCTGGATGATCGATCCGGCCAGTCCCAGTGCGATACCGACCAGCACGCCGATCATCGTGCGCGGCAGCCGCAGATCACGCACGACGGCGTGATCGACATCGGCGGGGTTGTAGTGGAACAGGGCGTCCACCACGGTCGGGAACGTCAACGCGCGCGAGCCGACGGCGATGCTCAGCAGCACCGCGAACGCGAGCACTGCCAGTAGCAGCACCAGCCCCATTGCGAGCGGGAGCGTCCGGTTGCGGGCGCGATCCATGTGTGTCGGTTACCTTCGATAGCGATCAATACGGTTTGCCTACCCTAATTCATGGGAGGTGAGCCGCTTGCGTCGCAATCCGTCTTGCCATCGCGGGCCCGCCGAACGCTCGCGTCGAGCCCCGGAAAGGCCACCGGCGACAGGTACGCTACCCAGCGGCAACCATCAGCTTTGCGGCTTGGAGGGGCGTCGAATTGGTCACTCGCAGGGCGGCGTTATGGATGCTGGCGAGCGTGGCCACGGCAGGCGCGATGTCGGGTCGGCCGGTCCGCGTCGCGCTCGCCGAGCCGCCGGTGTTTCCCCTTCCACCCGCGCCGATCCCCGTCCCGGACCTGCCGGCACCGCCGGTGAATCCGACGGGATTCCACTCGCCGCCGATCCGCCCGTTCGTCGACGCCTTGCCCATTCCGGAGATCCGGTCCGCCGACGGCACGGTGACAGCGCGATCGGGCTCGCACCGATTCCATCGGGACCTGCCGCCCACGCAGACATTGGGCTACGACCAGGATCACCTCGGTCCGGTTCTCGAAGCGCGGTCCGGCGAGAAGTCCGAGCTGAGCATTCACAACGGCATCGGCGCGCACCCGCTCGCCGACGATATCGACACCACCATGCGGCACGCGACGGAATTCGATCGATCCGATCCGCGAATGACGGTGCACCTGCACGGGGCGCCCACCGCACCGGCCTCCGATGGCCATCCAATGGCGAACTGGCGCAAGGGCGGAACCCAGCACAACACCTACGACAATCGCCAGGAAGCCGCGACGCTGTGGTATCACGATCACGCCATGGGGATCACCCGGCTCAACATCTACGCGGGTCTGGCCGGACCGTATCTGGTCCGCGATCAATGGGATACCGGCCGAGCCGACAACCCGCTCGGCTTACCCACCGGTGAGTTCGAAGTGCCGCTGCTGATTCAGGATCGCACGTTCAACGCCGACGGCTCACTCCAAGCGCGCACGACATTCCTACTGCCGCAAGGCTATAACCAATCAGCCACCTTCGGTGACGTAGCCTGCGTCAATGGCATCGCCTGGCCGACAATGACAGTCGCGCGCGGCCGCTACCGGTTCCGGATCGTGCAAGGCTCCAACTCCCGCACCTATCGGTTCAGGTTCTCGAACAACATGCCCTTCTTGGTGATCGGCACCGACCAAGGACTGCTGGACGCGCCGGTGCGGACGACCTCGATAAGGCTGGGTGCCGGTGAAAGAGCCGACATCCTGGTCGATTTCGGCGATTTATCGGCTGGTGAGTCTGTCGAACTGTGCAATGACGAACCCAATGCGATCGGCAACGCTATCTTCTTGGTTCCGGCGCTACCCACCATCATGCGATTCACCGCGGGAACGAGCAGCGGCCACCGCGCACCGGCGCCGACTCGATTGCGCGGCGGCACCGGGCTACCGCCGCGGCTGCCGGAACTTGCTGAGCCGGAACGGGTTCGGACGATGACCCTGCTGACCCACCTCGACACCGCACGCCCCGGAGCGGTGCTGCCCGGCATGCTGAGCCAGAACAATCTGCCCTTCACCACCGACGATGTGGAAATGATCCGGCCGGGCACCGTCGAACGATGGGACATCGTCAACATCACCGGCACCGAACATCCAATTCACCTGCACCTGGCTAAGTTTCGCGTCCTGGGCAGGCAACCGTTCTGGGCTGGGAGCTACCTCGCGGCGCACCTGCCGATCCCGGAATTCGGGACCCGCTGGAATCCCTGCGCCGACAGCTTCGTCACCGCGCCGCAGCAGGCACCGGAGCCGTGGGAGTCCGGTTGGAAAGACACCGTGCTCGCGCCGACGGACTGCATCACGCGAATCCTGGTGTACTGGCCCACAATCGAGGAGCTCGGCTTCGATCCCGACCTACCCTTCCGCGCACCCGGCGACCACGCGACGCATGGGCACCACGGCGGAACGGACGGACAGACGCTCCAGGGATACATCTGGCACTGCCACAACCTCGATCACGAGGACCACGACATGATGCTCCCGTTCCGGATCACCGACAACTGAGATTGTCGTGCGCTCCGGCTGAGCACAGCCCGAATGCCTTGTACACCAGCGGTGCCCACCACTCCGGCAGCGCTGGTCTCTGCGAGCCGTCCTTCGAGTTGTCGGCGCACGTCACGAACTTACCCATAAATTATGGCCCATCAAACAACGGTATGTACCGTTAAATGACGGCACATAGAGTGCTGATCGAGAACCAGGTCGGGTGCTGTCCGCCCAGGTGGCACCGGCTTTTTCGCGATGGAGTGCGTGATGACCACATTCAGTACACCTCCCGTTGATGCCGGAGGGGATCTCGAAAAAGCCGTGGAATTCATCGACGACCGCATGATGTCCCTGGCCGTCGTCGGCTCACCCGACGAAGTGATCGAGGGTTGCCTCCAACTACACCAACTCGGCGCCCGCCACATCTCGTTCGGTCCCCCACTCGGCCCCGATCCCCTTGCGGCCCTTGCGGAACTGGGCCGATCCGTCATCCCAGCCCTGCGTTCGATTCCTCGATAGGAGGGGCACTCGCGATCAGCTGTTCAGGTCGATGGCGATACCTCGAGCCTCCCGCTCGGCCCAGGCATAGATGTCGTCGAAGGGCGTGTCTTCACCGGACTGGCAGTCATAACACCGGCTGGACGGTTCCCGAGCCGACGTGGGGAACGCCGCGACGATGAAGCGCGACGAGGCGTTGGAGTGCGCGATCAGGACGAAGGCGTGGCCGTCGGGAGCTTTGGTGGCCGCACGACCTTCGCTGGCGAAGTATTCGGCGATGGCGTCGGTGGTGGTGACCCACAGCTCGCCCACACCGAGATCGCCGGTGCCGTAGAAGTGGCTGCTGCCGAATACCGGCCAGCCGTCGCAGGTGCGCAGCAGCTCACGGTAGGCCTCGTCGAAAAAGACGCCCAGTCGTTGCTCGGCGGCGGCGATATCAGCATCGGTCGCCGGCGGGTTCGGCGGTGCCGACCGCCAAGGTTCATCGTGTAGCGCAGCCGCGCGTTCTTGCAATTCAGCCGTGGTTGTCACGAGCTGGCTCCAGTTCCGCACTGCGTCTCCTCGGCTCCGTGTTGTCGGGTGGGTCAGGGCGGATGCCCCTCCGGTCTGCCAGCGCCCCACTGGAATTCGCGTCAAAACCGCATGCGCTTCCCCAGTCAAATCCCCAGTCGGGCGACTTTATCTGCACTGTGCATTATGCACATAATCGTTGTACCGAATCAGAAGCATCCGAATTTCGGATGGTTGGTTTGTTACTTCACTGCTCGCAGCCCACGTCCGGCTCGTTGCGGTCGTTCGTGCGCCCGAAAAGATTAACGAGGAACGGCGATGAAATCGCATTCGGCAAAATTCGTTCGTATATCCACGATCTCGGCTCTTGTCTCGTTGGCCCTTGCGCCCGCCGCACTGTTGGCCGGGCCTGCCTCGGCGGACCCGGTGACCGTCAATTTCAAGTGTCAGGCCAGGCCGCCGATCGGCGCCCCGCAAGAATCGACGATGGCCATGCAGGTCAGCGGCTCGGCACCGGCTACGGCGTCGCCCGGTTCCGCGGTCGCCATCACACTGACCTCGGGCCAGGGGCAGATTCCCAGTAATCAAGGGGGATACAAGATTAATTACGTCCGCGATCTGACATTGATCGCTCCGTTCCCGACCAACTCCACCTATGTTTCCTCGTCCCTGAGCGGTGGCACCGTCAACGCCACGATCGACACCAGCGGCGGCCGCGCCGCAATCAAGGTGACGAACCGGCTCGCTGGTGGTTCGACGTTCACGTTGCCCACGATCGGTGTGAACGTGACGGCAGGCAACTCTGGCTCGATCACAACTACGCTGGCCGGCACCAGCTACACCGATCCGGGCCTGACCATGACCGTCAACGCGCAGGCAGGCCCCTTCGCGGTGAACGTTCCGGTCTCCTGCTACCCGTCCCCGGCACCGATCTTCACCACAACCGTCATCGGATCCGGCACAGCGCCGCAGACACCCCAGACCGCCGAACCGAGCGCACCCGGCGCCTACACGCTGCTCCCCAACCTCGGCTTGGGCAAAACGAAGTAACAATCACCGCCAGGTGACGTGCGGTATCGATCGGACATACGCCGATACCGCACGCCGCCAATGGAAACCGCGCACGGAGGTGGCTGCAGAATCTCTGCACCCCACTTGATATGCGCGCTGTGCAAACTGTCGCGGATCTCGACGCCCTTTGATCCAATCGTGAAATGCTGCTGCCCATCGACACTTTGCGTGAGGGCCTAGCTGACTAATTTCGGTTTCCTTTGCGCAACAATGCATTCGATTTCGACATCGCCGTAGCGCGCGGCCTCGTCAACGAGCTACTCTCTCCGCAGCAAATTATCGAACGGGAATGCCGCACAGGCCTTCCCGCGTTTCTCCGAGGGGAGATCCCCGTCATGCGCGTCTCGATCCGAACAATTGTCGTGTCAACGGTTCTGCTTTTCGCACCCGCCGTAGCGCATGCCGAGCAGCCCGTTCCACCGGGCGGCTGCTCAGCGATTTCCTTCCCGCAGCCGCTATTAGGAAACCTGTCCGCGACCCTCTGCATGCCGGCCACCGCTACGAACACCATCACGGTATTGCTGCCGGGTTCCAACTACAATCACACCTATTGGGATTTCCCGTACCACCCGGAAACCTATAGTTTTCGGCGGGCGATGAACAACGCGGGGTACGCGACACTTGTCGTGGATCGGTTCGGCACCGGCGCCAGCAGCAGGCCACCGAGCGCGCTGCTGACCGCGACCACATCGGTGATTGCCCTGCACGGCCTCGTCGGAGCCTTGCGTCAGGGGCAACTGGGTGGACAAGCTTTCAGCAAGATCATTACCGGCGGCCACTCGCTCAGTTCCGGGATCGCCGTCAATGAGGCGAGCACCCATCATGACGTGGATGGCGTTCTGCTCACCGGCTTTTCGCACAGCCTGGACGTGGTCGGCGTGACCGCCGTCGTCGCCACCTATCAGCCGGCCGCGAGCGACCCCAAGTTCGCAGGCCAGGGCTACGACCCGGGCTATCTGACGACGCGGCCGGGCACCCGCGCCGCCGATTTCCACGGCGCGGGCGATGATCCGCAGGTGATCGCCACCGACGAGGCGACAAAGGACGTCTTCGCGCTCACCGAATATCCCGATGGACTGACCTCCACCGTGCCGCCGATCACCAACACCATCGACGTCCCGGTGCTGGTGGTCAACGGTAGCTCGGATCGGTTGTGCCTCAACGCTTGCGCGAATACGGCGACCCTGGCCGCCGAGGAGGCACCGTTCTTCAACTCCGCCGCCCGGTTGCGCACGTTCGTACTGCCGAACAGCGGGCATTCGGTCAATCTGGCCCCGAACACTGCGGAATACCAAGCCGCCGTTCGTGATTGGCTGAGCCCGACGGTCCTGCACTGAAACGGGGCGAATCCCGCTGCCACACAACAGTCCACGATCCCGCGGCGGCCGCCCAGCGGTCCGGCGCGGGATCCGGCAGACTCGGCACCTCGACGATGAGTTCCACATCCAGCCCAGTGTGACGACGGCCTTGCCGGACGCGTCGACCCAGGCGCCGCCGCGCATGTCGGTGGAGGCTGCGCGCAACTGCGGCAGCTCGGCCACCGTCCTAGCCGGTTCCTGCGGCGCGACCTGCGCGGCGAGACAGTTCGGCGAACGCGACGCGTAACTCCGGCGGGCTGATCACCTCGATCTCGGTGTCGAAGCGGGCCAGCGATGCGGCGAGGGCGGGCCAGGACCAGGATCCTGTCGTCAACTTGGTCCGGTCGGTGCCGAGTTCTTCGACGACGCCGTCGCCTGCGAACGGGGCAATCTCTGTTGCGGGCAGGTCGAGGATTACCTCGCCGCGGCAGGGCCAAGCGTCCGCGCGCTCGGAACCTTTGAACTGGGCGGACAGGAAGACGGCCACGTCGCCGCCCGGCACTTCGCGGGGTGGGAATCGCGGTCCGTTCGGGACGCGCGGCGTCATCCGGTCGGCGCGGTAGATCCGCCAGGCCGCGCGGTCGGGATCCCAGCCGACCAGATACCAGCGTCCGGTCCGGACGACGAGGTGGTGCGGCTGCACCCGGCGGGGCGGTCGCGGCTCGGTGTCTTCTGGGCGTCCCGGCGAACGGTAGTCGAACCGCAGCTCCTCCCCGGCGCGGACGGCGGCGCTCAATGTGAGCAGGACACCGGTGTCGACCTGAGGATCGGCACCGGGCCCGGCCGCGCTGATTTCCAGTGCGTCGACGCGCTGCCGCAACCGGGACGGCAAGACCTGCCGCACGGTGGCCAGCGCCCGCGCGGCCGCCTCCTCGATGCCCGCGCCCGTCCCGACTGCGATCCGCAGCGCCACTGCGAGCGCGACCGCCTGGTCCTCGTCGAACAGCAATGGCGGCACGTGGTGGCCCGCTTCGAGCCGATAGCCGCCATCGGGTCCTTTGACCGCTTGGACGGGGTAACCGAGCTCGCGCAGCCGGTCGACGTCGCGGCGCACCGTCCGGTCGCTGACGCCCAACCGCTGGGCGAGCAGACCGCCCGGCCAGTCGCGGCGGGCCTGCAGCAGGGACAGCAGCGAGAGCAGCCTGCTGGAGGTGGTCGTCGACGAAGCGAGTGGCATGCCTCCAGGCTGCCACGAGTAGCGGACGTTCTCTGACCGGTACTGGTGACACCGTGGCATTTGTCGCCGGAAGCCTCCGGCTACGAATCCACTCGCGAAGGAACGAAACACTATGTCGCTCAACGCTGTCGCCCACCTGAACTTCCACGGCCAGGCCCGCGAAGCCCTCGAGTTCTACCAGTCGGTGTTCGGCGGTCAGCTCACCATCGCCACCTACGCCGACTTCGGGATGCCCGCCGAACTGCCCGGCGCGACGAACGTCGTGTTCGGCCAGGTCGTCGCCGACAACGGCTTCCGAGTGATGGCCTACGACGTGCCCGGCCAGGACGCACTCACCGTGCCAACCACGCCCACCACCCGCCGCGAGAACGGCACCACGATCACCGCGGAGCCGTTCTTCCTCTCCGTCCGCGGCGACAGCATCGACGAGGTCACCCCGGTGTGGGAGGGCCTGGCCAAGGACGCGACCGTGATCGAGCCGTTCGGCCCCGCCCAGTGGGCACCCGCCTTCGGCATGCTGGCCGACCGCTTCGGCGTCACGTGGATCGTCGACGTCGCCGCCGAGTACCCCCAGGCCTGACCTCATGGGGTGCGGCTGCCCGGCCGCACCCCGGCAAGCAGGAGAATCCCCTGCGAATCCGCCCACTCGGCCGCACCGGTATCGAGGTCAGCGCCTACCCCCTGGGCGCGTTGATGTTCGGCCCGCACGGGAGCCGACACCCGCCTCGGCGACGTCCTCGACCGCATCGATGAAATCGTTTCGCCGGGAACATATCTCGCCCCGTCGACGTGGCCTACACCCCACCCGCGCTCGCGCAGTCGCAACTCCGCCGAAGACGCTCGGCGCACGTCCGCAAAACCACAACGACGCGCATTCACGAGATCGGGTTGAATGGGAACTTGTGGACGACAGGGGAATACGGCGGATCGCGGCGCGAATCTACGATGGCTGGCTGTGGTACGACGAACGACTGTTGTTGGCCTACGTCGAGCGAGTAACCAACGGAGCCTGCGCAATAAGCGAAGCCGGCGGGACCACGATCAGGTGGGCCGCATGGTTGTCGGCGGCACCCACCGCCGGAGTTCATGCGGCGCAGTTGCTGCGTTGGGGAGTCCCAGCCAGCGTGGTCGATATTGTGGAGATGCTGCGACAAGGGCCTCAGGAACTACCGATCGAGTACGTCGAGAGGATCTCCGTCCGGCGCGCAGCCGCAGTGATCCGGTTCGTGGAGTTGACGGAGTTGGCCGATGCCGCCCCCTCTCGATATCGGCACTGGCGTGCTGCCCACCGACTGCTCGGCGAGAAGCTGGGACTGCCGTCGCCGGACGCGCCCGCCGCCGTACCCGTGACCGCGCCGACCGGCCCGGCCGAGCACTGGCATGAGTTCGCCGGACAGGTTGCGGCTCAACGAGATCCGCAGATTCTCAACCAGCTGGTCACTGGCTACCAGACCGAACTTCGCCAGTGCTGCCACGCCGCGATCCGCGGCGCCGTCTACACCGCCAGCAGCGCGCCGCATGCTGCCTGGCTCGCCGACAAATGGTGGGATTCGCAAGACCATTGGGAGGCGATGGTTGCGACAAGAGCGACCACCGACGCCGAACGCCTCCGCAGCCGGCTCGGCGACGAGCGATCCGGAGTGGTGGCAGCCGCGATCACCGGGTTGCCACCGGCCATCACGGAGCCCGCCGAGATCGTCACTCTCGGCCAGATATTGCGGCGCTCCGAGCCGCACTGGCGCTGGTGTCGCCTCGCGGCGGCGCGCAGGCTGCGCACGGTCGGCGGATCCGCGGCCGAGGAAGCTCTTCGAGACCGTTTCCTGTCGCCGCTCGACCCGCCGTGGCACGAAGATCCGCAGTGGCTGGCTACCTACGGCGCGGCGCACATTCCGGCTCTCATCGCGAATCTCGATGAGCCCGAATGGTGGTACGAGGCACCGTATGCGCTGGGCAAACTCCGCGCGACAGCAGCCGGACCCGCGATCTGCCTCCGACTGCGCGCCCATCCGGACTGGACGCCCGGGATCGACGCTCTCGGCCGGATCGGTTCCGCCGACGCGGTCAAGACTCTGACGCAGACGGCCACCGCCGGGACAGCCGACACCCGCGATCACAGCCTGCGCGCACTCACCCGGATCAGCACCGCAGCGGCGGTGCAGGCCGCGCTCGTCGCCATCGACGACGTCGACCCCACCGTACGTGACCGAGCCGCCCGAATCCTGGTGCAGCACGGCGACCAGCGTGCCCTCGCCACACTGATCCGGCTGTGCGATACCCGGCATGCGGTGGCTGCGGCTCGGGCGCTCGGCCGTATCGCCGATCCACGCGCCGAGCCGACCCTGTGGCAGCTCTTCACCGCCGGTGCGCCGCGGGTCCGGAGTGCGGCCGGTCGTGCCCTCGCCGCCATGACCGGACCGCTGCGATTCCCGGACCATGCCGCATGGGACGCCGACCCCGGACTGCGCCGCGCCTTCATCGGGCTACTCGGCCACCGGCGCGAATGGACCATGCCACACACCATCGAACGAGTGGCGCAAGATTTCGACCCCAAGGTGCGATCGGCGACAGCGCACCTGATCGCGACACTCGGTGTCCGCACACCACGCGCAATACTCGACCGCCTGCTCGGCGATCCAGATCCCCGGGTGCAAAACGCGGCCGCCGAGGCGTTACGCCGACTCGACAGCTGAAAAGGAGGGCGGCAGCCGATCCCCGCAGGAGAACCCAGTTATCCATCCGGTTCAATGGAAATCATCAGCAGATCGACCGGAGCGGTCGTGTACTTCGAACCAGGCGGTGGAACATGAACCAGTCCAGACACGAGCTGGACAGCATGGTACGGCAAGAATTCGGTTCGGACATCGTCTTCACTTTCACCGAGTTCCCTTCGGGGGCACTGGATCTCGAGCTCCGCCGGCAGGGGCATTTTGCCGTGATCCAGGGCAAGGACAACGAATGGGGCCTATCGGTCGACATAGCCGACGGATTTGGTTTCACGGGCCACGACCACACATTCAGCTCGTTCGACGATGCTCTCCGAGCCGCAAAACCGCTGATGCTGGATCCGAGAGCGCCTCAGGATGCCGGAAGCACCGAAGGATGGCTCCGAAACCGACTGACGGACACCACTGACAACTGAGTCGCAGCACCGGCCCACCATCCGTTTGTGGCTCGCCCGTCACAGGTCTCCCAGCTTCGGATCGCGTGGCCCGGCTGTTATCCCAACCCACCCCACAGATCCCGCACTCTCTCTCGGGATCTGCACTCGGAATAGGGCCCTAGTGTCAGTGCGGATCCCGAGAGAGGGTGCAGATTCCGTACGATCCGGCCCGAACCCGCCACGAGTGGCGCTGACCGACGCCTCACCGACCCGCCCACGCCGAACCCACAGAGTTTGCATACCCTTCACAGGGTGTAGAGCCGTTGTGAGGGGTATGCATGCTCTGTGAACCCCTTCCCTACCAACGGGTTTCGGCCGCACCGGAGCTCTCGGGCCGCAACCACGGCCAGATCGTCACGCGAAAACCTATCCGTACACCCGCTGTGTGAGCCTCACCCCCGCTGTACTGGGTGTGAGGCTCACACAGCGGGGGCGCGACGGTAGCTCAACCACCCCGGAAGGCGAGATTCGCTGATTATTGAACTCTCGCAACGCAACCACAGCCAGATGACCACCTCGGGAACGCGACATCGCGCACCTGACCGATAACTAAAGCCGGGTACGGCAGGCGACGCGCCCAGCACTACTCGGTCATTCCCTTGGATAAGTACACCTATCGGATAAGTACACATAAGGACTTCCCAACGTGACCTGTCCATGAAAGCCGAAGGCCTACCCCGGTTTTCCTGTGAGTAACTCCGGCACCGCCGATCTCTGTTGTGCCAGCACCACTTCCACTGGAATGGCGACGAAACCACCGCCTATCACCACGATTCGATCGGCCGTCTGGCTCCAGTACAGGGCTGAGTAGTTGGATTTGTCGTCGAACATCTCCGGCGGCAGTGGGATGTATGTGCCGTTCTCTGGGAAGTAGAGGACACCGACGTCGCCCTCGTCGTTGCCGCCGAATTTCAGCAGCAGACCGCCGTTCGGTCCCGGACGTACCGCCATCACGTTCGTCCATGCGTCGGCATGCCGGATCGGTGTGCCGCCGCGATGGATCTCATACAGGTCGCGATCGGATAGATAGAAGAATCCGTCATCTCCTGCGGGGACCGAGGTGAAATCGACGAAGGAGCGTTGGGCGTTCATCTCGAAGGTGCGGGCGCAGGCGCTGCCGGCCGGGTTGAGTTCGTAACCGTTTCCGTCCCAGAGCAATACGGTGCTGCCGTTGGCGAGCCGGGCGGCTCCGGTCAGCGGGCGCGCGGCGTCGCCGAGCACGCTCTGGACCACGGCCGCATCGGGGATACCTGGAATCTGCTCCCACGCACCGGATTCCGTGAGCCACAGCGGGCCGGGCAGCGGGTCGCCGACATTCAGGCCGCCGTATCTCAGCAGGTGTGTCTTCACGTCGTGCAGCACCACGGGGCGGGTGCCGAGGAAGTAGCACTCGTGCGCGTAGAGGTCGGCGTCGTTCGGCCCCTTGGCGGGCAGTGCGCGTGGCGCATCTGCTGCGCCGTCCACCAGGATCGGCCCGAATACGCGCGGGCGGGCCTTGGTCTCGGCGGTGGACTGCGCGAGCCAGCCGCCGGTGGGTGACCGTGCTGCTGCTACCCAGAATTCGTTGCGCTGCAACGATAAACGTGGCGGCCAGGCGTCGAGATCCCACAGTTCCACCCGCGGTGTTCTACCGGCGCTGTGCGACAACAGGAATCCGTCGACGATGTCATCGAGCACGCTGGCGATCGGCGAGGGTGGCGCGGTCTCCACCGTAGGAGACGGAGTTCCGTCGTTGCCGAGGTACTGCGCCCACATCAGTTCCGGATCGCCCGGGAACTCACCGGCCGCGGGTACCGCGAGATCGGTTGCCTCCCAATATCCGAGCTTGCGGTCGACCGCCGCCCGAAGGGTCGCCACGATTCCCCGGTAGGTCCGCTGTTCGCCTTTCGGCAATGGCGTGAGCTGTTCTTGTACCCATGCCAGCACTTCCGCGACATGCTCGGCGGGCACATACAGGCCCGTCGAATAGTTCCCACTGAACCATCCCGACGGGAATCGCCCACTCAGTTGCGGATGCGCCGCAACGACTTCGGCGAACAGCCCGTCCGGCTGGTAGGCGGCCTTCGGTACGAACACCGCGTCCGGGAAGACCCGCCCCGCTTCGAACGCGAGGCTCAGCGCCAGTCCTCGCTCGTACCGGTACGGCAGCATCGAAGCGCTGAACATGACCGCCGCAACAGACACCGCCTCCGCCGCAGCCCGCCCGTCTGCTCCGAGCAGCAGCTCCCGCACCTGCCGCCACAGATCCTCGGCGCCAGGATGCACTCGATCCAACGCGGTCGGCTCGGTGGCACGTCCGAGCAACCTCGGCACGAACTGCTCCCGGATCGCGTCCTCGTCCACCAGGTGCAATGTGCAGTCGTATCCCATAATCCTCCGCCTCGTCCTGCACCCACATGCAACCACGGGCCGCCCGCGCGACACCACTTCCCCTGTTGCCGCACCGTTTCGATCTTGGTTCGTCCTCGTGAAATAGACTGTCCGGCCAGCAATTTCGGTACACTCACCTGAGGTGCGCGAGGTGCGGAAATAGCCTCTACTCAGCTGAGCGACGCGCCCGGATTTCCTTTATCTAACGCAGCTATTCCGAGTAAAAGGGAAGCGACATGAGCATTAGTCAAAAAATCACCGCTGGTGAACTGGACAATCTCACGTTTCACGGCAAGCTCGAGGACGGGCACCTGGTGCCCGGTGGCCTACTCGGCGACCAGGCCGCCATGGACGACATCGAGGTCGGCATCTACGTGCTGGAGAAGGACGGCACGCTGATCGCCTGCAACAAGACCGCCATCGGCGCCTGGGGCCGCAGTCCCGAACTGGGCACGAGCGAGAAGTACTGCGGCGCGTTCCGCCTGCGTTACCCGTCCGGCGAGGTCATGCCGCACGAAGCGGCCCCGCCGTCGGTGGTCATCAACAACGGCGGCACCGTCCGCGACGCCGACGTCATCTGCGAACAGCCCGATGGTTTCCGGCTGCTCGCGCTGGTCAACGTCTTCCCGATCCGCGACGAGTCCGACGAGGTGGTAGGCGCGGTCAACATCTTCCGCCACAACACCACCAAGACGGTGCCGGGACTGCTGGAGGCGGCAGGCGCCAGCTGACCGCTGCCCCGATTCTTTTGCCGTGGCTTCCTCTGCTCTCGTCCTGCGTCGGCAGGGCTTCAGATGACACCGGAGCTGGACTGCCGCGAGGGCAGTCGAGGAACCGATGCCACCAACCGGCGGGTGTAGTCGTGTTGCGGTGCGTCGAATATCGCGTCGACATCACCGGATTCGACGATGCGACCGTCCTTCATGACGACCACGCGATCTGCGGCATGATGCACTACCCCGAGGTCGTGCGAGATGAGCAGTAGCGCGGTGCCGAACTGCGCTTGCAGCACGGCCAGTAGGTCGAGTATCTGCGCCTGCACCGAGACGTCGAGGGCGGATACCGGCTCGTCGGCGACGAGCAAGGCAGGCCGGGGTGCGATGGCGCGGGCGATGGCGACGCGCTGTCGTTGCCCACCGGAGAGGGTGCGGGGATGACGATCGAGGAACTCCCGGCCGAGTTGCACCGCGTCCAGCATTTCTCGGACGCGGTTCGCTCGGGCGCGGCCTCGAATGCCGACCGTGTCCAAGCTTTCGCCGATGATCCGTTCGACGGTGTAGCGCGGGTCGAAGGAGCTCAGCGGGTCTTGGGCGATCAATTGCGCGGTGCCGCGGTGGCGGCGTAGTTCGCTGTCAGAATATTCGCTCCACGGTTCGCCGTCGACGACGATGCGCCCGGAGGTCGGCGCGATGAGTCGCAACGCGAGGCGCGCGGTGGTCGTCTTGCCGGAGCCCGACTCACCGACAATGCCGAGCGTCTCACCGGCGAACAGATCGAAGTTGACGTCATCGACCACGGTGCGGGCAGCCGGGCCAGTGCCGTACGTCTTCCGAAGATCCTGCACCGACAACACGATTCGGGTCTCGTCCACCGTGCGAGGCGGCAGCGGCGTCCGGTTCAGAACGTCAACATCGGCCGACGAGTCATCAGGGATCGACAGCGTCGTGCCGCGGGAGGCGGCCGACGGAACTGCGGCGAGCAATCGTTTCGTGTAGCTGTGCGCCGGTCGAGTCAGGACGTCGCGCATACTCCCCTGCTCGACGACCGTGCCGTCCTTCATGACCAGCACTCGATCGGCCAACTCCGCGACCACCGCGAGATCATGGCTGATCAGCAGTAGCGCGTTACCCGCAGCCTTGCGCTGCCGGAGCAACTCCAGAATCTGTTGCTGCACAGTGACATCGAGGGCGGTGGTCGGCTCGTCGGCGATGATCAAGCGCGGATCGCCCGCGATCGCCGTCGCGATCAGCACCCGCTGGCGCAGTCCGCCGGAGAGTTCATGGGGATATTGGCGCAAGCGCCGTTCGGGTTCGGGCACACCCACATCGGTGAGCAACCGCACGCTGCGCGCGGTGCGCGCCGGACCGCGCAGATCCGTCAGCGCGCGTTGCACCTGTGCGAGTGTCGCGCCGATCGTGCACAGCGGATCGAGGGACACGAGCGCGTCCTGCAGGACGAATCCGATGTCGGAGCCGCGGATCCGGCGCCACTGCCGCTCGCGATACGCGCGCGCATCGTGCCCGAAGAGCTCGAGACTGTCCGCGCGGACCGCGGCGCCCGGTCCGGACAGACCGAGCAGAGCGCGCGCGGTCACCGACTTTCCGGAACCCGACTCACCGACGAGCGCGACGACTTCACCCGGCTCGATCCGCAGATCGATGCCGTGCACCACATCGTGCCCGCCGCCCTTCGCCGGAAACCCGATGCGCAGGTTCGTGATCGAGACCAGGCTCATGATGGCCTCCCGTCGTAGTGCCGTTGCCAGTGCCGCCCAAGCGAACTCACCGCGATGACCGTGGCGGTGACCGCCACACCCGGCAGCACCGAGATCCACCAGGCGTTGCGCAGATAGTTGCGCCCCTCGGCGAGCATCGCGCCCCATTCCGGTTCTGGGGGTTGCGGTCCCATCCCCAGGAAGCTCAGGCCCGCCGCGCCGAGGATCGCGGTGCCGAGGCCGATGGTGGCCAGGATCGGCACCTGGGCCACCGCGTGCGGCAGGACGTGCCGTCGCACCAGCGTGGCCCGGGTGAGTCCGAAGGTGCGGGCCTGTTCGACATACCCGGACTCCTGGACGACGAGGGTCTGGGCGCGCACCACCCTGGCGAACCGTGGAATGGAGGCGATGCCGAGCGCGAAGATCAGGTTCGTGGTGCCCGGCCCGGTGAACGAGATCAGGACCAGCGCGAGCAGCAGATCGGGGAAGGCGGAGACCACGTCGAGGAAGCGGGTGATCAGCTCGTCGAGCAGCCCGCGAGACAACCCGGACAGCAGGCCGAGCGCCGTGCCGACCACCACCGCGATCGCGACGGCGGTGACCCCGATGAGCAGTGAGTAGCGCGCGCCGTGGACCACCCGGGTGAAGACATCGCGGCCCAGATGATCGGTGCCGAACCAGTGCTGCGCGCTCGGCGAGAGCTGGGCGGCAAGGGGATCGGCGGCCAGTGGGTCGTCACCGGCCAGCACAGCGGGAGCGATCACCGCTATGGCGACCAGGATCACCGTCAGCGCTGCGCCGACGACACCTGGCGGGACATCGAAATTCCTTGCCCGCGTCGCAATTCGATCGACGGTCGCGCGTGGCAGACCGACACTCGTCATCGTGCCTCCCCTCCTCGGGAGTCCCCGCGCAGTCGCGGGTCGAGCCACAGATACAGCAGATCGACCAGCGTGCTGATCACCACGTAGACGAACGCCGAGAGGATCGCGACCGCGAGCACCACCGGAAGGTCCTGTGCCAGTACGGCATCCACCGTTACCCGGCCGAGGCCGGGCCTGCCGAAGACCTCTTCGATGATCACCGCCCCGCCCAGCAGCCCGCCGACCAGCCAGCCGGTCAGGGTCACCGCGGGCAGCGCGGCATGGCGCAGCCCGTGCCGCAGGCGCAGCTCGGTCTCACTCACCGACCACGAGCGCACCGTCACCGCGAACGGCTCGTCGAGCGCCCGCTCCAGCCCGTCGCGCAGCACCTGGGAGACGACCGCGCCGAGCGACAGGCCGAGCGCGACCGCGGGCAGTACCAGGGCGGGCAGTCCCTTATTCGCCGCCACCGGAAATATCTTCAACTGGAAGCTGAACACCGAGAGCAGCACGATGCCGAGCCAGAACGCGGGCGTCGAGATCAACGCCAGCTCAACCGCATTCGCGATGGCGCGGGCGCGCCGCCGCCGCGCGGTGGTCGTCGCGACGACCACCGCGAACACCACGGCCACCAGCAGCGCCGCCCCGGTGAGCGCCAGCGTGGGCCCGGCCTGCGAGCCGATCACCTCCGACACCGGCCGTTGCAGGACATAGGAGCGCCCGAAGTCCCCGTGCGCCACGTGCCACAGGTATCTGGCGTACTGCACGATCGCGGGGCTGTCGAGCCCCCACTCGGCGCGGATGGCCGCCTCGACCTCCGGCGTGCGTGGCTGTTCGCCGAGCAGCACGTCGACCGTGTCACCCGGGGCGAGCCGCACGCCGATGAACGACAGCGTGGCCGCGCCCCACAGCACGCCGACACCCGAGATCAACCGCAGCAGAATCCGTTTCGCGATCCACCAGCGCGCATCGGGTGCGGTGTCGGCCGCGAGTTCCACCGTCGGCGGTGCGGTGATTTCGAGCGTCATGGACACCACGCCGGTTCAGCTCGCCCGCGCACCGTGTCAGCCACGATCGACCCATACGTCGTAGGAGTTCTCCGGAAGTTGCTTGTAGGGGCGGAAACCCGCGCCGTGTACGTGCGCGGCGGCCGCGATCTGATTCTCCGGAATGTAGAGCGGCAGCCCGTACGCCTTGTCTACCAACGCGAATCGCTGCAACTGCGCGTACTGCTTGGCGCGTTCGGTGTTGTCGGTCGTCGCGGCGGCGGCCTGCAGCCAGCCGGACAGTTCGGCGTCGCCGGCCCGGCTGTAGTTGAGGGTGCCCTTCGAATTCGATGGATACCAATGGTTTTCGATATCGATGCCGCCGGTGATGGTGTCGGAGTTGGCGATCGAACCGAAGGTGTTGTTCTTGCGAAGTTCGGCATAGGTGCCGAGATCGACGTAGGAGAGCTTCAGATCGATGCCCGCGTTCTGCTTGGCCTGCGCCTGGACCGCCTGCAACAGCACCTCACGCTGATCGCGGACGGTGGACTGCGCCTGGACCAGATCGATGGTCAGTCGCTGACCATTCTTGGTCCGGAATCCGTCGGAATCCTTTGTCGTCCAGCCTGCTTCGTCGAGCAGGCGATTGGCGGCGTCCTTGTTCGGACCGTAGGCGCCTTCGATGCTCTTGTCGTAGAACAGCGCGTCGACGCTGGAGGCGATACCCCAGCCGCGGGTCCGCTGGCCGCGATAGATCGACTTCAACACCGCGTCGACGTCGACCGAATCGTTCAGCGCCTTACGGACTTTCTCGTCGGTGGCCGGACCGAAGGTGGCATTCCAGTACAGCGTGTACGGGCTACCGTTGTTCAGCGAACGCTGGTAGGTGTAGCCGGAATCGCCCTCGAACAGCGACGCGTCGTTACCGGACACCCCCTCGATGAGGTCGACCTGGCCGGAGGTCAGGGCGCCGGTGCGCACCGACGACTCGGGCAGGAACCGGTAGGTCACCTCGTCGAGGTAGGCGGGGCCCTGATGGGCGGCGTTCTGCGGCGCCCAGTTGTAGTCCGGGTTCTTCTTGAAGTGCAGTTCCTGACCCTTGACGTAGCGATCGAGGATGAACGGACCGGTGCCCGCGATCTCGGGTCCACCGGCTTTGAGCTGGGGCTTGTCGAACGCGGCCGGCGAGATGATGTCGAAGCCCGCGGCGAAGTCGAGGAACGGTGCGTACGGGTTCTTCAAGGTGAAGACCACCGTTCGCTCGTCGCGCGCGCTCACCCCGCCGAGGTTGGACAGCGGCCCGGACGAGAACCCACCGGAGTACGCCACGTCCTGCATGGTGGTGAAGTTGCGAACCACCGCCGCCGCGGTCAGCGGATTGCCGTCGGTGAACTTCACCCCGTCGCGCAGGGTGAAGGTGTAGGTCAGCCCGTCGGGCGACACCTCGTGGCCGGTGGCCAGCCAGGGCACGTAGCCGCCGTCCTTGGTGCGCGCCAGCAGCGTCTCGTAGGTGTTGCGCAACATCATCCTGGTGTTGCTCTGACCGTTGAGGTGCGGATTGAGGGTGGTCGGCTCCGTCTCCACACCCCAGGTGAGCGAGCCCCCGCTCTTCGGTTGCGCCGAGGTGCCCGCGGTGGTGTCCGATCCACCGCATGCGGTGGCCAGTAGCGCTGTGGCCACCAGGAGAGCTGTTGCTATTCGCCGAGTCCGCATCACAGTGCGGCGCTCCTATCTTCGATGAGAAATAGTGGTTGATCGGTGGTGACGACCGCGCCTTCGGTTGCGGTCACGGTGACGATCCCGGGATGGGTCGCGGTCAACTCGTGCTCCATCTTCATGGCCTCGACCACGCCCAGCAGCTGGCCTTTCTCGACCTGCGTGCCCGATTCGACATGGAGCCGAACGACGGTGCCCGGCATGGGCGAACGGATCTCGGGGTCGGTCGCGGTGCTGCCGAACGAGCGATACTCCGCGTACCGGACTTCCCTCGATACGCCCGCGACCTGGATGGCCCAGGCCTCCCCGGCGCGTCGGACCACACAGGGTGTCGAGCCGATCGAAATCGTGTCGACGCTGGTTCGAACACACACGACACCCCCGTCGGCGGTGTCCGCGCGAACCCGCACCGCATCGCCGTCGTAGCCGTTGACGCGGACGGTGAATGGCCGTCCGTCGACCGTCAGATCGATGCTGCCGAGATCATGATCGGCGGGATCGAGCAACGCGCGGTCGCCGACCGCTGCGCCCACCGACCAGGGGGTCGTGCGATCGGGTGCGGTCAGTGCGGCGGCAACTGCGAAGGCGCCCAGCAGATCTGGATCGGCGAACGCCACGGTCGGGTCGATGCGGTCCAGGTAGGCGGTGTCGTGCTCGACGGCCGCCAGGATCGGCGAACCGAGGACGTGGCCGACGAATCCGAGGTTCGTGGAGATACCGGTCCAGCGCAGGTCCGTGCACGCTTGCCGTGCAGTGGCGAGCGCCTCGTCGCGGGTAGCGCCGGTGGCAACGAGTTTCGCGATCATCGGGTCGAATCCGCCGGTGACATTCAGGTGGCGATCGAATGCGCGCTCGATGCGAACATTCGGCCATTGCGTCACTTCGAGTTCACCAGGACAGGGCAGGAACGCCCGGAACGGATCCTCGGCGTACATCCGAACCTGCACTGAGGCACCGGAATAGGCGATCTGCTCCTGGGTGGCGGGCAGTGGCTCGCCCGAAGCTACCCGCAGCTGCCAGTCCACCAGATCGATACCGGTGATCTCCTCGGTGACCGTGTGCTCGACCTGTAGGCGCGTATTCATCTCGATGAAGAAGAACTCGTCGCCCACCAGTAGGAACTCGAAAGTGCCTGCGCCGACGTAGTTCAACGCCTGCGCACCGCGCACCGCGGCGTCGAAAATCCGGTCGCGGATGGCGTCCGGTATCCGCGGGGCGGGCGCCTCTTCGATCACCTTCTGGTGTCGTCGCTGCAATGAGCAGTCCCGATCGAAAAGGTGTACGACACTGCCGAATTCGTCGCCGAAGACCTGCACTTCGATGTGCCGCGCGTGCTCTACGTACCGTTCCAGGTGCAGGCGGCCGTCCGCGAAGGCCGCTGTCGCGGTCCGGGTGGCCGAGGCCAGCGACTCGCGCAGGTCAGCACTGGAGCGCACCACCGACATGCCCTTGCCACCGCCGCCACCGGCCGGTTTGACGATGAGCGGGTAGCCGATCTCCTCGGCCGCGCGGGCCAGGGCCGCCAGGTCGCCGCTCGCCTGCCGGGTGCCGGGCAGCACCGGGACACCCGCATCGGCCATGACCGTGAGTGCGGAGGCCTTGTCGGCCATGGTCTCGATCACCCGGGAACTCGGGCCGACGAAGACCAATCCGGCGGACCGGACAGCGCGGGCGAAGTCGGCGTTCTCGGAGAGGAAGCCGTAACCGGGATGTACTGCTTCACAGCCGGTTTCGACGGCACCGCGCACCAAGGCGGCAGCATCGAGGTGGCCGCCGGCCGCGGGGAGTCGCACGGTTGCCACCGCACCGTCGTGATAGGTCAGCTCGCGATCCTCGTCGACACTCACGGTGACGTAGTCGATGCCGAGGCGGCGGCAGGTCCGCGCGATCCGCGCCGCGACCTCACCCCGATTCGCGATGAGTAGCGTAGCGATCACAGCCGGAACACCCCGAAAGTGCCTGCGTCCGGCTGCGGCCGATCCCAGCGTTCATGCGCCAGCGACAGGCATTGCGCGAGCCAGGTGCGCGTGTCCTCCGGTTCGACGACCGCGTCGATCCACATCCGGGCGGCGATATACGCCGGGTGTGATTGACGTTCGAAACTGTCGATGATCGGCTGTTTGATCGCCGCCTCCTCTTCCGCGCCGAGCTCCTTCCCCTCACGACGGAGCTTGTCCCGCTTGAGAATTGCCATCACCGCGGCCGCCTGCTCGCCGCCGACGCCGGTGGAGCGCGCGTTGGGCCACATGGCCATGAACTGGCCGCCCATCGAGCGGCCCGACATCGCGAAGTTGGCGGCGCCGAAGCTGCCGCCGATCACCAGCGAAATCTTGGGCACCGTCGCGCACGAGACGGCGTTGACCATTTTCGCGCCGTGCTTCGCGATGCCAGCGCGCTCGTATTGCTCGCCGACCATGAAGCCACTCACGTTGTGCACGAACAGCAATGGGATGCGGCGTTGATTGCAGATCTGAATGAAGTTCGTCGCCTTGAGCGCGCTGTCGGGGAAGATCACGCCCTGATTCGCGACGATCCCCACCTCGTATCCGGCGATCCGCGCCGTCGCGCACACCATGGTGATGCCGTAGTCCTTGCGGTACTCCACCCACGAGGTGGCGTCGACGACGCAGCGCAGGATCGCGCGAACGTTCATCTCCTTCTTCGTGGTCGCCGGAATCAGCTCCGGCAGCCGCGCCGGATCGTCGGCGGGCTCGAGCGCCGCGAAGGCCGGTGGACGCACCTTGTCGCCCGGCGTGCGGGCGACGATATCCCGCACCATCGCCAGCGCTTCCACCTCGTTCATCGCCAGATGATCCGCGACGGCGGTCTCCCGCACGTGCAGGTCCGCGCCGCCGAGTGTTTGCGCGTCGACCTTGATGCCGGTGGCGGCTTCGACCAGTTGCGGGCCGCCGAGGAAGACCGTGCTGAGGTCTTTCACCATAACGGTCTCATCGCTCATCGCGGGAATGTAAGCGCCTCCCGCAGTACAGATTCCGAGCACGGCGGAAATCTGGGGCAGGCCGAGCGCGGACATCTCCGCGATGTTGCGGAACATCTTCCCCAGGTGCTCTTCGTCCGGGAAGATCTCTTCCTGCAACGGGAGATAGATGCCACCCGAATCGGCGAGGTAGACGCACGGCAGGCGGTATTCGCGGGCCAATTTCTGCCCACGCAACTGCTTCTTGATGGTGAGCGGGTAATAGGTGCCGCCTTTGACGTGCGGGTCGTTGGCGAACACCATGCAGGGACGGCCGTGGATGCTGCCGATCCCGACGACGAGCGCGGCGGCGGGCAGGTCGGTGTCGTACACGTCGTGCGCGGCGAGGCGGCCGATCTCCAGGAACGGTGTGCCCGGGTCGAGGATGCGGTTCACCCGTTCCCGGACCGGCAGTTTGGCGTCACCCTTCCGGCGGCGCGGCGCCACTATGCCCGCGTTGTGGTCGCGCAGCAGTTTGCGTTGTGCTTCGAATCCGATGTTGTGCTCGACGGTGACGGTCATGCCGGTAGCTCCGCTCGATCCTGATGTGCGGCGAGACTCGCGTTCAGGGTGTCGGCGAATCGGCGAATCGTGTCGGGCTCGAGGTCGGCCCGCAGCATGAGGCGCAGGCCGGCGCTGCCGCGGCGAATGATCGGGAAGAAGATGGGCGAGGTGTAGAAGCCCGCGCCGAGCATGTCCCGTGCCACGGCGATGGTGCCGTCCTCCTCGCCGATACTGACGAATCGGATGGGCAGGCCGTCGCCGGCCAGGTCGGTGTCGACCAGCGAGTCGAAGAGCCGAATGCGTTCCTGCAGTGCGATCTGACGGTCATCGACCGTGCCGTCGTCATGCAGATCGCAGGCCGCGACGATGGCGCCGAGTCCGGCCGTGTTGATTCGCTGGGACCACATCAGTGGCCCGCTGGTGCGCAGTAGCGTGTTCTTCAGGGCCTCATCGCCGAGTGCGCCGAAGAAGATGACACCGCCGCTGGCCCCGAAACCTTTGTTGAGCGAGGCGATTACGAGCGTGCGGTCCCGCCAGCCTTCGTAGGCCCCGAGGACGTATCCGCGCCCTCGCGAGCCCAGGGTCGAGATGCCGTGTGCCTCATCGAAATACAGGAACAGCCCGTACTCGTCCTGGAGTCGGAACAGCTCGTCCAGCGGTGCGCCACCGCCCGTGCTGTAGACGCCGTCGGCGACATAGGCGACGTGAGAGTGGTTGCGGCACAACTCTTCCAAGGCGGCGATATCGTTGTGCGCGATCGTGACCAGCTCGGTCTCGTCCGCGACCAGCGGTTTCATCGCGTTCAGACAGAAGTGCGCGTTCTTGTCGAAGACGACCAGCGGTGGGTGCCCGTCGGTGAGCTCGCCGGAGGCCAGCAGCGGCAGCGTCGCCCAGGCCGCGGCGGCACAGGACGAGACCGTGACAGCCTCTGCGCCGAAGGTCTGCGACAGGCGTTGCTCGGCCTCTTCCAACAGTGCGAGCCGAATTCGCATGCGGGAGATGGAGGAATTGATCGTCGCGGTTTCGTCGAGTCCACGGTGGGCGCCCGCGACTATGCGCGGGTCGCTGTCCAGGCCGAGATACGAATACGACGAAAAGTTGACGATCGTGCGGCCGTCCCGGTCGTGCACGTGGCCGTCGCGCATATCCGCTGCGACGATATCGACCAGGCCGTGAGCTGCGCTGTCGTCCCAGAAGGAGTTGCTCAAATGCAACTGCCGACGGACATTGGCGAATTGATGAGTAACCATTCCCCTTATTCCTTTGTTGGCGTGCGCGTCGATCGATGAATCAAGAAGTAGTGGCAGGCTTTTCCGGTGCCGCAACAACGAGTACGTTCACTGCGGCGAGCAGGGTGATAGCGATGGACCAGGCGATCAACCCGGCCAGCGATGGTCCGGCCAGCGAGGCGATACCCGCCAGGCCCTGCTGGATCAGCGCGCACCAGGTGACCGCGATCGCGGCACCGGAGACGAGATGGCTGACCGCGTGCGCGGCGCTGTTGGGGAACAATGTCGCCTGCCCGAAGGTGGTCGCGACGTAGCCGGCCAGGAAGATCGGCAGTGCGATCGCGCGGTGCGGCTCGAACACCCAGACCACGGTGATGAGCACGCAGCCGGCCAGCATGATCCACGCGCCCTGCCGCATCATGGTGCGCGCACCGAGGCGGCGGACGGTGCGCCGCACATAGGTCGCACCGGCCAGGTACGCCGCGCCGTACAGGACGCCGAAGAGGCCGAATACCCACGGCTGCAACGAGAATCGGTCGGCGAAGATGAACGCCGACTTCTGCTGGATCATGACAATAATGGCGAACCCGATACCGCCGGCGACCGCGCTGGCGACGAAGATCCGATCTTTGATCAGCCTGCGCACCGTGCCCTTGGCCGGGGACTTCGACTCCGGCCGCGGCAGCGAAATCCGCAGGGCGAGCGCGACGGGAATCGCAGCGAGTACGGCCAGCGCCACGAATCCGTAGCGCCACCCGACCGTCGAGGTGATGGCGCCGCCGACCACCTGCCCGCCGCCGAGCGCGACGACGAACGCCATCGACAACAGCGAAAGTTGCCGCGCGAGTTCAGCACCCGAGAACAGGTCCTTGATCATCATCCGCGCGACGACGGCAATGCCGCCCGCACCGATCGCCTGCACAATCCGCAGTCCGAGCAGTTCCGGCGCGTTCGTGACCAGCGCGAGGCCCGCACTGGCGAGGATGAAGCACAGCCCCGCCGCCACGAACGCCGGCACCCGCCCGAACCGTTCCGCCGCCCGGCCCCAGGCGACCACCGGCAGCGCGGCGAACACCACGAAGACCGCCACCGACAACTGCAGCGTCGAGTCACTGGCCCCGATGTCGGCGCCCAGCGCGGGCATACTCGGAAGATAGATGGTGGTCGCCATCTGCGCCGCGGCGACCGCGCTACACGCGGTCAGCACAACGGATCGGCTGCCTACCGTCGGAGATACAACGCTCCCGGATTCCTGCCGCACAACCAATTCAATCCCCTACACCCGATAGATGTGCGCCGCAGGTCAGTTGAGCCCGGCATGTCGGTGTGGATCGATGACCCCATCGATCCGTCTAAGACATGATTACCTGCCGGTAACCAACGATGCGAGGGTTAAAATCCCGTTGATTCTGCCGGAATGCTTTGCCGCCCAGCAGGTTCCGCACAGAGGTCAATCTTGGTCGGCGCCGTGTGGCCGCCAAGGGTACCCCCGCTCGACACTGTTGAACCGACCTATCGGGTCGGCATCGAGTTCAATTGCGGGCGAACAAGACCCGCCCGGAGAGCCGCCGTCAGGGCTGATCCAGCCATCCTGGTTCCGACACGTCGAGGTGCCGATTGCTGTTCGGCGGCAGGCAGATCCGGTCCAAGGCCGTCAGCAACCGGCCGCTGAACTGGTCGTCACCATGGCACGACGCTGTCGTCTACTCGTGGTCGAGCTGCACTCGGGGGATCAACACCGAGTGAGCACTGCAGCAAGACGGTTACTGCGGGTAGTGCAGCAGGCGAGTGTGGTCCTCGCCGAGCGCGGTCAGGCGGTGGGCGTCGCGGGTTCCCGGCTTGGCGGTGAAGACGACCATCTTGAGATCACCGGCGGGCACGGTGAGTGCGTTCGCGTCGAGGGTGATCAGCCCGACGTTGGGATGATGCGTAACTCCGGTCGTGCCAACGAATTTGGCGGCCGATCCACTGCACCAAAGATCGTCGAAACCACCGTGCGAGGCCCGCAGCTCCGCGATGAGTTTCGCCAGATCCGCATCGTGTGGATAGCGATTCGCCGCGTCACGCAGATCGGCGACCAATGCCGTCTTGAACTGCTTCTCCTGCGCATCTGATGCCCAACCGAAATTGGCGGGTTCCATAAAGAATCTCCAGGCCATATTCCGTTGGTGGGCATTGTCGGCGGGTTCGCCGAACACGCGAACGCCGATCGCGTTGTACGCCAGCAGGGTCCAGCCCGCGTCGTAGACGGCGACCGGCGTATCCCCGAGCCGTTCCAGGAGTTGCTGCGTCGCCGCGTCGATGGTGCGGTGCACGGCTCCAGGCGCGGCTATCGCGTGCCCGGACAGCGCGGACAGCTGTTCGTATTCGGCCTGGGAGAGTCGCAGCGCGCGGGCCAGCGAGTTGACGACCGATGCGGACGGATGGCTGCGCCCCTGCTCCAGGCGCTTGATGTAATCCTCTGACACTCCGGCCAATTCGGCGAGTTCCGCACGCCGCAGTCCGGGCGTGCGGCGGCTGCCGGGCAGTCGTGGCAGGCCGAGATCGGTGGGCAAGAGGCGATCACGGTATTCGCGGAGGAGTGGGCCGAGGCTTCGAGAGTTGTCCATTGCCATGTCGGTCCGTTCCGGTCGATGCGAATGTCGAGCAACCCTCAGTGTGATGGCACCTGCGGTGCACTGCCCGACGACCGTGTCGCTGGGTGGGACAACTCGGCCCTGGTTGGTGACGCCCGCTCGGCACAGGCTGGTTTCGGAACCAGACGTAGGGACGAGTGAGGATCACCATGACATCGAGCTTGACCGGAAGAACCGCACTGATCACCGGCTCCACCGCCGGCATCGGCAAGGCGGCCGCGCTGCTGCTGGCCGGCGCCGGTGCCGAGGTGATCGTTTCCGGCCGCGACACCGACCGCGGGAACGACACCGTCGCGCAGATCACCGACGGCGGCGGGCGGGCCCGCTTCGTCGCGGCCGACCTCACCGATCCAGGCTCGCTGCGCGCCCTGGCCGACGCGGCGGGCGCGGTCGATGTGCTGGTCAACAATGCTGCCGTGCAGCCTCTTTCGCCCGCGGTGTCCCAGGATGCCGCGGGCTTCGACGGCGCCATCGCGGTCAATCTGCGAGCGCCGTACTTCCTCACCGCGTCGATCGCCCCGGCGATGATCGCCCGCGGCTCCGGCAGCATCGTCAACATCAGCTCGATGACGGCCACCACGGCAATGGCGGGGTTCTCCGTCTACACCGCGACCAAAGCCGCCATGGAGGCCTTGACCCGCACCTGGGCCGCCGAATTCAGCCCCGCCGGGGTCCGGGTGAACGCCGTCTCCCCCGGCCCCACCCGCACCGAGACGGTGCTCACGGCGGTGGCCGCGGCGATCGGCGCGGGCGGCGAGGAGCAACTGGGCAAACTCACCCTGCTCGGGCGCATGGCCGAACCACGCGAGATCGCGGAGGTCATCTTGTTCCTGGCCGACGACCGGTCGAGCTACCTCACCGGCGCGGTAATCCAGGCGGACGCGGGCCGCACCGTCGCCTGACACCGTCTGCACGACACCAGGATTCACCACAATCAGAGGAGACATTGTGTCTGTCAACACAATTCATACCGTGCCCCTCGCCGGACACGGCCCGGTCGAGCTCACCGTCGCCGAATACGGCACCGGGCAACCGTTTCTGCTGCTGCACGGCGGGGCGGGCCCGCAGTCGGTGAGCGCCTTCGCCGAGCTGTTCGCCACCAGCTACGACGTGCGCGTGCTGGCGCCGACCCATCCGGGCTTCGGCGGCACGTCCCGACCCGAAACCCTCGACAGCGTCGGCGATCTCGCCGCGCTCTACGACGCGCTACTCCAGCAGCTCGACCTGACCGACGTCACCGTGATCGGCAACTCCGTCGGCGGCTGGATCACCGCCGAGATCGCGCTGCTGCAAAACCCGCGCGTCAGCGGCATCGTGCTCATCGACGCGGTCGGTCTCGAGGTGCCGGGGCACCCGGTCGCCGACTTCTTCGCCCTCACCATGGACGAGGTCTTCACCCTCAGCTTCCACAACCCCGACCCGTTCCGTTTCGACCCGGCCACGCTGCCCCCGGCCGCGCAGGCCATCGCCGCGGCCAACCGGGCCGCGCTGGCCGCCTACGCGGGCACCTCGATGACCGATCCCGGCCTCGCCGAACGCCTTGCGGGCCTAGAGATTCCCACCCTGGTGCTGTGGGGCGAGAGCGACGGCATCGTCGATGTCGACTACGGCCGCGCGTATGCCGTGGCCATCCCCCTGGCCCGGTTCCAGCCGCTGCCCGACACCGGCCACCAGCCGCAAATGGAGACACCGCATCAGGTTCTGCACGCCATCTGGCACAGCGCCGAGACCGACTTCTCCGTCTTCGCACGCTGACCACCCAATTTCCCCACAATATCGACGAATTCGAGGACCGATCATGTCGACAATCGCCGTCACCCGCGTGACGCACAGCTGCCACCTCATCGAAATCGGCGGCCGCACCTTCCTCACCGACCCATGGTTCAGCACCAAACCCGGCTACTACCAAGGCGAACCGATCGCCGTGAGCATCGCCGAATTGCCGCCGCTGGACGGCGTACTGATCAGCCACGACCACTACGACCACTGTGACCTGGAAACCTTTGCGGCATACCGTGATCACACGGTGCCGTTCGTCGTCGCCGAGACCGTAGTCGAACACGCACATCGCGCCGGCTTCGACAACGTCACCGGACTCACGCCGTGGGACGACCTCGAGATCGGCGGCGTCACCATCACCGCCGTCCCCGCCAAACACGGCGTCCACGAAATCACCTTCGTACTGCGCGCGGGCTCCGACGCCGTGTACTTCGCCGGCGATACCCTGCTGATCCCCGAACTCACCGAGATCCCCGACCGGCTCGGCCACATCTCACTGGCACTGCTGCCCACCAACGGCCTGCACGTCCGACCCGCGAACAACATGCAGGTCGTCATGAACGCCGAGGAGGCAGCCGAACTGACCGCCCTCCTCGCCCCCGAACTCGCCATCCCACATCACTACGCCTTCACCAAAGGCTGGCTCGGCGACCGACTGATCACCGCCAGCGACCGCGACCCACAGCACTACCTGGAAGCCGCACGAAAACTGGCTCCCGACACCACCGTTCGCATCATCGACCCCGGCGTCCGAGTGGAGCTCTGACCATGACCGACGACTTCCTGACCACAGCCCTGCAACACGACAACCTGCACGTCGACCCCACCGACCCCAACCCCCGCCCCATGATCGCGATCCTCGACGCCAAACCCGGCATGGCCGAAGCCTTCCGCGCAAAGATCACCGAACTCGTCCGCGCGGTACGCAACGAGCCCGGCTGCCTCACCTTCACCGCCTACGAAGCCCGCAACCACCCCGGCCGCTTCTACCTCTACGAGATCTACACCAACGCAGCAGCATTCGACACCCACCTCCAAACCCAACACGTCCACAACTTCATCTCCGCCCTCCCCAACCTGAGCACCGGCGACCCCACCAGCCTCATCCAACTCAACGAAGTCCCCATCGAATAAACCCTCAGCCGACGCCCGTCGCGCGGCTCATCGGATCAGTATTAACGCGCCGTGCGCTGGGCGCCTGCGATACAGTCGCGAAGTTCCACGATCGAATATGGATTCGGATGCCGCCGTGCGCCCACAGCACCGACGAGCGGGCGATCGGCATGGACTGGAAGCGCTCGAAGATGCCGCCCTTCATATCCAGGAAGAGCCGAAATGCGGTGTAGGAGATGCCCGAAGCGATCGTGATGATCAGAATGCCGGGCAGCAGGTAACTCACATAGGACGGCGACCCGGTGTTGATCGCGCCGCCGAGCACGTAGACGAACAGCAGCATGAAGGCGATCGGCATGATCGTGGTGGTGATGATGGTGTCCATGCTGCGCGCGATGTGCCGCAGGGATCGGCCGAGCAAAGTGGCGGTGTCGCCGAAGAAATGCGTGGTCATTGTTGTTCCTCACTCGTCAATGCTTCGTCACCGACGAGGGCGAGGAAGACATCCTCGAGGGTCGGCTGCTTCTCGACGTATTCGACCTTGGCCGGCGGCAGCAGTTGCTTGAGCTCGGCGAGGGTGCCGTTCACGATGATCCGGCCCTGGTGCAGGATCGCGATCCGGTCGGCGAGTTGTTCGGCCTCGTCCAGATACTGCGTGGTGAGCAGCACCGTCGTGCCATGCGCGGCAAGGTCTTTGACGGCGTGCCACACCTCGAGGCGCGCTTGCGGGTCGAGTCCGGTGGTCGGCTCGTCGAGGAAGATGATCGGCGGATCCCCGATCAGGCTCATAGCGATGTCGAGGCGGCGGCGCATGCCACCGGAATACGTCGACACCTTCCGGGTGGCCGCGTCGGTCAGCGAGAAACGCTCGAGCAGGGTGTCCGCGATCGCGCGCGGGTTGTCGAGGTGCCGCAGCTTGGCGACCAGCACGAGATTCTCGCGGCCGCTGAGGATTTCGTCGACTGCGGCGAATTGTCCGGTGAGGCTGAATGATTCGCGGACGTTCGCCGGTTCGGTGGCGACGTCGAAACCGTTGACGAGCGCCGTGCCCGCATCGGCCCTGAGCAGCGTGGACAGGATTCGCACGACCGTGGTCTTGCCCGCCCCGTTCGAGCCGAGCAAGGCGAAAATGCTGCCCCGCGCCACCTCGAAGTCCACCCCGCGTAACACCTTCAGGTCCTTATAGGACTTCTCCAGACCCTGGACATAGATGGGCGGAGCTTGCTGTGTCGTCATCGAACGTCCCTACCCATTCTTTCCGGGCTCTTCGCCTGCGGCCTGCGCGATGGCGCTGATCAGCCGTTGCTGTTCGCGGTTGATCCACGAATCCTCCCGATAATTCCGCGCGAACGCCTCGATGAACTCCACCGGGTCCGGCCCGACGACCTCGCGGATCGGGGTGCCGTCCGCCGCGCTCTGCTCGAACAGGTCGAGCAGGTCCTCGAACAGCGAAACGCCGCCGCCCGCTCCGAAGTAATTCAGGTACCGCTCGCACGCGTCGACCGCCGTCCGATACGGCGCGGGCAGCTGTTTCGCGCGCGCCTTGTACTGCCACCAGCGCCGCTTGTCGCCGAGATCGCCGATCACCTTTTCGATGAACATGGTCACTTGCCTCCTTCATGAAGTTGTTCGAGTCGTTCGGCGAGGAAGGTCCAGGTAGTCCAGAACTCGTCGAGATATTCGCGCCCCTGCGCGTTGAGCGAATAGACCTTGCGCGGCGGACCTTTCTCCGACGCGACCTTCGCCACGTCGACCAGGCCCTTTTTCTCGAGCCGGACGAGCAGGGCGTAGATGGTGCCCTCGGCGATGTCGGCGAAGCCCTGCTCCCGCAGCCACGCCGTGATCTCGTATCCGTACGCGGAGCGCACGGACAGAATCGCCAGGACGATGCCCTCCAGCGTGCCTTTGAGCATCTCCGTTATCTGCTTGCCCACGGATCACCTCCTCGTACTATTCAGTGTTACTAGCTACCGGTAGATAGTAACACTGAATAGTGGCGACGCAAGGTGCCGGCGGCGACGGAAGGCGCCGGGCACGCAACCCCTTGGGGGCGGATGACTTCGGCGGCCGGACCCCGCGATCGCTGATTACTCATACGACAACCATCGACGCCCGTCCTGACACCGACCTGTCACGCCCCTGTCACGTCGTGACGGAGGCCGGACGGCCGAGGACTACGCCAGGAACCGGTACCCCATGCCCGGCTCGGTCAGCAGGTGCTTCGGACGCGATGGGTCGTCTTCCAGCTTGCGTCGTAGCTGCGCCAGATATATACGCAGGTAATGGGTTTCGGACTCGTGCGACGGGCCCCAGACCTCCCGGAGCAGGTCCTGGCGGCCGACGAGTTTGCCGCGGTTGCGCACCAGCATTTCCAGCATGGCCCACTCGGTCGGCGTAAGGCGCACTGTGACACCGCTTTTGGTGACCATTTTCGCGGCCAGATCGACCGTGAAGGTAGGAGTAACCACCACCGGGTCACCGGCGCCCACCGAACCGCGCCGGACCGCGGCGCGCAATCGGGCCATCAGTTCGTCCATGCCGAACGGTTTGGTGACGTAGTCGTCGGCGCCGGCGTCCAGCGCCGCCACCTTGTCCGCCGAGTCCGTGCGTGCGGACAACACGATCACCGGAACAGAGGTCCAGCCGCGCAACCCGGCCAGCACGTCGATACCGGACACGTCGGGTAGGCCGATATCGAGGATCACCGCGCCGAGTTTCTTGTCGGTGGCGATGCGTAGCGCCTCGGCGCCGGTGCCCGCGGTGAGCACGTGGTAGCCGCGCACGGTCAGGTTGATGCGCAGCGCCCGCACGAGCTGCGGCTCGTCGTCGACCACCAGCACCTTGGTCACCGGGGTATCCGATGTCTTGTTCGTCATCACGCACCCTGCGGTCGGGGTCGACACGCATACCGGGTCGTCGCCGCACGGTGGCGCCTGGTCGATGTCAATCACTTCAATTGTCATGTCGGACTGTTCGATTCACTCTCGCCGAGCATGGGCTCGCCTTGTCGTGGCACGACATCGTCACGCCACGAACCGTCCCGGTAACTGTCGTTCCGCGCGCCCAGCGCACGAATCAACAAGCCGCAGCACACGAACCCGGCAAGGACGGCGACCGTGACAACCGACATAGCGATCCTCTCCCCGATGGATGAAGAGCCGGTCGCGTTGCGGTTCTCCGCCTGGCCGGTCGTGACTTTTCTACCTCCCGATCCAGCACTGATCTCGATCTTTACGACGTGTTGACCGCTCGCCCAACTACTTTGACGGCATTCTTTCAGCCGAATTTGTAAGTGAAGTGTCAATCATCATCCGGGGGGCGCTAAGGACTCGTAAAGGAGCGGAGCAGCGTGCCCGTGTGGCCGCTGTACTCAGCCTGGCGCGTTCGATCGATGGGCGCGATACGGAGGTTAGGCACACATGTCTGTCGTTGTGTTCACGGTGCTCACCGTGGCGATTTTCGCACTACTCGGTCTGATTCAGCGGGGGGTGGAGAAGCTGTGATCGCGAACCTGATCGGTTTGGTTCTCGCCATCTCCGTTGCGATCTACATGGTCGCGGCGCTGCTTTTCCCCGAGAGGTTCTAGGTGAACACGACCACAGCGGGGATCGCCTTCGCGGCCTCCCTGATCATCGCGCTTGCCCTGGTGCATGTGCCGCTCGGCGACTACATGTTCCGGGTCTACAACAACACCAAGCACTCCCGCGCCGAGCGCGTCCTCTACAAGGCCATCGGCGTGCAGCCCGAGGTCGAGCAGACCTGGGGCGTGTATGCCCGCAGTGTGCTGGCGTTCTCCGGAGTCAGCATTCTGTTCCTGTTCTTCCTGCAACTGGTCCAGGGCAAGCTGCCACTGCACCTCGACAACCCCGGCACCGAGATGACCCCGGCGCTGGCCTGGAACACCGCCGTCAGCTTCGTCACAAACACCAACTGGCAGAACTACTCCGGTGAATCGACCCAGGGCCACCTGGTGCAGATGGCCGGGCTCGCGGTGCAGAACTTCGTCTCCGCGGCCGTCGGCATGGCCGTCGCGGTCGCACTGGTACGCGGCTTCGCCCGCCGCCACACCGGCGATCTCGGCAACTTCTGGGTGGACCTGGTCAGGGGCACCATCCGCATCCTGCTACCGATCGCGTTCATCTTCGCGATCGTCCTCGTCGCCGGCGGCGCCATCCAGAACTTCCACCTGCACGACCAAGTCGCGCAAACCCTCAACGGCACCGAACAAACCATCACCGGCGGACCGGTGGCCAGCCAAGAAGTGATCAAGGAACTCGGCACCAACGGCGGCGGTTTCTACAACGCGAACTCCGCGCACCCGTTCGAGAACCCCACCACCTGGACCAACTGGCTCGAGATCTTCCTGCTGCTGGTGATCTCGTTCTCGCTCCCCCGCACCTTCGGGCGCATGGTCGGCAGCAAAAAGCAGGGCTACGCCATCGTTTCCGTGATGGGCACGATCGCGATCATCAGCCTGACCTTGCAAAATCTGTTCCAGCTCGCCCACCACGGCACCGTCCCGACCGCCATCGGCGCGTCCATGGAAGGTGTCGAAACCCGTTTCGGCGTGCCCGACTCCGCGACCTTCGCCACCGCGACGACACTGACCTCGACCGGTGCCGTCGACTCGTTCCACGACTCCTACACCAGCCTCGGCGGCATGATGACCATGTTCAACATGCAGCTCGGCGAAGTCGCGCCCGGCGGAACGGGTTCCGGCCTGTACGGCATGCTCATCCTGGCAGTCATCACGGTATTCGTCGCAGGTCTGATGGTCGGGCGCACACCGGAATACCTCGGCAAGAAGATCACCCCACGCGAGATCAAGCTCGCCGCATCGTATTTCCTCGTGACGCCGCTGATCGTGCTCACCGGCACCGCGATCGCGATGGCTATGCCAGGACAACGCGCCGCGATGGCCAACTCCGGGCCGCACGGGCTCTCGGAAGTGTTGTACGCCTTCACATCCGCGGCGAACAACAACGGCTCCGCGTTCGCGGGTCTATCCGGCAATACCGAGTGGTACAACACCGCACTCGGTCTCGCGATGGTCTTCGGCCGGTTCCTGCCGATCATCTTCGCGCTCGCCCTGGCCGGTTCGCTGGCCCGGCAGGGCCACACCCCCGAGTCGATCGGCACGCTGCCGACGCACCGGCCGCAGTTCATCGGCATGGTCGTCGGCACCACGGTAATCCTGGTCGCGCTCACCTTCCTGCCCGCACTCGCGCTCGGGCCGCTCGCCGAAGGAATCCACTGAAATGACCACTCCCACCACCGAAATCACCGTCCCCGACGAGTTCAACGAATCCAAGAGGCAGCTCGAGCACAAGGGTGGCCGGGTGCCGACCGGTGTACTCGACCCGAAGATGCTGCTGACCTCGCTCCCCAGTGCGGTGCGCAAGCTCGACCCGCGCACCATGTGGCGCAACCCGGTGATGTTCATCGTCGAGCTCGGCGCCGTCTGGTCGACCGTGCTCGCGATCACCGATCCCACCTTCTTCGCCTGGGCGATTGTCGTATGGCTCTGGCTGACAGCCATCTTCGCCAACTTGGCCGAAGCCGTCGCCGAAGGGCGCGGCAAAGCCCAAGCCGATACCCTGCGTAAGGCCAAAACCGACACCGTGGCACGACGACTGGTCGAATGGACGCCTGGCGGCAGGGTTATCGAAGAGCGGGTCGCAGCTCCCGAACTGCAGCGCGGCGACCATGTCGTCGTCGAGGCCGGACAGGTCGTCCCCGGTGACGGCGATGTCGTGGAAGGCATTGCCTCCGTTGATGAATCGGCGATCACCGGTGAATCCGCGCCGGTGATCCGGGAATCCGGCGGTGACCGTTCCGCGGTGACCGGCGGCACCACCGTGCTGTCGGACCGGATCGTCGTCAAGATCACCCAGGAGCCCGGCAAGAGCTTCATCGACAAGATGATCGCCCTGGTCGAGGGCGCGAGCAGGCAGAAGACGCCGAACGAGATCGCGCTCAACATCCTGCTCGCCTCGCTGACCATCATCTTCGTCTTCGCCGTCGTTACCCTGCAACCGCTGGCGATCTTCTCCAAGGCCAACAATCCCGGCGTGCCGGATACCTCAGCACTCGACGTCAATGGCGTCACCGGGATCGTCATGGTCTCGCTGCTGGTCTGTCTTATCCCGACCACCATCGGCGCACTGCTGTCCGCGATCGGCATCGCGGGCATGGACCGGCTCGTGCAGCGCAACGTGCTCGCCATGTCCGGCCGCGCGGTCGAGGCCGCGGGAGATGTCAACACGCTACTGCTGGACAAGACCGGCACCATCACCCTCGGCAACCGGCAAGCCTCGGAATTCGTGCCGATACCCGGCGTGACCGAGCAGGAATTGGCTGACGCCGCACAGCTTTCCAGCCTCGCCGACGAAACACCGGAAGGCCGCTCCATAGTCGTATACGCCAAACAGGCGTACGGACTGCGGGAGCGGACACCCGGTGCGCTGAAGCTCGCGACCTGGATCGAATTCACTGCCCAAACCCGGATGTCCGGCGTGGACGTGGACGGCCGCCAACTGCGCAAAGGCGCGGCCAGCGCCGTCACCGAATGGGTTCGCGCACAGGGCGGTTCGGTACCGGCCGAGCTGGGTGTCGCAGTCGACGGCATTTCCGCCTCGGGTGGCACGCCGCTGGTCGTCGGTGAAGTCAGGGACGGCACCGCGCGGCTGCTCGGCGTGATCCATCTCAAAGACGTTGTCAAGCAGGGCATGCGGGAGCGTTTCGACGAGATGCGCCGGATGGGTATCCGCACCGTCATGATCACCGGCGACAATCCGTTGACCGCCAAGGCGATTGCCGACGAAGCCGGTGTCGACGACTTCCTCGCCGAAGCCACCCCGGAAGACAAGCTGGCGCTGATCAAGAAGGAACAAGCAGGCGGCAGGCTCGTCGCGATGACCGGCGACGGCACCAACGACGCACCCGCACTCGCACAAGCCGACGTAGGTGTCGCCATGAACACCGGCACCTCCGCGGCCAAAGAAGCCGGCAACATGGTCGATCTGGATTCGGACCCGACCAAACTGATCGAGATCGTCGAGATCGGCAAGCAGCTGCTCATCACCCGCGGCGCACTGACCACGTTCTCGATCGCCAACGACATCGCCAAGTACTTCGCGATCATTCCCGCGATGTTCGTGGCCTTGTTCCCCGGCCTCGGCGCGGTCAACGTGATGCGTCTGCACAGTCCCCAGTCGGCGATCCTCTCGGCGGTCATCTTCAACGCGATCGTCATCATCGCGCTGATCCCGCTGGCTTTGCGCGGCGTGAACTACACCCCCTCCAACGCGTCGAAACTGTTGAGCCGCAACCTGTTGATCTACGGCCTCGGCGGCATCGTCGCGCCGTTCATCGGCATCAAACTGATCGACCTCATCATCCAATTCCTCCCTGGGATGTCCTGACATGCGTATCTCGAGCTGGATCCGGCAGCACCTGGCCGCGTTGCGTGCACTGCTGGTGCTTACCGCGATCACCGGAATCATCTATCCCGTAGCTGTTTTCGCGGTGGCCCAAGTGCCAGGCCTACACGACAAAGCAAACGGTTCACTCATCACCGTGGACGGAAAGACGGTGGGCTCCAAGCTCATCGGACAGTCCTTCACCGACAAAGACGGCAACGCACTGGTGCAGTACTTCCAGAGCCGCCCCTCGGCGGCGGGCGCCAACGGCTACGACCCGACCGCGACCGCGGCCAGCAACCTGGGCCCGGAAAGCATCGTCGACACCCTCGACGCAGACCCCGCGAACGTGAAACTCAGCCTGCTGTCCACCGTGTGCGCCCGCAGCAAGGCCATCGGCGACCGCGAAGGAGTCGACGGCGCCCGCCCGTTCTGCACCGAAGACGGTGTCGGCGCGGTGCTCTCGGTGATCGGCCCACGCTCCGCCAAGGGCGAGGTCGACCACCCGGTGCAGGTGGTCAGCGTCAACGAGGCGTGCCCCGTGGCACCGTTCATCGCCATGTACAAGGGTGTCAAGGTCGAATGCGCCAAGCCTGGTGCGGACTACTCCGCAGGCCTGATCGTCCCGATCTTCGGCGACGCCCCGATCGACACCCCGGTCCCCACCGACGCGATCACCGCCAGCGGCAGCGGACTCGACCCACACATCTCGCCCCGCTACGCCGACATCCAGGTGGCTCGAATCGCCAAGGCCCGCAATATCTCCGAGGACCAGGTCCGCGCACTCGTCGATGCCAACAAGTCGGGACGCGCCCTCGGCTTCCTCGGCGAGCCCACGGTCAACGTCGTGCAGCTGAATATCGCTCTCGACCAGCGCTACCCGTTCAAGGGATAGCCATCCGAATGAACGGCTCGGTCGGCAATGCGAATTCCCGACCGAGCCGTTGCTCGTCCGGTCGATCAAACGACCTCGTCACCAGTCGGCGGTCACTGTCGATCAGAGCGACCGACTGCGATGCCTCTTCGTACTTCGCCAGGGCGGTGCTCTTCGCGCGACAGATCGCGATCCCTCGACGAGTGCAACTGGAAGGGCACGCTCGTCACCATGACGCCCGGCTCGAAGAGCAACCGTGTCTTCAGCCGCAGTGAACTCTGGTTGTGCAGCAGGTTTTCCCACCAATGTCCGACGACATACTCGGGAATGTAGACGCTGACAACGTCGCGGGGGTGGTCACGGCGCAGGCGCTTGGCGTAATCGACGACCGGACGGGTGATTTCACGGTACGGGGATTCGATCACCTTGAGCGCGATGGCGACGTCATGCCGATCCCAATTCTGTTGTAGCAGCCGCGTATCGGTGTCGTCGACGTTGACGGTGATCGCGGTGATCGTGTCCGGGTGGGTGGCGCGGGCGAACTGCACTGCTCGCCGAGACGCCTTCGTCCAGCCCGACACCAGGACGATCGCGTGTACTCGGCTGGGCAAGGTTTCCTCGTCGTCCTCATCGACATCGAGTTCGGCACGGACCGAGGTGTAATGGCGGTGGATGAGGTACATCAGCGCGACGAGGATCGGCATCGCGAACACGACCAGGTAGGCGCCATGGCTGAATTTGGTGATCATCACGACGATGAGCACGATGCCGGTCACGCAGGAGCCGACAGCATTGATCGCCCTGGCACGATGGATACGCAACCGATCGGCCTGGGTTGACGCCGTGGCCAATTCACGATTCCAATGCCGGACCATGCCCGCCTGACAGAGTGTGAACGAGGTGAAGACGCCGACGATGTAGAGCTGGATCAGCCGAGTCACCGAGCCATCGAAGGCGTAGATGAGTACGCCCGCGGCGACGGCGAGCAGGATGATGCCGTTGGAGAACGCGAGTCGATCACCGCGCGTGTGTAGCTGGCGTGGCATGTAACGATGTTGGGCCAGAATGGAATTCAGCAGCGGAAAGCCGTTGTAGGCGGTGTTGGCCGCGAGAATCAAGATCAGCGCGGTCGTCACCATCAGGTAGTAGAAGAGCACGTTGTGCCCGCCGAAGACCGCAGCGGCGATCTGCGCGATCACCGTGCGCTGCGGATCTGTGTGGCAGTCGCCGGCGAAGCCGATCAAATCGCAGGTGTTCTCGGCAACGCGCGTGTGGGAAATCATGGCGAGCACGGTCACGCCGGAAAACATCACTATCGCGATCACGCCCATCGCCGTCATCGTACGAGCCGCGTTGAGCGCCTTGGGTTTCCGGAATGCGGGTACTCCGTTGGAGATCGCCTCCACGCCGGTCAACGCGGTACAGCCGGAGGAGAATGCGCGCAGGACAAGGAACGCGAGCGCGGCACCGCTCAGCCCGACCTGCTCGGGACGAATGTCGTAGTGCGCGCTCTCCGCGACCGGCGGATTCCCCAGCAGCACCTCGCCGAAGCCGACCAGGACCATCAGCATGACCCCGACGAGGAACCCGTACGTCGGGATCGCGAACGTCCGCCCCGATTCGCGCACACCACGCAGGTTCATCGCCGTCAGCAAAGCGATGAACACGATGTTGATCACCACCCGATACGGATTCAGGCCAGGAGCAGCGGAAACAATGTTGTCCACGCCGGCCGCAACCGACACCGCGACGGTCATCACATAGTCGACCAGCAATGCTGCCGCAACTATGAGACCCGGGATCGGTCCGAGGTTACTCGAGACCACCTCATAGGAGCCACCACCGGAGGGATACGCCTGCACCACCTGCCGGTAGGAAAGCACAACAACGGCGAGCAGGACGACGACACCGCCGGCGACCCACGGTGCCAGATGCAGGTAGGCGAGCCCGCCAAGGGTCAGGATGAGCAGGATCTCCTGCGTCGCGTACGCCACCGAGGACAGCGGGTCACTGGCGAAAATAGGCAGCGCCAAACGCTTCGGCAGCAACGTCTCACCGAGCCGATCACTCCGAAACGGGCGTCCGAGCAGAAGACGTTTTGCCACGTCGATCGGTGAAACCACGATGAATCAGCCTATGGCGCACTCTCGGCATTCGGCCGCACCCATACCGTAGAGATTTCGTAAATACGAAAGGGCGGGGCCTGACATACCCGAATCCGCCCGTGCCGCTTCACCGATACTCGGCCAACCGCGGCCGGATCCCCGCGCCGATCAGCACCACGACGATGACAGCACCGCCGTAGGGCAGCAGGCCGGACCAGCCACCGGTCTCGTTCAGACCTGCGGAGATCGCCGAATCGAAGGCACGCTGATTGATGTCGATGACCGCGGACAGTGCGTCGTCATAGCGGCGGAAGTCCTCGTTCGAGGTTCCGGTGGTCATCGTGATCGCGGCACGCCGGTCGGTCTGGGCGAGTCGTCGAATGACTTGGTCGTCTTGCTGGTACTGCTGGAAGGCCGTGAGGGCCTGCGCCGCGGCCGCACCTTCGCCCGCGAAGGTGACGTTGTGCAGCTCAGTGCCGAAGAAGCCGCCGATTCGTGTGTCGGAGTTCTTCGCACGGTAGGCACGCAGTTCGGCGTCGAGGGCGTCGGGGTAGGCGCTGATTCGATCGGCGTGCACGTCGGCCAACGCATTCGATTTGTCCAGGAAGGCTTGCTCGTAGCCGGCGGCCCGGTCCGGGTCGACCAGGTAGCGGCTCTCGTCGGCGTTGGCGTCGTAGCTCACGGCACGCGCCTGACGCAGGGCAAGCAGCGAGTCGAAGGCGTTCTCCTTCGCGACACGCAGGTCGTGGGACGCCTCGCCCATCGCAGCGAAGCCGCCGAAGATCAGTCCGCCCGCGACGAGCGTCGCGACCACCAATGCCGGATTCAGCCGTCGGTGTGTCTTCACCCGGAGCAGTATCTGCAGCCCTGTCAGGGCGCCGAGCACCAGGACGGCATGGACCGTGAGCCAGATCCTCGTGCTATCGGCGGTGTATTCGGTGTCCTGATAAGCGCGTTCGAGCGCCGCGCCATTGGTGCCGGTGAGCTGATGTGCGGACTCGAGAGTGGGTCGCATGAGATCGGTGGCCGCCCGATACGAGGCGAGCACCTCGGGCGACGGCGTGCCCCCGGCATCGCGGGCGAGGTCGACGCGCAGCATAGTTTCCGCCGCCGACGCCTCGTAACGTCCGAGCCGATCGAGGATTTCGCGAATCGTGGCCTGGGCCGACTGGTCGGCACCGGCCACCATGGTCGCCTGCTGCAGGTCCGCATCAGCCTGCAGGCGACGCTTCTCGTAGTCGGTCAGCGCGTCGTCGCGGGTCTTGGCAAAGGCCGGATCATTGCCCGCCAGAACGATATTCGCCAACTGCGCGTCCATGTCCGCCAGGGCGTAATACAGGTCCTCGGTGGCCGCGACCTGCGGCGCGGTGCGCTGTCCGATGGTGTCGAATCCGGTCCGAACCGTCCCCGCCGCCGCTGCGAGCATCAGGAAGACCCAGATCGTCCCGGCCGCCGCGAGCACGGCGACCACGCAGATCCACCTCGGCACGTCCGACCGATCAGGCAGCACCGACCGCAAGCGCGCGGCCTGCCCGAGATCGGCGCGCACCATCGTTACGGCCATCGGCCTGTCTCCTCATCCACCATCGCTACACCCACGTGACCGGCCGAATCGCGTTCGCGCGGTTGATCAGTGCGCGCCGCTCGGCCTTGTCGCGCGCCAGCCGCGCCAAGGCCCGGTACTGCCGTTCGAGCCCGCCGCGCACCGACCGCTCGTCGAGCGTGCACCCGAGCACCGTCGACCCGTTGAACATCGCCGGGGACTGCGACATCATGCGCCGGGCGGCATCGAGGACATGGATACTCGTCAACGCCAGCTGCTCGGCGTCGAGGTCGAGCGCTGCCACGAGCGCACCCGCTTCGACCAGGTATCGCTCGTCGGCTCCCCCGGCGACGCGACATCGAATCGCGACCAACTGTGCGGTGCGGTGGAAACTCGAAGTGGCCGGGACGGATTCGGCCACCGCCACCGCACCGGCGATGTCCTGCAACGCCAACCGGGTACGGGCCGCGCCGAAGGCCGCGCTCACATAGCCGTGATCGGTGCGCCACACCGCTTCGTACAGTGCTGCCGCGGCCGCGTATTCGGCAGCGCACTCGTGCGCCGCCGCCAGCGCTAGTTTCGCCGCGGGTTCGCCGGGCAGTGTGCCGTAACTGATCTCGAACTCACGCTGCGCGGCATGAGCGTCGCCCGCGGCCAGCGCGGCGAGGCCGCGGTACCAGGTGATCCGCCAGTCCGCGTCCTCGGTCTGCTCTAGTGCATCCAATTCCGAACGCGCCGAGTCGAATTCGCCGATTTCGAGCCTGGCCCGGATCAGCGCCAACGCCAGCTCCACCGAGCCGGGCACAGCCGCCGATGCCGCCTCGAGCTGCCGCGGATCCGATGTAGTCACGGTCGCCAGATAGCGGGCGGCTGGATCCTGCATATCCACCAGCGGCACCGGCAGCGCCGACGCCACCGCGCGCGGCCGCGGCGGCGTGGGCCAGCTGTCGATCTCGACGCCGAAAACCGCACGCTCGGTGCCGAATACGGCAGACGGCGCCGGTTTGGGGGCGCCGTCCTGCGCGGCGACCACCTCGCGCAGCACCCCGGTCACCTGTTCGGCCAGCTCCGCCGCCGAGCCGAACCGCACATTCGGGTCCGTCGCGGTCGCGCGGGTAATCAGCCGGTAGAAGGAGGGATTCGAGGCGAACAGTGGTATATCCGCTGCCTCGGGCAAGGTGTAGCGGAATCGACCTCGGAAATCGAAATTGACGGTGAGTACGGCCAGCGTGCGTCCGACGGTGAAGAGATCGGATTCGATGGAGGCGCCGTCGGATTCGAGTTCGGGAGCGCAGTAGCCGTCGGTCTTGTAACCGGCGCTGTCCTGATCGTCGTGCCTGCGGACCGCGCCGAGGTCGATCAGTTTCAGCTGCTCCTCACTCTGAATCACGTTGTCCGGCTTGAAATCGCAATACAGCAGCCCCTGCTCGTGCAGATAGCCGAGCGCGGGCAGGATCTCGAGGATGTAGGCCAGCCCCTGCGCGAGGGGCAGCGGCTCCAGACGGCCGTCGGCGGCGAGGCGCGAACGCAGTTCTTTCAAGGAGTTCCCGCCGACGTACTCCATCACGATGTAGCCGACCGGCTTGCCCGTCTTCGGATCAGGGTGTTCGACGAAGTTGTAGATCTTGACGATGTTCGGGTGTTCGACCGAGGCGAGGAATTGGCGTTCGGCCGCCGCCGCGGCCATCGCATCCGCGTCGCCGGTGTCGAGCAGACCCTTCAGCACCACCCACCGGTCGTTGACGTTGCGGTCACGGGCGAGATAGATCCAGCCGAGGCCGCCGTGCGCAAGACAGCCGAGCACCTCGTACTGCCCGGCCACCAGATCACCGGCGACGAGCTTCGGCTCGAACGAGTACGCGGTGCCGCAGTGCTTACAGAATCCCTCGACCCGGCCGGGGCGTCCGCCGTTCGCGCGCCCGACCGGCTTGTCGCAAGTACCGCAGAAGCGGTGCTGCTCAGCTACTTTCGGCTCCACCATGATCGCCGAGGCCGGATCGCGGTAGGGCACCGGCGCCACCGCGACCAGACCGGCACCCAACCGGCCGCGGCTCGATCGCGCCGACCTGGTCGACCGCGACGACGACCTACTCGAGCCACGTCTGGCCCGCGCGGACAGCATCGGACCCGCGACTGTACGGACCGACGCTGCCAACGGACGCGGATCGGCAGGGGCAAGGCCGCATTCGTCGCAGAAGCCATCGCGTACTGTTCCGCCACACCCGGGCTCCGCGCATGCCCTCGGCGCGCCTTCCCCCACGTAAACTCCTGTCCGGCAATCACTCCAGGCAAATCTCCCAGTATCTGAATGGTGCCAGAACAGGACGTAAAGAAGGCGTTAGGAATTCGGCTGACAACGGTAACTGTTCCGAGGTCAGATCAGCTCCACGGTAAAGCGACGATCATCGTGAGTCCGCCGCCCGGCGTGGTTTCGGGAATGATGGTGCCGCCCATGGCTTCGGTGAGTCCGCGGGCGAGCGCGAGCCCGAGCCCGACACCGTCGACGCTGTAGCGATCGCCCAGGCGCTGGAACGGGAGGAAGGCTCTTTCTCTATCGGTTTCCGGGATGCCGGGGCCGTGATCGATGACCCGGATCCACATCCGGTCGTCGTGCGCGGCCGCGGTGACCGCCGGCGGCCGGTCGGGCGGGCCGTAGCGCAGCGCATTGCCGATCAGGTTTACCAGCACGCGTTCCAGCAGCGCGGGATCGGTACGGACAGCGGGCAAGTCGTCGGGGACGTGTAGCTCGAGCGCATCGGCTGCGCTGCCGAGATCCGCGATAACCCCCGGCATTACTTCCTCGATCCCGATTTCCTTCAAGTGCACACCCAAGGCGCCCGCTTGTAATCGGCTCATGTCCAGCAGGTTCACCACCAGCCGGTTCAGCCGGTCCAACGATTCCTGCGCGGTCGCGAGCAGGCTGTCGCGATCCTCGGCGGAGAACTCCACCTCGGTGCCGCGCAGACTGGCCACCGCGGCCATCGCGGCGGCCAACGGGGTCCGCAGGTCGTGGCTGACCGCGGACAGCAGGGCGGTGCGCATCCGGTCGACCTCGGCCAGCGGTGCGAGCGCCGCTGCTTGTTCGACGAGGCGCTGCTGATGCAACGCCACCGCGGTCTGGGCGGCGAAGGCTGCGACGACCCGCTGTTCGGCGGCGAGCAGCGGGCGCCCGCGCAACACCAGGGTCAGATTGTCGTCGGCGGGCACATCCACATCGCCCTCGTCCGGTGCGCGGCTTGGCTTTTCGCCGGTGGTCGCCACGATCCGCCAGTTGTCGGGGTCGTGTTGCAGGTCCGGCTCGGCGGCGTCCGGTTGACGTTCGAGCAGGGTCACGCTGTCCATAGCGAACGTCTCGCGCAGGCGATCGAGCAAGGCGGGCAGTGCGGAGGCGCCGCGCAGCACGCTACCCGCGAGGGTGGACAGTGTGTCGGACTCCGCCCGCGCCAGCGCCGCGTCCGCGGTACGCCGGGCGGCGATCTCGACCACCGTGCTCACCGCGACCGCCACCACCAGAAAAATCGCCAGTGCCAACAGGTTCTGCCCATCGCCGATGGCGAGGCTGTGGATCGGCGGTGAGAAGAAGTAGTCCAGGAACAGGAACCCCGCCACGGACGCGGCGATCGCCGGATACAGCCCGCCGATCAGGGCGACGGCGATGACCGTGCCGAGCACCAGCACGATGTCGGTACTCAGGCTCACGTCTTCGCCCGCGGGAACGAGCATGGCGAACAGCAGCGGCAGACCGATCGCCGCGACCCCGAAACCGCTCACCCTGCGGCGCACGCTGAGCACGGACGTACCTGATCGCGAGCGCCGTGCTTTCGCGGTCGCTTCATGGTGCACCAGGTGCACATCGATGGGGCCCGACGACGCGCTGATCGACCGGCCAACACCCGCGGAGAGCCGGGCCGCGATCGGCCCGCGTCTGCTGGCGCCGATCACCAGCTGGGTCGCGTTCACCCCGCGGGCGAAATCGAGTACGGCAGTGGCGATGTCGTTGCCCATCACCTGGTGGTAGGTGCCACCCATGTCTTCCACCAGCGCCCGCTGCCGGATCAGGTGGTCGGGCGCCGCGGCGATCAGACCGTCGCTGCGCGCCACATGTACGGCAACCAATTCGCCGCCCGTGGTGCGCTCGGCGATCCGGGCCGCGCGGCGCAGGATCGTTTCCCCCTCCGGGCCGCCGGTCAGGGCGACGACGATCCGTTCGCGGGCCTCCCAGGTGCGGGTGATGCCGTTCTCGTGCCGATACCGGTCGAGCTGATCGTCGACCTTGTCGGCAACCCACAGCAAGGCCAGCTCGCGCAGTGCCGTGAGGTTGCCCGTCCGGAAGTAGTTCCCCAGCGCCGAGTCGACCACATCGAGGGCGTAGATGTTGCCGTGCGCCATTCTGCGGCGCAAGGCTTCCGGGGTCATGTCGACCAGTTCGACCTGTTCGGCCGCCCGCACGACCACGTCGGGCACGGTCTCGCGCTGCACCACGCCGGTGATCTGGGTGATCACATCGTTGAGCGATTCCAGGTGCTGGATATTGACAGTACTGAGCACGGTGATCCCGGCCTCGAGCAGTTCTGCGACGTCCTGCCAGCGTTTACCGTTGCGGCAACCGGGCACGTTGGTGTGTGCGAGTTCGTCGACCAGCACAACCTGCGGTTTTCGAGTCAGGATCGCGTCGAGATCCATCTCGGTGAACTCGGTGCCCCGATGATGCACCGTCCGCCGGGGCACCAGCTCCAGACCATCCAGCAAATCCGCCGTGTGCCGCCGATTGTGTGTCTCGACCAGCCCGAGCACCACATCGGTCCCGCGTCCGAAGCGGCGATGCGCCTCCTCCAACGCCCGATAGGTCTTGCCGACACCCGGTGCGCATCCGAGGTAGATCCGCAGTTCACCGCGCTTCACCCGCTCCATTGTCGGCCGGTTGTCCGATCGGCGCATCCGCCGACACAGCGAGCGTGCTCGACACTCGATTCCACCGGCCGCGCAGGCCGTGACTAGGTTGCATGTCGTGCCCATCCCCTTCGTGCGACGATTCCTGGCGTCGGAGACGACACCGGGAGTGCTGCTGGTCGCGGCCACCGTAATCGCGTTGATCTGGGTGAACAGTCCGGCCGGTAGCGCCTACGACGGCCTGTGGCACACGGTCGTCGGACCTGCCTCGCTGGGTTTGGAGCTCGACCTGCGGCATTGGATCAACGATGCGGTGATGACGGTGTTCTTCTTCGTCATCGGGCTCGAGCTCAAACAAGAACTGGTCAATGGGGAACTCGCCCGCCCACGCAACGTGGCGCTGCCTGTGCTGGCCGCGATCGGCGGGGCCGTCGTGCCCGCGTTGGTATTTCTCGCGCTTACTCGGGGCAGCCCGGCCGCCGCCGGGTGGGGCGTGCCGATGGCCACCGATCCCGCGTTCGCCGTCGGCATCCTGGCGCTGGTTGCCCGCCGGGTGCCGGCTGCGGTCCGATTACTGCTGCTTGCGATCGCCACCGTGGACGATGTCCTCGCGGTGATCGTGATCGCCATCGGCTACAGCCGCCACCTCTCGGCGGTCTGGCTCGGCCTTGCCGTCGGCGGCTGCCTGGTGACGGTGGCGATGAAACGATATGGGGTGCAATCGATCTGGCCGTACCTGCCGGTCGGAGCCGGAATCTGGTACGCCACTATGCAATCCGGGGTGCACGCCACCCTCGCCGGAGTCGCGTTGGCCCTGCCCACTCCCGCGGCCGGTGGTCGCGACGTCGTCGATGTCCTGCTGCGGCGGCTCGGCCCGGTCAGCGCGTTCGCCGCGGTACCGGTGTTTGCATTGGCCAACACCGGAATACGGGTATCGACAGAGTCGCTAGCCGGCGCCTTTACCGACCGGGTCACGTGGGCGGTATCGGCCGGACTGCTGGTCGGCAAGTTCCTCGGCATCACCGGAGCGATAACTCTCGCTACCCGTAGCGGACTCGGTCACCTCCCCGCCCAGGTGACCGCACGTCAGGTCGCCGGGCTCGGCCTACTCGGCGCGCTCGGATTCACCGTGGCACTGTTCATTACCGAAATCGCTTACACCGAACCAACATTGATCGATCATGCCAAGATCGGCCTCCTCGCTGCATCGCTCATCGCCGCTGCGGCGGCCGGCCTTGTCCTCGCCAAAGGCGACCGGCGATCCGACGGGTAACCGTGCACACCGGTCACGCCGTTCGTTGGGCCGACCAGTTCCCCTCCACCACTACGGCGTCCACCGCCGGGTGGTCGGAGTGTGCGCCGACGGTCTTGCGCTGCTGCCCCGCCAGACGTCGCTGTGGACCGGCGGTTCGCGCAATCTCCGCCGACAGGGCCGGGCGGGCGTGCACTTGCTCGACCGCGCGGCGACGCAGCTGGGCTCGGTCCTGTTTTCCATTGCAGGTCAACGGAATCCGGCGGGTGCGCACGAAACGGCTCGGCACCGCCGCCGGGGACAGCTGCTCGCCGAGACTTGCGCGTAGCCGCCGGAACAGACCGTCCGGCGCACACTCGGGATCGACGGGCTGGATCCAGGCGACCATGGTGGTGTCGTCGTCGACGTCGACCGCTACCACCACCGCGGCGGCGACTTCGGGATCCGCGAGCAGATGGTGTTCGATCTCGCCCGGTTCGATTCGCTCGCCATGGATCGTCACCTGGTCATCGATGCGGCCCAGGTACTCCAACTCGCCATCGACCAGCCGTACCCGGTCACCGGTGCGGTAGAGCCTGGGCACCGACGAGCCCTCGGGTGCCGTGACGAACGCCCGCATGGTCAGGTCGGGGCGGTCCAGATATCCCATCGCCAAGGGAACACCGCCGATGTGCAGCTCACCTTCGTCGCCGGGACGCACCGGATTGCCGTCCTCGCCGAGAACGCTCAGTACACAGTTGTCGATCGGACGGCCGATATACACCTGACCGATGTCCTCCGGCCGGTCTGGACAGGTCCATGCGGTCACGTCGAGCGCGGCCTCGGCCGGACCGTACAGATTATGCAGGGCCGCAGGCAGTTTCGCCACGAATTCCCGGGCCACCGGGACCGGCAGCGGCTCACCGCTGCAGAACACGTGCCGCAGCGAAGTGCACCGGGCGGCGTCCGGCCAGCGTAAGAAGTCCCGCAGCATGGTCGGCACGAAATGGCAGATGGTGATCTGGTGCCGGACGATCGCCTGGGCGACCGACACCGGGTCGCGATGTTCCTCCGAGGCCAGGAAGACGCATCTAGCACCGGCGATCAGCGGCAGCAGCAGTTCCCAACCGGACACATCGGCGGTGACCGGAGTCTTCTGCAGGATTCGATCACCGGCACCGACGCTATAGGTGTCGCGCATCCATTCCAGACGGTTGCACAGCGCGAGACCACACACCACTACCCCCTTGGGCGCCCCGGTAGATCCCGCGGTGAACAGTACGTACGCCGGTTGATCGGCCGAGGCTTCCGATAGCGCGTCGAACTCCTCCGTGTCGGACTCTCGCGGCATATCCACCGCACGCAACCCGCACTCGACGACCAACTCCCGCCCGGCCCCGGTCACCAACGCCACCTCGCAATCGGCGATCTCGGTGAACTGCCGCATCCGCGCCGAGGAGGCACCCGGATCGACCAGCAGATAGGGCAGACCCGCCTTCAGCACACCGAGCATCGCGACAAGCAGCGCCCGGCCCCGCGGCACCGCGATCGCGACCGGCCGGGCAGGCGGCGCGGTCGCCCGGAGCATCCGCGCGACGCGATCCGACCGCAACTCCAGCTCCCGATACGTCAGCTCGCCGCACCCGTCCGATGCCGCGATCGCCTCTGGCGTTTCCATCGACACCGCCCGAACCAGACCAGGAACACCGTGCCGAACAGTGCGTTCAACCGTTCGCCCCCGCAGCTCCAGAGCCGCCATCGAGTGTTGGTGATACAACCATGCCTCCACGCTCAGACCTATGTCCTGATTCGCCACGGTAGAGCGCAACAAACCCTGCGCGAAACGACCCTGACGCAACATTTACGAGGTTGGAGACGTGGCTCACGCCAGCGCGGTGGGATGCCGCGTGCGTTGTCTCGGCAGGCTGCCGATCCTCGAGTAGGTTGGCCCGCATACCGCACTAGGTTGGCCTCATGCCGCCCGCCCATCGGCCGCCGGCCGCCGCGCCACCGGGAACGACAAGTGCGATCGTGAGGGCGTAGCCACTGGCGCCAATCGCAGGGACGTCAGCGCGTCTCGGTGGTACCGCGCCCGCGAACGGTTCCGGCGTCACTCGCGGCGTCTCCCCCGGTCGTCTTCGGCCGCAGATCTTCATCGAATGGCAGTGGGCATCGGCTGCTCGACCGTAGGCAGCGTGCATGAATCCGGCACCCAACCACTGGAAGCGACGTTGATCGTCATAAACCCACGGTAAGCCTGTACCCAGGAACCGATTGCAAGATGCCACAGAGGACCTCTGTTCAGTCTCCGCTGAACCAGAGGTACCCATTCCTGCGGATAGCGGTCTCTGCGGCTTTGCGCAATGCGGTGAGCAGTTCCGCCTCTTTGTCGTCGTCCGCCGACATGTTCGCGAGCTCATCCAGAAGTACGTTCAGCTGGGAGGTGTTGAACATGGTGTCCGCATGCGCATGCAAGCCGCTGAGCAGTGAGCCTGCCGGGGCATTCGCGCGGTACTTGACGAGCGTGTCCTCCGCATCACCGTATGCCAGCTCGATTTTTTCGTGGATTTGATTCTGAATGATGATGTCGATGCCCAATTCAGCTCCTGACGCCTACGGTATCGGGTACATGGTGATAATTCCGCCGAATCGGTCGGTGACTATCTTGTATCGACTGGTTGCGTAACCGCCCAACTTCTCGGACACGCTACCGACGATATTGTCTTCGCCCGCATCCACTTCACGTTCGAAGTTGCCGTCCTTGTTCGGCCCTCGGGCAGGCGAGTTCGCGGCGGCCTCGGCCAGTTCGTCGAGCTCTTCGCTGGTAATCGTGTCGGGCCAGGTGCCCTTGGACGGATTATATTCGGAGCCACCTTTGATATGTTTTCCGCGTATGTACTTTTCGACTTCATCGGTCATGCCGGGAGCCGGGTTGTTCGGTGCCAGCGGCAAGTTCTTGAACTCGTCCGCTTCGTCGATCGATGCCGTCATCGCGATGATCGCGGCAAGCTTGGTGATAATCCCGTCCAGGCCGCCCTCGTGCGCCCAGGCGAACGCGGCGACCACGCCGACTGCACCGGCGGCGAGCTCGGCCATCCCAAGGATTTTGGGCATTTGACTCGCCCGGTACCCGGATTGGATGGCCGCAACGGCCTCGCCGACCTCGGCTTCGCCGGCGACCGCTGCGGCTTCACCCGAGCCGCCGAAGCTGAACACGAACAGCCCGATTCCGAGCAGAGCTGTGATGCCGAGAGCCCATTCCAGACTGTTGATCGAATTGGTGGTCGTGTGGCTCAGATCGACCGACGCGGCATGATATTCGCCGACCGTCGGGGCCATCTTCTGTGCCGCGGCGGTTACGGCGTCCGCGCTGGTTTTCAGGGTGGTGAAGGTGGCTTGGATAGCTGCCCGGTTGGCCTCGGTATCCTGGTCGTGAAAAAGCCCCGAGATCGTGTCGATCCGAGCGGCGGCACCGGTGACGGTGCTGTCTTTGGCAAACGCGGACCAGGTGGTGTGGGCCTTGTCGAGTTTGTCTTTGTCGCCGTTGGGGAGCTTGCCGAACATGGCCAGCACCTTGGCGACGATCTTGTCGAAGAACGCCTTGACCGCGCCGCCGACACCGCCACCGTGGTCGAATCCGATCCCGTTGTCGCGCACCGAGGTCGGAATGCTGACCTGATACTGGCCGACGCCACTGACGTCGGGGCGCGCGGGCAGCGGATTGTTCTTGTTGGCGACCGCGTAGTTGTAGGCGGTCGCGTCGAGGATCCCGGCGTAATTGGTCAACGCGTTGGCCAGGCTGGAACAGGCCTGCATGGTCTGCTGGGCGGCCTGATCGTAGGCCTGGCCCCACTGCTTGCTGCCAGGCGCGTCGCCGGCCATCCCCGCGCAGTCGCCCTTGACCGCGTCGTGCACCGGCTTATCGGCCTTGCGGAGGTCGTCTGCCAGAGCGCGGCAGCGCTTGGCAGCGTCGGCATACACCGCCACATCAATCGTGCTCATGCTATTGCTCGCTGGTAAGCATTTTCAGATTGAAACTGATCGCCCGCGTGTAGCGGCTGTGGGCCGCTGCGGCGGCATCGCTCATATCTCTTACGCCGTCGACGAATTCGCGGGCACCAGCGATCCACTCACTGTGGGCTTGCAAGTATGCGGTTGCGGCCGAACTGTCCCAATCGCTGCCGGTGAGGGTCTTCGCCTTGCGATCGATCTCGTCGAGGTGATCGCCGACGAAACCGGCCAGCGCCGATAACTGCGCCACGATCTCGTCGATATGATCCAGGTCGAAGGTGAACTGGTCGGTCACGGCAGATCCAGACTCGACATGCCCAACGCGGCGGCATGGCTCTCGTCCACCGTTTGGTATGAATCAGCGGTTACGCCAAGCTTTTCCGCCAAAGTGGCCAATGCGGAAACGATCTGGCCGCCACCTTCGCGCACCTCGAGCCAGCCGCGACCGAACTCGGCGGCGTAATCACCCGTCCAGGTGCCGGTCTTGCCGTCGTCGGAGGTCAGTCCAGCGACATCGCTTTCCGCCGAGTTCAATGCGGTGCGCAGCGTGTCGGCCAGCCCATAAACGTAGTTTCCGAAAGCCCGAACCTGCTCGGGCACGACGGACAGCGACTGCCCTGAACCAGTGTCCGCCCCCGTCGCCATAGCTGGTGACTTTAGCGCCGGATGAGTGGGCATGTCTACGCGCAACGAAGAGGCGACCGTTGCGGCGGCACCTGCTACTTCAGCTCCACACCGGTTGCCTTGGCGACATCCGCGAGCATCTTGTCTGCGGCCTGCACGCCGATGCCGGACATCCAGGTCTCGTCCGGCACCTCGACGGCCTTGCCGTTCTTCACTGCGCGCAGGTCGTTCCAGACGGGGCTGGTGGTTACCGCGCCCTTCTGCGTCTTGCTCGGATCCTCAACGGTGGCAATGAAAATGAGGTCGGCGTCGGCCTGGTCGATCTGTTCGGGGCTGATGTCCTTCATGGTCTTCAGCGGATCGGTGGAGACCTGCGAGGTAGGTCGGGGCAGGCCGATGTCGCCGAGTACCACGCCGCTGAAGGACGTGCTCTGGTACAGCCGGGTCGGGCCTGCCATGAACCGGACCACCGAGGCGACCGGCAGCACGCCATTGTTCTTCGCGCCGATGGCCGCGCCGAGGGACTTCGCCCGGCCCTCGTAGTCCTTCAGTGCGTCGGCGGCCTGCTGTTCCAGACCGAGCGCCTTGGCGTGCACGGCCAGATTCGCTTTCCAAGGGCCACCGGTGGTTTCGGTGAAGACGGTCGGGGCGATACCGCTGAGCTTGCTGTAGATCTTCTCGTGCCGGACCTTCGAGGACAGGATCAGATCGGGCTTGAGCGAGGCGATCCGCTCCAGGTTCGGCTCGAGCAGCGGGCCGACATCGGTCGCCGCGCCGACCTTGGCCGCGAGGTATTCCGGGAATCCGCTGCTGGACTTGGTGTGCGGGGTGACGGCGCCGACCGGCTTGATGCCGAGCAGGGTGACCGAGTCGAGTTCGGCGGTGTCGAGCACCACCACCCGCTTGGGCACGTGCGGGATCGTCACCGCGCCCGTCGGGGTGTCGAGGGTGCGCGGGAAGCTGGCCGAGTCGGCCGCCGACACGGCGCTCTCCGGCTTGGCCGAGTCGCTACCGCAGGCCGCCAGCGCGGACATGCCTATCGCGGCGGCGACGAGCGCGACGCCTACGCGGCCGATTGCGCCCATTTGGAATCGTCGGGTGGACATGGCTGTTCCTCGTCTCTTGTTGGTGTGGCGCAACGTCTTCGGTGACGCTGCACGGGTATCGCCGGTCAGCTGCGAACGGCGGTGGTCTCGGTAACAGGGGTGGCGGCGGAGGTATGTCGTGCGGCTCGGCTCCTCGGCACCACCAGCGGGGTGCCGGTCTCCGGATCGGGGATCACTCGGCAGTCGACCTCGAACACGGTGCGTACCAGATCCGCGTCGAGCACGTCGGCGGGTGCGCCCGCCGCGGCCAGCCGCCCCTCGTGCAGCACCACCAGGTGGTCGGCGTAGCGGGCGGCCTGCCCGAGATCGTGCAGCACCATGACGACGGTGCGGCCCGCCTCGGCGTGCAGGTCGGCGACCAGATCGAGTACGTCGAGCTGGTGGCGCAGGTCGAGGAAGGTAGTCGGCTCGTCGAGCAGCAGCAGGTCGGTGTCCTGGGCCAGGGCCAGCGCGATCCAGGCGCGTTGGCGCTGACCGCCGGACAGCTGGTCGACGTGTTGATCACGCAGTTCGGCGGTGCCGGTGCGGCGCAGCGCGTCCTCGACGGCCGCCTGATCCGCGGCCGACCACGGGCGCAGCAGTCGCTGATGCGGGTGGCGACCGAGCCGCACCAACGCCTCGACGGTGATCGCCTCCGGGGTGATCGGCTGCTGCGGCAGCAGGCCCAACCGCAGCGCCAGCGCGCGGGCCGACATGCGATGGATGTCGGCGCCGTCGAGGGTGACCGTGCCGGCCGCGGGACGCAGCAGCCTGGTCAGCCCGCGCAGCAGGGTCGATTTGCCACACGCGTTCGGACCGACGATCGCGGTGATCGAATTGCCAGGCAGCACCAGCTCGAGGTTTTCGATGACGACGCGGTCGCCGTAGCGCAAATCCAGCTTGTGCGTACGCAATTCGTTCGACACTTCGGGAGTCGCTGCGCCATCGGCACTCTCGCGACCGACCGGATCGCCGGACACGTCCGGTCGAACGTCGTATGCGGCGCGACTGTCGGTCATGCGGTTCTCCGTTGGACGGGGCTGCTCTCCCGCAGCATCAGGATCAGCAACCAGGGCGCGCCGACCGTGGCGGTCACCACGCCGACCGGCAGGCCGTTGATCGGCAGTACGTGCTGCACGATCAAGTCACAACCCACCAGTAGCGTCGCACCGGCCAGCCCCGTGACCGCCATGGTGCCCACGGTCGGCCGACCGGCGAGCAGCCGGACAAGGTGTGGAACCGCAAGGGCCACAAAGGAAACCGGGCCGGTCAAGGCGGCGGCGAGGGCGGCGAGGGCAACCGTGGTGAGCAGCAGCGTGAGCCGGGCGCCGGAGACCGAGATACCGAGGGTGCCTGCCGAATCATCGCCCAGGTCAAGGACTTCCAGCGTTCGGTAGCGCAAGAACAGCACCACCAGCACGAGCGCGCTGGCGATCGCGGCACCCTCGACCTCCAGCCAGGTCCGCCCGTAGAGCGAGCCGGTGGTCCACTGCATCGCCTGTCCGGCGAGTTCCCGGGGGAAGCGCACCACCATCAGGTTCACCGCGGCGGCCAGACCCGCCTGGACGGCAAGCCCGACCAGCACGAGGCGGGTGACCGACAATCCGGACCGCCAGCCGAGCGTGCCCAGCAATACCGCGGCGAGCAGGCCACCGCCGAGCGCGCCGAGCGGGATGAGCGTCTGGCCGGCGCCGAGGGCGAGCACCAGCACCGAACCGAAGGAGGCGCCGCCGGTGACACCCATGACGTCCGGGGAGGCCAACGGGTTGCGGAACAGTCGCTGCAGCACCGCGCCCGCAACGGCCAGGCCCGCACCGGCGATCAGCCCGGCGACCACGCGTGGAGCCCGGAATTCCTGAACTATGTAGACGTCGCCTTGGTCGCCGAGGCCGATCACGGCCCGTAGCGCCGTCGGGGCGGACATCGCCACCTCGCCGGTCGTGAGGGCGATCGTCGTGAGGACCGCCAATGCGGCGGCGCACAGCACCCCGATCAGCAAGACTCGTCGCCGCTGTCGAGCCATCGCGGTCGAACCCCCGAGGGCCGTCCGAGTCGTTCGAATCACGTTGCTGGACAACACTTGGTTTGTCATCGCACCTCCTTGCGGCGGGCGAGGATGGCCAGCAACGGCGCGCCGAGGAAGGCGGTAACGATCCCGACCTCCACCTCCGACGGCCGGGCGACGAGGCGGCCCACGATGTCGGCGGTGAGCAGCAACAGCGGACCGGCGATCAGGCAGCCGGGAATCAGCAGTCGGTTGTCGTTGCCGAGTACCAACCGGACCATGTGTGGCGCGGCCAGGCCGATGAACGCGATCGGTCCGGCGACCGCGACCGCCGAACCGGCGAGCAGTACCACCGCGATCATTCCGGCCAGCCGGATCCGGGCCACCGGCATGCCGAGCGCCTGGGCGGAATCGTCGCCCAGCGCAAGCGTATTGAGCGAGGGGGCGATCGCTAAGCCGACGACAGCGCCGATCACGAGGGTGGGCAGCATCGGCGTCAGCACGCCGAGGTTGCGCTCGGCGATCGAACCGGCCAGCCAGAAGCGGGCCTCGTCGAGCGTTCGCTCACTGAACAGCAGCACCGACGATGTCCACGAGACGAGCACGAGGTGCAACACGGTGCCGCCGAGTACAAGCCGGATCGGATCCAGGTCGCCGGCCCGGCGCCCGAGGGCCAGGCTGAACACTGCGGCGGCGGCCGCACCGGCGAACGCGAACCACACGTACTCGACCGGACGCGTCAGGTGCAGCGCGTAAATCGCGGTGACGACGGCTAATCCGGCACCGGCGTTGATGCCGAGCGTGGTCGGCGAGGCGAGTGGGTTGCGGGTAATTCCCTGAACGACCGCACCCGCGAGTCCGAGCGCCGCACCGACCGCAAGCCCGACCAGCGTACGAGGCAGCCGCATCCCGGTGATCACCATGGCGTCGCGGCCCTGACCGCCGCCGAACAGCGCCTCGACGACAGTGCCCGGAGCCACCGATCGGGCGCCCAGCGCCAGGCTCAGCACGATGCACAGCAGCAATGCGGCAAACCCGAACAGCAGCACCGCAATACGGTGCCGCTGTGGCGCCGCACGCTTCGTGTCCACCGAACTCATGAGGCAAGAGCCTAGGTTAGCTCTACCTAAGTCTGTCAATTTGGCCGGGGACTGGATGGTCTCACCGCGACATCGAGTCACGGGCGACTACCGGCAAACTCCTGCTCGTGCTCCGATCCAGCGGTCTACACCGACGTGTCCGGCTCGATCTGGCGCGCGGCGAGCCGTGGGGCGCCTGTTGACTGGACGGTCTTGTGGGTGTCGTAACGCGCTCGCGCCTCGTCGACCTCGTCGGTCTTGTCCGCGGCCCAGTCGCGTACCTGCGACAGCAGGCCGTACAGGCCCTGCCCGAGCGGGGTCAACTCGTAGTCGACACGGACGGGCACCGTCGGCGTGGCAGTACGTTTCACCATGCCGTCACGCTCGAGCATGCGCAGGGTCTGGGTGAGCATCTTCTGGCTGACGCCAGGGATCTCCCGGCTGATGTGGCTGTAGCGCATGGGTTTCCCGTACGAGCCGAGGGTGCACATCGTCAGGCTGACCCACCGGTTGCTGATTGTAGAGAGCAACGCCACCGCGGGGCAGTCATGCATATACGCCTCGTACGTGCCCGGCTCGATCTGTCGCACCGGCTTCGCTCTGGTGGTCATTCGTCTTTCCTATCCGCGCCCGCCCAGTTGGGGGGGTAACGCACTTTAAAGTGCCTACTTACGAATCAATCGTAACCTTCCTAGAGTTCGTTGTAGTCATTGTGTTCGCACCAACAAAGCAAAGGACGAAATCATGCGCGCAGCAGTCGTGCGGAAGTCAGGTGGACCCGAGGCTGTCGAAGTCTTGGAAGTCCCCATCCCGGAGCCAGGGCCCTTCGAGGTTCGTATCAAGGTCGCGGCCGCCGCACTCAATCCCGCCGATGCCGCTGTGTGGGCCGGAGTCTTCAAGCCGTCGGCGGAGGTCGAGTACACCGGTCTCGGTCTGGACGCGGCCGGCACGGTCGACGCGGTTGGCCTCGGTGTCTCGCTGGAGATCGGAACCCGGGTGATCGCCTTCGATTCCGCCGTGCTGCGCCCGACGAAGGCCCAGGCCGAATACCTGGTGACCGACCTCAACTCCATAGCCCTGGCCCCGGAGAGCATGGACCTGACGCTCGCGGCGACGATCCCGCTCAATGCGATGACCGCCTCGCTGGCCCTGGACCATCTCCCGCTACGCCCCCGCGACACGGTGCTCGTCACGGGCGCTGCCGGGGCTGTTGGCAGCTATGCCATCGAGTTGGCCCGGATCCGGGGAGTACGGATCGTCGCCCAGGGACGGCCCGAGGACGAGCAGTTCCTTCGCGATCGTGGCGCCACCTGGTTCGTGTCACGCGATGCGGATTTGAGTGCGGCGGTGCGCCGGTTCGTGCCTGCGGGCGTGGACGGCGTACTCGACGCAGCGGCGCTGGGCGCACCCGCCCTGGCGGCGGTCCGCGACGGCGGCATCTTCGTGAGCGTGCGGGCTGACGTGGTGCCCGCCGCCCAGCGCGGCGTAATGGTGCGACTGACCACGGCCGGGCCGGAAGGCACTCGTCTCGCCTATCTCTCGGCGCTCGCCGAGGTCGGCGTGCTGACACCGCGAGTTGCCCAGATCTTGCCACTGGCGCAGGCGGCCGAAGCCCACGCGCAACTCGCTAAGGGCGGCCAGCGCGGCCGCATCGTGGTTGTGCCGTGAACGAAGCACCCGTCGTCACCGCCGCCCAGTCGGTCAGAGGTCGAGTGCGCGGCCGACGATCTCCTTCATGATCTCGGTGGTGCCGCCGTAGATCGTCTGGAACCGGGCATTGAGATAGTCCTGTGCCGCATCGTATTCCGACATCAAGCCGTACCCGCCGTGCAACTGCACGCAGGCGTCGATGACCTTCTTCTGGAGTTCGGTGGTCCACCACTTCGCTTTGGCGGCATCGGGAATCGTGAGTTTGTCTTGGGCCAGCAGTTCGATGCAGCGGTCGATGAAGGTGCGGGCGATGGTGATCTCGGTGTCGAGTTCGGCGAGGACGAAGCGATTGTGCTGGAAGGATCCGATCGAGCGACCGAAGGCCTTGCGCTGCTTGCAGTAGGCGATGGTGTCTTGCAGTGCGCGTTCCATCGCGGCGACGGCGACGACCGCGATGGCGAGTCGTTCCTGGGGCAGCGCCTGCATGAGGTAGGCGAATCCTTGGTTCTGCTCCCCGAGCAGGTTGGCCTTGGGCACCCGGACGTCGCGGAAGAACAGCTCCGCGGTGTCCTGGGCCTTCAACCCGATTTTGTCTAGGCTGCGTCCGCGTTCGAACCCGGGCATGCCGCGTTCGAGGACGAGCAGACTCGTGCCGGCGGCGCCGGCGTCGGGGTCGGTTTTCACGACGACGATGACCAGGTCGGCGTTGATTCCGTTGGTGATGAACGTTTTCGAGCCATTGACGAGGTAGTCGTCGCCGTCGGCGATCGCGGTGGTGGCGATGGCTTGCAGGTCGCTGCCGCCGCCGGGTTCGCTCATCGCGATCGCGGAAATCGTTTCGCCGGAACAGAATCCGGGCAGCCAGCGCTGCTGTTGCTCGGGTGTGCAGTATTTGAGTAGGTAGGGCTGGACCAGGTCGTTGTGCACGATGAAGCCGGGCCCGTGCACGCGCGCTTTGGTGAGTTCTTCGTTGACGATGGCGTTGAAGCGGAAGTCGTCCTGGCCGCCGCCACCGAATTTTTCAGGGGCAGCGGTGGCCAGGATCCCGGCCGCGCCTGCCTTTTTCCACACCTCGCGCGGCACGATGCCGTCGGCTTCCCACTGGGCGTGGTAGGGCAGACATTCACGTTCGGCGAAGGCGCGGACGGTCTGCCGGAATTGCTGGTACTCCGGCGCTTCGGGTTCCCGGTACATGAATATCGTTGCCCTACTGCTGGTTCAGCAACGGCAGCAGCGTCGCCAACTCGTCGCCGGTCGACAGGGGCACGGTGTAGCCGTCGCGGTTCTCGATCTCGTCGAGGTGGGCGAGAATGTCTTCCGCGGTCGGGGTCACGCCGTGACCGGCGTACCAGCCCGGTGTGAGGCCGGTGAAGACGCGGGCATATCGGCCGCCGACCGCGGAGAAGCATTCGTGGGTGAGCTGGCAGGCTTCGCTGGCAAGGAACACCACCATCGGCGTAACCAGTTCGGGCGCGACCTGATCGGCGAACGTGCCGAGCAGCTCCTCGGTCATCCGGGTCCGCGCGACCGGCATGATCACGTTGCTCGCGATACCGGCCTTGGCACCCTCGATCGCGAGCACATTCGACAACCCGACCAGGCCCGCCTTCGCGGCGCCGTAGTTCGATTGGCCGAAATTGCCGAACACACCGGCATTGGACGAGGTGAAGACGAACCGGCCGTAGTGGTTGTCCTTCATCCGGGCGAACGCGGGCTTGCTCAGATAGAAGGCGCCCCGCAGGTGCACATCGAGGACCGCGTCGAGATCCTCCCATTCGAGCTTCACCAACGTCTTGTCCCGCAGAATTCCGGCGTTGTGCACGACGACGTCGAGCCGTCCGAACGCCTCGAGCGCGGTGTCGACGATTCCTTGGCCGCCCTCGGGAGTCGCGACGCTGTGCAGCGACGCGGCCGCGCGGCCACCGAGCGCCTGGATTTCCTCGACCACCCGGTTGGCCGCGGCGTCGGAGCCACCGACACCGTCGACCGAGCCGCCCAGATCGTTGACCACCACGGACGCACCGCGGCGGGCCAGTTCGAGCGCGTACTGGCGGCCGAGGCCGCCGCCCGCGCCGGTGACAATGGCGACGCGATTTTCGAATTCGAGTGTCACGGTTATCCTTTCGGCGGTGACGCCGGATCGGTGGGTATTTGGTCAGACATTTGGGGCGTGGTTCCCGTGGCCGAGTGAGCGATCGATGAAAGCGATCAGCGACTCGACGACGGCAGGGTCGGCGGTGCCGCGCGCGAGCGGGATCACCAGCGCTTGCGCCACCGCGCCCATGATCGCGGCGCCGGCCACGCGGGGATCTTGCTCGGCAAGTTCGCCGCTATCGATCCCGACCTTCACCGCGCTTGCCAGCAGATCGGTATAGGCGTCGTAAAACGCGAGACGTTCGGCGGCGACCAACGGGTCGACCGGCTCAGCGATCAGCGCGTAAGCGAGCTTCGGCGACGACAGTGCTCGGGTGCAGAATGTACGCGCCGCCGCGAGGATCGAGGCACGCGGCGAACCTTCGGTCATGGCCTGCCAGCCCGCTGCGGACGCGGCGGAAACCTCGCGGGCCGAGGCCTGCCGGAACACCTCCGCGAACAGTTCTCCCTTGCCGGGAAAGAAACCGTAGATCGTTCCCGTTCCTACTCCCGCGGCCTCGGCCACCGCGGCCATGCCGCAGCCGCCGTATCCGTGTTCGGCCACCAAATCGGTTGCCGCCGTGACGATTCCGGCGCGAGTCGCGTCGAGACGCTGCCGCACCGCCGGCGTCTGCCGATAAGCCATGCCAACAGTTGAACCCAGGTTCGGTTCTTCTGTCAAGCCTCGAATCCGGATTCATTCCTAGCTGGGGACGATCGTGGACAGCGCAACTCACTCACAGCGCGGCTGCGGCGGCGATCATCAGTTCACGGGATCGCTCCGGTGTCTCCGCCTGGATCGCGAGCCGATCCATCACCCCTCGATAGAGGCGAACGTCCTCCCGACGATCCAGATACAGCGCGGTGGTCAACTGCTCCAGGTAGATGACGTCGGGCAGTTCTCGCTCGGCGAAACGCAGCATGGTGAACGAACTCCCCGCGGCCGCGCTGCCACCGGACCGGTACGACAGCACTTGGATCGTCACGTTGGACCTGGCCGACATGTCCACTAGATGCTCGATCTGCTTGCGCTGCACCGCAGTACCGCCGACCGGCCGGTGCAGGACGGCTTCATCCAGCACCGCCCACAACAGCGGCCCGCCGGGCACATCCAGGATCTCCTGACGCTTGGTCCGCAATTCCACGCGCCGCACCGGGTCGTTGTTCTCCTGGCCCATCTCGACCATGGCGGTGGCGTAATCCTCGGTCTGCAGCAGACCCGGAACCAGTTGGCCCTCATAGGTTCTGATCGTCCGCGCCGCGCCTTCCAACCCGACGTAGGTCTCGAACCACTGTGGCAGCAGATCGTTGTAGCGATGCCACCACCCCGGCTCGTTGGCCTTGAGCGCCAGATCCACGAACATCTCGCGCTGCTCGGCGTCGGTAACCCCGTAAAGATCGAGCAGATCCACGATGTCGCGTTCTTTGAACCCGGTACGGCCCAACTCGAGTCGACTGATCTTGGCGTACGAGCCACGAATGTGATCACCCGCGGCTTGCGGCGTGATGCCACATCCCTCACGCAGCTTGCGTAATTGCCCACCGACCGCGATCCGAAGTGCCGTCGGGCCGCGTTCAGCGACACTCGAATCGACAGCGATCCGTTTCGGTTCTGCGGTCATAAGCTTTCAACTCCGATGTGGGAAGGCAACCAGCGGTAGCGCCGCCCCCACCCTCGCAACTCGCACGCGTCCACATTGATGATATCGCCCAGGAACGTAACAGCAATCGACGCACCGGGCCCGACTCGAATCGATCGGCACACCGACTCCCGGCCTGGCGCTAGATATTCCGCAGTCCGCCGAAGAATCCGACGATCCTGCGGATTCGCCCCTCCCCCGAAACCTCCACGAAATCCACGCCATCCGGCAACGCCGTGCCATCCGCCCGCACCAGCCGCCACCCGAACCTGGCCATGCCGTGATGCGCATCGACGGCACTGACCCGCACCACCCGCATCCCGGGCTGCTGTGCGAACACCCCATCAATATGTGCCGCCAACTCCTCGACGCCGGCGGTGTGCACGGTCGGATCGGTATACGTCGCCCCGTCCGCCAACGCCGCAGCGAGAAACTTCCGCCGCCGCAATGGATCCGGATCACTCCAGCCCGCACAGTACGTATCGATCAGCGCATCGAGCGCACCATCTACCTCAGCCATTGCGCCATCCTCACAATCCGGCAACATCACTCAGTCTGCCTCAGTGATCATGGCACCGGGCACCGCTACGACAGCGCCTGCGACCCGACGAACTCCGCCGCTTCCTCCTCGGATTGCGCGGCGGGTGCTGAACCCCACATGTGTCGGCCGTTGGGTTCCTGCAGGAAGTAGACCGACACCGCGCCGACCACACCCGCGATGATCAAATAATAAGCGGGCCAGTTCAAATCGCCGGTCACGCCTACGAGTGCGCCGACCACCACCGAGGTGGTGCCTGCGAACAGCGATACCGCGACGTTGAACGCTACCGACAGACCTGCGCCACGCACCTTCGTCGGGAACAGCGAAGGCAGGGTGGACGGCATTGTCGCGCTGAAGCAGATCAGCGTCAGCCCCATCATCAGCAGGCCCACGAAGACGGCGAACGCATTGTCAGTGCGGACGAGCAGCACCATCGGGAACGCCAGCACGATCAGCGCCGCGATACCGGTCCAGATGATCGGTTTACGGCCGACCCGATCGGAGATCAGACCGATCACCGGAATGGTCAGCAGCGCAACGGCCATCACCGCGATCTGCAGCCACTGCGAGGTCGACGAGGATACCCCGCCGCCGGTCGCGTCCGGCACCGTCGAGGTGACATAGGTCGGCATGTAGGAGGTCAGCATGTAGTTGGGGACATTCCAGACCACGACCAGACCCATGCAGACCAGGACGTAGGGCCACAGCTTCGCCAGGATCTTGGCCTCATCGCCGGTCTTGTTCGATTTCTCGCGCTCCTCGGATTCCTTTTCCATGGCGGCGAAGGCCGGGGTGTCGGCCAAGCGCATGCGCAGGTAGACACCGACGAGACCGAGCGGCAGCGCGACGAAGAACGGCAATCGCCAGCCCCACGCCAGCAATTGGTCGTGGGTCAGTGTTGCGTCGGCGAGCGTGACGATCAGCGCGCCGAGGAGATATCCGGTGAACGTGCCGAATTCCAGCCAGCTGCCGAGGAATCCGCGCCGCCGGTCCGGCGCGTACTCGGCGATGAAGGTCATCGCGTTGCCGTATTCACCGCCGGTGGAGAAGCCCTGCAGCAACCGCGCGCACAGCAGCAGCATGGGCGCCCAGATGCCGATCGAGTTCTGGTCTGGGATGCAGCCGATGGCGAAGGTGCCCAGTGCCATCAGGATCATCGTGGTGGCCAGCACCCGGTTGCGGCCGATGCGGTCGGCCAGCGGGCCGAAGAACATCCCGCCGAACGGGCGGACCAGGAACGCGACCGCGAACAGGCCGAAGGTGGCGACCGTGCCCGCGGTGTCGCCCAGATGGGAGAAGAACACTTCTTTGATGGTCGGCTCGAAATAGGCGTAGACGCCGAAGTCGTACCACTCGGTGATGTTGCCGATGCTCGCCGCGCCGATCGCCCGCCGGATGATCGGCGGATCGGTGACGACAATGTCGTCGAGCGACCAACGCCTCGGACGTTCGCGTGGGGTCAGCACAGCCACAAAGACACAACCTCCTGGAGTTCACGATCCGCTACCGATCCACGGACCCACGGAACCCGCCGTGGAGATCGTGGCGCGGGTACCGCCGATCCGGGATAGAACGTCTCAGGCTAAGGCGACCGCAGACCGATCCACGGGTGACGCTCCGCAGTCCGACCGAGCACAAGCCCAGCGATCGCATACCAACCCCCGGGGCTGAGATCACAAGATCAAACTGAGTAAGGTGAGAACGTGCTGGTCAGGTGTGTAAAGGTCATCAGCCCCGTCGACGGATCGACCAGGGAAACACACCCGTCGATCCGGATAGGCGCCGAGTATCCCGTCCTCTCGATCAGCTCCACGAGTCGTGGACTGACTCTCCAAATCCTGACCGACGACGGTCCCAGCTACTGGAGCGGCGAGATGTTCGAAACCACATCCAACAAAATCCCGAGCAGCTGGGTGACACAACTATCCGACGGCAACCTGGACATCGGCCCCGAGGAATTCTTGCAGCCCGGGTTCTGGGAGTCCTATTTCGATGACGACCCCGCAGCGATTCGAACCTTCAATGCCGAGCTGGAAATCTGCAGCCGTGAAATCTAACCGGATCTGCCGGCGGTCGAGTGGGTGTGCGCCGCGCCGCCGCCGGACTTTGCCACCAGGCCGTACTCGATCGCCGTCGCATCGGGTGCGGCCGAACCGCTGGGGGACGATGCGACGCCCGTTCCCTCAATGTGGATCACACCGTTTTCGGCGACAGCTGGTCCGGCAGCGATCGCGACTCCTGCCGCGATCGCTGCCGTGAACACAGTGCCTACGATCATTCGTTTCATGGTTTCTCCCGTGATCGAAAACACTTCCCTCGTAACACGTTCGAGGCGTGATCCGGGTTCGACACAGTCAGACGGCGAGTAACAGCTTGCCGGTGTTCGCGCCGGTGAACAGCATCTCGAGTGCTCGACCGAACTCGGCGACCCCGCCCTCGACCACGTGCTCGCGGGTCTTGATCTTGCCCTCGGCCAGCCACTGCGAGATCTTTTCGATGGCCTCCCCATAGCGGTCGGCGTAGTCGAACACGACGAACCCCGTCATGGACGCCCGAAAGACAAGCAATGACATATAGCGCGACGGGCCGGGCGGTGGCTTGGCGGCGTTGTATGACGCGATCGCCCCGCTGAGGACGACCCGGGCACCCCTGCGCAGGTTGGCCAGTGCGGCATCGAGTATCTCCCCGCCCACATTGTCGAAGAAGACGTCGACGCCACCGGGCGCGAGTTCGCGCAGCCGCCGCAGCACATCCTCGCTGCGGTAATCGATCGCCAGGTCGAAGCCCAACTCCTCGACCAGCATGCGGCACTTCTCCGGACCGCCCGCGATGCCGATGACCTTGGCGCCCAACGCTTTTGCGATCTGCCCGGCGACACTGCCGACCGCACCGGCGGCCGCGGAGATCAGCACGGTCTCACCCGCCTGTACTTTTCCGATGTCGAGCAGGCCGAAATACGCTGTCATGCCGGTGATTCCGAGGGCGCCGAGCCACGTTGCCGCCGAGGCGACGTCGAGATCGACCCGCTGCACGCCGCTGCCGTCACTGATCGCGTACTCGGCGACACCGAACGTACCGCTGACCGTCTCCCCCACCGCCAAATCAGGATGGCTGGACTCGACCACGGTGCCGATATCCAGCGACCGCATGACCTCACCGATCCCGACCGGCGGAAGATACGACCGGACATCATTGAGCCAGCCACGCATCGCGGGGTCGATCGAGATGAGACCCACCTTCACCAGAATCTCGCCCGCCCCCACCGCGGGCAGCTCCTCGGTCACCACACTCCACGTGTCCGCATCGGGCAGTCCCTGCGGACGCTTGGCCAGCCGGACCTGTTTGGTCGTCGTCACAAATGCTCCCTCGCTGAAAGGAAATGGTGCTCACTCTAGTAGCGAACTCGGCCCCCACTTCCTGGGGCACGGTTCGCACCGCCTGGCGTTAACACTGTGACCGAAGGTGCTCGGAGCAGGGAGTTTTCGAGCAACGTTAAGGCGAACTGCGTTGATTCGCAGCCGATTACACAAATCCTTGTCGACGCGTGACGTAACGGGGACTGCCACACATCGATGTGCAGCTTGCATACCGAATGGTTGCAGTACCGAACTGGAGGGGATCTCATGCGGATCAAATCACTGCTCGTCGCCGGCTTCGCGGTGGGCGTCGCCATCACCGTCAGCGGTTGCGACACGACCGGGTCGGTACCCACCCCGGCGACCCGAACTCCGCTGCCTTCAGCGCAACCCGGGCAACCCACCCAACCCGGACAGCCGAACCAACCGGGGCAGCCCAATCAACCCGGGCCCGCGAGTCAGCCCGGCGGCAGTGTCCCCGAGCCCGGCGGCAGTATCCCCGAACCTCCCGCAGTGCCCGCGACCAGAACCGTCGTCGCAGACCCGCCGCCTCCCGCCGACACCACACCCGCGAAATGCGTGACCGCCCAACTTCGCCTGGACAAGGGAGTCGGCGGCCCGATAGGCGGGACCTGGTTCCTGAGATTCATCAACTCCAGCTCGCGAACCTGTGTCCTGCAAGGCTTCCCGGGCATCTCGCAAACCAACGGCCCCGCCGGCGACCCGGTAGGCGAGCCCGCCGTTCGGGACCAAGGCCCGCAGGCGCCCCAGCCAACGCCGGTCACGCTGACCCCAGGCGGGGCAGCACAATTCGAGTTCATCTCCTACCCCAAGCAGATCAACGAATGCGCCGCGCTGCGCACCAACACCCTGCGCGTCTACCCACCCGACAACACCGAATCACTGTCGCTGCCTTGGGATAACCTGATCTGCCCGAGCCCACAGCGCATGCTCGTCGTCCGGGCGATCACACCGCTGTAGGTGCTCTCCTGACATCCTCACTCGTGGAGCGCATCAACGTCCGCGAGAATTTGATCGGCCCGCCGCGGGATCACGCCGGTTCGATATTCAGATGGCAGGCGAGCTATTACTGCCTCCACCATCCGTCGAGCCGTCTCTCCGTCGCCGTCGTCTACCGTTGCGGCGGCCTCATCCAGACGTAACAGCTCTTGTCCAACCCGGTCCTCTTTGCTGAAAGGAAGCTCCAGGGCTTGTCGCCGGAACTCATCCGCGTCTGCTTTCACTCCCCTGCGGTCACACCAACCTGAGGATATCGCTGGGACCCACCGAAGACGAAGAGATGCGGCATCATTCAAGCAGAGCGTGCAGTTGCGGCAAATCCGACAACCACTGAACCCCGTCACCGCTCCCGCCGCCGTCCACGAGTCCATCCCGGTAGGCGCCGCCGCCACGCGGGTTCGATGCGATCAGCAGCCGGTGCCGTCACTCGGACACAGTCAGTACGCGAGGTGGTCTCGTGATCGCGCAAAAATAGGTACCCCAACACAGTCGCCGCCGCCGAAGCCGCAGAGGCCGCGATCAACAACGTATTCAGTCCGCTGGCGGTGCCGTCTCGGATCGCGTGTTCGACCAGCGGCCGCACGTCCAGCGGGCTGTTGGCTGCGGCGAGCAGGCCGGCGCCATCGCCAGTCGCCGCGGCGATCGTGTGAACAGTCGCGGAATCGAACCGGCCCGTGTGCTGGAGCCGGTCAGCGGTGACGTCGGTGGTCCGGGCGACAATAGTGCACCGAACGAGGCCACTCCGGCAGCAACGCCAGCCTGTTTGAACGAGTTGAGAGCTCCGGCAGCCATACCGCTTCGTTCAGCAGGCACCGCCGAGAGCGCGATTTCGTTGGTCACTGTTGATGTCAGGCCCAACCCAACCGCGGCGAGGAGGAGACCGGGAATCAGCACCGCCCACGAGCAACACGAAATCCCGGTTGTGCCGCAGCGGAACGAGATCGGGCTGTTCGATACGCATTCGGTCAGCTCAGTGCGCGGGCGCGGGCTCGTCGAATGCGGCTTCGTCGATCGTGACCAGGCTCATGACCCGTCCTCCCTCTTCGAACAGAACCTGACGGTCGTGCAGTCGACCGAGCCGGTCCGCGAGTAGCGCCGGGTCCAGGTCCAGCTCCGCGGCCACCCGGTCCGGACGGGCCGGTGCGGACAGCCGCCACAGGATACGGGCGGCCGCGGAAGGCAACCACATCCAGGTCTAGCTGCCCCCGGTCGAGCCGGGGCGTTGGTTACTACCGCTCGGGGCGTTGTTGCTGTTGCTCGGTGGGGAGTTCGGGGTTCGTGATGTATTCGGTGATTTCGGGGCGCTGGTCGACGGGGTCGATGACTCCGGCACGGTCGTCGATGGTGTCGATGACTCCGGTGCGCTGGTCGATGGTGCCGGACTGGTGGTCGTCTGCCGTTTTGTGGTGTCGGTGCTGGTCGGCGGGGTTGTGGTCGTCGGCACCCGGGTCTGGCTGGGCGGAACGTTTTCGTCGCCGCCCGTCGGGGGCTTGTCGGGCTGGCCACCCCCGACGCCACTCCATATGTGGCCGACGGTGGTGACCTCGTCGCCCGAGATCGACTTCCCGGTGACGCCCTCGAAGCCGGTGATCGCCAGGATCGCGATGACGAAACCCACCACGCTGGTGCCGATGATCAACGGCCAGTGCAGGCTGTACCGGCGACGTGCCTGCTGTTCACCGGTCTCGGCACCCTTGACCGGCGATTCAGGATTCAGCCGGGGAATGAATACGGTGGGTACCTCGTCGACGGGCCGTCCGGCGTTGGCTCCCGGCGCTCTGTGGTGCGCGGGTTGCCGCTGCTGCCACTGAGGTCGGTAACCGGCTCCTGGACGCATGTCGTTCCTGAGCCCCGCCCGGTTCTGCATGGTCGGCTGGTAGCTGACCGTTCGCGGTCCGGACGCCTGCTGCGGTTGCTGAACCTGCCCAGCCTGCTCCCGAGTGCTCGAGTCGGCCAGTGCCAGCGCCGCCGCCGTGGTGCGCTGCGCCGCCGCCTTGGTCTTGCTCAGTGAGCGGAGGTACAGCTCACCGCCCACCGTGGAGACCACGCTCGCGATCCCGGCACCCGCCACGGTGCCGGCCACTCCCAGCGTCGATCCCAGAAAAGCGGCAGTAACCGCCGCCAGCGCTGCCGCGGTGACCTGCGACGGTTTGATGCCGCCTTTTTCCTCAGGGGTGCCGTCCTTCTCTTCGCTCATCATCCCGATCTGCTCGCATTGTCACCGCTTCGATTCCGCCACGGTACAAGCCGCGCGGACCGCACCGTTCGCCGCCGGGACTACTTGTGACACAACGCATCTCAGTGCCTTAACTCGCATGAAGTCGACCTAACAATTACCAACAATTCCGGCTTCCGCCCGGGCGCCGGAGCTGAACGATATCGGCAACGGTTGGGCCGCACGGCTTCCCAGAACATGGCATGGCGATGCGATCGCCGCGGCGGGTGCGTGGCACGTAGACGATCGCCCGCGTGAGCGCCGCGACGACAGGTTGCACCCGCGCCCAGGACACTCGGCTTGCTGCCGCACTTGCCTCGAAAACGACAGTCGACGTTGATCTTCCGGCGACGGGCGGCAGTCCCGGCAGCACCTTCGCAGGTAGCCGCCGTCCGTCGCGTGTGGTCACCCACTCCGAGATGCACCTGCCTCAGCAGGAGCCACTGCCGCTGCCTCCGGTGCCGGGAGCGCCGGCGACCAGGCCCACGCCGCCGTTGCCACCGTGACCGCAAGCACCGAGCACCCCGGTGCCGGTCTTGGCACCGCCGTTGCCGCCGTCGCCGCCTGCTCCGCCGGTACCCAGCACCCCGGCACCGCCGTTGCCGCCGCGTGCGGCCGCGCCACCGTTGTTCGTTGCGCCGGAGGCGTTGCCGCCGTTGCCCGCACGCCCGCCTGCGCCACCGGTATCGACGGCACGAGCGACACCGCCGAGGCCACCTGCCCCGCCGGCCGCACCCGCACTACCCGAGCCGCCGGTAGCGCCCGCGCCGCCGTTGCCGCCCGCGCCACCGGCTCCGCCGGAGCCACCGATCGGTCCGCCCAGCCCGCCGATGCCACCGGACCCGCCTATGCCCGCAACGCCTAGTCCACCACTTCCGCCATTGCCGCCCGCGCCACCGGCTCCCCCGCCGTAGCCGACACCCCCGTTGCCGCCATTCCCACCCGGACAGTTCATCGCACCGGAGCTGCCGTTACCACCGGCACCACCCGCCGGGTTGGCGGCGGTACCCGGGGCGCCGTTGGCGCCATTGATGGTGACGCAGGCGTCCGCGAATGCCGGTGGCGCCACGGCCATCATCGTCCCCGTGGTCAGGACGAGGCCGCCTAGAAGCGCGGCGATGCGGGTGCGTGTACTGAGAGTCGTGTTCATATTCGTACTCCATCTTGCTGAAGAGCGATGCGGCCGATGTATCGACATGGAGGAATGTGAATACGCCTCGCGCCACGACGTATTCACCGGCTCATCGATTAATCGACAAGTCAATTACTTCGCCGTCTTCGTCAGCGTCAGACAATTTGATAAAAGATGGACGTTATTGCCCGTGACAGCTTCGACAAGTCCACGCACTCCGTTGCCGACCAGGGCCTTTCGGGCGGTCGTTTGGGCGGAGTTGATGCACAGAAATGCCTCGCTACGATATCGAAGCACTGACACACTCGGGCAATCACCCATACTTCGACTCAGCTGCCAGCAATGGAAGGATTGACGATATTACCGGGCTGGAGCAGCGAACTCAGCCTACGCTCCTCAGGCACTGATTACTACGCAACAAATAACTCGATCAGGGGGTAGATGTGGCAACGCCAACCGTCCCGACCCGCGATGGCAGCGACCCGTTCGGGACTGCCATCAATACCGCACGGAAACGTTCTGCGCCGACCCTGGCGGGGGTAATATAGTTCTGCTATCAGCTCGACCGCCGCCCGGCGTTCGATGTCGCCGCCTGGAAGCGTGTTCGACTCGGCCCAGCTGTACCGGATCGGAACTGGGCGTAGGACTCACGAAAGCTGTTGGGGCCATGGATATCTCCGGTTCAGCGTCGTGACTGCCGTTGAGCCGTCGCGGTTCTTCGCGGCAATGGCGACAGTGCCGGATGGCGTTGGCGGGGCGGAACGGATATGCCAGGCCTGCCTGCGGGTGCTGCCGTTTCAGCGGGCGGCGATCGCGGTGAATATCGAGGACACCGGGTGGGAAGTGTTGTGCGCCAGCGACTCTGTCGCCGAGCGGATCGAAGGGTTGCAAGCGACAGTCAGTGCAGGACCCGGCATCGAGGCGGCGATCAGCGGTATGCCCGTGTTCATCGACGACTTCGCCGTGATCCATCGACGTTGGCCGTTACTCGGTGCAGCACTGGGCCTTTCGGATCGCGGTGCGATGTACGCGCTGCCCTTGCAGGTCGGTGCGGCGCGGGTGGGGGTACTGGATCTGTATCGCGATGAACCAGGACGGTTGGAACCCGCGGAGTGCGCGGCGGCGTCTTCGGTGGCGAGGGTGGTCACGATGATCCTGCTCGGGGACGGCCGTGCCGAGGGGAACGGCTCGGAGGTGGTTTTGGGGTCTTGGTGGGAATCGGCGCCTCGCGGTCAGGAAATCCATCAAGCCAGCGGAATGGTCGCCGTCCAGCTCACGGTTTCGGTGCGGCACGCGTATGCGCGGCTGCAGGCGCACGCGTTCGCCGGCGACCGCACGCTGGCCGATGTCGCCCACGATGTGGTGACGCGCCAGTTGCGGTTCGATCCGGCTGCCGGGGAGGCTTGACGAGACACCATCGTGCAGCACACCCCGCCGACTATCTGCCGGAATTCTCGCAGAACACAGCATGATGAACAGGGAGGATCTGATGACGGAGCGAGAAGGTCCGTTGGTGAAGGCGTTCGTGGAATTGGCGGACACCCTCGTCGCGGACTACGACGTGATCGAACTGGCACAGCGACTGGTCGACGACTGCGTGCGACTGTTGGCGATCGATGCCGCGGGCATCCTGCTGCGCGCGCCGGAAGGTGGATTGCAGGTGCTGGCCTCGACCAGCGAGCAGACCAGGCTGCTGGAGCTGTTTCAGGTGCAATCCGAAGCTGGTCCGTGTCTGCAGGCCTTCGGCGTCGGAGAAGTCGTTGTGGTCGATGATCTTTCGGAGCAGGTGGACCGATGGCCCGCGTTCGCACAGCGGGCGCTCGCCGAGGGGTTTCACGCAGTATGCGCGATACCGATGCGGTTGCGCGACGAGCGAATCGGCGCGCTGAATCTGTTCTCCACCGCCATCGGCACGTTGTCGGCGCCAGACCTGACGGTCGGGCAGGCCTTGGCCGACGTGGCTACGATCGGGATCCTGCACCAGCGTGTGGTGACCCGCACCGAAGTGGTCACCCAGCAACTTCAGCTGGCGTTGAACACCCGAATCATCATCGAACAGGCCAAAGGCGTGCTCTCCGAACGCGGCGGACTGAACATGGACGACGCTTTCAAGCAGTTGCGGACCTACGCACGCAGCAACAACCTGCGCCTGTCCGACTTCGCTCGTGGCATTGTCGATGGCACCGCCGATGCGGGCATGGTGATCGACCGACCGGCACCGTAACTCCGTCGGGACGCGAATCATGTTGACGCGCAGCGACTATCATCGGACGATGACGCCGGTAGGGCATGGCGGTCGCGTGCCGGGCGAGGCTGGTTCCGGTCACACCGCACGACCGCGCGGTGTGACCGGGTCGGTTCGTCGATCGGCTTGCTACTCAGCCGTGTGCACCGGCCGCACATCCGGAGCCCGCGCCCGGTAATCCACCGTTGCCGCCGCCGAGGGAGCCGTGTCCGCCGTTGCCACCGTTGCCGCAACTACCCGCGGTACCGGCGCCGGTCCGAGTACCTGAGGCGCCGCCGGTACCGCCGTCGCCGCCATGGCCGGTGGTAGCGGTACCGCCATTGCCGCCGGTTCCGCCGTTGCCGCCGTTGTTGGAGGCGCCGGTTGCCGCACCGCCTGCGCCGCCGATTCCGCCGATACCGCCTTGGCCGGCATTGGCCGCTCCGCCTGCCCCGGCCGCACCGCCGGCCGCACCGGGTCCGCCAACGGCAGCTCCGCCGCCGCCTGCCCCGCCGACACCACCCTTACCTCCAGGGCCCGAGGCGCCGGATCCGCCGATACCGCCTGCTCCACCTACTCCCCCGAGGGATCCAGCGCTCGCGCCGAGGCCACCCGCGCCACCGGCCCCGCCGGCGCCACCGATTCCCAGAAGGACGGCCGCGCCCCCGTTGCCGCCGCGGCCGCCGGGGCAGCCCAGGCCGCCCGCCCCGCCGGGCTGGCCGGGCTGACCGCTCGGGCTGAGTGACGTGCCCGCGGCGCCGTTGGCACCATCGAGGTTTGGGCAGACGGCAAATGCGGGTGGGGCCACGGCGATCATGGCGCCTGCGCTGAGTACGAGGCCGCCCAGGAGGGCGGCGGCGCGTGTTCGGGTGGTGCGAATTGTGGTCATGGTGCTACTCCATTTGGTTGAGGCTTCGCGTTCTGCATTCCGCCGCGAAATTCGGCGTTTCAGGAGATGCCGGATCAGCAGGAGCCACTGCCGCTACCAGCGATACCCGGGGCGCCGGCGTTCAGGCCGGTGCCGCCCGCCCCGCCTGCACCGCAATGCCCGAGGGTGCCGGTGCCGGTCTTGGCACCGCCGTTGCCTCCGCCACCGCCTGCGCCGCCGGTCCCCAGCGGACTAGCTCCGCCGTGACCGCCGTTCGCCGCGGCCCCGCCGTTGTTGTTGACCCCGGAGGCGCCGCCACCAGCGCCGCCACGTCCACCTTTACCGCCGGTATCCGGCTTTTGGGCGTCGCCGCCGATCCCACCGGCTCCGCCGGGAGCACCGCCGCTGCCTGCGACAGCACCCGCGCCGCCTGCGCCACCGTCACCGCCCGCGCCACCGGATCCTGCGGTGGGTCCGCCGAGTCCGCCGTTGCCGCCGACCCCGCCGGTACCCATGAGGCCGAGTCCGCCGACTCCGCCGTTACCCCCTGCGCCACCGGCTCCGCCGCCGTAGCCTGCGCCGCCGTTACCGCCGTTGCCGCCTGGACAGTTGACGGTGCCGGAGCTGCCGTTGAGCCCCGAATTGCCGGCCGGGTGCGAAGCCGTACCCGCCGCGCCGTTGGCGCCGTTGATGGGTGAGCAGGCGGCGAATGCCGGTGGGGCTATTGCGATCATGGTGCCTGCGCTGAGTACGAGACCGCCCAGCAGAGCGGCGACGCGTGTTCGGGTGGTGCGAGATACGGTCATGATGGTGCTCCAATTGCTGATGCGCTGATGTCGGCGTACCGGCACCGGCTGGGTGTGCGCGCTTTCTGGTGCCGCGACGAAATGGCCGGCATTTCGGGGAAACCTCCGATTCGACATGAAGGAGTATGCGAATACACCGCGCTATAGCGTATTCACTGGCTTGTCGAGTCGTCTCCGTCAACGTTGCAGGAGAACGGAATTCGTCATGGGATGTCGTTCGCTGATGTTCAGCACTGTCCTGCCGGATGCGGACACACCACACTCCCGGCGGCGACCTCTTCGAGCGGAAACACTGAATGCCCGGAGAGATGGAGCACTGATATTTGCAAATTAGCCACCCATGCTCGAACTCCTCTGACGGCAGCGAAAACAAGCCTGATATGGCCGAGGTCTGGGGCGGTGAACTCAGCCTACGCTACTCCACAGGTAATTACTATCAAGTCCATTCCCGCACAGCCACTTCCACGGCCCGTATCACGAATTCCATGTGGAAGCAAATAGTTTCATACCAGCCGATGCGCGGCGACCTGTTCAGAAAATATATGAGAGGTGTTTTACCTGGCTCTGGATTTGCAATGAAGACACCGGGCCGAGCTAGCGAGTTTCACCATCGCGCTCAACACCATCACCGAGCGTTGTGCGGTTAATATTAACTGGACAAGATTCCGATACGCTCGCACCATGGATGATGGGCTGGGTGACTTGTTGCATCGCGTGGTGTTTTTGCTCGGTGAGGCCACCCGGCGGCGCACGGAAGGCTCGGACGGGTTGAGTTACAGCCAGATGCGGCTGCTCGGCATGGTGGAAGAGAACGAGCCGATGACCCAGCACCAACTGGCGCAAGCGCTTTCGGTGTCCGACCCGGCGATCAGCCGGGCCCTGCGCCCGCTGGAAGCAGCCGGACTCATCCAGGTCAACCCCGACCCCGAGCACGGACGACGACGACTGGTCGGCACCACCGAAGCCGGCCGCAACGCGTTCCACGCCAGTGGTAAGCCGCTCTACGACGAACTACGCAACGCGTTGCTCGCAGCCGACTTCCCGTACGAGCGCTACCTGCGCGACACCGTCATGCTGGCCGAATTCCTCGAGCCAAACCGCTAGCCGCATCCATTCGTTCCGGCGATGAGCCCGGCCCGCACGGACGGCGACTGCGCGACCTCGGGCACTCCAAGGTCAGAAACCCCGGAAGATGCCGTCGTCGTCGGCCGCACCGGCGAACTCGTCCCAGTCCATGTTGGCGAGGGAGATGTTGTTTTCGATCGACCACAGTTCCTCGGCGATGACTCGCAGCTGCTCGGTTCCCTCTTCGCTGCGGTAGATGCCGAGCAACGGCTGTTCGGGGGAGGTGATCGCGAGCTTGTCAGCAACGATGAGCAGCGAATGGGGGGCGAGCAGCACCGCGAGCTGCTCGGCGCTCACGTCACGATAGGCGGGATCATCCACAAGGTGCAGGTTCGCCAGAAAGTCGTCTTCGTTCGGTGTCGTCACTGCCGTCCGCAACGCTTCCCAGCCCTCGTGATCGGAGAAGTCAGTGCGGATCAGGAGAGTTTCATCGGACTGCGGCAAGCTCTTCATGCCGAGCATCCTTTCATTTGTGCTGCCCCCACGGCGCCGAAGTCGTTGCGGTTCCGGTTATTTCGCTGAGTACCCGGGCGTGCGCGACACCCTGTTCTGATCGGCTCATGTCAATCGGTGTCCAATCGCCGAGCCGCATCCCACAGCAGCGCACCAAAGTTCTCGTAACGATCATCATCAGGACTGCTGCCGTCGCCGGTTAACCACTCGTACGCGGCCCACTCACCGTCCTGCGCGGCGCCGTCGGGGTGCAGCAGCCAGCACACGCCGGGCCCGCCATCGTCTTGTGCGATCAACAAGCTCCGCTCGAGGATCGAGCGATTAGTGTCGTCAATTGCGGAGCTCCAGGCCTCCACGAGCTCGGGGTCGCGTTCGGGAAGCCCTAGTGGCCCGCGCCCGGGCCGCCGCCGCCAGGGTTGCCGCCGCCAGGGCCGCCGCCGCCAGGGTTGCCCCCACCGCCCGGATTACCGACGCTGCCGCGCGGGCTGCCCTCGTCGTCCGAATTGGCGACGCTGCCGCGCGGGCTGCCCTCGCCGCCCGGGTAGTCCATCAGGGCGATACCGGAGTTCAGGGATTGCGCGACGGTCGATGTAGGGGATACCGGCTGGGCGGCGGCCACGGTGGGGGCTGCCAGCGCGAGGGCTGCCGCTCCGGCGATTCCCGCAGCGGCAATGCTGCGGCGAACGGTGAGCAGGTGCATCGAATCTCCCGATCCAGGACGACGATTCGTCCTTGCTGTCCGGGCCGCGACCGTCCGGTCGGGCCACCCTCGGAGGCTAACAAAAAGTGTGCGTGCTTGTCCTGCGGCGTAATCCGGGAGAAAGGTTGTGTCACACGGGATTACAGCGCGATTATGTCGATCACACGGACGTAACCTGTACCGAGATCGGTGATTGCCGTAACGGCCTGCGGGCTGCTCAACCGGCCATCATCGCAGCGACAGGAAGCCGAGGTGTTTCATCACCTACTCCTCCTCACGATTTCGAACGTCGGCAACGACTATCTGCCACCACCTTCGCTCATTGGGCACACGCCAACGCCGCCCGCTTCGTCACTGATTGACACGGACTCCTCGCGACGCGGAAATGTGGGTGTCAGACCGTCTGTACTGAGCAGGCGATCGGGTGTGTGAGCGTGTGAAGGCCCTGGTGAATGCGGGAACCGACAGGTAGCCCACATCATGCGCGACGCACTGGGAGGTAGGTAAAGGGGAGGACCATGCTCCCCGGAACGGCAACCGCGGCTGATCACAGCCCGACCCGCGAAAGCTGTACCGGCACCTCACCGCGATGCCCACTGCCACCCGGGCGCGCTCCGCCTGGCGGTGGCACGCATCTTCGACTGGCTCGACGACACGATCTGACTTGCGCTGCACCGGCGGATCGAAGTCGAGCACCCCGTGCGACAGGGCATCGCGGACCTGCCGGTCACGATAGCTTGACGCGATCTGAGTTCAGCGAGTAGAACTTAGATCGCACTTGACGAACTAAGTTCGTTTCGATGTCGTGGAGGTGAGCGATGCGAGTTTCCATCCAGATGGTCAGCGAAACAGCCAGAGCCGCAACGACTTCGACGCCACGGAGGTAGTGCGAATGATTGCCGGAACCAAGGCCGCGACATCGGAACTCGAGCCCGCCATCCGTGATGCGAGCACATCTTGACTAGTTAATATTAACCATGCAACACTACTGGGCGTCGACTTCGGTCTGCGACCAACGATCAGAGTTCGTTTCGAAATTGTGGAGGTGTGTGATGCGAGTTTCCGTTGTCGGAGCCGGTCTGGGAGGTCTGGCCCTCGCGCAGGGTCTGCGTGGTGCCGGGATCGAGGCAGCTGTGTTCGAGCGCGACCCGGGGATCGTCGCGCGATTCCAGGGTTACCGCCTCGTACTGAACCCGATCGGTTTCCAGGCGGTGCGCGACTGCCTGCCGGAACGCTGGCACCCGCTGCTGGACCAGATCGTCATGGACGCCTCCGCCGAGCAGCTGATCCTGGACCCGCAGCTCAACGAGATCGGTAAGCTCGGCGCGGGCCGGACCGGCATCGTCGTCGACCGCCAAGTACTCCGACACCTGTTGCTGACCGGGCTCACCGTGCACACCGACGCCGCGCTCACCGGCTACGACGTGCTGACCGACGGCACTGTCCAAGCCCAATTCGCCCGCCGCGACCCGGCCACCACCGACCTGCTCGTCGGCGCGGACGGCGTCACCTCCGCGGTCCGCGGGGTCCTCTCGCCGCAGACCACCCCGACCGACACCGGTGTCCGGTTCGTCATCGGCCGCACCCCACTGACCGAGCAGTTCGCCAGCCTGTCCAAGGCCTACGGCTCCAAGATCGCCGGCGACGGCGTCAGCCTGCTGCTGGGCGCGATGCTCTTCCCCACCCCGCCCAAGCAAGCCGCCCAACAACTAGCCCCCGAAGTCACGCTGCCCGACATCGGTGATTACGTGCGCTGGGCCATGATCCTGCCGCCGAACGGCTCGCTGGACGGTCTGACCGCGCAGGACGCCGTGCTGTCCAGAATGCAAGGCTGGCACCCAGACCTGCGTGCACTGATCGAACAAGCCGACCCCGACAACAGCACCCTGCTGTCCATCCGAGTGGTCAAACCCGGAAAGCGTTGGACCCCAGGCCCGGTCACACTCCTCGGCGACGCCATCCACGCCACCTCCCCCACCGGCGGCAACGGCGCCAACACCGCACTACGCGACGCCGATCTGCTGCGCCGCAGCCTGATCGAAGCTGACGAAGGCCGCCAAGACCTGCTCAACGCGGTCGACGACTACGAACGACAGATGTTCGAGTACGGCACCGAAGCCGTGCAAAGCAGCCTCGACAAACTACCCGCCTTCGCCCCGACGGCGAAACTGTCCTGACGCCGCGGCGAAGTCGTCGAAGCTCCACTCCACAAGATCCAAAAGGTGTGAACTCATGTGGGAAGAGGTTGTGCTGTCACCGAAGGCTGCGCATCGGGTCGCGGTCTTGAGCTTCGATGGCATCGGAATGTTCGAGGTGGCGGTGGCGATGCAGTTCTTCGCCACCGCGAACGATCTCGCCGGCACCGAACTCTACGAGGTCGCCGTGGCCGGGCCGCCCGGTCCGACCCGCACGCGGACCGGGGGGGCCACCAGCTATGCGCTGCTCCCGGACCGGTCGCTGGCATGGGCCGAGTCGGCACACACCATCGTCGTGCCCGCTGCCCCAAGGGTCTACGCCCCACCGCCGGAAGTCGCCGCGGCCATGCTGCGCGCGCGAGCCAACGGCGCTCGGATCGTCGGGCTGTGCCTGGGCAGTTTCCTCGTAGCCGCAACCGGTTTGCTCGACGGCCATCAAGCCACGACCCACTGGCATTGGGCAGAGCGACTCGCCGCTGACCATCCGAAGATTCACGTCCACCCCGAGCGCCTGTTCGTCGCCGACGGCGGGATTTTCACCTCCGGTGGCGGTACCGCGGCGATGGACCTGCTGCTGCATCTGATCGACCGTGATCACGGCTCGGCGCTCGCGACCGAGGTCGCCCGGTTCCTGGTCGCACCGATCCGACGCGACGGGGACCAAGCCCAACGCCCTGGCTGGGCCGTTCCCGCGCAGACCAGCTCGCTGGCCGACACCTTGTACTGGGCCGAAGACCACCTCGCCGAGACCTTGACCGTCGCCATGCTCGCCCAGCACGCCGGGATGAGCGTGCGCACCTTCGCCCGGCACTGCCGCGACGCACTGGGTATCCCCCCGATCGAATGGCTGCACCGAGTCCGGCTACGACGGGCCCAAGAGTTGCTGCAACGCACCACCTGGACCGTGCAACGCATCGCCGAAGCCAGCGGTTTCGGCTCCGAATCGGCCTTGCGCTACCACTTCACCAGACTTGTCGAGCTGACCCCAGGCGAGTACCGCAGCCAATTCGGCGCGGCACGGGGCAAGCGGCCCGTGACCGAACGTGTGGTGGCTTGAAGTTCCACAGCTGTGGCCGATAGCAGCCAGCTGCGGGGCGTTCTCTGGCCGATGGCCAGGCCCCTTTCGTGCGCGCGGGCCTTTCAGGGTTTCGCCGACAGGCCATCCCTGTCTGCCTTTCCGCCGACCTCAAACGGGAAAATGTAACTTTCACATCAAGTCCGATATCCCCGGGTGGTCGCGGCGTAGCTGGTCGATGAAGTGCCGGGTTGCTGGGGTGCGGTCGCTGGGGTTGGGTGCGGCGAATTGGATGTGCCGCTGAAGTCCCGGGTCTTCGATGGTCGTGATTCGGAGACGGGGTGTGCGCGCGGCCGCCTGTTGCGCCAAGCCCGCTGGGACGAAACCTATTCCGGCTCCGGCCAGGACCAGTTCGAGGAAAAGTTCCCAGGTGTTGACCTCGCAGTGCGACTGGCGGACAACTCCGGCCGCGGTGAGGGCGGCGTCGATAGTGACGCGCACTGACCAGTCGACGCCGACGTCCACGAAACGCTCGTCGGCGAGATCGGTGAGGTAGACAACGCCGGTGTCGGCGAGGCGGTGGTCATCGCGGATCAGCAGTACCAGTGCTTCGGTGGCCAGAGTGGTGAGCCGCACGTGTGGAGTGGCGGTGGGCACCGCGGTGACGAAGGCGCAGTCCAGTTCGCCCGCGCCGATCATGCGCAGCATGTCCAGCACCGGGGCCTGCGTCAGGTGGATGTCGACGGCGGGGTGCTGTGCCGCGAATTCGGCCACCTGGTCGGCGACGCGAACGACGTGCAGAGCCGAGCCGACGACGCCGATGCGGAGCCGACCGGTGAGCACGTTCTGAATGTCGTGCACGGCTTCGCCCGCGCTCTGGGCCGCCAGCAGTGTCCGGCGGGCCGGTTCTATCAGGGCCGCGCCCGCCGGTGTGAGTCGCACGGGCCGGGTGCCGCGGGCGTAGAGCTCGGCATCGAGTTCGCGCTCGAGCGCCCGTATCGAGTTCGACAGCCCGGACTGCACGATGTGTTCGCGTTCGGCCGCGGCGGTGAAGCTCCGCAGTTCGGCGAGCGCCACGAAATGGCGAAGCTGTCGAAGCTCCACGCGGTCATCTCCTCAGCAGATGGAAGGTATCTGTTCCTAATGTCCCACAGATATTGATGGCGCTATGTCGTCTGCCTAGCCTGGGATGTGGCGCCGAAACCAACTCCGTGTCCTTCGATCGAGCGAGGTCTGCATGCACAACTCCCGAGTCCTCATCGTCGGTGCCGGTATCGCCGGCACCACCCTGGCGTATTGGCTTGCCCGGCGCGGGTTTTCGCCGACGGTCATCGAGCGCGCCGACACGATACGCACCGGCGGTCAGGCGATCGACCTGCACGGCAAAGCCTTACACGTGGTGACGCAGATGGGCCTGCTCGAACAGGTCCGCGCCGCCGAAACCGATATCCAGGGAATGGATTTCGTCGACGCGACCGGCAAGGCACTGGCGCGGACCACCGCGTTCACCCTGACCGGGGGACCCATGGGCGCAGACGATATCGAGCTGATGCGCTCCGATCTGGTGAATATCTTGCTGGCCGAGAGTCGTCACGGTGCCGAGTACATCTTCGGTGACCGTCTGGTCGACCTGGTCGACACCGGCTCCGGCGTCTCGGTGACCTTCGGCAGCGGTACCGTCCGAGAATTCGACCTGGTGCTCGGCGCCGACGGATTGCGTTCCACCACACGCCGACTCGCCTTCGACCCCGACAGCTATCGCATCCACCGCCTCGGCAGGTACATCGCCATCGGCGCGATCCCGAACTTCCTCGGCTACGACCGCTGGGAGACGTTCTACTCCGGCGGACCGGATCGCCGCCTGTGCTACTTCTCCGGCCGCTCGGCGACGCGAGTGATGTTCACCAAGAACGCCCCCGGCCTCGACATCGACCACAGTGACGACAGCGACCTGCGGCAGCTGCTCCGACAGGATTTCGCCGGCGACGGCTGGCAGACACCCCGGCTGCTCGACGAGATCACCGGCACATCGGATTTCTACTTCGACGATCTGCGACAGGTGTACATGGACCGCTGGCACCGCGGCCGGGTCGCCCTGGTCGGCGACGCAAGTCATTGCGCGTCCCCGGCCTCCGGCTTGGGCACCTCGATGGCCATCGTCGGCGCATACGTGCTCGCCGGCGAACTCCAAGCGGCACAAGGCGATTACTCCAACGCCTTCACCCGATACGAACAGCGCATGCGCCCCTTCGTCGCCGCCTGCCAGACCCGCGCCCGCGCCGGCGGCAATCTCTACATCAGCCCCGCCAAGTTCTGGCTGCAACGGCAACAGATCCGCCTGTCCAACGTCTCCGTAATCCGAAAGGCGATGGCCCACAAGGCCGCCGGCGACAAAGCGCGCATCGCCGATGCGATCGAGGTTCCGGCCTACTGATGGTGGCGCGGACGTACCCGGGCCTGGCACCGCTGTGCAAGTTCGTCTGACTGGTTTTGAGCATGCGCGGTGCAGGACCGCGTCCTGGTTCCGATCCAAAGGAGTGCACTCATGTGTGAGGTTGTTCTGCCACCGGACACCACCGCGCACCGGGTCGCGGTCCTGAGTTTCGATGGTGTCGGGACGTTCGAGGTGGCGTTGGCGGTGCGGGTCTTCGCCACGGCGAACGATCTCGCGGGCACCGAACTCTACGAGGTCGCTGTGGCCGGACCGGACAGGCCGACCCACACCCGGACCGGGGGCGCCACCAGCTATGCGCTGCTCCCGGACCGGTCGCTGGCATGGGCCGAGTCGGCACACACCATCGTCGTGCCCGCCGCCCCAAGGATTTACGACCCGCCGCCGGAGGTCGCCGCGGCCATGCTGCGTGCGCGAGCCAACGGTGCCCGCATCGTCGGGCTCTGTCTGGGCAGTTTCCTCGTGGCCGCGACCGGGCTCCTCGATGGTCGTCAAGCGACCACCCATTGGCACTGGGCAGAGCAGCTCGCCGCTGACCATCCGAAGATTCACGTCCATCCCGAGCGCCTGTTCGTCGCCGACGGTGAAATCTTCACCTCCGGTGGCGGCACCGCGGCAATGGACCTGCTCCTGCATCTGATCGACCGTGATCACGGCTCGGCGCTCGCGACCGAGGTCGCCCGGTTCCTGGTCGCACCGATCCGACGCGACGGTGACCAAGCCCAACGCGCGGGCTGGGCCGTTCCCGAACAGACCCGATCCCTGGTCGACACGTTGTATTGGGCCGAAGACCATCTCGCCGAGGCACTCACCGTGACCATGCTCGCCCAGCACGCCGGGATGAGCGTGCGCACCTTCGCCCGGCACTGCCGCGACGCGCTGGGTATCCCCCCGATCGAATGGCTGCACCGAGTCCGGCTACGACGGGCCCAAGAGTTGCTGCAACGCACCACCTGGACCGTGCAACGCATCGCCGAAGCCAGCGGTTTCGGCTCCGAATCGGCCTTGCGCTACCACTTCACCAGACTTGTCGAGCTGACCCCGGGCGAGTACCGCAGCCAATTCGGCGCAGCGCGGGGTAAGCGGCCCGCGACGGAACGCGTGGTGGCTTGAAGTTCCACATCCGTGGCCGATAGCTGATGGGCCGTATCACGGTGTGCCGCAGGTTTCGCGGAAATAGCCCCGATCGCCGCGGGGCACGAGGTTCCGATCCCGACGGACGATGCTTACTTTGTCGGCCCAGCCCCGGCAGGCCCTTTCCATCCCCTGGGCGGTGTACTCGATCACGATCATGTGGCTATCGAAGGCGGCGACATAGTCTCCACATTCGTTGTACTGGCCGCATTCCTCGACGACGGCAAAGTCGACGCCGACCTCTTTGCGCGCAGCAGCCAGCTGCGGGGCGTTCTTCTGGCCAATGGCCAGGCCCCTTTCATGCGCGCGGACGGCGAGCAGGGCGAGGAACGCCTTCGCGTCATCCGCGGTCAGCAGGCCCTCGGGCACGCGGGTGTAGCTGTCGTAGTTGTCCGGATCGATGGCTTTGTAGCCCTTGGCCGCGCAGTTGTCGATCCAGGTGGTGACCTTTTGCGCAATCCGCCGGCGCTTGGCGTCGGTGTGGACGTCCAGCATCGCCTCCCCCCATTCCTTGTCCATGACCACCGCCCCCGTTCGGTCGCGCAGCAGCAGATCAGCGTCCCATTCGTGTTCCGCGCCAGGCTGGGCCTGGAAGGCGTTGAGATAGCAGATGTTGTAGATTCCCGGGGCGGGCGGCGCGGTGTGGTCACGGGCGACGACGGACACCCCGGCCGGCGGGGGGTACGGGGTGTTGAGCTGGTAGTCGAAGCCCGCTCGCACGGGAGGCACCGCCACCGTGGGCGCCCCCTCGGCAGGCGTCGCAGGCGCCTCGTCGGACACCCCGACCGAGGTCGACGAGGGTGGCACATCCTCGGGTCCGCCGCCCGAACAAGCGGTGGTGAGCAGCGAGGCCACGGCGGCCGACGCGGCGAGCGGCACAACGCACCGACGGAGGAACGATGTGCCGCCACAGTCTGCGGAATAGTCCGAGTTCATGGCACCAATGTTGCGCGCAACGCGGGTTGCAGCAGACCGGAGTGAGCCTGGACCATCTCATCGCACAGGGCCCAGATCTGCTCCACCGTCAACGTCGCCGCAGTGGCTGGATCCATCATCGCCGCGTGCCGGATGTGGCGAGGTTCGTTGTCGACCGCGGCGGATACGACCAGTCCCGTCATGCTCAGATAGGCCCGGTTCAAGGCCGCCAATTGCGGCGGAAGTGAACCGATCGGCTGGGGGTGAACGCCGGACCCGTCGACGACGCAGGGAACTTCGACGATGCCGTCGGGCAGGTTGGTGATCAGGCCGCTGTTCGGGACATTGCCGTACACGGTTCGAGGTGTGTCGCTGACGATGCTGTGAATGATCTGGGGCGCGTATTCCATCGTGCTCTTCACCTCCAGCGGTTTACCTTCGGCCAGCAGACGCCGGGTGCGTTCGTATACCGCGACGTTGTCGGCCACGATGCCGAGGTAGTCACCGACAGGTATCCGCAGCTCCTCGACCTCACTGCGATGGTGCAGGTACCAGGGCACATATTCAGCCGAGTGCTCGCTGGTCTCGGTCGGGTAGTAACCAAGCCGCCGGTACATGTCGACGCGCACGCGGCGACGCAGTTCTGGATCATGCGCGATCAACGCGTCGAGGCGGCCGTACAGGTCCTCGCCCGCATGGGTGAATTCCAGCACCCAAGCCTGATGATTCACCCCGGCCGCGCGGTAAGAAACCTCCTCGAACGGCACATCGACCAGCTCCGCGAGTCCCCGCATGGTCCAGTACACCGAGTGGCACACCCCGACCACGCGGGTCAGGCCGGTGACCTCGCGCAGATACTGCACGTTCATCACCATCGGGTTGGTGTAGTTCAGCAACCACGCTTCCGGGCACACTTGCGCGATGTCCGCGCCGAGCGCCTGCAGGAAAGGAAACGTGCGCAGGCCGCGGAAGATACCGCCGATCCCGAGGGTGTCGCCGATCGTCTGGCGCACGCCGTAGCGGGCCGGGATGTCGAAGTCGATTTCGGTGGCCGCGCCCATGCCGATCTGGACGGTGTTGATGACGAAATCGGCGCCTTCCAGCGCAGTACGCCGGTTGATATGCGCGGTAATGTTCGGGGCGGCGTCGCAGGCCTCGGCGATGAATTTGGCGGCCGCCTCGGCAGTTTCGAGGCGTTCCTGGTCGATGTCGTGCAACGCGATATGCGCTTGCTGTAGTTCGGGAAATGCCAGCAGATCCGCTAGCAATCCCTGAGTGAACTCGACGCTGCCCGCGCCGACGAATGCGATCTTAGTCATGGGTTCTTTCCATTCCGTGGCACGTCGCCATCGCTTCGTCCCAGGTCGGTTGGGCGGTCGTGCCGCCGATGCCGCGCGTGGACAGTGCCCCGCAGATCGCCGCGATCTCGAGCGCCCGCTGTGCCGTGCTGCCTGCGAGGGTTGCGGCGACGAAGCCCGCGTCGAAGCTGTCGCCGGCGCCGACACTGTCCACTGCTATTACAGGTAATCCTTTGGTTCGCAACAGATTCCGGCCGTCGTAGGACAGCGCTCCGGCGGCACCATCCTTCACCACCACGGTCGGGCCGTGCCCGGCAAGCGCGACAGCCGCAGCTTCGACGGTGTCCGCGCCGGCCAACCGCATAGCTTCGGCGGCATTGGGCAAAAGAAAATCGACCTCGGCGTACATTCCCGGCACCTGCCACCGCCCGGCCGGGTCGTCGTTGGTGTCGAGGGACGTGGTGTGTCCCAGCGATCGGACTTCGGCGAACAGCGCCGGAAGCTGGGGCAGCCAGTGCGGGCATCAGGAAGTACGACGCGGCATGGACGTGCCGGCAGCTCCGCAGCAGCGCGCGCGGCACATCGGCCGTGGTGGTCGCCGACAGCGTTCCTGGCGCGGTGACGATCGCCCGGTCGTCGTCCCGGGTGAGCACCACCGTGAGCGGAGTGGCCAGCTCGGGGTCGGTGATCAGGCCCGAGGTGTCTACTCCGTGCGCATCGAGGGAATCTCGCACGAATCGCCCGCTCTCGTCGGCCCCTACGCGGCCGGCGAAAGCGACGGTCAGTCCGAGGCGAGCGGCACCGCAGGCCATGATCGCCCCGGAGCCGCCCAGGGTGAACACCCCGGAGGATGCAAGCTGTTCTCGCTGACCGAATTCCAGCGGTCCGGCCAGCGGTCCGATGATCACGTCGGGGTTGGCATCCCCGATGACCAGCAGGTCGATCATGGTCATCCTTTCAGCCCACTACCGGCTACGGATTGGATGAACGCCTTCTGTGCACCGAGGAACGCCAGCAGCACGGGCGCCACGGTGATCACGTTGCCCGCCATCACCGCAGACCAGTGCGTCTGATGCTGTCCGTGGAAGGTCGTCATGCCAAGCTGCAGGGTGTAGGTGCTGTCGTGGTTGAGGGCGATCAATGGCCAGGTCAGGTCGTTCCACGTGGTCAGGAAAGTCAGCACGGCGACGGTGCTCAGCGCCGGGCGCGAGAGGGGCAGCACGATTTGCCACAACACGCGCAACGTCGAGCAGCCATCGATCCACGCTGCCTCTTCCAGCTCGCGCGGCAGCGACAGGAAGAACTGCCGCATCAAGAACACCGCGAACGGCGTGACCAAGGCCGGCACGATCAGCGCGCCGAGGGTGTCGATGAGGCCGAGCCATTTCATCACGATGAAGGTCGGAATCATCGTGAGCTGGAACGGTACGATCAGCGTCGCCAGCATCAGCACCAGCATCGTTCGTGACCCGAGGAACCGCATCCGAGCGAACGCGTATCCGCCCAGCGTTCCGAAGGCGAGATTCGACACGACCGCGGTACCTGAGACGATCAACGAGTTGACGAACCAGGTGGGGAACTTGGCGTTCGACAACACGAACCGGTAGCCGTCGAGATGAACGCCGGAGGGCCACAGTGTGGGCGGGAACTTGTTGATCTCCGCGTCGGTCATCACCGAGCTGAGCGTCAACCAGATCAGCGGCACCGCGAAGAGCAAGGCTAACGGAGCCAGCAGCAAGTGCCACGCACTGAACGGCAGCCGGAGCCGACGAACAGCACCGTTGGACGAAAGTCGAATACGACTGTGCGCGTGGGCGATCACCGCACATTCCCTTCCGGAGAGCGGCGACGCGCCATGAGCCGCCGTGCCAGGCCTAGTCCCAGCAGGACAACCGCGAGAACATAGGCCGCCGCGGCACCGTAGCCCGCCGTGAAGTTACGGAAAGCCTGCTGCCAGATGAAGAAGACGATCAAGGTCGTCGAGCCGAGCGGGCCGCCTTTGGTCGATACGTACACCAGGTCGAACACCTGTAATGCGGTGATCGTCTGCCACACCAGGAGGAACATCGTCACCGGCATTACCGTGGGAAACACGATGTGCCGCAGCAGGTTCCAGCGACCGGCGCCATCGAGACGCGCGGCCTCGAGCAAGGTCTGCGGCACATCCTGCAGCGCGGCCAGATACACCACGACGCAAAACCCGGACCCGCTCCACAAGGTGATCGCGATCAGGACGAACAGTGCCTGTGCGGGGTCGGTGAGGAATCCCTGCGGAGACAGCCCCACGCGGTGCAGCAACGAATTCACCATACCGACCTGCGGGTCGAGCATGAAGGAGAACAACACGCCCTGAGCGGTCGCCGACACGACGAACGGCACGAAGAACAGCGTCCGATACAGGCTTACGAACCGTAGGCGTCGATTGAGCGCCAGCGCGAGCGCCAGCCCGAGGGCGATGCTCAACGGCACGAACAACACCGTATATATCAGCGTATTCCGCACAGCCTGACCGAAATTCGGATCCTGGAACAAAGCGCTGTAATTGTCCATCCCGACCCAGCGACTCGGTGTAACCAAGTCGTTGGCTTGGAACGACAACAACAGCGACCAGATCACCGGAATCAAGCTCAAGCCGAGGATGATCAGAACAGACGGTGAGATGAACAGCCACGCGGTCCTCGACTCGCGCCGACGTCGGCGCATATCCCGCGGCCGCGGTGTCAAAGTAATAGGAACGGGAGACACGGGACTCCTCAACGGGGAATGTGCAAAGCGGCATCGGCCTCGCGACGACAACGCCGCAACGCCTCCGCTGGACTACGTCGGCCGTACAGAACAGACACAATCGCCTGGCCCAAGGCCTGAGAGATCTGTGGATAGGCCGGATGCACCGGACGGGCTCGCGCATACGCCAAGGCGCGGGTGAACACCTCGAGGCCCTTGATGTCTTCGACCTGGTGCTGCCATTCGGGCAGCGCCTGCGCCGGCCGACTGAGCGGCAGGCTGCCTGCCCCGATATCCCAGCGCACGTCCTGCTGAGGATCGTTGAGCCAATTGACGAATGTCCGTGCGGCGTCGACCCGGGCCGTGCCGTTGTCGAACAGTGTCCAGGTGTCCGGACCCGAAATCGTTATCGGTTTACCGCTGAAGCTGGGCATCGGCACGACGGTGTAGTCCACCTTCGCCTCGATGACCTCGGCCAGCTGCCACTGTCCGGTGATCACCATGCCCATCAGCCCGGACTTGAACACCTGATACATCTGGTCGGTACCCGGTTTGGCGTCGATATAGGCGCTCTTGTCCCGGGCGAGATCGGCAACCACCTGTAGCGCGCGCTCGCCGACGTCGGCGAACCCGACGGTCTTACCGTCGGCAGCGATCACGTCGCCACCCAGATCCCACACCATCGGCCAGAGCCGCCATGTAGTGTCCTCGTCGCCGACGCCGGGCCAGCCGGTCCCGAAGGTGCCGCGGTCGGCATCGGTCAGCTTGCGGGCGGTGTCGGTGAAGTCTTTCCACGACCACCCCGGGACCGGCAGTGCGACACCAGCGTTGGCGAATACCGCGTTGTTGCAGACCACCGCGAGGGAGTCCGTCAAAGCGGGAGCGGCACGCACCCGGCCGTTGAGGGTCAGCGCGGTCTGCACCGGCTGCCAGAGGTCGTTCCATCCAGGCAATGCGTCGGTGAGGTCGACGACGTTCGGGCTGCGGGCGATGCTGGCCAGGTCCGAACCGAAGATGTAAGCGATGTCCGGGAAGGCTCCGGAAGCCAAGGCCGCCAGCACCTTTTGCAGCATTTCGTCGGCGACCACGCCGCCGCCGCCCAGGTCGATCCGGATGTTCGGATATGCCCGTTCGAAATCAGCGACCAGTTCTTCGACCACCACCCGGTTTCGTTCGTTCTGCCCGTGCCAGAGCTGGATTGTCACCCGACCGTCCGGCCCGACACCGCCTTTGGATCCGCCACTACACGCCACCGACACCATGCCCAGCGCCAGCGCGGCGCCGCCGCGAAGTGCAGTGCGACGAGTCAGCGTGGTCACTGAATTCACTTACGGCAGGTTTCGCGGACATATTGGCCACTATTGGGCGCGGTCACCTTCTTGTCGCGCCGCACGATACTAAGCCGGTCCTTGAAATCCGCACACGCATCCGTCAGACCTTTGGCGGAGTATTCGATGACGACCACATGATCGTTGAAAGCCGCCGCATATTTGTCGCATTCACCGAACTGCCCACATTCTTCGGCGACGGCGAAGTCGAGGCCGTTCTTTCGGGCGGCGCCGAGGAGATCGGAGGTGTTCTTCTGTGCGATCGCCAGACCCTTATCGTGTGCGTGCGCCGACAGCAGCTGAATGAACAGCTGCGCCTCGTTCGCGGAGAACAGGCCTTGCGACCGTTCGTAGCTGTCGTAGTTATCGGGTTCGACACCCTGGAAACCCTTGGCGGCGCAGATGTCGATCCAGCCGTTGACCTTCGCGGCGATGCGCTTACGCTTGCCGTCCTCGCGCACATCCAGGATCGCCTCACCCGGCCATCCCTCATCCTCGACAACCTCACCGTCCTCGTTGCGCAGCAGGAGATCTGGATCCCACTGCCCCTGGGCGCCTTCTTGGGTTTGGAATGCGTTCACATAGCAGATGTTGTAAACGCCGGGCGCCGGATCCTTGGTGTAGTCACGCGAAATCACGCTGACGCCGGGAGGCGGGGTGTACGGCGCGCCGATTTGATAATCGAATTCAGCATGCGGCGTCGGAAGTTGCACGGGCGGCGCAGCCGATGCCGGCCCGGCCGAAGCGAGGAGGTTGACCGATACGCAAGCCACAACCAAGGCCATTGCGGCGGACACTCGAACACGATTGATGCTCATCTTGATTCCCATTGACTACTGCGGGTGGCGACCCCGCCTCGGACGGAATCAGAATCCGTCCTGGCGACTGGGGCCGGGCTCAGGTTGTTCACCTATTACCGGCTGGGCGCACCTCGGGCGTCGAATACCGCTCGACGCCCCTGGAGTCAAACAAAGATTTCCGCGTGCGTCAAGAAGCTACAGAATCACATTCGAAAATTGATCGAATCCAATCAACCAACCACCGTGCACGATCAGGACAGCACACCGTCCTCGGTGTCGATCAGGCCAGCCGCGCGGCAGAGACCAGCGCACGCAGCAGTCGCAGATGGTCGGCGTCGGCCACAGCGCGCTCTACCGGTGGGTCAAGAACCGCGACGAGCTCGTCGATCTCCTCAGCGAGATCGTCGTCGAGCGAATCCTGCTGCGAGCCAACGCCGGAGACCTCGAATGGCGAGCCTGGCTCACCCGGCTCGCGTGGACGATGCACGTACGACCGTGAACCGTTGGGTCCGCACGGTTATCACCGGGCGTCCATGTCGTCCATTTTGGCCGCGGCGTCACTCATGCCCTTGCTGAACCTGCCCGCCGAATCGACCATGTTGTCGCCGCCAGCGAGCAGGTTCTCTTCGGACTTCGCATAACCCTTGTCGCCCTTGACGAACTTGTCGCCATAGTCGTCATGGCCCCACGGATTACCCTGCGCCTGGATCGCGTTCTTCAGCGTGGTGACGATGTCCTTCGCCTTGTCACCGAGCTCGTCCATCCCGCCCGCGGCCTGCCGCAATCGACTGGTATCTACGCGGACCCTGTTGTTTCCCACCATGACGGTCTCCTAGTTCTGCTCTGAATTCAATACCGGTCTTCGGGACGCCCTGGTTCCCAATGGGTTTCCAGACGCTGCATCAAAATGTCGATATCCTGCTGAATCCGCTCGACCAGCATCCGGCGATTCGTGCCCACCGCGAACGGCGGCTCGTCCAGCGACATCACATACCGGCCGTCATCAATCACATCACGCCACATCATCGTCGTCTTCCGAATCCCGCGCGGCCCGTACTTCGACCGCCCCTGCGCAACCACGATCGAGCCCGTGCAATCGGCAGGACGCTGAAAGAACTGCTGTGTCCGATAGACCAACTTGTCTTCCCGATCGTCACGGATATAGCTGCCGCCCCAACTCGGTGCGACATCCTCGGCGGAGTCGGTGACGATCGGAATACCCGGCAGACGACCGGCCTCCACCCGTGGCAGCAACTCCTCCACGGCGACGGCCAGCCTGCGTGGATCACACTCGGTCACCGTGAACGCGACGGTGTCGTAGGTGAGCGGCCCGGGCGCCTGCTCGAAGACGAACGCGATAGCGCCTGCGCGAGCGGCATATACGCGCAGCGCCCGCGCCGAGTTGCGCATATTTCGTTCGTCCCAACTCGACACCTCCACATACAGCTCGGGGGCGCGCAGCACCTCGATCGCGCCGTCGAACCAGCCGTCCAGCCGCTGGCGCAGATCCTCCCACGCCGCACGTTTGCGGCGCTCCAACTCGTCTGCGAAGACCACCTCGTCGCTCTCGAGCCAAAACGGTTTGGGCAGCAGGCCTTGACGATGCCGCTCACACAGCACGACAAATTCGAGCACCGTGAATTTCCACTGGTGCGTCACGGCTCGATCACCGGTTTCGACTGCTCGAGGCCCTCACCGAGCAGACCATCCAGATAGACTGCCGCATCCAGATACTTGGGTCGCTTGTACTCATTGCCGGCACCACCCTGTGCTCCGGGGCCGGGCCCAGGGCCCATCGGCATTCCCGAACCGGCGGGACCGGTACCTCCCGCCTGCATGGCCTGAATCTGTGCATTGTCGAACCCGCCCGGCGCCGACGCCCGCGGGAACAACTTCGACCCCACGTTGGCATGGGCGCTGAGCGGCGTATGCGGTGCACCACCGCCATCCCCAGGAATTCCGGCATGCCCAGGGCCAGGGCCAGGGCCACCGAGGGCAGCCGCGATATCTTTCGGAATCGCACTGCTGTCGAAACCGGGGATATCGAGACTCTGCAGATCCCCCAGTCCCGGAATACCGACCATGCCATTGGGCGCCAGACCGGCGAGTACCTGGGTGCCGGTCTTCACCACATCGGTGAGCGCCGAGGTCACCCCCTTGAAACCGTCGACCAACGTCTTCACAAGGTCGGTGCCGCCCGGAGTCTGGGCCAGCGTTTGCCCCAGATTGCTCAACGTCTCCGGGCTCAGCTTGCGCAGCATCTCCGGATCCAGCTTGCTCAGCGTGTCCGGATCCAACCCCTTCAGTCCATCCGGGCCGAGACCGCCGAGGAGGTCGTTACCGAACTTCTTCAGATCCTCGGGACTCATGTGCTGCAACAGATCCGAGCCCAGCTTCTGCAACGCCTCCGGGCTCATGTTCTTCAACAGATCCGGGTTCAGGCCACCGAGCAGATCCTTACCGATCTTCTGCAGTGCGTCCGGACTCAGATCCTTGAACGGATTCTCGCCGTGCATCAGCTTGTTGATCAAATCCTGGGGCGATTTCGGCGGCGTCTGCTGCCCCGGTTTGTTGCCGGGCAGGGGCGTGGGGTTGAGCGGCTGATAGCTCGCCGGATTGGTCTGCGGATAGTTGGAGTTGTTGGAGCCGTCGCCGCCATTGTTGCCGCCACCGCTGTTGTCCCCACCGCCCTGGTCTCCGCCACCCGGGGAATTGACTTTGGGGGAGTTGGGCGGATTCGAGCCACCGGTACCCTTCGAACCGTCGCCCCCCTGGGAACCGCCATTGTTCGAGCCGTCGCCGGAGCCCCCGGACTTACCCTGGTTGTAGCCGTCCTGAAATCCTCCCTTGTAATTGGGGCTGTTCTTGTCGATGTTGCCATTACCGCTGTTACTGCCACCGCCGTTGTTACCGCCAGCGTTGTTACCGCCAGCGTTGTTGCCGCCAGCGTTGTTACCGCCAGCGTTGTTACCGCCACCAGCGTCCTTCTTGCCCTGGTTTAAGCCGTCCTGATATCCGGCCTTGTATTCAGGGCTGTTCTTGTCGACGTTGTTGTTCCCACCGTTGTTGCTGCCGCTGTTATTGCTGCCGCTGTTATTGTTCCCGCTGTTGTTGTTCCCGCTGTTGTTGTTCCCGCTGTTGTTGTTCCCGCCGTTGTTGTTCCCGCCGTTGTTGTTGCCACCCGGCGGCGGGGTCGGCGCGGCACCGGTGACGGCCACCATGGGCATGGCCTTGACTGCGTTCTCGATACCGGGCATATACGCGCTCTTGTACCGCTCACGCCAATCGCCTAGTTTCTTCATCTTGTAGCAATATTCGGACCGGTCGTTGTCCCAAGGAAGCGACGGTATGTCCTGACGCATGTAGTTCAACCACTGGGCGCAGTAGAGGAGATCGCTCCCCAGGTTCTGCAGCGCTTTGGCGAAGGAGTCCGAATTGTCGGTGAATCGCCCGATAGCCTTGACGGCCTGGTCCGCGCCTTCACCGGTCCACATCTCGGAGTTCACCCGCTTCAGTGCCGCGTTCAGGTCCGCGAGATCACGCGAGAGGTTTCCGCTCATCCACGTGTACCGGGTGCCGACATCGTATGCCAGCTGATCATGTTTTTTCAGGGATTCACCGAAATAATAGTATTTGTCGTACGTCCACAGGTCGGCATTCTCGACGTCAATCCCCTTTTCGTTGCCCGCCCCGGCCGCGGGCTTCAACGGGTTGGGCTTGTCGGAGAGTGACGACATCGTCGTAATCTTCGCTGGATCGCCCTTCGGCGGCGTCTTGTTCGTCAGCGCGGCCTGCAGATCGCCGACCTGGTTGAGCTTGGCGAGATCGTCGGAATTCTTCTTATCGGTCCGGAGATAGCCGCCGCCGGCGCTACGGAACGTATCGCCCATGTCCTCGAGGATCCGCTTCATCGTATCCATAGTCGCGATGATGTCATTGCCCTTGGTATTGAACCGGCGAGTCAGCGCCATACCGCCGTTCTCATTGGACCATACTTCCATGTCGTTCATATGATTTTCTTTGATGAAGTCCTGGTACCACGTCAGGTTTTCGATCATGTCGTGGCACCGCGATACGCATTCGACCGTCGCCTTGATATCGAACTTCAGCCCGTCGATCCCCAACCTGCCGTGGTCCGCGTTGGAGCGGTTCTTTTCCCAGTCGTCGTACGTCGCCTTGGTCGTGTCGTCGATCTTCGGGGGATCGTCAGCCATCTGCGTTACTCCTCATGGTCTTCGTGGTGGGCCGCTTCTCAACGACCGGTTCGGTTGCGGATATCGAAGCCCCCAGAAGGAATCCGACATCGGTCGAGTCGCTCGTTCCGGCGCGCTGCTCGGACTCCTCGTCCGGCGAGGGCATCAGCACCGATCGAGGCTTCTTCCGCGGCTTGTCGTCCTTCTTGCGATTCCGAGGCGACTGTTTCTTCGGCGGCCCGGCAGTATTGCCGGGCGCTGCTCCCGGTTGCGCTGCTCCCGGCGGCGCGGCTGCGGGGGCAGTGGGCGGCGCGGCGGGCGCGTGCCCGTCCGGCATAGTGGGTGCTCTTCCCGGCGTGGACGGAGACGCGTGCGCATTTGGTCCGGAATTCTCTTGCTGCCCAGGGGTTCCCGCATGCAGCGGGTCCGCCGGATGGCTTCCGGATCCCGGTGCGCTCTGCTGGTCGCCGGAACCCGCGACACCTGAATCGCTCCCAGCGCCGGTCCCATCGGGGGCGTGCTCGGAGCCCGGCGCATCCGAATCGCCCCCGACACCAGTACCGTCCGACGCGTCTGCGGAACCGTGCACGCCCGAATCGCTCCCGACACCAGTACCGTCCGGCGTGCGCTCGGAACCCGGCGCACCCGAGTGGTTCTTGGCGCCCGACGGATCCGTGAGCGAGCTCGAATCGTTCTCGTCACCAGCGGTATTCGAGACCCCAGGCCGGACTGGCGGCCGATGGCCGTCCGAGTCCCGCGATGCGCCTGAAGCAGCCGAGTCCTCCGCTGCCCCCGGCCGATCCGGCGAACCCAGGTCACTCGGCGCAAGCGGAGATCGCGGCGGTTTCAGCAGATCTCGAATATTGAGAGCGGTGGGTTGATCGAGGCTGTTCTGCCCCGCCCGTCCCAAGCGATCCCCGCGCCGGGCGTCCAGGTCCGATCCTCCGGTGTCGTTCGGGCCGCCCGGCGGGTTCGCCCCAACCGATCCCGGTCCGCCGAGCGGTGTCGGCAGGCCACCGCCCAGGTTCCAGAAGTCCGGCGACGGCTCGCCCTCGTGTCGCTCGCCCGCACCGCCCTCACCCGGTGACCGGAACGAATCATCCGCGTACGGCGGAGGTTCCAGATTCTCCGCGGCATGCAGATTCTGGAGCATCCGCGCCAGCATCGCTGGATCCGGTCGGGGTGGTGGCGGCCGGTGTGCGGGCGGCGGCTGCTGCCGATCATTGCCCGGGGAGTCGTGCCCGCCGGCATGGCCGCCGCTCTCACCGGTGCCACCCGATCCATTGGGGTTGCTACCGAGGCCGCGATCGCCGAACCGTTGGCCACTGCCCGGACCGCCGGAGTTGTCACCCTCACCGGAATCGCCAGGGCGGCCGCCAGCGCCGGAACTGTTGGAGTTGCCACCGTGACCAGGACCGCCGACGTGCCAGCCGCCGGAACTCCGATCATCGTCGTCCGGACCGGGATTCGGTGGTCCCTCGTCGTAGAAATCATGATGATCCGGCGGCGGCCAGTAATCCGCATGCGGAGACCCCGAGCCGTACCTGGGATCCCAATACCCCTCCGGCGCAATTCGTTTCGACGCATTCTGGACGTCATACCCTGGCGGAATCCAGTCGTCGGCAATCGGCGCGATCGGCGCCTGATACCCACCGAGGGGTCCATCGTCTCGCTTCGGCAGATGCGGCTTGATCTTGGCGGTCAGCTGGTCGCCGGCGACGTAGGGACTTCTCGGGTCGACCGGCGGCGCGACCGTCCCATCCGGCGCGGAGATGTGTACCTTGTTGTTCTCGTCGACCTTCCACGTGGTGCCGTCTCCCCTGCTGCCCCAGGCCGTCTCATCCTCCGCGGTAACCCGAACGGCCCCGTCACCGCGAACCTCCCGCACTGGCCCGCCCTCGAGGTTCCCGACGAAAGCCGTACCGTCCGTGCGGGTCCCACGCACCACCCCATCGCCGTCGGTGAAACGCGCACCGTGCGGACCGATCTCCGACACCGACTCGTCGCCGTGCACGACCCGGAACCCCTTCGGCGTCGTCTCCAGTTGCGCGCCGTTGGACAACGCGATCGGCTCGTTCATCGGCCGCGATTCGGTGTGCCCGTTGGGCGCGGTCACCCGTACCGACTGACCCGAGCCCCGCTCGTAGGTGGTGCCGTCCTCGAACACCTTGATGCCTTTGGGCGAGGACTCGAAGCCGATCCCGTCCGGCCGATCCATCTGGACGACACCGGGTTTGCGCGGACCGTCGCTCAGGTCATGGTGGATCACCGTATGGTCGGGATGCTCGGTCCGCCCGCCACCCCGCAGATCCGCGGCATCGAACACCACATGCTTGGTGCTGTCGGGATGTTCGACGGTGACCGCGCGGTTGGGCTCGACGGTCTGCCTGGTCTGGTCGGGCCCGGTGATCACGGTGGGTTTACCCGGCCCGGACTCGATTACCGTGCGGTCGGCCTTGTGCACGGTCGTGTCGCGGGTAGGTGAGGCGAATTCCGTTGCCCCGTCCGGTCTTACGGTTAGGGTCCAATCGTCGCGAGACTTCGTCCGCACCGAACCGTCGCCCAGTACCGCGTGGGAGACGCCGTCGGGCCGGGTGAACGTCGGCGACTGCACCCCGGTGCCCTTGCCGGGGGTCGCCGCCGGGCCGCTGCCGTCCGGTCCGACGAACACGATCGCGTGATCGGCATCGATCTTCATCAACTGCGGATCATCGGGACGCCCCACCAGGATGGTCCGGTCGCCGCCGACGACGTGTCTGGTGCCGTCCGGAGAGGTGACGACCAGGTTGCCGTCCGCATCCCGTTCACGGCCGATCGTAACGATGTGCTCGGTGTCGTCGTGTGTGGTGATCGTGGCCGAGTCCTCGAACCGGGTGTGGGTGGCCGTTCCATCCGGCTCGAATACCGTGCGGTCGTTCCACGGCGAACGGAGTTCCGCTGCGCCGCTGCCCTTGACGATCGTCGTCGACCCGTCCGGGGACTTCGTCCGTACGGATCCATCGTCGAGCACCGTGTGCTCGGTGCCGTCATTACGGCCGAAGCCGAACTCTCCGTCCCGGCCCGGTCTACTCGGCGCGTCGGCCCGCGAATTCGGTGCTGCACCAGGTTCATTGCCACTCTTGGGCACGAATTCGACCGAGCGATCCGGACCGACCTTGACCCATGCCGAATCCTCGGGGCGCCCGAAGAAAATGTTCCCGTGCTCGTCCACCCGGTGCTGGGTGCCGTCGGGCGAGGTGACCACCACATCGCCGGACTCACTGCGCGACCAATTGGGATGCTCCTGATCACCCCCGAACGTCTGGACACCAGGTTCGGCGCCGTCGTGCCCACGCTTCCCGTCCGGACCTGAAGGCCGGTCCGGCGCAACCGATCCCCGTGGCGGTACCGCATCGGACTCCGGTGGCCGCTGCCGCGCCGGCGAGCTACCACCCGAATCCGGTACCGGCGTGTGCCGTGGCGGCGGCTGATCCCCGGAACCAGCACCCGACCCGGAGGGCCGCGAAACCTGCGGCGGCCCATCGGGGGTCAGCCGCACCGGGCGACGCTGCGGCGACTCCAGTTCGCTCGAACTCGACGACCCCGGCCCCGAACGACCCGGCGGCGGCTGCGAGTCGTTCGAACCCAACGGCGACACCGGGCGACTCGGCAGTGGCTGCGAGTCATTCGAACCCAACGACGACACCGACCCCGAACGACTCGGCGGCGGCGATTCGCTCGAACTCAGCGACGACACCGACCCCGAACGACCCGGCGGCAGCTGCGAACCAGCAGACCCCGTGGCCGACACTGGCGTCGATGGACGCTGCGATTGTCCCGCAACGATATTCGAGTCGGGTACCTGACGCGACGGCGACTCGAGGCCGCTCTTGGGCGGTTGCGACACCGAACCGTCGCTCCCGGGGAACGGGCGTGTGCCGGGCGGACCGCCCGCAGGCCGGTCGCTCCCCCCACCGGTCACCGACGAGCCGCGTCCGTTCTCGGACAGGTTCGAGGACGGCGCTTTCGGCGAGGACGATGGGTTCGCGCCGGACGAACTTCCGTTGTTGCCGGAATGACTCGCGGACGCCGGGGACTCGGTGCGGCCGCCCGCAGCCGCCGAACCGTTCGACGAACCCGAACTGCCGTTCGACGACGCGTTCGACGAGTGCGAGCCACTATTCGAGACCGGTTCGTACCGACCGGAATTGGACGAGGCGTCCGACCCATTGCCGGTGCGGCTATGCTCCGTAGCCGGAGACACCTGCGGTCTCGTATTCGGATTGCCCGAATCCGAGCCGCCCGCACTACCGTGGCCGAACCGCGAGTTACCTTGCGTCACCGGCTCTTCCGGAGTACGGCCCCCGTTAGACGAGGCCGGGTGCGTGGCCCGCGGACTCTGCCCGCCCTCGGACGATCCCGACCTGTCGCCGGACGAATGGGAACCATCGAAGACGTCCCGATCACCGCCCCGCGATCCGTTCGATCCGTTCGATCCGACCGGCCGATCCTGACTTGTGGCATGCTCGCCACCGAATCCTTTGCCGTCGAATCCGTTCCGGGAACCGTGGGATTCGGCCCCGCCCGGATCGAAGGAGAACCCGTCCCGCCCCGGATTGCGCACCGACGCATCCCCGGACAGCTTCCACTCGACTTCGAAGCTCTTGTTACCGAACTTGTTGTGGCCGAAGTAGCCCTTGGCCCCGCCCACGAGCCCACCGTGTGCCAGACCGCCGACCCAGGCGTGCGGGTTGCCGAGGGTCTCGGACCAGTCACCGCTGACAACGCCTGCGCCGATCCCACCGAAGAGGCCGAACACCGGGCTGGAACCCATACCGACGATCGCGCCGTTCCCGAACCGGACCCACGGATTCGCCAGCTTGTTGCCGAAGAATTTCGTCGTGTACTTGTTGATCCAGTTGCCGGCGGCCCCGCCGAACGGTGCGCCGAGGCCGCCCGCGGCCACCGAGGTACCGAATTCCTTCCAGTTGAAATTCTTCCGATGCCCACCGGGTCCCATCTGGCTGACCTGGACCACCGCGTCCAGCCCACCGGAGATGAGCGCTCCCTCCAGGATCTTCATCACCCACCCCTTGCTGAGGTTGGCGAACTTCTCCCCGAAAACCGACAGCACCTTGGCCACGATTCGTTCCTGGATCTGCAATTCCAGGCGGCGCACCACGATTTGGGTGGCCGCTTCCTCGGCCGCCTGCTGGGCCGGCGCGGTCGGCGGGAATGCCCACGCCCAGGCGATTTCGATGGCCAGCGCCGCCAGCGAAACAATGGTCATCAGTTTCGCGGCCTGAACCGAAGTGCCGAAATCCTCGGTCGCGTCGAACATCTGGTCCATGAAATGCGCCAGCGAATCCATCGACTGGCCACCGGTCAGCAGCTGATCGAACATCGTGCCGATCTTGTCCCCGCCGGCGCCCTCGGGATATGCGGAGACCGAGACGCGTTTCACGTCCGCGATTTCCGGAGTCAGTTTCCGCAGCGCCGCACCGGCGTGCTTGTAAGCATCCGAAACCGCCCAGACCTTGTCCTCGTCACCCTCGGGCCACGCACCGCCCGCGATCCATCCCAGCCAGCTCAGTTCCGGCGGCAGATACAGACTCATCCCGCAGCGACCTCACTCGTCGTGGTCTCTGACCATCGACCGGCGTCCGTAGGGCTCGGCATCGCCGGAACCCGCGTCCTCGTCGTCGTATCGGCGCTCCGGCGAGTTCGGGGGCGCGATCGACACCGGCGGCGGCACCGGAATCACGGACCGGAAATCCGGCATGTCCTCGAGGAGTTCCGTCAGGTGCGGCAATCGGTCCTTGCGGGCCCGCAGCGGCGCCATCAACCGACGGCCCCGCTCGCCGACCTGCGCGGCCGCTGCCTGGACGGCCTCGGTGATAGCCGCGGCGATCTCGTCGTAGGACAGGTCGCTCACATCGTCGGCGAACCGGGTCTCGATGAGGATGCCGTCGGCATTGACGGTCACACTGATTCGCTTGTCGCATGCGGTGACCGTCGCGGTGAGCCGCGCCCGATCACGCTGGATCTTCGCGATACCCAGCATTTGTTCGGACAGCGCTTCCATCATCATCGCCGCGTCGGCCTGCAGCCGCTCATTCACCACCGGAGTTCTCCGCATCGTCGGTCGAGTCGCATTTCGTACATCACCGCGACTGCGCCCTCTCGTTCTCCTCGAAAACCGTCGCGCCGTCTCGCAGATTCTTCGCATTCTGCGCCAACACATCGACGAGCTTGGACAGGGAACCGAAGTTGTTGTCTCTATTGGCTTTGTAACCCTCAGCCCCGTCGGCGAACTTGTCCCCGGCTTTGTCGTGCCCCCAGGGTTCGCCCAGGTGACCAGTGGAATTCATGAGACTTTCCCTGATCTTCCCGACCCGGTCGGCAACCTCCTCGAACCCCGCGGCCGCATCCCGCAGTCCGTCGGGATTCAATTCGATGCGTCGATGCATTACTTCGATGCGTCGATCCATTACTCTTCCTATTCACAGAATAGAGATCAGGCCGTAAGCGACGGCTCCGGACATCATTACCGGGACGTTATGAGAGGTTCGCTTTCCTGCTGATATGCTGATCGTCAATGGGAACAATTCCGGCGGGCATCCGCCGTGGCCGGCAGGAGAGGACATCGGACGAGGCCGACATCAGCTACGCCCGCCGAGGGCACCGCGCCCAGGCACCCGGCCCGACCGGCAGGGGCCGTGGCAACCGGCCTCACAACTTGGGTTGATCACTAATCAAATGACATGACTGAGAGTAAACCAGAGCATATGGCAGACGTCAATCGAGCGCAGCGTGTCTACCGTTCCCCCGTGCGCGAGGAGGCCGCGCGCCGCACTCGCGACATCGTGGTGCGGGCCGCGGCGGAGGTGTTCGCGGAGCGCGGATACGCAGGCGCCACCATCGATCAGATCGCGACCTGCGCCAGTGTCTCCCGCCCCACCGTCTTCGCCGCAGGCAACAAGGCCCAACTGTTCGCCCTCGCCCATCAACACGTGGCCAACGACAGCGGCGCGACCGAGCCCGGCGAGACGATCGCCGAGATCCTCACGATCGCCGACCCTCGGCTACTCCTCGAGCAGTTCGCGGCCCATACCGCGGCCGTCATGCGGAGCCTGCGCCCACTGCAGGCCGTGCTCGAACAAACCGCGGGCACCGATCCCGACCTGGCGGACCTGTTGCAATCGCAGAAACTCAAGCTGCTCGAGGCCGCAGGCCGCGTCGTCGCCGCCATCGAGGCGATGGGCTCGCTGCGGCAAGACATCGAAACCAAGGCCGCGACCGATGTGCTGTGGCTACAACTGCAGCACACGAACTATCAGCGCCTGGTCGACGACCGCGGCTGGAGCCATCAGGATTTCGAACACTGGCACGCCACCGCGATGATCACCACCCTGCTCGAACCGAAACATGAATGACCGCAGCGCCTTACGCGGGTGAGGAAGACCATCGGCAACACGCGGCCGCGAGTTCGCCGTCATTCATGGTCAATACAGCGCCCTGGATGGAGGCCGCTCGCGGTGAGGCCAGGAATCGGATGGCCTCGGCCACCGCGACGGACCCACTGAGTTGCGCGGCGAGCGCGCCGCCGGGGTCCACGAAATTGACCCGCACGCCCCTCGGTCCGTACTCGGCCGTCCACAACCTGGTCAACATGACCAACGCCGAGGTCGCCGCCTGCACCACGCTCTGCCCCGCGGCCCCGGTCACCGGGCCCGAACTACCCACGTTGACGATCGCCCCCCGGCCGTGCTCGGCCATGCCCGGGGCAAACGCACCGGTCAACAGCAGCGGCACCTTCACATTCAGCGCGAAGACCGTGTCGAACACATCCTCGACCGGCCCGCAGCCCGCCTCACCGGCGTTGTTGACCAGCACCGCGACCGGAGCACCCTCGAGTAGTGCGACGGTTTCGGCGATCAACCGGCGCACGGCCGCGGAATCACCGAGATCGGCCACCACCTCCACCGCCCGCCCGCCGGTCCACTCGATCAGCTTGCGCGTCTCCTCCGCACCGGCGCCATCGCGACCGCACACCACCACCGAATAGCCGTCCTCGGCCAGCCGCAACGCGGCCTCGCGCCCGACCCCGCCCGTCGAACCGGCGACCACCGCCCAGACCTCGCGCCCGCGGCCATCCCCCGCCGTCTCGTCACTCATCCGGTGTCATCTCCTTCGCAGAGCCGCGTGGAAAGTGCCCCCAGGTTAGGATTTACTAAGAATCAACTGATTTGTCTTGGAGTAAATCAGAATGTGACGCAGCCGTCAAAAGCGAGTCATCGAACGGTTCCACGGCCAGGCGCCGCAGCTCCGCGCTATGCGCGTGTCGCGCGCCGTCGGGTCGCCGTGCAGCCTGGCTATTGCCGATCGTTGGTGTCCGGGAGCGGATTCCAGATCGGCGCGGGGCGGTCGTCGGCATCGGACGGCGCGCCGATGCGAGCATCGCCGAGAACGGCGGCACCGTTATCGGGATAATCCGCGATGGTCTGCGGGCTCCCATCTGTGCCGTACACGATCACGAGCCATGCCCGAACCTCGGGGAAGGAATGGTGTTCCAAGGGGTGATCGCCGGTCTCAGGATCGTAAACCCACAGCGCCCCGCCCCGGTTGTACATCACGACGGAACGGGCGCCGAAACCCCGCGCATCGACGCTGGCGTGCACGCCGACCACCAAACTCAACGAGCCATGACCGAACGTACGAAGCAGCCCGATGACCGGACCGAGGGTATCGACGTGTTGCAGTCGCGCCCTGGCATCGAACTCGAACTGCGGACCGGTCATACCGAACAATCCAACCGACCCCCCCGACAACCGAATCCGAGCACCCGGATTCAGACGAGCGACAAATTCGAGAGCCAGCGTTCCACAGTCCCCCCGCGACATTCTGACCGGACTACCGACACGCGGACCCGAATCGGAAATCACCGGACCGACCGGCCCCGAGCCCGGAGTATCTCCCGGGTGAACGCTACTGCCGTCGCCTGGCCCTTCGTCCACCACGCGCATGCGGGACGGCAGAGGCGGCGCCCTCCACTGCTGGGCGCCACCGGAGTTCCGGAACTCGGCGAGAGCCTCGGGACCGAGCCGCCCCTCGAGACTGCTTGCGAGCGCTATGAAAGTCTGCCCGAAGTTCTTCCGCCCACGCTCGTCGCGTATCCACTTGTCACTGGAAATCCCGACCCGCGCCAATATCGACATCATGGAACGCCGCACCGTTTTACTCGATACCGCGAGAGCGGTGCCAACCTCTTGGTAGAAGTCAACATTGCTTACACGGCGACCCGGCCTACGGAAAGCATAGTCGAAAACGTCTATATCCAGCTTGCTCAACCACAATGGGAGCCCATCGAGTGTTTCTTGGTTGATCGACTCCCGGTAGCTCTCGATAAACGCCTCGCGTAGCCGCATCTCCCCATCTCGGGCCTGGCTTGTGATTCCTGCCGAAGCGTAGAGGGACTTGACACGGGAGGAGACTCCCGCAGCAGACAGATGAGGGAACCCATTCTGGCCGAGGAGTTCCCGAATTTCCCCATTCGTGTAGCCTTTGGCGACACCGTGAATTACCCAATACTCCTCGTCGAGAACGCCGTCGAGCCGGCCGACGGCACCGGTCGACGGCAGCGCGCTGAAGCCCCGTGCGCCGACCGGATTCGTGACCGCAGTGTCGCGGCCGGCGCGCTGTGAATGTTGTTGTGCCGTGCTGGCGTCGGACGCTCGCGGTTCGGGACGGCGGAGTTCGCGGTCGAATTCCTCGAGTGCGTCCGGGGTCAGGATCTCGGAGGTCTCGATGGTCACCGGCGTCGGCGTGCCGGACTGCCCGCGCGGCGGAGCCCTCGACGCGTTCAAGGCGATGCGAACCTCCTGCTCGCGCAACGGGGTTCGGCCCAGCGCCGGATCGAATACCTGCCAGCCGGGGGTACCTCCTTGGACGGTGTAGACGAGGTTGGCGACATACCGTTGCACGGGCACCTCATGACGCGAGCCGTCCGGCAGGGTGCGGGTTATCCGCATGCCCTCGCCGCTGACGGTGATCCGGCGCGGGTGAGCGCCCCACCGGACCAGTGCCAACGCCATCAGGTGCGCTCGCTCGGCGGACCCGGCGTCGAGCTGAGCCTGGGCGCCCGTCCGATTCTCGAATGGCATGTCGCCGAGGGTCCGGATCCAGTCCAGCGCCGTGTCCTCCAGGACCGGGGTCGGTACCGCATCCGGCTCCCCCGCCGCGACCTTCGCCGACGGTTCGGCGAAGACGTGGTCGATGTAGTCGTGCTCGTCGGGAAACGCGCGGCGCAGGTCCGCGATCAGCTCACGCCCCCCTGGTTGCTGCCGGTAGGCGTCCCGCACGGCCCACAGCGTCGGCAGGTCCCGATCCAGCCGCGCCGTCAGCGCGAGCGCAGCCTCGGCCCGGGTCTCGTTCCACACCGCCCGCGCGTACTGCTCCACCTGCGGCAATTGCTCCGGCGCCGCACCCGGTCGAACGGCGACGGAGGGCGGAGCGGGTGCGTCGGCAGGCAATTCCTCCGCCGGTTCCCAGCCAAGCAGGCGCGCCATCCGCAACGCTTGCGTTTCGGGAAAACGCTTCTGCGCCACGGCTTCTCGGACGATGTCCCGCAGGGTCCCACCGAACGCCGCTTCCAGTGGGCGCGCGTCCTGTGCGGCGTTGGTGTGCCGCAGGATGGTCAGCACCTGGGCGAAGTCGACCGGACCGGGCCCACCCAGCACGGCGCTCAGGGCGCGCGCATACGGACTGATGATGTCGGCGACCGACCGGGCCGCCGCCGCAGGACCGCTGAGCGATCGATCGGCGCCGGGGAAGTCGTTGTCGCGGAGGAGGGATCCGGCCGTGCGGTTCGAGGTGGGCGCGCCGGTCTCCGGCTTCGGCCCGTCGTTCGACGGCGGTATGGGCGAGTCCCCGAAGGCGAAGCGGGTGCCGGCGCCGCGGATCGACAGGAGGCAGAACTTGGTCAGGTGCGCGGCGTCGAGGGTGAGCGTGCCGCCTGAGCCGTAGGTGAGTCCGTCCATCTTCTGCGGCACATTCGGGTTCGAATCGTGCGGGTTCTCCAGCACGAGATCGAGACCGCCGTCGACGCGGGGACGCACGTCCGAGACCGAATAAGCATGTGTTTCCACCAGTCCCGGATTCTCGTCACCGAACTTGCGGGTGCTCAGGATGATGGTGTCACCGCGACCACGGAGGAACCGGAACAGATCGGCGAAGTGTCGCAGGACAACGGAACTCGTCAGGGTCTCCCGAGGATCTCCGACCTGCTCGAGGTAATCGAGCACGGCAGCGATCTCCTTGCGCCACTGTGTCCGCTCGTCGGGCTGTAGATGGTAGTTCAGGAAATTCCGGAATAGTTCTACCGGCTCTACAGCATCACCTGATGCTCTGACATTGATCATCCATTTCGGCTCCAGTTCGCCGAGCCGCCGCGCGAAGTCGAAGACGGAATCCCGGTCCGCATCGTCGCCGACCTGCTCGACCACCAGTTCGTACAGCGTGTCGACACCGAACCGCATCGGATGCAGGAACGTCTGCAGGTCCAGGGCACTCACCGGCTGGTGCACGGTTCCGGAGTCGTACGCCTTGTACGGCGGCAGCAGTTCCCGCATCGTCCTCCCGGGGTATTCGCCTTTGATCGCCGCGAAACCGCCCCTGCGCCTCGACGCGTATCCCTTCTCGGCCAGCGCGGGCCATAATGCGCGCCTCGCGTCATGAGCGGCATAGATCATGCACCCGTCTGCGTCGGCGTAGAACTTCCTGTTCACTCGCACCCACCGCGGGGCACCCCAGCTGGTGAAGGACCGCACAAGGACGGTGCCGTCCCGGTATAGCGAGAACATGGCACGGACCTCTGGCGGGGATTCCTTGGAAATGATCTCCAATGGCGCCAGCAAATGACAGTCCCCGAGACTGCCCTGTGCCACGTCCTCCGGCACGGGTCCGGCCTCGCCGAACACGGGGCCGGACGCTGTCTGGATCGTGTAACCGATCTTCTGCAGCGCCCCCTCCGTAATCTGCGTATCCCCGCCCAGTAGCAGCTCGCCCCCGTTTCCGACATCCAACGATATCGACGAGTCAGCCGGAATATGCGTACGACCGGAATTCGACAGCATCAGCCGCAACCCCAGGAACTTGTATGCGGCAGTCGCCGGCGACCAGGAGGCCGGTGTCGTCCAGTGATACCGGTCCTTGCTGTCCGAACCGAACACAGTCAGCTCGCCAAGCAGGTCACGGTGCACCACATGGACCGGGGACACCGGATCCGCACCGATCATCACCTCGAGCAAAGTCGGATCCTGCGGGTGTTCGGTGCCGTGCAGCGTGTCACCCGGCCGGACACTCAGCACCCCACCGTCTACGTCCACGATGGTCAACCGGTCGCGCGGCACCGCGATCTCCGTACTCGGCATCGGCCGGATCGGTGGCGGCTGGATCGGCTCGCCGAACGGCCGCGCCGACACCGTCAGATCGGACCCGATATCGAATCCCAGCATCGCGAACGCCTTCTGCGCCAACGGCGCCCACATCGGCTCGCCGTCGGTATGCCCCGCGTGCATCGGCGATCCCGACGAGTCGTGCAGCAGGCGCCGATCCACCGGCACCACGAACGGCACGCCATCGATGAAGAACCGCACCTCCACCGTCCCATCGGGCAACTCGCGGAACATCTCCACCAGCCCGTGCGGATCCAGTGTGGCGAGCCTGCCGAGATTCGTCATGAGCCCGCTATAGTCCCCCCACGCTCCTTCCCGCGCATCCGACTCGCTCGGCAGCGCCGAGAACAACGGACCCTTGTGCTCGACCATCACCTGGGCGGCCGCCGATCCACCCATGCCCAACGCCAGCACAGCCTCCCGTGGAATCACGACCCGCGAGAACAGCGCGGGCCTATCCGCCCTCGGTCCCACGGCGAGCGAAACCAACGACTCGATCCGCACCGAGCCATTCGATTGCCGCCACGTCGGCACCAAGTCGCCGACACCCAGTTGCACCGCCTTCTTCACATCCGAGTCGTAGAACACCAACCGGGTGGCGGGCCGCTCCCCCCTCGTCAGGCTCTTCCACCCGCCGCTCTCCCCGTCCTGGATCCAGTCGAGGTGAGCGAGCAGTTCCCCGTGTACTCGATACGGCACATCGGGATTCGAACTCAACCGGATCCGAGCATTGCCGTTCACCTCGTGCCCGTCCCACAGCACGCTGTCCCCCGGCCCGATCACCACCGCCCCGTTCCGGGCGATCAGCACCGTATTCCCCGTATCCCCGATCGTGTCCACCTGCTCCACCGCCAGCTTCCACGGTGCCGCAGGGGAATCCGTCCTACCCTCGGCAATCGCCGGCGGGGGCTTCTTGCGCCGTTCGTACTCGGTCAGTCCGGGCACCGAGCCTTCGTCCTCGGGGAAGTCCTCCGGTTCGGCAGCGGAACGTGATCCGGCAGCGTGGTCGTCATCGTCGGCCGCATCCCGATCCGTCGGTAGGGAGATCGCCGGGGCGTCGGCCTGCGAGACCGGTTCGCGGCCGGAATCGATTGCGGCAGACCGCGGGGCATGCGCTGCGCTGCCGTCGAACTCCTCGAGGGTGCCGTGCAGTCGGCGGGCCTCCGGTGATCCCGGACCGTACGAAGCGCCGCCGTCGTGGGCGTGTGCGGGGAGGGCAGCGGCTGCGGTGCCGGACAGGTTCAGGTGTGGTCGGTCGGGGTCGATGCCGTTGACGCGGAACCGGTTCAGCACTTCCCCGTGGAAGCCCTCGATGTTTCCGCCCCGATGCACGCCCAACGCCGAGAAGATAATTCGGGCCCGTGACCAGCCGAAACTCTCCTGCGGGCGTTCGGCGGCGAAGCCGACACCAGCCAGTACCTGTTCGGTCATAGGCGGGACGTCCCACAGGAAGGAGTCGGCATCAGTGCTCTGCACGTCCCGCAGCCACTCGATCACCCGGTGTACCGCTTCCTGGTCCCGCAAGTAAATGACCAGACCATCCACCCGGCGCTCCAGCGGGCCGGCCACCTTCGCCGCGTACACCCCCGGGAACCGGTCGGGGTCATCGATCACCTCGCGCACGACCCGGGCCGTCACCCCGGGCCGAGCAGAGCCGGAGGTATTCACATAAACCTTGAAACCGATCTCCTCCCCGCGCATGCCACCGAGTGCCTGCACCCGGTTGTACTGAACGAATGGGATGTCTTCGTACGTCCAGTGGTCGGCATCGTCCGCCGTGAGCACACGGTCGTAGCCCGGCACGATGGCCTCCCGAGCAGGTCCGGGTGCGCGGCTATCGAGGATTTCCATGAGCGCGTCGAGGTAGACGTACTCAACCTCAGCCCGCTCGCCGGCCCCACGGTCGGAGTACAAGTCATAGATCTCGTCCGCGCTGTGGATCGACTCGCGAATATTCCAGATGTCTCGCAGGAAGCTATCGAGGTTTTCCCTCGATACCGTCGGGCGCGCCGGCGAGCGCAAGGCGCCTTCGGACATCTCGCCGGTGCGACCTGGTGTGTCGGTGAGAGGCAGGTGCCGACCATAGGGCAGACCGGAACGGACCGCGGTGCGGGACACTGGGGCGGCCGGGTTCGGGTTGCCGGGCCTGTCCGTGATACCGGGCTCGGTGGTGGTGCGGCTGGATACGGCAGTGCGGGGGAGGCCGATCCGGGTGTGCGGGATGGCGGGTTCGACGTGGGCGTACAGGACGGTGAGGTCGGGGTTGCTCTGGTCGAATCCGGTGATCCGGTAGCTCGTGTCACGGGCGAGCAGGAGTTCGTTCTGATGTGGGAAGTAGCCGTCCTCGCCGATGTAGACCCCGCGCGCGCCGGGCGGAACAGTAAGGATGAGAAGGTATTCGATCTGTCCCTCGATATCGGCCGGCTCCGCGGTGAGTGACGTGGACGGGTAGGCGGGGTCCTGTTGCCGGACGTTGAGCACCAATCCGAGGTCTCGCTGTCCGTTCAGGGTGTTGCCGTGCTCGTCGATGGCCATGAAGTCGATGTGGTCGAGGGCGCGCAGCACGCGGATCGGTTCGGTCAGTGGCAGTGGATGGTTGGCCGCCTCGTCGAGTAGCGCGACATGCATGCGGAAGGTGTCGGCGTTGAACGGGACGCGGAAGTGTTCCTGATAGTGATCGTTGATCCTGCGGTATTCGTCGGCGTCGTCTCGGATCTGCTGCCAGTAGGCGTCCGGATCCGGATCGCCGAGGATGCGGTCGAGGGCTCGCAGCTCGCGTGCTTGTGCTGGAGTGGGGTTGTCGATGCTGCTAAGGGTGGAACGATGCGCTATGACTGCGTCGAGATCGGGATCGGTGCCGAGCGCGTGGAAGACTCGGCCTTCGATTTCGTTGCTGCCATGGAGTTCTGCCCAGAGTTGGTCGAATGCTTCTGGTGTGCGTAGTCGCAGGAATCGGTTGGGTACCTGCCATTCCTCGTGTGCGCGCAGGGCTGTGCGGACGCGATCGCGGAGGTTGTCCCAGATACGTAGGTGGTGGAAGCCGTAATCGGCGCCGGCGTCGTCGGTGTCGAAGACACGCACGCCGTTTTCATCGATACGACCCTTGTCGTGAACGCCGTAGGGCCTGCCGACGACACCTGTCGGCGGTGGCGCGCTGGGGCCGCCGAACAATTCACGCAGCGAATCCTGCTCGGGGGCGTCCAGCAGAGCGGGTACTCGCTCGACGGGCTCGTCGAAGAGGGTACGCAGCACATTGTCTTCGGCACCGTCGAGCGGCCGGTCCACCCGCTCCGGTCGGTACAAACCGTACGCCCCGGGACCACTCATCCCGATCGCGCTGAATTTCGCCACGTGCTCGAAGTCGACCGCGATGATGCCACCGCGACGCATGTCGGTTGGATCCGGCGGATCCTCGCGGTCGGGGTCGGGGATCCAATCGGCATCACCCCGCCGCTTGATGTACTTGCGGCCACCCCGGCTCGTCGAGAATTCCGTGCCATCTTTCGTGCTGCGGTATCTCTTGCCGTCGGCATCGGTGCGGTGGAACGTCTTGTCCTTGGCGGTGTAGATGCGGCTGTTTCCGGCGAGCCCGTAAACGGCACCGTCGGGACCCGGATCGATGCGGTATTGCTTGCGGTTGGCCCGAGAACCTTTGGTGATATATCGGGTGCCGTCCTGCGACGTCCGGTCAACTCTTCCTTCCCCGCTGTAATCGATGCCACGGGGGTCCAGACGATTTTCGATACCCGCGATCGGAACGAGGTGCGCGTGAAGGTCGTGTGGATTCTCCAACAGCATGCGCACCGGTGTGCCGGTCGAATCGCACTCAATCCTCAGAAACGTGTAAGCGTGACCCGGAACCAGGCCCGCTACCGGATTCCCGTTATCCGCCGGCCAAGAATGTGTCGCGATTGTCAGCCTGGTACCGCGTCGGTGCGCCCACTCCAGCATTCGACCGATCGCTCGAGCCGCTACCATGGATTGGGCGGACAGCAGTCTGTCCTGCGCCTGCCCGCCGTATGTCTCCTGGAAATATCTTGTCAGAGCATCCTTTTCGCGCTCCCATCGGTTCGGGTGGAGACGGTCCAAGAAGCGACGGAAACCAGTGGGAGACGCGGGATCTTCGGTGCGCAGGAACTCTTGCCAGGCGTTGTCCAACGCAACTTGATCGCCCCGGTGCACACGTTGGAGACGCTTCCACCCCGCGTCTCGCGGCGCGCACCACTCATCGTAGGTCTCGGCGAAAGCGCGAGAGAACTCTATATCCGGCTCGGAACTCCCCTGGTCTCGAAGGACGTGAGCGCTGACCAATTCGTGCAGCGTGGCGAGATCGAACCTGAACGGATTCAATATTTCAATATTGTGCACAGCGTGGACCGGTTGCCGGAGGTATCCCCCCGGAGCCAGATGGAAGCCCTTGCCGAAACGTGACGCAGCCAGGGCGAGTGGGGCCGAATGCACCACCAGGTAACCGTCGGCGCCGCCGAAGAATTGGGCATAGGCCTTCTCGATCATGGTGGCCCACAACGGTTCCCCAGGCGAATGACGGATGAAGTATCCGGTCTCCGTGCCCGGTTCGACATAGATCAGCTTCTCCGCTCGCACCCACACCGGCCGAGTATTGCCGTCGTTGTTGGGAAGCAGACGGACGAACACGGTGCCGTCACCGTTGTCGTGCAACATCTCCTCAATCGCCTGCGGATCATGTTCGGCAAGCCATTTGAGATCGGCCAGCAGCGAGCAATTGCCGGCCAGACCCTGCCCGACGTCGCCCGGCTTGGGCCCATCCGGCCCGTACATCGGATCATGCCACCGGCGCGCGAGAGCGGGTAGCGCCGGAAGCACATCGTGCGGAGCGTTGATACGGACGAATCCGTCCCAGTGGGGCATCTTCACCCACCGCCACGGCCAGGACCCGTGCTTCACCACCAGCTGACTACCGTAGTCGAGCGGTTCCACGATCGGGTTGTTCCCAGCGTCAAAAGCGAGGAATCGAGCCTGACCACCCGGCACATCCCAGCTGAGCAGGCCGATGCTGCCACCGCTCGGATCACGCTCGAGTTTGAAATCCCAGGCCAGATTCTCATGAACGTATCGAATCGGCTCGTTCGGCGGCATGATCGTGTAGTAGCCGGGTCCGTTGCCGTGGCGGACCAATTCCGCCGGGACCTTCTCGCCCTTGGCACCCAACCGCTCCACTCTGCCGTGCGCATCGACCAGGGTGAGCAGGTTCGGGCCGGCGGGGCGGGGCAGCCGCATCGGCACGCCAGGAGTCGGCATGGCCCGCTCCCGCTGCGCGTCGGTCAGCTTCGGCAACCAGTGCCAGCGCCGCAATCGCGGCGGATGCAGGTTGGCCTGGGTGAAACGCTGCCGACGGATTCGGGTCGGACCGCCGAGCTCGACCTCCTGCTGCTGCCCCAGGCCGGGTTCGAGGCCCGGATGGGTGTAACGCGAATCCATCGGAACGGTGGTGCGCAGAGCCGGGAAATCGGTCAGCAGACGGAGCTGCTCGGCACGGGTGAGATTGTAAAAATCCAGTTTGTTCCACCAACTTTCACCGACATCCCGCCACCACGTCTTCGACGTGCCGAGGCCGGCAGGCGGCCGCCGCCGCCGCGAATCATCCGCGCGATCTACGTCACCACCGCTTGGTGGCGACACATGCAGAGCGGTCGATGTCGGCGCAGCGATGGGACGCTCGGGTCCGTCGTTCGCATCCCGATGCGCCGGGCGACCGATCGGGGCACCCGTGCCGCCCTGGTCGGAGTAGTCGGGCACGTCCTCGTATGCGGCGCGCCCGGCTGGGCCGATCAAGGTGATGCCGCTGAATTTCACTAGGTGCTTGAAATCCACGAAGAGAATGCCGCCTCGGCGTGGGATGGTGATGTCGTCGGGTGGGTCGTCACGAGTGTCGGGTGACCAGTCGGTGTCGTGGCGTTGTTTGCGTTCTTTGGTGCCGTCGGGCAGGGTGCGGTATTCGGTCCCGTTGCTTGTGCGCCAGTATCTTTCGCTGGTGGGATAGCGTTCGTGGCGGGTGCCATCGGAAGTTTCGCGGTAGGTGGTGGCTTCGCGGGTGATGCCGTATTCGGTGAAGCCGTTTCCGGTCGTGTCGGGGTCTCGACGATAGACGGTGCCGTTGGTGTAGGTGCCGTAGACGGTGCCGTCGGTGGTGGTGCGGTGGCTGCCGTTCTTATCGGTGATGTAGTCGACCGTGCCGCGGGGTGCGGGGTCGAGCCGGTATTCGATGCCGGCGTCCGGAAGGAGATAGGGGCCGTGGTGGTCCCACGGGCTCTCCAGCAGGATCCCGCGGGGTTCGGTGCCGATGACTCGATAGGAATGGCCACCGACCAATCCCGGCACCGCGGTGATGCTTTCGAAGTCCGGCCCCAACCCGTTCATGCCGAGTATGACGGTGGTGTCGCGTTCGTGTGCGTAACGGATCAGTTCGCTGATCGCCCGGCCGACGATATCCAGATAGGGGGCGGCGAGGAGCCGATGCTCGGCCGGGCCCTGGAAGACGGTGTCGAAGTATGTTGCGAGAGTGTCTTTTTCGGCGTCCCATCGATTCGGGAACTGCTCGTCGAGGTACGTTCGGAAGCCCGGTGGCGACCCGATGGACTCCGAATTCATGAAACGATCCATGGCTTCGCCGACTTCGTCCATGTCACCGTTATGGATGTCGACGAGATGCTCCCACATCTTCTCGTTGCGCGTCTTCGCCTCGCGCACGAAGTTGGGGAAGGTATCGGCGAGGTTGCGGGAGAACTCGAGGTCGCCGCCCACCACGGCATGCAGGGTGTTGATATCGAACCGGAGCGGATTAAGGAACGACGCGCCATCGACATTGGCGATCGGTTGCTGCCGCCAGCCTTCCGGGGCGCGGTAGAAGCCGGGGCTGAGGTGCTCCCCAGCCTGGCGGGCATAACCCTCCTTGGCGAAGATGAGGTGTCCGTTGCCCTCGCCGAATTGCAGTGCCCAGGCATTGACGATCATGCTGGGCCACTGCGGGTCTCCGGGTTCGTGCCCGATGATGTGCCCGCTGGTGGTGCCGGGTGTCTGGAAGTAGCCGAGTAGGACGCGCTGCCATTTCCATGTCCATTTTCCGTCGACCTCGACCTTGAGCAGGACCGCGCCGGTCCCATCGCCATAGTTGTGAATGATGGCGTGGATCATCTGCTGGTGGCGGTCGGCTCGATCCTTGAGCGGTGCGACCAGCCAGCAGATGACGCCGAGCGTCTGGCGCGCGTCCTGCGAGCGCGCTCCGCCTTCGGCGAATATCGGGTCGTCGGGGCGAGCGACGAATCTCGGAAACTCGGGCAGAACACTGGTGGGTGCGTTGACACGGAACCACTTGGGACCCTCGTCGCTCCTTATCCACCGCCATGGGCCGTCTCCGGGTTTCCCGACGAGGCGGTCCCCGTAGAACATCTGCATATGTGCCAGCCCGGTCTCGTCGAAGGCGTAGCACCGCACTAGACCGTCGGGCAGGTCCCAGCTCAACGTACCGAGGCGGCCGTCCGGATCGCCCGGATCGACATCGAAATCGAAATCGGCCGCCAGCTCCACGGGGATGCGCTGCTTTCCCCGGACCGGATCGTCGAATTCGTAGTAGTCGTGCCCGTCCCGGTCGGCCATAACCACCTGTTCGTTGCCGTGGGTGGGCAGGTCGGTCACGTCGCCGTTGTAGTCGACGAGGGTGGAGATCTCACCATCCCAGCGTTTCGGGCGCAGGAGTGTCGCCGGTACGACCGGGATCAGTTCCTGTCTCTGCGCGTCGGACAGGTTTTCCAGGCGTTCGTGATCTGCCAGTGGGGCGGGCCTTTCCAACCACTTCTCGTCGAAATGTGTTCGCGGGACGGTGACCCCGGGGATTCCAGCCCTTTCCAGTTGCTTCAGCAGCTCCTCGAGGAGTTCGACCTTCCACGGGTTATTCCGGCGTTCGGCCTCTTCCAGCTGCTCCAGAAGTTCGGCCTTTGCCGGTTTCTCCAGGAGGTTACCGAAGTACGTGTCGCCCTCGCGCGGCTCGAATGCCGCGGCATGATCGGCGGGAGTCTCGATGCCGTGTGCTCGCACCAGCGTGACACGTTCTACGCCCATAGCCGTGTGTTCGGCGAGAAGGTGGTCCCAGAAGTCTTCGATGGTGTGCTGTGTTCCATTGGCCAGTACTGAACGACTATCGGACTGATCGGTCCGTCGATTCGTTCCGGTGGGTTGCCGGTCATCGTCGGAATGCAGTTCTACGTGTTGGTTTCTGAAGGTGGCGCGTATGTCTCCGGTCGAGGCGTGTAGATACAGCTCTGTCCCGATCGGATATTCGGCGCCGAACTGCTTCGACAGGAACTTGGTGATGTCGAAGTTGCGGGATGCGTGAACTATGTCGCCGAGGAAGGAGACGTTGCGGTTCAGTACGCGGTCTATCGCGTCGGCGTCCGGTGCGACCGGAATGCTCTGCAGTTCTTGGCTCAGTGAAAGGAGCGACGTGTTTATTGTGTCGAGGTCGAGTGCGGCATACCAGCGTCGCACCGCTTCGGCCTCGGGTGTGGCGTTATGGTGTAGCGCTTCGTGTATGGAGTCGACGATCGCGGTGTGGACCGAATCGAGTCCCTTCGCGTAGCGACTGCTCATGACGCTGTTGTCGAGTAGCACAGTGGGTGCGAGTTCGGGGTTCTCGAAGACTTTCCCCCAGCCGTGACGAGGCGGAGCCTGCGGGTCGGCTTGGAAGTCGTTTTTCCGGTCGTAGCGGAATCCCGTGACGTCGATGTTGACGACTTTGTTCCGGTCGTAATCGCCGCGGACGACCAGCATGTTGTCCGGGCCGAGGTCGGCGGACTCCCCCAGGGTCAGTCTGGTCAGCAGTGCCGCGAACAGGCCGTCCAATCCCTTTTCTCGTAGCGTGGCGGTCAGTGCCTGTTGGCTCGCGCGAAGGTTATCGGGGTCATTGATCTGCGAGACGATATTCTGTGCGCGTGTGAGGTCGTCCGATTCCACCGGTGTTCCGGCGGCGGCTTCCTTGATCAGCGCAGCAGCATGCTTCGCGTCCGTGAGCGATACATCGGGTGGAAGAAAGTGCCGGGTCAGGAAGACGTCGAGCGGCGTGGCGTCCGGGATGAGCCGGGATCCGATCAAGATGTTGTCGGGCAGGACCAGCAGGGACGAGTCCGGAATATGCTCCGCGGCGAGGTAGGTGCTTTGCATGGCGTTGACCAGGTGTTGTGCCGCAGCCACGTTGATGACGTCGAAAACAACCGGTATGCCGAGCGCGGTTCGCAATCCAAGGTCGGCGGCCAGGGTTGCGTGGATATCGCTGACGTCGCCGATACTCAGTTCACCCGTTTTCGCCTTGCTGACCAGGCTTTGACCTTTATCTGTGCGGATAAAGTCACCGAAAGCATCGGTCAGTGCTTGCTTCCGTTCGGCTTTCTCGCCGCTGTTGGTAAGCCGGACCGAATCATTGACGATGTAGCCGAGGAGTTTGTTCGCTTTGTCGATCCGGCCGTGCGCGTAATGGTCGACGGCTTGGCCGAGCTGGCTTCGTGAGATTCCGGTCTTGACGAGGTGTTCTTCGCCGCCGATCCTTCCGATCATTCCTACGTCACTGCCACCCAATGCCTTCTTCGACCGCGAGAAGACCACGCCATCGGTGGCTGCCTGCGGTGTCGGCCGAGCGTCATCCGTACCGTCGTCGGTCGACAGGAACGACAGCTTCCTGATAATCGAGGACATGTCCGGGGTGGAGTTCGTGATGCTGTCGGGTCGATCGGTGAAGGCGTCGTTCCGGTTGTTCGCGCCGATCCGCACGTTGCCGAGAACCTGGATGCCATGAGTACCGCCGACGATCTGCGGGGAACCGTCCGAGGCATACACCACGCCAAGAACCGCACCCCCATCAATCGAAGGATGCTCACCCACCGGGTAGCGACGCCCGGTAGCCGGATCGTATACGAATACCGTCCCGCCCTGATTCTCGAAGACAACAGCATGCGCACCGATCCCGAATACATCGGCGGGGTTGTCGCGGATGTCGATGAAACTGTTATAGACATCGACGACGACAGAGATTGCGCCATCACCGAGTCGCTCGAGATGTCGGGTGATGTCGGAGTGGCTGTTGAAGGTCCGCAACTCGGTGCCGGCATAGTGTTCGAATTGTTGGCCGCTCATCCCGCCGAGTCCAACAGTATCCTCGGTTGGCCGGGTGATCGGAGCTTCGGGGTTCCGGTCGGCCGTGTAGTTCACAGCCGAGACCGCGCAACTCGCAGGACCCATGTACTCGTCGACGTCATCGATCGCCGGTGGAGCCGAAGGCCACGCCCCACTGCCATCCCGAGACGAAGACGCCCCCACCACGTCAGCAGCGGCCTCGGCATAGAAATGTTGCTGCAAGTCGCGGTCCACCGCAGCGAGCATCTCAGCATAGAACGGATCCAGCGCCGGGCTATCGGATGCACTACCACCCGCTTGCGCGTGAGATTCCGCGGCCGCCGCCGCGGACGACCCGTCTCCTGCCCGGCGGTTCCGGAAATCGTGGATCCTCGTTCTGTTCAGACGTCCCTGCCGTATCAACTCTGGAATGCGCGCCACTACAGCCTCCCTGAAATCACCCTCCATCGACCGACCACCAACAGCCTCCGGTGCCTCGTACGT